>NZ_QSGS01000023.1 GCF_003467445.1 Exiguobacterium sp. AM39-5BH
CGGTATTAGCCCCGATTTCTCGTGGTTATCCCAGACCTGAGGGCAGGTTCTTTACGTGTTACTCACCCGTCCGCCGCTCATTCCGTCGACTTCCCCCCGAAGGGTTCCGCCGGTTTCCTGCGCTCGACTTGCATGTATTAGGCACGCCGCCAGCGTTCGTCCTGAGCCAGGATCAAACTCTCCAAAGAATTTGATATAGCTCTTTAAAAATGACGAAGCTTGCGCTTCATTCAAACATTGTAAAACTTTTTTGCCTCATCGTTCAGTTTTCAAAGTTCGTCTGTCGTTCTTGGCGACTTAAATATCTTAACAAGCTATCAACTAGAAGTCAATATCTTTTTTCGATTTTTAAAACCACTCTCGGCGACGTCTATTAATATATCAATAAAACTTTAAATGCACAATAGCTTTTTTAGAAAAACTTTAATTTATTTTTCATTCCAGTTGTCTATCGCTTCAAATCTCTTCATATAATTCTAGTTCCTTCATTATATAGATAAAAAATGCTCGATGTATTTGCTAGATTGGTTCAGCATAGAAAAAGGCGAGATGGAATATCTCGCCTTACGACCTTAAGTTAGACAGTGAAACATTGCGTCGCTTCGCTTCTTTCAAATAAAAGAAGTATAGGGCTTCCGCTTGTTTTACTTGGGCTGCTAACTCACCGGTATCTTCGATGCTCACTTCAAGAATGTGACGTTTCGATTCGTACTTCGCCTTAGCATCTAACAGCTCCGACAAAAACCTTTGATCGTAACCATAGCGTAAAGGTTTACGAAACCACTTCATAGTTCCCGTCGACCTTCCATTGCTCTAGATAATGTCACTTCATCCGCGTATTCCAAATCGCCACCCACGGGCAACCCGTGAGCAAGACGCGTTACACGGATACCGGTCGGTTTTAAAAGTCGAGATAGATACATCGAAGTCGCTTCCCCTTCAATGTTCGGGTTAGTTGCTAAAATGACTTCACTAATCGCTTCATTTTCTTGGAGACGTGTTAACAAACTCGAGACGTTAATGTCTTCAGGACCAATTCCTTCCATCGGACTAATCGCTCCATGCAAGACATGATACTTCCCGCGGTACTCTCGCATCTTCTCCATCGCAATCACATCTCTAGAATCTTGAACGACACAGACTACCGTCTCATCACGATGCGAATCTGTACAAATTGCACATGGATCAACATCTGTAATGTGTCCACACACCGTACAATATTTAATATCACGTTTGGCACTGACAAGCGCCTTAGCGAACGTCAATACATCGTCTTCTTCCATATCAAGTACGTGGAACGCTAGACGGATAGCAGTTTTCGGACCAATGCCCGGCAATTTTGTAAAGCTTTCAATCAAACGTCCGATCGCTTCAGGGTATTGCAACTCGCATCTTTCCTTTCTTCACTTAAAAACCTGGAAGGTTCATCCCTTGCGTAAAACGTCCCATTTTATCATTAACTAGTTGGTCAGCTTGTTTCATCCCGTCGTTGACCGCTGCTAACACAAGGTCTTGCAACATTTCGACGTCGTCTGGATCCACAGCATCTTCAGCAATAATGACATCAAGCACTTCTTTATGTCCGCTAACGACTACTTTAACCATGCCGCCGCCTGCTGTACCTTCGACCGTTAA
This sequence comes from Exiguobacterium sp. AM39-5BH, assembly GCF_003467445.1. GTDB lineage: Bacteria > Bacillota > Bacilli > Exiguobacteriales > Exiguobacteriaceae > Exiguobacterium. Next base: position 1,636 of record NZ_QSGS01000023.1, read on the forward strand.
GTCTTTCAATTCTTCTTGAGCTTTCGCCATATCTTTCTGCATTTTCTGCATTTGCTTCATCATGTTGTTCATGTTTCCCATTCCACGCATGTAGAGCGCCTCCTTTTAAACTTCTTCAATTTCAACGACATCACCGAAACGTTCGAGGGCCTTTGAGACAAGTGGATCTTCTTCATCCACTTCCTCTTCCTTATGATCCGAACGTTCAGCTTGTTTACGAAGGATGAACTCATTCTTCAACTCAACCCAATCGGTCTCGAGTACAGCCATGATTTCTCGACGAATCCCAGTCACTTCGAATAAGGCTTGTTCAATCACGTCTCGCGTGCGACCGTTCGAGCTAACCTGCTCGTAATGCCACGTCATCCCATCTTTAAATTGTACCAGTAAGGTGTCACTAGCACAAAGCACAGCCTCACTCTCATAGAACAGTGCAAAAATCGGACCATCTTGCGTGCGAATGTTCCCCATGATGTCTTCCCAACTATCACGGATTGCGTTTAAGTGTTGGCGTTCCGCTCGTTGCAATAATTGACGAATGCGTTCTTTCGGGACTCGAATTTGAGTTCGCTTGGCAACTTTCGGTTTCTCCGTAGTCGCTTCCGCTACAGGGATACCCGTTTTCTTGACTTCATTCAACTCGCGACTCAGTTCACGGACCTGCTCTTGAAGTTGTTTCATCTGCTCTGTCATCGTCCGTCCTTGTTCGGCAATCCGAATAAACGTTAACTCAACTAAGACTTTCGGATGGTTTGATAATCGCATCTGTTGCTGACAGTCATTCAACTCTTCAATCACTTGGAACAGTTCGTCCGTCGATGTCGCTTCAACAAATTGTCGGAACGCCTCTGTCGGACGGGCGCGTTCGAGTAAATCGACGGCTTGAGGTGAAGCCTTTAATAGTAAAGCATCACGATGAACGAATACGAGATCTTCAATGAATCGCTTTAAATCTTTCCCTTCACGAAGCATCGTTTCCAACGTACTCAAAATTTGATCGAGTTGTTTCTGTTGTAAGCCATAAGCCATATTAAGCAGGGCATCATCCGTTACCGCGCCGGTCACTTCTAGAACAGCGTCTTCGGTCAAACGGCCATCGCTAAAAGCGAGCGCTTGATCGAGTAGGCTGAGTGCATCGCGCATCCCGCCATCGGCAGCACGGGCAATCAGCTTGAGCGCCTCCGGATCATAGTCATAATCTTGATCGTTCAAGATATATGCCATACGTGTTTGCAATTGACCGACTTCATGCCGTTTCACATCAAAGCGCTGGCAACGTGAGATGATCGTCGCCGGGATTTTGTGCGGTTCCGTCGTCGCCAAAATAAAGATGGCATGCGCCGGCGGTTCTTCCAACGTTTTTAACAACGCATTGAAGGCACCGGTCGACAACATGTGCACTTCATCAATGATATATACTTTGAAACGCGCTTGAGAAGGCGGATATTTGACCTTATCCCGAATTTCTCGAATCTCATCGACCCCATTATTTGAAGCCGCATCGATTTCAAACACGTCCGGGCTCGTCCCTTCCGTGATGGCCATACAAGTCGGGCACGTGTTACACGGTTCTCGTGTGGGTGCTGTCTCACAGTTGATGGCTTTCGCGATAATTTTCGCCAAACTTGTCTTACCGGTCCCTCGTGGACCCGAGAACAAATAGGCATGTGACATTCGTTCTTCAAGCAACGCATTTTGAATCGTACGTGTGATATGAATTTGACCGACAACCTCTTGGAACGACTGCGGACGATAAACCCGATACAACGCTTGATACGCCATGTCCCCGCCTCCTTTCTTCCTTACATTCTCTATTTCATCATACAAAAAAATCTACAACCCTGGGGCCGTAGATTGAAGTTATTAAATAAATCTGCCGCGCACCGATTTCTGAAAGCACGTCAATGTGCGTTACTCGTGCAGTTTGCTCGGCCCAAGCACCCCTGCGGCACACGGTACGTCACCACTTAAGGCTGCTTCCTTCCGGACCTGACCTGGTTCATGGGTGACCGTTGCGCAGGACTCAGACGTCAACGCCACTTACACGAGGACAGGCCACACCAATGCACTCCCTCGAATCGGAATTCAGTCTCGCTATAGCGGATTGCGAGTTACAGGGCACCGCTACCTCCCCGCCTAGCACGGCAAATGGGTAAATGAAGTTAGGCACTACGTTGAGTGCTATTACATTATACTGTTTAATCAGATGGGTTGCAACCTCTCTGTTCAAGCCGCGCTTGCCTCTTCCGTTCTCTGAGGTTTCGGAAGAAGACTGTCAGCAACTCGCCACACTCTTCTGCTAAAACATTTTCCGTCACTTCAGCTTGGTGGTTGAAGCGTTCGTCTTGAACGAGGTTCATGAGCGTACCGCAACATCCTCCCTTCGGATCATGGGCACCAAAGATGACACGTTTCACACGAGACAGCACGATGGCCCCCGCACACATCGGGCAAGGCTCTAACGTGACGAACAGTTCGCAATCCTCTAAACGCCAATTGCCGAGCGCCTGGTTCGCTTGTTCAATCGCAATCATTTCGGCATGAGCCGCGGCCAATAAGTCGGTTTCTCGGCGATTATGACCCGCGGCAATCACCTCATCACCTTTGACGATGACGCATCCGATCGGCACTTCGCCGATTACTTCTGCTTTCTTTGCTTCTTCTATGGCGAGCTCATAAATCGTTCATCTCGTTCCATATACACACTCCGTTTCTGATCACTTATTATGAAAAAAAATGAAATTCATTTCGCTCGCCCTATCCACTTCATTGTATGCTAGAATGGAACTTGCACTTTGGATAATGGAGGATGACATCATATGTTTATAACGGTAGAGGGACCGATTGGTGTCGGGAAAACGTCACTGGCCCATATCATCAGTCAGCACTTTTCAATGCAGATGCTGAATGAAATTGTAGAAGAGAATCCGTTTCTCGGCAAGTTTTACGAAGATATCGACGAATGGAGTTTTCAAACGGAAATGTTTTTCCTTTGCAATCGCTTCAAGCAATTAGACGATATCCACAAACACCACTTGAGTCAACAGCAATCCGTCGTTTCGGACTATCATATTTTCAAAAACTTGATTTTTGCCCACCGTTCCCTGAGACCAGCTCATTTGAACAAATATGAGCAAATCTATAAGATTTTGACACACGATATGCCGAAGCCTGATGTCGTCATCTACTTACACGCCAGCATCGAGACGTTGATGAAACGTGTCGCTTTGCGTGGACGTGAAGTAGAAGAGAATATGTCTCGCGACTACCTCGAACAGCTCGCCCGCGATTATGAAACGTTTATCGAATCATACCGCGCGACACACCCCGAAGTGACGATTCTTTCGTTCAGTGGAGATGAGCTCGATTTCGTCCAAAACCCGGACGATTTGACACACGTCCTCGCAACGATCGAACGTGAATTAGAATTGACTAAAGGAGCACAAATCAAATGACGCTGAATGAAAAATATAACATTCCGAATGACACGATCATCACGATCGGTGGAATGGTCGGAATCGGTAAATCGACAATCACAAACTCACTTGCCGACGCCCTCAACTTCCGCACTTCACTTGAGAAAGTAGATACGAACCCTTATCTCGATAAATTCTATCATGACTTCGAGCGTTGGAGCTTCCACCTCCAAATCTATTTCTTGGCGGAACGCTTTAAAGAACAGAAGAAGATTTTCCAATATGGCGGCGGCTTCATCCAAGATCGTTCGATTTATGAGGATACAGGCATCTTCGCCAAAATGCACTACGAAAAAGGGACGATGTCTCCAACCGACTACGAGACGTACTCGAGTTTGTTTGAAGCAATGGTGCTGACACCGTTCTTCCCGCATCCTGACTTACTCATCTATCTCGAGGTTCGTTCGAGCAAGTGCTCGACCGTATTCAAATGCGCGGACGTGAGATGGAGCAACAAACACCAATCACGTATTGGGAAGAAATGTACGCGCGCTATACGGAGTGGATCAACAACTTCAACCTTTGCCCGGTACTCCGTCTCTCAATCGAAGAGTATGACTTGATTAACGACCCGAACTCGGTTGAACTCATCCTTGAGAAAATCGAGAAACAATTGACGATCGCTCGCGAAGCGAAAGTCAGATAACCAAAGAAGGTGCACTGCTCACTTGAGCGGTGCACCTTCTTTTTACGTGTGGGCGATCTGAGGTTTTCGATACGTCGGCGTCTTCCGAGCCTTTCGGAAACCATCGATGGAGTCGAACATGGCTGCCAAAATCGTGATGGCGACGACCAACCCGAACACCCAATCAAACGAGAGCACCCCGTCCGGGACGTTCGTCTCAATCCAGCTTAGAAAACGCGCATCGAACAAGCGTGACGAGCCCGCCATCCAAATGATGAACGTCGCCGAGATGAGATTGTACACCAAGTTATAGGATGCGAGTGCATACGTCCAGTGCCCTTTCATCCATTTCCACACCCCTAATACGACCTGGAGCAAAATGACGGTGACAAACAACCCAATCACGTCCATCAAAAACGCTTGATTGAAGATCGGCGTGATCATCGAAAAGCCCGTAGCTGTCGATTCATAAATCCCTAGCAAGCGTTCGGCGTTGAGATACACCGCGAACCACACGGCCGTCCAAAATAAACCGAATCCGGCATCGAACTTACTGATGCGACCACCTCGTGCGTACTCTTTCAATTTCGACACGTCCCACTTCATATCCGGTGCCGGCGTGTCGTCAGGTGCGTAACGCTCAATCAAAAAGAAGACGAGGGTGATCCAAAAGATGAGCTGAATCGCGACATCCCATAACGCATCAAACATGTTCATGAGGAACGTACTGACCGTCGGAAATAGTGGCCCTGAGAACGTCGGCATGCTCGCAAACACAAGCCCGAAGAAGACGAATCCTAAAACGATCGGAACGACCAATTTAATAACGGTCACATACATCGGGAAAAAGCGAGGACCGACCACGTATTGCCCTTGTTTGTAACGCGACGCCACAACGACTGGATGCCCCATCTCCTCTAACACACGCTTCACTTCCGCTTCGCTCGGTTCGTCTGACAACGATGACTCGATGGATTGTCGAACGGCAACGGCCGCTTCTTCCCGCCGTTTCGGAGGGACGTGCCGTACGACTTCATCGATATATACGTCAATCCAATTCATGACGCTCCACTCCTTCCGTCTGCGCCAGTACAGTCTATATGAATAAGATTCCCGATTGCTCAACGAATTAGTGACATTTCGCAGGATTGACACAAACAAAAAAAGCCGTAGACCGGAGTCTACGACCATAAAAAAACGCATCTGCCCATGCAGATGCCAAAACAAGCGGAGTTGGTGGGATTCGAACCCACGCGAGCCTTACGACTCCTAACGGATTTCGAGTCCGTCCCCTTCAGCCGGGCTTGGGTACAACTCCAGGCTTAAAAAAGTGTAAAAAAAAGAAAATGGAGGAGGTGGTGGGATTCGAACCCACGCAGGCTATTACACCCCTGACGGTTTTCAAGACCGTTCCCTTAAACCACTTGGGTACACCTCCAAAGCTCATATACAATTGGCGAGCAAACATCTCGCTCGACATGATTTATAGTACCAACTTGGCAGACAGATGTCAAACCCTTTTGCGCAAAAACATTAAAAAAAAACCGAAAAAAATCCCGTCTGAACAAAACAGTTCAGACGGGATGGATGCTGCCTTAACGAGGCATTTCAATTTTCTCGACGCCACCCATATACGGACGGAGCACTTCTGGGATGACGACCGAGCCGTCAGCCTGTTGGAAGTTCTCTAAAATCGCAGCCACAGTCCGGCCGACCGCGAGGCCGGATCCGTTGAGCGTGTGGACGAACTCCGGTTTCGCATTCGCATCGCGACGGAAGCGGATTCCGGCCCGGCGTGCTTGGAAATCTTCAAAGTTTGAGCAAGATGAGATTTCACGGTACATCCCTTGCGCCGGCATCCACACTTCAATGTCATATTTCTTCGCCGCCGTGAAGCCGAGATCTGCCGTACACATGCTGAGCACTTGATATGGGAGACCAAGACGCTTAAGCACTTCTTCAGCGTGGCCAGTCAAGAGTTCGAGTTGTTCATAAGACTCTTCCGGTCTCACGAAGCGTACGAGTTCGACTTTGTTGAACTGGTGCTGACGAATCAAACCACGTGTGTCGCGTCCGGCTGATCCTGCTTCTGAACGGAAACAAGCGCTATACGCTGTATACGTGATTGGAAGTTGGTCTTCCGCGATAATCTCGTCACGGTGCATGTTCGTCACCGGAACTTCTGCCGTCGGTACGAGGAAGTAGTTCGTGTCCGCGACTTTAAATGCGTCTTCTTCAAACTTAGGAAGTTGTCCCGTCCCGGTCATCGCGTCTCGATTGACCATATAAGGAGGAAGCACTTCAGAATAGCCATGTTCATCGGCATGCATATCCATCATGAAGTTGATGAGGGCACGTTCGAGACGTGCGCCGAGACCTTTATAAAAGACAAACCGGCTGCCTGTCACTTTACCCGCTCGTTCCACATCGACGATTTTCAAGTCTTCCATGACGTCCCAATGCTGTTTGAGTTCGAATTCGAACGTCGGTTTTGTTCCGACTTCACGGATCGTGACGTTATCGTCTTCCGTTTCGCCAATTGGCGTTGATTCGTGCGGGATGTTCGGGATGCTGAGGAGAATCAAGTTTAACTCGGCCTCGACTTCACGCAACTCTTCATCGAGCAATTTGATTTCATCCCCGAGACGGCGTGTCTCGAGAATCGGTCCATCCGCATCTTGCTTATTGCGTTTCAATTCCGCAATTTGCTTCGTCGCTTCATTTCGTTTCGCTTTCTTCACTTCGACCTCATTGATCAAGTTGCGGCGTTTCTCTTCTAACTCCGGGAAACGATCGAGCGCACTCAAATCCTCGCCGCGATGAACTAGCTTCGTTTTAATCTCTTCAAAATCTGTTCGTAATCGTTTAATGTCTAACATTTGTTATTCCTCCTTTTTTCACATAAAAAGGTGGCACGCCCCTTTCCCGTAGGAAAGGGACGAACCACCTTGGATCCGCGTTGCCACCCTCGTTGCCCGAAATCGGGCCACTCGATGCACGTAACGTGTGCGTAACGTGACTTGTTTCCAAGCCAATGCTCCGAGGCCGATTCGGTTACACCATCCCACTAGTTTGCACCAACCACTAGCTCTCTGTCAGTAGATGACCGTAACGTACTTTTCCTCATCATTGCATCTGTCATTGAATTAGTTTTACTTTACAACATCTCAACTCTATCGACAAGGCTCAGTTTTCCGAGAACGAGTCGAATCTCATCTAAAAAGTCCGAGAAGGCACGCGTCATGCGTGTCAAAAACGACGCCATCTCGACTGGTTCGGCCGCGACGAGCGTTCCTTTCGGTGGTTGTTCTCCGTCGAGATACCGAACGCTTCCAGCAGGCTCGATTGTGACGGTCCCGACCTGTTGATCGGCCGCAATCGGAGCTTTCGTATGGGGAAGGTCATACGTCGGTTCGGGAACAGCCTGCCCTTTCTCCACGAGCACTTCAAAGGCTGATGTGGTACGCACTTTCGCCGACTCGACTGTACCTTCGGCAACATGGAGCGTCGCCGGGACGATTTCACCGGTCCGTAAAATCGGAGTCAAGACGAAATCGCCATAGGCATAGTCGTGAAGCGCCTTAGTCGCGGTATAGCGGCCTTGATCGGTTTCCGCTCCGAGAACGACCGACAGCACGGTCCGTCCGTCTCGCGTCGACACGCCGATAAAGCAGTATCCGGCGTCATCGGTCGTACCGGTTTTAAACCGAGCATCCCCGGGTATGCCAAATCACGACCGGCGAGCATCCGGTTCGTCGCTTCGAAACGGACACCATCGATATCGACATACGCTTGTTTCGTCACATCGAGCACTTCTGGGAATTTCGTCAAATACGCCAAAGCGAGCATCATCAAGTCGTTGGCCGATGTCAAATTCTCCCCAGGGCGTCCGGCTGACACCGAGTCAAGTCCTGACGCATTGGCGAACGTCGTTTGGGTCATGCCAAGTTCGGTCGCCCGTTCGTTCATTTTCTTTACGAATACCCCTTCCGAACCAGAGACGGCCTCGGCCAATGTGACCGCTGCCTCGTTCGCGGAACGAATCAACGCCACGTCGTATAGCTCTTTCACCGTGTACGGTTTATTGACGAGCGGAATCCGAGCCAATCCTGGTTTTCGGGTCAGCGCCAACGCCTTGTCGCTCGGGGTCACTTCTTGGTTCCAACTGAGGTCACCCGCTTCAATGGCTTCCCGGACTAAAAATGCGGTCATCAGCTTCGTGATTGATGCCGGAGGAAGCATCGCGTCCTCTTCTTGTGAGAACAGGATTTGTCCCGTCGTCATGTCCACGAGCATCGCGCCGGTCGCGTCGACTTTAGGTGCCGCCGATGCATCTGTCGGCACGATCATATTTAAAAGGATTGCCCAAACGAGCATCCATCCGATCCATCTTCGTCTCACGGTCTTGCCCCTTTCTATACGTATCTCGTTATAGTGTAGCAAAAAAACACATGAAAAAGACTCCCTATTTGCTAGGGAGCCCTTCAATCAGGCGAGTTGACGCTTCGTCGCTTCAACCATATCTAAGAAATAGCGGTGCATCGACAAGTCGTCTGTCAATTCCGGATGGAACGAGCAGGCCATATACTTGTCATACCGAACCGCGACAATCGCCTCCTCGACCTCGGCGAGCACGTCGACGTTTGCTTCGACCGATGCGACTTGCGGTGCTCGAATGAACACCGCTTCGACCGCATCATCGATTCCTTTGACCGCTAAATCGACTTCAAAGCTATCGACTTGTCGTCCGAACGCGTTCCGTTTGACCGTCATCGGGATTTTACGCAAATGCGCATCATACCCTTCGACTTCGGTCGCGAGCAGAATCAACCCGGCGCACGTTCCGAACATCGGCAATTCCGTGTTCTCACGTAACGGCTCGAGTAACTCGTAGCGATCGAGCAGACGACGCATTGCCGTGCTCTCCCCACCCGGTAAGACGAGTCCATCGATTCGATTTAAGTCATCGACCGAGCGGACGACGAGCGTATTCACACCAAGTGCTTCGAGCATGTGAACGTGTTCGCGAATTGCACCTTGCATTCCGAGTACACCAATCGTGGTCATCTTACCAACCTCGCGGTGCCATGAGTTCTTCTTGTTTGAGCGTGCGGACGTCGAGTCCCTTCATCGCTTCGCCGAGTCCTTTCGACAAGTGCGCGATGCGCTCATAGTCATCATGGTACGTCGTAGCTTCAACGATGGCACGGGCAAACTTCTCAGGGTTCTCCGCCTTAAAGATTCCTGATCCGACAAAGACGCCGTCCGCTCCGAGGTGCATCATGAGTGCCGCATCGGCTGGTGTCGCAATTCCGCCTGCTGCGAAGTTGACGACCGGGAGGCGACCCGCTTCACGGATTTGCATGAGCACTTCAAACGGAGCACCAAGATCACGCGCTTCCGTCATCACTTCATCGATGCTCATCGAGAGCAAGCGTTTCACTTGGGCTTGAACGGTACGCATATGACGAACCGCTTCGACGATGTTGCCGGTTCCCGGCTCACCCTTCGTCCGGATCATCGCTGCACCTTCCCCGATGCGGCGTGATGCTTCACCAAGGTCCCGCGCGCCACAAACGAACGGTGCTTTGTAGTCGCGTTTGTAGAGATGGAACTCTTCGTCAGCAGGTGTCAACACTTCACTCTCGTCAATGAAATCAACCCCCATTGATTCAAGGACACGTGCTTCAGCGATGTGACCGATGCGGCACTTCGCCATGACCGGTACCGATACTGCACTCATGACGTCTTCAATGATTGTCGGGTCGGCCATACGCGCGACGCCGCCCATTTTGCGAATATCTGAAGGTACGCGCTCGAGTGCCATGACGGCAACTGCACCTGCTGCCTCAGCAATTTTGGCTTGTTCTGCGTTGATGACGTCCATGATGACGCCACCTTTTTGCATTTCGGCCATACCGCGTTTTACTTTGTCTGTCCCTACTTGTCTCTTTTCCAAATGGATCCCCTCCAATAAGCTAGTCTACTTGCAAGTATAAATTGATTTGACTATATTGAAAGTGCCAGTTTTATGTTTTTTGAAGTGGTCAGTTTAAATAAAGGACTTCATTTCTTGATTCTCGAATGGTGTAAAGATTAAAGGAGATGATGGAATGGATCAATGGAACAGTCGTGACGAAGCGCATGAGCGCAGTTTTTTTGGAAAAACGGGAGTCGTCTCGCTCCTCCTCGTCATCGGATTCGTACTTTATTTTTTCTTTGGCTGACTAGAAAGGACACACCATGGATATGCTCACGTTCTCACTCGAGGCTGACTCGAGCGTCCCGTTGTATGAACAACTCTATCTACACATTCGACAAGCCATCGTCGATGACACCCTCACCACCGGGACAAAACTTCCGTCCAAACGTAAGTTAGGCGAGTTTTTAGATGTATCACAAACGACAGTCGAACTGGCTTATGCTCAGCTGCTCGCGGAAGGATACATCGAGTCGTTGCCACGCAAAGGCTTCTACGTATTACCGCAAGAAGAACTGTACGTCCGGCGCGGCAGTAGCGTCATCGAACCGCTCCCGGTGAAAAAAACATATGACTTCGACTTGTATCCGAGTCAAATCGATACGACCGCTTTCCCGTTCGAACGTTGGCGCCGGCACTTAAAACAAGTCGTGTCGGAAGAAAACCACGATTTGCTGTCACTCGGCTCTGTCCAAGGCGATTTCGTCCTTCGCCAAGAGATTGCGACCTATCTCTATCATTCGCGTGGTGTGCATTGTTTTCCCGAACAAATCGTTGTTGGATCGGGAACCGAGCAGCTGTTGCCCCAATTGTTAGAACTGTTGCCGGATACTACGACGTTCGGCATTGAGGATCCTGGTTATCCACTGACTCGTCAGCTGTTCGCGCACCAACAGCGGACGTTCATCCCGATTCCTGTCGATGAGAGCGGCGTTCGTGTCGACCTGGTGGAGCAAGCATCCATTGATGCCCTCTATGTCACACCGGCCCATCAATTTCCGACCGGGACCATTCTATCTGTCAGTCGACGTCAACGCTTGCTCAACTGGGCATCGGAGCGACAGACGTATGTGATTGAAGATGATTACGATAGTGAATTCCGTTATAGCGGCAAACCGATTCCCTCTTTGCAAAGTATGGATCAAAACGAGCGTGTCATCTATTTGAGCACATTCTCGAAATCATTGATGCCTTCCTTGCGCATCGGTTATATGGTGCTCCCGCCTCCGCTGTTAAATCGCTATCGAGAACGCTATCGTCACTTCACGTGCAGCGTCCCCCGTTTCGAACAACATACGTTGGCAGCATTTATGGCGACCGGCGATTTTGAGAAACACTTGAACCGGATGCGAAAGACATACCGCCGGAAACTTGAAATCATTATCGCCGCCTTTAAACCTTATGAACCGACCGTCTCCATCACAGGGGCGAGCGCCGGCCTTCACGTCGTCCTGTCTGTGCGGACGACCGAGACGAGCGGACAATTGAAACGATCGGCCGAGGCTTCGAATATCCGCCTCAATGCGATGACAGACTATCGCATCAACTCAAGCGATACGGTCCCACAGCTTTTATTCGGGTTTGCTGCCTTATCTGAAGAAGTATTACCCGCTGCCGTCAGTGCACTCATGTCGTGTTGGAACATTGCGAAAGGAAGAGATGGATGAAACGGTCACGCTATGTCATCGGTGGGCTCCTCTTGTTAATTGGTACACTCCTGTTATCCGAATCGTGGTGGAAAGACCAACTCACGGCATGGAACAGTCAACAAGTGACCGCCGAAATCCAACCGAAACAGCCAGAAGCCGGTGAATTTGAGTTTTCAAACGTCGAGCCGTTATCATGGGAACAACTTCTCACCGTGCGCAATCGGTTTCATGATTTACCGACCATCGGCCTCATTTCGATTCCAGATGTCGAGCTCGAGCTCCCGATCTTATATGGGCTCGACAATGAGAATTTGGCGGTCGGTGCCGGAACGATGGATCCGGACCAACGAATGGGAAGCGGAAACTATGCACTCGCGGGTCACTATACGCAAAGCCCGACCACCCTGTTCGGTCCGCTTCACATCATCGACATCGGCATGTCCATCTACTTGACCGACATGACACATACGTTCGAATACGAAGTCACTTCGCTTGAGACCGTTCCCCCGACACGGGTCGACGTGCTCGACCCGACAACAGAACCGACGATTACGCTCGTCACATGCACGTTCGATGCGACCGAACGTTTGATTGTCAAAGGACGATTCGTGAACCAAACGCCTCTCTAACCGATAGGCGTTTTTATTATTTTTTAAAAAATATATTGTGAGCGCTTACATATTCAGCTAAACTATTCCTGAAACCGTTTGCACAATTTTGATAATTCGTTGCCCTGTGGACGACACATTCCATGAAAGAGGTGCTTTATGAAGAAGAAAACGGCACGACAGACGACTACATTACTTTTATCATCCGTTCTCCTCATCCAAGCCGGTGTTCCGATGAACGCATTGGCCGAGCCTGCGACAATCTCGATTGATGGCTTAAAAACGGATTGGGCGAACACGCCAGCGCTTGCCACATCCCCCCAGGCAGGTTGGCAAGGATTTGATTTAGGAGACATTTATCTGCAGAACGATGCGCGTAACCTTTACTTTTATGTGGATGCGAACAACGTTCCGAACTGGGGCGACAACGGTCAATACATAAATATCGCTCTTCAAATCAATGAACAAGATTCAGGTGTGGCGACCAACCCACTCGGCTATCCGTTCAACTTTAGCCAAACCGATAAAAAACCACAGTATCATATTTTACTTCGCGTCGATGGCGACACGTCAGTAAAAGAAGCCGCTCTGTATGAAGCAGGGAAATCCACGCCGCTCGCAAACTTGAGCAACTTAAACGGCGCCTCGTTTGCCATTGATCGCACGAAAGGCTTTGAAGGCAAAATTCCATTGTCCCTGCTTGGTCTAAACAATGATGATACCGTTCGGGTCCTCACGGTACTCAGCGGGAATAACGCGACCGAGCACGGTGCGTTCGACACGATTCCAAGCAATACGGCCAATAAAGTCGCCGATAGTTGGAACGTTTCGGCGACTCCGTCGACACAATCGGTATATAGCCCAGCTTTCACGTTGAGCGGTGTCGAGACGGTCAGTCAACTCGAAGTGACAGCGGTCACGCCGGCCAATCAATCGGAACAAGTGGACATCAAATCCCCAATCACATGGACGTTCAATGAACCTGTGTCGTTAGATGCTTCGAACATCAGCTTGATGAATGGCGAGACAGCTGTACCGTTCACGGCTGAAGCGAGTGGATCGACCGTGACCGTCACACCAACCGAGGCACTCGGTTTGAATCAAACGTATACCGCGACCCTTCCCGCGGGTGCTGTGAAAGGATATCTATCGAACACGACGTTGCCGGCATTGACGACGTCATTTAAAACCATCACTGAAATCGCCGATCCATGGAAAACACAACGCTACATCGAGATGTTGTACGTCCGGGCCGATAACGATTACACGGGCTGGAACTTATGGACGTGGAGCACGGGTGCCAAAGACGGTCAAGTTGACCCGTATAAAATCACCGAAGGCGGCGCCATCTTCCGAATCCCAGTCGGAAAAGATGCGACCAATGTCGGTTTTGTCATCCGCAAAGGCACGGATTGGGCCGTAAAAGATGGTTACGGGGAAGACCGCTATGTGAAACTCGGGAGCGACCGGGTGACGAAAATCGTCGTCGAGAGCGGCAAAGGGACGTTCCACCAAGTACCGACGATTCAAGGACCGGTTTTAGAAAACGGTGCTGTCACGTTCTTCTACCGTGACAAAGCGTTGTATGAAGCAGGACAACTCGATGAAATCGACAGTGTCGCGTTAAAAGTCAATGGCACGACATACCCGATGACGTATGAAGCAAAAAATGAATGGTTCCGTCATACGGTCAAATTACCGGAAGGGAAACATGATTATACGTTCCTTGTCACAAATGACGGCGTCACGACCGAAGTGAAGGATCCTTACTTCGAGGCTTCGAGCGTCGAGTATCGTCGTCCAAACGTTAAACTAGCGGCAAGCGTGGCACCGAAAGCCCTCAGCTATCGAGAGAACGCGGTCGTCCAAGTGAAACCGACGTTGCCGAAGGGCGTCAAGTTACGTCAACTGTTCATCGATGCGCGTCCTCTTGGCGGACCGGCTAAACTAGAAGTCGACCCGGCTCTCAACAAGCAGACGATTGCAGTCAAAGATACCGTCAAACCGGGCAATAAATTCTTAACGATTACTGCGATTGATCAATACGGTAACGTCCATAAGACGAAAACATCGTTAACGGTCCGACCGGTCTCGATGAAGGACAAGCAAGAGTTCGATTGGGATGAGGCACGGATTTACTTCATGCTGACCGACCGCTTCTACGATGGGGATAAAACGAACAATAACCCGAACGGTGAATACTATGACCAAGACCATCTTGAGTCTTATCACGGCGGCGACTTTGCCGGTGTGACGAAGAAACTCGATTACTTGGATAAACTAGGCATCAACACGATTTGGATTACACCGATTGTCGATAATATCGATTGGGATCTTCGCTACGGTAAAGATGGATCACAGTATGGCTATCATGGATACTGGGCGAAAAACTTCGAAAAACTCGATGAGCATCTCGGCGATATGAAAGCATTCCATCGTCTGATTGACGAAGCGAATGCTCGCGGAATCAAGATCATGGTCGACGTCGTCTTGAACCATCCTGGCTATGGGATGGAACCAGGAGCTGTCGATACGGGCGCCACAAACTTCCCTACTAATAAAGAACGCAAAGTCTTCGACGGCATGATTCGCTCGAACCCGGTCGATGGCGATGACTTGAAGATGTCTCTCTCCGGACTGCCGGACTTTAAGACCGAAGAGGCTGCCGTCCGTCAACAACTCGTCAAATGGCAGACGGACTGGATTAAGCGCTCGAAGACGAAAAAAGGGAACACCATCGATTACTTCCGCGTCGATACGGTCAAGCACGTCGATTCCACAACATGGAAGTCGTTCAAAAACGAATTGACGGCCATCAAACCAGATTTCAAAATGATTGGCGAACATTACGGTGCGAGTGTGAACAACACGGGCGGTTACTTGCAGAGTGGGCAGATGGACTCACTTCTCGACTTTGATTTCAAATATCAAGCCGAACGTTTCATCAACGGGAACATTGATGATGTCGAGAGCGCGCTTCAATATCGCAACACGCAACTCTCGAATGAAGCGACACTCGGTCAATTCCTCAGCAGTCATGACGAGGACGGTTTCCTCGTATCACGTGCTGGAGGCGATGAAGGGAAGCATATGGTCGCCGCCTCGCTTCAAATGACGGCGAAAGGACAGCCTGTCATCTATTATGGTGAAGAGGTTGGACAATCCGGAAAACATGCGATGGATATGGATAAGGGCGAATTCAATGAAAACCGCTATGACTTCGATTGGAAACGAGTCAAAGGGGAAGGTAAAGCGATGCATACGCATTACCAAAAACTGCTCAACATTCGTGCCGACTATTCAAAAGTGTTTAGTAAAGGGACGCGTGCGGTCGTTGCTGGTGGCTCTGCTACAGGATACTCTGTCTTTGAACGGAAACATGGCAAGGATTCAGTTCTCGTGGCCTTGAACACGACAGAAGCCAAACGAACGATTACGTTCCAGACAAAACTCAAGCATAAAACGACGCTCGTCGACCGCTATAGCGGACGTCAGTACGTCGTCAAACGAGATGGGAAAGTGACCGTCAGCTTGCCTGCACAGGATGATGGTGGTACTGTCATTCTCGTGGCCAAGTCAAAAAAATGATAACGAAAAGCCGTTGCCTCTAATTTAGAGACAACGGCTTGTTGTTTAGCGTGAATAGTTTGGAGCTTCTTTAGTAATGTGGACATCGTGAGGGTGACTTTCTTGTAACCCAGCACCAGTCATGCGGATAAACTGAGTGTCCTCACGTAGCGCACGGATATCGGCAGCCCCACAATAACCCATTCCAGATCGAGGCCTCCGATGAGTTGATAGACAGTATCGGCTAGTTCGCCACGATAAGCGACGCGTCCTTCAATACCTTCTGGTACGAACTTTTTATCGGCTTCTTGGAAATAGCGATCTTGGCTGCCTCGTTTCATCGAAGCCTCAGAACCCATTCCACGGTACGTCTTGAACTGACGACTTGATAGATTTCCATCTCTCCGGGGCTTTCTTTCACACCTGCGAGAAGGCTACCAAGCATAACGGCATGAGCTCCAGCTGCAATAGCTTTCACAATATCACCAGAGTACTTGATTCCGCCATCAGCGATCACTGTGACACCGTGTTCTCTAGCTTCCGTGACACAATCATATACTGCTGTGATTTGTGGTACACCGACACCGGCGACAACACGTGTCGTACAGATTGATCCTGGACCAATCCCGACTTTAATGACCGATGCTCCGGCTTCAATCAAAGCCCGCGTCGCTTCAGCTGTTGCCACGTTTCCAGCGATAATTGGAAGCGTCGGGAACATGTCACGAAGTTCTTTCACTTTCTCGATGACACCGGCTGAGTGTCCGTGAGCCGTATCAACGACTAATGCATCGACACCTGCATCAACCAGAATTTGAGCACGTGATGCGGCATCTTTCGTGACACCAACGGCAGCTGCGACGAGCAAACGACCTTGCTTGTCTTTTGCAGCATGTGGGAACTGTTCGACTTTCTCAATGTCTTTTGTCGTAATGAGTCCTTTCAACACGCCTGAATCGTCGACGAGCGGCAATTTCTCAATCCGGTGTTGATGAAGGATGCGCTCAGCTTCTTCTAGGACGTCCCTACTTTTGCGTGACGAGGTTTTCCGTCGTCATGACGTCCGCAATCACCGTCGAGTAATCTTTAATAAAGCGAAGGTCACGGTTTGTCAAAATGCCGATCAATTTACGCTCCGTCTCTGAATTGACGATTGGCACTCCCGAGATACGGTATTTACTCATCAAGTACTCTGCGTCGTACACTTGACGCTCCGGCGTCAAATAGAACGGATTTGTGATGACGCCGTTCTCTGAACGCTTAACGCGATCGACGTGCTCCGCCTGCATCTCCATCGACATGTTTTTATGAATGACTCCTAGACCACCTTGGCGTGCCATGGCGATAGCCATCGGAGCTTCTGTGACCGTATCCATACCTGCACTGATGATGGGTACGTTCAACTCAAGACCTTCACAAAGTTTAGTGCTCAAACTCACATCTCTTGGCAAGACATTTGAAAAGCGCGGCACGAGTAACACGTCATCAAACGTTAAACCTTCTTTTGCAAACTTGTTTTCCCACATAAAAATCGATTGCCCCTTTCCCTATCGGACCCGAATCTTTGTTTCGAAATATTTCTGTAATGGTAACAGGTATAAGCCGAAAGTGCAATTCAATTCACGATGTTCAGAAAGTTCAGAATTGTGTTCGTTTCATTTATTCTCATCTAATAACGTTCGGAAATAGATGATTTGTGTCGTAAAAGAATCGATGTTTGAAATAGAAAATACAAAAAAGACGACCGAGCGGATGCTCGATCGTCTTTCGCGTTGGCCTGGCAACGTCCTATCCTCACAGGGGGAGACCCCCAACTACTTTCGGCGCTGAAGCGCTTAACTTCCGTGTTCGGCATGGGAACGGGTGTGGCCGCTTCGCTATCGCCACCAGACAAGAGAGATCGTTCTCTCAAAACTGAAGACTCATCCATTCATGCAAACCATTAGACTAGATCAAAGCCTCGACCGATTAGTATCATTCAGCTCCACACGTCGCCGTGCTTCCACCCATGACCTATCTACCTCATCGTCTCTGAGGGGTCTTTCT
>NZ_QSGS01000024.1 GCF_003467445.1 Exiguobacterium sp. AM39-5BH
TATTATAAAAATAAAAATCATTCTAAATATCAGAAATTATTAGTAGCGTTTCATCAAAATGAAGAATCTATATCAGAAATTATTAGTAGCGTTTCATCAAAATGAAGAATCTATGGAGATGATCAGATGGTAAAAAAAATATTGATTATCATGACAATTATGACAGTTTTCAGTTTTTCACCAAGTATAGATGCAAAAGGTAGTGTTAGTAATGGGTCACAAAATCACCTTCCTGAAAAAATTGATCCTATTCATCCCACTAAATAAATATTTAAAAATCGTCCCTATGAAGGAGTGTGAACTGAACTCTGAATGATAGACACTTGATCAAAAGTGCTCATTCAGGTTTTTTTGCGTGCGGTCGAATCGATATAATAAACCTATTCATTCAGACGGGGGAACGCATCCATGAGTAAAATCATCTTCAACGAACATCAGATCAGTCAGCTCAAGTTAAACCCGAAGGTGCAGGCGTTGATCGAGCATGTCAGGTTGAGAAAGCGGTCGGGAATGTATAAAGATGAATCTGATGGCAACTAAAAGTTTCAGCACCAGATATGGCTGGCTGGTATTTATGGACATCATGGTCATCAAAATCAAGGAGTGAGAATCGCTCGTCCTCCTCGGCAGGTCTTCTTTGCTAGACCCGATTATTCATGTTAAAATCAAGCTACATTAGAAGTGACACTTAAAGTGACGCTTTAAAAGGGGGAAATTCAATGATTATCGAACATCGCAATACGCTCACCCCTACAGACTTGAAGCGTAAGGATGGATTCACCCGTGTCAAAGTCGCAATCCAGAATGATCCTTCACAAGTCTTTGTGGTGAGAAGTCCTCGAGAAGAGGAAGAGATTGTTCTCATGTCTGTCGCAAACGCGGAACGTTTGATGGCCCTTGAGGAGCGGTTTAACCAATTCATCGATGCGTCCGTCTTCGATGAGTTTGAACGTCGTCAAAAGCTGGGTTCCAAGTCTTACGCGTTAAAAGACGTCCCGGGCGTCGATCTCGATGAAGATGATGTTTATATGCCGATTGCCCTTCAAGAAGAGGAGGGCGACCTTCGATGATCGCCAAGGCACAGAAGTTCTGGTTCACATTCTTCGAGCAAATGAAAGTTCATTACGATGTAACCATCGAGTCACCTCTTTCTCAGAAGGTGACCTCGATCATTTCTATCGTGAAAGACGCCATAAAGAGATTGCCGGCTATATCGAACGTCAAATCTGTCAAGGCATCTTCGCGCCCCCAGATGGGACTGCAAATCCGATTCACGGGAAGTATTCGGATTATGTCTATATCAAGATACTTCGTGCCGGCATCCGGATCATCTATATACCGAAGAAAGTCGACGGAGCCACTCTGATGGTTCTAGACACTATCGGCTATCGAGCGGGCGATGCGGTGTACAATGAATTTCAGAGAAGACGTCCCAATACATAAAAAACCTTTTCTATTCTATCAAGGAGCCCGATTCCTTCCCACTCTAATAGACGTTTTGTTTTCTGACACAGTCAACGGATCATGTGAACAAATGAGAAAAGACATTCTTCGATACTGATATGCTCCCTAATAGGTAGACAGATGAAATAACAAATCTGTTTATCTAAAGGAAAACAGAGGGGCGTCGTCCCGTTCGGGACGACGCTCCTCTGTTTAAAATCATTTGAAGTTTTTCAGTGCCCTCTTCTATTGGGGGGTGTTCTTTATGGCGAGAAGTCGGGAGTTAACCACTTCCTCCTACTCGATTTATGAAGTTGGCTTCGGTTCGAACTGGAAGCCTTTTTGTTGCCACGTCCCGTATTTCCAACGCCGGAAGGCGAAGAAACCGCGGAACCACTCGTCGAGTGAGAAGGCAAGCCAAATCCCGAGGATGCCAAGTCCCATCTGAAGCCCGAACAAATAACTGAACACGACAGCAACACCCCACATTGAGGCGATGCCGATGATGACCGGGAAGCGAACATCCCCAACCGACTTGAGTGAGCCCATCAAGACGATGTTCATGGCCCGACCTGGTTCAAGGATGAGCGTCGCCCATAAAATCGGTACGCCGACGGCAATGATGTCCGGGTTCGATGTGAACAGGCCGAGCAACGACTTGCCGAAGACGGCGAGTCCGAGCGATGCCACGAGTGAAGCGAACATGGCGAGCTTCAATGTCTTGACGGCACGGGTATACGCTTCTTTGAATCGTTTCCCCCCGACGTCGCGGGCGATCAACAGTTGCGTTCCTTGAGCGACTGCGACCGTGAACAAGAAGGCGAGCATCGACAAGTTCATGACATATACCCTCGCGGCGAGTGAAGCCTCACCCATCGTGGCGATGAAGCCGGTAATGACGATTTGCGAAAACTGATACGATAAGTTCTCCCCGGCCGAAGGGACCCCAATCTGAAGCAAGGCGCTAATGTCGTCGCGCTTCGGACGAATCAATTCCTTGAGTGGGAAGCGAAGCATGAGCCGTTTCTTGACGATCAAGAACAAGAGCACCATCGCCGAGAAACGGGCGATCACGATGGCCCAAGCGACGCCGGCGACACCTGTGACCGGGAGACCGAACCATCCTGTGACGGCGAGCATGGCGCCGACGGCCGTGATGAGATCGATGAGAAGTGTCGCGAGCATCGCGTGCTTCGTCATCCCATGACTCCGAAGTATGGAGCTGAGCGCCATGATGAGCGCTTCCGTGAAGAGCGACAAGCCGACGATTTGCAAGAACAAAAGACCGTGGCCGAATAGCTCATCCGATAGACCGAACAAACGGAGGAACGTCTCTCCGAACAAGAAGACGACGGCTACCATAATCACGCCGAGCCACATGTTCAAGCTGACGGCAGAACGGGCGAAATCGCGGCTCTTCTTCATCCGATTGGCGCCGATCGCTTGACCGATCAAGATGGTCGCACCGACCGAGGTCACGCTGAAGACGATTAAGAAGACGTTCAAAATTTGGTTAGCGACGCCGACGGCGGAAGCAGCGGCATCAGAGTAATGAGCGAGCATGAGTGTGGCGATAATTCCGGTCCCCATGTGGAGTGCGAGTTCGATAAAAATCGGCCACGATATTTTAAACAAACTCAGTTGTTCAGTGTTTTTATTCGGCATTTGTATTCTCCCTTTAATTCTACTATTCTCTCTATGAAATATTTACGTTATCAAAATCACAAGGGTCATGTTACTCCTTTTGAAATGAAAAAGAAAGAGATTTGGCAAATTATTTTCAACAAAAAAAACACCCGCCGAAACGGGTGTGAAACGGAATTTATTTCATTTTTAAAATCGCGGCGCTATATGGAGCTAGGTCGACTTCGAGCGAGTCCACGTCACGATCATGGAGCAAGTCATAGGCGCTTCCGGTATGGCCGAGCGGGTTGAGCTTCGACACGGAATCTGAGTTATTGAAGTATATCAAATACGTCTCGTCTTTTGTACCGCGCTCGATGATGAGGGCATTGTCATTGTCATCAACGAGATTGAAACGATATGACCCGCTGTTCGCGAGCACCGGGTGCTCTTTGCGGAGTCGAATCAATTTCTGTACATAGCGGAACAATTCGCGATCTTCCTCGGCTTCGTTCCACGGCATGCAACGACGGCAACCAGGGTCTTGCTCTCCTTCGAGACCGATCTCGTCTCCATAGTAAATGCATGGGCTACCGGTGTACGTGAGCATCGACGTCATGAGTAACTTGAACTTCCCTTTATGCCCTTTCGCTCGTGTCAGGGCACGTGGTGTATCGTGCGAGTCAATCAAGTTGAACGTCACTTCGTTCACATTCATCGTGTTCATCATCTCGACACGCGTCAATTCGTCACGGAACTCGGACGCCGTCGTCCGGTCAAGGGCGAAATAGTTAAGGCTCGCGTTTGTAAACGGATAATTCATGACTGCATCGAACTGGTCGCCTTGGAGCCACGGTTGGGCATCATGCCAAATTTCGCCGAGGATGTATGCTTCAGGATTTGCCTCTTTCACCGTTTTACGGAAATCACGCCAGAACGCATGGTCGACTTCGTTTGCCACGTCGAGTCGCCAGCCGTCGATTCCGAATTCTTCGATCCAGTAACGAGCGACATCTAATAGATAGGCTTTTAATTCTGGGTGCTCCGTATTGATTTTCGGCATGTTTTTCTCAAAGGCAAACGTATCGTAGTTCGGCATCGGTGACGTCTCGATCGGGAAGTCGCGTAGATAGAACCAGTCACGGTAGTCCGACTGCGGTCCATTTTCGACGACGTCCAAGAACCATGGATGATTGTAGCCGACATGGTTGAAGACGGCATCAAGCATAACCTTGATTCCATTCTCATGTAATAAGTCGACGAGTTGTTTGAATTGTTCTTTTGTACCGAATTGTGGATCGATTTCCATATAATCGAGTGTATCGTATTTATGGTTTGTCGTCGCTTTAAAGATTGGGCAGAAGTAAATCCCGGTGATCCCGAGCTCCACAAGATGATCGATATGATCGATGATCCCTTGGAAGTCGCCACCAAAGAAGTTTGTCGTCGTTGGCTCGGCACTGTTCCAAGGCAACGTGCCTTCTGGATTGAGCGATTCATCGCCGTTGGCAAAACGATCTGGGAAGATTTGATACCAGACCGTGTCCTTCACCCATGACGGGGCGTGGAAGATGTCAACCGGATTGATGAACGGGATGCAGAAATAGTAGCCTGTGTCATCGAGCGGTTTGTCTTCAAACCAACCTTTTTCCGTATAGACGGCCGTCTCGTTCCCGTCATGGAGGCGGAAACCGTAACGGAGTCGGCGGAACGGCGGCTTGATGGCGATGAACCAGTAGTCGTATTGGTCGTCGTGTCCAATCTTTTCCATCGGTGTCTCGAACGTACGCCAGAAACTCGGCTTGTTCGGATCAAAGTTCCACATGGTCGGATCTTCCGAGTGCCAGTCATATGGGTCGTTCCAAATTAAGTCAACGGATTGGATATCATTTCTTTTTGTGTGGAACCGGATATGTATCGTTTCTCGGTCGTACTTGTACACGAAAGGGGACATGGCGCGGTGATAGATGGCTTCTTTAATCATTGGTTTAAATTCCTTTCTCTATTAAGGGTTATAATCATTTTACACTGTCTATTCAGAAAAGAAACAACAGTTGTGAAAACGTTTGCTCAAGCAAAGGGTAATAAAGCGTTTTCATTTTGTCAATCGTTCATTTCCTCGTTTTTTACGAAATAAGACCATAAAAAATTCAAAAAGAGATAAATGGGGCAACCGCAATAAAAAAAAGCGAAAAAAAGACTTGTAAAACGCTTACACAACTGTATAATAAAAGTTGAGGTGAGGATGCAAACGTTTTCACTAACTTACTGATTCTGTAGCGGAGTTGTTTAAATCAGGCGGCCAAGTGCGTTTGCGCAAATCTGACCATACTATTTCCTTGGGGAGGTTTTTCATCATGAAGATGAAAAAAATGGTAGCAGGACTTTCAACAGCAGTATTCGCTTTCGGTGCACTTGCTGCATGTGGTGGCGGTACGGACAGCGGTTCTACTAACGAAGGCGGTTCGACTAGCGAGAACAAGCCAGAAAAAATCGTAATTTGGGAAGATATTGAAAAGTCGGAAACGACGAAAGAAGTTGCGAAGGCGTTTGAAGAAGAACACGGCGTCGCAGTTGAAGTCGTTGAAGTCCAAATGACGGATCAAAAGGACAAGTTGGCGCTTGATGGCCCGGCTGGAAAAGGTCCTGATATCGTTCTCGTACCACATGACCAAATCGGAACAATCGCTGACCAAGGTCACTTGGCACCGCTCGCTGACGAAGGCGCGCTCGATTCGTTCACTGACGCTTCGAAATCGGCTGTCATGTTCGACGGAAAAGCTTACGGCTATCCGAAATCAGTTGAAACACCAGTCCTCATGTACAACAAGGATTTGGTATCAGAAGCTCCAACTTCAATGGATGACCTTTACAAGTTGTCTACAGATCTTAAAGACAAAGGCGAGTACGGGTTCCTCGGTCTTTGGGATAACTTCTACTTCGCACACGGTGTAGTGGCTGGCTTCGGCGGTTACGTCTTCAAAGAAGACGGCGGCGCGCTCGACCCATCAGACATCGGTTTGAACAATGAAGGCGCAGTTGAAGGGTTCGACTACATCGGCAAATGGTATCAAGAAGGTCTCTTCCCTAAAGGATTGATCGGCGAGTCTGGCGGCCAAGCGATGGACCAACTCTTCACTGAGAAGAAAGCACACACAGTCATGAACGGACCATGGGCCGTAGCTGGTTACCAAGATGCTGGTATTACCTTGGAGCGTCTGCATTGCCGACACTTCCAAACGGTGAGCCAATCAAGACGTTCATGGGCGTGAAGACATACGCACTTTCTGCTTACACAGAAAACCAAGAGTGGGCTGAAATGTTCCTCGCAGAACTTACAAACGAAGAGAACGCATTGAAAATGTTCGAAGCGTACAACGAGATCCCACCAGTAGCAGCACTCGAGTCGAACGAGTCAATCACATCGAACGAAGTTGCGAAAGCGGTATTCGATCAAGCAACGAACGCAATCCCAATGCCTAACATTCCTGAAATGGGACAAGTTTGGGAGCCGATGGCACAAGCGCTTCAGCTCGTCGCAACTGGCAAGCAAGATGGACAAAAATCAGCTGACGATGCTGTTAAAGTCATCGAGCAACAAATCCAAGCGAACAACCAATAAGGACAAGAGATGATGGGGTACGCCGTTTGGCGTTCCCCCTCATTTTCTAGAATTGAGCAAACGCTTGCTCGATTGATTTGCTCAAATTGAAAGGAGAAATTGAGGATGGCTTCAATTGCGAACCCTAAAACGCCGGAACAACGGCCGGACCGACCGACCAATCATGCTCGGAACGCCGCATTACTCTCGATCATTCCGGGAGCCGGTCAATTCTATAACAATCAAAAAGCGAAAGCTGTCGCTTTCTTTATCGTCATCATGTCTTATTTTGCAGTAAACTACGATCTCTTTTTCAAAGGAGCAGGCGCTGGACCTGGCGACCGTGGCGGACTTTGGGGATTGATCACGCTTGGCGAAGTGGCAGGACCTCGTAACGACCATTCTATCTTCTTGATGGTAGAAGGTATTGTCGCTTTAATCTTACTTTTCTTCGGAATCGCGTTCTACGTCTGGAACATTCGTGACGCTTACCGAGTCGGTCGCATTCGTGATCAGCACCTAAACGTACCAACGTTCCAAGTGCAGCTTCGCAACTTGCGCGACCACGGATTCCCATACTTGATGTTGATCCCGTCGCTCATCTTGCTCGTCTTCACAGTCGTGTTACCGCTCATCTTCACATTCTTAATCGCGTTCACGAACTATCGTTATAACAACGCTCCACCGGCGAAACTTGTCGAGTGGATTGGATTTGAAAACTTCACGCGAATCTTTGAAATCGACATCTGGCGCGATACGTTCGTCGGCGTCCTCGGCTGGACACTCGTCTGGACGGTCGCTTCGACAGTCGGGGTCATTGCGATCGGGATTTTCCTCGCGGTTCTCTTGAACCAAGAAGGTCTTCGCTTCCGTCGCTTGTTCCGCTCGATTTTAATCTTGTCGTGGGCTGTTCCAGCGTTCATCACGATTTTGATCTTCCGTTCGATGTTCAACGAATCGTTCGGTGTGTTCAACACGACGATCCTTCCGGCGTTCGGACTAGATCCGATCAACTGGATGACCGATCCGACGGCGACACGCAGCGCGCTCATTTTAATTCAATGGTGGCTCGGCTTCCCGTTCATCATGACGCTCATGACCGGGGTATTGCAATCGATTCCTGGTGACTTATATGAAGCAGCGACGATTGACGGTGCGACCATCTTTGATAAGTTCCGCTTGATCACGTTGCCGATGCTCTTGTTCGCGACAGCACCGATTTTGATCACGCAGTTCACATTCAACTTTAATAACTTCAACATCATCTATCTCTTTAACGGCGGTGGACCGGCTGTACCGGGACAAACTGCTGGTGGTACCGATATCTTGATTTCATGGATTTACAAATTGTCTCTCGGAGCCAACCCGCAATACGGACTTGCGGCTGCGATCACGCTCATTTTGTCATTCTTTATCATGACACTTGCCGTCATCCAGTTCCGTCGGACAAAATCTTTCAAAGACGAGGATATGATCTGATATGAAAAAACAAAAACGAATCAATTTGGCGTTCTCTTATGTCATCTTGACGCTTGCGTCGATCATCATTCTCTATCCAATGCTATGGGTGGTCGGCACGTCATTCAACCCGGGTCGTACCATCACGTCAAAAATCATTCCAGAAAATCCGACGTTCATTCACTATAAAAACTTGTTTGATTTAACGATTTCCGATTATAGTTTATGGTATATGAACACGTTGAAAATCGCTTTCATTACGATGGCGCTTGCTGTCATCTTGGTGACGATCACAGGTTATGTGTTTTCGCGCTATCGTTTCGTTGGACGGAAGAACTCGCTCATCTTGTTCCTCGTCCTGCAAATGGTGCCGCAATTCGTCGCCATCATCGCGATTTACGTGTTACTCAATATGCTCGGCCTTCTCGACACACACACAGCGCTCATTCTGCTGTATGCCGGTGGCGCGATTCCGATGAACACGTACTTGGCGAAAGGTTATTTCGATACGATTCCAAAAGAGCTTGATGAAGCCGCTCGGATGGACGGTGCCGGTCACCTTCGTATCTTCTGGCAGATTATTTTGCCGCTCGCGAAGCCGATTGTCGCAACGATTGCCCTCTTCAACTTCATGGGCCCGTTCAACGACTTCATCTTGGCATCGCTCGTCCTTCGTACACCTGAGAAACAGACGCTCGCGGTTGGTCTTTATAACATGATTTCTCGACAATTTGACAACAACTTCACGTTGTTCGCGGCAGGCGCTGTCCTTTCGGCCCTCCCAATCGTCCTTTTGTTCTTCATGTTCCAACGTTACTTCGTGTCGGGTCTCACTGCCGGTGGTACGAAAGGATAATACTCACTTAAGGGGGAAGCGATATGAGGCGAGGCGTCGTACTCGTTCTTCTGTCGCTTCTTTTGTTTCCAACTGTCGTCGGAGCGAAAGAAGCAGCATCGTGGGAACAGGAACGCATGTATTTTATTATGGTCGACCGCTTTGTTGATGGGAATCCGGACAACAACGCCCAAGTCGACAAGAATGACCCGAAAGCCTTTCACGGGGGCGATATCCGCGGCGTGATTGAAAAGCTCGATTATATCGAGTCGCTCGGATTCACATCCATCTGGTTAACTCCAGTGTTTGAGAACATGCCGGATGGTTATCACGGGTATTGGATTAAAGATTTTTATAACATCGACCCTCAATTCGGGACGAAAGAAGATTTACAGGAACTCGTCGAGGAGGCACACAAACGTGACATGAAAGTCATCCTCGACTTCGTCGTCAACCACGTTGGGCCGAAACATCCATGGGTCGAAGAACGACCTGATTGGTTCCATGACGAACTGCCGATCGTGCTCTGGAACGATCAAGAGCAGGTCGAGACGCATTGGTTGTTTGACTTGCCGGACTTTAAAACCGAAGAGCCGGAAGTAAAAGACTACTTGCTCGATGCGGCTACGTATTGGATTGAAGAGACCGGAATCGATGGCTATCGTCTCGATACGGTGCGGCATGTGGATAAGCCGTTTTGGAAAGATTTCGTCAAAGCGGTTCGCAAAGTCGATCCTGACTTTTACCTCTTGGCCGAAGTGTTCGACCCGAATCCGCAGTACGTCGCAGAGTATGACGACTTAGGCTTCAACAGCATCACGAACTTTACGTTTTACGACCGTGTCTCTAAGACGATGACGCAAAAGACGGCGAACGTCGATGAAATCGACGTGGCCGCGACCTACGCCGAGACGTTTTTTAGCGACCCGAACCAAATGGCGACTTTTCTCGATAACCATGACGTTGAACGATTCATGCACGTCGCAGAACTCGGTGGGGCCGAGTCGGCCGAGCGTCGACTTCGCCTCGGATTGTTTGCTCTGTATGCATCACCAGGGATGCCGGTCGTCTTCCAAGGGACGGAGAACGCGCAAAACGGCGGAGCCGATCCGGCGAACCGGGCCATGACCGATTTCCCTGGAAATGAAGAGCTCCATGAATACGTCACGACGATGAACCGGCTGCGAGAAGAATATCCAGTCTTCGCGACCGGGGAACAGCGTATAATCGCTTCGAAGGACGGTATGGCCGTGTTCGAACGTCGTGACGGCAATGATGTCGCCTTATACGCCATCAATATGAACGCCGAGGACAGAGAGATTGAATTCGAGGTAAGCGAAGTCGGGGAAGATACACGGCTTCGTGGTCTCTTATTCTCACAACTTGTCACGGAAAAACGTGATACGTTCACGATCAAGCTCGCAGGAGAAAGCGCGAACGCCTACATCGTCGAAGAATCGGAAGTGAACATGTGGACGATTGGTCTCCTTGTCATTGCCATCCCGATTATCTTGATTGGATTGGTCATGTGGAAGCGTCGCAAGAACGCAAGCTGATCACCCTGTCATAGGGAACTTTGAACTAACGGAAGCAAGGGGGAGCATCATGCAAATCACGATTAAAGATGTCGCCAAACACGCCAACGTCGCACCGTCGACCGTGTCTCGCGTCATCGCCAACAGTCCGCGCATCAGTCAGAAAACAAAAGAGCGTGTACGCAGTTCGATGGAAGAACTCGGGTACCATCCGAACATTCACGCCAGAAGTCTCGCCAACCGATCGACACAATCGATTGGTCTCGTCATGCCGAGCGCGGCGACGAAAACGTTGCAAAATCCATTTTTCCCCGAAGTGTTACGGGGGATTAGCACAAAAGCCCATCAGAACGGCTACTCACTCTATATGACGACGGGCGTGACCGAAGAAGAAGTCTTGTCCGGTGTCATCGAAATGGTACAAGGCCGCCGTGTCGACGGTGTCATCGTCTTGTACTCACGTGAAGATGACAAAGTCGTTCAATACTTGCGTCAGACGAAATTCCCGTTCGTTGTCGTCGGGAAGCCGTTTGGGGACGCCTCGTCAATCACATATGTCGATACGGACAATTACTTGGCTGGGCGGGAAGTGACGAAGCACTTATATAATCTTGGTCATCGTTGTATCGCCTTCATCGGGGGATCGGATAAACTCGCCGTTACGCAAGATCGTCGCAACGGGTACGCGACCGCTTTGATGGAAGCGGGCATCCCGGTCCGGGAAGACTATATCGCCCGTGCCGAGTTCATGACAAAGGGTGGGGCTAAAGCTGTACGAGAGTTACTTCGACTAGAAGAGCCGCCAACAGCCGTTGTCGTAAGTGATGACATGATGGCGCTCGGGGTAATCAGTACGCTGAGCGAAATGGGTCTCAAGATTCCTGAAGATGTGGCCGTCGTTAGTTTTAACAACGTCTATATCGCCGAGCATTCGAACCCGCCGCTCACTTCCGTTGAGATTAATATCTTCGGTCTCGGTTTCGAGGCGACAAACTGTTTGATTGAACAAATCGGTGATAGCGCACCTCCCTATGGGAAACGCGTGATCGTCCCGCACTATTTAGTCGTTCGACAGTCGTGTGGTCAGAAAAAGAAAACAGAAGTTGTCGATTAAGCGAAAATCTTCCGCATCTTGCGGAAGATTTTTTTGTGTAAAAAATGAGACACATATAATAGTAGAATAATCAATCGGTCAAAAGTCATAATATTACAGAAAGATTACAAATGTGAAAATAGTGCTTGAAAAGAAAGCATGGGGGAACATTTACATTACCGGCCGAATGGCAGATCAATGCGAATCCGCCCAGCCAACAACCAAAAAATAAAGAATTTGAAAGGGAGATACAATCATGGATAACAAACGTTATGTAGGCACTTACTATCAGGAATCAGAACTTGTTTCAAAAATTGATGAGCTTCGTGCTCAAGGGCATCGCGAAGACGATTTATACGTAGTAGTGAAAGATAAATCGAACCTTTCAATGGTTCGAGGTTCAACGGATGCAGAAGTAAAAGAAACGAAAGCGTCATGGCTTGATCGCTTCTTCGGAGTAGCAGACGGAGGAGATGAAGTTCGTCATACGTTTGATAAACTCGGTTTCTCAGAAGAAGAGACAGCACGCTATCACCAAGACATCGAGAACGGTGGCATGATTCTCTTGTTAGATACGAATGACGGCGTGTTCAATAATGGTCGTAACGATACGTTCGAAGGCGGACGCACATCAGCAGGTTATGGTTCAGAAGGAAATGAGGCAGGTAATATGACTGCGCATAACCTTGGCGCAACTGGCGCAGGGATTGGTGCTAACCGTTTCGATGATATGGATGAAGACATCCGCAACCGTACAGATTTGACGGATGAACAAAAACTCGAGTTACATGAAGAACGTCTTCTTGTGAACAAAGAACGTGTTCAGACTGGAGAAGTACGTGTTGAGAAAGATGTCGTCGAACGTGAAGAACGCGTGGACGTTGAAGTTGAGCGCGACGAAGTATATGTAGAACGCCGCCGCGTCGACGGAGAACGTGAAGTGACAGGACATTCTTACGATGCGACGACAGACCGCGATGAGATTCGCGTTCCGGTCACGGAAGAACGTGTCAATGTGACGAAAAAAGATGTCGTGGCTGAAGAAATCGTCGTCGGCAAAGAAAAAGTCAAAGATACGGAAACGGTACGTGAGACGTTGCGTAAAGAAGAAGCGCATATCGAAGGGGAAGATAGCCTTCGTCACCGCGATCATGACAACACGCGTCGCGATGAGCGTGACCGCTTCTAATCGATTGACCAGTACCTCGACAAGGATGGCTCTCTATGAGGGACCATCCTTTTTTTCGCCAATTGTCACCATAGGAGGACGAAAGCTATGAAACATGCGATTATCTCAGAAGTGTTTGACCAACCTGAAGCGTTGCTGAATCGAACAGTCGATTTGAAACGAGAGGGGTATGATGAAGAGGATATGTACGTCCTCGTCAAACGAGCGGACGTTGCTGACGCGGTTCGACGTCATTCAAAGCTATATGTGCTCGTCACTGATGAACCGGGCACCGTCGCCTCGTTAGTCACCTCCAGTGAACGTCCAATTGAGCGTTGGCTAAAAAGTATGCGGTTGACGGCAGAACAACAGGATCGTTTTGCGAAGGAAGTCGAACAAGGGAGGCTTTTTCTCTACGTTGATGCTGATCGAAACGAGCAGCGCATCGATTCTGCGCAGCCGAAGACGGAGACAGCGCCAGAAACTGAGGAACAGACGCTCTCTCTACATGAAGAACGAATGATCGTGGAGAAACAAGCGGTGCAAACGGGAGAAGTCGTCATCAATCGCCACGTCACAGAAACAGATCAAGAGATTGAAGTCCCCGTCCTAAGAGAACAAGTTCATGTAGAGCGGAAAGTCGGTTCGGAGGATGTGCTCGAGGACTACGACTTTAACCAGTCGGGCATTCGTACGATTGACGAAGGAGACCATCTCCGAATTCAAGTGATCGAAGAACGGGCGTTTGTCGTGAAGCGTCCAGTCGTCGTCGAAGAAATTATCGTTCGGAAACGAGTGACGGAAGAAATGGAAACTCTGACCGAAACGCTCCGTAAAGAAGAAATCGAAGTGACGGAAGTCGGGCAAGCCGATGTGATCATCGATGATCAGACAATCCGAAAGGATGAGGAACGATGAGCAAACGTCGATTTGTAGACACGTATCAGGACGAGGCGGCAAATCAATCAATTGACCGAACGAGGCTATGAGGAACGCGATTTATATGTCGTCGCGAGAGACAAACAAGACGTCTCTCTCGTCAAACGAGACACCAATGCGAGAGTGGAAGAGGCAAGCGCCAATTGGATGCAAAAGTTTGCAGGTGTGGCTGAAGGCGAGCGGGAAGTGAAGCGGGCGTTGCTCGATCTCGGTCTTGCTGACGACGACGTCAATCAGGCATATGTTGATATTTTAAATGGTGGGTATGCTTTAATTCTCGATGAACCGGACACCGGATTCAACGATGGACACAGTCCGATGTTTGAAGGACATGAGGCGAACGCTACGTTTGGACGCGATTACGAATGACGAACATCATGACCTATCAGGCCGTTTAGCGGTCTGATAGGTTTTTTGATAAATCATGAAGAAAAAAGGAAGAAAAAGTTTTATGCAAACGATTGCATTCTTGCGCGAGTTGTGTAAAATGAGAAGTGAGATTGAAATATAGCGCTTTCATAGACAAGCGGTTGCATAAATCGTTTGTCTGATGACGAGTAGCCTTGTAGAGAAAAAGGAGTGGCAGACAGATGAAACGATTGTTTGCAGTCGATGAATGGAAAGTAACGGAAAAAGCCTACATCCGGAAGAAAACCGCCTCGCGGAATCAATTACCTCACTCGGTAACGGACATATGGGGATGCGCGGCAACTTTGAAGAAGAGTATTCGAATGATACACACCAAGGCTTTTATGTGGCTGGGGTTTATTACCCTGATAAGACACGGGTCGGTTGGTGGAAGAACGGCTATCCGGAATACTTCGCAAAAGTATTGAACGCGACAAACGTTATCGGTCTTCGTGTCGCCATCAATGGTACGCCGGTAGACTTGGCAAAATGGGAAGTGAAGGACTTTACGCGTGAACTCGATATGCAGCGCGGTGTCTTGACACGAACGTTCACGCTCGTGAATGGGACGGAAGAAACGAACGTCGAAGTCGTGCGTTTCTTCTCCATCGTCGACAAAGAGGTTTTGGCGATCCGTTATAACGTCACTCCGGTCAACTACGAAGCGAAAGTCGAGTTCACACCTTTCTTGGACGGCGACGTCGTTAACGAAGATTCGAACTATGACGAGAAGTTCTGGTTGCCGGTCGAACACGGCGTCGAAGAGCGTTTCGGGTTCGTGACAACGAAAACGAAGAAGCTCGACTGGCACGTCACGGCATCGATGATCGCTGACGTCGAAGGGGCACGTTGCGAAGTGCTCGACGCGACGGACCTTTACGTCGCTAATAAGTTCACGGTCACGGCACCAGCTGGCGAGACGGCGACGGCGTACAAGTACGTCTCGGTCGTCACGAACCGTGATTATGAAATCGAGGAATTGCAGCCGATCGGGATGCAACGTGTCGAGATGGCGTTCGAAAAAGGCTTTGAAACGCTTCTCGCCGAGCAGACAGAAGCGTGGCTCGCTCGTTGGGAAGACGCCGACGTCCGCATCGACGGTGACGTCGAGGCCCAACAAGGGATCCGCTTCAACATTTTCAACATGTATCAGACGTATACAGGCGAGGACTCACGTCTCAACATCGGACCGAAAGGGTTCACCGGCGAGAAATACGGCGGCGCCACATACTGGGACACGGAAGCGTATTGCCTCCACTTCTATTTGGCGACGACGAAACCAGAAGTATCGTGGAACTTGCTCAAATATCGTCACAACCAATTGCCGCAAGCAAAAGAGAACTCGGTCAAGAATGTCGGCATGGAAGGCGCCCTCTATCCGATGGTGACGATGAACGGGGAAGAGTGCCACAACGAGTGGGAAATCACGCATGAAGAGATTCACCGCAACGGTGCGATCGCGCACGCCATCTTCAACTATACGAACTTCACCGGCGACAAGTCGTACTTAGGTCAATACGGGCTTGAAGTATTGGTCGAGATCTCGCGTTACTGGGCTAGCCGCGTCAACTTTGTCCCGCATAAAGACGTGTACATGATTCTAGGCGTCACAGGTCCGAACGAATATGACAACAACGTCAACAACAACTGGTATACGAACTTGATTGCCGCGTGGACGCTCGAGTACACACAAGAAGTATATAACTATTTGAAAGAAGCAGAGCCGGAGCGTCTTGAAGAACTCGTCACAATGCTCGGTCTTTCGGACGAAGAACTCGCGAAATGGAACGAGATCCAGACGAAGATGTACTATCCGAAAGATGACCTCGTCCCGGATGTGTTCATGCAACAGGACGGCTTCATGGACAAAGAACAGATTTTGGTGAAAGACCTCGATCCGAAACATTTGCCGCTCAACCAAAACTGGTCATGGGACCGTATCCTCCGCTCGAACTTCATCAAGCAGGCGGACGTGCTCCAAGGACTGTACACGTTCAGCGACCGCTTCACGGTCGAACAGAAGCGTGCCAACTTCGACTTCTATGAGCCGCGCACGGTCCATGAGTCGAGCTTGTCGCCTTGCGTCTACTCGATCATTGCGGCCGAAGTCGGTTATGAAGACAAGGCGGTCGAGTTGTACCAACGTTCGGCACGACTCGATCTCGACAACTATAATAATGACACGGAAGACGGGCTCCACATCACGTCGATGGTCGGTTCATGGATGTCGATTGTTCATGGTTTCGCAGGCATGCGTGCCCTCGATTCGGAGCTCACGTTCAGCCCGATGATTCCTAAAGACTGGAACGGATACTCGTTCAACATGCTCTGGCGCGGTCATCACTTGACGGTCACGTCGACGCGTGAACAAGTGACGATCAAACAGACGGGTGGCACGGACGTGTCCATCCGCGTATATGGAAATGTCGTCACAGTCCCGGCAAACGATGCTGTGACAATCGAGACGGTGAAAGCGTGACCAAACGCACCAACTCAACAAGTCGGCTTCGGCCGGCTTGTTTTTTTATGAGAAGCGCGGACACATGCCATTATTTTTGTGGTAGGCAGCACCAGAAAACTATGTTATCTTGATTCTTAGCCATTTTTGAAAGGGGAGACAAAACTTGACGGAAGCCGTTAAAGAACACGCTCGCATCGGAATCGTTTCGATTATCGGGGGAGTGTTCGTCGCATTATCCATGACATTATTCTTAATTCCGGCGGGGGTATACTCGACCGGATTTACGGGGCTCGCCCAAATCTTTACGCAACTGTTTGCGGGAACGCCGTTTGAGCTCGGGGAGGGAATTTGGTTCTTCGTCTTGAACGTACCGCTATTGATCGTCAGCTACTTCATGCTCGGCAAGAACATGATGATTCATACGTTGATCAGTGTCGCGGCCGTTACCGTGTTCATTCGCGTGCTTCCGCAGGCACCGCTCCTTTCTGATGACCCACTGTTAAACGCTGTGTTCGGTGGGGTTTTGCTCGCCATCGGTTCTGGGATCACGATTCGCTTCGGTGCCTCGACTGGCGGATTCGATATCGTTGCCCTCATCTTAGCGAAGTTCACGAACAACTCGGTCGGCGTCTATTTGTTTCTCATGAACATGATGATCGCGCTTTGGGCTGGTGCGTTGTTCGGATGGCCGACGGCGCTCTATACGATCGTCTTCTTGTATGTGACGTCAAAAGTCATCGATGAGATTTATACGAATACGCAGCGCCAGACGCTCTTCATCGTCACGAGCCATCCGGACGAAGTGACGAAGGAGTTACATCAGCACGTCTTCCGCGGCATCACGCTCATGCCTGCCATCGGCACGTATTCGAAAGTCGAGAAAGCGACGCTCATGATGGTCGCCCAGCGCCACGAAGTGCGTGAAATCACGCGCATCTGTAAAGACGCCGATCCTACCGTCTTTATCAACATGGTCCCGACCGAAGATGTCGAAGGTGCGTTCCGACGCTAAACAACTCCCCCGCTGAGCGCTCAGCG
>NZ_QSGS01000025.1 GCF_003467445.1 Exiguobacterium sp. AM39-5BH
GGTTATGAGGTGAGGTTCTTCCGGGTCTCTGAACTCGTCGAGCAACTTAACAAGGCCTGGCGGGATGGAAAACTAGGCAACTTCCATTCTCGTCCGACGTCGAAATGTATACCTTCCTACACCACAAAGTGCCAGTTTATGAGTGACTCTTTTTTATTACCAACTTGTATTTAAATGATTTAAATATAGGAACTACATATGCTGTATACAAAATAATAACCAAATGAGGGATTAGAATTGGAATCAAACGAGACCAAGGTGACGTCATTCCGCGTGTCACAAGAAGTGAAAGAACATATTCAGCGTTTAATGGAGCAACGTCAAATATCAACCAACCAATTATTCGAGCAATTAATATCATTGGCCGATAAACAGTCACCGGACCCCTTAGTCGTCAAGGAGAACGAATCACTCGAAGCAGCACTGAATCAAGTGCTTGCCCTGTTCAATGAACGAGCCACTCGACTAGAAACGCAACAAAAAGAACATGAGCGAATCAACGCGCGATATAAAAATACCATTCATGACCTTGAACAAAGCGTAATTGCAGAAGCTGAACGACTCCAAGAGGAGTATGAGCGAAAGGTGTCGTCACATGAAATTGCACTCACTCAATTACAAGATCAAATCAACCAACTAATCGCTGAAAAGAGAATCGTTGAAGACGCATTGGAAACAGAACGTGTGTCTAACAAAGAAGAACTAAAAGAGCAGAAAAAAACAGTTTTTCATCTAGAAGGAGACATGAAAAAGCTAGAAGATGAACGTAGCCAGCTCTATCGGCAAAATCAAAGTCTTATGGACGCTGTCGACGACTTAAAAGCTCGTACACGCCGTCTTGACCAGCTTGAAGAAGAGAACCAGAAACTGCACTTAGAAGTCCAGCTCCTCCGTCGAGAGAAAGAGACATTCGAGAACCGGTTACAGGAACAGGTCGAGCTCGCGGTCCTGCGTGAGCGGAGCACCCAACAAAATAAACAATGATACGAAAAGGGTACTAGGTTGAGTCAACCAGTGACTGAATCTAGTACCCTTATGTTTATTACAAACAAAGTATTTAACGGTTTGAAGAAATCGTCTGCTACATGTTCAATGACTTGACCAAAGATGCTTCATTCACACGTAGAATCATAACCTCATGAGAGTATAAAGAATGACTCCGCTTGGTCCAATTAAGATTTCACCTGCAATCCACGCACCTTGAATCGATTACGCTTTTCTTCTAATTTCACTTTCATATCTACCGAGAACGTACTTTCAGGAGTGTTGTAGGCACGCCGTGCTGCCATACTAAGCATTTTTGCCACATCCTCTGCCCGGTCGTCCTGTAAATCATGCAGTGAAGATCGAACATACTGGCGAGCCATTTCTCGGTCACGTAGCGATTCAGGGACCGATACATGACGACTTAATGCCAGGGCCAATTGAGCCGTCTCTAAGCGATAGCTTGTCCCGCCTGCCTGCATACGATTCAGTTCATCCGCTAGCTCGCTTTGCAGAAGTACATGATTACTGTCTGACATCGGTCACCCTCCTCTACTCTTCTTTTGATTTATTATATACCCTTTTCCTGAAAAATTCGACTCAAGTCATGCACGTTACAAAATGGATTGTCCCACGTCATGTTTGCTTTGTATTCCTCTACAAGGTCGAGAAGTTTATCTTTATCGCAAAGTGCCAATAGATTCGTTTTTTCGAGATCCTCTAGATCCTTTTGGCGAGAGGAGAAAATCTTGGTACATGCTAAAAGTTCAATGTCGGGGATATACACATCAATCGCCTCGAACAGCCCTTCAATCTTATGCCGGAATTCATTTTCCCTAAAGTCTTCACGGGGTGGGAACTGAATCACCCCTTCGACAATTTCAATTTCATATTCATGAAGCGCCTCTTTCAATTCAGGTGTCACGACGCCCTCCGTCACGCGAATATCAATATCTCGCGTCGGACGATACTGAACTGCCCCCCGTCAAGTAGACAGGGCAAATAATGAAAACCGAACTAGGCGGCTTGAGACCTGTATTCGACAGGGCTCAAGCCGTTTAGCCGTTTCTGGAAACGGTCATGGTTGTAGAACGATATGTAGGTCTCGATGGCCGATGTGAGTTCGCTATAGGCCTGAAACTCACGCAGGTAGTACATCTCGACTTTCAGGGTACCCCAAAAGCTCTCGATCGGGGCGTTGTCGATGCAACGTCCGACCCGGGACATGCTGTGGGTCAGTCCCGCGTCTTCCACCATGCGTTTGAACCCTCTCGAGGTATATTGGCGCTATGGATCATCGGACGCGCTCCTGTGCGAGCCCCGTGATGGCTGGCATCATCGTCTGGAAGACGATCCCGTTGTTGTTGGACCTTCCGATACGATAGGCGACGATCGATCCGTCGTACAGGTCGATGATCGCGCTCAGATACGCCTTCTTCCCGGTACCATATTTGAACTCGGTGACGTCGGTGCACCATTTCTCGTCCGGCCGAGACGCACCGAATTCTCGGTTCATCAGGTTCTCGGCCACATGCTGTGGCATCGACTTCTTATGTCTCTTCCGCTTCCCGCGGATGATCGATTGGATCCCATGGATATGCATCAGGCGATAGACTTGCTTTTCATTGAACGTGGACAGACCTTGTTGCCTGCGTAGCCGATTGATTGTCATCGTGACCCGACGGTAGCCGTATGTACGGTTCGCCTGGTCATAGAGTAGACGAATGTCCTCCAGGAGCTTCTCGTTCTCTTCTTGACGCACCGATACGGTGCGGTTCAACCATTTGTAATAGGCCGCACGTGAGATGCCAGCTGGGAAACCTGGGTCTATCAAGGATTGGCGGTTCTAATAGTGGGTTGCCCGTGTGCCTTAGTCACTTCGACGCCGATTTCGATTGTTTCCGCCATCGGTAATGCTGCCAAAAAAGGGGTCTTGATTAAAGGCGGCGTATACCTGGAAGAAATGGGCGCGCTGAAAGCTATTGCATTTGACAAAACCGGTACCCTGACCAAAGGTGTACCTGTCGTCACAGACTTTAAAATCACGAACAAGCAGGTAAACGAGAGAGAACTGCTTTCTATCGTGACGGCATTGGAATATCGTTCTCAGCATCCGTTGGCCTCTGCCATCATGAAAAAAGCGGACGAGGAAAACATACCTTACACCTCTATCAGAGTTGAGGACTTCTCTTCCATCACAGGAAAAGGCATTAAAGGAACGATAGACGGCACCACCTACTTTATCGGAAGCCCGCTTCTCTTTAACGAGCTAGGTGTTGAAAGTATTGATAATAATCTGGACCAAACCGTAACGGCTCTGCAACAGCAAGGTAAGACTTCGATGATTATCGGAACGAAACAAAGCATATTGGCGGTTATCGCCGTAGCCGACGAAGTCCGGGAATCCAGCAAAGAAATCATCCGGAAACTACATGATATGGGTATTAAAAAGACAATTATGCTGACGGGTGACAACAAAGGGACAGGCAAAGCTATCGGCCAGCAAGTTGGCGTCAACGAAATCCAGGCAGAATTGATGCCAGAGGATAAATTAAATGTCATTAAACGCTTGCGAGCTGAGTACGACAATGTCGCGATGGTCGGGGACGGCGTAAATGACGCTCCGGCACTCGCTGCCTCTACTGTTGGAATTGCCATGGGTGGTGCTGGAACGGATACCGCTTTGGAAACAGCAGATGTCGCCCTGATGGGCGACGATTTGAGCAAACTACCGTTTACGATAAAATTGAGCCGAAAATCCCTAAATATTATCAAAGTGAACATCGCGTTCGCTATCAGTATCAAAGCGATTGCATTACTCTTGGTCATCCCGGGCTGGCTCACCCTATGGATAGCTATTATGTCCGATATGGGGGCAACTCTTCTGGTAGCACTGAACAGTTTAAGACTGATGAATGTCAAAGAATAAAAAAACAAAAATATTCATTTTTATATCCTCGAATTTGTACTGGGTATGATAAAAATAAATGATCTCTGTTTTTTAAGACGGCTTTAAGATGACTTCGGTATTGTTCCCGAGTCATCTTTTTAGGTTTCATTGTCAGCTTTTTTATCATCAGACAGTTTTAATCGAGGCCGAACCTTATTCATTGACCGGAATATTCTCCGAAGTATGGAAAGAAAATCCGGTCGATAGGTCTACTAAACTATGACAATTAAATCTAAATATTTGAACGTTCGTTTTGGAATCATTCATTCATTCGAATACATCCTATTTTAAGAGACGAAATTTCGATAGTGTTCAAAAAAAAAACGAATGAGGGGGTTTCTAAATATACCCTCATTCGATATTCAGTTTCCTTGCACGTAGAAAAGTATTTATTGGTATCAGACGGTATGAAGTATAGAATTTTTACTCATATGTCGAACCTCAGTGTGGATTTGGTGCAAGGATGACTTATTTCTTTAGTTGTGTTTTTTTGATTCTAACTCTATTGTAGAATGTTTAATATCTAGTTTTGAAGTCACTTTTTTGACTTTTTGTTTAACAATAGTTGAATCCTTTAGATTCATCTCTTCTACTATTAAGTGTAAATTCATGGCGTTATCTTCGCCATCAATTGACCAGACATATAGGTTTTGAACAGAAATCACTTCTTCAATACCTTCAATTTTTTGCTTCACCTCATCGATGTCAATACCATCAGGGACAGCACCTAAAAGTATTTTCATTGTTTTAACTAAATTACGAAACACATTCACTAATATAAACAACGCAATAGCAATTGATAGGATGGGGTCAAGTATATGTATATCCTTGAAGAGTAAAACTATCCCTACTACAAGAACGGCAATCCAACCTAAAACATCTTCTAAAAGGTGCCAAGATAGTACTCCCTCATTTACTGATTTTCCTTTGTGTAGACGGAATGCCGCAAAACCATTTAAAAGCACACCAAAAATTGCAAACCAAATCATTCCTTGTGCATTAGAATGCTCCGGTTCAAACAGTAGAGGAATTGCTTGAGTAAAAATATATACAGATCCAATTATTAATATTGTCGCATTTATTAATGCTCCTAAAAGGGAAAAACGATTATATCCAAAAGTGAAGTTATGATCGGGTTTTTTGTTCGAAAATTTTTGTAAGAACCAGGACAGGCCCAATGCAAGAGCATCACCTAAATCGTGAATGGCGTCCGACATGATTGCAACACTATTAATCAAAAATCCCCCGATAAATTCACCAATCGAGAAAACAAGATTAATTATAAATGCTAGTTTGATATTTTTTGATGCCTTATCAGTACTCGCCATTGTTCGATCTCTCCTCACTTGGTAGTCCATCCTTAAAAAGGTTAGTTGTTAGAATAATACTGGTCTCTAGCGTTTTGCAATATAATAAATTTCTTTGCCTATTGATTGTAAACAACGCATACTTGAGAACT
The DNA here is from genome assembly GCF_003467445.1 of Exiguobacterium sp. AM39-5BH. GTDB lineage: Bacteria > Bacillota > Bacilli > Exiguobacteriales > Exiguobacteriaceae > Exiguobacterium. The sequence goes on from NZ_QSGS01000025.1 coordinate 5,394, forward strand.
TAAGCGCAGTTCTTAATATTTTAATAAACAATCGAAGGACGTAATTTTTGAAAGCGAAATTAAATACATGTATCTAATTTGTTAGAACCATTTAGGCACTAATTTTATATATAAGACTTCTCCGAACAATTCGGTAACGGTCTGTAAAATGATCACTACAGCTACTTGTGTTGATAGGGGCTCTGGTAATATAGATGCTAATGGAAGAACTACAAGTGAATTCCTTGTTCCCATACTAAATGTAATTGCTCTTCTTGAAGCAATATCTAGTTTGAACAACTTACCAAGGGACTTTGACACCCATGGTATGATAAGTAGAAATAAAATATAAACTGGTATTACATCTATTAATGTCCCGAGGTCACTATACACTTCCCTAATTTGAGAGGCAACTACCACAAAAAGTACAAAAGACATAAATGGAACGGGAATCCATGGCGGCATTTTCATGATACGATTACCTAAAGAACTCTTTTTAGAACACAATTGTGTCATTATCGCTAATAGAAGCGGTATAAAAATCAAAAATAGAAATGCATCTAGAAATGGACCCATCCTAACGATACTAATAGCCTTTTCTCCTAATAATACGAATAAATATATGGGTAAGAGTATCGTCTGTAAAATTAAAAGAATCGGTGTTACTTTTAACAATATTGATTCGTTTCCCTTTCCCATCTTTGTAAAAACAATCACATAGTCGATGCACGGTGTTAACAACACCAAATACACCCCCAGCATTAGTGATGAATCTTGAAGAAATATGATAACCAAAACCTAAACTATTAAAGGAACGGCAACAAAATTTCCTAATAAAAGAGCTACCACAAACCTCATGTTTGTAGCAGATCCATTCGATTTCAGAAACGGAATTTGAACGAACATCCCATACATCAAAACTCCTAAAAGGGGAGAAATAAAAATATCGAGATATACAGCTTCTGTATTCAATAGACCAAAGATTACTGCCAACATCAAAAAAATGATGTATATACTGACTTGGTGGGCTTCCACCTTCTCTAGCACTTGAATTCCGAATTTGCTTTCCTTCTCTATCAAAATCACCCCCAAAATTTTCAGGAAATTTCAGAATGAAATAGATAACTCCACGATTTTAATTGCCAGGGCAAGAGGTTTTATATTTTTTCTTCTAGTATTTTTATTTATCCAACAGTAAAAATACCGACTGAAAGTAAATATAATTAAGGCTCATTATTTACACTTCCGAATATAGTTAGTATCTTGAATATATATCAGTCAAAAAATAAAGTGATAACCATTAAAAAATAATTATTTTAGCCTAAAGCCACATCTAAAATCATCATGATTGTAAAGCCAAACATTAAACAAACAGAAGCCAAGTCCTTGTTTCCATTTTCTTGAGATCCTGGGACTACCTCCTCCACTACAACAAAAATCATGCTCCTGCAGCAAAGCTTAGCGCAAACGGAAGTAAAGGCTCCATTATGAGTACTGCTACTACTCCTACCAACGCCGCGAACGGTTCAACCATACCAGATAACTGGCCATAGAAAAAACTTTTACGACGAGATAATCCATCTCGTCTCAATGGCATTGACACAGCAGCACCCTCAGGGAAATTTTGTATGCCGATTCCGATTGCCAGCGCGATAGCTCCCGTGATTGATGATGAAGGGAATCCTGCTGCAACTGCTCCAAATGCAACGCCTATGGCAAGTCCCTCTGGAATATTATGCAATGTTATTGCTAACACCAGTAACGTGCTCCGCTTTCTCTTCTTAGGGTTTATACCCTCAGCCTCATCCATCGGTGAAGTGGGATGCAGATGTGGAATCACTTTATCAACACCTGATAAAAAGAATCCTCCAAGTAAGAAACCGATTGCAGCTGGTAACCACGCCGGAAGAGAATCTTGTTCCGCCATCTCAATTGCAGGTGAGAGTAATGACCAAAAACTAGCGGCAATCATTACTCCTCCAGCAAAACCGAGCATCCCATCCATTAGCTTTTGATTCATTGATTTTGTCATAAACACTAACGCGGCACCAAGCGCCGTCATCCCCCAAGTGAATAAAGTACCCAGCAATGCTTGAGTAAGGGGTTCTAACGAAGAAATATATTCAATCATCTATCAAAACTCCGTTGCCAAAAATCGAGTTTCTATACATGCTCAAAATTAAGTAACTATTATCCAAAATCAGCATTGCTGTCTCCTCCTCTTGATTGTCAATCCTACTCAACAGGTGATTTTTTTAATGTTGATGTACTACTTCCCCTACCTTCAGTTTGCAAAGCAATTCATCGCTGTGAGGATGAGAAAGAGTTTCGAATTGAATCGTAGAGTGTTGAACGTTCAGATGTGCTAAATCGTGTTCAATTTCTTGAAGTAGATTCTCACTGTCATAGATTTGTAAATTACCATCAACGACAACATGACATGAGAGTGCATTCATTCCACTTGTGATACTCCAAAGATGAAAGTCGTGTATACTCCGTACCCCCTCCTTGTTGTGAATGACTTGAAGAACCTTTTCGACATCAACGTTTTGTGGTGCACCTTCCATTAATACGTTCAATCCGGATTTCGTCACGAAATAACCACTTCGTAAAACAAGTCCCGCTACAATGATTCCTGCGAGCGGATCTGCCCAGTTCCATCCAAATGCCATGATAAGAAGCGCTGCCAGTATTGCACCGACTGAACCCAACGTATCGCTTACAACATGTAGATAAGCACCTCGCATATTCAAATTATGTTCTACGTCTGCACCTCTTAACATAATCCATCCAACAAGAAGGTTTATAGCAAGGCCAATACTGCTAACAATTAACATTCCTACGGATGCGACCTCAGGTGGTTGAATAAATCGATTGATGGCCTCATAAAAGATATATATGGAAATCAGTATGAGTGTGACCCCGTTTAAAACAGCTGCTAGAATCTCGAAGCGTCTATATCCGAACGTTTTACGATTGTTCGCTATTTGTTCACCTAATTTAAAGGCAAGTAATGCAATAGCGAGCGAAGCCGCATCACTAAGCATGTGACCTGCGTCCGCTAAAAGTGCTAAGCTATTTGTAAGGTACCCTCCAATCGCCTCTACAACCATGTATGCCGAAATAATAAAGAATGAAATGATCAAAATCTTTTTGTTAGAGGTATGAGAATGATCATGTGCATGATTATGTGCCATAAGATTAACTCTCCTTACTATATTTAGTGGTGTTTCGCATGCTCAATCGCCTGTCTTAGTAAGTTCATGACATGGTGATCATCTTCTGAATAAAATAGAGTAGTTCCTTCTCTTCTAAACTTGACAAGTCGAAGATTTTTTAAAAAACGTAGCTGATGAGACACGTTTGATTGACTTAAGTTAAGAAGATCAGCTATTCCGTTGACCGAATGTTCCTTTGTGCATAGCAGGGTTAATATTTTAATTCTTGTCGGGTCACTAAGTGCCTTGAACGTCTGAGATACAATAAATAGAGTCTCATCGTCAATCTGCGCCCCTATTTCTATTTCATTTTCTGTAGTATCTTCAATCGGTTCATCCATAAGTCAGTACCTCCGCTCATGATAACTATACATGTTCATATGTTCATATATAACTTATTAGACTTTTGCTGTGCCGTCAACACTTAATTTAAAAAACATTTATTCTATCAGCTCTACATACTTGAAGATTTGAGATACTTTCTCTGGTTTTGCGATTATTTCTTATTTTTAGCCATACAAAAACTACCTATTAGAGAGCTAGTTAGATCTCATACTCGATAGGTAGTCACGCTTTTTCAAAAAATCAATATAGTACACTAACGTTTTAAGAAAACGTCAATTGAATTATTTACTGGGTATTGTCTAATCTATTTTCCAACTTCAAAAAGCTTTTCATGTTTTTCTAAATCAAAGCTGTTTTTTAGTAAGCATACCAATTTGATACAATTAGTTCTTCATTTTTCAAATCCAAATCAAAAACTACTGTTTGGTACTGATTCGTCCAAGAATGACTGTAATCAGAAAAAAGGCGGTCAACGCTAAAAACGGAATTGTGATAAAACCCATCCAGTCAATGTACTGTGCATTACAGGAAACTCCTTGTTCACATGGTCTGACTTCCGAAAAGCCGGGCACCTTTTGTACAAGATAGTGGTAAAAAGAGATACAGAATCCGATTATTGATAAAGGGAGAACATAAAATTTGATTGAGCTATCTTCTCTGAAAACTGCAATTGCAAGAATCAAAGCTATTGGGTACATAAAGATACGTTGAATCCAACAGAGTTCACAAGGTATAAAACCACGAATTTCGCTAAAATATAGACTTCCAAGTACTGCAGTAATTGAAACAACCCAGGCGAGGTACAGTCCATATCGGTTTATTACTGAAGCGCTCATTGGGTTAGCTCCTTTTCAATTTGTTTTTTTATAGAGGTATAGTCGAATGGATTTTCAAGGATGACCCCATTAACTGCAATCGTCGGGGTCAGTGTAACATTGTATTTTTCTACGAGCGCCGCATCCATTTTAACTGATTCTAATCTAGAAGAACGACTTGATAGGTCTTCTCTAAATTTATTTAAATCTAGAGAAGGGACAGTCTTCGTCGCAATCTCTTCCATTTTCTCCACCGTAACCCATGGATTATCGTGTATTTGCACGTCAGGTTGAGCTTCATAAATAGCTTTGTGAAATTGCCAAAATGATTCTGGGTGATTTTTGTAAACAGATTCTGATGCAAGGGCAGCTAAAGTGGACTCATCTCCGTGAAACAAAACATTAATGTAACTAAAGGAAGCTTTCCCACTTTCAATGTAATCTTTTACAAGTTGAGGATAGATTGTTTCACCCCACTCTTTACACGAAGGGCATTTATAGTCTCCGAATTCTACAATTGATATCGGCGCTTCCTTTTTACCTATTGTAGGTTGATTATTAACTGATATCTTTTCATCTTGAACAATTTTAGTCTTTGATTTTTCGGAACTTTGATCATTTAAAAATAAAAAAGCTAAGACTGCAATTACTAATACGGATGTAAAAATAGTCAATAGTTGATTAGTTTTCAAAACAATTCACCTCTTTTATAAATTCGTTATTTCTTTTATCAGAATTATAGCTAAAAATACTAGAGTATCCTTAGTTTTTCAACATTGAATCCATGGACTTCTAAAAACGAAATCTATGAGTCAAACAAGTTACATTCTAACACATTCATGCAACTAAACTTTTATGCAGATGAAAGGAGGGCCAATTTATTTCTTAAAATACGTCTATTCCCCTTAATAATAGTGCATTTTAAAACAGGGCAAGAAAACTTTTAACTGTAGATAGACGAAAGCCAATAATCGTTGCATAGAATGACTAATATTTAAAGGATAAGTACCATACAGATAGTAAAAAACCATTCATGGGTCTTTACAACCAAAAAAACTACATATGAGGAGTCTATTATGAAGTCTAAACATAAATTTCGAATAAGCTTAGTAATTTCCTTGGCTTTATTAACTTCTTTTTTCTATCCCTTTAAGCTTTTAACTAGTGTTAACGTCCTAAACGTCGTACATGCAGAGGAATCTCTATTCATAACAACTGAAAATTTGAATTTGCGTTCCTCGTTCTCTTCAAAAAGCAAAGTCCTTTTGACGATTCCAAAAGGAAAAACCATTAAGAAGATAGGTGTATATGGAGAAGATAAATCCTGGTTTAAAGTTTCATTTAATTCAAAAATCGGTTATGTCTCAACGAAGTACGTGACGCCAAAACCTATACCTAAAAATTCAGTCAGTTCAATAAACACAATATATAAAACTAAAACTTCACTAAATCTGCGTAAGGGCCCATCTGTCAAATCACCCGTTTTAATGACTATCCCAAAGTCCAGCCCACTAATGTACCATGCTGCCTCAGGCCCTTGGTATAAAGTATCATACAATGGGACTCAAGGCTATGTGGCAAGTCAGTATGTAACCATATCGCCCTCGGCTATGAAGTCACGAAGTAAGCAAACGACCGAGATTCGCTCAAGCATGTCTTTAGTGAACTCAAAGGTCCTTATTACGATTCCAGCATCTACTGAAGTGACTGTACTAGGAAAATCGGGCACAACGGGTTCTTGGTTAAAAGTTATGTATAACGGTATTACAGGATTCACACCTGCTCGACATTATATAGTGCAAGTGGCACCGGGGGATTCTTTATCCACTTATCCAACATATATTACTATCGAAAATCTTAATTTACGTAACCAAGCGAGTCGTTACGGATCTATTTTGACAACAATTCCCTCAGGCACTTCGATTTCTGTCATATCGAAAAGCGCCAGTTGGTACAAGGTGCGATATAACAATCAAGTCGGTTACGTATCATCTGGTTTTGTGCAACCATTTACCGGAAAAACTCCTATAAAATCACCGGTGATTCCAGCTAACAAACACGTGATTTTAATTGACGCTGGACACGGTGGGGGAGATGCTGGTGCAGTGACTTCAAACGGTACAGTTCAAGAAAAAGTACTCACCCTAAACATTGCTAATCGTGTGGCCGACGAACTAAAGAAAAACTATGAGCTTTATGAAGTGAAACTAACGCGCTCAAATGATAGATACTTGTCACTTGTTGAGCGGACCAATCTATCAGAAAGGCTTGATGCTGACGCTTTCATAAGCGTCCACATTAATTCTTCACCTTCTTTCGCTACAGGTCATGAAGCACTCGTCCCTACTTCTAGCGCGTACACCACAAATCCATATGCGAACGCTAGCCGCAGATTAGGTGAAGTAATTAATCAAGAAATCGCCATGAACGTTCCAGATTTTAAAAATCGAGGCGTTAAGCGACAAGATGTCTATGTGGTAGGAAGAAACACGGTACCTTCTACTCTCATCGAATATGGCTTTATTGCTAACTCAGTAGATCGCTCCTATATGTCGGGAAGTAACATGATCAAAGCAACCGCCAAAGGAATTGATAAATTTATGAAGAGTTACTACTAAATAAACACCAAACAAATACTAACAAACGATTTGACCACTGAATTTGAGACAAAATGTCCTAAATTCAGTGGTCATCATTCATTTCCTCATCAAAATGGCATTATAAGTATTTCTCTTGATATACTCGAATGACAATAAACTCAAAAGAACAACTGACATAGAAATGAAAAGAAATAGAAATATAGATGGTGAAGTAATATTGATACAATGATTCCGGTTCGAGTTTTAATCATGATACGAATACTTTTATCCAGCAACGCATTTTTTATAATAGAGATAAGTTACGGAGGCAACAACATTGTTTACCATGAAAAAAATTATAGCTTCAACTTTACTTGGTGTTATGTTAGTTCAAAGCGCATCCCCTTCTTACGCTTTAAACTTGACTGAAAAACAAAAAAATATCCAGCAGAAGCAAGCGCAAAATTCTACAGAGCAACGTAAAGCTAATACGTCAATTCAGCAGCGTGAACAAGATATCACACTCGAAGAACAGAAACTGAATGACTTGGAATCCGAGTTACAGGATATTATCAATGAGGTCACCCAGAAGAAGGCTGAAATTCGGACAACCCAAAAGAAAATTGCTCAGATTCAAACTCAAATTAAAGAATTCCAGAAAAAAATGAGCTCTCAAAAGACATTGATGGAAGAACGCATGGTCACGATGCAAAAAAACGGTGGTTCTTCTATAAACTGGGCTGAATTTATTTTTGGTTCAAAAGACTTTGGTGATCTGGTTTCACGCATGATCACCGCAGGGACGATTCAAGAAAATGATCAAGAACTTTTCAAAGAATATCAATCAACAAAAAATAAGCTTCAAATTGCTAAAGCTGAATTGGACACTGAAAAAGATAAGCTTATTAGTCAAAAAGAAGAGCTAGAGAATAGTCAGAAAAAATTGAACGGCAAAATTAAAGTGCGGGCTGCTCAAATAAAAAAATTAGAGGCCGAAAAAATCCAGTTCACATCTAAATTGGTAAGCTTGCAACAAATGGAATCGACGCTTCAAGAACAAGAAAAATCAATTCAAGCAGAGATTGAAGCCCAAAGGCTTGAAGAACAAGCTAAAATTCGTACCAAAGAGGCTGCGCGTAAAGCTGCAGAAGCAAAAAGTGCCGAAAAAAATGAAATCAGCGAGAATAAAGCCTCTCTCGAAAAATCACCAAACTCTGAGAAAGTGGTAAACACTTCAAAGACTACGGATTCACTCGCTTCTCCAACAAGTGGCGGAGTTTTTCAACGTCCAACCTCAGGTATCGTAACCCAAGGATGGGGTCCAGCAGGCGGGGCCAATGGCTACAGCTTCCATAATGCACTAGATACAGCTGGACCAGTAGGAACTCCTATTATGGCTGCTCAAACAGGAACTGTAACTCGAGCAGGCTGGGGTGGACCTTATGGAAATCATGTCATCATTACGCATGTCATAGGCGGTCAAGTTTGGACTACCCTTTATGCTCACATGAGCTCATTGTCCGTTTCCGCCGGACAACGTGTGACTCGAGGACAGAACATCGGTGCGATGGGGAGTACCGGAAATTCGACCGGTTCTCATTTACACTTTGAAGTCCATCGAGGAAACTATTCGTACTCAGCTACAAGTGCAGGGAATACAGTCAACCCATCCCAATTTTTCTGAATTTCAGAGGCGAAATTGTTTAACACTATATAATTACTTCAGTAAATCACTTAATATTTAGACCACAGAATATTAGATGCCCCGTAAAAGTTGGACCTGATAATCTAATTTTTATGGGGCGATTTTTATGTCCGAAAGCTTTTAAAGTCTCGGTGACCAAACGCTAACTGACTCGCAAGAAAAACTTCAGAAAGTTAGGATGAGCTTTCGTTCGTGCCCCCACCCCCCTACGAGTGCCTGGGGAATACAATCTCAGGTGCGACATACACATTCACTATGTAGATATTAAAAACGATATGGATGGGTAGACAATCTTTAATCGATTCAATCTTGAAGTACAGACTCTTCTCTCCTTTGATGACCTTCAACTGGCAATATACGTCGAGACGAACCTTAGGTTACTAAGGCCGTGTCTAACGGTCGATGATAAATTTACGGATATGAAGGTCCAAATTCAAACCTAGGTTGTCGAAGTCACCAGATGATCTATTTCATGATCCAACTTTTTGGATTAAGTTCAATTAATATCTTTTGAACTTAATATATAAAATTGAACTTAATATATAAAATGTACATTTCTTTATTTTTTATATAGAAAAGTAAACCAATCGAGCATACGACGCTCTATAAAGTCTTGAACCTTAAAAGTGACATGGGGTCTATGCTCGATAGCTAATAAGATTGCATGATCAGGTCACTTTTAATGTAATAATCAATACATCACATTTTCGTGTATGTTAATATTAAATCGTTTAAAGGAGAGAAAAAAGATGGCAAGGTTTTTTTCACTGTTGATTGTTTTGTTAGTATTATCTGGTTGTGGAAGTACAGTAAGCAATAATGGACCTGAAGTGATTCCAGAATTAATTGATGTACAATTTAAAACAGATCCTGAAATAGTAAAAGCAAACGAAGTTATTGAACTTATAGCAACTGTTTCTCAAGGAAACGAGAAAGTAGACGATGCGGATAAAGTTGAATTCGAGATATGGAAAGAAGGCCAAGAGGAAAGCCAACACGAAAAAATTGAAGCCAATTATCAACAAGACGGACTGTATGTAATTTCTTATATTTTTGAAGAGCCCGGTAAATACTTTATATATTCACATACGACAGCAAGAAGCTATCATTCTATGCCCAAAAACGAAATATTAGTAAAATAATAAATTTTAATTATTACAATTAATAATATAGACGAGCTAATCCATGATGAAAAAACTCGTTTTTATTGAATCGCGCGACAACATCAACCTTGTGATATATGCTCGAAAAATACCAATTTTATGATATATCCTTTCCGCTCCAATGTCTGATACGTCCATTCCGTCGCTCCACCTTGGAAACTACCATCAGTTGTATGCTTATATGTAGGAATATAAACGCGAGTCAAATAGAGTCACATTGCTCAAACGCATCCTCAAAAACTCGAAGGATGCGTTTTTTGTCCTGCTGAGTATTGCGGATACAGAGAGCCACTAGTGCGGACGACTGAGCGAGTCAATATGAAGAAAAAGGCCATCGACTCATCGATGGCCAAGATCTTAGCTTATCCCTAGCCCGTGGTGTTCCCTCATTGAGGTTTCGCCATCGACCAGGATTTTATAGGAGTCGTGTACGATCCTGTCGAGAATTGCGTCCGCGATTTGGGCCTGTCCTAGATTCGAATGCCACTCCGCGTGGCGTTAGACGCGCCCACGCTCTTGCTTTTGACGTTGCCCTTACGCTCCGTGCCTCCCGTTAGAAAGGGCCAGGAACATAGAGATGCGGCGGTGAGCCAGCAGCTCTTGTTATCGGGCCGTCAGGGGGGCAGCGGTGCGATGAGCGACTTCGCCTCCTGGCGTTAGACGCTCACGCATGAGCCCGGATCACCATTCCTTCTCCCATGCCCCGTCTTCAGACACGCCCCAATCCTCGAACCGATACTTGATGAGCCAATGGACATGCATCACTTCATATTCGAATACACCCTTGGATAGCTCTGAGACGACGAAGCTGACTTCTCCATCCGCCACCACCCATGTCCCGTATAGATACACTTTCTTGATCGGACGCTCTTCTGCATCCAGATAGATCAGCACCCGGAAGTAAGGCGAGTTCCGTCCGTCATCGAACCGGACGACCTTCTCGACGCAATGTTCCCTGTCGACGACACGCATCCATTCGGGATGTTCCATCAGTTCCGAGAACACCGTCCGGACGAACGGATCCAATCCAGCGAACGCATAGTCATCAAGCAGCCCCTCATCCATCACGTCTCCCCCCTTCCGCTTCGCTATAGAACGATTCCCCGTCCAGAGCCAGTTCAGTCCTTGTTCATGAAACTACAGAAATGACGACTTTAAAAAATGTATACATGTATACGCGTATACAAATCTACATGTATACATGTATACAAATATTTTTGTTCTTATGTACGACGATTCCGTCGAATCATATTGGTATTGAAAAAGACGGTGAGGTGGGTCAAGCGTTCTCCTTCCTTCACATCACAAAGAAGATCCATGCTCACAAGTTTTAAGTCGTCAAAATCTTCTTGGAGCCGGTCAGGAAGGCGTCGAAGTGTGTAATGCAAAATAGGAGTGGTTCTTACGCAATGTTGGTGAATGATGATGAGCAATCGCCCGAAGGTGGTCGCTCATTTTTTTGGAATATCAGTGAGCACAACTCGGATCGGGATTTCGACAAAGCACCCGAATTCTGAGCAAGTCAAAATT
>NZ_QSGS01000026.1 GCF_003467445.1 Exiguobacterium sp. AM39-5BH
GTAAACGCGGTGCGCTCTCTTTGTCATGTCTAATGTTCTCCTCGTGTTCATAATTTGTTTCAGTCTAATCGACCTCTTCATTTATGTCCAATTGAGTGTAGCCCATCCATGTTGGCGAATGCCAAAGCCGTGACACTTGCCCATGAGATTGATTCAGAGAACAAAGTGGGGATGATGTATAATGGCCACTTCGCATATCCGAACTCCCCAGACCCAGGTGACGTCCAACGAACTGAGGAATTCATGCATAAAATGCAGTACTACTGTGAAGTACTTTGTCGTGGCAAATATCCGAACTACATTAAAAAAGAATTAGAGCGCGAGAATATCTCTTTGCCGTTTGAAGAAGGAGACGCCGATACATTGTATCGCGGTCCTGTCGATTTTATTTCATATAGCTATTACTTAACACACGTTATCGGCAAGGAGTCGCCTCTCGAATTCTCTGGTTTGAATGGCGTGAAGACAGGCTATCGAAACCAGTATGTGGAGCAAAGCGAATGGGGATGGAGTATCAATCCGAAAGGCTTGCGCTATTCTTTAAATTATCTATATGATCGATATCAGTTGCCACTTATGATTGTTGAAAACGGTCTCGGGGCCGTTGATGAACTCACCTCAGATAAGAAAGTTCATGACGACTATCGTATCGCCTATCTACGGGATCATATTGAAGAGATGAAAAAAGCAGTTTCCATCGACGGGGTGCCTTTACTCGGTTACATGGCATGGGGACCAATCGATTTAATTGCAGCAAGTACAGGAGAAATGAAGAAGCGGTATGGGTTCATCTATGTAGACTTGGACGACGAAGGGAACGGGACCCTAGAACGGATAAAAAAAGATTCGTTCTACTGGTATAAAAAAGTCATAGCTTCAAATGGAGATGATCTGACTTGAATTAAGACGGAGGTATGGAATGATTCGTATCAAAAAAGTATTAAATTCAAGTGTCGTGATTGTCGAGGACAAATCAAAGCTTGAGTACATTTTAATTGGAAAAGGAATTGGTTTCGGGCAGAAAGTCGGAAATGTTGTCGCTCCACCTGAAGCCTCCCAAATGTTCATACCCACTGACGATGTCCGTATTAAAGAGTTCATAGGACTGGTGACTGAAATTCCTCCTGAATTCGTCGAGATCACTCGAGAAATCGTTGCATATGCTGAGGAAAAGCTAGCTACAAAGCTCAATGCCGGTATCTTTTTAACACTGCCAGACCACCTTCACTTTGCGGTAAAACGTTATTATAAAGGTATTACTATCAGCAACCGTGTATTTTGGGAAATTCGAAACTATTATCCACAAGAATTCAAGATTGGAAATTATGCGGTCAAGCTCATGAATGAACGGTTCAAGATTGAATTACCTATGAAGAGGCCGCAAATATTGCTTTTCATATTATCAACGCGCAAGGAGAAAGAGAAGAAACACGTGATGGCATGCGCTACGCCAAGATGATTGGGAGTATTGTGAACCTTATTCGATATGCTTACAATATTGAATCCGATGAAGAAGATATTCATTATTCATGATTCATCACACATGTGAAATATTTCGCTGAACGCTTTTATGCTGGAAAAATATTGAATGAAGAATCCGATCAACTATTTGAACAGATTGCGAACATCTACCCAAAGGCCATGAATGGTTCATTCAAAGTACGGGACTACCTTAAACAGTTGCACGGTGTGACAATTCCTAATGAGGAACTAGCTTATCTAGCCGTTCATATTCATCGACTGACAACTAATATGGATTTGAATAAACAATAACTTTCTTAATTACCTGGTTTTTTTTGACGAAGACCAGGTTTTTTCTATACTGAACAAAAAAATATCCATTTTTTATAATCGAGCAGCTATAGGCCGCATGAAATATGTGTGTTTTTCACCACTGATTCGATTTCTTTAGATCGGCGTGACGGGCTCCTTTAATAACTTTTTCAGAAAAGATAAAAGGAAAGAACAACTTTGCTCTTTCCTACAATTTCAGCCAAGTGTTAATAATTATTTATACATCGCACGTCTTCATGCTTAGTTTTGGGATGACAGGGCTTCTGCGGTTCGGATTCCACTACAATCCAACGCCCTCGGCTGAATTGAATCCAAAGGACGATCGCCTTAAAGACGATGTCTAGACCGATGGCGATCCACACTCCTGCAATGCCCATCTGCATCTGAATCGCCAATACATATACTGCCCCAGTCCGGATCACCCACATACCGATCGTGGTCAGATACATTGGAAACTTCGTATTGTTCGCTCCTTGGAATCCACCGGTCAATACAAGGACAACTGCTAGGAAAGGCTGGAAGACCGCTGCTATTTTTAACGCGACATCGATGTCTTTGATGACTTGGGGATCGTCGGTGAAAAGTGAACCTGCCCATCCTCCGAAGAAGAATAAAACGACCCCGAATAAGGACATGAAGCCCATCGCCATGAACGTGCTCAATCTGGCATATTCTTTGGCGGTCTCGTGGTCTCCCGCTCCGATGTTGCGACCGACGAGAATGGTTGCTGCTGTCGCGAAACCATATGCCAACATATAAGAGAACACCTCTAGATTCCCTGCAATTTGATGCGCGGCGAAGGTGTTCGTCCCGAGTACCACGATGAATCCGAAATACACGATCTGTCCGGCTCTCATGACCAATCGCTCGATAGCCGCCGGGCTTCCAAGGTTCACGAGCTCCAACTGGTGTTCGAGATCCGGTCTCCAGAAATCTTTCCTGAAGGCGATGACTTCCGTCTTACGAATATAGTTCATCAATAAGAGCGTCCCGACGAGCCGGGCGATGACGGTCGCGAGTGCCGCTCCGACGAGACCAAGTTCGGGGATGATCCAAAAACCGAAAATCAACATATAGTCGAGCACAATATTGACGACATTGATGACGATGCTCACCTTCATCGGTGATTTTGTATCTCCCGCACCTCGTAAGATACTACTGAGCACAAACATCAATGCCATCACGATCGATGGGATCCCGACAATTTTGAAGTAGGTGCTACCAGCTTCTAAAACGTCATTCTCCACCCCCATCAACCGCAGGAGAGGCTCAGCGAAAAATAGCGTCACGACCCCAAAGGTCACCCCGACCACGACAGATAGGACGATGGCCTGCTGCGCGATATGTCTCGCGCGCTCGATTCGTTCTGCGCCTAAGTTATTGGCGACATAAACGTTTACTGCCACACCGATTGCCATAAAGACAGCAAAGTAGATGGCGAGGATGGCATTCGTCACTCCTACCGCTGACACTTCTGCTAGGCCGATTCTTGAGACGAACAGCGTATCGACAAATCCGAGCAACGTTTGGAAAAAATTCTCGGCAACCGCTGGTAACGCGAGTAGAAGGATGAATTTCATCTTGGTTTTTCGATCACCATGAGTGTCCAGCCGCTCACTTTCTATCATCTGAGTCCTCTCCTTCGAAAATTATGCTTACAACGATTACAGGAAAGCGACCCAACGAGGAACCATGGGTCGCTCATGGTCAATCTGAGACACGAATGACGAAAGGATAGGTGTGCACAGTCCCATGGAACTGGAATTCGGCCCAGACCTTGTATAGGCCAGGTTTATGGAAGACCGTCTCAAATTCCGTCGTATCATGAGAAGAAGGATGCACATGGATAAACTGTTCTCCGGCTTCATCCAAGATGACGACATGACCAAGTGCTCCAAGGTATGGCTCCGGGTTACTTTCTTTGGTGTCATAGCTGAAGACAGTCGGGACATGCGCTTTTAAAGAGTCAATCGACAGCTCGACGGTATGACCTTCGATCGTCTTCGTCAGACGCTCATCCACTTTAAGTGACGATTCGATAGAGGAAGAGGACTGATGATCAATCTGTAAGTGAACCGGCTTCACTTGATATGCCAGTCCCTTAGGCTGAATATCCACGAAGAGTTTATACGCCCCTGAATCAAGTTGGACGGGGTGCTCGAATCGACCCTCACCCTTTTTAAACGGATGGAGGTGTCGGTACTCAGTTAGGTCTTCGTTCACGAGAATCAAATGGAATTCCTTTTCATGGCTGACTTCGAGTTCCGGGGCTTGCTGATGTTGATCCTTTAACTCGATACTGATGTTCCCGAATTCATATTTAGCTTCTACAGACACTTCATTTCCCGTCAAGTTCTTCATATGATGATGTCCATGGTCTTTCACGTTTAACACTCCTTTGTGTAGTCCTTGATCGCACCGTCACTCGACCTCCATTACTTGCAGCAAGAACAACCGATTTTAACGGTCGCCTCCGTTACCTCGTAGCCAGTCTCTTGAATTGCGGTTTCAATCTCAGAAAGTGTGAGTTGGCTTTCATCGAACGTCACGTCCACCTCTCCCGCCGAAAGATTGACCTTCACTGATTCAATACCCGCTAACTTTCCAACGTGTCCTTCAATCTTATTGATACAAGATCCACAAGACATACCCGCTACCTGAAATGTTGATTTTTTCATTATATGTTCCTCCTGATTATTTAATTACCATACATGGGTAGGGTGTAAAAGTATCGATTTTTTTACACCCTCGCCACCTTATGTTCGTGTCCCTCATTGCGCGACACGCTTTCAACAGGTTCTGAGAGTGAGCTATCGTTGCTTATCGTAGCAATGTTAGAATCTCCTCTTTGTTGTTCTCGAAGCCAACAAAGTACTTCACTACTCTTCTTTTTCTGAGCATCCCTTTTTTGTAGAAGACAAACAGTGGTACGATTCGATTCCCTGATATCACTACCATTTCTTGTTCAAGGTCAAGGTTCGCACCCACATCTTTGTTCACATAAGGGACTGTGGTTGTTTTTAAATATTTTTTGGCATCCTGACAATCTGAACACGTCGGACGCGTGTAAAGCTCGAGCTGTAGGGCTGTATCCATCCCACTCCCTCCTTTTATTTGATCATCGAAGGCTTGAATCGTTTTAAACGGAGTGCGTTCACCAGGACCGAGACTGAGCTTAAACTCATGGCCGCTCCGGCAAGTATCGGGTTCAACAAGGGCCCGCCGAGTAGATAAACAATCCCCATCGCAAACGGGATACCCATGACATTATAGGCAAATGCCCAAAACAGGTTCTGTTTGATGTTGCGGATGGTTGACTTGCTCAATTCGACAGCTGTAGGTACATCCATCAAATCGCTTCGCATCAAGACGATGTCTGCAGATTCGATCGCAACGTCAGTACCCGAACCGATCGCGATTCCGATGTCTGCTTGGGCCAAGGCTGGTGCGTCATTGATTCCATCACCGACCATTGCGACCTTCTTCCCTTCGGCCTGTAACTTCTTCACTTCGTTCGCTTTATCTTCAGGTAACACTTCACTCAGTACCCGATCGATCCCGACCTGTCTCGCAATCGCCATGGCCGTACCTTTGTTGTCTCCGGTGATCATGGCTACTTCGATACCCATTCGTTGAAGTTTCTGAATGGCTTTACGACTGTTTTCTTTGACGGTGTCTGCGACAGCGATGATCCCTGCGATTTGTTGGTCAATCGCGATATACATCGGCGTCTTGCCTTGGTGTGCGAGTTTGTCTGAAGCGCCTTCAAGGACATCCAGTGAGATGCCGCGGTCTTTTATCAATTTTCTGTTTCCGGCAAGCAAGACTTTTCCGTCGATCAGTACTTCGATCCCGTGCCCTGGGATGGCTTCAAAACGATCGATATCCATGACACGCATCATTCTGTCCTCTGCCGCTCTTACGATTGCTTCGCCCAATGGATGTTCAGACCCTTTTTCAGCGGAAGCGGTCAAGCGTAACAACTCATCTTCTTGATGTCCATTCACTGTCACGATATCTGTCACTTTCGGTTTTCCTTCAGTAATCGTCCCTGTCTTGTCGAACACGATCGTCTGGACTTTATGGGTCGTCTCCAAGGCGCCGCCACTCTTGATCAACACACCATTCTCAGCACCTTTGCCCGTACCCACCATGATTGCTGTTGGTGTGGCCAAACCTAGTGCACAAGGGCAGGCGATGACCAATACTGAAATCGTGATCGTCAAGGCGAAGAGGCCGGTCTGACCGCCTAAATACCATGCAATTCCTGAAAGGATCGCGACGACGATGACAATCGGTACAAAGTATCCGGAGATGATATCGGCCAGTTTTGCGATAGGAGCTCGAGAGCCCTGTGCATCCTCGACCAATTTGATGATTTGAGATAGCGCTGTATCCTTACCGACTTTCGTGGCTCGGTATTGGATGATCCCGTTCTTGTTGATGCTGGCACCGATGACTTGAGCACCCACATTTTTTTCAACAGGGATACTTTCACCGGTCAGCATGGATTCGTCTACAGACGTATTACCTGATAGAACCACGCCATCCACCGGAATCTTCTCACCAGGCTTTACGATAATCGTGTCGCCGACGATGACTTCGTCGATTGATACTTCTAACTCTTGTCCGTTGCGGACGACCTTTGCCGTCTTAGGTGCCAGTCCCATCAATTTTTCAATCGCTTCGGATGTTTTACCCATCGACCGGACTTCAAGATATTTACCTAATGTGATCAGCGTGAGAATGACTGCGGCTGTCTCATAGTAGAGGCTATTCACGTATCCCTCATAACCTGAGAGGATAGCCATGGTGGCACCGACGCTATAGAAGAAGGCTGCGCTCGTCCCTAGGGCGACAAGTGAATCCATATTCGGATGCCCTCGGAACAATGTCTTAAATCCGACGGAGAAGAATTTCCATCCGAACAACATCACTGGGATGGTCATCATGAGCTGCAAGACAGCGAACAATTCTGGGTTCATCGTTGGATGCAATGCCATCGGTAGGGGTAGGCCGATCATATGCCCCATCGCCACATAGAGTAATGGAATCGTGAAAATCGCCGACCCTACAAATCGGTTCCACATCGATTGAATTTTTTTCAGTTTCTTTTCTTTCTCGGTATCTTGACTATCCGCTGATTCTTGATCTTCTCTTGCCTCATATCCGGCGTTTGCCACCACTCGGACGACATCTGATACAGTCACCAGCTGAGGATCATATCGAATGACTAATTTTTCTGTCGCCAGGTTCACATTCGACTCAGTCACACCCACCATTTTCCTCGTGGCCTTCTCAATCGTCTGCACACACGAGGCACAAGTCATCCCTGTGATGACAAATGATCTTTGCTCGGTCTCGGTTGAGGCCTTGTAGCCAGCCTTCTCGACGGTCGTCTGAATATCCAGCGGCGAGATTTTCGTCTCATCGTAATGAATGCTCAATTTCCCAGTCGCTAGGTTGACGTTGGAGGTCACTACGCCAGGCAATTTTTTTGTTGCTTTTTCAACTGTCTGAACGCAGGACGCACAGGTCATCCCTTCCACGGCAAATGTCTTACTCTCCATATCGTCTTACCTCCATTATTATTGGGCTGATTCGACTTCGTAACCGACCTCGCCCACAACTTCTTTAAATTCATTCACATCTAGTCGTGTTTCATCGTACTTCACTTTTGCAATGCCTTTCTTTAAGTTGACTTTCGCACTTTCAACCCCATTCAGACCTTCAAGTGCTGACTCGACTTTGTTGACACAATGAGCGCATGACATACCTTTAATCGTTAAAATCGTTTTTTTCATCTTGAGTCTCCTCCTATTCACTACATTCATGACATCATTTCAAACTCAATGTCTGGATCCACAAGAATGGTCCTGACATCTGCATTGACCCGGGGTACAGGTGCATGGAATGTCCTCCACCGCTTCACTTTCCTTCATCTCAAGGATTTTTTTGAGATTCTCGATATCCTGTACACTCAGTGTCGCCTGTGTGATCATCGTTCCGATTGTGTTACCGACATCCCTGTCACAGATATGATCGAGTAGATCGTGTAACGTCTCTCTGATGACGTCACCTTCAACGACGTTCGCGGAGTAGATGAATTTCTTCCCCTCGGCCTCGGTTGAGAGCATCCCTTTTTTCACGAGCCTTCCAATGAATGTCTTCGTCGTCGCAGGCTTCCAGCTCATCTTCTTTTCCAATACCTCGATGATTTCTTTACTGGTCACGTGATTTTGGGCCCAAACGATACGCATGACTTCCCATTCTGAATCCGTGATTTGTTTTTCGACATGTCCAGCCATTTGTCTAACCTCCAAATTTTAAGTTTACAATCGTAAACGTTTTGTTTGATTTAAGTTTACAATCGTAAACGTCGTCTGTCAACCATTATGTTTTTGGGTTCGCTATTCAGTCTTCATTGGCTATATTCTTGTCTAGAAAACGCATCTGGATATCCTTCAGCAACGCTTTCAAATAGTAGTGCGAGCTGACGGCATCCCGGGCACCAATCGGTGGTGAACTTTAAGACTACAGGCTGCGTAGAGTGATTAACCATTTGCAAATCAGATAATTGAAATTTCGAAAGCATTTTTTCTCCTCTCTTTTCGTTTACGTTTGTAATCGATTTAAATTTACAACTGTAAACGTTATTTGTCAATCTATATATTCGTGTCCATTTTGTATGTTTCTTTAAGCTTATTGTTTCTCTCAAAACACTAATTCGATTCGTACTTAGTTGGGTCGTATTTATTTTGAACTCATACAGCTTTAAATTGTTAACTACTGTCATCTCTTATATGATGTAATAAAACAAAGTAGGAATTGTTTTAAGCGTTTTGTTGCTTAGTCGCTAGGATTAAATAGATGATTCGACTACTAGCTTACTATTGAGACATTCTCATAAGTAAAAAGTGTAGGAAGGTATACATTTCGACGTCGA
>NZ_QSGS01000027.1 GCF_003467445.1 Exiguobacterium sp. AM39-5BH
GTAAACGCGGTGCGCTCTCTTTGTCATGTCTAATGTTCTCCTCGTGTTCATAATTTGTTTCAGTCTAATCGACCTCTTCATTTATGTCCAATTGAGTGTAGCCCATCCACAGGTCGCCGCACGACTCGAAGAAAAGATCGAGGCCATCGACGAGGAGATGGCCTCGACGACCGACGTCGCCGAACGGAAACGATTGCGTGCGGAACGGAAGGTGCCCCGTCGTCTCCACAAACAGGCCGCCGATTTCGCCGCCCGGAAACGCCGATACGAGGAGCACATGGCCATCTTCGGCACACGGAACAGTTACTCGAAGACCGACAGGGACGCGACGTTCATGCGGATGAAAGAGGATCACATGAAGAACGGCCAACTGAAGCCCGGCTACAACGTCCAGATCGCAACCGAAGGTCAGTACACGCTCGCCTATGACGTCTATCCGAACCCGACCGACATGAAGACGTTGATCCCGTTCCTCGACGAGGTCGAAACGTTCCTCGACCTGCCCGCCCATATCGTCGCCGACGCGGGATACGGGAGCCAGCCGAACTACACAGACATCCTCGAGCGCCGGGGGCGCCTGCCCTTGATCCCGCATACGATGTACCGGAAGGAACAGAAGAAGAAATGGCGCGAGGACCCGTTCAACATCGCGAACTGGGCGTACGATGGCGAGACCGACACGTTCACGTGCCCGGACGGGAGACGGCTCCCGTTCAGCCATGAGTCCCAAAGGACCGACCGGGACGGCTTCACCCGCGACTTCCGTGTGTACGAGTGCGAGAGCTGCGACGGCTGCCCGTTCCGAGAGTTGTGCACGAAGGCCGAACCGGGGAGACACCGCCAGGTCAGCGTGAACGGGGCCTGGGAAGAACAAAAGCATATGATGAGAACGCTGCTTTCGGATGAGAAAACCGGTGCCCTCTACGCCCGACGCAAGACGGACGTGGAACCAGTTTTTGGATATCTGAAGGCCAATTTGGGTTTCACCCGCTTCTCCGTCAGGGGAAAACAGCGCGTGAAACGCGAGCTCGGCTTCGCCCTCATGGCGGTGAACCTACGGAAGTTCATCGCCAAAGGCATCGGGGGAAGTGCAAAGAAGGGGTCCGGCCACCGAAAATCGGTGACCGGACCCCTCTTTTTATTAAAAAGCTCTAAAGCCGGCTAGTTATGTCCCAGCCTCTTTTCGTTACTCTTTTACGCGCATCAGCCGCAAGCTGTTGAGTGCAACCAGAAGGGTAGCGCCCATATCCGACATGATGGCGATCCACAGGGTCAGCCAACCCGGAATGACCAATAGCAGCGCAATCACTTTGATGCCGATGGCGAACGTAATGTTCGCTTTGATGATATTCAGGGATTTCCGGCTCAATTTCACCGTGAATGGCAGCTTGCTCAAATCGTCGCCCATCAAAGCGACATCCGCCGTTTCCAAAGCGGTATCCGTTCCGGCTCCGCCCATGGCAATCCCGACCGTAGAAGCGGCGAGTGCCGGCGCGTCGTTCACGCCGTCTCCAATCATCGCCACCTTGCCGTACTCGGCCCGTAAGCGTTTGATGACATTCAATTTGTCCTCCGGCATCAGCTCGGCCTGGATTTCGGTGACGCCGACCTCTCGGCCGATGGCCTGACCGGTCGCTTTGTTGTCACCCGTCAGCATGATCGTCTTCTTGATGCCCATGTCGTGCAGCTTCTGGATGACTTCCTTGCTGGAGTCCCGGACTTCATCGGCCACGGCGATGACCGCCAGGATGTTTTGTTCCGTTCCGATGATCATGGCCGTCTTGCCTGATTTTGAAGAGCTGTGACATTTTGTTCCAAGTTCTTATCCGCACTTGCGGCGCCCAGCTCGTTGAAGAGGATCGGGCTGCCGATATAGTACGTGGTTCCTTCGACGGTTCCTTTAATCCCTTTGCCGGTAATGGATGAGAAGTCCTCGACCAAGACCGAAGAATAAGAAATATTTTCTGCATCAGCTTTTTTCATGATGGCCGAAGCAAGGGGATGCTGTGAGCGGTACTCCAGTGCTGTGACGATAGAAAGCAGCTCTTTTTCACTGATTCCCTTGTTCAGCACTTCAAAGTCCGTGACAACCGGAACCCCTTTGGTCAAGGTGCCGGTCTTGTCAAACGCGATGGCTTTCAGCGCGCCCATTTCTTCCAAATACACGCCGCCTTTTACCAAAACGCCTTTTTTCGCTGCGTTCCCGATAGCAGATACAATCGAAATCGGAGTCGAAATGACCAAAGCACACGGGCATCCTACGACTAGCACAGCCAATCCTTGGTAGACCCAGGTTTCCCAGCTAGCATCAAACAGAAGGGGAGGAACGATGGCTACAAGCGCAGCAACGACCATGATAATCGGTGTATAATATTTGGCAAATTTATCGACAAACGCCTGCGAAGGAGCCCGTTCGCCTTGTGCTTCCTCAACCAGGTGGATGATTTTCGCAATGGTTGTGTCTTCAACCAACTTCGTGACTTTGACTTCGAGCAAGCCTTCTTCGTTCAGCGTACCGGCGAAGACATCATCATTCACCGTTTTGGCGACCGGCACGGATTCCCCGGTGATGGCCGCCTGATTGACCGCCGAATACCCGTTGGTCACCGTGCCGTCCATCGCAATCTTCTGTCCCGGTCTGACAATCATGGTGTCGCCCACCACAATGTCGTCTACCGAAATTAACTGTTCTTGGCCATTCCGCCGGACCAGTGCCTCTTTCGGAGCGATGTCCATCAACGAACGGATGGATTGTCTCGCCCGGTCCATGGAATAGCGTTCCAGTGCTTCACTGATCGCAAAGAGGATGACCACGATGGCCGCTTCCGCCCATTCCCCGATAAAGGCTGCCCCGATGACCGCAACGGTCATGAGGGTCTTCATGTCGAAATCCAGGCGAATCAGGTTCTGGAAGCCGACTTTGAAGAGCGAGTACCCGCCAATGACAATCGCCGCCACAAACAGGAGCGACGTCATCAGGTTGTCTTCGCCATTGACGAACTGGGAAATGTAGCCGAACACGATCAAGAGGGTGGAGTAGAGCAAGGTGCTGTGCTTTTGGTAGAACGGCACTTTCTTCTCTGTTCGAGCTGGCGCTTTTTCGGTTCCGGTATTCGTGATAGCTGGACGTCCTGTAATTTCAGGCGCCACCTTCAAGTTTTCAAACGCACCGGCTTTCTCCAATTCGTCGATGGTCGCTGCCCCGTAAACGGAAATTTTTGAAGCCCCGAAGTTCACTTTGGCATCCTGGACACCGGGGATCTGCTTGACGTTGTTCTCAAACTTCCCGGCGCAGTTCGCGCATGTAAAGCCTTCGACCCGGAAGACATTTTTGTCTTCGACGGTCACTTCAGGAGCCGCCTGGCGTTTCGGTTTTTCCGGTGCGACCTTCAAATTCTCGAAAGCGCCGGCTTTTTCCAGTTCCTCGACCGTCGCCTCGCCGTAGACCGCAATTTTCGAAGCCCCAAAGTTCACTTTGGCATCCTGGACACCGGGAATCTGTTTGACGTTCTTCTCGAATTTCCCGGCGCAATTCGCACACGAAAAGCCCTCAACCCGGTAGACCGTTTTGTCTTCTGTTTCCTTCGTTTTTTCAACCAACGGAAACAACCTCCTTCTGATGGATGAAGGCCACTTGCACCAAGTGTTTCACATGCGCGTCATCCAGTGAGTAGTAGACCAACTTGCCTTCCTTGCTGTATTTCGCCAACCCCATATTATTCAGTAGTCGCAGGTGGTAGGAGGCGGTTGCGGTAGATGAACCGATGATATTCGCAACGTCACACACACACAGTTTGTCCTCCAGCGATAAGGCGTAGGCGATCTTGATACGCGTATCGTCCGACAACGCCTTGAAGATCTTCGCCACTTCCAATGGATTTTGTTCAGACAGTTGCTGCTGGACTCGTTCCACCTTTTCTTCATCTACACAGACCACATCACAAATCTCTTTTGCCATTTTCATTCACTCCTTTTTCTCACTTCTGTTTACTCATTCGTTTTTTCAAGTAAGTGATTTTCTTCTATATAAAACAAAGAGTGCAAAGAATCACTTCAACTCACCAATCCCCAAAGGAATCGGAAAGTCCCATTCTCCGCCATAATCAAGATGCCGAGCCCGATGAAGACAGTCGGCACAATCCACCGTTCCCAATTTTCTATCGTTTCAGAAATCGTTTTAACGGCTGCCAACCGGTAACTGAGGTAACACAAGACGGCGACCAGGATGGCAAAGACAACCAGCATCACCACAGTTTCACTTGGATTCAAGGTTGAAAAGTAGGGTATGTAGACGCCAATGTTGTCGCCGCCAGCCGCCAGGGTAATGACTGTAATGGTGACAAACAAGCGATTGGGGTTTCCGGAAGACAAACGGGACAGGAGATTCTCTTCGTCGTCCTCGTCCTCGTCTTCTTCTCGCTTCCAGACCCGGATGCCCAGGTAAATCGGAATGAGCCCTAGCAAGCCCACCCAGTGGGACGGCACAAGCGTCAGGCTGTACGCAGCCAACAGGCTGACGCCCACCAAGATGGCTGTTCCTAGGTATTGTCCGATGACAATGGATTTTAACTGGCCTTTTTTCATCGTTTGTGAAAACAGGATCAGCAAAATAATGACGTAATCAATGCTGGTCGCCACATAAGCGGCAACCGCGGTAAAAATCGTGGTTAACAGCGCCCTCATCTCCTTTACGGATATCCTAGTGTGAAGTGATACCCTCTGATAGTTATAAATTCAAACAAACGTTTGATTAATGCAAGTGTACAAAGATTTCGCTAGATTGTCAATTATATATTCAAATGATTGTTTTAATGTTTGGGCATGCTTGTTAGATTGAACAGGGAGCGACAAGTGGCAAGGCAAATTGAAATTTAGTATGGCCAATGCCTGCATGTCTTGTTAAGCATTCTATCTTTAGAAGAGCTGAAAATGGTATAGAAGAACAATGTGGAGTAGTTGATTGATAAATCATGATAGGAAAGAGGGATAATATGGATAAAAACAATAAGAAGAAACAGTCCGGAATGAAGTTCGCAGTTCTCCTGACACTATTGGCGGTTGGCATTTTAGCAGCAATCGTCGTGCTCACAAACCAGCAATCTGCTTCACCCGTGGAAACAGGAGAAGTAGATATTACGGGCCAGCCAACGCTTGGTGAAAGTGATGCACCGGTCACGGTCGTGGAATTCGGGGATTTCAAATGCCCGTCCTGTAAAGCTTGGGGAGAAATGGTATATCCGCAGCTGGTGGCGGACTATGTCGAGACGGGGGATGTGAAGTTCTCCTACATCAATGTCCTGTTCCATGGCAATGAATCGATGATCGGCTCTTTGGCGTCGGAAGCAGTCTATGAACAAAGTCCGAACGATTACTGGGATTTCCACAAAGCTCTATTTGCGGAACAGCCGGCAGTTGAAAATCACGATGCCCCTTGGCTGACACAGGAAAAAACGGTGGAAGTGGCTTCCCAATTCCCGGCCATTGACCTGGAACAGCTGAAGGAAGACATGGAAAAGCAAACGGCCATGGACAAAGTCAAAACAGATGAAGCGTTGGTGGAAGAACACGGGGTAGCGATGACACCAACGATCGTGGTCAATGGACAGACGCTGGAAGATCCGTTTGATTACGATGCCATCAAAGCATTGATCGATGAAGCGTTAGCGGAGGAAAACTAATGAACGAAACCCATAAAGTATCGGATAAAAGGGGCTTCTTGCTGTACGGAGCTTGGTTCGTCTCGTTGATTGCAACGCTCGGCAGCCTCTACTTCAGTGAAATCAAGGGGTTTATCCCGTGTGACCTGTGCTGGTTTCAGCGGATTTTCATGTATCCGCTTGTGTTGATTTTAGGGATCGCGACGTTCCAGAACGATTGGAAGGTTGTCCGCTATGCCCTGCCCTTATCAGTTATCGGGGGAAGCATCTCGGTCCTGCATTACATGGAACAAAAGATTCCGGGGTTCGGTGGTCTCCGGCCATGTGTAAGCAGCGTTCCCTGTAGCGCAGAGTATATCAATTGGTTTGGGTTCATCACCATCCCCTTCCTCGCATTTATCGCTTTCCTCTTAATCAGTGTGGCGATGGTAATTCTAGTAATGAAGAATAGAGCGAACTGACGGATCGCCCCTAACAATCTATCACGGACTGTCATTTTTACAGAAAGCGGCGATAGGGCAGTTAAGGAACTATACACGTCAATCATCTAAAAGGAGACTGTTCTATGGCTGAAGTAAGTTTATTGCTGGCGTTCGGCGCCGGATTGTTATCGTTCCTCTCGCCTTGCGCGCTTCCACTGTACCCGGCTTTTTTGTCCTACATCACTGGTGTCTCGGTCAATGAGCTGAAAACCGGAAAAGGGGCGATGAAAAAGAGCGCGTTGATCTGATATGCTCCCCAATAGGTAGACAGATGAAATAACAAATCTGTTTATCTGATTGGGGAGTGTTTTTTATGGCGAGAAGTCGGCATTCAATCGAACAAAAACTGAGTGC
>NZ_QSGS01000028.1 GCF_003467445.1 Exiguobacterium sp. AM39-5BH
GATCGTTTCCAGAAACGACTAAACGGCTTGAGCCCTGTAGAATACAGGTCTCAAGCCGCATAGTCCGGTTTTCATTATTTGCCCTGTCTACTTGACGGGGAGCAGTTCAATATTTCCGACGGGCCTTTTTGAGTAAGGTTATGCGGCGTTACGGCAAGCTTCTGCACATCTACGGCAAGCTTCCGCACAGCGTCTGCAATGTTCATGATGATCGGCGTGCTTCTCACATTCCTCTGCGCAAGCTTCGCAAATGGTTGCGCAAACGGCTGCCAGTTCGGAAACGAACGGTGAATTGTGAGTAATGGCATGTTCCAAAAATGCACACATGTCCGCGCATTCCCGGTCTAATCGAATGCACTGTGCTAGCATCTTCACATCATCTTCCTGCAGACAAGCGTCAAAACAATGGTTACATTCCGCTGCACAATCATGTAATGCCCGAATCAATTCCTGATGTTGTTCATGAGCCATGTTAAAACCTCCATTTCTTATTTTTGTTTCATTTACTTGATTTCCCTCTCCTTTCCAAACTAAACAGAAATACCGAAACTCCATAGAAACTGCACATTTTATAGACAAGTAATCAAATATTAAAATCAATGGTGCGGTTTTTTTGGGGGGTCATTGTGAACTTCTAAATTAGAGTCATGGAAACAGCGATAAAGTAAAATGATACTAAACACTTGATATACCCTATCGGGGTATGTTAAGTTTAAGGAAATATTACTTTAGGAGGAATAATAATGATTGAAACATTAAAAGTACAAGGTATGTCCTGCGGCCACTGTGCAAACTCGGTTGAAACGGGCGTCGGTGAACTCGAAGGGATTTCATCTGTGACAGTTGATCTTAAAAAAGGCGAAGTGGCAGTAGACTATGATACTGCCAAGACATCATTAAACGAAATTCAGAAAGCGATTGAAGAACAAGGGTATGACGTCGTATAAGGGTGCTTTCACAGCACACTTTACTTTTAAATGAAATATA
This sequence comes from Exiguobacterium sp. AM39-5BH, assembly GCF_003467445.1. GTDB lineage: Bacteria > Bacillota > Bacilli > Exiguobacteriales > Exiguobacteriaceae > Exiguobacterium. Next base: position 988 of record NZ_QSGS01000028.1, read on the forward strand.
CCCTCGCGTGGTATATTCGGCAAGAACTTTGTGAATGTTAAGAATGTAAATAGGGTTAAATAGGATAAGAACCACTAGTTTGGAGGAGGCGCACTGAATGGCTAAAAATGATAAAGACCATCACCACCATCAAGACGAACAGGTAGATCACAGTAAAATGGATCATTCCAAACATGTTGGGCATTCGTACCATGAAGACCAAGTGAAAGAAGGCATTCAAGACGACAGCAATCCTGCCAAAATTCATGATGATCATGCCCATCACAATCATGGTGGCCACGATCATAGTGACCATGGACATCACCATCATGGGAATTTCAAAGAAATTTTCCTGAAGTCGCTGCCCTTGGGCATTGTCATTCTATTATTGTCGCCGATGATGGACGTTCGGCTTCCTTTCCAATTTACTTTTCCATACTCGGATATTGTGGTCGCTGTATTAGCAACTATCTTATTGGTTTATGGCGGAAAACCCTTCTATCAAGGTGCAATCGCTGAATTTAAGGAAAAAGCACCGGGCATGATGGCCCTTATTTCATTAGGGATATCCGTTTCCTATTTGTACAGCATTTACGCCGTGCTGGCACGCTACGTAACCGGCGATCACATCATGGATTTCTTCTTTGAATTCGCGTCCTTGCTGTTGATCATGCTCCTTGGACACTGGATCGAAATGAAGGCTATCGGAGAAGCAGGAGACGCGCAAAAATCGCTCGCCGAATTGGTGCCGAAAGATGCACATGTGGTATTGGAAGATGATTCGATCGAGACGCGTCCCGTAAATGAGCTGAAAGTCGGAGACCTTGTACGGGTTCAGGCCGGAGAAAACGTCCCTGCCGATGGCATCATCAAAAGAGGCACCTCGCGGATCAATGAGCTTTGCTGACGGGGGAATCTAAACCCATTGAAAAAGGAGCCGGAGACAAAGTGATCGGCGGTTCCACGAACGGTGCAGGCATCATATATCTTGAAGTACAGGAAACCGGCGACCAATCGTTCATTTCCCAAGTACAAACCCTGATAAGCCAGGCGCAGGATCAACCTTCAAGAGCTGAAAATCTGGCTCAAAAAGTAGCCGGCTGGCTGTTTTATATCGCCATTGCGGCGGCTTTCCTCGCTTTTGTCGTTTGGCTGTACATTGCTGACATTCAAACCGCTGTTCTTTTTACGGTTACGACATTAGTCATTGCATGTCCACACGCTCTCGGCCTTGCCATTCCGCTGGTTATTGCACGAAGCACCAGTTTAGGTGCAAGCCGCGGGCTGTTGGTGAAAGACCGCGAAGCATTGGAGCTGGCAACTAAGGCTGATGTAATGATACTGGATAAAACGGGTACATTGACTACTGGCGAATTTAAAGTTTTGAACATGGAAACACTGGATGGTCAACATACCGAAGCCGAAATCGCGGCGTTAATGGCAGGGATTGAAGGCGGGTCCAGCCACCCAATCGCCCAGTCAATCGTCCAATACGCTGAGAAACAAGGGATTCAGCCTGTCCACTTTGATTCGATTGATGTTGTGTCGGGTGCGGGTATAGAAGGAAACGCCAATGGCCGCAAATACGAATTGATCAGCCAAAAGGCACTTGGAAGAGATGTAGCGGTGGATGTTCCCAAAGGGGCAACATTAAGTATACTAGTTGAGGACGGGAATCCGATCGGTACGGTCGCATTAGGCGATGAATTGAAAGAAACGAGCAGAACGCTGATACAGGCATTGAAGCATTACAATATAAAACCGATTATGGCTACAGGTGACAATGAAACGGCGGCCCAAGGAGTAGCAGAGGAACTGGGCATTGAATACAGAGCCAATCAATCACCGCAAGATAAATATGGTTTAGTGGAATCACTGAAAAATAATGGACAAACGGTTATCATGGTCGGCGATGGCGTCAACGATGCACCATCCCTTGCAATAGCAGACGTTGGGATAGCAGTCGGTGCCGGAACTCAAGTCGCCATCGATTCCGCTGATGTGATTTTGACTCAGTCGGATCCAGGCGATATTGAATCCTTTATCGAATTGGCCAATAAAACAACCAGTAAAATGAAACAGAACCTCGTGTGGGGAGCCGGTTATAACTTTATTGCCATTCCCATAGCGGCGGGTGTTCTAGCCTCCATTGGGATTACGTTGGCTCCTGCCGCAGGAGCAGTTCTGATGTCCGTGTCCACGGTTATCGTGGCTATCAATGCGATGACATTGAAACTAAGAAATAGAGCTGTTTAACACCGTGTTTAATTGTCGTACACGAAAAGTGCTGCCTCCCAAAAGTTGAATTTTCTTTAACCTTGGGGGCACAGTTTTGTATTAGGTTAAAGTCAAACGGAGGTTTGAAGACTTTGGATAATTAAATATATTTTTATAGTTAACATATGAGATATTATCGGAAGAGAGGAAGCCCAAAAGCTTCTTCTCTTTTCTACTTAAATTCAATTAACACAAAAAAGTTTTCAAAAATTGATCATTCATTCATTAATCGCCGATTGTAAAATTAAGCTAGACAATTGAAAAAGCCATTCGTGGTACACTCACAATGTATTTTCCGACCAAAGAAAAACATAGGAGTGATCACGAATGACCTACACCCATCTTACCACGGATGAACTGGTGATGATAGAATCCTACCACCGCCAAAATATACCTGTAGCGATCATTGCTAAGTTGATGAACCGTTCCAGGCAGCCAATCTACAACGTCATCAATTTCCTGAAATCAGGACATACAGCGCTCGACTTCTACACGCAATACAAGAAAAATAAGAAACGCTGCGGCCGGCGGAAGATTGTCCTGCCGAAGAAACAAGTGGCCTATGTTCAAGACAAGGTGGCGCAGGGCTGGACGCCGGATGTCATTGTCGGCCGGGCAGAAACGGCCATCGATTGTTCCGCGCGCACCATCTATCGCATGTTCAAAAATCAGGTCTTTGACGCCGCCACGCTGCCGATGAAAGGAAAACGGAAACCCAATGGACACCAGGAACGCCGGGGAAAACAGGCGTTCAAACGCCATATTTCCGAACGGGAAGCCGACAACCCGTCGTTCAAAAAAGAGTTCGGGCATATCGAAGGCGACACCATTGTGGGTGCCCGCCACAAAAGTGAGGTGATCACGCTGGTCGAACGGCTGACGAAAGTCATCATCGCCCTGAAGCCTGCAGGACGCAAGGCTTGCGATATTGAACTGCGTTGAACCAGTGGTTCCAAGGGGTCCCGAGAAATCTGTTCAAATCCATCACGTTTGATTGCGGCAAGGAATTCTCCAATTGGAAACCGTTGTGCAACCGGCACGACGTCTCGATTTACTTTGCGGATCCCGGCACGCCTTCTCAGCGCGCCTTGAATGAAAACTCCAACGGGCTCCTGCGGAAAGACGGCTTGGCAAAGGAAATGGACTTCAACCAGGTGGATCAAACATTCATTTCGTCGGTGGCCGACAAGCGGAATAACATCCCAAGAAAGTCACTGAATTACCGCACACCGTTGGAGGCATTTTTGAGTCACCTGAATGGAGTCGATCTGTCTAGCTTAAATTGACAAACGGAATGATTTAAAGATATCAGTGTACTGCAACTTTTAACTGATACATCTATAAAAGCAGCAAAGGATTTTTCGTCAGCAACCGCCAGGGCGTTAGTCTATCGATTGTTCGACGTGAATGATTGCCTCGAACGGCACATGGATGATCCCTTCCCTTTGATTGGCCAGCTCGACGGTCCGCTCCATGTAGTTCGTCCGGTGCACGAATCCTCTGAATCGTTTCATCTCCCGCTTCTCCACATATTTTACCTCTACCAAATCTCCGCTGAAGATCGCGTCGTTCAGCACATTCTCATAGACCGATAGGACCTGTTCATCGATATCTGGCATCTCAATTTTTTGAATCTCTTTATAGTATTTCGTCAGTAGCGCCTTGTGCTCGGGCATGAGGAATGGGATCCATTTCAATTCGCCCCGATCGCGATACATCGTCATAATAATTACCCCTCTCAATAAAACGAACGTTTGTTCTTATTTTATACCCGATTTGTCCCGTTTGAACAGCCTTTTTCGTGATTGGTAATCCGTGCGTCCTGTTTCCGTACTCTAGCTCGCTGGTCTTCGGTGCAAGGGACGTCAAAAAAATGACGCGCCCTCCGGCCCGTCTTCCTTCGCTTTAGGCTCAAAGCGAGGCTTTTCGCTCGTTGGCTACGGAAGCCTGTCCCTCCGTTTGCTCTACGCATTTTTTTGAGGCTCTCCCTGCGGTCGCCCTTGCACCGTCTCCCGACGCTCGCTTCGTTCCCGTCAACAGGACGCACAACGGTGTTCGTTCTGAGCTCGGCTTATCCGAAAGGGGACAAACCATCATGGAACTTACATCCATCATCGAGGTCATTCGTATCAAACAAGAGATTCGCGAGGAGATGGTCGCTCTCGAGCACGCCATCATCCAATCACCGGACAGTGCCCGACAAATCGGTTCCTCGTTCATCGGGGACGACGACCGTGAAGTGTTCCTCGTCATCATGCTCAACACAAAGAACCGGGTCATCGGCGTCCACCGGGCACACGTCGGGAGCGTCAACTCGAGTGTCGTCCACCCACGGGAGGTCTTCAAATGCGCCATCTTGAACAACGCCTCGTGCCTCATCGTCTGTCATCAGCACCCGAGCGGGGACCCGACGCCGAGCCGGGAGGACATCCTCGTCTCCGAACGGTTACATGAGGCGGGGGACCTCATCGGCATCCCGGTGCTCGACCATCTCATCCTCGGAGCGGACGAGTCGTACGTCAGCATGAAACAGCGAGGTTACATGGGTTGAACGGAATGGAGTGGGGCCGGGGGACCGGTCCCGGTCCGTCCGGTAAGGACAAGGAAGAAAAACGTACGTTTTTCTTTGACTGGATGGGCGACTCGCGTTGCTCTCGCCTGGATCCATAGAGCGGGATCCGGAAAAGGGTCGTTTTCGCATGACGAAAACGCGATGGTTCGTGTGTGAAGGTTGGACGTTGTTTTGGTCTGTCTCGTAAGAAGACTATTTGATGAAATGACAGAAGTGAAAACACGGTTTGTTTATTGAAAATGAGCATGTTTTCTAAACAAGCCCTAGGGCTTACGTGAAATTAGGCGAGATGTTGTCTGCTTGGATGCGAGGTATCATGAGGCTATCAACAGGAGAGGAAGATTCAGATGGACAGTTACCAACTAGATCAACAGACGATGGACGAGATGACGGAGGTATTGCTTCGACTGTATTTTGCAATACAAATGTGGTTCTTACGCAATGTTGGTGAGGTAGTGATACCGACATTATGGGAATAAAATCAAAAAGGATTGATTCTCATGAACGAGTTGGAGTTCTTAGATGATCGACTGTGC
>NZ_QSGS01000029.1 GCF_003467445.1 Exiguobacterium sp. AM39-5BH
AGAAACGGGCCGGCATCCAGCCGACCCGTGTCGATAGTTTCCAAGAGTAACGTGTAAAAAAGGGATTTTTAATCCGTTATTAAGAAGGAATTTTAAACCGCTGTTGACAATCAGACTCACTGTTTCATTTAGACCAGCAAAAAGAGTTGAGGACCAGATGGGTTCCTCAACTCTTTTTCATATGGTTTAGCCTTCCACCCCAAACCGATAAACCGTCCGCGAGTGGTACAACTCCTCAGGGTTCAATTCGATCGATGTGGCGATGTCTGGATGGTTTGGTGCGTCCGGGAACGCCTGCGCTTCTAAACAAATCGCACTATGCTTCTGCCGTCCCTCGAGCGTGACCGGTGTCTCTCCACTGAGGAAGTTCGCCGTATAGACGACCATGACCGGTTGGTTCGTCTCGACATCCATCACACGCCCGCTAACCGGGTCGTGCAGACGGGTCACCCCATCCTTTAAGATGAATGGATGATCAAGTCCTCCAGCCTTTATAATCGCCTCGTCCTCAGAAGCAATCGCTTCACCGACTGGTTTCCCGTCACGGAAGTCGAACGGTGTCGCTGCCACGTCGAGCAACTCGCCCGTCGGCAGTGACTCGTCATCGAGCCTTGCGACATGGTCGGCCGGAAGGGTCAACACGTGATCATGGATCGTCGCCCGTCCACCGAGATTGAAATAGTTGTGATGGTTCAAGTTGACCCACGTCCGTTCGTCCGTCTGGGCCGTCATCGTGACGACGAGCTCGTTGTCGTCCGTCAACTCATAGACGACCTTGAACGTGACGTTGCCGGGATACCCTTCTTCCCCGTCCGGACTTACATACGTGAACGTGATCGCTTGTCCTTCGACGTCCATGTCCCAATGTCGGAACGTGATGCCTTCGTCCCCGCCGTGGATATGATGCGGGTCCTCGCTCGGGGTCAACGACACCCCATCAATCTCCGCATTGCGAATCCGTCCGGCGATTCGTCCGACGACGGAGCCGAGATAGACCGGATTCTCGAGGTATTGTTCGGGACGCGCGTACTTCAAAATGACGGAGCCCATGTTTCCGTCACGGTCTGGCGCCATCAACTCGGTCATGGCGCACCCGTACGAAATGGCTGACAGCCGCATGCCGTTCTTGTTTTCAATCGTTGCTTCTCTCAACTGGCTCACCTACTTCGATTCGTTTACCTGTTCATTCCCGTAGTCGTCGCTCCGTACTCCACTTTATCGACGTGACTCAAAAATGCGTTCATGAAGACGGTGAAACTCGTGAGCCCCCTTATTCTCGACCGCATATTCTCACATTCACCGGATATTCATCGATATTCGACGATTGGTTGTTGCTGTACGTTCGCTTTCCGACTCCATTCGTTATTGTAAGCTGATATTTCAATTAAGCCCTAGGCATACGTGCGATAAGGGCGCTAGTCCATCTCGGATATCGATGACTATACTCGAATTAACCTAGGAAAATCAACAGAGCGCTCGGAAACGAATTGCCACATGAATCAAATTGATGATCAAATTCACGAATGGGAACCGATGATCCACTATGTCATCCGTCACCTATCGATACATCCGAACGAACAGGAAGACTGCGCCCAAATTGCAAGGATCGCTCTTTGGGAAGCGTTGAATCGCGGCTGCACGCTGTCCAAAACCTACTGCTTCCAACGGATCCGGGGCGCCATCCTGAACCACCAACAGAAGAATGCCCGGCATTTAAAGCACGAGGTCGCTGCCGAACGAATCCCAGAACAATGTATGATGTCCGAGCGCAATCTTTTTGACTGGCTGGATGAACAACGGTTGTTGCTGTCGCCCCGCCATTTCGAACTCCTCTGCCACTTGATCGATGGGACTGAGCAGACGCTGTCTTATTCCCCGAGTCGTTTGCGGGCATATAAGGCCGACGTCCAACGCGAACTGAAAGAGGCAATCAACTTGAAGGAGTGAATGACATGAAACACGTATTACTGACTGATGCGATTGACCTGTACTTGACAGACATGAGAGAACGAAAAGAAGCCCCCGAGACGACGCTGAAAAGCACGCGCAACTCGTTATTGCGCTTCGCGCGCTATGCAGCCGAGCACGATGTGGTGTTCATCCAAGACATCGACGAGGCGAACCATGCGATCCCTTATAAGAAACACATCAGTGGGATGGCCGACAATACGGTGAAATCCTATATCATGCGCATCCGCGGACTGTTCGCGTTTGCTATCGAGAAGGAGTGGATGCAACATAATCCGTTCGCCCGCATCGTCACACGGGAGGGCGTCAGCGAACCACCGACGATCATTACCCGCGACCAATTGAATACGGTGCTGTACCATGCCCGCAACTACACCCTTTATACAATTTACCTCGTCGGAGGGGATGCCGGATTACGGATCAGTGAGATTCTGAATTTAGAGATCAATCATATCAATTTTGAGGAGCGCTTGTTGACGGTTCACAAAGGAAAAGGGGATAAAACCCGCCATGTCCCGATGACACCACGACTCACCGACGAACTGAAGAAATATATCGTCACGCACCGACCGAACGTCGGGAACTCGAACAATATTTTCTTGATGCCGACCGGACGTGTCGTCCAACCCGGTTTTGTGAATGGTGATCTGAAGAAAATCGCACAAGAACAGTTCGGCGTGAAGCTAACGAGCCATATGTTACGTCATAGTTTTGCGACGACACTGTACAATAAGAGTCAAAATATCCTCGGTGTATCCGAACTCCTCGGGCATAAGTCAATCAATACGACGGAACGCTACCTTCACGTATCTAGAGAACAAAGTCGCAAGCTGATTGACAGTTTGAATGAATAAGTAAAGGACTTGTCGAGGCATGAAGAAGCGATTGTTCATGTCTCGTTTTTTTTGAATCACTGCTTGATTATCATGTTTGACACGACAGCAAAACCAAACCTAATGATTTTATTGTAATCAAAGATGCACCTCCGATATCCTCTGGAAGCAGTAGAAGAACATATCGTGAAAAGTTGTATTTTGCAATACAAATGTGCACAATAATGCAACGAAAAGTACAGAACTTTGCCAGCTGGGTTTTAGTGTTTCGACAACGCATGCGTGACACGATAACTGTCACCTGTAAAGTTTAGTATGTGAGCGTGATGGATGACGCGATCGACGAGTGCCGCAGTCAAGCGCGCGTCGCCAAAGATGCGATTCCATTGGCTGAACTCAAGGTTGGATGTGATGATCAGGCTCTTTCGCTCGTACCAGTCGGTGATGAGATGAAACAGAAGTTCCGCAGATTCTTTTGTGAGAGGGAGATATCCCATCTCATCTAAAATAATCATATCTGCCGACTCGAGACGAGAATGGAAGTTGCCTAGTTTTCCATCCCGCCAGGCCTTGTTAAGTTGCTCGACGAGTTCAGAGACCCGGAAGAACCTCACCTCATAACCTTTGTGACAAGCTTCTCTCCCGAGCCCGATGGCCAAATGGGTCTTTCCTGTACCCGGGGACCCTGTCAGAACGACGTTCTGTGAGTGCTCGACGAAATTCAGTGAGGTCAGTTCGTCCTTATCTAAATGCTTTGGGAAGTAGATGTGATTGCCCCAATGATAGTCGTCTAGTGACTTATTGTTGATGAATTTTGCCTTTTTGATTAACCGTTGCGCTTTCGCTTCCTCGCGGAGGCGCATTTCCATCGAGAAAAGCTCCGTGAGAAACTTTTCAGGGGATTCCGTTGGAATCGATTCATAGATTTCAGCGACATAGGCAAGGCGGAGCGATTTGCACATTTCTTTTAGGCTCATACTGCACCACCTTCTCCCCAAGGCCGATTCAGGCTATCGTACTTGCTCCAATCCACATCATAAGGATGGTCCTCAACCACGGCTGGATCGTCGTCCTCGCTCAGTAGCTCGTATAGGCGTTCATTGATCTCGAGGATTGGATAGAGTGCGAGCTTGGCTCGGATCCAGGCCAGTCTTTCCTGCCGAACGAGTAAGTTGGGTACGCCCAGGTACTCTTTGATTCTACCCGGCAGATATTCGGAATAACGGGAGTGCCCGAAGCTTCTCGGCTTCTTGTGCCAAGTGCTGATGATGTTTTCCCATGGGAGCGCACGCTTTGTCATCATGTAGGGACGTTTTTCTTCGTAGAGGATTTCTCCGTGAAGTGAGAGAATCTTCATCGAATCCCACCTTAAGATGGCGCGTACTTGCCCATGACGAGCCCCTGAAGGGATCAAGACTTTCGTCTTATCGATCGTTATTTCGCCGTACTTGTTCACCTTGAACAGTTCTTCTTTGAAGACGGGGAAGTCTTCTTGCGGCAATCGCAATAGATGTCTCTGCTCTTCTTCGAACAACTCACGGATCAGCACATGCTTTTCGTAATGCACTCTCTCCATGTCATCCCGTAGGGAAGCTGCGAGTTGCCGGTTCGTCGAATCGTAATCATGCATGACAGGGGCTGGGACAAGAAAATTGTACCGAACGTATCCTACCTTGTTCTCGACACTTCCTTTCTCGTTACCTCTGTAAGGATTACAGCTTTGAACTTGGAAGCCGTAATGTGCCATGAACTGCAGGAAAGCATCTGTATAGATCGCCTCTTCTTTTGTCGTTCGTGGTTGGATGACTGCGGCGGGGAGATTATCGATTCTGAGCTGTTGCGGTACACCACCGATTTCTTCAAAAAGCATTTTGAGTCCCGTCAAAAAGCACTCTTGGTTTTCTGCGGGCAGGGCGACAGCTGCTGTGCGGTTACTGAAGGGCAGGCTCATGACGAGGCATTTTACATCGACCGCATGACTATCTTTGACGACTTCCATCGTCCCGAAATCTACCTGTGCCTCACCCGGAGGGTGTTGCAATCGTTCTTGCCTTGTGTCGTTTTCCTCCTCGCTCGTCATATGCCAGCTCTTGATGAAATTGCAGACCGTCCGGTAAGAACCCTCGAATCCGTTCGCCACCAGCGTTTCATAAAGCTTTTTATTCGTTCGTCTTAACTTTTTCTGAAGCATTTGATCCTCGGTCAACCAATCCTCGACCATCTCGCCCCATTTCGTTCCGTACATCATGCCTCTCTTGGGGCGAATGGTTTCACTCGGCAGTTGAGCTGAATCCGCGTATTTTTTTACCGTCCTCCAGTTGAGGTCTAGATTTTTAGCGATTCGATTGATCGAATGTGATTTGTGGTTTCTCAGATATTTGATACAATTGATATCGGACATTGCTAGCATTCCTTCCATCTCCTAACGTTCTTGTGTCGCAACTTAAACGTTAGGGTGAGATTATGGTTGCTGGCAAGTCCTTTTTCTTTTCTAAAATAGGAGTGCAGAGTTGTGTACGTTTCCGTTGCACACTTCTGCACTCCTATGGTTCTTACGCAATGTTGGTGAATGATGATGAGCAATCGCCCGAAGGTGGTCGCTCATTTTTTTGGAATATCAGTGAGCACAACTCGGATCGGGATTTCGACAAAGCA
>NZ_QSGS01000003.1 GCF_003467445.1 Exiguobacterium sp. AM39-5BH
CCCTGAGCGCTCAGCGGGGGAGTTGTTTTATTGCCTTAATACCGAGTTTTTCTTCGAGATAGATGGCGATTCCGTCTTCCATGTTCGAAGCGGTCACTTCGTCCGCGACGGCTTTCAACTGGCTGATGGCGTTGCCCATCGCGACGCCGGTGCCGACGTAGTCGAGCATCTCGAGGTCGTTCTCCTCGTCGCCGAACGCGATGATGTTTTTGCGGTTGATGCCGAGATGTTTCGACACTTCACGCAAACCAAGCGCCTTCGACGTGTTCTGGCTCATGACCTCAATCATGTGCTCCGGCATGCGCCATTGACGGTTCAAGACGGCCTCGGCGTGGACTTTATTCAAACGGGCACGGACGTTGTCGACGTGCTCTTTCGTCGCGTGGATGAGGAGCGAGGTCGGTTCTTCCTGTAAATGCTTGAGCAAGTTGCCCGACGTGACGCTGAGGGCGCGCTCGGCGTAAGGGCTGTAAAACTCCTGCGGGTCTTTATGGAAGTAGACGTGATCGGTCACTTCGACGACGATGTTATGCGCTTTCGTCTCCGACACTTCTTCGATTATCTCGTGAGCCGTCTTGAGCGGGATCGGCCGGTGCGTCACTTCATATGACGGATCTTTCGGATGATGGACGAGCGCCCCGTTAAAATTGATGAGCGGTGTCGTCAAGCCGAGTTCTTCATAATACATGATGGAATGGCGTTGTGGGCGTCCGGTCGCGATCATGACTTCATGACCGGCCTCGCGGGCAGCTTGAAGTGCACGCACGTTGCGCTCACTGATCGTCTTGTCGTCGCGCAATAACGTTCCATCTAAATCAACTGTGATTAAATAACGTGACATAAAGGGTTCCTCATTTCTACGAATGCTTATTTCTCAAACCGTACCATATTTCCTGTTTCGACGGAAAGAATATACAATCGAGGTCGCACATTTTCCGGTAACAATGCTATACTAAGGGCGTATGAATTTTTCATGAATCATCTGTGAGATGGAGGGGACGATCGATGCGTTACTTAGTTACATTGTTTTGGGCGATTTTGCTTTCGAATACAGCGATTTTTATTATTTCAGCTGTCGATGGCGTAGCGTTCAACGCGGTGCTCGCGACATTCTTTGGTGTCGTCATCACAATCTTTATCGCGCTCTTGGACACGCTTAACCAAGATATGGGGATTAGCGACGTCGCACAAGAGAAGTAAGACGTCTACAATCAAACTGGCTCACACCGAGTCAGTTCTTTTTATATTATTGAGGAGGAATCGATTATGAAAAACAGTGCCAAACGGGCGAACTTTATCACGTTCGCCATCATCGGAGTCATTATCGTCATCGGTCTCGCCCTATTGTTCTTCTTGAACAATGCGAACGAAGAGACAGGCGTCAACGCCGTTACGGCGGATGAGTTAGAGTCAAAAATTTCAGAAGAAAAAGAAGTCGTCGTCTACTTTTGGCAGACAGGCTGTGAATATTGTGAGCAAGTCAAACCGTACGTCGAGCCGCTCATCGAAGAGTACGACGCCGTGTCGATTAACTTGGCCGACCACAACGTCTGGACGACTTATGGCATCAACGGGACACCGACGATGATTCGTTTCCAAGACGGAAAAGAAGTCGGACGTGTCGAAGGAGCGGTCTCGGAGCAACAGTACGAGACGTTCTTTAAAAACGAGGAGGGCGCCCAGTGATCAAACGCCGCTTATATCAAACTTTGTTTGAGTTGAACGCGACCCCGGTCATTGCCAAGCGACTCCGTGCCTTCGCCGAATCATCAGCGAGCCGGGCTTTCATCCCGTCGTTTGCGAAAACGTATCAAATCAACGTTGATGAAGCGGCGGGACCAATCGAAGCGTATCCGAGCCTGCACGCCTTTTTCACGCGTCATTTGAAAGACGGGGCCCGGCCGATTGATGCCGACCCGAGCTCGGTTGTCTCGCCATGCGACGGGAAACTGTCCATCGTGGCCGATATTACGGTCGACAGTCGCTTTGAAGTCAAGGGTCAGTCGTACACGCTCGCCGAGCTACTCGGCTCGCAACAAGAAGCGAGACGTTACGCCGGCGGTACGGTCTGTGTCCTTTACTTGAGCCCGCGTGACTATCATCGCGTCCATGTCCCGCTCGCGGGGCGAATGCTCAGCCATTATGAACTGGGCGAGCGTTCGGCGCCTGTGAACGACATCGGCTTGACGGAGACGGTTCGGCCGCTCTCACGCAACTATCGTCGCGTCACACGCTTCGAGACGGCCGCCGGACGATATGAGCACATCATGGTCGGCGCCTTGAACGTCAATACGATCGAGTGGACACTTGAAAGTGACCGTGTCGGCAAGGGTGACGAGGTCGGTTACTTTTCATTCGGTTCGACCGTCATCCTTTGTTTTGAGAAAGATCGCGTCACCATCGACTCTACAAAAATCGGTCCGGTCCGACTCGGAGAAGTCATCGGAACAATGCAAAACGGTTGATTTTTAAAACTTTTTCAGGCCGACCGAACGATACACTAGTCGTTTGGTCGGTTTTCGTTTACCATAGAAGGGATATCACTACATGTATAGTAGTTGAATCGCTTTAGCTAATTGGAGGAATTTAAACGTGTTTAATCGACTTTATCCGAAACAGTTCGTCGCGTCAGTATTTGACATCGACCTTGAAGAATTGAAAGACCGTGAGGTACGCGTCATTTTGACGGACCTTGATAATACACTTGTGGCCTGGGACGTCCCGCACGCACCAGAGCTTCTTTTGCTATGGCTTGAAAAAGTGAAGTCACACGGACTCGATGTCATCGTCGTCTCGAATAACAACGAGAACCGCGTACGTACGTTCACGGAACCGCTCGGTCTTCATTATGTGGCACGTGCGAAAAAGCCGCTGCCGTCTGGATTCAAACAGGCGCTCGCAAAATATGGATACTCGACGAAAGAAGCCATCTTCTTAGGCGATCAATTGTTCACGGACGTGCTCGGCGCCAATATGGCCGGAATTCACGTCATCCACGTGCAACCGGTCGTCAAGACGGACGGACTCGTCACGAAGTTCAATCGTATGCTTGAAAAAGTCGTGTTCGCCCATATGAAACGTCGCGGGAAGTACGTATTGATCACGAAAAAAGTTGAGGAGCTCGCCGTCGATGCGAAGCGCGCCAAAGTGGCGGTCGCTGAGAAAATCGGTGAAGCGATGCACTCACGTTCCGAAGATTCACATAAAAAAGATGAATAAGGACCTCGAACGCACAGGAAGAAGGAGGCTGTCCATGTACGGCGCGTAAGGCGTCGGAATTAACGCTTCAGGAGTAGCGGCGAGGCGCTACAGTGAATGAAGAAGAGGCGACTCAAATGACAGCAGACAACACTATGGAAGAAACAAAACGTTATTGCGCCGGTTGCGGTGTCGCCATTCAAACGGAAGACCCGACCGGTGTCGGTTATGCACCAAAATCAGCACTTGATCGTGAAATCGTCATTTGCCAACGCTGTTTCAAATTGAAGCACTACAATCAAATTCAAGACGTCGAATTGACAGATGACGACTTCTTGCGCATTTTGAACGGCATCAGCGCGAAAGAGGCGCTCGTCATTAAAATCGTCGATATTTTCGACTTCAACGGTAGCTGGTTGCCAGGGCTTCAACGCTCGGTCGGCACGAACCCCGTCCTCTTGGTCGGGAACAAAGTCGACTTGTTGCCGAAGTCGGTCAATCCGAACCGGATGGCCAACTGGATGAAGTCTGAGGCGAAAGAACTTGGCTTGAACCCGGTCGATGTGCACTTGATCAGTGCGAAAAAAGGGCACGGCATCGACGAACTCGCAGAGAAAATCGAGTACTATCGTAAAGGCAAGGACGTCTATGTCGTCGGTTGCACGAACGTCGGGAAGTCGACGCTCATCAACCAAATCATCAAACGTTTCGGGGCAGAGGACGAGGCCATCATCACGGTCAGTCATTTCCCGGGAACGACGCTTGATTTGATCGACGTCCCGCTTGATGATGACGCGAACCTTTATGACACACCGGGAATCATCAACCGTCATCAAATGGCGCATTATGTCGATGCGAAAGATTTGAAGACGATCACCCCGAAAAAAGAGATTAAGCCGCACGTGTTCCAATTGAACCCGCAACAGACACTCTTCTTCGGTGGACTCGCCCGGCTCGACTACATGGAAGGCAACAAGCGCTCGTTCGTTGTCTACATGTCGAACGAGTTGAAGACACACCGGACGAAGCTCGACAAAGCAGATGAACTATACGAAAACCATATCGGTAAGATGCTCAATCCGCCGAACGAGAAGACGTTGCAACTGTTGCCTCCGCTCGTGCGTCACGAGTTCAGTCTCCGTGACGGCGTCAAGACAGACATCGTCTTTAGCGGACTCGGTTGGGTCGCGATTCACGGAAAAGGTGGACGCATCGCCGCATGGGCACCAAAAGGAGTTGCGGTCACATTGCGTGAGGCGCTCGTATGAGACTGGCCGTCATCGGTCACCCGATTGCTCATTCGCTCTCTCCCGTCCTGCACGAGCAGTGGCTGAGAGCGTCTGGGCTTTTCGGGCGCTATGAGGCGCTCGACGTCGCCCCGGACGAACTCGCGGACATGTTTCGACAGATGCGTGACGGCGTCTGGGACGGTTTCAACGTCACTATTCCGTATAAAGAGGCCGTCATCCCGTACTTGGATGCGCTCGATGGGGCGGCCGACGCCGCTGGTGCCGTCAACACGGTGTATAAGCGGGACGGGAAGCTGATTGGGACGAACACGGACGGGGCCGGCCTCGTCGCCGCACTCGATCGTTGGACTGATTGGACGGGACGGGTGCTCGTCATCGGAGCCGGTGGGGCCGCACGCGGCATCATCAGCGCCTTGCCGACCCGTGCCGTCACGGTCACAAATCGCACCTTAGAGCGGGCGGAACGTCTCGCGGACGCGTTCGGCATCGAAGCACAGGCGCTCACCGACGTTGATCCCTCATGCTATGACGTGATCATCCAGACGACTTCGGTTGGGATGGATGGTATCCATTCGCCTCGATCATTAAAAGGTTTACGACAAAACACCGTCGTTTGTGATATCATATATCGTCCACTCGTCACACCGTTTTTAAAGGAAGCCGCCAAAAATGACGCGAAAATCGTCAACGGAACTGCCATGTTCGTCGGACAAGGTGCTTTGGCGTTTGAATATTGGACAGGTGTGAGACCGGATCAACTTGTCGGAATGAAGTTAATTGAAAGCTTATTGGAGGAATAAATAGTATGTTATCAGGTAAACAAAAACGCTTTTTACGTGCTGAAGCACACCACCTTTCACCGATTTACCAGGTCGGGAAAAATGGAGTCAGCGAAGCGATGTGCAAAGACATCAGCGACGCGCTCGAAAAACGTGAGCTCTTGAAAGTTCAAGTGCTCCAAAACTGTGCCGATACGCCGAAAGATGTAGCCGGTGAATTGGCTGAAGGCACGAAAGCCGAAGTCGTTCAAGTCATCGGAAAAGTCATCGTCTTGTACAAACAGGCGACTGAGAAAGAAAATCGCCAAATCAAACTCCCATGAGCCGCATCGGCCTGATGGGAGGCACGTTCGACCCGCCGCATCTCGGTCATCTGTTGATTGCCGAGCAGGCGCGCGAACAGTTGGAGCTCGATGAGGTCTGGTTTTTGCCGGCGGCGATTCCGCCCCATAAGGCGGGTTTCAGCCCGGTCAAAGACCGAATCGAAATGACCCGACGGGCGATTGAGGATCACCCCGCGTTCAAACTAAGCTTGATTGAGTTTGAACGTGACGAACCATCGTATACGGTCGAGACGATGAGACGGTTGCGGGACTTGTACCCGGACGACACGTTTTACTTCTTAATCGGGGCGGACTCGCTCGAATCACTTGAGAAGTGGTACGATTACGACACGCTCGTCACCCTCGTCACGTTCGGGGCCGTTGCGCGTCCGGGTAGCCGGTATCGCATCCCGAGACAGGCAAATGTGCGCACAATCGATATGCCGCAACTCGAGATCTCATCGACCGATATCCGGGAACGGGTGAAACGGGACAAGTCAATCAAATATCTCGTCCCACGCGATATCGAAACTTATATCAAGGAGCGCAACTTGTATGACGTATGAGGAAGCACAATCATTGATTGAGGCGACATTGCCGGAGAAACGCTATATCCACACGCTAGGTGTCGTTGAGACGGCAGATCGATTGGCCCGTTTATACGGTGCCGATGTGGAGCAAGCACGTCTCGCGGCGATGTTGCATGACTATGCGAAATATTTGGATAGCGATATGATGCGCCAAGTCGTGGTCGAGGAAAACCTTGACCCGAGCTTGCTTGCGTTCGATGACGAACTGCTGCATGCACCGGTCGGGGCCATCCTCTTAGACCGGGCGTATGACCTTGACCCGGCCGTTGTATCGGCCATTAAGAACCATACGACCGGAGAACCGGGCATGCCCCGGCTCGACCAGATTTTATTCGTCGCGGACGCGATTGAACCGAACCGGTCGTATCCGGGCGTCGACACGTTGCGTGACCTCGCGGACCGTTCGCTCGAAGCGGCCGTCGTCGCGACGTTGCGTCAGACAATCGATTATTTATTGAAGAAGTCGGTGCGAATCTTTCCACTGACGATTGAGACGTATAACCATTTTGTGAAAACACCCTAGGAGGTACAGTATGACTGTAAAAGAAGAATTAGAATTGATCGTGAGGCCGCTGACGATAAGCGTGCCGAAGATATCGTCGTCCTCGACATGGAAGGCATCTCACCGGTCGCAGATTATTTCGTCATCTGCCACGGTAACTCAGAGAAGCAAGTCCAAGCGATTGCACGCGAAATCAAAGACGTGGCCGGCGAGCATGAGCTTCCGCTCCACAAATTCGAAGGCATGGACTCGGCACGTTGGGTGCTCGCTGACCTCGAAAACGTCGTCGTCCACATCTTCCATCGCGATGACCGCGACTACTACAACCTTGAAAAATTGTGGGCAGATGCGCCACACGTTGAAGTGGAAGTCGGCTAATGGCGTACGAAGGGTTCGCCTACGTCTACGATGAGTTAATGAAAGATGCCCCGTACGAGGATTGGGTCGCCTTCGTGCGTCGCCACGTCCAAGACGGTTCATCGCTTGCTGACGTCGGATGCGGGACGGGCTCGGCGACGATTCGCTTGGCGGAACATTACGAGACGATCGGACTCGATTTATCCGAGTCGATGCTCGAAGTCGCCCAAGAGAAGGCGCTCGAGGCAGGCATCACGCTCCCGCTCTGGCAACAGGAAATGCGGGAGCTTGAATTGCCACACCCGGTCGACGCCGTGACGATCCTTTGTGACTCGCTCTGCTACCTCGAGGATGAGGCCGACGTCATCGACACGTTCGAGGCGGTGTACGAACAATTGAAACCGGGTGGCATGTTCATCTTCGATGTACATTCGCCGAACAAGATGCAGACGCTCTTCAACCAGAAGACGTATGCCTCGAACGGGGAAGACTGCTCGTACATCTGGTTCGCCGACCCAGGCGAAGCACCGCTCTCGGTCGTGCACGATTTGACGTTCTTCGTCGCCCTCGAAGATGGCACGTATGAGCGTGTTGAAGAGACACACGAGCAACGGACGTACGAACCGGGGCAATATATGCAGTGGCTCATCGGGGCCGGCTTCCATGTGAAATCGGTCACCGCTGACTTCACGGACCAAGCCCCGGGCCCGAACGCAGAACGAATCTTTTTTGTCGCCCAGAAATAAACGAGGCCCCATCGCGGATTAAATTGCGATGGGGTCTTTGTCATAGTCACGCCTCGTGACTGAACTGCCATTGGACACCGAAACGGTCTTCGACCATGCCGTACGCCTTGCTCCAAAACGTCTCTTGGAGCGGCATGAGGACATGGCCCTCATCTGACAAGGCCTCGAATTCGCGACGAATCGCCTCGAGGTCGTCGGTCACGACGGCGAGGGTAATGTTTTGCCCGAACGTCACCGGACCGTCCGGCATCGCGTCCGAAAACATGAGCGATGTACCATGGACGCTCAGACGGGCATGGAGGACGAGGTCGGCCAGCTCGTCTGGTACCGGTTCGCCGTCCGGTCCAGGCTGGGCTGCGAACGTCATAATCTCTGGTGCGGGCTCGGCAAAGACGTCGGCATAAAACAGTACGGCGTCGCGGCAGTCACCGTTGAAGTTGAGATAAGGATTGATCGGCATGAGAGTTCCTCCTTGAATCGTTTTTTTTTCAGTATGGAACATATGGACGCGTGAAGAATCCGACAAAAGCACGAATTTTCGAACTGGGTTGTTGAAATGTTCGCTGAAACGGGAATGGAAAAACAGAGACCAATTAACGAAAGAAGGCGCACGAAGATGAAATTGACGCGAGGACGTCTAGTAGAATTCGGGTTCGTATTGTTCATGGCGGTCATACTCGTCACGTCTATCATCGAAGGAGCCTGGTTTGACGCGAGCGTCGCTGGGGCGGGGATTGTGTCGGGATTGATTCCGTTCATTCTCGAGAAAACGTTCAAGACCGAGTTCGACGCCAAAATGAAAGTTGCCTATATCTTGTTCTTGTTCGCATCGCAATATTTAGGCTCGATTGTCGGATTGTATTCGAACGGTTGGTGGGACACGTTTCTTCACGTGTTGAGTGGGGTCTTCTTAGCGTTTCTCGGCTTCGATTTTTTGTCTCGACTCGAAGAAGATATTCGGCTCGAGATGCCGAAACGATTCGTTTTCGTCTATATCGTCGTCTTTGCGATGGCCGGGGCGGCACTTTGGGAAATGTATGAATTTACCTCAGACTTAGTGTTGAAGACGACGATGCAAGGGAACGGCAACGAAGACACGATGGTCGACATCGTCGCGGGGTCGCTCGGCGGCATCATCGCAGCTTTACTCGTGACTGAGATTCACCGGAAAGAACAAGATAAGAAACATAAGGAATGAAAGCGATTTCGAAACGCCCGAGCATAGCTCGAGCGTTTTATTTGTAATAATTATTATCTTTTAATATCATTAACTTTGTAAGAATGATTATAAAGAGGAGGCAACAATATGGACCAACATCGTCGTCTAACTACTAACCAAGGCGTCCCAATCGGGGATAACGCCAACTCCATTACAGCGGGTCGCCGCGGCCCGACGCTTCTCGAAGATTATCAGTTAATTGAGAAACTCGCACACTTTGATCGTGAGCGTGTGCCGGAACGGGTCGTTCATGCCCGTGGCGCCGGAGCCCATGGTGTCTTCAAAGTTAAAAATAGCATGAAACGATATACTAAAGCCAAATTTTTGCAGGAAGAAGGACAAGAGACACCGGTCTTCGCTCGCTTCTCAACCGTCATCCATGGTCTTGGCTCACCAGAGACGCTTCGTGATCCACGTGGATTCTCGGTCAAGTTTTACACAGAAGAAGGGAACTATGATTTCGTCGGAAACAACTTGCCGGTCTTCTTTATCCGGGACGCGATCAAATTCCCGGACGTTATCCACTCGCTCAAACCGGACCCACGGACGAACTTGCAAGACCCGGATCGTTTCTTCGACTTCATGTCGCTAACGCCGGAATCGACAAGCATGCTCATTCACTTGTTCAGCGATGAAGGGATTCCAGCTTCATACCGTCATATGCGCGGTTCATCGGTCCACTCCTTCAAATGGGTCAACGAATACGGAAACACGGTGTACATAAAACTCCGTTGGGTCCCGAAACAAGGTATTCAAAACTTGTCGATGGAAGAAGCGGCGAAAGTACAGGCCGAAGACTTCAACCATGCGACACGCGACTTGTTCAACGCCATCGAAGAGGGCGACTTCCCAGAATGGGATCTCTACGTCCAAATCCTCGACCCAGCCGATATGGATAACTTCGACTTTGATCCGCTTGATGCGACGAAAGACTGGTTCGAAGATGTCATCCCGTATCAACTCGTCGGGACAATGACGCTCAACAAGAACGTCGACAACTACTTTGCCGAGACGGAATCGGTCGGCTTCAACCCGGGCGTGCTCGTTCCTGGAATTCAGCCGTCGGAAGATAAGATGCTACAAGGTCGTCTGTTCTCGTATTCGGACACGCAACGTTACCGCATCGGCGCGAACTACTTGCAGCTCCCGATCAACTGCCCGTTCGCCCAAGTGTCGAACAACCAACGTGATGGCGCGATGCCGTTCAAACAACAGACGAGCCCGGTCAACTATGAGCCGAACCGCTATGAGGACGCACCGAAACCGGATGCGGCTTATATCGAAACGGAACAGCCGCTCACAGGCGTAGCTGGCCGTCAAAAAATCGAGAAGACGAATGACTTCGGTCAAGCCGGCGAAGTATACCGTCGCTACTCGGAAGAAGAGAAGACGGCACTCGTGAACAACTTGGTGGCACACATCAAAGAAGTTCGCCATGAGAACACGGTGTTGCTCTTGATTTGCAACTTCTATCGGGCCGACCGCGACCTCGGTGCGCGTCTATCGGAAGCACTGAACGTCGATATCACACCGTTCTTGAGTCAAGTGACGGAATAAAAGTTACGCAACAGAGATGCAATTACGTATCTCTGTTTTTGTTTGTCAGCTTATTGAGGTACAAGTTGGTTGAACCTCAAAAATTGTCCTGAGCCCGTCCATATGCCAAGATAAGAAAAAAGGGGGATGTTTCATGAACCAAGTCATCGATACATTATTGAATCACCGCTCCGTCCGCTCGTTCACGGACGAAACGTTAACCGCCGAACAAATCCGACTCATCATCGAGAGTGCCCAGCGCGCCTCGACGTCGAGCTTCATTCAAGCGTATTCCATCATCGGAGTGACCGACCCGGAGAAGAAAGCACGGCTCGCCGAGATCGCCGGTAACCAGCAATACGTCATCGACAACGGTCACTTCTTCGTCTTCTGCGCCGACTTGTATCGACACGAGTTGATCGGGGAACTGCGGGACGCCAACGTGAATGCGACGCTCGAGACGGACGAGAAGCTGCTCGTCGCGGTCATCGATGCCGCCCTTGCATCTCAAAACGCGGTCGTGGCCGCTGAATCGATGGGTCTCGGCATCTGCTATATCGGTGGGATTCGCAACGACATGTTCGCCGTGAAGGAAGAACTTGGCCTGCCAGAGCGGGTGTTGCCGCTATTCGGACTTGCCGTCGGTGTCCCGGCGCACGTCGAAGGTAAAAAACCGCGTCTCCCGTTCGAACATATTTATCACGAGAACACATACGTCGCCGACGCCGATCAATTGAAACAAGAACTCGATGCGTACGATGCGACGATACACGACTACTACGCGGCACGCGGGTCGAACCAACGAAGCGACACGTGGACTGGACAGATGGGACGGATGTTATCGAAACCAACCCGGCTCGACGTGAAAGATTTCCTGAAGACACAAGGCTATTTGAAGCAATGACAAAACCGCCGATTTGATCGGCGGTTTTTAATTTGTCTGCGCTTTGAGCCAGGCGTGATCGATTGCTCCGAACTGCTTGGCGACGATGACGCCATTTTCATCAAGGACATACGTCGTCGGCATCGCTTGAATCCGATACGCCTCCCCGACGATCCCGTTCTCGTCGTAGACGACTTCGAACGCATCTTCATACGGGGCGACGAATGATTCGGCATCAGCGACATCCCGTTCGCTCGTCGTCGTATTGACGGCGACGATGGATACATCGTCTTGTTCACGGGCAAACTTGGCCATGTCCGGCATCTCGGCCCGACACGGTGGGCACCACGACGCCCAGAAGTTGACGACGATCCGTTCGCTGCGCAACTCACTCAAGTTGAACGTCGTCCCATCCGTCCGCTTCAATTCGAAGTTCGGCGGCACTTGACCAATGTTCAAACCGGTCTGAGACGAACCGGCTTCGAGTCGTGGTGTCTCGTCTGGTAGGCTGGCGTTGATGATGGCGAGCAGGACGAGAAGGGCGATTCCATATTGGACCGTCTTTTGAGAGGGCCGCGCCATATATACGGCGATGGCGACGAGCCCGACGAATAAGATTAGTCCCCACCATTCGAACGTGCCGGTGACATAAGTCCCGATCAACCAAATTGAACATGCACCGACCCCCGTCCAGAGCAGCGCTCCGAGCGTTGGTGTCCGCATCCAGCGCCACGTCGCTACGAGCAACAAGCTGACGAGGGCGGCCATATAGAGATGGAGCGGTTGCGGCGACGAAAGCAGCGGGAGTGTCCCATATTTCGGGACGACGAGCGTCATCGCCAACCAAAGGAACAAGGCCGAGAACACCCAATAACCACGAGGTGAGCATCGAGCCTGGACACGAAGAATACGGTCACACCGGCGGCGATGAGCAGTGACCATGTGCCTCCGGTCGCATAGAGGGACAAGG
The DNA here is from genome assembly GCF_003467445.1 of Exiguobacterium sp. AM39-5BH. Classification (GTDB taxonomy): domain Bacteria; phylum Bacillota; class Bacilli; order Exiguobacteriales; family Exiguobacteriaceae; genus Exiguobacterium. The sequence continues at coordinate 12,354 of NZ_QSGS01000003.1, forward strand.
CGAGACTTCCCGTCGAGGCGAGTCCGAGGACGATGGCGCTCCCTTTCCAGGCGAGGAACCCGGCGAACCATGTACCGAGGATGGCATCTCGTTCTTTTTCGGCCAACCCGATTTTTCTGAAACCGATGTAGAGTATGAGCAGGCTGGCCATCATCGCCAGTACATCAAGTCGAACGTTCAATGGACCGATCGCAATCACACAATCCCTCCTAGAGAAAAAGCGCCCAGACGAGTGGACGCTTTCTTTGTTTGTAGGTTAGCATTAGCCGATTTGTTCTGCATTGAGGACAGTCTTCATCGCGCCGTAGCCACCGAGGATGTTTTGGATATCCTTGTAGCCGAGTGATTGAAGCACGCTCGCGGCCATCCGTGAACGGACGCCTGACGCACAGTGAACGGCGATCGTTTGGTCTTTCGGGAGACCTTCATGGTCGCGTGCCAGTTTACCGAGTAGGATGCGCTCGGCTTTCTCGTAGTGGCTCGCGTTCCATTCTGTCGCATTCCGGACATCGAGGACGAAAACGTCACCTTTTTCCGCCGACTCGATTGCTTGTTCCGCTGTCACGTCCGTGTACGTTTCCGTCAATAACTCTTGACCGAGCTCTTCGACTGGGACGACGAAGCGGAGACGGTCGAGACCGATCGATTGGAGGTCCGTCTGCACTTGTTCGACGTCTTCCGCGCTCGCGATGAGCGTGATGTCTTTGTCGAAGTTGACGAGCCAGCCGGCCCATGAGACGAACTTTGTGTTGTATGGGATGTTGATTGTGCCTGGGACGTGTCCTTTGGCAAACTCTTCCCCTTTACGTGTATCGACGACTTGTGTCTCTTCGACGAGCGTATCGAGGCGGTCCGTGCCGACGATTTCTGGACGAGCGATCTCGTTCGTGACTTGGATGCCTTCTTTGTTCACTTTCTTCATCATCGCGAAGTAGTTCGGCGGTTCTGGTTGGTCCGTCGTCAACTCTTTGATGAACGCATCTTTGTCTGTCATTTGAAGCGCCCAGTTCGTCGCTTTCTCGTAACCGACCGTCGATGTCGGGATGGCACCGAGCGCTTTTCCGCAGGCACTTCCGGCACCATGGCCCGGCCAAACTTGAACGAAGTCAGGAAGATCTTTGAACTTTTTGAGCGAGTCGAACATTTGCTCGGCACCGATCGCTGTTGTTCCTTTTACACCGGCTGCTTCTTCGAGTAAGTCAGGACGACCGATATCGCCGACGAAGACGAAGTCGCCTGTGAAGATCCCCATTGGTTGTGTTTGGTTCCGGTCGTAGAGCAAGAACGAGATATGTTCTGGCGTGTGACCTGGTGTATGCATGACTTCGAGTGTGACGTTACCGACTTTGAACGTGTCGCCGTCTTTGACGAGTTTTGAGTCGATGTCTTTCGCGAACGCATATTTCCATGACGCATCACCTTCGTCCGAGATGTAAGCCGTTGACCCAGTGCGTTTCGCAAGCTCGAGGGAACCTGAGACGAAGTCGGCGTGGATGTGAGTCTCAGCCGTCGCGACGATTTTCATGCCTTCTTTTTCAGCTTCCTGAAGATAAGGCGTGATGTTGCGGGCCGGGTCGATGACGACGGCCTCGCCGGTCATTTGGCAACCGACCATATAAGATGCTTGTGCTAATTTTTGATCATAGAAATAACGTAATAACATGTGGCATACCCCCTAAGAATAGTTGACTGTAACGATTGTGTTTTTTAACTGTAAATATAGAAGATTGTTAGACCGTTTCACCTGTCCAGCTCATCATGCCGCCATCGACGTTGACGACATTAAAGCCGAGTGAGTCGAGGTATGCCGAAGCGTTCATGCTTCGCCCGCCTGCCGCACAGATGACGTAAATCGGTTTCGAACGATCGAGATCATCCACTTTCGCACCGAATTCAGAGAGTGGGACATTTTTCGCTTGCTTGATGTGGCCACCTGAAAATTCGTCTGTCTCTCGAACATCAATCAAGTTGAGCGTCTCATCAGATTGAAGCAACGTTTCTAATTCAGTCGTCGAAATGGTTTTCATAAGTTTGAAATCTCCTTTGTGGTTAACAAATTTTTGAAATGAGGTTCTTTCGTTGTTTTTAATATACCCCCTGAGGTATAATGAATGCAAGAAAAAGAATCGGAGGTCAGAAATTGAAAAAATTAATGCTGATTTTATCAATTTTAGTGCTGGTGACGGTGGGAATCGTTATTTTTACATCGAATGCGAGTAAAATTACAAAAATCGATGTCAAAACACTACAAAACAGATTGGAAAACGAAGAAATAACCTTGTTAGACGTCCGAGAAGTGGACGAATACGTGGGGGGGCATATCGAAGGAGCGATGAACGCACCACTTTCTTCATTAAATGAAACCGAATTACCTTATCCGAAAGATGAGCCGATCTATGTCATCTGCCGGAGCGGAAATCGAAGCGCCCAAGCGGCACAACTGTTGAAAGAACGTGGCTACACTGAAGTTTATGATGTCTCGGGCGGTATGATTGCCTGGGAACAAAAATAAAAACTTACATATTATATAGGGTAGGGAATGGGAGGAATTGATATGGAATTTGGATTTATCATCACCATCTTTTTGATCGGCTTTATCGGGTCGTTCATTTCAGGGATGGTCGGAATTGGCGGATCGATTATTAAATATCCGATGTTGTTGTATATTCCACCGCTCCTCGGCTTCGCTGCGTTCAGCGCCCACGAAGTATCGGGGATCAGCGCGATTCAAGTCTTCTTCGCGACGATCGGCGGAATTTACGCATACCGGAAGGGCGGTTATTTGAACAAACAGCTCATCTTGTATATGGGTGTCGCCGTCTTGATCGGGAGTTTCATCGGAGGCTACGGCTCGACGCTCTTGTCTGAGAACTTGATTAACGTCGTTTATGCCGTGCTCGCGACCATTGCGACAATCATGATGTTCTTACCGAAAAAGAACGTCGAGGATGTTCCGCTCGACCAAGTCACATTCAATAAAGTGATCGCATCGAGCTCGGCGTTCATCGTCGGGGTGGCAGCAGGGATCGTCGGGGCAGCAGGAGCGTTCATCTTGATGCCAATCATGCTCGTCGTGCTCCGGATTCCGACGAAGATGGCGATCGCGAGTTCGCTTGCCATCACGTTCATCTCGTCAATCGGTTCGACGGCAGGGAAAATCATCACCGATCAAATCGTATGGCAACCTGCCGTCATCATGATCATCGCTAGTTTGATCGCGGCTCCAATCGGCGCGAACGTCGGCAAGAATATGAAGACGAAGTCACTGCAGATGATTTTAGCGCTCCTCATTTTAGCGAGTACAGTAAAAATTTGGATGGATATCATCGGTTAATCGAATCACTCTTAAATGGCTACTAAGGCGACTTGGTCGTCTTTTTTTGTGTAATAATCGCAATCGAATTGTTAAGTTTGTGTATAGTTGGAAACGTCAATTAGTTGAATCGGGTTCACAAGAACGTTAAAATAAAGGCTATACGTCTAATAAAGAAAATGACCTTGTAACTTGAATCCTATGTAAGGAGTGTATACATGAACCACATGGATCAATCGAAAGGGAGGATGGACCGCTTCCGCCAGGCGACGCTCGACTCGTTCAAAACACATCGTCTGTTCTGGGTGTTCACCCTCCTATTATGGACGAAGTCGCTGATTGCGTATCAGTTCTTCTTCAACATGCCGGCCGAGAATGCGGTCCAGGCATTCATCCTCATCATCAACCCGCTCAGCTTCACGTTGTTCTTGTTCGCCTTCAGCTTCTTCTTCGGGGGAAATAAGAGGAAGTGGGCGCTTTATAGTCTATATCTCGTCTCCTCGCTCATCTTGTTCGCGGATACGACCTATTACCGTGAGTTCACGGATTTCTTGACCGTACCAGTCCTATTCCAATCGTCGAACATGGAGACGCTCTCGTCGTCATTCCTCTCGCTTCTCGAATGGAAAGACTTGCTCTTGTTAGGGGATCTCGTCGTGCTCCCATTCCTACTATGGAAGATGAACGAGACGAGCCAGGCATCGCAACGCCGCGTCTTAATCACGTTCGGTGCGGCCGCGGCCTTGTTCGGGTTCAACCTCGTCCTTGCTGAAACGGAGCGTCCAGAACTGTTGACGCGCTCGTTCGACCGAGAGCTGTTGGTTAAAAACTTAGGGACATTCAACTTCCACGTCTATGATGCCATGCTTCAAACGAAGACATCAGCCCAGAAGGCGCTCGCGGACGGTTCTGAATTGGATGAAGTCGAGAACTTCACCCGTCAGAATTATGCGGCGCCGGACCCTGAAATGTTCGGAAAGTATAAAGGTAAGAACGTGATCGTCGTCTCGTTCGAGTCGGCGCAGAACTTCACGCACAACATGAAAGCGTCGAACGGCGAGTACATCACGCCGAACTTGAACGAACTGATCGAAGAATCCCACTACTGGCCGAACTATTATCATACGGTCGGACAAGGGAAGACGTCAGATGCCGAGTTCGCACTCGATAACTCGCTCTACGGCCTTTCTCGTGGAGGCGTCTACTTCACGAACGCCGATAACGAATACAATGCGTTACCGGAAGTCGTCAAAGAGGATAACTATTACTCGGCCGTCTTCCACGCCAACAATAAGTCGTTCTGGAACCGTGATCAGATGTATCAAAACGTCGGTGTCGACAAGTTCTTTGACGAAACGAGTTATGATCTCGGGAACCCTGAGGACATGACGGAGTGGGGACTGCTCGATGATGAGTTCTTCCGCCAGTCGATACCGATGCTCGAGGAGTTGCCGGAACCGTTCTATGCAAAGTTCCTTACGCTGACGAACCACTTCCCGTACACGATGCCGAGCGAGAAGCATGAGCTCGTCCCGAAATTCGAGACGGACTCGACGACACTCAACAACTTCCCGCAAGCGCTCGCCTATCAGGACTATGCACTCGGCTTGTTCATCGACGAGTTGAAGGCGAACGGCATGTGGGATGACACGATCTTCGTCGTCTACGGCGACCATTACGGCATCTCGACGAACCATAACGCCGCCATGGCGGATTTGCTCGGGAAAGACGAGTTGACGCCATACGACGTCGCCAAGCTCCAAGCGGTCCCGTTCGCGATTCATTTGCCGGGCCAAGACAAGGGTGAAGTGCACGAGACGATTGGAAGTCATGTCGACATGAACCCGACGATTCAGCACTTGCTTGGAATCGATACGTCAGAACAGGTCGGATTCGGGAACGACTTGTTCTCGAAAGAGCATTATGACCGCGCCATCTTCCGTGATGGGACGGTCGTGACGCAAGACCATCTGTTCACGCAGTCGATGTGCTATGACGCCAAGACTGGCGAAGTCGCAGAAGACGGTGAGGCGTGTGCGCCACTTGAGGAAGAAGCGAACAAAATCCTCGAGATGAACGATCAGCTCATCTATTCGGATTTACTCCGCTTCAAGCAAGACCAATAACGAAGAGAGAAAGGGTTGGAGACAATCTTTTCTCTTTTTTTATGATTGTTGCGTGCTAGGAAGACTAATTATGAAAGTAGAGTAACTTTCCAAAGGAGAATTTATGACATTAGAGTATACAGGAGAACGGGTTATCCCAGATCGAATGGACTCGATGAACGGCTTGTTGCTCGAACATATCTCGCGTTATCATTTCGCCCTGTTATATATGAACGGGCGCGTCCTCGATTTTGCGAGTGGAGCGGGTGTGGCAGTCAATTGATTGCGAAGACCTTGAAGGGGACAGTGACCGAAGTCGTCGGCGTCGACTTGTCGGAAGCGGCGACGCGCTATGCGAAGGGGCGTTACCATCACCCGAACGTCAACTATATCGTTGGTGATGTCGTCGACCGGACGTTGCCTGAGAAAATTGGGACGTTCGATTGCATCGTCAGCTTCGAGACGATTGAACATGTCATCGACTATAAAACGTTCATGACGAATGTGTGGGATTTACTGAAACCAGGCGGTATCTTGGTGTTGTCGACACCGTTCGGTCGAGGAGTCGGGCAGCCGACGAATGAGCCGTACCACGCCCATCAATTCACCGAGACCGAATTCGAGGCCTTGTTTACGCCATTCTCTTCGACCGAATTATATTACTAACGGGGCGTTCTTGTGGAACCGAAACGACTGGAGCGTCATTATCCGATTGGAATCGTTAATGCTACAAAGTAAAGAAAGAGGATTGAAATGAACTTTAAAGGGAATATGAATCAAATGGAATAAGAATCAAAGGGAATATGAAGATGGAAGAACGTGTGCTATTCGCCATTTCTTTGCTCTGCAACTTATGAATGGGAGCGTCTTGGGAAGACCATACTATGATTCATCACGATTTTCCGTCAAGCTCGTCAAGCAAGCATTTCTTTGACGTTTCCACATTCTTGTAATAAAAAAATAATTTTAAAAATTATAGTAAAGAGGTTATAAATTCTATGTAAGGTTAATTCATACATAGCAAGGACAAAACATTCAGAGGAGGAAATCAAATGAATCATTGAAAATCTATTATTATGAAGTTTGTAATGATAACAGTTGTACTGTTAGCCATTCTAACAGGGATTTACGATGTAGAGTTTGAGAAAACACTTTTGATTAGCCTCGTTCTGACGCTAATCGCTTACGTGTTAGGCGATTTGATGGTATTCAGAAAAACGGGCAATGGTGCTTCAACAAATCATGCTGGAAACAACCACTCAGGTGATCATGAGCGTCATGAAGATCATAAAAACGAAACATCATGGCAACGATTGCCGATATCGGCCTTTCTTTCTTAGTCATCTGGCTGCTCGGTGACGCATTGATTGATAACGCAGAGGACATCATTCAAGCAGCTCTTTTCTCAGCATTGGTGATTGGTGCAGGAGAATGGTTCTTCCATAAATACCTTGATAAGAACGTCTTTCCTGAGAAAGACGGCAGAGCCGTATCAGGAAACAATCATCGCTAATACCTCGATGACTCATTAATAAAGCTACTCTTCCCGAGTGATTTCATTCGAAGAGAGTAGCTTTTTCTTTTCTGCTATTTTGTCTGCTTGTTGCAGGTTCTGGTCATCAAATGTATGAATGTTGGATATGATTTGTAAAAAACCGATGAACGAGTCACCGGGTGATTACATAATACAGTAAACCAAGCGCCCCGAATGAAACGGGGAATAGGACGATATACGTCCATGATACCATCGACCAACTCTTCTTTTGACTGTAGTCTGACTTGTCTTTTCCGAGTCCGACCATGATCGTAAAAATAAGGGCAATCAAGCAAACGAGTAACGATAATCCAATTGTGAGATACATGTTGTCACATCCTTCATTGTTTCTTCATATCTCTAGCATAGCTGAAATTGAAACGAAAAGGCCTCTGAAATGTTGGGATTGTGTGTCCAACAGTCAGAGGCTTTTATCACATCTGGGAATCTTTTATATACGTATCGGCATCGTCAATCGGGATGCCAAGTGCCTCATGGATGATGGTCAAAGCGCTGTCATTGCGCTTATCCGTCTCGGCGGCGACGCAGTCGCGCGGGACGTGAAGTTCATATTCGCGCATATAGCCGTCGTTCGCTGAGAACAAAATACAAATATCCGAGGCGACGCCGGTCATGACGAGCGATGTGACATCGAGTTGGCGCAACAAGATGTCGAGCTGTGTCCCATAAAACGTCGAATGTCTTGGTTTGATGATGAAATACTCTTTCTCTTCTGGCGCAATCCGTTTGGCGATGACGTCACCTTTTGATGATTCAATGTGACGGATGATGTCCTCGGTGCTGTCTTTCCATTGACCAAAGTTATCGTTGCAATAGATGACTGGCCAATCATTCTTTTTAAAGTGGCGTTTCAAATTCAAAATCGGGTCGACAATCGGCTTTGTGTTTCGGAGTAGGTCCTCCCCGCCGTCGAAATCGAAATCATTGAACATATCGATGATGAGTAACGCCGTCTTTGACATCGTGATTCCTCCATTCAAAATGAGTCTCACTTTATGAGTTACCACTCCATCGACGGCATTAATCGTCATTCAGCAAATGTTTTACTGCGGAACATGAACGCCGTGATGATATAGAAGGCGACGATATGAATCAAGACGTAGAACGCTGAGAACCAAATCGTCACATCCATCGTCTCCATGAAGCCTGGGCTTTGATAGTAAATCGACAGGTCCGTGTGTAAGAACACAATCCACTTAGCGATGGCAGGTTTCCAAGTGATAAGAAGACCACCAACCATCGTCGATAGAAAGTTCGCAAGCACGGTGAAGCCGATGACGACGCCGACGGACTTGAAGACGACCGAGAACATGAGCGTCAAGAAAATGACGAACACGCCGCTCGACACACTAAGTAAGATGTTGCGGAACTGCTCGAGTGTCAACTCCCCATCGAGCGTCAGCGCGAAGCCGTAAGTGACGGCAAGGATGAATACGAACTGGGCGAGCATGATGAGAAGTGCGGCCACGAGTTTCGACAGTAAAATCCGGTCGCGCGAGTACGGACTCATAAGCAAGTGCTTCAATGTATCAAATTTCAGCTCGTTCCCAATCATCTCGGCTGTGAACACGATCGTGAAAATACCGAGGAACGTCATCGCTGCCATCGTCGCATAGTTGACGAACGTTTCCGCGTCACCAGGGTTGTCGCCACTCCGGACGATAAAATACGTCAAGACGATAATTCCCGTATACATGCCGAGCGCGATCAACGGTTTGATCGTACGCCGCCACTTCATAAATTCATTGGCTAGTAATGAACGCATTGTTCGTGCCTCCTTCTTTCTTCGTCACTTTCAAGAACTGCTCTTCGAGTGTCTCGTGCTTCATGCCGATTTGGTAGACGGCGATGTCACGGTCGACGAGGTGTTTCAACAAGTGCGGGATATCGGTTTCTGGTCGCGGGACGACGAACGTCTCAGTAGATTGTTGAATGATTTTCACGTTATCGAACGCGAGAGCGGCGACGTCGAGTGCTTCGTTCATCTGGTTGCGATCGATCTTGCAGAGGATGACACTTTCCGTTTTCGCCTCACCATCGCCTTGAATCGACTTGATTTGTCCCTGGTCGATGATAGCGAACCGGTCGGTGATCAATTCCATCTCGCTCAACAAGTGACTTGAGATAAGGATGGCGATGCCGCGATGGTCGGCCAAATGCCGTAAGTAGTTGCGCAAATCAGCGATACCGGCTGGGTCGAGTCCGTTCGTCGGTTCGTCGAGAATCAACACTTTCGGGTTATGGAGGAGGGCGCGGGCGATGCCGAGGCGCTGTTTCATTCCGAGTGAATATTGTTTCACTTTCATATCGAGCTTCGTCTCAAGTCCGACGAGAGCGCCGAGGGCGTTCAAATCGACTTTCTTCAAACCTGGAATCAGATTCATCGCATGAATCAAATTCTCACGCCCCGTTAAATACGGATAGAAGGCAGGGTTCTCGACGATGGCCCCGATGCGACTGAGCGCTTGCTGGCGTTCGGTCGAGACGTCGAACCCGTCGACGGTGACGGTTCCACGCGTCGCCGGCATAAGACCGGTGATGATTCGAATCGTCGTCGTTTTCCCGGCACCGTTCGGACCGAGGAATCCGAAGATTTCTCCAGGCGTGACGTCAAAACTTACATTTGTCAAAACGTTCGTCTGGCCCATTTTCTTATGGACATTTTGTACGGATAACATAGGTTCACCTTGCTTTCGTTAAGATTAACTTCCAACTGGACTACCCTTGTATACGGGCTTGTTTGAAACAAGGTTTCACCTTTCTTTGAAATGTTTGAAACAAAGGGTCGATTTCACAATTAATCGATAAGGAAAACTTATCGAAATAGTATGGACGAATTGTGAATTTGAAAGGGTCTTTCTATAGAGAAAGGTGTAGTATGGAGAGGAGAGAAAGAGGCAAGATTTGGCTCTTATCGCAGTGCGAATCAGAAGGATGAACTGCTTCGTGCTTAATGTTAAAATGAAAGCGTTCACACATTGGGCGCACAGGAACGGATAGGGGGATTTATTCAATGGGAGAGTCGTCGAACGGTCGCGAAGCGTTGCAAGCATTTTATGGTCCAAACTTAGGCTACATCGTTGAATTGTACGAGCAGTATGTGGAAGACCCAGAATCAGTCGATGCGGAGACGCGTCAATATTTTGATGAACACGGGGCACCGGAAGCGAGCGCACTTGTCGCGCCGGCTGCAACGTTTGATTTAGAAAAAGTCGTGGCAGCGACACGGTTGGTCAATGATATCCGGGCACTCGGCCATAAAGCGGCCGACATTTATCCGCTCAAAGACCATCCGCGCGAGCACGGCTTGTTTGCGTTTAATCGCTACGGATTGAGTGAAGCAGACCTCGAGCAAGTGCCGGCCCACTTGTTGTCGGAAGACGTGCCGAAGCCTGGTGCGAATGCGCTCGAGCTCGTTCGTCACTTGCTTGATGTCTATACGGGCACGGTCGCCATCGAGCTTCGTCACTTGGATGACATGGAAGAGAAGCGTTGGATTCGCCGCCGTATCGAGCAAGGCGCATTGAAAGCAAAATACTCGAAAAACGAGAAAATCGAGTTGTTCCAACGTCTAGCCGAGACGGAACTGTTCGAGTCGTTCCTTCATAAGACATATGTCGGGCAGAAGCGATTCTCGATCGAAGGGCTCGACGCGATGGTGCCGCTTCTTGACGCCATGGTCGGTGGCTTGATTTCGAGCGGATCCGAGCATATCAACATCGGTATGGCCCATCGCGGCCGCTTGAACGTGCTCGCGCATGTGCTCGGCAAACCGTATGAAATGATTTTTGCCGAGTTCCAGCACGCCCCGAATAAAGAGTTGATTCCGTCGGAAGGGTCGATCGGCATCAATTTCGGTTGGTCGGGCGACGTGAAATATCACCTCGGTCTCGACCGCCGAGTGTTGGAAGAGAAGAGGGAAGTCCGCTTGAACCTCGCCAATAACCCGAGTCACCTCGAGTTCGTCGGTTCGGTCGTCGAAGGCTATACACGTGCCGCACAAGACGACCGCTCGGAAAAAGGGATGGCCGTCCAACACGACGACAAAGCGGCATCGATTTTGATTCACGGGGACGCTGCGTTCCCGGGACAAGGTATCGTCGCTGAGACGCTCAACATGACGAACTTGAAAGGCTATCGTACGGCTGGGACGGTCCACGTCATCGCCAACAACACAATCGGCTTCACGACCGATCCGAGCGACTCGCGCTCGACACGTTATGCGAGCGATATCGCCAAGGGCTATGAGATTCCGGTGTTCCACGTCAATGCAGACGACCCGGAAGCGTGTGTCGCCGTCGCCAAACTGTGTAGCGAGTATCGTGCCAAGTTCCATAAAGACATCCTCGTCGACTTGGTCGGTTACCGCCGTTACGGTCATAACGAGATGGATGAGCCGATGAACACGAACCCGGTGCTCTATAAAGCCATCAAAGAACATCAATCGGTCCGTCACGTCTATGCGGACATACTTGAAGCAGAAGGCATCATGTCGAAAAACGATAAGGCGATCATCGAACAGTCCATCGAGGAACGTCTCAAATCGGCCCGTGACCTCGTTCCGGCCGAAGAAGAAGATGCGAACATCATCTTGCCGGAAGCGGTCCACAAAGGATTCCCGTTTGTCGAGACGGGTGTGGCGCGTGACGTGCTCAAGCAATTGAATGACGAACTGCTCGTTTGGCCGGAAGGCTTCGGTGTGTTCCATAAGTTGCAAAAAGTACTCGACCGTCGTCGTGACGCGTTCGCGGACAACGGGAAAGTCGACTGGGGTCATGCCGAGACGCTCGCTTACGCCTCGATCATCTCGGACGGCACGCCAATCCGCTTGAGCGGTCAAGATTCGGAGCGCGGTACGTTCGCGCAACGTAACATCATGTTGAACGATGTCGAGACGGGCAAGAAATTCTCGCCGCTCCACCATTTATCGACGGCGAACGCCTCGTTCTCGGTCCACAACAGTCCGCTCTCGGAAGGTTCCGTGCTCGGTTTCGAATATGGCTATAACGTCTTCGCCCAAGACACGCTCGTGCTTTGGGAAGCCCAATACGGCGACTTCGCCAACTCGGCGCAGGTCATGTTCGACCAGTTCATCTCGGCCGGTCGCGCCAAATGGGGTCAGAAGTCGGGTCTCGTCATGCTGTTGCCGCACGGCTATGAAGGTCAAGGGCCAGAGCACTCGAGCGCCCGCATGGAGCGTTATTTGACGCTCGCCGGAGAGAAAAACTGGACGGTCGCGAACTTATCGACGGCCGCGCAATACTTCCACATCTTGCGTCGTCAGGCGAAGATGCTCGGCACGGAACAAATCCGTCCGATGATCATTATGACACCGAAGAGCCTGCTTCGTCATCCGCTCGCAGCCTCGCCGGTCGATGAACTGTCCAACAGCAACTTCCGCCCAATCATCGAACAAGCCGGTCTCGGTGAGAATCCGGAGCAAGTCGAACGCCTCGTCTTCTGTTCAGGGAAGATGGCAATCGATCTCCAAGAAGCGACGATGAAGTCAGAGGAGTCGCTCGACTTCTTACACATCATCCGCGTCGAAGAAATTTATCCGTTCCCGGTCCGTGAGATCCGTGAAGTGATCAACCGCTATCCGAACGCGAAAGAAATCGTCTGGGTGCAAGAAGAACCGAAGAACATGGGGGCATGGACATACATCGAGCCTCGTCTCGAAGCGGTCACATCGAATCGTCTGAACGTCCGCTACGTCGGCCGTCGCCGTCGTTCGAGCCCGGCTGAAGGAAATCCGACAGCCCATAAACAAGAACAAGCACGCATCATCCGTGAAGCCATTTCGCGTGACGCCGTCTCGGCAGCTGCCGGCACGAGCACATACCAAAAAGATCGTAAATAAGTTAAGGGGGAACTCATTGTGATCGAAATCAAAGTACCGGAATTAGCAGAGTCCATTACGGAAGGAACGGTCGCGTCGTGGCTCAAACAGCCAGGCGACCACGTTGAAAAAGGGGAAGCCCTCGTCGAACTCGAGACGGATAAAGTCAACATCGAAGTGCCCGCCGATGAGTCGGGCACGCTCGACGAGCAACTCGCGGCCGAAGGGGATACGGTCCAAGTCGGACAAGTGATCGCTCGCCTCAGCTCGGGCTCGGGTGGCGGCACGGCCGTCGCGACGAAGACAAAAACAGAAGCGGCGACGGAAGCTGCTCCGGCGCCGGCTGAGACGAAAGTCGAATCAGTCGGGGAAGCGAAGAAAGTCGAACGCCGTGAAGAACACGTCGCAAGCCCAGGCAAAGGACCGATCGCGACACCGGCGGCCCGTAAATTGGCCCGTGAGAAAGGCATCGACTTGTCAGCCGTCCAAACGAACGACCCGATCGGCCGCATCAACGTCCATGATGTGACGAACCACGAAGCAAAACCAGCACCGGCGCAACAGCAACAGGCACCGAAAGCCCCGGCAGCGGCACCGCAACCGGCAGCGAGCGGGAAAGAAGAAGAGCGCATCAAAATGACGCGGCGTCGTCAAACGATTGCCAACCGTCTCGTCGAAGTGCAACAGACGGCGGCGATGCTGACGACGTTCAACGAAATCGATATGTCGGCTGTCATGGCGCTCCGGAAACGTCGCCAAGAGAAGTTCATCAAAGACAATGACGTCAAACTCGGGTTCATGTCGTTCTTCACGAAAGCGGCTGTTGCGGCACTCAAACGGATGCCGTACTTGAACGCTGAGATTCAAGGCAACGAGATTGTCTTGAAAAAATACTATGATATCGGTATCGCCGTGTCGGCTCCGGACGGCCTCGTCGTCCCGGTCGTCCGCGAAGCGGATCGCAAAAACTTCGGTGAGATCGAGAAGGATATCTTGCACCTCGCCGATAAAGCTCGCAACAACAAGCTTGGATTGAGCGACCTCACAGGTGGTACGTTCACGATCACGAACGGTGGCGTCTTCGGTTCACTCTTGTCGACACCGATCTTGAACGGACCACAAGTCGCCATCCTCGGGATGCACTCGATCCAACTCCGTCCGATCGCCATCGACGCGGAGACGATGGAGAACCGTCCGATGATGTACGTGGCGCTCTCGTATGACCACCGCATCGTCGATGGTCGTGAGGCTGTGACGTTCCTCAAACACATCAAAGACATGATTGAAGATCCAGAACAATTGTTGTTCGAAGCGTAATACAAGCAGGTCCATGCCAAGCGGCATGGACCTGCTGTTTATGTGATGAGCGTCTCATCGAGCGTGATTTGATGCTTGCCGTTCGCTTTCGAACGGTATAAGGCTTGGTCGGCCCGTTCGATGGCGGCGTGCGGCACCGTCTCCGTGTGCCAGAGCGAGGCGCCGATACTTGCCCCGACGCTTGTCGACCCGTCTTCGATGACAATCGGTTCGGACAGGGAGGCGATGAGGTCTTGTCCAATCTGTGTGATCGATTGTTCGCTCTGTCCATTTCGTTCAAACAAGAGGAAGAACTCGTCCCCGCTCAACCGGACCGGATAGGCACCGTCGAGCGTCACGCGCTTCAACCGTTCGGCAATCTCGATCAAGACGACGTCTCCTGTCGCGTGGCCGTACGTGTCGTTGACTGCTTTGAAGCCGTCGAGGTCGATATAGAAACAGACATACTCGTTCTTCGTCACTTGCGCTTCGTTCAAATAGTGCCGGAGCGCCGTCCGATTGGCGAGTCCGGTCAAAACGTCGCGGTTGGCGAGCGACTCGTAGTGGACCCGTTCCGTCTCGGATTCGGTGAGGGAGGTGACGAGTGACTCGAGGGCGAACGCGAGCGACTCGATTTCATGAATGCCGGACTGATGTGGGAACGTCTTTGCTTTCCCTTGTTTCATGAGAGTGGCCGTCTCCGTGATGCGTTGCAGCGGGCGCGTCACAATCGAGGCGAGGAACCATCCGAGCATCGACGTCACGAGCGAAGCGATGAGACCGATCCATAAGATTTTATTCTCAAGTTCGATGACCGGGGCGAATGCGACCTCGGTCGGCTGGCGAACGACAACGCTCCAACCGAGCCCGGCGTAATCTTCATAGCCTCACCGGTGGCGACGCCCGTCAAATACGTTTTGCCGTCTTGCCACGTATCGACGTGCCAGCCCTCCTTTAAAGACGTCGGGAGCGGTTTGCCGATGAGGTGGTCAGGTCCGAGCAACACCATGTTGTCGCGTCCGCTGACGACGAACAAATCGGTGTAGTCGGATTGATGGTGGAGCGTCCGGTTGAAGTGGCGCAGCACTTCCTTGCCCCATTCCCAGCTGAGGTGGGTCGCGAGCACGCCTTGGAACGAACCGTCGCGGACAAGCGGGACGCTGATGTCGACGAACTGGAGTACTTCACCACTCGGGTTCGGCAACAGCTCGGCGAGCAACACGGCTTCATGCACATCGCCGATGAACGGCTCAGTCTGTGCCTCGAGGAAAACAGGGCGTTCTTTGATGCTGGCGCCTTCTAAAATCCCGTTCGTCGAAGCGACGACGTTCCCCGACGCGTCGGTCACGCCCATCCACGAGAAAGCGGGAATGTTCGTCTGGACCTGGTCGAGCAACGCCCGACTCGAGGCGGGGTCGTTCAAGGCGTCAAGTCCTTGGAGCAATTGGACTTCTTGATAGCGTGACCACATGTAAAAGTCGAGCTTGTCGACGAGCTGGTGCGACGTCATCGACAACCGTTCCCCGATCTCCGCTTCGAGCGAGGCGGCGGACCGTTGACTCGTCATGTACGTCAACGTGATGGTGAGCAAAAAGACGAGCGTGGCAATGCTGAGCGCCAAGATGAGACCGAGGCGCATCGAAAATGATTTCATGAACAAATTCCTCCTACAGTGACAATCTCCACTCTGTTCATCGTCATCTTTTCCGTGACATGAAGCGAAGTTATAAAAAAACAAGGTCGATTTCGTGGCAACGGATAGCGCTTTCGTTATAATGAAAGACGAATCGATACAAATAGAGGTGAGACGAATGAAACAAAATAAACTATTGGTCGTCGCAACGCTCGTCGCAGTCGTGCTCGTTGCCATCGTGGTCGTCTTGATGAACCAACCGACCGAACAAGCCGAGACAGCGGCACCGGCGACGGCGGAACACGTGTCGACGAAAGGTCAGCCGACGCTCGGCGATGCGGATGCACCGGTCTCGGTTGTCGAGTTCGGGGATTACAAATGCCCGTCTTGTAAACAGTGGGGCGAGACGGTCTATCCGAAGTTGAAAGAAGACTATATCGACACAGGGAAAATCAGTTTCAGCTACATCAATGTCCTGTTCCACGGACAAGAATCGATTTTGGCATCGCTCGCGTCTGAGTCGGTGTATAAACAAGACCCGGACGTGTTTTGGGAGTTCCATAAGGCGCTATATGACGCGCAACCGGCGAACCAGCAACACGACGAGGCATGGGTCACGGTCGAGCGGTTGAAAGAGATTGCGAGCGAGACGACATCGGTCGACGTGGCGAAACTTGAAGACGATTTGAATGAGAACTCGACGGTGCTCGAACAGGTGAGCCTCGATGACGGGCTCGTCAAAGAGCACGGTGTCCAGTTCACGCCATCGATCATGATTAACGGCGTCATGCTAGAAGACCCGTTCGACTATGAGACGATTGAGCGATTGATCGAGCAGGGCACACCATGAAGCAGTCGTTCTTGACCCGTTATGGTCTTTATCTCGCTTGGGTCGTCGCCCTCACGGCGATGCTCGGCAGTCTTTATTTCAGCGAGATTCGCGAGTTCGTGCCATGTGAGCTCTGTTGGATTCAGCGCATCTTCATGTATCCGCTCGTCATCCTGCTCGGGGTCGCCGTGTTCACAGACGACCGGACGGTGAAGAAGTATGTATTACCGCTCTCCATCATCGGAGGTCTGATTTCACTGTACCATTATTTGGTTCAAAAAGTACCCGGTTTCGCCGATATCAAGCCGTGCGTCCAAGGCGTACCGTGCAACGTGCAATACATCAACTGGTTCGGGTTCGTGACGATCCCGTTGCTTGCCTTGACGGCATTTACTATGATCACGCTCCTCGTCTGGCGCGTGAGACGCAACTGACAACGAAGGAGATGGAACGTGTGAAGAAATGGATGCTTATCGGATTGATTAGCCTCATGGCGGTGCTCGCCGCATGCGGCCAGGAGATTGAAGACCCGCTCAATTGGGAGATTGAGTCGTTCGACTATATGAATCAAAATGAAGAGATGGTCAGTCTGGATGATTTGAAGGGCAAGGTCTGGATGGCCGACTTCGTCTTCACGAACTGTGAGACGGTCTGTCCACCGATGACGTACAACATGACGAAACTCAATGAAGCGCTCGTCGAAGAAGGCGTTGAAGATGTCCAGTTCGTGTCGTTCAGCGTCGACCCGACCGTCGACACGCCCGACAAAATCAAAGAGTTCATGGCAAACTATGATTTGGCGAAGGCCGATTGGCAGTTTTTGACGGGCTATTCGCAACAAGAAATCGAGGCGTTCGCGCAACAGAACTTCAAAGCGCTCGTCCGCAAACCGTCGGAAGGCACGCAAGTCGATCACGCGACGTGGTTCTATCTCGTCGACCAGGATGGGAAAATCATCAAAGCATATCAAGGATTCCAAGACGTGCCGATTGAGGACATCGTCAACGACATCAAGATTTTACAAGAATCATGAGACGGCCTCGTGCCGTCTTTTCTGTGTTCAAAAACAGGGGAATCGGCGCAGGTGCCGTATAATAAAACAGTAGAGGAGTGGATGAATATGAAAAAGACGCTATTATTTTCACTGATGGGCATGGCCGCCGTGACGGGGACGTTGCTCACCCAATATAAACCGCTCGGGCAAAAGCCGAAGGCGCTCCGGTCGCCGAACCTCGTGAACGGCAAGTTCCGGAATCAGCTCGAGACACCGATGCGGTTTTCATCAGACGACATGATTTCGATGTCAAAAGAGTATCTGCATCCAAATGCGCACCGGAAACCGAGCACACGGTTACCGGTCGTCCCGATCGACTTCAGCGAGAAACTTGGGTCAAGCTTCACGCGCATCTATTGGCTCGGACACTCGGCGATGCTCGTCCAAATGGACGGCAAGATGATGCTCGTCGACCCGATGTTCGGACAGAGTCCGTCGCCGCTCCCGTTCGCGAAGAACGAGCGGTTCAGCGAGGATTTGCCGTTCGAGCTCGACGACTTGCCGGACATCGATGTCGTTTTGCTCACGCACGACCATTACGACCATTTAGACTATGCGACGATTCAAGCGATTAAAGACAAAGTTGCGGTCTTCATCGTCCCGCTCGGCGTTGGCAGCCACTTGAAACGATGGGGCGTCGGTGCGGAGCGCATCGTCGAACGCGATTGGGGCGAGACGTACGATTTTGGACCATGGACGTTCGTCTGCACGCCGGCGCGGCACTTCTCGGGCCGCTCGCTCACCGACCGCAACACGACGCTCTGGGCGTCATGGGTCGTCCTCGGCGAGACGGACCGTCTGTTCTTCAGCGGGGACGGCGGGTACGGGCCGCATTTTAAAGAGATTGGTGATGCGTACGGACCGTTCGACTTCGCAGCGCTCGAGTGCGGCCAATACGATGAGCGTTGGCCGGACGTGCATATGCAACCGACTGAGACGGCACAGGCGTTCCGTGAGCGTGCGAGCCGACAAGATGCTGCCGATCCATTGGGGCGCGTTCACGTTATCGTTCCACGCCTGGTTCGACCCAGCTGAGCAGATGATGGGGCTCTTACCACGAGAGGACGTGCTCACGCCACGAATCGGTGAGCGGATCACGCTCGACGGACGGAACGACACGACCAACTGGTGGCGTGAGATCGAAGACACGAACAAGCGATGACCGACTCGGTCACCACTTGTTTTTACGAAGAGAGGCGTTCGGCCTCGTCCGTTTCGATATGCAGTTTGTGTTTGCGCGTATAGACGAGGAACGCCCCCGTCAAGAGAATCGAGCTGATTCCGAACAAGACGACCATGAGCTGTAAGCCGATCAAGTCGAGGAAGAAGCCGGTGACGAGCAACACGACTTGGAAGACGATCCGGTCGAGCATGTTCCGGAACGAGAAGAAACGTCCGTGATAGTCTTTCGGCATCCGGGTCTGGAAGATCGTAACGGCCGTCGGGAAGAAGCAGCCGACCGAGAAGCCGAACAAGACGAACGCGGCGATTGAGACGGCCGGGATGTCGGCGAAGTAGAGCATGAGCTGAGCGACGCCAATCAAGAAAGAGAACGTGAACAAAATCGAGAACACCGAGAACTTTTCGCCGATTCGTTTGATGAGGAAGGCACCGGCCATGAAGGCGATCCCTTCGGCCGTGTAAATCCATCCTTTGATCGCCGTCGAATCCTGCAACTCGCTAATGTTGATGACGAGCAAATTGAAGCCACCGATGAAGAGCAGCGGGATGAGCGTCATGACGAGCGTCATAAAGATGACCGGAATCGATTTGATGATTGGAAAGACGTCCTTGAACCCGCCGGACGACTTGTCGACTTTCTTCGCGGATGGAGCGACGGTCTCATCAATCTTCAAGAACCACGTCGCCACGGCGAGGAGCAGATAGGCGACGAGAGAGAGCGCATAGACGTCTCTTAGCGAGATGAGCGTGAGCAAGATGCCGGCGATGGCCGTTCCGATGACCCGGGATAGCGTCGACACGTTCATATGCACCCCGTTCAAGGCGAGCAACTCCCGTTCTTTGACGATGAGCGGGATGGCGGCCTGGAGCGCCGGGAAGTAGAAAGCGGCCGACCCTTGCAGGAAGACGAGGAAGACGACCATCCAAAGGACGCTTCCCGTCTCGATGGCGACGAACATGAACAGGACACTCAGTGCTCGGACAATACTTGAGATGAGCATGATTTTCTTTTTTGAGCCTTGGTCGGTCAGACGGCCGGCGAGTGGCCCGATGGCGACCCCGGCGAGCAATCCGCCAGCGAGGATGAGCGCCTTGACGAAGTCAGACGGCACTTTCTCCTGCATGAACTCCAAGTTGCCGATGATGCCGAGCCAAAGCCCGAGACCGGCCACGAACTCCCCGGTCAAGATAATCCAGACGTTGCGATTTTTCCACATATGGTTAAGTCCTCGATTCTTATTAGGTAATAATAATTATCCTTCAGAACGATTTAGAAAGCTACAAAAAAGAAGCCGGGATTTGGCTATACGAATATGTATTTCCGTAATACAATGTATTACAAAGGAGGGCGATCATATGAGTACAATATCTGTTCGACTCGACGAAGAAGATGCTCGTCTCATTAGAGAATATGCGAAAGCGAAGAATCTTACCCTTTCCACTCTCGTCCGCGATGCTGTTTTAGAACGAATTGAGGATGAACTCGATTTAAAATTGTATCATGAAGCCATGAATGCTCATCAAGAGCATTCTGAGGCAATTTCATTCGACGACATGATGAAGGATGTGAACTACTCACCACTTGCTTGCTTCGCAATCTGAAGTGGGAGCTTCTTGGGAAGACCGTACTTTTTACTAGCTACGATTATTTACCAAGCTCGTCGGGCCGTCCCTGCCCTGGGTTGTTTCGGTCGGCGAGGCGCAACAGGTTGAGGCTCGCGTTGACGTCGCGGTCGTGGTGCGCGCCGCACGCGGCACACGTCCACTCGCGGATGTCCAACCCCTTCTTGCCGCCGTTCTCGCCGCAGCTCGAACAGACCTGGCTCGAGGCGAACCACGGGTCGGCCTTGATCAGCGTCCGGCCGTAAAATTTACATTTATATTCGAGTTGGCGGACGAACGCGCCCCACCCGGCGTCCCCGATCGATTTCGCCAGGCGGCGGTCCTGCATCATCTCCCTAGGCTTCAGCGTCTCGACCACGACGACTTGGTTCTCGTCGACGATGCGTCGCGACAGCTTGTGGAGGAAGTCGTGCCGGCGGTTCCGTACCTGTTCATGCTTTTTGGCCAACAGGAGCCGCGCCTTCTCGCGATTCCGGCTGCCGGGCTTCTTGCGGGCGAGCGCGCGTTGAGCCCGTTTGAGCCGCGCCTCGGCCTGTCGCAGGTTGCGCGGGTTCGCAATCTTCTCCGTGACGAGATCGTCGTTCGTCATGGTGGCGAAGTGCACGAGTCCGAGGTCAATCCCGACCTTATGCTCGGCCGGGACCCACGGCTCGTCGGCCTGCTCGACGAGGAGCGATACGAAGAACCTGCCCGTCCTCGTCATCGACACGGTCGCCGAGCGGATCTCCCCGTCGAAGCTGCGATGCTGTGTGAACCGGATGAACCCGACCTTCGGCAGACGGACTTTTCCCGCCTCGATGCGGATCGTGCCGTGCTGGTTGTTCGTCGTGTAGGACGCGCGCGCCTTCCGTCTCGACTTGAACACCGGGAAGCCGGCCGTCCCGGCGAAGAACTTCGCGAAAGCCGCGTCGAGGTGCATCTTCGCGTTCGCGAGCGCGAGGCTGTCCGCCTCGCACAGGAACGGGAACAGCGGCTTGTAGGAGGCCGGTGTCGGCGGCTTCCGCCTCGGCCCGCCGCCCGCCTTCGCCTCCTCGTGGATGGTGATGCGGTCCTCGAGCAGCTTGTTGTAGACGAAGCGGGCGCAGCCGATCGTCTTGATCAGGGACTCGGCCTGTGCCGCGGTCGGGTGGAGCCGGTATTTGTATCCCTTCAGCATGTCCGTCCCTCCTTCGCCCGGTGTCGGGATGATCCCCGTCCCATCCCGATACCCGCGGAGGGGACGGGGAAATCTGACGGAATCACGAACTTTTGTTCGTCGTTCCGTCACAGCGGTGGCCGAGGGCGTCGGGGACGGCGATTCATCTCCCACCTTCGCTGGGCCATGCCCTATGCCCCGAGACGCTTAGAGGAGGGAGAATTCTCGCCTAATTTAGTTAAACTTGAAATGAAAGCTTATCAAGTTGCATTCGAACGAAATGCTCAAAAAACATTGAAAAAGATGGATTCCCAACAGGCGTGGATCATCATGGCCTGGATTAAGAAAAACTTGGTCGGAACAGATGATCCTCGTCGTCATGGGAAAGGGTTAGTTGCCAATCACTCTAGCGAATGGCGGTATCGCATTGGTGATTATCGTCTGATTGCAGATATTCAAGACGAGACAATCACAATTCTCATTTTAGAAATCGGTCATCGCAGAGATATCTACAAGTAAAACATTGCGTATACATAAGGTTTTTTAGAAAACCCTAAAAAGCATTCGTCCAAATATGGGCGAATGCTTTGCTTTTATTCGTGTAACGTCAGATATCGCAGTTGTCGTCCGTGCACGTCGCGCCACCCGAGAGCACTTGAAGTGTCGGTGCCGATTCGGCCCACGTCTTCTCGAGCACTTGCGTGAACGCCTCGGTCGGTTGTGCGCCAGAGACGCCGTATTTGTTGTCGAAGACGAAGAACGGGACGCCGGTGATGCCGAGGTCGCTCGCACGCTTCTCTTCAGCGCGGACGTCTTCTGTATATACGTCTGAAGCGAGCACGTCTTTCACGGCGTCAGCATCGAGTCCGACACTTGTCGCGATTTCGACGAGAACGTCATGGTCGCCGATATGTTTCGCGTCGACGAAGTACGCCTTGAGGAGCGCCTCTGACAATGCTTTCTCTTTGCCGACCGTCTTCGCATAGTGCGTCAACCGGTGCGAGTCGAGTGTGCCGGTGACGACCATATTGTCGAAATCATAATTAAGACCGACCGTGCGGGCCTGGGCGGCGACTTGTGCCGTCGTCGTTTTCGCCTGTTCGAGCGGCATGCTGTATTTCTTGGCGAGTACTTCATAAATCGAGCGCGAGTCCGTCGTCGGCGCGTTCGGGTCGAGCTCGAAACTCTTGAACTCGACTTCGACGTTGTCCGCGTGCGGGAACTGTTCGAGTGCTTCTTCTAAACGGCGCTTGCCGATATAACAGAACGGGCAAACGTAGTCTGACCAAACTTCAATTTTCATTTTCAATCCCTCCTACAGTCAGTGTAGGATGTCTTGAAATCGAAGTAAATGAATGTGCTCACAAAAAAAGCCCTCGCAAGGAGGACTTAGAAGACATACCAGAACACGCAGACGAAGTGGGCGAAGCTGCCGAACAAGATGAACAAATGGAACACCTCGTGGAAGCCCCAACCGCGCCAGTTGACGAATTTCGGCTTGAAGCCGTAGATGAGTCCGCCAATCGTGTACATGACACCACCGAGGACGAGCCAGAAGATGCCGGCGTCGCCGATGACGTCATGGAGCGGCCCGATGAAGAAGACGGACAACCAACCCATGCCGATATAGAGCGCCGTCGACAAGAAGCGCGGGGCGTGGAACCAGACGAGCTTGAAGACGATACCGAACAAGGCGAGGGCGTGGACGGTACCGAACAACACCCAGCGCGTCGGTCCTTCAAGCGCGAGCAACGTGAGCGGGGCATACGTCCCGGCAATCAAGGCGTAAATCATCGCATGATCGATTCTCCGGAAGAAGGCGATGACGTTCGGTGAGGCGATGATGCTATGATACAGGCCGGACGACAAATAGAGGAAGACGAGGCTGATGCCAAACAAAATCGCAGCCGTGATGGCGAGCGGCTCGCCGAGCAGTGACGCTTTTACTGTCATCGCAATCAACGCGACGAACGCGAGCACGGCCCCGGCCAAATGGGTCAGTGCGTTAATCGGTTCCCGAAAAATCGAATTCATGTAAAAAACACTCCTTATCACGTCATGTAGTATCCATAACTACATGATAAGCTGTATACTTAAAAACAACAAGGTTTTTGTTTCGACAAACCTGGTTTGTCCGTATACTGAAGGGGAGGTGATTCGATGAAACCGCACGAGATTGTACAGACGGAAGGGACGCTCCCGAAACAAGCGCTCCCGACAATCGACCTATATATGGACCAAGTCATCCAGTTGTTCGAGCAACATTACGGCAAGATGAAACGAAACGAAGACGAGACGATTTTGACGAAGACGATGATTAACAACTACGCCAAGGGCAAGTTGTTCCATCCCGTCAAAAACAAGAAGTACACGAACGAGCACTTGATGCTGCTCAGCCTGATTTATGAGATGAAAGGGCTCTTGTCGATCAACGACATCAAAGAGACGCTTCGGCCGTTGAACGAGTCGGACGAAGGCTTCTCGCTCGAGGATTTCTATGACGCGTACCAGGTCCAGAAAGAGCAGAACATGCAGGCGTTCGAGGCGCAGGCTGAGACGCTCCTCGCCAACGTGCGCACGAACGAGACGAACGGCATCCAACAGTCGCTCGCCATCGCCTCGGCCGTCCATATGAGCCATTTGTTCCAACGGCTCGCCGAACAGTTGATTGATGAAAGCAAATGAAAATGGCCTACGATTCGTCTGAATCGTGGGCCATTTTGCATTAGTTGTTGATGTACTTCTCGAACACGTCACTGAAGTCTTTGCGGTTCCACTCATGATAGTGGCCTTTGAGCCAATCAAAGCTCTGTTCGTTCAATTCTTTGAACGTCGAGGCGACATTCATATCGCCTTGACGGAGTCCGCTCAACATCGACACCGAATGCGTGAGTGACGCGTTGGCGTATTCCATCATCTTCCGACCTTCACGCTGTTTCTCGGCGATGGAGAGGAGAGACTTGTACAAGTCTTTGACATGCTCGATTTGCTTCTTGTTCACGTCGATCGAATACGGCTTGTCACCGATCATGAACTTGATCTCGACATCTAAATCGACCGAGCCGGCCGTCTCGAACATGACGTTGTTCAATGGGAAGTGGACGTATGGATACCGATACAAGACACGTTTGGAGCTCATCGCGCTCGTCCCATCGAGGTGAATCATCGCCAAATTCGTGAAGCAATACTCGTCCGATTTCGACTTGATCAAGAAGTATATCTTCTCGTTGTCCTCATGCAGGACATAATCGTCCGAATCCGCCTTATCGAAATCTTGCGGGTCGATGACTTCACCGATATCGCTGAAACCCGTCAAATCAGAAGCTAGTTTTTTGAACATGTCAAATCTCTCCTCAGTAGTGGATTTTGTGCATCTCGTTCGGGTCAGACCGGTCCGCTCGTCGCGGTTGAGTCCATCGATCGCCTGCATGTCTTCTTTCGTCAACATGAAGTCGAATACCTCTATATTCTCGCGAATCCGGCTCGGCGTGACCGATTTCGGAATGACGGCGACACCGTTCTGTAAGTGCCAACGCAGGATGACTTGAGCCGGTGATTTCCCGTGCGTGGTCGCAATCTCGGCGATGACCGGATCCTCAAGCGCCTCGCGCCCTTTCATAAGCGGGCTCCACGCCTGGATTTGAATATCGTACCGCTGGCAGAATGCGATCAATTCTTTTTGGGACAAGTATGGATGGATCTCGACTTGGTTCACCGCCGGCACGATTGAGCACGACTGGATGATCTGTTCGAGGTGGCTGACCTCGAAGTTCGAGACCCCGATGGCCCGGACCTTGCCTTCCTCATACAACTGTTCAAGTGCTTTATACGTCTCGACGAATTTGCCAAAGCGCGGCATCGGCCAGTGAATCAAGAACAAGTCGACGTATTCGAGGCCGAGCCGATCGAGACTATCTTGGAACGCTTGGAGCGCCTCGTCATAGCCGTGGAACTCATTCCACAGTTTCGTCGTCACGAAGATGTCTTCTCGGGGGACGTCGGATTCACGAATCGCTTGGCCGACGCTCTCCTCATTCTGATAGATAGCCGCCGTGTCAATCAATCGATAGCCCGCGTCAAGCGCTGTTTTGACCGTATCGACCGTGACCGCCCCGTCTTCCACTTTGTACACGCCGAGCCCGAGCATCGGCAGTTTCACATCATTGTTGAGTGTTGTCCATTCCATATTGATTCCCTCCCTCTCATCTCCTACGTTACCGAAAATTGGACAGAAGTGAAAGCGAAAGCTACAGTCGAATGCTTTCGCCGTGCGCCTTGATCACGATTTGATCACGTTCGAGTTTGGCCGCAGCGACAAGACGCTCATACGGCTCCTCGACGGGTTCGTACGATAAGACGAACGTGTCCCAATGCATCGGGAAGAAACGCTTCGCTCCGCTCTGTTTGAACATTGTCCACGCCTGTTCCGGCGTACAGTGTGCTTCCTCGAACGATTCGGGCTGATAGGCACCAATCGGGAAGAAGGCGAGGTCAATCGGTTCTTTGTTCGCGAGCCCGTTGAACGACTCGGTGTACGCGGTATCCCCGGCGAACAGCATGCGGACGCCTTTGTATTTCAAGACGTAACCGTTATAACCCATATGTTTGTCCCATGGGAAGCGATTGCCCCAGTGGGCGACGGGGATCGCTTGGACGTGAAGCCCGTTCGCGAGCGTCAACTTATCGTGCGGATGCATCTCGAGCGTCTGCAGGCTCGGATATTTACGTAACAGTCTGCTCGTGCCCGGGGCCGAGATGACGACCGTATCGCGGGTGATGAGCCGCTTCAGGCTCTTATGGTCGAAGTGGTCCATATGGGCGTGACTGAGCAAGATGACGTCGACGTGCCCGATCTCCTCGATTGAGAGGGCGGGGGCGGTATGGCGTTTCATCCCGAACGTGACCGGGCCGACGTGGACCCCAATCCGGTTCGAGAACACCGGATCGGTCAATATCTTTAATCCGTACCAATGGATGAGCACGGTCGAATGGCCGACCCAGGTGGCGCCAACCATCGTTTCATCGAACGAGGCGAGGTCCGGCTTGACGGTCGGGACTTTGAAGGCGGGGCGAGGCAGTCTTCGTTCGAATCGTGTATATAAGAACGTACCGACGCTCGCCAAGACGGCGCTCGGGACGAGCAGGTTTCGTAATCGCATAACAGTCACCTCATCATCTAAGATGGTTTAATCATACCGCTCGACCGACGACCACGCATCCGCCGGAAGGTGTAGAAAAAATGGGAGATTGTGGTCCGGCTCTTGCGAATCCGCTTTCAATTTGGTACGGTGACAGTAACTTAGGAAAGGAAGGTACCGCGTGCCATGAAAAAGTCACACTCCCTCAACTGATGAAACGAATCATCACTGTTCGCACGAACAGTTACGGGTGAAGTGTGTCCAATTTCAGGCTAAGGGGTGACCCTTCTTTCCGCTTGACCGGATCTCTTCACACCACCGCACGTTGCGGATGGTGTTTTTTGTTTCATCGCGTATCGGACAAACTAGCGAGGTGAAACAATATGTTAAGTATGAAGCAAGTCCGGTTCGACCACGACCGGCAACCCTTATTCGACAACGTCTCGTTCGACGTCGCTGCAGGCGAACGGGCCGTCTTGTTCGGCCAGAACGGGTCCGGCAAGACGACGCTATTCAAGCTGCTCGTAGGCGAACTGGCTCCACAGTCAGGCGTGATTGACGTCTTGGGCACAGTCGGTGTCGTCGAACAGACCGTGTTTGAGGGGGAAGAGACCGCGCTCGACTACGTCATGCAAGGCGACTCGGCGCGCTACAACCTATACCTTGCCGTCACATCAGGTGATTCGGAGCGCGTGCTCGAAGTGTATGACGATGCACTCGCGGTTGACGCCTTCGCGCTCGAGCTTGAGGCGAGACAAGCGCTCAAACGGCTCGGTCTTTACGGACATAACTCGAGCCGACTCCGCGAGTTGAGCGGCGGTGAACAGACACGGGTCCAACTCGCCCGTCTCACGATGCGACACGTCGATATCGTCCTGCTCGACGAGCCGACGAACCATCTCGATTTAGAGTCAATCGAATGGCTGACGCGCTGGGTGAACGAGTTCCGGGAACGGTGCTCGCCATTTCCCATGATCGTCAATTCATCGATGACGTCGCGACCGTCATCCTCGAGTTGAATGAGGGGACCATCGTCCGCTATACTGGCAACTACACGGCATATAAACATCAGAAGGCTGAGGAACGGGTACGCGACGAGCGGGCCCATGCCCGTTATATGGCGCGGAAGTCGGAGCTGCTCGATATGATCGCCCAATACAAGGGCTGGCATTTGAAAGCGAAAGCGACGGCGAGCGTGCGAAGTCCAGGCGCTCAAAAAGGCGCGGCGAACCTGGCCATCAAGATGAAGGCCCGAGAACGTAAACTCGAACAGCTCGAAGGGACGCGACCTGATCGTCCGAAAGATGCGGCCCATATCTCGGTCCGCTTCCAAGCCGACCCACTCGAGGCGAAGACGTGGATTGCGGTCGACGACATCTCGTTCGGTTACGACGTACCCCTCTTTGAGCGACTCTCGCTCACGGTGAGCCGGGGTGACCGCATCTCCATCGTCGGGCCGAACGGGAGCGGAAAGACGACGCTGTTGAAACTATTGATTGGCGAAATCGAACCGGATGTGGGGGACATCAGGCGTCATCCGAAACTGAAAGTCGGTTACTTCTCACAGACGCTCGCCCGATTGCCGGCAGAGGGAACCTTGCTCGAGGCGCTTCTGGCCGAAAGTGACATCACCGAGACGGAGGCGCGGACGCTGCTCGCTCATTTCTTATTCCGCCGCGATGAGGTGTATAAACCTATCCGAGAAGCGAGCATGGGTGAGAAGTGCCGAATCGCTTTTCTCATTTTGTACTTCTCGGACGCGGACCTGCTCGCCCTCGATGAGCCGACGAACTATTTGGACGTGGCCACACGGGAGCAAATCGAGGCCGCGCTCGAAGTGTATCGAGGCGGATTGATTCTTATCTCGCATGACCGGACGTTCCACCGCTTGACGGACCGGACAATCGAGCTCGGCGGCGAGACGGTGCGTGTGCTCGAGGCAGACGAGACGGTGCCGCCGGTCGACGTCGACGCGACGCTGCAGACGCTCGAGACATTGATGAGCGAACCGCATATTTTCTTCGACGAGGCAGGAAACGGCATCCCCCGTGCCGAATCCGAACAGGACAGACGAAACAAATAGGGGTGGAATCATATGAGAGAAGAAGTTCGGGCATCACGGGCCGCATCACGGAAACGGAAGCGGTTATGGCAAATGGCGACGGTGGTCTTGTTAATCATCCTTCTGATCGGCGTCATTGCTTTTGCGGCGCTCATGGACTCGAAGAAGACGGCGTTGCCGGAGACGGACGATATTGCGACCGAATCGGCCGACGAGGAATCAGAAGTGGCTGAAGAGACCGAAGCGGAAGCTGAAGTCAACGAGACAGATGGGACGTTCGTTTACATCGCGGCACCTTATACGAAAGTGTTTGCCGATGACCGGGTGACAGTCATCTATGAGGCTGACCTCGGTGACCGGTTCGAGCAACTCGAAACCGTGAGCGGTTTCGTTAAACTTCAATTGAACGCGCAGACGATAGGGTGGGTGACGGAAGCGCAAGTAACAGAGGAAGCGACAAACATCACCGATGAAGACGTGACCGAAGCATGGAAAACGGTCGTCCCGACGGCGGACGCAACGACGCTCGAAATGCTTGGTCAAAACATTGAAAGCGTCCGGGCAACGCTCGGCGCCCCGAAATCGGTCCAGCGCGACCAAGTGAACGAGTATCATTTCTATGACGGCTTCTTCTTGATGGTACGTGACCAACAAGTGCGGGCGATCGACTGGGACCGCCAAGCGGTCGCGACGCCCGACTTGGCGGCTACGAGTAGCCAAAATGCCGGCAGTTGGTATGAAGGGGAGACTCGCCAGTTGAAGTTGTTCCCCTATGACGGCGTCATGCGGTCCGGCTCGAACAGAAATAACGACAATCGTCGAGAGGACATCCCTTTCGGCGATTGTTTTTATGTGTTCATTCAAATGAACGTTTGAATGATTGAGGTGGAAGGTATAGACTATATAGAGAGAGGGGGAGAAACAATGGGCGCACATCACGATCATCACGGGCACGACCATCACCATCATCATACGACGAACCAACGGGCATTATTCTGGTCGTTCGTCCTGATTGCAACGTTCATGGTCGTCGAAGTCATCGGCGGATTATGGACGAACAGTTTGGCGCTCTTGTCGGACGCGGGGCATATGCTTAGCGACGCGGCGGCACTCGGGCTCAGTTTCCTCGCTGTCCGGTTCGGGGCACGGCAAGCGACGCCAGAGCGGACGTTCGGTTATCGACGCTTCGAGATTTTGGCGGCGTTCGTCAACGGTTTGACGTTGCTCGTCATCTCCATCTATATCATCATCGAGGCGTATCAGCGCTTGTTCGCACCGCCCGAGATTTTGAGCAGCGGTATGCTCACGGTCGCGATCATCGGGCTACTCGTCAACGTGCTGGCGGCATGGCTGCTCATGCGAGGCGAACGGGATAACTTGAACGTCCGCAGTGCGTTATTGCACGTGCTCGGTGATTTACTCGGCTCAATCGGTGCCATCACGGCCGCTGTCTTGATTATGGCGTTCGGTTGGACGCTTGCCGACCCGATCGCAAGCTTGTTCGTCGCCGTGCTCATCTTGATTAGCGGATACCGAGTGACACGAGAAGCGATTCACATCTTGATGGAAGGGGCACCTGGCCAAGTCGATGTTGTCGCGATGCAACAGGAGCTCGGAGGAGTGGAAGGTGTCAAAGAAGTCCATGACTTGCATGTTTGGTCCATTTCATCCAACGAACTTGCCGTCACGTGTCACGTTCTGATTGAAACGGACACGGATGACCAGCGCGTCTTGCGTGACGTAACAAAACGGATCCGAAAGTTCGCCGCTTTTAACCGCTCGACCGTTCAAATCGAACGGGAAGCACAATGTTGTGAAGAGCGGACGATTTGGTAAACGAACGAGCGGTCCCTGACAGGAGTCGGGGACCGCTTTCGTTATGGCTTCAAGACGACTTTGACGCAGTCGTCCAAATGATCATTGAACATCTTGTACGCATCAGCTGCCTGTTCGAGCGGCAGACGGTGCGTGATGATATCGGTCGGGTCGAACTTCTTGTCGACAATCATTTGGAACAGCTCAGGCATGTAGTGAATGACCGGCGCTTGTCCCGTCCGAATGCTGACGTTTCGGGTAAAGAAATCACCGAGCGGGAACTGGTTGTAGTTCATCGCGTAAATCCCTGTCAATTGTACGGTACCGAACTTACGCACCGCTTCTTTCGCGACTTTGATGGCGCTGAGGGTTCCTCCTTGGACCATCAACTTTTGTTCGACTTTCTCGATCGGTGATTTTTTTCCGTCGAATCCGACACAATCGATGACCACGTCAGCCCCGCCGTTTGTAATTTCATAAATATACTTGCCGGTATCGATCGGGTCTTTCATCAACACAGTCTCGACATTGTTGGAGAGTTTAGCCCGGTTCAACCGGTAGATTTCCGGGTCGACGGCGATGACGCGTTTCGCACCACGCACCCAGGCTAATTTTTGTGTCATCAAACCGACAGGACCTGAGCCGAGGATGACGACCGTGTCTCCCGCTTTCATACCGGCATTCTCTAGACTCCACCATGCTGTCGGAATAACGTCCGACAAGAACAAGAGTGCTTCGTCGTCTAGTTCACATGACTCCGGGATGACAAGCGGCATGAAGTTTCCATATGGCACTTTTAAGTACTCGGCCTGGCCCCCTGGATGGTTCCCGAACTGCTCCGTGAAACCGAAGTAGCCACCTGCATCGGTATGAGGAGCATGGTTCGAGTTGTCGCACTGGCTCTCCATTTCATGCTCACAGTAGTAACAGTGTCCGCAAGAGACGTTAAACGGTAAGACCACACGGTCGCCTTTCTTCACTTTCGTCACATCCGGACCGACTTCTTCGACAATTCCCATCGGCTCGTGACCGATCACATAGCCATGACGGGTCGGCATATTTCCTTGGTAAATATGCAAATCGGATCCGCAGATGGCCGTTGACGTGATTTTGACGATAATCTCTTCCCGGTTCTCAATTTCCGGGTCTTTCACATCCTTGACTTCAATGTTCTTCGCTCCTTGATAGGTGACAGCACGCATATGTCCACTTCCTCCTTTTTTTTGAAAACAGGTAAGTTACAACAAGAGTACTGTACCCTTCTTAAGCGCCTGCGAATCCGATTTATGGGGAAAATAGGGAAAGGGGCTCACTGGGAAGCCCCTTTCCCGATGACGTCGATGACGACAATCTCCGGTGGATTGAACACACGCGGTACACTGACGCTATAGTTGAAGCCGCGCCCGATGACGTGTGTGAACGATTCATGCTCGTACAAGCCCCCGGCGTACTTCGGGAAGAAGCCTTGGTCCGGCGCATACAGTCCGTTCAATAGATACGGGATACGCACCTGTCCGCCGTGGGCGTGGCCCGACAGGACGAGGTCGAACGGCAGGGCGGCGTATGTCTCGACCTGTTCGGCCCGGTGTGATAAGAGCAGACTAAACGCTGTGTCCGTGTCGACATCACCGAGCGAGTTCAATGCCGTCTCTTCCCAGCTCGCATGAATGTTTTCCGTGTATGTCCGGAGCGGGTCTTCGAGCCCTCCGATGAGGATGTCTACACCGTTGACGGTAAGCGAAACGGTCTCGTTCTCAAGTACTGTCACGCCATAGGCGCGGAAGACGTCTTTGACGTCGTGACGGACGAAGTCGTCCGACCCGTCAATCTCATGATTGCCGGTGACGAAATACATCGGCGCGATGCCTTGTAAGCCTTCGATCAATTCAAACGAGGCGTCAGGTGAGCGGAACCGGTCGAGGATATCGCCAGGAAGGGCGATTAAATCGGGTTCTTGTTCCCGGACTTTGTCGATTAAGACTCGCTGGTCGTCCCCGTATGAATAACCGTGCAAGTCGGACAACAAAATCACCCGGAACGATTGACCGGTCTCAAGTTTGTCGGATTCGACCTTATAATTTCGAATGGTCAGTCCGTTATAAAAAGCAGCGAGAAGAAATGCGACCCCGGCGCCGATCGCCATATATTTTCGTTTCCCTTTGAACATCTTCCGCCTCCTCTCGTATATGCCGTTTGTTTCTTCAGTTTACTCTGTTGGCAGGCGTGACGCAAAAAAAGCCCGCTCGGAAGCGGGCCATCGAATTATGCTGCTTTCGCTGTCAACTTGACGTCGACGTTGCCGCGTGTCGCTTTCGAGTACGGGCAAACTTGGTGTGCCGCTTCGACGAGGCGATCCGCCGTCGCTTGATCGACACCTTTGATTTCGACTTCGAGTTCGACCGAGATGAAGAAGCCTTCATCGTCTTGGTTGAGCGTGACGTGACCTGTGACGCTCGTACCGTCTGTTTTGACGCGTTCTTTGCCGATGACGAGGTTCAAGGCGCTACCGAAACATGCGGCGTAACCTGCTGCGAAGAGTTGCTCCGGGTTCGTCGCTTCTTCCGCATGCTTCGAACCAGGCATGGAGACGTTCAAGTCGATGACGCCGTCCGTGGATGTGACGCGACCTTCGCGGCCACCGATTGCAGTCGCAGAAGCTGTGAATAGTGGTTTCATGATTCAATTCCTCCATTTCGTTTTTAAGAAATTAAGTTGTACACAATTTAATTATAGGGCAGTCAAACAGATAAGCAAATGATATGCTTGTTCTAAGACTATAGCCGGAGGAAAACACATGAAAAGTTCATTAACATTAGAGCATCAGATCTGTTTTCAGCTCTATACTGCTTCGAAGGAGCTTACGAGATTATATCGCCCAATTTTGGCACCGCTAAACCTGACATATAGCCAATACTTGGTCATGCTTGTCCTGTGGGAAGAAGACAATATTGACATGAAACAACTCGGGCAGCGGCTCACGCTCGATTCGGGCACGCTGTCGCCACTCGTCAATCGGCTGACTCAACTCGACTACGTGGAGAAGGTCCGCGCCACCGATGACGAGCGCCGTGTCCTGTTATCGCTCACATCGTCAGGGAGTGCACTGCGTGAGCAGGCCGAGGAAGTACCTGTCCAAGTAAGTGGTATGCTGAATATAGATGAAGCGACATATGTCGCTTATATGGAGATGCTCATGGACATCAAGGCACGTCTTCGTGCCTTCGGTGAGCGACAGGAGTAGGGTTTCCGAAAGGAGACGCGATGTTTCGTAAACTAATCATTCTATTGCTCGCAATCGGCATGTACGCGGCCTGGAAATTTGAAGTGCCGAACGTGTCGGCGCCGACGAGCGTTCAAGTGAAATCGACGGAAGTGGCGGAAGAGCAGGAACGCGCAACTGAGGCGCCACGCTTCACGAGCCAATATACCGGCCACGACTGGTATTTACTCGAGAAGAACGGGGACCGAAGCCTCGAGTTAATTGATGGCGACGGCTCGAAGCGAGGGCACTACCAGTTCGAGACAGGAAGCGTCTATGAGGGGCTCGTCGTAGGCGAGACGACCCGACAGCAAGTCGAACAGATCGGCTTCGATAAGGTCAAATCGTACAATAAAGGCCTCAAACGTTACTTGATCCCGGACGATCCATCATTCCATGTGTACGCTATCGCCGACGACTACGTGACGTTCTTTTTTGACCAGCACGACGAGGATAAGTTAAAAGCCGTGCTTACCGTCAATCGGGATGTCGAAGAGTCGAGCGACGGTTATTATGGGGATGTCTCGGAAGACAATCTCGTCGCGAATGAACAATTGATGCGTATGCTCATGAACTGGGACCGTCAGAAGTTCGGACTGTCGGCGCTCGCCGACTATGAGCCGCTATTACCGGTCGTCCGCGCCCATAGTGAGAACATGGCCCGGAACAACTTCTTCAGCCATACCGACCCTGAGGCCGCGACCCGTTCGAACGGATGGACGAGGCCGGAATCGCTTACTCCCTTGCCGGCGAGAACTTGGCGATGGGGCAGATGAGCGTTTTTCACGCCCACTGGGGACTGATGAACTCGCTCGGCCACCGAGAGAACATCTTAAAAGACGGCTTCACGCACGTGTCGGTCGGCCTCGTCTACAATGAGGAGTCGAGCCCGTTCTACACGATTAACTTCATCACACCGCGTTAACAAAAAGGATGGCCCGCCGGATTGCGGCGGACCATCCTTATACTTATAAGAGACGTTTGACGGCCGTCTCGATCTCATCCGGCGTCGTTTGCGGCGAGAAGCGTTCGATGACGTTGCCGTTTCGGTCGACGAGAAACTTCGTGAAGTTCCACTTGATTGTCTTTGAACCGAGCAGGCCTGGTGCTTCTTTCGATAAGTATTGGAAGAGTGGGTGAGCGTCTTTGCCGTTCACGTCTACTTTGGCGAACATCGGGAACGTCACGCCGTAGTTCAATTGACAGAACTCGCTGATCTCTTCGTTCGAGCCCGGATCCTGGTTGCCGAACTGGTTGCAAGGAAAGCCTAGGATGTGAAATCCTTGTCCTTGATAACGTTCATATAATTTCTCGAGCCCGTCGAGCTGCGGTGTGAAGCCGCACTTGCTCGCCGTGTTGACAATCAATACGACATCTCCTTCGTATTTCGATAATGGTTGGAGCTTGCCGCTCATGTCGGTTGCTTCATATTGATAGATCATGCTGATTTCCCCCTTTTTTCTTTTCATTATACCAAGGGAGAATTCAAGGCACGACTTTGAAGCGGTTGTTCGCAATCAAATTGATATGAAATGATGAAGTCCTTGTTACAATGAAACAAAGAGGACGTCGTATAATGAGATGCATTGGAGAAAGGAACGGTGTTATGTACATACTGAAAAATGAATTTATATGGATCGGTTTGATCTTGATCGGCTTATTCTTCTCAAGCGCGACCCCGTATTCGGACCAAAGCATCGTCTCACCGCTCGAACAATTTGATTGGACGTGGGCTGAACCGGTGCTCTCGACCGTCAATTTCGATTACGCTGGGAGCCCGGTATCGCTCGAAGCAAAAGGGAGCGTCGGTTTAATCGAATTCCTCATTCGGAAGGCGACACACTTTACCGTCTTTTTCGCACTCGGGGCACTTTTGGTCAAAGCCGTCTCTCGGACGCGGCTCCATACCGGCCTGACATTACTATTTGCTTGGGCGCTCGCGAACACGGTCGCCGTCTTCGACGAGTTCCATCAAAGTTTGACGCCGGAGCGGACGCCGCTCCTTCAAGATATTTTGCTCGACAGTTTTGGTGCGGCCTGCGGCATCCTCCTTGTCGGTGGCTACTACCTGTTCAAGCGAGGGCGACGAAACCATTCACGTTCAGGCTTTGTATCACCAAGGTGGTAAAAAAAATGCATAGGTAGTTATTTGAAAAGCGCTTCCACGGAAGGCTTTTCTTTTTATTTATAACGTTTTTGTGAACGTGGAATTTGAAAAATACTGTTATACCCCCATTTTTGAATCCTTCAAACCAAAATTAAGTTAATGTAACGCGAATGAAACATAAGTGTAAAATAACTTAAGGTTTAGATTGCTATAATGAATCTCAGAGCACGACAGAAATATCGACAAATATCGACAATCAATTTTAAATATATAATCTATCTCATATAGAAATTTAAAGAACTCAGCGGAGGGAAGCACATTGGTTAACTTGAAGAAACTTGCAGCAACCGTCACATTAGGGGCTCTTCTCATTAGCGGCACGACACCTGGCTATGCAGCGTCACTTACGGACAAGCAGAAAAAGGTGCAGCAGCAACAACAACAAAATAACAGTGCACAGAGCAAAGCGAACGCTTCGATCCAAAAACGTGAACAAGCGATCAGCAAAGAGCAGCAAGCCATCAACAAGTTAGATGCTGAACTCCAAGACGTCATCAACGACGTCGCTCAAAAGAAAGCTGAGATTCGTGCGACTCAACAGAAAATCGCGGCCCTTCAAAAGAAAATCAAGCAATACGAAGCAAAAATGAAGGCTCAAGAAGAGTTGATGAAAGAGCGCATGGCCACGATGCAAAAAAATGGCGGTGGATCGATCGACTGGGCTGAGTTCATCTTCGGTTCAAAAGACTTCGGTGACTTACTCACACGAATGATCACAGCCGGTACGATTCAAGAGAACGACAAGCAGATTTTTGAAGAATACCAAGCGACGAAAGACAAATTGGCTGCAGCGCAAGCTGAGTTGAAAGCCGAGCGCGATGCTCTCGTGAAACAAAAAGAAGAACTCGAACAACGTCAAAAGGCGCTCAACAAGAAAATGAAAGAGCGCGCAGCGAAGATCAAGAAACTCAACGCTGAAAAAGTGAAGTTCGAATCAAAATTGATGAGCCTTCGTGAAATGGAGTCGACACTCAAAGCACAAGAGAAAGCCATCAAAGCTGAAATGGAAGCGCAACGCCGTGCAGCGGAAGAAGCGAAACGTGCGGCAGCGGCAGCAGCGGCTACGAAGAAGCAACAGAGTTCAAACTCTGGCGCACTCAGCACACCGCAAGCATCAGCTGCGGCATCTGTACCTGCAAGCGGTGGGATGTTCCAACGTCCGGCAAACGGCCGTCTCTCACAAGGTTGGGGCGCGGCAAGCGGTGCGAACGGCTACTCGTTCCACAACGGACTTGATATCGCAGGACCAGTCGGAACGCCGATCAGTGCGTCACAAACAGGTACGGTCACGACAGCTGGATGGGGTGGGGCCTACGGGAACCACGTCATCATCACGCACGTGTTGAACGGCCAGGTCTGGACGACAGTATACGCGCACATGAGCTCGGTATCGGTATCAGCCGGTCAACGTGTGACGCAAGGCCAAAACATCGGTGCGATGGGTAGCACTGGTAACTCGACTGGCTCGCACTTGCACTTCGAGATTCACCGTGGCGGTTACTCGTACTCGTCTTCGAGCGCGGGCAACACGGTCAACCCAGCTTCATTCTTCTAAACCTATACAAAAAGTGATCGACGAACGCGTCGATCACTTTTTTGTTGCCTTATACGCGACAAAAGTCAGCAGGGCGGCACCGATGACGCTCAGCCAGAGCGTGTCCCAGTTCGGGTCAGCGAGCATGCTCCGGCCACCGAGAAACACCATATAGCCGAGCACGGCGAGCGTGACGATCGTCAAGGCGGTCACCCTGACCCGGCGCGGGATACGGTGCCACCAACTGAGTAGTCTGTTCATCAAAAATCGCCTCCACCTACAGTATAGGGGAGGCGACACGAATCAGCTAGGCAATCGAATCCACGCCGAGGTGAAGATTTTTTGATAGCCGACTTCTTTATAAATCTTGTTCGATGTCGGGTTG
Organism: Exiguobacterium sp. AM39-5BH; assembly: GCF_003467445.1. Classification (GTDB taxonomy): domain Bacteria; phylum Bacillota; class Bacilli; order Exiguobacteriales; family Exiguobacteriaceae; genus Exiguobacterium. The sequence continues at coordinate 50,278 of NZ_QSGS01000003.1, forward strand.
CTCAAATCCGTATAGAGCGTACAATATTGTTTTGACGTCAAGAGCTCCCGGCTTAGCTCGGCGACGAGCGAGCGTGCATAGCCGCGCTTGCGCAACGCTTTTGGCGTGTAGACGAACGAGACGGTGACGCCGTTTGCGGTCTCACGCGATTTCTTCGCACATGAAACGACCTTGCCGTCGACTTCCCAGACGTACACTTCTTGATTTTCGAGCATCGTCGCAATCTTTTGTGTCGCGTCTGTCTTTGACGAGACCGGCAAACCAGTTTCCTTTTCGAACGCGTTATACGCCTTCACGAGGAATGTCTCATCTTCCTCGGTGGCCCGTCGCATCGACCCTTCCGACAGCGGGATGTCGTTGACGTGATCAAGACGATACAGGCCTTGCTCCATAAAGACTTTCGGTTCTCTCGCCGTCAGGATATACCAAAGCGTGTAGAAGTTCATCGCTGAATCAGCTTGCGAGATGAACTCGGTGAAGGGGATATCCCCATTTAACAGTTCAGGCACGAGCAGACGAAGGACGTCATCCTCTCGCTCGAGATTCACGAGCACATAATTGAGCGGATGAGGCGGCGTCACTTGGAGGATCGCGAGTACGTCACCGTCCTCTTCTACGGTGAGTTGATGATACGTCTCGTACCGGCCTTGCTTGATGGCATCGAGCACGCCAATCATCAAGCTGTTCTCGGCCTCATGTTCGAGCAGGTAGGGCATGACACGTTCTTCAAATCCGGACAGGTCGTTCCAACGAATCAGTTCCATCTAACCATCCTTTCAGCGTATGTATACGAAACGGGCAAACCTCATGGCCTGCCCGTTTTGTTCATTTTATCAAATGGACGACAAGATTACGCGATTTCTTCGCGTTCTTTTGGGTCATCCAAAATGTTTGTGTTGCGTTTGAAGTAATGCACGATTTTGGCGATGGCCCCGTCTCCCGTGACGTTTGTCGCCGTGCCGAAGCTATCTTGTGCCAAATAGAGGGCGATAACGAGACTGAGCATCGTTTCGCTGAATCCAAGCATCGAACCGAACAGTCCGAGTGAGGCCATGACGGCTCCCCCTGGAACACCCGGTGCCGCAATCATCGTCACGCCGAGGGCGAGGATGAACGGGAGCACGATCGCAAACGTGATCGGCATACCGTTCAAATACATGAGAGCGACACCGACCGATGTGAGCGTGATCGTCGACCCTGACAAGTGGATGGTCGCACAGAGTGGCACAACGAAGTTCGCGACGCCCTCGTCCGTATTGATGGCTTTCGCTTGACGGAGCGTGACCGGGATTGTCGCCGCGGAAGACTGTGTCCCGATGGCTGTGAAATAAGCCGGCATCATCGTCTTCAAGAGGCGAAGCGGGTTCTCTTTGTTGAGGGCACCGGCGATCGAATATTGAATCAAGAGCATCGTCAAATGGAGGACGATGATGGTGACGAACACGAGCGAGAACACCGAAAGAATCTCAGCCACTTGTCCGGCATACGTCATGTTCATGAAAATCCCGGCGATGTGAATCGGTAGTAATGGAATAATGACTTTGCTGATCAGTAGTTCAATGATATCGCGGAAATCCATGGCCAAATCGAGCGAGCGCTTGCTTTCGATGGCGGCAATCCCGATGCCGATGACGAATGCGAGAATGAGCGCCGTCATAACGCCGAACACCGGGGGAATCTCGAATTCCATGAACCCTTTTAACAGGGCTTCTTCCGGGTTTTCAGCCGACGTGTTGCTGCGTGATAAAATTTGCGGGAACAGACTGCTCGTCGTGAAGTAGGCGAGTGTTCCGGCAACGATTGTTGATACGTAAGCGATGATGGCCGTCAAACCGACCAATTTCCCAGCGCCTTTTCCAAGTTCCCCGATTCCTGGAATGATGAAAGCGAGAATGATGAGTGGGATGGCGAAGCCTAAGAACTGCCCAAAGATGGCGTTGAACGTGACGAACGTCCGGACAATCCAATTCTGGCTTTCTGGTACGATGCTACCGAGTAAAATCCCGAATGCGATAGCGATGATGATGCGACCTAGAAGGCCAATACGTAATTTCAAATAAATCATCCTCTCTTAATGTGTGAATTGTTGCTATTTTCGCACATTTAACGGCATGTTTCCACCCCATCTTCCAATTTTGCAGGAAGATTGACGTTTGACAACTTTCGAACAGGGTATCAGAAAATGTTGGAGTGAAAAGAGAGGGACCTTCTTCTTTTCCTAATATACAACGATGTTATGATTAATTTTGAATAGACGCAAAGGAGGGGTGACGCGTGCAGGTACAACGAACAACGATCCATATCGCGGGTCAAGACTATACGATCGTCAGCGAAGAGCCGGCCGATCATGTGAGGGAAGTGGGCTTTCTGGTCGATAGCAAGATCCGTGAGATTCGTGAACAGTCCCCTCATTTAGACGCTCGTCAGGCAGCGGTGCTCGCCGCTATCCAAATTGCGAGCGACCACGTCAAAACTAAACGAAACACAGGAGAATAGATCACTCTATGGTTACTCTACTTATACTGTTTTTCTTGTTCATCGGAATCATCAACGGATTCCGTCGCGGGGCGATTTTGCAGCTCGGTCATTGGGTCGCGCTCATCATCAGTTTCCTCGTCGCGAACGCCTATTACCGGGATCTCGCTGAAGCGTTCAAGCTATGGATCCCATACCCGTCGCAACTCGACGGAACGCTTCCGAAAGGGGTCATTGATTTAAATTCGCTCTCAGGACTTGAGATGACGTTCTATCACGTCTTCTGGTTCGTCGTCTTGTTCGTCATCACGAAGCTCGTCTTGCATCTCATTTTATCGATGCTCGATTTTTTGACGGACTTGCCGATTTTACGTCAACTGAAAGGAATCATCGGCGCGGTGCTCGGTTTCTTCGAGGCGTACGTGATCACGTTCTTTATTTTGTGGGTCATCGCGTTCGTACCGATGGCAAGCGTCCAGAGTGCTGTCGACAACTCGTCGCTCGCGACGTACATCATTCAAGACACGCCATATCTATCTGAATGGTTCTCGAATAAGATGTTGTAACACGACAGGTCGGGATGCAAGCTAGTGCTTGTGTCTCGGTCTTTTCTGTATGGAAAAGGGGGAAGTAGGATGAATAAAGTCGAAGCGATGATGCTGTTAGAAAAGATTGCGCAATATATGGAGATTAAAGGAGAGAACCCGTTCAAGGTCAACGCCTTCCGCAAAGCCGCCACGGCGCTTGAGAACACGGAACTCGAACTCGAGAACATCGAGGATTTGACAACCATCGCGGGAATCGGCAAAGGGACGGCCGCCGTCCTCGAAGAATGGCGGGACACGGGACGCAGTGAAGTGCTCGAGTCACTCCAAGAAGAGATCCCGTACGGTCTCATGAAACTGCTCAAAATCCAAGGACTCGGCGGCAAGAAGCTCGCCAAGCTCCGTGAGGTAGGCGTCGTCGACCTCGAGACGCTCATTCGAGTGCTAGAAGACGGGACGGCCGCGAGCCTGCCTGGCTTCGGCGCCAAGAGCGTCGAGAAGTTGCTCACGGCGGCACGGAACCTCGAGTCACGTCCGGAGCGTCTCGCGTACGCCATGATGCGTCCGGTCGTCGAAGAAATTGAAGCGGTGCTTGAAGCCGAGCCGCTCGTCTTGCGCCATTCGGTCGGCGGCAGTTTCCGCCGCGCCGAGGAGACGTGTAAAGACCTCGACTTTATCATCGCGACCAAAGAGCCTGTCGCCCTCCGTGACAAGTTGCTCGCCCTCCCGTTCATCAACGAGGTGATCGCGGCCGGCGAGACGAAAGTATCGCTCGTCCTCGAACGCGAGGAGATGGTGTCGGTCGACTTCCGCATGGTCGAACCGAGTGCCTTCGCCGCAACGCTTCACCATTTCACGGGTTCGAAAGACCATAACGTCCGGATGCGCCAGCTCGCGAAGGCAAAAGGAGAATCGATTTCCGAGTACGGCGTCGAGACGGCGGACGGCCTCTGGCAACCGGAGACGGAAGCCGAGCTGTTCGCACGTTACGGCTTGCCGTTCATCCCGCCGGAGCTCCGGGCAGGCAACCTCGAGTTCGAACACGACATCTCGAAGCTCGTCACACTCGACGACATCAAGGCCGACGCCCACATGCACACGGTTTGGTCGGACGGGAAGCTGACGGTCGACGAGCTCATCGCGGCGATGAAAGCGCGCGGCTATGAGTGGATCGCGATCACCGACCACGGCAAATACATGTCGTTCGTCAACGGTTTGACCGAGGAACGGCTCGAGGCGCAAGGGGAAGAGATTCTCGCTGCCGCCAAGAAGCATGACATGCACGTTTTGCGCGGTGTCGAGATGGACATCCGCCCGGACGGGACGCTCGACTATGAGCCTGAGTTCCTGGCGACGCTCGACTACGTCGTCGCCTCGATCCACTCGAAGATGGACCAATCCGTCGACGAAATCATGGCCCGGCTCGAGAACGCCTGCCGCTCGCCGTACGTCAACGTCATCGCCCACCCGACCGGCCGCCTTATCGGGCGCCGTGACGGTTATCCGATTGACGAGGAGCGCTTGATCGCCCTCGCCAAAGAGACGGGGACGGCGCTCGAGTTGAACGCGAACCCGAACCGGCTGGATTTGACGGCGTCGACGCTGAAGAAAGCGAAGGCGGCCGGCGTCAAACTGATGATCAACACCGATACGCACCACCCTGATATGATGGAAGATATGGCACTCGGCGTCCTGCACGCCCGGAAAGCCTATCTCGAACCGTCAGACATCATCAACTGCCTCTCGTTCGAGGACGCCAAGGCGTTCATCGACGCGAAGCGACAGAAAGGAACATGCTAGATGGATCACGCGTTACGCGTTTTAGAATATGATAAACTCCGCCAGCAACTCGCCGCCCACGCCGCGAGCTCGCTCGGGAAAGAACGGGCGCTCAACATGCAGCCCGACTATACGTACGACCGGGTATTGTCGAACTTGAACGTCACCCGTGAGGCGACCGAGGTCGTCCGTCTACGCGACCGGTTGCCGCTCGGTGGGCTGACCGACGTCCGCAGTGAAGTGAAGCGGGCCGCCATCGGCTCGGTCCTGTCGACGAGCGAACTGCTCGCCGTTGCCGCCGTCATGTACAGCGGCCGCCAAGTGAAGAACTTCTTCGAGAAGCTTCATGAGGATAATGAAGACCTCCGAATCCCGCGCCTCGACGAGTATGCCGAGCGTTTGACGAAGCTGATCGAGGTCGAACAGTCGATCCGTCATGCCATCGACGACCAAGGCACGGTCCAAGATTCAGCAAGCGACCGTCTCCGTGGTCTCCGGACCCAGCTCCGCAGCTTTGAAGGCAGCGTCCGCTCACGGATCGACAACATCCTCCGCAACAACGCGAAGATGCTGTCAGACGCCATCGTCACGATCCGGAACGACCGTTACGTCGTCCCGGTCAAGATGGAGTACCGCCAAGCGTTCGGCGGGATCGTCCACGACCAATCGGCATCGGGCCAGACGCTCTTCATCGAGCCACAGGCGATCGTGTCGATTAACAACGAGATTCAAGAAGTCCGCCTGAAAGAGCGCGCCGAGATCGACCGCATCTTGAGCGAACTGTCGAACCTCGTCGGCGGTGTCGCCGATTCGGTCGTAATCAATCTCGACGTGCTCGCCACGCTCGACTTCGTGTTCGCGAAAGTCGCCTACGGCCATCAGCTCAAAGCGACGGAGCCGAAATTGAACGACGAACGCGAGATCAAGTTGAAACAGGCGCGTCACCCGTTCATCCCGCAAGATGAGGTCGTGCCGATCACGGTCGAGCTGGGTGAGGCGTTCACGTCGCTCGTCATCACCGGACCGAACACCGGCGGTAAGACGGTGACGCTCAAGACGCTCGGATTGCTCCAACTGATGGTGCAGTCAGGTCTGTACGTACCGGCCGAGTTCGGGACGGAGCTGTCCGTCTTTGACGCCATCTATGCCGACATCGGGGATGAGCAGTCAATCGAGCAGAGCTTGTCGACGTTCAGCTCGCACATGACGAACATCGTCAGCATGCTCGATAAGATCGACTTCATGTCACTCGTCCTGTTCGATGAGCTCGGTGCCGGGACGACCCGCAAGAAGGGGCAGCCCTTGCCATCGCCATCCTTGACGAAGTGAAACGTCGTGGCGCCCGCGTGGCGGCGACGACGCACTACTCGGAACTGAGGCGTACGCCTATAACCGGGAAGGCGTCATGAACGCTTCAATGGAGTTCGATATCGAATCGCTCAGCCCGACGTATCGCCTATTGATCGGCGTACCGGGCCGGTCGAACGCGTTCGAGATTAGTCGACGTCTCGGCTTATCGGAACAGGTCATCGACAAGGCGCGAAGCCACGTCGGCACCGACGCCGAGTCGGTCGAATCGATGATCAATGAGCTCGAGGCGGCCAAGCATCGCGCCGAGCAGCTCGAGAAAGAATTGATCGTCAAACGCCACGATCTCGAAGAAGAACAAGCTGCGTTCGAAGCGAAGCTGACCGATTTCGAGCGCGAGCGCGACACGATGTACGGCGAAGCCGAGGCCCGTGCCGAGAAGGCCGTCGAACAGGCGAAACGCCAAGCGAACGAAGTCATCGACCGCTTGAAGAAGCTTCGTGAGGAAGGCATCGTCAAAGAGCACGAGATTATCGCCGCGAAGAAACAGCTTGAATCGGCGAAACCGACGCTCCAAGATAAAAAGATCCAAAAAGTGAAACAAAAAGCGCAACAGAAACGTACGTTCAGTAAAGGCGAAGAAGTGAAAGTGACGACGTTCAACCAAAAGGGCTATATCGTGAAGCAATTGAACGATAACGAGTACAACGTCCAAGTCGGGATTATGAAAGTGAACGTCAAAGCGGACGACCTTCAGAAGATCGGCCCATCGAAAGAGCAGTCGCTCCAGTCGAAAGGCAGCTCGCTCAAGCGTCAGAGCTCGACGAAGTCGGAGCTCGACCTGCGCGGCGTCCGGGTCGAAGAAGGGCTTTCCCGCCTCGACAAATATATCGACGAGGCGCTCGTGTCCGGGTACGACAACGTCCGTATCATCCATGGTCTTGGGACCGGCGCGATGCGACAGGCGACACAAGAGTACCTAAAAGGACATCGTCACGTGAAGAGTCAGCGCCCCGGTGGCATGGGTGAAGGCGGACTCGGAGTCACGGTCGTCGAACTGAAGTGAGGGGAACATGGTAATGGGGAATGTGAACGTGAACGTCTTGCTTGAGTCGCTCGGCCTGTATACGATTGCCGGGCTCATGATTGTCGTCGGTCTCGCCATCTTCGAGGTGACGACGCCGTACAGCAATTGGCGCGAGGTTCAGAAGGGCAATATCGCCGTCGCACTCGCGACCGGCGGAAAAATCGTCGGTCTCGCCAATATCTTCCGCGTCGTCGAGAGCCATCACGACCAGACGATGGACGTGTTGGTCGGAGGGAGCTTCGGCTTCGTCCTTCTCTTGACGACGTATTGGTTATTCGAATTTTTGACGCCGTCGCTCAACGTGAACGAGGAGATCGGGAAAGGGAATATCGCCGTCGGCCTGATGGCGTTCCTGCTGTCGATTGGGGTCTCGCTCGTCGTCGGCGCGGCGTTGGTGAGGTGAAGACATGGTATATGAGAGACTAGCGAAGATTCTCTTCATCGGGGCCGGCCTGTTTTTAGTGGCAGCGGCACTGTGGTTTATCTTTTATTGAGGGGAAGCGACGTTTTCGGACGTCGCTTTTTTTGAAAGGGGGAGACAAGTGTGACAATCGATTTGAACTTTTTGATGACAACGGAAGACTATGTGCTCGAGACGGAGTCGTTCCAGATGAAGGGCGTCACCTATTATCCACTCGAGTGGACGTTTTTCGGGGCAAGCGACCCGACGATGCTCTTGACGTGGGACGCGGAACGCGACCGAATCAGTATCCGTTTCGAGCAATATGCGGTGTTTCTTGGGACAATCGAGGACCATAGTATGCATGAAGAAGGGCTACGCAATGCTTACCCAATCGTGAAACTGAAGACGTCCCATTTCACACGATTCGCCGCAGAGAACATGGGGACAGAACGTGTCAACACGTACCGAGGCGAACTATCCCACTATGTGATTCGGACGTTTGAACAAGAGTTTCACGTCTTGGCGTACGAAGAGCCGACCGTGCTCGACTTGGGGAAAGCCGGGGATACAGGGGTTGTGGTCGAAACTATAGATGAACTTTCTTAAAAAAATCGAACAGGTGCGAAGGAGGATTGATGATGAAGAAGTTACTCTTATCCGTCTCTCTGTTCGCAGGAACAATGCTTGCTTTATCTGCTTGCGGAGGAACGGACACGGTTGAAACGATTGACGACAGACCCGTTATTCATTTCGATGCCGGTTCAATCATTTCGTCAGCACGCGACCATCAAATCAAGATGCTCACGCTATCGAGTGTTCCGACCGATGTCGTTGCCATATCCGGAGCGGTTAAAGAATTGCAGGGCATGCAAGCAGACAACGACACTTATTTAGCCGAACTGGAGGGATTGCGACATGAGGATTCCTCGGCCGATGAGTTTAAAGACCTCGTTGTCGAATATTTAGAAGCGGAAAACGCGTATGTCGATCAAACCATCGAGGACTTATACGGTGGAGGCACGAGCCGCCCAAGTCGATTTTCGATGGAGTCGCTCTACTCGCGAATAAACGCAAACGTATCAGACTTCCGATATGAGCCATAATGAATGACTAAATAATATGAAAACGTGTATGCAGAAGATGTGATACACGTTTTCAGCCTCTATATCAGCGTATTCAAAAAGCCTCAATCTAACAGATTACATCGCACAGCCCTAAACGTAGCTAGGTGACGTAATTCGTAGTGAGGTTTTTTTTTTTTTAGTTGGTGACAGAAATCAACCCTTAAGAAGGCAATCAATCTAAACTGAAATGTTTCTCTAGACGTGCTTAAAGGAAACAGTATATAGCTGAGTAGGATTTTAGTGATGATGAGGGCTATAAAAGGGGACGAGGTGTGGACCATGTTGAACGGGGCAAAATTTTTCGAGCAGTTAGTGATCAATGTCGTGAAATTGCCAGGGGTGAAAGTAGATCGAACAGAGTTTTTAGCAAAAAGTTTTAGTAAGCATGTGACCGCGCGTCAGTTAGCAGACATCCTTGAAAAAGGACCGGTTCAATCAAACGTTTCAAAAAAGTTGATTCGACGAGTCGCGAAGAAGACCATCTTGAATCGAACGATGAAAAGTTCATCGGCTTCGTTTGCCGCGGGGTTACCTGGTGGGGTGGTCATGGCGGCCACTGTTCCAGCGGACACGGCTCAATTCTTTGGTGTAGCGCTTCGAGTGGCTCAAGAAATTGGTTATATCTATGGATATGAAGATTTTTGGAGTGAGAATGGCCTAGATGTCAATCGAGTGAGCGGAGAATTGATTTTGTTTCTCGGTGTCATGTTTGGTGTTGGCGGAGCGACGGCCACCATTAAAGTGTTGTCTTCGCAATTATCCAAACAAGCATTAAAGAAAATTCCGAATCGAGCAATGATGCAGACCATTTATTATCCGATTCTTAAGAAGATGGGAAGCTACATCGGATTGAAGATGACGAGAAAATCTTTCGCGCAAGGGATTTCGAAAGTGATTCCTATCGCTGGAGGTGTGATTTCAGGTTGGATCACGTATTCATCCATGCATCAAATGGGGAATAGACTACTGACAGCACTTGAAGAAAGCATGGATCTCTCTGATGAGGAACTTGTAGCGAGTATCAAAGAGATGAAACAAGAAATTCCGAACATGACTGAGAAAGATTTCGGGATTTTGCAAGCGAGCGTGTAAACAAGGAGATGAAAATAAGTTTGGCAGACGGTGACGAGCGGTAGAAGGACATCATGAGTGTAACGGAGGAGACGACATGAAATCGTATGAAATTGAATTCCATATGATCAATGATGAGGTGTTGACGCAAGTGGTGGAAGCGGAGAGTCGCTATGCGGCGCTCGAATCGATTTATCAATCGTTCCGTCATGCGACGGACGGATTCGTCCAGTTCGAGGATGAATGGATCATTTTCCTCGACCATGTCGTGTATGTGAAGGCGTTTGAGATTGTGGAGTAGGGGGCAGCTATGGTGAAGCATAACAAGTTAGTTCGAGACCGTGTGCCTGAACTGATTCAAGCAGAGGGCAAACAGGTCATCGTCAAACGTTTGAATCAGGCCGAACATTTCGAACAAGCACGACTGAAGCTATATGAAGAATTAAAAGAGTATGAAGATGCGAACATCGATGAGGAGTGCCTTGAAGAGCTGGCAGATATCCTTGAACTCGCGTATGAACTAGGGAAGATGCATGGGGCTTCGTTTGAAGAGATGAATGCGATTCGTGCCGAGAAGCGGGAACGGAAAGGTGGATTTGAGAAGGGATTGTTTTTGGAGGAAGTCTTAGAGTGAAAAGCTACAGCCTGCAAACTAGTAATGAGTTTGCAGGCTGTCTTTTAATTAAATGGCAATTCTTTAACTAAATCTTCAGTTTGAAACTCTCGATTCTCATATTCATTCATCAAATCTAGATATGCATTTTGAGCAGTTTCAGGGTCGGTCAAGAATACCTCTAGCTTTCTGTAAAGCATGTCCAGTCCACCAGCTGCATACTCCTCAATGATTTCAAAGTTATCAAGAGAAGCATCTTCTGTGTCATCACTTGCATCGGGATCCACTGTAAAGCTTTCAAATGCATCTTCTAAGTGCATGATTAATTTCATGAACTGTAAATCTTGTTCTGAAAAAATTCCTAGCAAAATTTCTGGACCGGCTTTAATTTTCTTTCTACGCTCGTTACTGTAGCCAAACAATAACGCTGCCATAAATGTGTCTTTGTATGTCTCAAACAATTGAGCATCTTCTCTTAATGCCGTGTACATATGATCTTGTGTGCTATCACGACGAACTGATCGCTTTGCCATTACATTACCTCCGCAATTTCAGTATGTTCTCCTGAAACTTCATTCGTGTGATTAAGAAGTTTATAAGATTTACCTACCCGGTGATTAATCGCTTCGTCTACTTCGCCACGCCATTGCGAGGTAGATACGATTACAACTACTTGATCAGATAATTTAGGAAGATTCGTAGCTACCCGAGAACGATGATCGGCATCAAGTGCTCCAAACGGAGAATCCATGACGAGGGGAAAAATGTTTCCGAGCTTTAAATCTTCATCTAAAGCATGACCCTTTTCTTTATCTTTATATTCCCGAGTTAAATCTACAATAGCTCCGATAAAAGCCAAGCTTGTGATTTGAGATTCACCTTGAGACAGCCCGATATTTCCTCCATTCACATCAGACACCAGTAACTCGTAATTGTCTGTCAACGAAATCGGATAATCTTTTCTTAACAACTGCGAATAGGTTATCTTAATTTTTTCTTCTAATTCAGATTTAACTTGAGATTCTCTTAGTTTTAATAGACCGACCAAAGTATCCTTTACTTTAGTCGCAGACTCTAGAGCAAATTGAAGTTTAAGTTGTCGCTCTTCGGCCTTAGTTAATTTACTTATTTCTTTATTCAAAAGCTCTTCTTCTTTTGAAAGTTCATCAATGGAACGGATTAAATCGTCAATCTGTGTCTGAGCTTTAACAATAGCAGTTCGGACTGCTGACTCTTTTTCAATTAAGTTGGTAGAGTTTTCGATATTGCGTGAGCTCGTCTTCATCCGCTCTTCAATTTCTCGTAATTCTTCTTCAAATGTTTGAAGTGTTGCTCGCAATTCTTCGCGCTCGCTAATCAATCGTTTTATTTCTGAGTAAAAATGTGTTCTAGCAACTTCCCAACCGCTTAACTGGAAATAAAGATGATCCATTTCGTTTTTCGATGTTGATAAATCCAACACTTCATTTTGTACTTTTTCTAATGTTGAAATAGAGGCTGATTCGAGTTCATGTCCACAAAGACATTTTCCATTTGAAAGTAAAGATGGAATCAGCTCGGGATGAATCAACTTCTCAATCGTATCTCGCTGATCTGTGCGGGCGATCCGCTGGAATCTCTTGATTGGTAACTTCGAGAAAGCAAGGTACCCGGAATTGGACAACTGATTTCTTAGTTCTTTTAGTTTGTCATCAAATGCATTCTTCGTTTCGGTAATGGATTCAACCAGATGGTCCCGAGTTGTTTGAAAAGTTCTAGTCTCCTCTCCATTTCGAAGCGCATTTTCGATGCTTTTTAATTCGTTTTGAGCGGCTGACAGTTCTTGTTTTGTTTCAGCTAACTGATGTTTCTTTTTTACTTTGTCTTCTTCAAGTTGATTGATTCGCAAGTATTTCTCGCTCAATTCACTTTTTACGTTTTTTGATACTTCGTCACGTAACTTCACGATGGTTTTACTTAGATGCTCAATTGAATTATCAAATAGTTCTAATCCCATCATTCGTTTGATGGAGTCTCGAATTTCAGAATAAGCCTCTTTCTTTCCTAAGTGGTCCATCCGCTCTCCATCGAAGAAAAAGAACGTATGGAGTTTGTATGGTAAAATTCGATTAATTTCATAAGCAATATCTCTAATTTTTGTTGATTGATTTGTAGCAATATTACGCTTAGTAAGTTCAACTTTTTGATTCACAGTCTTATTTTTTGGGAGATTGAGTACGTTTGTCTCGTCATCATATTTTGCATGTAGAAGCCGACGAAGGTCATATTCGTAGTCGTTGTGTTCGAACCTAATTCGAACTGATGTACTTAAATCTTCTCGATGATTTGTGCTTTCATGAATGGCTTTGTTATTAAAAATAGACTCAGGGTTTGGTAGTTTGAGTTCTCGGCCATAAAACCCCCAAATTAATGCGGTCAATAGTGCCGTTTTACCACTACCATTTTCTCCATGGATGACAGTAACATTTTTTCCTGATCCGTGAGCAAATTCAATTTCATTCTGGCCATAATACTGACGAAAATTTTCAATGACGATTTGCTTAAGAATCATGTCAGATGTACTCCTTTTTAATGAGTTTTGAGAATTCATCGGGCAGTTGTGCAGCGGTAAACGATCCTTCTTTGTCTAAGTAGTCTTTTTCTAATCGAATAATATTTTGAAGAATTTGTTGTTCTATTTCTGTCAGATTGTTTAATAATGCATACACATCTTGTTCATTAGATGATTGGTTCGGGTTCATTGAATTCACCTCATAGTTCATTATAGGTCAACTAAATTAAATGCTTCTTTAATTGGATTTAAGATACGAAGTGCTTGATAATGGTTTTCAGATATTGATGCAAATTCATTAACTCGTTTCAGTTCATTCATTAAAAGTCGTCTTTCAATGTTAAACTCTTTGTCAGTGAGCAAGTCAATTTCTGACAAGGGGCGTGGAATAACGATATAGTCGTGGATGTAGGCATACTCTTTTCCCGGGTGCTTTCTTAATATTCTTCCGCGGCGTTGGATAAACTCCTTAGGATTAGTCGTACTCGCTAAAATGTAAGCGGTCTCAGCGGAAGGGACGTCTACGCCTTCATCCAAACAACGAATGGCAACAAGCGCCTGAATGGTGTTCTCTGAGAAATCTTTTAAGAGCTCCTGCCGAAGTTCTTTTGTTTCAGTCGAAGTGAAGGTTTTAGCTACAATCCTCAAATCGTCGTTTAAGAATTGAGCAATATGATCGACATGACGTTGATCTTCCTTAGAATGATCACCACAATACACAATGGTATGAGTTAGGTTATCTTGGGTACTAAGTTGCTGTTTCAACAATATATCTTTTTCTTGCGCCGCATTAATTAAACGGGCTCGCTTAATTAATAGCATTTCCAACATTCCAGTGTCACTTCCGGAAGATTCGATTGATTTGTCCTCAGAAAGATTAATCAATTTTGAGATTTTATTTGTAAGCTCATGATAAATTTCAAGCTCTTCTTCAGTAAGGGACACCAAATGAGGATAATAATAATACTTCGTCAAAAACCCTTTTTGAATGGCCTCTTCCAAAGTAAACTGATATATTGATCCACCAAAATAATTTAGCAGTTGCTCGGTTCCAATTTCATCATGATGTCGAATCGGCGTAGCACTGAGAGCTAGTCGATTTTTAAATTGTGTTGGGAGAGACTGTAACGATTGTTTAGTACCCAAGTTGTGTGCTTCATCGGCGACAAGCATTCCAGCATCTGAAATTCTACTAAGTTGAGCCTGGAAATGATCATTTTTAAATGTACTGTTGGTAGTAATGACGCACATGAAGTTTTTGATTTTAAAATTATATTGCGTGATTTTTCCTGAAAGAGTAGTGCTCCATTGGGACTTTGAACCGTAACATAGAATTGGATCCATGCCAAAGGCTCTTGCATCCTTTGCCCATTGATCTACTAAGTGCTGGTAAGGGCATAAAATGATGACGGCCAGTCGCCCAGTCTCTTCCACTCGTTTTGTGATAGCAGTAAGAGCCGTAAGGGTTTTCCCAGTACCGGTAGCCATTTCTAATAGACCGTGATAATTATTGGCTCGCCATTTGGAGATTGCTTCAAGTTGATAGTCTCGAGGCATAAACCATGTAGGTAAAGAAGGGAATTGAGTGGTTGAATCCATATTATAGCTCCTTTATCATATATAGAAGTAGGTAAAACCTACCATATACTCTTATTATAGATATAATAAAGGATATAGTTAATAAAAAAGTTATTAAGGTTGATTGAAAGGAATGAATGACATGGAATATTTTTTCTCATTTCTAAAACCCATTAATCCGAAGGCTGAAGAATTGGCACAGATTATAGAGGATAAGTATTATTCAAAAGAAACAGAATTCGTATTATTAAACGCCAGAAAAATGATTGAAGCTATTGTTAATGAATGGATAGAGGTAAGTGGTCTACAAAATACATATAACTTAAATGATAATATACGACTACTTCAGTCAGAAGAAATTATAGATCGTGAGATTTCTTCGGATCTTCACTACATTCGTAGAAACGGTAATAGTGCAGCCCATGAATTATTTACGAAAGAAGCTCATGAAATTTTACCGAAAATATGGTCAAGTTTATATAGCATCGTAGAGTCGTACGTTCTTAGCTATGCAAATCCTCCAGCCATTCCAAAATACGCACCGCCAACACATCCGGCAGAAAAAGACAGTGGTCGGGGTCATGATGATATTTTAAAGATTTTAGAAGAACAGCTTGAGGCTAAACTTAAAGCTTTAAATGTGAGTAACAAAGGGGAAAGTTCTTCCGCCGGAAATGACTCACAAGCAACTGAAAAAAATAAATTATATGAATTTATACCTCAGGTTGAGAGTGGAAATGACAGTTATTTGTATAATCTTTTATCAAGGCTGAACGAGTCTTCAAAAGAGGCAGTTGAAAGTGCCGAACTTCCATTAAGTTCTCTAAAGCAGTATCTACACGTTGAACGACCAATTGAGAAAAAATTAGTTCAGCTTTTACAGCAGCCTGAGCAAAAACGATTAACACTTTTGATTGGAAGTGTAGGTGATGGAAAGTCACATATCCTATCACATCTACAATCTGCTGAGCCTGAATTGATGAACCGATACAAAAATAAAATTTGGAATGATGCGACGGAAAGTCTTTCTCCTCATAAGACAGCGATGGAAACCTTATTTGAGAAGCTCATTCCATTTTCAGACCAACGATTGACGGAAGGCTCAGATGAGTTTGTTTTGGCTATAAACTTAGGTGTATTACATAAGTTTTTGTATGATTATGTGAACTCATTGGACAGTGAAAATACATTTAACGAGTTGATCGCATACGTCGAACAATCAGGAATCTTTGAAAATGAAATTTCTCAAGCTTCGGAGCATGAGTGTTTTTCAATGGTTAGTTTTTCGGACTATCCAATGTACGAACTCACTAAGGGTGGAGTGGAGTCGAACTTCTTAATGCAAATTTTATCGAAGATGTTCGACCAGAACGATGACAATCCATTTTATTTGGCATATGAGGAGGACATGAGGCAAGGCATTGACTCCATCGTACATCGTAACTTTTTACTCATGAACAATTTGAATGCACGGCGCAACCTTGTGAATCTAATCGCCCGTTCTCTTTTGAAGGAAAAAGCGGTTTTATCGATGCGTCAATTTTTCAATTTAATTTATGAAGTAATGGTTCCAGGAAATTGGTCAAACATTAGTAAACAGAAAATTGTGCTTGAAACATTACTCATACACGGACTTCATCAAAAGCTCTTTACGAGTCAAAATGATTCTCCGATTTCCGTCATGTTAAGAAATGAGGATCCAATTGCTTATCGTTCTCAAGAAATTGATCAAATCATCCTTCAAATTAATCTTGAAGCTGACGTAAGTGGTTTCGTTTCTAGGTTCGATGAGTCGACTAGACAAACGTATCAACTTGATTTATTGGATCGAGCACTTGTCACCGAACATACGCAATCGTTGTTGCGGTTACTTTATCTATCTAACCCTCGAGAGATGAATATTTCTCAAACAACGATTGAGACATTTTCAAAATATCTGTATTCCTATTACACAGGACAAAGATATGAGCTCAAATCACTTTATGAGAAATTTGAAAATGCGCTCATGCTATGGTTTGGTTTCAAAAAAGACCAAAAGAAATATCTATTTGACACAAGTGCAAAAGTTTCAAAACGTTATCGCATTGCAAAACCGGTCAGCTTTACGTTAGATCCAATCAGCATGGTGGCGAAAAATGAAGAACAAGTCGTTCAGTTCCGCAACTCATTATTTATTCAGTTCGCAGTAGGTGAAAATAAACAAAGAATCAAACTTGAAATCGATTATAAAATGTTCAATTTGATTACGAAAATTGATCAAGGTTACCAACCATCCAAGATTGATTTTGATGATGCGATTCGATTCAGCGAATTTGCAAATGCCATCCGCACATATAATTCAAACAATGAAGAAGTGTTGATTTATGTAATTCAAACGGGAGAAACATTTGTCTTAAAACAAGAAGCAGATCCATTTAGTAGTGAAGAAAAAATTGTGTTCAGTAAATTGTAAGTTCTGAAAGCAGGTGTAAATGATGAGATTATTACCAGAAAAAATATTTGATGAGAAACAAGTGATTGTGCTAGATAAAGATCGAAAAAAAATAGCAAAACGTCAAACCTCAAATTTTTATCAAGTTCTTCCTTTTACTACAGGGAAGAGTGATTCAATTAAAAATGCCCTTTCAGACTGGGAAAAAGAAGTCGGAGCGTTCTCTAGAAGACTTCTCAATCAAGATTTATCAGCCAAATCATTCAATACAGATCACCTTTTAGAAGGAGTCTTGGATCGAGTCGAGAGTTTACCTGAACACGAAGATGAAATCCATACCTTTTTCAGTGATTTGCTTCTTCAAAGAGACGGTGGATTGAATGTTACTCATCCGAGTATGTTCATGTACATTCAAGGGAACCCTGCTACTAAGAAAAAGTTGGGTACTTTTTTAGCAGACTTGACGCACCATGCTTTGGATGAAGAACAAATCGAGAAGATTAGACAGATTTTTAAGTCTGAGCAGAATGAGACGTTGTTAGACAAAATGATTGTGAATTTACTGCCTAACCTTAATGAGAAAAAATATACCGTGGAGCATGCTCTATATTCTTCGTTACCAATAAAATTATTGGGCGAAGATTTGATCTATTTGGCACAGCATCCTCAATACTTTTTGAAAGAAATCAATCATTTACTTAAGTACTACTTACACTATGTTGTTTCCCAGACGACAATTAAGATTAATAATTTTGAAACATCTAATTGGCATCATCCGTCTAAATTGTTTTACACCCTTCATCATGAAACGACTGTTACCTCAAGACGTAAGACGATGAACTCAGGTATGGGGCTATTAAATAGTGCTAGTGAGAATATATTTGTACATGAGTTGACGATGGCACAGTTAAGTTGTAATTCTCATAACCCATCATTAGAGCAAGATAAGTCTAAAATCATGACTTACGATGAGATTTATAAGTATTTTGAATCCCTTGACGAGACTGACCAAATTCAATTTTTAAATGATATTGATTTGCAAAGTGAACGGATTCTCACATATGCGGGTTTAGAAAATCAAGTGAAGATCAGTCAGACATTCAATGAAGCAGTCAAACAATTGTTCAATACGATGAAAACTACGACTCCCAAAGAAGCACAGTCACGTTATGGTGATCACGTGAAGAACATTGCGAAATCGCACTTTACGAAACGCCGAGGACGTCTAGGGTACGTATTATCGTTGAACCAAGAAATGTTGATTTTGATGTGTGCCGTTAGTTGTAAAAACGATCGCATCACATTTGTAGAACTATTGGAGCGTTTGAGTCAAAGAGGGATCAATTTTGACAACGAATCATCAACAGCGCTTTTATTGTTATTGGAAAAAATAAATGTTATCGATAAGAAGAGCGATAGTGGGGAGGCTCAGTATGTCAAACCAATTTTATGAGTACGTCACCAAGAAAATAAACGGTCATTTTTTAGTAAACACTCCGCAACCTGGAGATAAATATTACTTGCAGCTAGAAGAAGAAAGTCATGTTAAATATTTGAAAGACTACCTTGAACAAGAAGCAAGCGAACGAGTTAAAATGTTTGAGTACGAGCTGAACGGTGTTACTGAGTACCGCACAATTGCAATTGATTACGGGACAAGCGAGTTGATTATTGCGACTCAAATCGAAGACGTTCAACCTGATTTCTTCGTTAAGCTTCGTAACTTGGTCAGTGAACAAGAAGGAGAAGGTGTGAACCGCTCACTCCTTGTGATTTATCATGGACAGCTCGACAGTATTGATGGTGGCGGTGCCAACCTTCAAAAAGAAGGAATGCCTTTGAATCCAAAAAAAATTCTAGAAGAACTTAAGAGTGAATTAAAACAGATGGCCGAACGTAAAGGCGCGTTGGTGGAAGTGATTGATTTTCATTTGAAAGAAATCGAAGAAGAGTTCAGTTCGTTCAAAGGCGTTTCGTTCTTCGATTTTGAAGAAATCCTATCCCTTATGCAAAAATCAGAGCTTTCCAAGTCTGATTTTCTAACGTTACGATTTTTCCACGACCAAGAGCTCGAATCGTTTGTGCAGACATCTTCCAAAAAAGAAATACGTGAAAGACTGCGTGAAAACAGAGATTTATTTGAATTTGTTCAAGACAGTCATTTTAACGAAACAGTTGAGACGCAATTACCTAAAAAATTCAATGAACAAGGTGTCAATAAACTGAAGCATGACCATTGGAATGAACTCACGTTACAAGAAGTCATCAAGCTTAAAGCTGAAAAGAACAATAAAGTGTTTGAAATTGATGAAATTACAGTCGTCAATGAACATTCGTCGGTAGTCGTTTGGGATCGACCACACAAAACGACTAAGACTGGAAAACGTACGCGCTATGTCGCAATCTTCAATCCGTCTCACGAGAAAGAAATCAAATTGCGAGCTAAGTATGTGATTGAAGGAAAGGGTGTTCGCAAGAGTTTAGAAGAATCACAAGTTAAAATTGAGTATTGCAATCCGTTAATTGAGGTGACGCCAAGTGTGAAAACAAATAGTTTATATGTGACGCTCACTTCTACTCAAACACAGAGCGCTACACAGTGTACGGTGAAATATAAAGTGAAAAATGAAAACACACTCTATTCAGAGTTGAATATTATGGTGTTCCCGTTCTCGAGCGAGGTATTTAAAGACTACGCTGGAACTTATGAAGTAAAGCGGGTAAAAGGGAACGATACCGAATATTTGATTTTAGGGAACAAAGAAGGCGAGCTACGATTAGGGGACGGTTCACAAACGCCCGTCTCTCAAGAGCAAGCGCTTGTAAAAGTAGATGATGAACCGAACGTTACGTATCATTTTGATCAAGAGTTGTTTGAAGAGGATCAATTTTTACAGTTAAGCGTTGGAGAATCAAATCCAATTAATATCAAACTTAGTGTTGATGCATCTAAACCGCATCCAATCGCAAATATTAGATTGTATAAAGAGAAACGTGAGAAACGCTCTTCGATTGTCCATGGTACGGATGGGAAACTAATTTTAAAGAACCAAATTTACTATCCACAGAATGAATATAAAGATTTTATAGAGTATGAAATGGAATGGCTTAATCAAAGTATGCAAACAGCTGTATTGTCATCAGGTGTCATCAGTCCTGTTAATTTAGAGTTTGGTGCTTTCTATGAGTTGAGAGAAGCGTATAATCTATTCCTAAATCACTTTAAAATCAAAAAGACTGTCCCGATGTTAGCTTATTGGGATGATGAATATAAACGAGTCGCTTTGAATTATGTGCAAGCCTATGTAAAAGCGATTGAATCGATTCAAGAGGCCGATCGGTTATTTGAAGTCGGACACTCGATTTTAAAATTAGGTGTGTTATTTAACAAAAAAGAAGAAATCGTCTACTTCACTCCATTCCATCCGGTTAACGTTGCGTTTCAATTAGAGTTGAATACTCAACTTGGAGATGAAGAGGTGTCGGAAAGTGTGCTTAAACGTTTACGCGCTGATGCACTGGCTCCATACCTATGGTTTGAAGGTAAGGCATATAAAGCAGAAGCTCAGTCGAATTTACCAGAGTGGATGATTTATCGAGTAAAAGAAGAGGTTGTTGTAGCTGAGGCTGACCGCTTCCTGTCAGAAGTGGTCAAAGAAAAATTAAATCAGTTTGTAGAACACTTCACCTCACTGTTTTATCAGACAAATCAAGTCGTTAGAGCTCCTTTATATTTAAATGTGATTGAAATTCGAAATGATGAGATGGTATTAAAAGGTGTTGTTGAATGGATTTTCCGTCAACTGAAAGACAGCTACGAAAAGAATAAGGATGAAGTGATTCCTGTTGAAGTAAAACTTTATTGCGATTCCGGTCGATACAGAAGTGCATTCGATCAATTTGCAGCTAAAGATTTCATGGAAGAGGATTGGGAGCAGTTTGAGTATTTATATACGCTCATTCCAAAAAACTTTATTCTTTCTCCACAAGAAGTGGCAGAGAAGATTCAATCGTTCATCAATCACTATCATATTCAAAATGAACAATTTAATGATTTTGATTATGCTCACATTAGTTTCTATAAAATGAGTGGTGAGGAACAAGTCATTACCGATAAAATGGAGTACATTAAGAGCGGTAATGCGATGAGTGGTTTGTATTCGACGCTCGCACCGACCATCAAAGACGGTCAATTTAGTATGGGCTTTGGACTTCGCGGCTATGAAATTGAAGACAATGATTTACTCTTGCGCTGTGCTAAGTCGTTTAATGAATTGAACGTTCATATGAAAGACAATGGTAGTAGTTCATTCGCACATGGTGTCACGGCACTGGCTAGTATTACTGATGCTAGAGATGGCTACAAGTTGCAGAATATCTATGAAAGTTCTCACTGGGTCACGTTAATTGAACCGACTGTTGACCTTGGATATTTTTCATCTAAGCAAGGAAATCCAGATAACGAATTGATTATCATTCACTATAACGATCAATCTTCTTCTTATCGGTATGATGCAATCACTGTTACGAAAAAAACAGCGCAATATCAAGCGGTAATTAAAGATTATCTAAATCATGAAAAACCTGATTTGAATACAGATGAGAGTATCAAAGAGATTATTCAAACGTTTAACGTCATCAATGGTGAATGGCTGCTCTCTATGATTCAACAAGGGCTCAGTAATGAGACGGCTCGCAACGTCCATAAGAGTCGAGAAAAATTCAGTTTGCTGGCAGCTGTAAAATATTCGTTGGCTATGTTCACAACCGACGACATCACGTGGGTTCCGATTTCGCTAGAAGAAATCTTACGTGTTGCAAAAGCAATTGGTCTAAATCATGCGAGTTCACCGTTTACCGTTAAGGCGCTAGGGAAATCGGGAAGCTACTCAGACGATTTACTCTTAATTGGTATTCAAGAGACGGAAGGCAAATTGAAAATGCATTTCTACCCGATTGAAGTGAAGATCGGTAGAAACTTGAATAACGTATTAGATAAAGCACGAAATCAAGTCGTCCGGACGAAGTTACTCTTTGACTGCGAACTAGGCGTTGGAGAGACGGAGACTACATTCTCGCAACAGTACTACCGGATGTTCTTTGCCCACTTATTCTTAGCGAATGCCAAGAAATTGTTCGAAGGGAACTTGTGGTGCGAAAAAGATAACGACTATGATTTCGAAAATGAACGCCTTTCAGTCGTCGAGAAACTGATGAAAGGCGACTATGAGATTTCTAACGAATTAGCAGATTACTTCAACAAGGGTGTAGTCGTGTCGTTCAAGACCGAAGAGACCATTTCGTCAGTAGAACGAATCGAGGATGACATCCTGTTACTTAATCTACCAGAACAATATGGAATCAGTGGTGGTTCGTATTCGATTGAAGAGATTCGACAATCAATTGTTCACGGCAAAAAGGACATCCCTAGAGAAGAAATGCTAGAGACATTTAAAATTAATAAAGTTTAAATTAGGAAGACCGGCCATTTTCAATTGAGCCGGTCTTATTTGCATACTGTCAAAGTTCTTTGAAAATATCTAAATCTTTTGAAGAAATGCTTGAAGATAGCGAGAATCGAATCGAAGATCGCACTTCGTCCAATGTTAACCCAATCGCTTGTAACACATGACTTGGCTTACTCGAACTACATGCCGAACCAGTAGAAACAGCCATCACGGGCGCCAGCTGTTTCACGAGCACTTCATTGTTAATCCCGACGAATTGAACATTAACAATACCAGGTATTTTATCAATATGGTCACTGTTGAATCGAATATTTGATCCGAATTTTTGGGATAAAAGTTGAACCAAATGCTGTTCAAGTTTTTGTAATTTTTGAATATTCTTAGACAAGGAAGCCTGATGCATTTCAGCGGCTTTCCCCATTCCTACGATTAAAGGAACAGCTAACGTTCCACCGCGCACGCCTTGTTCTTGGCCACCACCATGTATTAAGGGTGTCAACTTTCTTGGAATACCATCCTCATCCTTTTGCATATAAGCGACGCCGATACCTTTTGGACCGTTAAACTTATGTGCAGAAGCGGATAAGAAATGAACGTTCGTCAGTTCTGATAGGTTGATTTTCATCTTTCCGACGACATGTGTCGCATCGGTGTGGAAGAGTGAACCATATTGAGCAGCTAGTTCAGAAGCTCTCTGAATGTCATTTAACGATCCTAACTCGTTATTTCCCCAGATGATTGAAACGAGTGAAGTGGGGCGTTTTTTTAATAGGGATTCTAATTCAGAGAAATCTATTCTTCCGAACTGATCAACAGTTAGATACTCGACGTGAATTTTCAAATGTTCACTCAAATATTTGGCAATTTCCAAGTTTGATGAATGTTCGGCTACCGTTGTAATCACTTGATGGTCCGGTAGGGAAGAACTCACACTTTTTAAAATCCAATTGTTACTTTCTGTAGCTCCTGAAGTGAAATAGAGCTCTGTGGAAGAACAGTTAAAAAACTTACTTAACTGTTCTCGAGCCTGTTCAACAGCATTCTTGGAATTCTCTGCGAGCGAGTAATATTTACTAGAAGGGTTTCCGAACTCTTCAAGAAAGTAGGGGAGCATCGCTTCAAGTACTTCAGGATAAACAGGTGTCGTCGAACTGTTGTCTAGGTATAGCATGTTACCCCTCCTGTAGAGCTAATAACTCTCTTAAGAATTGATTCGTACTTCTTGAGAACTGAAACATTTGATAAAGTTCTTCAGCGCCTCTAGTAATGTGTGCATTGAAATAGTCAGGAAAGTAATGCTCTTCCTCAATATGCTTATTTGCATGTTGGAGAATCATCATTTTGAACATCTCGTCATGCTCTCCAGTTAAAGTGGCACGATTGATTTCAAAATTTGAAATCGTTTGGCCCTTAATGCTGGTTGGAGTTTGTTTGTTCTTTAATGAAATACCAACAGCAAAACGAGCCAATATATTTGGCGTGATATGAGTCGAGTTTGAAATCTCTTTAAAATAGAGATGAGTTTGCTCAGTTAGTTTAAGACGGTAATTCATTAGTTTTCACCTGCGCGTTTTCAAATTCAAAATACGATGGAATGACTTGTGTTTCTAAAAGCTCGTTATCAAATTGGAGACTATACTCTCTAGAAATAGACGGTTTGAGTACGTCATAGTAATCTTTACTGATTTCTGAGTCAGTAGATAGCACTAAGACCTGTTCACCGAAGTTAGGCAGCAAATTGCGAAGAATATTATAACGATGGTCTCGGTCCAGGCGACCTAACAACGTATCGAAAATAAATGGCATTTGGTTTTCAGAAACTTTAAAGATTGCCCAAATCAATGAAAGCAATAGAATTTGTTTCTCACCAGAAGACAAAGTGGCCACAGAGATTCGAGATTGATCTTTGGATAATAAAATCAAAGAGAAATCTTCAGGCATAATCGATAGCTTCTCAATATAATCTTCTTTGCGCATTAATGTCTTTAACATCCGTAAAGCATTTTCTTCAACATTACGAATGACTTTATAGCGTTGTTGCAGTCTAAAGTCTTCAAGTAAAGCTAATGTAAGATTTGCGTTCTGTGAAAGAAGGCTCGATTTTGAAGTGATTTTCTCAATCTCTTGCTTGAGCAAGGCATTTTCTTCTACTAAATTTGAGTATTGAGCATGAAGTTCATCTTCAGCTTGAACAATGTGTTCAAAACGTTCTTTCAAGTGAAGGTGATTTACTTTTAATCGATTTAACTCTTCAAACTGCTTCTCGAAATCGATATGATTCTCTTCTCGAATGAGCAGTTTTCTTCGCAACGTTTTCAATTCATCGATGATTTCATCATCTCGATTGAGGTTTGACAATAGGACTGCAGATGAATGAGCGTTAACAAGGGAGAGCATATTTTCTACTTTTGCTTTCGAGCTGAATGAAGCGTCATGGATAATTTCTGTTTTAGGAACTGCGTTTTTTAAAGCAGAATCAAATTCGTTTTTTAACGATGTAGCTGACACGTTGCCACCCAAATTATTCGACACATTTTTATAGAACTCATTGGTAAAGACCTTCTCTAAATCTTCAACACTGCGAACTAATAATTCTGATTCCACTTGCTCAGCAGCTTGCTTAAGTAAGTCATAATTAATCGTAAAGGCATAATATTCACTAAAGAAGTTTGAAGTCGATTGCTTCAATGATTGACGCTCATGTTCGAGTCTTCTAATATCATCTTTTAATTTTGCTTCTTCTTCCTTACTAATCACATCGTGGGCTTGTAGCGATTCAGAGAAAGAGGCGACTTCAGCTTCGCTGATTTCGATTTTCTGAAGAGCTTGTGATTTTTCAATCTGAATTTTTTGAAGCTTTTGTTCAGCCTTAATCAAGTCATTCTTGATTTCATCCAACCGCTTTGATTTTTCTTTACTCAGTTTCGTCTTCGCTTCATCGCGAACAAGCGTCTCAATAGTTTCCGTTAATAAATCAGGAATTTCCAACTTAAAAGCACTTTTCATTAAGTCATCAAGATATTCCGAAAGCTTGCCTTCATTGATGATTTGGTTAATTGTCTCTCCGTCAAATAAAGAGACGTTGAAGAGGTATAACGGAGTTCGTTCCAAGAATAATGAATAGACTTGGCTTTGATCTTTTTCTGCTAACGGAAGAGTACTCCCGTCTCGGTAGATATTAAAATATTCTTTAATGTTCTTTGCGTCAATTCCCCAAGATCGTTCAAACAGATAGCGAGACGTTGTTTGGTTCGTAGTCGTAGTAAACGTGATTTGAATCTTTGAAATCACTTTTTTCACGTTATACCATTCACGCTGATTTCGAATTTCGCTATTGATTAACTTTTCAATCTCACGGAAGTAAGAGGGAGTTGGCGCTTTGATTCCAAACGCCTGACTCCCGTATAAACCTGTGCGGAGAGCATTCAAAAATGTCGTTTTACCTGCACCATTCTTCCCTCCGATTAAAACAACATTTTTATTAGAATTTTGATTCGTAAAATCAAATGTCTGGTTCTTATAGGCTCCAATGTTTTTCAGGACAATCGATTCAATCTTCATAGTTCTTTAAATCTCCTTGCTCTTTATACAGATTCAAGTAATCTTGGCTCAATAATGCAGCAACATCTTTATTGAATCCACGCTTTACTTTTACACCTAGAAAATCATTTGCCGTCGTAAATAATTTTTGAACCATGTTGAAATCAAGACCATGCTTTTGAGAGAGTAGCTCCAAGTCATTTGCTTGATCACTCGTCAAGATTTGGCGATCGTCTTGTTCCCAATCCAAATCGACACCGAATACTTCACGATATAGTCCAGGTAACGTGTCTTTCCAATCACCCTCACGAAGCCATAGACGACGAATTGCACGTAGTTCATCGTTTTGAATCAACTTATACTCCACCGAGTTTGGAACTTTTAAGTCACGTTGTAGGATGAGCAAATCACGCATCAGTTCAATTCGAGTAGTTAACGTGAACGGTCCGAGTCCAAGATGTGAGTAAACAGCTTGCCCGTCGTCATTCGTTTCAAGAACGACAAATTGAATATTGAATTCCTCTGGTTTACTCAAATCAATATTATGTGTCGCAATGAACTGACTTAATTGACGTTTTGGAACTGCAAGAACGCTCTCGTCTGTTAAGTCCTCAATACGATCCACAACTTTATGAGAAGTGGCTGCACGACCACCTTTTTTCTTTTGAACGATATAGATACCGTCTTCTTTAATTTCGTGTGGAACTTCTAGCAAGTAGAAGGCACCATTCATCCGCTTATGCATCCGTTTCGAACGGTCGTCTCGAATAAGTACCATCTTATTACGGAATTTCAATAAAGGCTTCAACCAGTCATGTTCACCAGTTTGAATGAAACCAGTCAGCGATTTGTCTTGGTTGACGACGGTACATGTCCAACAGCCAAAGCGACTATTCCCACATGAACCGGCGCTTTCCTTAATATTCTGGTCTACGACTAAAGGACATTCGCTACTTGAGTCCATATACATCTTCTGAAGTTTGTGATGATCTTCGCCCCAAGGAGCAGGGTTTTGAAGCAGATAGCTCCATACATCGTCTAAAACGAACTCTTTGATTGGAGCAAATACATACGCATTGGCCAATGAGGTATGTCGCATCAGTTCGCTACCAGAAATTTCATGATCTTTAATTGATTGACCACGGCTCGTACTCTCAGATGAGCGGACACCAAGTATCATGATGATTTCACCATACTTCGAAACTTTATCTTTAATAAAACGGTTGGCTGGATCGATTTTTAATCGATCGGTACACCATCTAAATGTTTGGTTAGGGGTAGGGTAGCCACGGCCGATAATATTCGTCCAAAACGTCTTTTCCGTGAGCGGTTTGACCTTCTGTGTTTCAATCGGGAGATTATATTTTAACGCGGCTTCCTGCATCCGATGGAGTGATCCATTAATCATCGAGACGACGAGCGGGTTCTCGACCAATGTATCAGATGAAATGATAAATACTTTTTTATGGAGTTGTTCTGGTGAAAGCTCCAACAGCGCTTCAAAAATAAGTTGTGTCGTCAGTGTTGAGTCTTTTCCGCCGCTGAATCCGACCACCCACGGACGTGAGTCATTTAAATAGACTCGTTTAATCAAATCGATAGAGCGTCTAGAGACCGTGTCTCCTTCATGCTGAGTAAATAAATTACTAATAATACCTTGTGTCATAAATCATCATCCTCTCGTGCCAAAACAGTTATAAAACGTTCATGCTGGATTTTTGTTGGTCGAAGTCTTTCTCTTCTTTAGTAAGTTCGATGCCAAGTAAAGATTTGATGCGAATGGCAGTTAAACGAATCGTATAATTGTTTTTCAAAATTCTTCCGTTCTCGTTAAAGGCACGGCCTTTCCAGTCTTTCTCATTCGACCGGCTCCAGTCAATGTCTTTGAATTTCGAAAGATAAATAGTCCATGTATCAGGTTTCTGTTCAATCAATGCACGAGCTACTTCTGCTGCCGCCTCGATGAATAGACCTTGACCGGCAATTGAAATCATACGAAGATCACGGGGAGAGATTTCTTTATTAAATACCTGCTCCCACTCATGAATACTATTGCATAGAGTCGTCCAAAACGTTTTAATGTTCAATGCGTCTTCTTCAGTTAAAAGCGCACCTTTTTTCTTGTTGATTAAGCGCTTATTCGCATTGTAAATATGATTCAATGCCAATAGTTTTGGCGAGTTTTTAGACAGCGAAGTCTTTTCCATTTCTGTGTAGCGCTTTAAAAGCGGGATCTCTTCGACAAGTTCCTTTGTTAAAAGTGACAATTGGTCCCGGTGATCGTATAAAATCCCAATCGAAGATGTAGTGTTCACGGCATGACGGTTCAAATCCGAGAATATCTGTTGAGAACGCTCTAATCCTTCGTCATGGAAAAAGACGACCGAAATCGTTTCATTTCCTAATTCAGGCATAATCTTAAGTGCTTCTTCAATGGCGGCTCGTCTATGTTGACCGTCATTGATTAAAAAGCGTGAGTCTAGCGCGATAGAGAGTTTTCCTAAATCTTTAAAATTTGGCTCATCTGAAAATGGAGTAAATTGAATCTCACCATCAATCGATGCAGTCAAAGAAGAAAAGACATAATCCTTTGATTGATCTACAATATAATTTGTAATTTCAGGAACTCGAGATTTATTCAATATACGTTGCGAACGATATTGTGGAGGAACTTCTTCCTCATCAAATAAAAAGATTTTTGGAATCAATTTTAAGGGGCACATCACGACGAAGTATTCTTTTTCGGCTTGATGGCCTCGTAAAGCAGGGAAGTTATAACTGAAATTAGGATCCATAGCTAATCTCCTTTGAGACGGATTACGTACGTAATTTAAAGAAAGTACAATGTTTTATTAGATAAAGTTTATCATATGCTTCTTTTCAAAAATAGCGAACAGCTCAATTAAAATTAGAAATTTTCGTAAGAAAAATCTCAGCGATAATTCGCTGAGATTATGCAGTCAATAGTTTAATTAAAAACTCTTCTTCAAATAGGGCATCGTCTGATTCAAGTAAAGAAGCAATATGTGCTACTCCCAATTCAATGAACTTCTTCATATAATCTCGGATTATTTTTTCGTCCTCAATCTCTTTTTGGAGTTCATTAATGATGAGGTGTTTTGCGAGCAGGTAGTCATTGCCGTTAATAATCGAACCCATGTCCCATGCTCCAGAACTTAGTTCAGAAGGGAGGTCGGATGTGACAGAGTAGTTTTCGATTCCATGCATCAAACTAAGCTTAACTATAAATGGTCTCGGATCTTTCGGTACATAGTGCTCCAAATGACTAATGATGTTGTCGATTCTGTCTTTACTTACTTTTGATAGCTTAATTCCTTTTGAGTCCATAATCTTATCCTTTCACTAGTTCGAAGTAACCTTCACGAATCAGTGTATATTTCTCTTTTTGGTTATAGTCCAACATGATTTGCTTAGACGTGTATTCTTTCATCAGCTCCACATACTCAGGTGTAATCTCGGTATCTGTCGAAAGAATAACGACCTGCTTACTAAGGTGCTTATAAAAATGTTCAACTAAGTTTTTACGGTGATAGCTGTCCAAACGGCCGAGTGGGGTGTCGATGATCATCGGTAAGTCCAAATCGGCTGCTTTAATCATTCCCCAAATAAATGCAGAAGAAATGATTTGCATCTCGCCGGCGGAACGTTCCTCAACGGAAATTTCAGCACCGCGCTCATTCTCGATTCGAATCATCATCTTATGACGATCGACGAAAGCACGACCAAACTCATCTTGCTTTCGCATGAGTCTATTGAGCATTTTATCGAATTCGCGACTGATCAAATCAATTTTCCAGCCTAAAACTTTTTCTGAGTATTCATCGATGGCTTCTTTGATTTTACCGTAGATCTGAACGTCATCTGCCAACTCAACAGCATTTGAAGCTGTAGATTTAGTTCCTTTTAACTTTGCTTCCAACGAACGAATCTCTTGGACGCACTCTTGTTCTTTCTTCTTAATATTCATATGAATGCTCTTCGTTTTTCCAAGTACTTCCGTAATTTCTTGAATTTTTTTATCTTCTTCTTCAACACTGATTGCAGAAGGGGCTAAATCGATTTTTTGTTGTAATGAATCGATTGAATGCTTTATGTTGTTTGCCTTCTTAATCAGCTCAACAATTTGTTGCTTAACAGAAGAAGCATTAACACCCATGATAAATCTACGATCATTCGGTGAAAGATCGTGCCACGTTTGTTGATTGTCTACTGATGTCGTAGCCTTGTAGTTCTCCTTTGATAACCAAATCGCTTTTCCAATCTCTTCGACTTGGTGTAATTGCTCTTTAGTCAAAGGAGGATTGATTGGTTCTGAAAGAAGTTTCGACATAAATTGATGGTAGGGTGTCAAAATTTGTTCCACTCGCTGTTGTTCAAGTACGTATCTTTGCTCTACATTTAACCGTTTTTTCAAAGTGTCAATTTTTTTAGACGCGAACGATGGGATTACTTGTTCACTGAACTGCTTAGAAATCTGTTCCATGATTCGATCGTGTTGTGCTGTCAATGAACTCATTGTTGAGATAAACTTCTCTCTTGATTCGTTGTTTTGCATCAGTTTTTCATTACGAAGTTTCT
The DNA here is from genome assembly GCF_003467445.1 of Exiguobacterium sp. AM39-5BH. Taxonomy (GTDB): domain Bacteria; phylum Bacillota; class Bacilli; order Exiguobacteriales; family Exiguobacteriaceae; genus Exiguobacterium. The sequence goes on from NZ_QSGS01000003.1 coordinate 80,850, forward strand.
TAAGTTGATCAAGTTGCTTGTTATATGTTGAAACACGTCCTCGGCTTTGGTTCTTTTCTCCGTCAGTTCACTTAATTGATCTTTTAATTCAGAGATTTTTTTGTTGAATTTTAATAGCTCAGTACTCTTCTGAACAGTGGCCAGTTCGTTGACTTTTCGTGAATAGATTTTATCTAAATCGCCTTTCAGTTCATTAAAATATGACATCCCGTTCATTCGTCGGATGGTTGCTTTAAAGTCTGCTGAATTACGTGACGAAATAATCCGACGAATCTCTTCACCATCAAAGATTAAGAATTGCGAAGCTTCAAATGGAATCAATTTATCGATTGTTCGGTTGAAGTCGTCAACATTGTGTGGACCGATTTGTTCATTCCGTTTGGCACGGGCGGCACCGATTGTACGCTTGCTGAAAGTCTTGCTTTCTGATACCACTTGTTTCTTACTATTGTATTGCCACACGACTTTAATTTCGTAGTGGTGACCATCTCCGGGTTCAAACACTAGAGACGCACTGGCTTCACGTCCACCTTGTTCAAAGAACGAATTATTAATGGTGTTCGTGAACTGTTGTTGGAATTCAGAATCAGTCATTCCTCGTTTTCCGTAGAGTAGGTATCTTACGGCCTTTAAAATCGTAGTCTTTCCAGCGCCATTCAAGCCACCGATGAGAATGATGTTTTTATCCTCAGAATGTGTATCGAAATTAATTGTTTGTGAATTTAAGTATGTTTTGTAATTATTTAATTGAATACGTACTAGCTTTAACCCTGATCTTTTTCCAGATGAAGTAGGGTGGGTTAACGAATTCCCTTTTTTTATTAGATATTTTAGTTCTTCTTCTAATTCTTTTTGGCGTTTAGTAGGGGATGTTGCTCCACCGTAATAATTGGCCTTTGAAGTAGTGAGAACGTTTTGAAGTAGGTTAGGAGATAGGTCATGTTGAGCAGAGACTTCTTTTAGAATTTCTTGCTCATTCTCATAAAACTTGTGGTTCATAGTAAAATCCTTTCTAGAAAATAGTATGTTGGGACTATATTGTTATTATAAAGGAAAATAACCTAAAAACCTGTAACTTTTTTAGAAAGGGTTTGGATAAATAAACCATGTAATGACTACATACATAGTAAGGAGAGATTACATTGAAAAGAATGTTACTTCGCAAAATCCAATTCGCCCTCCAGCATCATGGCGGGACGGCTTCATTGAAAGAAATCAACGCATATATCGAGCGGTCATACTATCAACTCGAGCTCGATCGATATAAAGACTGGAAGGCTCACGTCAATAAACAGATTCGGGCCCATTCGAGTGATTCGGCCAGCTTCGCGGGGAAAGAAGACTTATTTTATTCCACGGGAAATAAAGGCATATGGGGCCTTCGCCAACCGAATAAGTAACCGAAAGCGGAACCATTTCAGTTGGTTCCGCTTTCAATGTTTACAATACGTCACACCCCCTTGTCACAGAATGTTCAATCATGTACACTTCGAGACTGTGTGAAAAAAATGTGTAAGGGGTTAGTTCATGGAAATCATTCAACAATTATCGCAAGTTCAATTACTCAACCAATTCTGGTTGCTCATGGCCTTCGTCATCCCGATGGTCATTTTATCGCGGATGGTCGTGGCTGGCTCACGGTTCTCGCCAATCCTCGTCATCGTCATCTTTGGTCTCGGACTTGGCTTCGCCATGGTCGAGATGGGCATCGCGACACCGGGGCTCCCTGAGTTCCCGCTCGTCGACTTCATGTCACGGACGACGATCATCGCGCTCGTCGTGTCGTTCTTCGTCGGTGGACAAGAGCTTCGCAAGATTTTAAGCAAGCAAGAGCTCGACGTGAAAGATATCGTCGTGCCATCTACTGAAGAGATGTTCCTCGGAACAGGACGGACACAGTTCATCTTCATCCTCCGTTCATTCTTCTTGCTCGTCGGTCTCGAAGGGTTCTTCCGCATGATGATTCAACCGGGCGCGGCAGAGGGCATCATGCTCTACTACCCGATCCTCGCGTTGATCGGCCTCGCGGCATCGTTCCTCTTGATCGACCACAAGGCGCAAATCGACGATAAGAAGGTATACATGCGTAAAGGCGTCATCGAGACAGTGTTGATGCTCGTCATCTTGTTCGTATCGTACGGCATCGCCGTGGCGGTTCAACCGGTCATCGCATTGCCACAGATTTTCTTCGCCATGTTGATCTCGTCAGCACTCGGTGCCATCTTCCACAACTGGACGTATGGACCGACCGTCCGTGCGCTTTTGTTTGCCGGAATCCCGGTCGTCTTGGCCGCCAACTTCATGGTCGGTGGTTCGCGGATCGGTGATGCGTTTGCCATCGAAGGCATGAATTCGATTCTCGTTTACGGTTTCTTTGGTCAATTGTTCTGGATGTTCGGTGGGATTGCACTCCTCATGTGGTTCGCCCGCACAGGACATGTCCGCAACCTCGCACCTGGTATGGCCGGCTCGCTCTCGCACAGTGGTCTCACAGGCGCATGTACGGCCGGTGACTTCGGTCAAGTGGCCGCGAAACGTGCTCCGATCATGATCAACATCCCGTTCTTCGGTCACATCTTCGTGTTCTCGATTTTGGCAGTCAGTGCCGACAACGGGGCGCTCTGGATTTGGCCGACGGCGATCATCGTCTTGGTCGGTCTTGTGCTCACGGCGCTCGCGCTCAAAAACTTGCGCGGTGCCAACGGAGAAGACTTCAAAGAAGTAAAGGCGCTCATGCAGTTCTCGTTCGGTTGGCAGATGATGGCGGTCTTCGGTGGACTCGTCATCCTCAGCTTCAGCTCGATCGCGTTCGACTACACGACGATGGCTCAATCGTCAGCCATCTCGCACTTTGGTCTTTTCGCAGCCGTGCAGGGCGGCATGTTCGGGACAGAGGCATCGCTTCTCATCCCGCTCATCTTCTCGATGCCATTCCTCGTCCATCCGATCGTGTTCTACATGTTCGGGAAGGCGCTCGATAATAACGGTGAAATGCCACGCGTACCGGTTTACGCCATGGCACTCATCGGTGTCGTCGGAGTCTCGTTCGCGATTCTCGGCGTATAACAAACAGCCGCTTCTACCAATGCGTAGAAGCGGTTTTTTGTATGCCGAAACATCGCACCGATGAATCGATGGGACAAAAAAACGGCCGACACGAGGTCGACCGTCTTCTGTTTAGTTGACTTCCGTCACATGGATAACCGGCTTCGCCGTCACGTAGTTGCCTACGCTTTGAGCGAACGCGATGAGGTCCGGGTTTTGGTTGTGTTGCTCGACGGCCGCTTGGTCGGCCCAGTTCTCGATCATGACGAAGCGGTTTTCCGACGACGTCGATTGATAGAGCTCATAGCTCAAGCAACCAGCTTCTTGTTTCGACGAATCGATGAGCTTGTTGATGTCTGCCAAGAAGTTGTCAAATTCCGTTTCTTTCACGTCGAAAATAGCGTTGATTAAGATCATGTGGGTGTCCTCCGATTATTTAAATGATGTGATTTTTTCAGCGTCGAGGCGTACCGATTGGTAGCCTGCTTCTGCCGCTTTACCGACTGAGAGGATCATGACTGGCACGTAACGGTCTTTATCTAATCCGAACGCTTCCGCGAGTTGGTCTTTCTCGAAACCGCCGATTGGGTTCGTGTCATATCCGTGGGCACGGGCGACGAGCATGAACTGCATCGCAGCGAGACTTGAATCGATTTTGACGATGTCGTTCATTTCTTGTTTCGACAAGTTTTTGTAGTAGGGAAGGATGGCGCCGAGCTGTTGGTCGCGTACTTCTTGCGGCATTTTGCCTTCCGCGACAGCTTGGTCGTAAATCTCTTCACCGAGCTCGTAGCATTCCATGTCGCCGAAGATGAGGACCATCGCAGCCGACGTGTCGTTTTGACGGACGTTGAAGCGGATGAGCGGCTTAAGCGTCTCTTTCGCCTCTGGGCTCTCAACGACGACGAAGCGCCACGGTTGCATGTTGACTGAAGAAGGAGCTGTTGTCGCTTCCTCGATCATTTGAAGCATTTCAAGTTGTGAGATTTTGACGTTCTCGTCGTAGACGCGGATCGATTTGCGACCGAGCATCACGTCAGTGAATGTGTTGTTTTCGAATGTAGTTGCCATGGGGGATTACCTCTTTCTCTCTTGTTATAGTTGGTTAAGCTTTTGGAGCAGACTCGACAGCTGATTGATCTCTGACTCGGACAGCACTTTCGTGATCAAATGCTTGCCGCGGTCGTGGTCTTGTTCACAGCTCGTCAAGTCATGCTTGGCTTCGTCGGTCAAATGGACGAACACTTCACGATGGTTCGCGGTGTTCCGTTCCCGGCGGACGTAGCCTTTTTCTTCAAGGATCTTCAAATGGCGGGTGATGGCCGCATTGTCGATTTTCATCGCCTGCTGAATCTCGCTTTGCGAACAGACGCCCTTGTCATGCACGATCATGAGCATCTCGTAGCGGGTCAGGCTGAACCCCGTCTCTTTCTCGAACGAGGTCGCGACGCGTTGGTCCGCCAGTTTAATTTGGTATAGCAGTCGGCTGATATCTCGTAATTCCATCTGTGGTGTCTCACCCCTCTCATTTGATAAGTCAATTATTGACTCGTCAAATGTAAAACATTCATGCCGTGCTGTAAAGGAGAATGCTCACACAAAAAACCATCCGCTCGTGCGAATGGCGATCAGTCTTCATATTTTGTACCGTCAAATCGGTACTCGGTGATGAACGTCGTCTCGTCAAACCCATATAGCGATCGTGGCGGTTCAAGTCGTCAATCGTCTGGAGCGAATCGAATGACGGATCGCCGGATTGGGACGTGCGTGACACGTTCAAGTAGCGCTCGGTGAAGTCGTCATCCTCATTCGGTGTCCCGTCGAACGAGAAATGAATCGACGTGACGTCGTCCTCGAGTAGGCGGATGACGTCGAGGACGCGCTGCTTCTGAGCATTGGTGTCGTTCCATGCTTCATGCAACATGACGGAGACACCTAAAAACGTCTCTGGATTCAACTCGAAGACGGACGTCGGTTGTCGTCTGTTTACGTCTCGCATGCGTACGACGTCTACAGGCACGTTCGCCCGGACCGTCTCTGTACGTGATAAGACGTTCGCCGTGACGAGTCGGTCGTGTAGCGTCGTCTCTGCCTCTTTAACCCAGTACGTCGGCATCACGTCGTCAAGGATTGTGCCGTCACCATACGTCCGCGCGGAATACGTCCCGCGAAGTGGTTGCCTTTCGAGCTTGAACGTCGCCTTGTACCCAGTCAGTTTCCAGTCTTGTGACACGTCGACATCGACACGTTCCCCGTACGTGGCATCGATGTAGTCCGTATAGCGTTCGGTCGCTTCGCTTCTTCCGTACATCGATCCGGCGACGAGCAAGCCGACGGCCCCAAGCAACAATCTTTTTTTCATTTTTGGTTCACCTCTCGTCCAATGTACCTGAAAAACACGACGCGCGTCTCAGTCCAAAGTCGTATTCAATTTATTCCCAATTCCCTGTAAACTGAAAGTGCCCTTTAAGAACTATTGTATTTACGTGTACTAATACGTATAATACACTTATACCACGTACACAAGAGAGGGTGTGACCCATGTTATATAAAATTGATATGAAAAGCGCAGAACCGTTGTATGAACAAATCGTAAATCAGACGAAAGCGCTCGTCGTCCGCGGGATATTACGGCCGGGCGACAAGGTCATGTCGGTGCGCGAACTCGCGACCGATCTCGTCATCAATCCGAATACGGTCAGTAAGGCGTATCAGGAACTTGAGCGACTCGGCTTGCTCGAGATGCATCGCGGACGGGGGACGTTCGTCTCCGAAGACTGGGTCGACCAGGACTCGCCGCGCGCCCCAATCCTTGAGGCGATCAAAAAACTCGCCATCGATTGCCATTACGCGAATATCACACTCAATGAAGCGCTGACGCTATTTGAGACCGAATATAAGAAAGTAGGGGAGAACCATGCTGACAGTCCAACAACTGAGTAAGACGATCGATCGACAGCGCGTCTTAGACGACATCGACTTCACCGTCGGCGCCGGGGAAATCATCGCCCTCGTCGGACGGAACGGGGCCGGGAAGACGACGCTCTTACGCACGATGGTCGGGATCATCCGACCGGATACGGGCGACGTCCGTTACGGCCCAGCGAGCATTTTTGAGAAGTCAGAATTAAAACGTGACGTCATCTTCGTCCCAGACTCGGCCGACGCGCTCAAACACTATACGGTCAACGAGGCGGCCGCACTCTACGAATCGATTTACCCGACGTTCAACCGGTCAACCTTCAGAGCGACGCTTACTCGTTATAACATCGACAACAAGAAGATCCGTCAGCTCTCGAAAGGACAGAAGGCGATGGTGACACTGTCGCTCGCGTTCGCCGTCCAAGCGAAGTACTATCTGCTCGATGAACCGACCGACGGGCTCGACGTCGTCGCCAAGGCTGACGTCTTGAAACTGATGATCGCCCAAGTCGAGGCGCGCAACTGTTCGATCATCGTGTCGAGCCACCAATTACATGAGCTCGAACGCATCGCCGACCGCATCATCATGATTGAGAAGGGACGCGTCAAAGCGATCATGTCGCTCGAGGAGGCACGTGAGACGAGCGTCAAACTGCAAGTCGTCTTCAACGATCAAGTGCCGGTCGAACTGCTCGAACGGAAAGATATCGAAATCATCAACGTCACAGGCCGGGTCGCCTTGTTCATGGCGAAAGAACGGACGAAGGAACTCGATACGTTCGTCGATGCGCACGACCCGATGCTCGTCGAAGAGATTCCGATGTCGCTCGAAGACGTGTTCCGAGTTCAACTAGGAGGTGAGGCAAGTGTCTTTTAAAGTGCTGTTAAAGAAAGACTGGAAACAAGTGTCGTTGTTATGGATGTTGCTCGTTTTCCTTGGAATTGTCGCCTATACGCTTCCAGTATGGACGCAAATGCAGACGTTCGATGAACAAGTTCGAGAGATTCAAGCGAACCCCGAGAAGTATGCCGAATGGTATGGCGACAATGTGACGAATCCGTCGGTTGAAGAATTGTTCAGCCCGGAGTACAGCTACTTTATCGGCGACTTACAGACACTGATCCCGTATGGTGGTGTCATCTTCCTCTACATCATCTTTGGCTTCTTGATGGCGTCCGTCCTGATTGGCAGCGAACGCAACAGCCAAATGTCTGATTTTACGATGTCGCTCCCGTTCAACCGCAACCAGCTCTACATATCGAAGTGGTTGATCGGGACGAGTGGCATCATCGTCTCATCTCTCCTTGGCGGACCGCTCATGCTTTGGGTGATTCATTCATCACGCTATTCGTTTTTGATGGACGGACATGCGTTGCAAGTCGCAGGACTCGTCGGATTTATGATGTTGACCGGCATTGCCGTCTTCTCACTAGGATTATGGATGGGTTCATTCGGCGGGGAGGCCGTCTCGCAAGTGCTCTGGTCGGTCGTCGCCTTATTGTTCCCTGTCGGCATCATCTTGTTGATTCAAGGGTCGATTTATTCGCTCACAGAAAACACAGCGGGCGTTTACGATCTATTCGAACGTGCGATCGAGAGTGTGTTCATGCGGGTGATCTCACCGCTCGCGAACGTATTTAACGTCGATACGTTCAACATGTTCACGGACAACACGGTGTGGGAGAACTTTATGACGGTGGCGATGATGAGCGCCCTCAGCTTTATCATCCTCTCGTTCGGTCTCGGTTTATGGATGTTCAACCGGGCCCCGCAAGAGAACAACGGCCGCTTCTTCATGTTCACGAACTGGCTTTGGCTCGTCCACGTGATCATGGTCGTCTGTTTCGCCATGCTCGGCGGGATTATTTTGGCCAACCTCTCGTACCCGACGAACAGCATTCTTTACTTGATCGGCTTTGTCATCGGTGGTTTCCTTGCGCATTTACTCGCGAAACGTTTGCTTTACCGCTTCAACCTGAAATTGAAATCATAATAAAAGGAGGATTCTCATGAAACGGCTCAGTCTGCTCGTCGTCTTGCTCATCGTGCTCGCTGGATGCGGGGACACCGAACGATCGAACGCTTTCCAATACAAAGGGTCTTACGTCGGGGACAACAGCGCCGTCGCCGGCATCGCCCAGACGTTGCCGATGCACGACTGCTACAAGTCGATCGAGCTGCAGACGAAAAAACGTCCTTACGGGCTGACGATTCGTTACAGTGATCCTGAGATTGAACGGATCGAACAGGAGCGGCTCGCGATTCGGAATGCGGCGACGTACTTCACGCTCGTCCAGAACACGGAGATTGTCCGCTTCGCTTTCCCGAACCGAACATATTCGTTCTCGCGCCCAGAGATGGAAGCGTGGCTCGATGTCGACTTCTCGACCATCAAGTGGGAAAAGGATTTAGACGATCACCTGGACGAGAAAATCGGCAACCAAGAGCAGACCGAAGCCTATTTCAAGAGAATCTAAGCGTGTGCGGAAACTTTCATCCGCACACGTTTTTTCGATATTTTCTGAAAATTATCGGGTAAAGGGTAGATGAAAGCGTTTTCTTGGCATTATAATAGAGTTAACTGAATGAGTATTCATTTCAAGGAGGAAAAGCGATGAACAAACCGTGGTTGCAAGATTATCCAACTGACATGTCAGAAACGATCGATTACGAGGTGAAACCGCTCTACGAGGCCTTAACCCGGGCCGCTACCGATTACCCGGACCGGACCGCCGTCTCCTTCATCGGCAAAGAGTTGACGTTCGCCGAGGTCGATGACGCGGCGAGACGGCTCGCGACGATGCTTCAATCGAAAGGGTTGCAAAAAGGGGACCGTGTCAGCCTGATGCTCCCAAACTGTCCGCAATACGTCATTTCATTCTATGCGGTCCTATACGCCGGCGGTACGGTCGTCCAGACGAACCCGCTCTACACCGAGCATGAGCTCGAGAACTTGATCACCGACTCCGGTGCGAACATCCTCATCACGCTCGACCTCCTCTATCCGAAATCGCTTCGTGTGAAACAGAAGACGGACATCAAGACGATCGTCACGACGAGCATCGCCGATTATCTTCCGTTCCCGAAGAACAAACTCTATCCGATCAAAGTGAAACGTGAGAATAACATCGTCATCGACACGACAGGTTCGGTCGCGTTCAAAGAGTATAAAAACTACGGGCCGATCACCCCGACCGAGATCGATCCGAAAGAGGACGTCGCCGTCTTGCAGTATACGGGTGGGACGACAGGGCTGCCGAAAGGCGTCATGCTGACCCACTTCAACTTGACGGCGAACGTCGACCAAATCTCGAACTTCTTCTATAAATATAACCGAGGCGACCTAAAGCGTGTCTTGAGCGTCGTCCCGTTCTTTCACGTCTACGGCATGACGTGCTGTCTGAACTTCGGGATGGTGAACGGATACGAGCTCGTCCTCGTCCCGCGTTTTGACGTCACCGACGTCTTAAAGACGATTCATAAGAAGAAGCCACACTTCTTCCCAGGTGCACCGACGATGTATGTCGGCATCCTGAACGACCCGAAATTGAAAAAGTATGATTTGTCGTCGATCGAGGCGTGTATCTCCGGGTCGGCGCCGCTGCCGGTCGAAGTGCAGGAACAGTTCGAGAGCATCACGGGCGGTCGCATCGTCGAAGGATATGGCCTATCGGAGACGTCACCGGTCACACACGCAAACTTCTTATGGGATAAACGGATCGTCGGCTCGATCGGGGTGCCGCTGTCGGACACTTCTGCTAAAATTGTAAAGGCAGACGGAGAGACCCCGGCCGACATCGGTGAGGTCGGAGAAGTCATGCTGCACGGCCCGCAAGTGATGAAAGGGTACTGGCAGAAGCCGGAAGAGACGGCCGCCGTCTTGAAGGACGGTTGGCTCGCGACCGGTGACCTCGGCTATATGGGCGAGGACGGGTTCTTCTATATCGTCGACCGGAAGAAGGACATGATTATCGCCGGGGGCTTCAACGTCTATCCGCGTGAAATCGAAGAAGTGCTGTATGAGCATCCGGCTGTCAAAGAAGCAGTCTGTATCGGCGTTCCGGACCCGTATCGCGGCGAGACGGTCAAGGCGTTCATCGTGACGCGTGACGGCGTGAACGTGACAGAAAATGAACTCGACAAGCACTGCCGTGAGAAGCTCGCGGCGTATAAGGTACCGAAGCTGTACGAGTTCCGGGAAGAATTGCCGAAGACGTTCGTCGGTAAGATTTTACGTCGTGTCCTTGTCGACGAAGAGAAGGCGAAACAAGTGAAACAAAGCAGTTGACACAACCGTGTCACATGATAGAATAATAAATGAATGAACCATCATTCATTTTTCTGCAGCAGTAAGGAGCTTGGGTGTTTATGACAAAGAATGTATCAAAAAGTGACCGCATTATCGATGCGGCAGTGAAAGTGATCGCAAATCATGGCTATCACGGTGCAAAGGTGACGGCCATCGCCAAAGAGGCGGGTGTCGCCGACGGGACGATCTATCTGTACTTCAAAAACAAGGAACATTTGTTGATTGAATTGTTCCAGACGAAGATGGGCCTGTTTATCGACTACTCGAAGCAACAGATCGAGCAGGAGACGACGGCTGGCGACAAACTGTATCAATTGATCGAGTCGCATCTTAAACAACTGTCGGCCGATTACGACCTTGCCGTCGTGACACAAATCGAGCTCCGGCAGTCGAACTTGGCACTCCGTCAAAAAATCAGCGAAGTGCTCAAACCGTACTTGAACTTGATCGATGCGGTCGTAAAGCACGGGGTCGAGACGGGAGAGTTTGATCCCAATCTCGACTACCGTCTCGCTCGACAGATGATTTTCGGTACGATCGATGAAGTGGTCACGAGTTGGATGGCGAGCGGCTTCAAGTATGACTTGATGTCGACGCTACCGAAAGTACACCATATGTTACAAAAAGGGCTTGCTTAACCGTGAGCCCTCTCGCTAGCTCAAAAAATGAACGCTGATTCATGAATGATGGTGCGAACAACTTATAAGGGGGAACTACGATGAATATTTTTGTATTGCTGAAACGTACGTTCGATACAGAGGAAGCGATTCAGCTCGAGAATGGGGAAATTCAAGAAGACGGCGCTGAGTTCATCATCAACCCATATGACGAGTATGCGGTCGAAGAAGCGATTCGTAAACGTGACGATCTCGGGGGAGAAGTGACGGTCGTGACGGTCGGTCCAGAAGACGCGGACAAAGAACTTCGGACGGCGCTCGCGATGGGGGCGGACAAAGCGGTCCGCATCTCGATCGAGGATGACGTCGAGGACGCAGACCATGTGACGATCTCGAAAGTGCTCGCCACGTACTTGAAAGAGCAAGCGCCAGATCTCATCTTCGCTGGGAACGTCGCCATCGACGGCGGTAGCGGTCAAGTCGCTCCACGCGTCGCGGAACTGTTGGACATGAACTACGTGACGACGATTACGAAGCTCGATATCGACAGCACGACGGCGACGGTCACACGCGACGTCGAAGGGGACACGGAAGTGATCGAAGTGGCGCTCCCGCTCCTCGTGACAGCGCAACAAGGATTGAACGAACCGCGTTATCCGAGCCTTCCCGGCATCATGAAAGCGAAGAAAAAGCTGCTCGAAGAACTCGAACTGTCGGATATCGACCTTGATGAAGACGAGATTGAAGCGAAAATCGAGACGATCGAACGCTTCTTGCCGGAAGAGAAGAAAGCCGGGCGCATCCTTGAAGGGGATACGTCGTCACAAGTGAGCGAGCTCGTTCAATTACTCCGCACGGAAGCCAAAGTCATTTAAGGGGGACACATAGATGAAAGCTTTAGTACTCGCAGAAGCGCGTGAAGGCGCGTTACGGAACGTATCATTTGAAGCCATCGCTGCGGCGAAGCAATTGACGGACGACGTGACGGCAGTCGTCATCGGGGATGACGTCAAAGCACTCGCGACGGAACTCGGGGAGTACGGCGCGGGTCGCGTCCTCGTCATCGAAGACGAGCGTCTCAAGCACTACACGCCGGACGGTTATGGGCAAGTGCTCCGCCAAGTCATCGAGCAAGAGTCACCGGACATGATCGTGCTCGGTCATACGGCACTCGGGAAAGACATCGCCCCGAAACTCGCGGCACGTCTTGACGCAGGTCTCATCAGTGACGTCGTCTCAATCGAAGGATCAGGCAAAGACGCCGAGTTCGTCCGCCCGATTTATTCAGGGAAGGCGTTCGAGAAAGTGAAATTCAAAGACTCGGTCATGTTCTTCACGATCCGCCCAAACAACATCGACGCACTCCCACGCACAGCCGGAGCGAGCGCAACGGTCGAGACACCGAGCGTGGAACTGAAAGACCTCGCCATGATCGTCAAAGAAGTGGTCCGCAAGGCGACGGGGAAAGTCGATTTGACGGAAGCGAAAGTCATCGTCGCGGGGGGACGCGGCGTCAAGAGCGAAGAGGGCTTCAAGCCGCTCGAAGAGCTCGCTGAACTGCTCGGCGGGGCCGTCGGTGCTTCACGTGGAGCATGTGACGCCGACTACTGCGACTATGCGCTTCAAATCGGTCAGACCGGGAAAGTCGTCACGCCGGACCTCTATATCGCCTGCGGCATCTCGGGCGCGATTCAACATTTAGCTGGGATGAGCAACGCCAAAGTCATCGTCGCCATCAACAAAGACCCGGAAGCAAACATCTTCAGCGTGGCCGATTACGGCATCGTTGGCGACTTGTTCGACGTCGTCCCGCTCTTGACAGAAGAGTTCAGAAAACACCTCGTCAACAGCTGATATGCAGAACGTTTGGGGAAACGTACCCTGCGTGGTATACTCTGAACATGAAATGCAAGAGAGTTCTTCATTCGGCTCTCACATCTTACTGGGGAGGTATTTACCAAATGGCTATTAAACATGCAACGACTCAATCGTTTGATCAAGATGTAAAAGAGGGCGTCGTCCTCGTCGATTTTTGGGCAGCTTGGTGTGGACCGTGCCGCATGATCGCACCGGTACTCGAAGAGCTTGACCAAGAGATGGGCGACCAAGTCCAAATCATTAAGCTCGACGTTGACGAGAACCCAGAAGTAGCGGGCGCTTTCCAAATCCAAAGTATCCCGACACTCATGATGTTTAAAGACGGACAACCTGTCTCGAAAACAATGGGCTTCCAACCAAAAGAAGCACTCAAAGAGTTTATCGCAACAGCACAATAATGACGTACAGCCGACCGGGAAACTGGTCGGCTGTTTTTTATTGGGCGTGTTAAGGAAGAAGGAGTTTGGTCGTCTCGCATGGAATATCAACGGTTAAGGTTCGGTACGGATTGAAGGCGAAATTCGGGAAATGACCAACTAAGAACGCATACATATAGAGTGCGATTTTTATTTTTTTTCGTCGCTTATTATCGACTCCCTTCATATTTAACAGTTCGGGAGAAATAAGGGAGGCGTCAAAATACGCGAAGGTTTTATCATGGAAACAGACTGAAAATTTACGCTATACTCATGAAGAAGACGTGATGGCGTCAAATGACCTTAATAAAAAAGCCATCGTTTGTAAGACTCTGTTCGAAGGAGGAATTTTCTTGTCGGTGTTACATTTAGCTATTTTATTGCCGCTTCTCGCGGCACCGTTCATCCCGTTCTTGTTCCGGGCGCTGAAGCGAATCCATACGGGTTGGTTCGTGTTAATCGTTCCGGTCGTCCTATTCGTGTACTTCTTCCGCTTCATCGGAATCACGAGCGCGGGAGACGTCGTGACGGAAACGGTCGAATGGATGCCGTCGCTCGGCATCAACTTCACGGCCTACGTGGACGGGCTCGGACTATTGTTTGCCCTCCTGATTACAGGGATTGGGGCGCTCGTCGTCCTGTATTCGATTTATTACTTGAATAAAGACAAAGAGTCGCTCGGTCACTTTTATGTGTATCTGCTCTTGTTCATGGGCGCGATGCTTGGTGTCGTCCTCTCGGACAACATGGTCGTCATGTACATGTTCTGGGAACTCACGTCGATTTCGTCGTTCCTCTTGATCGGGTACTGGTACGAGAAAGAGCGCTCTCGCTACGGGGCGCGTAAATCGATGCTCATCACCGTGTTCGGTGGTCTGTCGATGCTCGGAGGAATCGTGATTCTCGAGTCGATCGTCGGCTCGTTCAGCATCCGCGACATGGTGGCCAATCAGGCAGTGATCGCGGACAGCCCGTTCTTTATCGCGGCGATGATTCTCATCTTGCTCGGCGCCTTCACGAAGTCGGCGCAATTCCCGTTCCACATCTGGTTGCCGGACGCGATGGAAGCACCGACCCCGGTCAGTGCGTACCTCCACTCGGCGACGATGGTCAAAGCCGGTCTCTATCTCATCGCACGGATGAGCCCGGTGTTCCAAGAGTCACCGATTTGGCTATGGACGATCGCCGCAGTCGGGACGTTCACCTTGTTCTGGGGTTCGTTCAACGCGGTCAAACAGACCGATTTGAAAGGGATTCTCGCCTTCTCGACGGTCAGTCAGCTCGGTCTCATCATGTCGCTCCTCGGACTTGGTGCCGCGGCGCTTCATTACGACGGCATGGATGACAACATCTATATGGTCGCGACGATCGCGGCAATCTTCCATTTGATTAACCATGCGACGTTCAAAGGGTCGCTGTTCATGATGGTCGGAATCGTCGACCACGAGACAGGGACGCGTGACATCCGCAAACTCGGCGGTCTTATGACCGTCATGCCGATCACGTTCACGATCGCCGTCATCGGCTCATTGTCGATGGCAGGGTTACCGCCGTTCAACGGCTTCCTCAGTAAAGAGATGTTCTTGAAGGCGACGACGAAAGTGTTCTCGATGGACTTCTTCGCGCTCGATACGATCGGCATCTTGATTCCGGTCATCGCATTCATCGCGAGTGTGTTCACGTTCATCTACAGTTTGATTATCTTCACACGGACGTTCATGGGCAAAGCCCAGTTCGACAAATTGCCGAAACAGCCGCACGAGGCACCGATTGGGATGCTCATCCCGCCAGCGATTCTCGCCATCCTCGTCGTCGTGCTCGGATTCGTGCCGAACGTGTTATCGAACTCGCTCATCAAGCCGGCCGTCGAATCGATTTATCCGACGCTCGTCGCTAGCGGGCAAGAAGTCAAAGTAGACATCTACTTCTGGCACGGATTGACACCGGAGTTGTTCATGACGATCGGCGTCATCTTGCTCGGGACGCTCATGTTTTATACGATCAACAAGTGGATGGGCATCTATAACCGGATTCCACACCGCTTGACGCTCAACGGCATGTATGACGGGACGCTTGTCTGGTCGAACAAGGCGGCGTACCGCTTCAAAGATAACTATATGACGGGCTTCATCCGCTCGTATTTGGTGTACATCTTCTTGTTCTTGTCAGGCATGATGTTGTTCTCGATGTATTGGTTCGATTTGTTCAACTTCTCGTTCGGCGAGATGGAACCTGTCGCGCCTTATGAATACGTCCTCGGGGCTGTTGTCATCTTGGCATCAATCGCGATTTTATTCATGCGTTCGCGGCTACCGTCGATCATCTTGCTCGGTGTCGTCGGCTATTCGGTCGCGTTGTTCTTCGTCTTCTTCAATGCACCGGACCTGGCCTTGACGCAGCTCGTCATCGAGACGGTATCGGTCGCGCTGTTCTTGCTCGTCTTCTACCATATGCCGGAGATCAGCAAGAAAGAAGTGCGTGTCAAATTCAAAATCGAGAATGCAATCGTCTCGATCATCGTCGGGGTGACGGTCATGCTCCTCAGCTTCATGGCGCTATCGAACCGTTCCCTGTCGTCGATCTCAGAGTACTATAAAGAAAATGTCTATGATTTAGCAGCCGGGAAAAACATGGTCAACGTCGTCCTTGTCGACTTCCGGGGCTTTGATACGTTGTTCGAGATTGTCGTCCTTGCCATCGCGGCCATCGGGATTTACACAATGATCAAATTCAGAACGACAGAACGTACGAAAGGAGCACGTGAACATGAACCGAAAAAATGATCAAGTCAATGACGTCATCTTACAGACGGCCGCGGTGATCATCTTCTTCATCATCATCGTGTTCTCGATCAATCTCTTCTTCGCCGGGCACTATTCGCCGGGCGGAGGCTTCATCGGTGGTTTGATGACGGCCGCGGCACTCGTATTGTTACTCCTTGCCTTTGATTCGAAGACGCTCGCCGACGTGCTTCCGTTCGATTATCGCAAGATGACGGCGCTCGGTCTCGCCATCGCGTTACTGACGTCGCTTCACAGCATCTTCTGGGACCGTCCGTTCCTGACGCATGCGTATGGTAAGTTCGACTTGCCGCTCTTAGGCGAACAGACGCTTCACACGGCAATCGCCTTCGACCTTGGTGTCTATCTTGTGGTCATCGGTGTGACGATGACGATCATTCAAACGATTGGAGAGAGTGAATAATGGAAATCTTCGTTAGCATCATCATCGGTGTCTTGACGATGAGCGCTGTCTATATGATTCTCTCAAAGAGTTTGTTGCGCATCATCATCGGCACCGGCCTGCTCAGTCACGCTGCCCATTTACTCGTCTTGACGATGGGCGGATTGAAAACTGGGGCGGCACCCGTCCTCGTCGATGGGGTGACGGAATATACCGATCCGCTCCCGCAAGCGCTCGTCTTGACGGCCATCGTCATCAGCTTCGGGGTGACCGCGTTCTTCCTAGTGCTCGCGTATCGGGCCTATCAAGAACTGAATACGGATAATATTGAGGAAATGAAAGGAACGGAATCGAATGATTAACTTACCGATCTTTCCGATTGTCATCCCGGCGCTTGCGGCCATCATCCTCCTCTTCGCGCCGAAGCAGATTCGTCTGCAACGCGGAGTGGCACTCGGGGCTTTACTTGTAACGTTCGCAGTGACGGTGCTGCTGATCTTCACCGTGTCACAGGACGGCATCTTGACCGTCAATTTAGGAAACTGGCCGGCACCGTTCGGGATCACGCTCGTCTCGGACATGCTGTCGGCATTGCTCGTCGCCACGTCGACGTTGCTCGTCTTCTTCATCGTCTGGTTCGCGACCCATTACTTCTCGGACGCGTATGAGTCGAATTACGTCTACGTCGCGATGCTGTTCCTCCTCGTCGGGGTGAACGGTGCCTTCACGACAGGCGATATCTTCAACTTGTTCGTCTTCTTCGAAGTGTTCCTCATCTCGTCATACGTGTTGATCGTCCTCGGCGGGAAAGGGGTCCAACTTCGCGAGTCAATCAAGTACTTGCTCGTGAACGTCATCGCCTCGGCGTTGTTCGTCATGGCGGTCGCGCTACTTTACGGAACGGTCGGCACGCTCAGCTTGGCTGACCTCGCGCAAAAGATTCCGCTCGTCGAGAATCAATCCGTTCTCGTCGTGATCGGGGTATTGTTCATGATTGTCTTCGGTTTAAAGGGTGCACTCGTACCGTTACACTACTGGCTCCCGGGCTCGTATGTCGTGGCACCGACGCCAATCCTCGCTATGTTCGGGGCACTTCTGACGAAAGTCGGGGTATACTCGATTTTGCGGACATACACGCTCCTGTTTGATGTCGGGTCGTTCACGCAGAACTTCTTGATTATTCTCGCCGTGTTGACGATCGTCATCGGGATGATCGGCGCCATCGCCTATAATGACGTCAAATTGATCATCATCTACAACATCATGATCGCGGTCGGCGTGATTCTCTATGGGATTGCGCTCAACACGCAGACTTCGCTCGAAGGGGCGCTTTACTACTTGATTCATGACATGTTGATCAAGGCAGCCCTGTTCATGCTCGTCGGGATGATGATCGGTATCACCAAGTCTGGTCAGTTACGCGACATGGGTGGCTTGATTACACGGTTCCCGCTGTTCGGCTGGACGTTCTTCATCGCCGCCTTGTCGCTCGCCGGGATTCCGCCGCTTAGCGGATTCTTCGGGAAACTGTTAATCGTTCAAGGTGGGGTCGCCGAGGGCAGCCTGTTCGGACCGCTCCTCATCTTGTTGTCGAGTTTGTTCGTCCTCTTCTCCGTTATCAAAATCTTCTTGTACGGATTCTGGGGAGAAGAGAAGCGTGCCTACGACGGTCCGCTCGTTCCGCACATGAAGAAACTCATCGTGCCGACGTTCTTGCTCGTCGCGGTCGCGGTCGCCTACGGGTTCGGCGCCGAGGCGATCCACCCGTTCATTACCCAGGCAATTGAACCGCTCGTGCAACCCGAAATCTATATCGATGCCGTGATTAAGGAGTGATTTAGAGATGGCTTACCAACTACTCATCAACTTTTTCCTGGCGTTCATTTGGATGTTCTTCACGGGTACGTTCACGACGAGCGGATTCATCATCGGCTATTTGCTCGGATTACTCGTCATCTTCATGATGCGCCGCTTCTTCAAGAATACGGATTTCTATTTCATCCGCGTCTTGAAACTGCTTAACCTGTTCGTGATTTTCTCTCGAGAACTCTTCGTCGCCAACATCGAAGTGCTAAAGCTCGTCCTGAGCCCGAAACTAAAAATCCAACCCGGGATCTTTCGGTACCATACCGAGCTCGATTCCGGTTGGAAAGTGAGTTGGTTGTCGATGCTCATCACACTGACGCCAGGAACGCTCGTCGTCCAAGTATCGGACGACAATAAGACGCTCTATATCCATGCGCTTCATATGCCGGATAAAGAGTCGCTCAAGCAAGGCATTTACGACAACTTTGAGACGAAGATTAAGGAGGCGACCGGCTGATGCTAGATATGATCATTTACGTGGCGCTCGCCGCCCTCGTGCTCGCTATGCTCGGCATGCTGTATCGGGTCGTCAAAGGACCGACGACGGCTGACCGTGTGATCGCGCTTGACTCGATCGGAATCGGCTTGATTTCCGTCGTCTCGCTCTTGTCGATCGTACTCGATACGACGATGTTCTTCGAAGTCATCCTCTTGCTCGGAATTTTAGCCTTCATCGGGACGGTGGCGTTCTCGAAATTCCTCGAGAAGGGAGAGATCATCCAACATGACCGCAACAATGATTTATGACATTTTAACCGGTGTCTTCACCATCATCGGGGTATTCTTCACCGTCGTCGCGGCCATCGGTCTCATCCGGCTGCCGGACATTTACTCGCGGGCCCATGCGGCCTCGAAGAGCGCGACGCTCGGTGTCATGTTCGTCTTGTTCGCGGCGCTCCTGCACGTCTGGGTCGACGAGCGCATCTTTGACGCACGACTCCTGCTCGGCTTGTTCTTCGTCTTGTTGACGGCTCCGGTCGGCGGACATTTGATTGCTCGGGCGGCTCACGCCCAAGGCGTCAAGCTCTGGGACAAATCGCTCCAGGACGCCTTGCAAGAAGATAAGGATAAAGGAATCGAATGACGAAAGGCTCTTCCATCGCACGATGGAAGAGCCTTTATTTCACTTGATTATTGAAGTTAATACCCATTTGACATATTTCCAATAGATGAATATGATTACAATTGGATGTTCATACCATATTTATGTATCAGGTAAATGACAGAGGTGAATGATATTGGATTTAAGGCCTAAGACTAAGCGAATACTCGAGAGGCAAATGTGGTATCACGCCACTACCATGGTAGGATATTCAAACATAATTGAACAAGGTGTAAAGTTTGATGTTTCTTGGGGTTCGGAATTAGATTTCGGACCAGGATTTTACCTTGCGCCTGACCAGAAAATGGCCGAAGACTTCATATTGAGGCAAATATCTTTTAATAGACAAAATGGTCTTGAGAGTATTTTTCCACCTGAATTTTTTGAAGCTGTTGTTATGGAATTTGAATTTCATCCTTTTCCTTACTTTGAAAGAGGAGAGTTGAAAGTTTTAGATTTAAACAATGAAGAATTTGCCACCTTTATAACTGATAATCGAATTAGGGCTAAAGAAGGTTTGATTCATGATTTTCCTCTTATATATGGGATTATGAGTGATAGTAATCCAGCTGCATTAGTTTCAATGTTCAGGGATGGGGAATTAGACAAGCATCAAGTTATTACTGGTATTATGGAGAGAACGATAGGGACTAGACAATTATCTATCCACGTGCAGGAACTTTGTGATACACTAATCTTAAGAAAAGCCTATGAAGTAGCTGGAAGAAAGGAGTTAGATATTAATGACTACTATAACAAGAGATGATCGCGAACGTTTGACAAAAGATTTAGAAGATTCCTTAATGTATTTTGCAAATCGTCAGCATAAATCTATATCGAGACAAGAAGCTACAGATATTTCTCGTAATGTTATGGCTGGAGTTAATATTAATGACTCTGTTTTCGCTCACAAAGGACCATCTTGGCTCGCACGAGAAATCATTAGTGCTCGCAAATAATATAATAATTTACTTCTAAGTCTGCTAAAGAATCAGATTGCTCTCGCAATCTGATTCTTTTTTTATATGGTAAATTTATCGAAAGCAAAGTATTAATTAACAAATGGAAAGACCACACTTAAAGTAAATCTCTCGTCCAAGCGGAGCTTTTTCGCATAAATTAATTCAACCTCGCTTTGATTTTTTATATTAGAAACGAGACATCGGACGCGGACGTCGGATACGCGAACTCCAAGTGTTTGACGTGTTGATGGGTCATGTTGTTTTGTATAATGAATGAGAACAAGTTGATCAGTTCCGGCGCGTGTTGCCCAATCAAGTGGGCGCCGAGCACATGACCGTCCTTGCTCAGCAAGATGCGGGAAAACGCCGTCGTGTCATTGATGCGCTCATACGTGAGGAAATGGGACAAGTCGTTGTCTTTACATTCATAGTCGATGCCTTGCGCCTTGGCCTCGTCGACCGTCAGCCCGACCTTGGCAATCGGTGGTGTCGTGAAGACGACCGTCGGGGCGGGACGCTCGGGGAGCGGACGCGTGTTGTTGCGGAGCAGGTTGAGCGCGGCGATGCGACCTTCCTGTCCGGCGAACGGGGTGAGGGCAGGGTTGCGGCTCTTAGCGACGTCTCCGGCCGCATAGACGTTCGGATTTGTCGTCTGGAGAAACTCGTTGACCAAGACGCCGCCGTGATCGGACTCGATGCCGGCCGCATCCAACCGAAGTCGCTCGATGCTCGGAATTCGCCCGGTGGCGTTAAGCACGAGTCCTACAAGGGTAGAGTCATCTGATAGCGTCACGACGTCGCCATTGATGTCGACTGGTTCGATTCCATAGCGGACATCGATCCCGATTTGAATCGTCTCATCGACGAGCCGTTTGACGACTTTACGGTCGAACGGCTTCAGCGCTCGCGACCGGACGAGGAGCGTCACGTCACATCCGAACCGGCGCAGAATATGGGCGAACTCGAAGGCGATATAACCGGCTCCGACGATGATGACGTGTTGCGGTAACACCTCAAGGTCGAAGACGTCGTTGCTCGTGATGGCAGCGTCTCCGCCGGGAATGTCGAGTGGACGCGGGATTTGCCCCGATGCGATCAAGAATTGATGCGCCGAGATTTCATGTCCTTCGATGACGATCGAGTCTTCATCGATGAAATGTGGTTCGCCTTCGAACAAATCGATGCCGTGTTCTTGCCAATGATGCATCTTCGTCGTCGGGACGGCAAAACGGTATTCGTGACACGATGTTTGAAGGCGTGCCAGTCGAGCTTGAGTTCGCCGGTCACACCGAGCGGCTTCATTCGTTCGGCCCGGGCAATCAGGTCGGCTCCTTCCGCGAGCATCTTTTTCGGGTCACACCCGCGCTGCGGGCACGTCCCACCGAACGTCCAATTCTCGACAATCGCAATTTGTTTACCGGCGTCACGTAACACGCTGGCGGCTTGGCTCGCTGCTGAGCCGCTGCCGATGATGATGACATCGTACCGTTTCATTCCAAAACCCTCCTTCTGAGACTTCATCAATTTTTTTCCCGTCTGGAAGGAACCTAAACTGAGGTGATTGAATTTGAGTCATTCTGACCACATTAAGCATAAATTGGCGCTGCTCCCGGATGAGCCCGGCTGTTACTTGCATAAGAACGAGTACGGCGAGATTATTTACGTCGGGAAAGCGAAAAATCTGAAGAACCGGGTCCGGTCGTATTTCACCGGGGCGCATGACATCAAGACGATGCGTCTCGTCGCCGAGATTCGTGACTTCGAATATATCGTCACGGCGAGCGAACTCGAGGCGCTGTTGCTTGAAATGACGCTCATCAAAAAGCACGACCCGAAATACAACATCCGTCTCAAAGATGACAAGTCGTATCCGTATATCAAAATCACGAACGAGCCGTACCCAAGGCTGCTCACGACGCGGAAACTTAAGAAGGACGGCGGCTACTATTTCGGGCCGTATCCGAACGCCTACGCGGCCAATGAGACGAAACGGTTGCTCGACAAGCTGTATCCGCTCCGGAAATGCCAACCGATGCCGCGCAAACTCTGTCTGTATTACCACATCGGCCAATGTCTCGGGCCGTGCGAGCTCGCGGTCGAAACGGATGAGCAAAAAGAAATCGTTCAGGAAATTCGTCGTTTCTTAAACGGAGAAACGAGCGAGACGCTCGCCAAGTTACAAATCGACATGGGCAAGGCGGCCGAGGATATGCAATTCGAACGGGCGGCCGAGCTACGTGATCAAATCCGGGCCGTCGAATCGATTATGAACAAACAGAACATGATCACGGCTGACCCGACGGCACGCGACGTTTTCGGGTATACGCTTGACCGGGGCTGGATGTGCGTCCAAGTGTTCTATATGCGAGGCGGCAAGATGATTGAGCGCGATGTGTCGCTGTTCCCGCTCCATGGGGAACCGTCCGAAGAGCTCGAGAGTTTCATTGTCCAGTTTTATGAGCAGAACGTTGTGCCGAAGGAAGTGCTCGTCCCTGAGATCGTTCGTATCGACTTGTTGAACGAGGCGATCGGAACAAGAGTGATGCAACCAAAGCGGGGAGCGAAACGGCAATTGCTCGACTTGGCGACGAAGAATGCGCGCATCGCCTTGAACGAGAAGTTCGAGCTACTCGCTCGCGATGAGGAGCGGACACTTTTGGCGATGCGGGAGCTCGGTGAAGCGATCGGCATCCCGAACTTGTCGCGCGTCGACATCATCGACAACGCCAACATCCAAGGGGCGGACGCCGTCTCGGCGCTCGTCGTCTTCGAGGACGGCAAGCCGCTCAAGAAGGAATACCGGAAATACAAGATTCGTACCGTCCAAGGGCCTGACGATTATGAGACGATGCGAGAAGTCGTGCGCCGTCGGTTCCGTCGTCTATTGACGGAAGAGAAACGTCTCCCGGACTTACTGTTGATTGACGGGGGGATCGGACAATTGAACGCCGCTCTCGACGTCCTGCAAAACGAATTCGGTCTCGATTTGCCTGTCGGCTCACTGAAAAAGGATGACCGTCACCGGACGAGCCAGCTCTTATTCGGGGAAGGCGGCGGAGTCATCGAATTGAACTCACGCTCGAGTGCGTTTTATTTGCTGCAACGCATGCAAGACGAGGTCCACCGCTTCGCCATCACGTTCCACCGCAGCCTGCGGACGAAGAAGATGACGAAGTCGGTGCTCGACGACATCCCGGGTGTCGGACCGAAGCGGCGTCAGCAGTTGATTCGTCATTTCGGGTCGATGAAACAAATCCGCCTCGCCTCGCTCGAACAGTTGAAAGAAGCGGGACTGCCTGAGAAGTTGGCCGAGACCGTGATCCAATACGTCCATGAGGAGACGGACGAATGAGTCGCGGTGCATCCTCCGAGATGCCTGCCATCATCCGTCCGGTCGTCGAGGCGTTCATCGAGCGGATCGACGGCGTGATCCCATCGCTTGAGCACCTCTATTTGCATGGGTCGGCCGCGATGGGAGGGTTTCACCCTGACCATAGCGACCTTGATTTTCTGATTGTCACGAGTCGTCCGCTAACGCCTGAAACAAAGGTGGGACTGACACGCCTCTGTCTTGAGTCATCAAACGAGCCGTATCCGATTGAGTTGAGTGTTCTTACAGTGGGTGACCTGACAGCTTGGAGGCATCCGAGTCCATTTGATTTTCACTACAGCGAGGGTTGGCGTTCGCGATTCGAGTCGGCGCTTCAAGCGGGTGAAATAGCGACCATACAAGCTGGGATGACCGATCCCGACTTGGCCGCCCATATAAAAATCACTAGTGAGCGAGGCATCGTGCTCTATGGTCGTCCTCTCACGGACGTAATCGCCGGCTTCAATGAAGCCGACTATCGAGATGCGATTGTGTTTGATGCGCGAGACTGTCTCGATTCGATCCACGACACGCCGATGTATAGTGTGCTCAATCTGACGCGCATCCTGGCGTATTGTTCCGACGACCTCGTCTTATCGAAACAGGAGGCGCTTGAGTGGTCGATAACGAAAGGCTTCTCGACCGATGTGTTGCAGACGGTCGAGAAAGCGGCAGCGGCTTACGCCGGGAATGATGTGAACTTCACAGCGGATGAACTGGATGTCTTCCGAGACTTCGCCCGGGACCACCTTCAGCACATATAAGAAAGAGCCGATGCACTCACGCATCGGCTCTTCGTCATTCATACGTATCTTTTCGGTCTAGTTGGACGGTGATCTGGACGGCCTGGCGCGTCACATCGGCGTAGCCTCGGCGACACATTGGAAACGACCGGCAATCTGTTCGGCTAAGAAACCAGCTTCGAGCTGGTGGTAGCCGGTTGCCTTTTCTTGGGTCGAAGGCGGAGGGACGAGTTCGAACAAGAATTTATTCCCTTTTTCTTTTAAGAGCGTCAATTGCCCCCATCCGGCCTCGATAAAGAAGGCGCTCAGTTCGTCATTCGTCATGATCGGGAATTTGCGTGCGACCCGTTTGCCCGACCAATAGATGACTTGGGCGTAATCGTCCCCGAGCAAATCCGTCAACACATAATCGCGAAGCAGTTCGATCGCGAAAGTGGGTTGGCTCATCGTTTCCATCTTCTTCCATCACTCCATTCTCTCTATACCATTATAACGACGATTCACCTTTTGGTCACCGGGTATTTTGCAAAAGAATGTGGCACAAATCGGTCGGGTTGTCTTGTCATACAAATTTCACAAGAGTAGAATAGGAGACAGAAAGCTATATTTGCATTTGAAAACGCTTTTATTTACAAAACGAGCCAAGGGCTCGTACAAAGGGGGAACTAGAATGGCAACGCGTCGTGACTATTTCAGTCGTAAAGTCCATTCGCTACTTGGGGTCATCCCAATCGGATTGTTTTTGATCGTTCACTTGTCGGTCAACTACTATATCGTCGATGGGGTGGAATCGTTCAACAAGGCAGCAAAATTTATGGGGAGCTTACCGTATTTGTACTTCCTTGAAGTGACGGTCATCGCCTTGCCGATGATTTTCCACGGGGTATACGGCGTGTACTACGCGTTTCTCGGTTCGATTAACACGAACCGTTACTCGTACGCCCGTAACTGGATGTACATGCTCCAACGCTTCACGGGCGTCTTCCTCGTCATCTTCATCGCATGGCACGTTTGGGAAACGCGCTTGGCGAAGTTGCGTGGCGTCGAGGTAAATGCGGAGATGATGCAAAACATCGTCGACAATCCGCTCATGCTCATCTTCTACATAGTCGGGATCCTCTCGGCTACGTTCCACTTCGCGAACGGTCTCTGGTCGTTTGCCATCACGTGGGGGATCACACAGTCGCCTCGTTCACAGCGCTTCATGAGCTATGTCTCAGGCGTCGTCTTCTTGGCACTATCTTTTGTCGGCATCCGTTCAATCTTGACGTTCGCGGGCATCTTGTAATTAGGGGGAAAAGTTCATGGCAAATCAAAGTTTGATCGTCATCGGTGGCGGTCTGGCTGGACTCATGGCGACAATCAAGTCGGCTGAGATGGGTGTTCCGGTAAAACTATTCTCGCTTGTACCGGTCAAGCGTTCACATTCAGTTTGTGCACAAGGCGGCATCAACGGTGCCGTCAACACGAAAGGGGAAGGGGATTCTCCTTGGCAACACTTTGATGACACGGTCTATGGGGGCGACTTCCTCGCCAACCAACCGCCGGTCCAAAAGATGGCGGAAGCGGCACCGAAGATCATCCACATGTTCGACCGCATGGGCGTCATGTTCAACCGGACGCCAGAAGGTCTTCTCGACTTCCGTCGTTTCGGCGGCACGCTCCATCACCGTACGGCTTACGCCGGTGCGACGACGGGGCAACAGCTCCTGTACGCACTAGACGAGCAGGTTCGTCGCTACGAGGCGCAAGGGCTCGTCGAGAAATATGAGGGCTGGGAGTTCCTCCGGGCCATCATCGATGAAGCAGGTGTGTGCCGTGGTGCGGTCTGTCAGGATTTGCGCTCGATGGAAATTAAAGCGTTCCCATCGGACGCGGTCATCCTCGCGACAGGCGGCCCAGGTGTCATCTTCGGTAAGTCGACCAACTCGGTCATCAACACCGGCCAAGCGGCTGGAGCGGTCTATCGTCAAGGGGCGGTGTACGCGAACGGTGAGTTCATCCAAATCCACCCGACGGCGATCCCGGGGGACGACAAGCTTCGTCTCATGAGTGAGTCGGCACGCGGTGAGGGTGGACGCGTTTGGACGTATAAAGACGGCAAACCATGGTACTTCCTTGAAGAGAAGTATCCGGCTTACGGGAACCTCGTGCCGCGTGATATCGCGACGCGTGAAATTTTCGATGTCTGCGTCAACCAAAAGCTCGGCGTCAACGGCGAGAACATGGTGTACCTCGATTTGTCGCATAAAGACTCGAAAGAGCTCGACATCAAGCTCGGCGGGATCCTTGAGATTTACGAGAAGTTCGTCGGCGACGATCCACGAAAAGTCCCGATGAAGATCTTCCCGGCCGTTCACTATTCGATGGGCGGACTCTGGGTCGACTACGATCAGATGACAAACATCCCAGGCTTGTTCGCAGCCGGTGAGTGCGATTACTCGATGCACGGTGCGAACCGTCTCGGGGCCAACTCGCTCCTCTCAGCCGTATACGGCGGGATGGAAGCCGGTCCATCGGCCGTTCACTACATGCGCGGTCTCGACCAGGCGACAGAGAGCGTGCCAGAAGCGCTCTTCAACTTCAACGAACGTGAAGAAATCGAGCGGTTCAACGATATCCTCGCGATGGACGGTACGGAAAACGCGTATCAAATCCACCGTGAGCTCGGTGAACTCATGACCGACAACGTCACGGTCGTTCGTTACAACGACAAGCTCGAAGCGACGGATCTCAAACTCCGTGAGCTTCGTGAACGCTATCACAACATCTCCGCGACCGATACGGCCCGCTGGAGCAACCAAGGGGCATCGTTCATCCGACAACTCGACCACATGCTCGACCTCGCGCGCGTCATCACGCTTGGCGCTTTGAAACGCGACGAGAGCCGTGGCGCTCATTACAAACCGGACTTCCCGGAACGTGATGACGACAAGTTCATGAAGACGACGATGGCACGTTATGACAATGGGGAAGTCGATATCTCGTACGAAGAAATCGACGTTTCGTTAATCCCGCCACGTAAACGGGATTACTCGAAGAAAGGGGCGAAGACGAAATGACGACGCCGATGCAAGCAGATCAAAAAGACATTCGTTTTATCATTGAACGTCAGGACGGTCCGGATCAACCGACCTACACGGAAGAGTTCACCGTCCCGTACCGTCCGAATATGAACGTCATCTCGGCGCTGATGGAAATCCGCCGGAACCCGGTCAATGCGAACGGGGACAAGACGACACCGATCAACTGGGATATGAACTGTCTCGAGGAAGTGTGTGGTGCTTGTTCGATGATCATCAACGGCAAGCCGCGCCAGTCGTGTACGGCGCTCGTCGACAAGCTCGAGCAACCGATCCGACTGGCTCCAATGAAGACGTTCCCGGTCATTCGCGACCTTCAAGTCGACCGTCAGCGTATGTTCGACGCGTTGAAAAAAGTGAAGGCATGGGTTCCGATTGACGGGACGTACGATCTCGGACCAGGACCACGGATGCCAGAGAACAAACGTCAATGGGCGTATGAACTATCGAAATGTATGACGTGTGGTGTCTGCCTCGAGGCGTGCCCGAACGTCAACGACAAGTCGAGCTTCATCGGACCGGCCGCAATCTCACAAGTCCGCCTCTTCAATTCGCATCCGACTGGCGCCTTCCACGCAGAAGACCGTCTCGAAGCGCTCATGGAAGACGGCGGCCTCGCACAGTGCGGAAACGCACAAAACTGTGTCGAGGTTTGTCCGAAAGGCATCCCGCTCACGACGTCAATCGCCGCGATGAACCGTCAAACGACGCTTCACTCGTTTAAATCGTTCTTCGGAAGCGACAAAGGCCGCACCGGTTCTGCGGTCGAGGCGTAAGGGCTGCAGATGACGAAGTACTTCCGGGAAGCCGATTGGGAAACACGTGTCAGAGCAGGGGTCGCGCTAGATGTCAAAGTCCGATTCTCAGAGTGCGACCCGTACGGTCATATGAACAATACGATTCCGTTCATCTATTTCGAGGACGCGCGAATCGAGTTGCTTGAAGCGACAGGATTTTCGTTGAAAGACGGGTTCGTCGTCGTGGCGGATGCCCAGTGTGACTACGTCCGCCAGGTGATGCCGCGCCAATCGATCAAGGTGTATGCCAATGTCTTGACGGTCGGAAACACTTCATGTGATATTCATTACGGGGCATATGATGGAGACCAGCTTATGTTCGCGGGGCGCACGAGTCTCGTGCACTTGTCAAAAACCGGTCGTCCGACCGAATGGACTCCAGAATATAAAAATCGCTTGCAGAATTATTGCGAATCCGCTATCATTTGATAATGAGTTCACAAACAATTATTCGGCAGGTCCGCCTGTAGAATTGAAATTTGAAGGGAGACTATCACGTCATGGAAAAAACGTTCACAGTCGTTGCAGATTCAGGAATTCACGCTCGTCCAGCTACACAGTTGGTTAACACAGCTTCTAAGTTCCAATCAGATATCAACCTTGAGTACAACGGTAAGACAGTAAACCTCAAGTCAATCATGGGTGTTCTTTCACTCGGAATCGCTAAAGATTCTACAATCAAAATCACTGCAGCTGGTGACGATGCAGAAGAAGCGGTTAACACGCTTTCTGACATGCTCACAAGCGAAGGTCTTGCTCAGTAATTGAGCGACGGACGAGGCGGCCAATCGGCTACCTCGTCTTTTTTGTTTGTCACGAGACCGTTTCTTTTTCAGAATCGGCTTTTTTGGTAAGATAGATGGGAATGGAAGTGATGATCATGAAACGAGCGATTGGAGTACTCGATTCAGGAGTTGGCGGTTTGACGGTGGTCAAAGAACTGATGCGCCAACTACCGAAAGAAGAAATTATCTATATCGGCGACACGGAACGGTGCCCGTATGGCCCGCGTCCGCACGATGAGATTGAAGCCTATACGTGGGAACTGATCGAGTTCCTGTTAAGTAAAAATGTGAAGATGATCGTCATCGCCTGCAACACGGCGACGGCGGTCGTCTTGAAAGAAGCTCGCAAACGCCTCAATATCCCGGTCATCGGCGTCATCGACCCGGGGGCCCGGGCGGCCGTCAAAGGGACGCGCAACAAGCATATCGGTGTCATCGGCACGAAGATGACGATCGAGAGCGACTCGTACGAGACGGCGCTCCGGCACGTGGCCGGCGAAATCGATGTGTATTCGCTCGCTTGTCCGCCGTTCGTCCCGCTCGTCGAAGCCGGAGAACTCGACGGGGAACGCGTCCGCGATATCGTCGCTGAGACGATCCGCCCGCTCCAGTCGTCCGCGATGGACACGCTCATTCTCGGCTGTACACACTATCCGCTGCTCGCACCGGTCATTCAAGACGTCGTCGGACCTGACGTCCATTTGATCTCATCCGGTGACGAGACGGCGCTCGAAGTGGCCGCGATTTTGGATTTCAAAGAGCTCGAGAATGATTTGGACACGGTCCCGGTGCACCGGTTTTATGCGACCGGGGACGTCGTCATCTTTGACCGTTTGGCGACAGAGTGGCTCGGTCAACCCGTGCGAGCGGAGAAAGTAGAGGTGTCTGGTGTCGATGCGTAACGAAAGACAACAGGACGAGCTCCGGCCCGTCGAGATCGTTCCCCATGTGAATAAACATGCGGAAGGGTCGGTCCTCATCTCGATCGGGGACACGAAAGTCATCTGTACGGCGACCGTCGAAGAACGCGTCCCGAACTTCTTGCGCGGCAAGAAGCAAGGCTGGATTAACGCCGAGTACGCCATGCTCCCACGTGCGACCGGTAACCGTACGGTCCGCGAATCGGTCCGCGGCAAACAATCGGGCCGGACGATGGAGATTCAACGGTTAATCTCGCGGTCGCTCCGTTCGGTCGTCGATTTGGAACGGCTCGGTGAACGGACGATTTGGATTGACTGTGACGTCATCCAAGCGGACGGTGGCACGCGCACGGCCTCGATTACGGGCGGCTTCTGTGCCCTCGTCCTCGCGGTCGACGCACTCATCCGCCAAGGCAAGCTCGACGACACGCCGATCAAAGAAGGCGTCGCCGCTATCTCGGTCGGACGGACCGATGAGCTGCTTCTCGACTTGAACTACGAAGAAGACGCCGCGGCCGAGGTCGACATGAACGTCGTCATGACGGCGAGCGGACGTTTCGTCGAAGTGCAAGGCACGGGGGAAGAAGCGACGTTCACGTTGCTCGAGATGAACGAGATGCTCCACATGGCCCAAAATGGAATCGAGACGCTGTTCAAAGCGGCCGAAGACGCGCTCGGTGCCTCCTGGTGGTATGTCGGGGAACAATTGGAGGAAACGACATGAAACTCATCGTCGCAACACGCAATCAAGGAAAAGTCGCAGAAATCGAAGGGATGCTCACGCCGCTCGGCTTCGAAGTCGAATCGCTCTTGGATTACCCGGACGCACCGGAGACGGACGAGACGGGTACGACGTTCGAAGCGAACGCCGAGCTGAAGGCGACCGAGGCGGCCCGCTATTTCGGCCACGCCGTCCTCGCGGATGATTCAGGGCTCGAAGTCGACGCGCTCGATGGGGCGCCCGGTGTCTATTCGGCCCGCTTCGCCGGACCGGAGAAGTCGGACGAGGCGAACAACGCGCTTCTTCTCGAGAAGTTGAACGGGGCGACCGACCGGACGGCACGCTTTATTTGTGCCCTCTGTCTGGCCAAACCAACCGGAGAGACGTTGACGGTACGCGGTACGATTGAAGGGACGATCGGCTACGCGCCGCACGGGGAGAATGGTTTCGGTTACGACCCGCTCTTCATCGTCCCGTCGCTTCATAAGACGGCGGCAGAACTTGAACGCGACGAAAAGGCGGCGGTCAGTCACCGCGGTCAAGCACTACGAAAGTTAGAGGCAGAAATTATTCCGTTTATGGAGGGGTGACCTGTATGCGTTTTCTCGTAGTCAGTGACAGTCACGGATTGACAGAAGAACTAGCGATCATCTTCAACCGGCACGAACAAGAAATCGATGACGCGTTCCATTGTGGGGATTCCCAGCTCGCGCTCGTCGATGAACATCTGCTCCCGTATCGTACGGTGCGGGGTAATTGCGACTTCGGCGGCGACTTGCCGCTCGAGCGAATCGAGGAGACGGCTGAAGGGACGATTCTCATCGTCCACGGGCATCACCACGACGTGAAGTACGACTTGAACCGGTTGCGTTACCGGGCTGAAGAGGTCGGGGCGAACGTCGTTTTGTTCGGCCACTCGCACGTCGCCGGAGCATTGATTGAGGACGGGGTGCTCTATGTGAACCCGGGCTCGATTCGGATGCCGCGCGGACGGAGTGACAAGACGTATGTACTGATGGATCTCGAGAACGGACAGGCAACGGTCCGCTTTTATCGGTCAGAGGACGGTTCGGCCGTCGAAGATCTCGATGTGAGCGGAAAGCTGTGACGGAATGAAAAGAAGGAATTGACAGCAAACCATTTTTCTATTATAGTTTTCTTGTCAATGTCCCAATAGCTCAGCTGGATAGAGCAACGCCCTTCTAAGGCGTCGGTCGGGGGTTCGAATCCCTCTTGGGACACTTCCATTTAAAATAGAGATAGCCTCCACGGAGGTTGTCTCTTTTTTCGTTTTTCGGGGTATTGATTGACAACGAATCGATCCTAACGGAAGATGGAGATGAATGGAAAGGGTGTGGAGAGATGGCAAAAGAGAAAGCGTACCCGTTTCCTGGGAACTGGTCGCGGCTTCAGAAGATGATTCAAGAGGCGGACACGGCCGGAGAACGGCAACGGGTCGAACCGATTCTATGGGATTGGTATGAGGCAGTGCCCGGTGATCCATTTATTTTCATGGAACTATTCCAATGTCTGATGGAACGTCCGGAAGAACCGGAGACGCTTGAGAAACTCGAAGAACTCGTCACGACTCAGATGACGGTCGCAGAAGAACCTGCAGCCGGCGGGCTTCAAATCGCCCAGTATTACATCATGCGTGACCAACCGTTCGAGGCGGCCCATTGGATCAATCTCTATCTCGAATGGCAAGAGAAGACCGATCACGTCAACACACAAGCGCATCAAGTACTGCAAGTGTTGAAGTTGACCGAGTTCCCGGCCGCGATCGCCAAAGTGAAGCGGATCTTACATCGAGGCGGGATCGGCGAGCAAATCGAGACGCTCGAACACGTCCATTTCAACATCGACGACGTCCTCGACAACGTTTTGAAAGAGCTCCTCGTCGCGGAACGGCCGAAGTTGATGAAGTTGATCGTGCTCCAAAAAGCGTTCGACGAGTTGCCGGTCATCGAATGGACTGACCTCGGGACACGGCATCGCTTGACGCAAGACGAGGCGACCGTGCATACGCAAGCGTGGGAAGCGATGACCAATCAATTGCAGCGGGTCGTATATGGTGACGAGATCGCGACGCAGCTGCTCATGAACTACATGTATACGCACTACCCGTTCACGCCTGAGGAAGCGTCTGCCGTGGAGACAGCGATTGCTCAAGCGAAAACGGCCATCCTGCAACATGAGGAAACGGACGGCCTAGCAGCGGAAATCCTCGAGGCAGACACGCGTTTCACCGAGGCGTTTCTAGACTAAATCCTTGTGTGCAGTCGTCGGATTTATGCTATAATACGGATTGTTGTACATTCTTGTACGTATAAACGAATTGTTGGAGGGACTTAGCATGACAGCAAAATGGGAAAAAACATCAGGTAGCCAAGGCGTACTCACGTACGAAGCACCTGCAGAAGCTTTTGATAAAGCAGTCGACGCCGCATTCAAAGATGTCGTCAAAACGTTGAACGTGCCTGGCTTCCGTAAAGGGAAATTGCCACGCCCAATGTTCAACAAAATGTACGGAGAAGAAGCACTCTATCAAGATGCGCTCGATATCCTCTACCGTGACACAGTTCAGGGTGCGGTCGAAGAAGCTGGTTTCGAACCAATCGCTCTTGAAAACATCGATGTAGACGGCACGCTCGAAAAAGGCAAACCTGTAACGTTCAAAGTAACGTTCGTCGTTGAGCCAGAAGCTGAGCTTGGCGAATACAAAGGTCTCGAGTACGAAGCTGTTGAAACAACAGTCACTGACGAAGAAGTTGCAGCTGAACTTGACGCGCTTCAACAGCAAGGCGCAGAGCTTGCTGTCAAAGAAGGCGCAATCGAAAACGGCGATACAGCTGTCTTTGATTTCGCAGGTTTCGCTGACGGAGAGCAATTCGAAGGCGGCACGGCTGAAAACTACACGCTCGAAATCGGTTCAGGCCAATTCATCCCTGGATTCGAAGAGCAAATGGTCGGCTTGACGGCTGGCGAAGAAAAAGACGTTGAAGTAACATTCCCTGAAGAGTACCACGCTGATAACTTGGCGGGTAAACCAGCGACATTCAAAGTCAAACTTCACGAAGTCAAAGCGAAGCAAGTTCCTGAGCTCGACGACGAGTTCGCAAAAGACATCGACGAGTCAGTTTCATCACTCGACGAGTTGAAAGCGAAAATCCGTGAGCGTTTAGAAACTGCGAAGAAACAAGAAGCGGAAGGCACAATGCGCGACCAACTCGTCGAGCAAGCAACTGCTAACGCAACAATCGACGTACCTGCAGTACTCGTTGACCAAGAAGTAGACCGTATGGTTCAAGAGTTCGGCACACGTGTTTCTTCACAAGGAATCGACCTCGATATGTACTTCCAGCTTACTGGAACGACTGAAGAAGCGATGCGCGAAGAGATGAAAGAGCAAGCTGAAGAGCGCGTTAAAGCTCGTCTCGTCTTGAAAGCAATCGCTGAGAAAGAAGCGATTGAAGTGTCTGACGAAGATGCTGAGAAAGAACTCGAAGAAATGTCTAAACTTTACAACATCGCACCGGATCAACTCCGCACGATGCTCGCGCCACAAGGCGGAATCGAGACACTTAAAGGTGATCTCAAATTCCGTAAAGCGATCGACGTTCTCGTTGAAAACGGGAAAGCGAAGTAATCGGATGACAGAAGGACGGCTGCCTAGCAGTCGTCCTTTTTTTCGTCACGACACTTTGCATGTGTTTATCTTTGATGAAGTGATTTGTTCATGCTACAATTATTGCAACGCAGAGATGTAAATGTCTTTTCACGGTGCATGCGCACCTGGGAATACAAATAGGCGATTTATCGCACTTACATCCATTTTCATTTAGAAGGGGTGTACCGAATGTTCAAATTTAACGAGGAAAAGGGGCAACTCAAGTGCTCGTTTTGCGGAAAATCGCAAGAACAAGTCCGTAAATTAGTCGCCGGTCCTGGCGTATACATTTGTGACGAATGTATCGAACTTTGCAATGAAATCGTTGAGGAAGAGCTGGGTGTGGAGGAAGAAGTCGAATTTAAAGACATTCCAAAACCACAAGAGATTCGTAACATCCTAGACGATTATGTCATTGGTCAAGACCGCGCCAAACGTGCGCTTTCAGTCGCTGTCTATAACCACTATAAACGGATCAACGCCGGTGGTCGTTCGGATGATGTCGAACTTTCGAAGTCGAACATCGTCATGATTGGACCAACTGGTAGCGGTAAGACGCTTCTCGCTCAGACGATGGCTCGCGTCTTGAACGTCCCGTTCGCAATCGCGGACGCGACGAGCTTGACGGAAGCCGGTTACGTCGGGGAAGACGTCGAGAACATCTTGCTCAAGTTGATTCAATCGGCTGACTATGATGTCGAGAAGGCTGAAAAAGGGATTATCTACATCGATGAAATCGATAAGATTGCCCGTAAGTCGGAAAACCCATCGATCACGCGTGACGTATCGGGTGAAGGTGTTCAGCAGGCACTTCTTAAAATCTTGGAAGGAACGGTCGCAAGCGTGCCGCCGCAAGGTGGACGTAAGCATCCGCATCAAGAGTTCATCCAAATCGATACGACGAACATCTTGTTCATCGTCGGCGGCGCGTTCGCTGGCATCGAAGCGGTCGTCAAACGACGCATCGGGAAGAAAGTCATCGGATTTGGGAACGACCAAGAAAACCGCGAGTTGACGCAAGAAGACTTGCTCGCCCGCGCGCTTCCGGAAGACCTTCAGAAGTTCGGATTGATTCCGGAATTCATCGGTCGTTTACCGGTCATGGCAACGCTCACGACGCTTGACGAAGAAGCACTCGTCGAGATTTTGACGAAGCCGAAGAACGCCCTCGTTCGTCAGTACGAGAAAATGCTCGAACTCGATGATGTCGAACTTTCGTTCACAGACGAGGCATTGGTTGAAATCGCCAAACTTGCGATCAAACGTAAGACAGGCGCACGCGGTCTCCGCTCGATTATCGAAGAAATGATGCTCGATGTGATGTTCACTGTCCCATCGCGCGACGATATCGAGAAAGTCATCATCACGGATGAAACGATTACGGGTCTTGCCGGTCCGAAATACGTACTTCGCGATGGTACTGTCGAACAGACAGGCGACAATAAAGAGACAGCATAATTTTGAACGAAAAAGGCTCAAACACTCGGCACATCCGAGTTTTGGGCCTTTTTGCACAGGAGGCGTTGTAATGGAACAATTACCAATCCTTCCTTTGCGTGGAGTCGTGGTGTATCCGCTCATCGGAGTGACAATCGACGTGGGGCGTCCGCTCTCCCTACGAGCACTCCTTGCCGCAAAGGAACACGAGACAGATTTGATTGTTGTGACACAAAAAGAGACGGGGAAAGAATCACCTGAACCGGAAGACTTGTACGCGATCGGGACACGCGTCCATATCGCCAAGATGAGCGAGCTGTCGAACGAGACGGTCCGCGTCCGCTTGGTCGGGAAAGAACGCGTCAAAATCAACTCCATCGAAGAAACGAAGGAAGGCTGGTTCGCAGACGTCGAGCCACTTGAACTCGTCGAAGGGGAAGAAGTAGAGCGGACGGCACTCGTGCGCTTATTGAAAGAACAGTTCGGCAAACTCGTCGGGTCCATCAAAGGATTGTCACCGGACGAGCGTCGTCGTTTCGAGATGTATGAACGGCTCGAGTCGTTGACCGACTATATCGCGTCGAAGCTCGACGTCGACGTCGATATTCGCCAAGCGATGCTCGAAGAACCGGACGCCGTCAAACGCGGCTTAGAGCTGCTCGAGATTATGACGCACGAGGTCGAGATCATCGAGCTCGAGCAAGAGTTGCGCGAACGGACGAAGAAGACAATTGAACAGGCGCAGAAAGAGTATTATTTGCGCGAACAGATGAAGACGATTCAGCAAGAGCTCGGCGACCAGTCGCAAGAGTCTGAACCGAACCGTCTCCGAGAGAAACTCGAGGCGCTCGATTTGCCTGAGACGACACGGAAGAACGTTATGCGCGAAGCCGAGCGGTTGAACGTCGTCCCGGCGACGTCACCCGAGTATGCCGTCATCCGTAACTATCTCGACTGGATTGCCTCGCTGCCGTGGGGCATCGAGACGGAAGATAAACTCGACGTCAAACATGCGGCCGATGTGTTGGATGACGACCACTACGGGCTCGAGTCGGTGAAAGACCGAATCCTCGAGTACTTGGCCGTCCGTCAATTGACGAATTCGCTTCGTGGGCCGATTCTTTGTCTAGCCGGACCTCCAGGGGTCGGGAAGACGTCACTCGCCCGCTCGATCGCGTCGGCGCTCGAACGTCACTTCGTCCGTGTCTCGCTCGGTGGGGTACGTGACGAGGCCGAGATTCGTGGGCACCGTCGCACGTATATCGGTGCGATGCCAGGCCGCATCATCCGTGGCTTGAAACAGGCCGAGAGCAAAAACCCGGTGTTCTTGCTCGACGAGATCGATAAGATGGCGTCCGATTTCCGGGGCGACCCAGCGTCGGCGATGCTCGAAGTGCTCGACCCAGAACAGAACGTCTCGTTCTCGGATCACTATATCGAGGAACCGTTCGACTTATCAAACGTGCTCTTCATCGCGACGGCGAACGACGTCTCGCAAATTCCGGCACCGCTCCTTGACCGGATGGAACTCATCCAAATAGGTGGCTACACGGAACTCGAGAAAGTCGAGATCGCTAAGCGTCACTTGGTACCGAAACAGTATAAAGAGCACGGCTTGAAGAAGAGCCAGCTCACGATTAAAGAGGACGCACTTTACGAAGTCGTTCGCCGTTACACGCGTGAGGCCGGTGTCCGGAACTTGGAACGGGTCATCGGTTCGCTTTGCCGGAAAGCGGCGAAGCAAATCGCCATCGGTGAGAAGAAACGCGTCACCGTCTCATTGAAGAGCCTCGGCGACTACCTCGGGAAACCGAAGTACCGCTACGGCAAAGGGGAGACGGAAGACTCGATCGGTGCTGTCACCGGACTCGCCTACACTGCGTTCGGGGGCGACACGCTCACGATTGAAGTCGCGCTCGCACCTGGTAAAGGCAAGCTCCAGTTGACGGGGAAACTCGGTGACGTCATGCAAGAGTCGGCGCAGACCGCGTATAGCTACGTCCGTTCAAACGCGGAACGGTTCGGGATTGACCCGACGTTCTACGAGCGCCAAGACGTGCATATCCACGTGCCGGAAGGTGCCGTCCCGAAAGACGGTCCGTCGGCGGGGATTACGATCGCGACGGCGCTCATCTCGGCGTTGACTGGGAAGAAAGTCCGCCGTGACATCGGTATGACCGGGGAAATCACGCTCCGCGGCCGCGTCCTGCCGATCGGTGGATTGAAAGAGAAAGCGCTCGCCGCACACCGAGCCGGCTTGACGACCATCGTCATTCCGAAAGACAATGAGCGTGACATCGATGACATTCAAGACACCGTCCGTGAGAAACTGACGTTCGTCCCGGTCACGACGCTCGATCAAGTATTAGAAGTAGCATTTGGAGGAAATTAAATAATGAAAATCACTAAAGCAGAATTTGTCACGAGTGCCGTCGCACCGGAGCATTACCCGATTCATGAGTTGCCGGAAGTCGCACTCGCCGGACGTTCGACGTCGGGAAGTCATCGTTCATCAACAAGATTTGTCAGCGCAAAGCACTTGCACGGACGTCTTCGAAGCCAGGGAAGACGCAGACGCTGAACTTCTTCAACATCAACGATGAGATCATGTTTGTCGACGTCCCGGGCTACGGCTACGCGAAAGTCTCGAAGACGGAGCGGGAGAAGTGGGGCGTCATGATGGAGCAGTACTTGACGTCACAGAGTGCGCTTCGCGGCGTCGTCCTCTTGGTCGATATCCGTCACGATCCGACGGGCGACGACGTGACGATGTATAACTTCTTGAAGCATTATGAGATCCCGGTCATCGTCGTGGCGACGAAGCTCGATAAAATCAAGAAAGCGCAGCGTCAAAAACACGAAGCGGCCGTCAAACGGAAGCTTCAGTTTGAATCGACTGACCGGTTCGTCGCTTTCTCGGCAGAGACGGCAGAAGGAAAAGACGAAGCGTGGAAAGCGATTTATGATTTATTGACACGCGAGGAAGACTGACAAAAGACGAGGGAGCCCCTCGTCTTTTTTGTTTTCAGGGTTACGCAAGCGGGTAAGTATCGTATAATTGTGTAATACATAAGACAAGTTCATAAAGAACGAGGTGGAAAGATGCAAATCATGTTTCAAAACAAATGGTATCGGGCTCTTTTTTGGACGCTCACCATCTTCTTGGTCATCCTGGTCGGAACACAGATCTCCTTCGTGTTCGAACCAATCCAAGTCATTTTGGCGCTCGTCACGGTTCCGCTCATCATTGCTGGACTTTTTTATTACTTCTTGGTCGGGATTGTCGATTTCTTAGAAAAACGATTGAACGGCAAACGTCCGCTCGCCGTCGGGATCACGCTCGGAGGACTCGTACTCATTTTTACACTCGTCTTCAGCATCCTCGGACCGGTGCTCGGGGAGCAAATCACATCGCTCGTCAACGCGTTGCCGAGCATCGCCAAGGAGCTACAAGTACAGGCGTTCTCTGTCCGCGACTCGCTCATGCAAAATGAGTTCTTGTCGCGCTTCATCGCTGAGAACGATGATATGTTCACCGACTTCACGAACAACGTGACGTCGTATCTCGGGGACGTCTTCGGGAATATCGCTTCTTCATTCGGACGTTTTGTCGGTTTTGTCACGTCGGCTGTCATCACCATCATCGTCATTCCGTTCATGCTCCTTTATATGTTGCTTGATGGAAAACGACTTCCGGATTCAATCGTTAAGCTGTTGCCTTCGAATTATGAAACGGAGACACGCAAAATCTTGCATGACATGCATACGACGGTTCAAAACTATGTGCATGCACAGTTGATCGTGGCCTTCTTTGTTGGAATCACGTCGCTCATTGGGCTCTGGATCATCGGGCTCGATTATGCGATCTTACTCGCGCTCTTCATGATGGTGACGAACATCATCCCATACGTCGGGCCATTTCTCGGTGCGGCGCCGGCCGTTGTCGTCGCTTTCATCCAAGATCCGATTAAAGTGCTCTGGGTCATCGTCGTCATCATTATCGTCCAACAGATTGAATCGAACGTCATCTCGCCGCTCATTCAAGGCAAGTCGCTCAAAGTGCACCCGTTGACGATTATTATCGTCTTGCTTGTCGCCGGGAACTTGGCTGGGATTATCGGGATGCTCATCGCCGTTCCGTTCTACGCGGTGGCAAAAGTCGTTGTGAAAAATATCGTCCGCATCTACAAACTGAGGGAACGAAAGCATTACCTTGAAGTGGAAGAAGAGAAACAAGAGAGTACGATTATTACCGATCCGTCTTCTCTGAAATGAAGAATCAAGTAGAAATGG
This sequence comes from Exiguobacterium sp. AM39-5BH, assembly GCF_003467445.1. Classification (GTDB taxonomy): domain Bacteria; phylum Bacillota; class Bacilli; order Exiguobacteriales; family Exiguobacteriaceae; genus Exiguobacterium. The sequence goes on from NZ_QSGS01000003.1 coordinate 120,970, forward strand.
TTGCCATGTCCGTTTCTACTTTTTTCGTCACAAAAAGTTCTTAATTTATTTCACGAAAATCGAACAGAAAATTATAGTTCCTAAATAAAAATTGTTATAATGTACGGTAGAGATGCAAAAGAAGAGGTAACCGTCGGTGGATTTTAGATGAGGGGAAGAGGTACATGCATATTGTCGTCGTTGGACTAAATAACAAGACAGCCCCTGTCGCGATTCGGGAGCAGTTCTCGTTTGGGGAGCAAGAAATCGTGGATGCGATGATTGCACTTCGCGAAGAGAAAAGCATTTTTGAATCGGTTATTTTGTCAACTTGTAACCGGACAGAGCTATACGTCGTCACAGACCAGCTCCACACAGGACGCTATTATACAAAACGGTTTTTAGCGAACTGGTTCGATTTAGAGATGGACCAATTCACACCATACTTGTCGATTCGTGAAGGAGAAGAGGCGATTCGCCACTTGTTCCGGGTCACGTCTGGACTCGATTCAATGATCATTGGGGAAACACAGATTTTAGGGCAAGTGAAATCGAGCTTCTTCCGTGCCCAAGAGAACGGGACGACGGGAACAGTGTTCAACAAACTGTTCAAGGAAGCTGTGACGCTCGCCAAACGAGCCCATACTGACACGCAAATTGGGGAAATGTCGGTATCGGTCAGCGCGGCAGCGGTCACGCTCGCCCAGGAAATGTATCAGTCACTCGACGATAAACAAGTCGTCGTCGTTGGTGCGGGGGAGACAGGCGAGTTGACGACGCTCAACTTGTTCGAGGCCGGTGCAAAACAGATTGCCGTCTTTAACCGGACCGAGAGCAAAGCGAAAGCGGTCGCCGACAAGTTCAAAGGCCGGGCCCACTCGATTCGTGAGATTGCCTGCGGCTTGCTCGACGCCGATATTTTAATCAGCTCGACCGGTGCGAAAGAAGCGGTCATCGCCTATGATGACGTCGCCGCAGCACAACTGCTCCGCCGAGAACGTCCACTGTTATTAATCGACATTGCCGTGCCGCGAGATATCGATCCAGCGGTCCGGGCGCTTCCGGGCGTCCACTTGTTCGATGTGGATGACTTGAACGGCATCGTCAATAAAAACTTGGCGGCCCGACTCGTCGAAGCCGAAAAGATTGAAATCAAAATTGATGAGGCGATTCATGAGTTTCAAACGTGGCTCATCACGCTCGGTGTCGTACCGATCATGAACGAATTGCGTGCTCGTGCGCTCAACATTCAAGAAGAGACGATGGAGAGTCTCGAGCGTAAGCTCGACCATCTGTCGGACCGTGATAAAAAAGTCATCGGCAAGCACATGAAGTCAATCATCAACCAGATGCTTCGCGAACCGATTGACTACATCAAAGACGCTGCCGCGCAGCCGGATGCGAATACACGCATCAACCAGTTCGTCGAGACGTTCGGTCTAGAAGTCGACGTCCCGGACGCCGAACCGGAAACGGAAGAAGCGGAAGCGACGTCAGCGAAAGCACCACTCCGCGCCTTGATGCGCTAACACAAAATAAAAAGGCGGCGACTCTCGTCGCTTTTTTGATGAAGGGGATAACTGATCATGCGTAAAATTATCGTCGGCTCACGCCGCTCACAACTTGCGATGACACAGACGAAATGGGTCATCGAACAATTGAAACAGGCTGGTGCTCAAAACGAGTTCGAGATTAAAGAAATCGTGACGAAAGGCGACCAAATCGTCGACGTGCAATTGTCAAAAGTCGGCGGCAAAGGCTTGTTCGTCAAAGAGATTCAGCAACAGATGCTCGCCGGCGACATCGACTTCGCCGTCCACAGCATGAAAGACGTTCCGGCCGAGTTGCCGGAAGAACTTTATATCAGCTGCATGCCGAAACGCGTCGACGCCCGTGACGTGCTCATCTGCGAGAACGGCTATACGTTCGAGACGCTCCCGGAAGGTGCCGTCATCGGGACGAGTTCACTGCGCCGCGGTGCCCAGATGCTTGCCGCGCGCCCAGATTTCGACATTCAATGGATCCGTGGCAACATCGATACGCGCCTCAAAAAACTTGAGACGGAACACTTCAACGCCATCTTGCTCGCCAAAGCCGGGCTTGAACGGATGGGTTGGACGGACCGCGTCGACTTCGAAGCGCTTGACGTTGACATGATGGTCCCGGCCGTCGGACAAGGCGTGCTCGCCATCGAGAGCCGGAAAGACGATGCCGAAGTGACGGCCATCTTGCGACTGTTGCACGATGACGTGACAGCGAAAGCCGCGACGGCCGAGCGGACGTTCCTCAAGGCGATCGAAGGCAGCTGCCACGTACCGGTCGGCGGGTATGCGACGGTCGATGGCGACGACGTGACGCTCACAGGCCTCATCGCCTCGGTCGACGGCAAAGAAGTGCTCCGCGTGACGAAGACGTCGTCAGACGCGGTCGCACTCGGGAAAGACGTGGCAGACGATTTGCTCGGACGCGGCGGGCGTGACATTCTCGCCTCGGTCAATGCGTGACGTCTGGTACACAGGGACAAAACGACTGACCGCTTCGCAGCGAGCCCGGCTCACCGCGAGCGGTCTTTCCGTTCATCACGTCCCGCTCATCGAGACGAGATTGACGCACAATCAGATGCCGATCAGCCGGTTCGATTGGCTCGTCGTGACGAGCCAGACGGCGGTACCGGCACTCCGTGACGTCCCGCGCGACGTCCGGGTCGCGGCCGTCGGCGAAAAGACGAAACAAGCGCTCGAGGCCGTCGGATTCACCGTCGCGCTCATGCCGGAGACGTTTACGGGCGATGCGTTGTTCCGCGACCTCGCGGCTGTTGTAAAAGCAGGCGAGGTCGTCCTGTTCGCCCGAGGTGACTTGGCGAACACGGCGCATATGGCACAACTCGAAAATGTCCACGACTGGGTCGTCTATGAGACGATCGGCCGTGAACTGACAGCGACGGAAGTCGAGGCGCTCGAAGGAATCGAAGCGCTTCTCGTCCTCAGCCCGTCCGCCGTCCGTGCGCTCACGCCGTACCTCAATCATTTCCACGGGACGTGGTACGCCATCGGTGAAGTGACCGAGCGCGCCGTCCGGGAAGTGTCGACGTTACCGGTCCGAGTGCCTGAGTGTTATACTATGGATGCATTAATACAGTGTATAGGGGAGGATTTTTCATGAACCAGTTTGACCGTCATCGTCGCCTTCGTTCATCGAAGTCAATGCGTGCACTCGTACGTGAAAATCATGTTCGGAAAGAAGATTTGATTTATCCGCTCTTCGTCATCGAAGGGACAGACATTAAACGTGAGGTCAGCTCGATGCCTGGCGTCTTCAACTTCTCGCTCGACCGTCTCGAGGACGAAATCAACGAGATCGTCGACCTCGGCATTCAATCGGTGCTCTTGTTCGGCGTACCGGAACATAAAGACCCGGAAGGTACGGAAGCGTATCACGACCACGGCATCGTCCAAGAGGCGATCCGTAAAGTGAAAGAGTGGGCGCCACAGCTCACGGTCATCGCCGACACATGTCTGTGCGAATATACGTCGACAGGCCACTGCGGCATCGTGAAGAACGGTGACGTCGATAACGACGCGTCGCTACCACTTCACGTCCAGACGGCCATCACGCAAGCGCAAGCCGGCGCTGATATCATCGCACCGAGCTCGATGATGGACGGCTTCGTCGCCGCGATCCGTGAAGGACTCGACCAGAACGGGTTCAATCATATCCCGATCATGAGTTACGGCGTCAAGTACGCATCGGCGTACTACGGACCGTTCCGTGACGCAGCCCAATCGGCACCTGGTGAAGGCGACCGCAAAGGTTATCAGATGGATCCGGCCAACCGCCGTGAAGCGTTCCGTGAATCACAATCGGACGTCGAGCAAGGCGCCGACTTCATGATTGTCAAACCAGCGCTCGCGTTCATGGACATCATCCGTGACATGCGCGACTCGCTCGATATGCCGATCGTGGCGTATAACGTGAGCGGAGAGTACGCCATGGTCAAAGCGGCTGCTTTGAACGACTGGGTCGATGAAGAGCGCATCGTCATGGAGACGATGGTCGGCTTCAAACGGGCCGGTGCGGACCTCATCGTCACATATTTCGCGAAAGACGTCTGTCGCTATTTGGAAGGAGATTACGCATGACCTACAAACAAACACGCTCAGAAGCGGCGTTCGAACAAGCACGTCCGCTCATGCCGGGTGGGGTGAACAGCCCGGTCCGTGCCTATAAATCAGTCGGCATGACACCGATCTTCGCGGAACGCGGTGAAGGCTCACGCGTCTACGATATCGATGGCAACGAATATATCGATTACGTCCTCTCATGGGGACCACTCATCCTCGGCCACCGTGACCCGGTCGTCACGAAGGCGATTCAAGAGCAGGCCGAGAAAGGTTGGACGTTCGGGACACCGACCGAGCTTGAGACAAAAATGGCCGAGCTCGTCATCGAGCGCGTCCCATCGATCGAGATGGTGCGCATGGTCAACTCGGGTACGGAAGCGACGATGGCGGCACTCCGCCTCGCACGCGGCTACACGGGCAAGACGAAAATCTTGAAGTTCGAAGGCTGCTACCATGGCCACGGCGACTCGCTCCTCATCAAAGCCGGATCAGGCGTCGCGACGCTCGGTCTCCCGGACTCGCCAGGCGTGCCGAAAGACTTGGCGAGCCAGACGCTCACGGTGCCATATAACGATTTGGCTGCCCTCCGTATCGCCTTCGAGAAGTTCGGCGACGATATCGCTGGTGTTATCGTAGAACCGGCGGCCGGTAACATGGGATTCGTGCCGCCGCAACCTGGATTCCTCGAAGGACTCCGCGAAATCACGGAACAACACGGTTCGCTCCTCATCTTTGACGAGGTCATGACTGGATTCCGGGTCGGCTATAACTGTGCCCAAGGCTACTTTGGCGTGACGCCGGATTTGACGTGCCTCGGGAAAGTCATCGGCGGCGGCCTTCCGGTCGGTGCCTACGGTGGGAAACGCGAGATCATGGAACAAGTCGCGCCACAAGGACCGATCTACCAGGCCGGGACGCTCTCAGGCAACCCGCTCGCGATGATCGCCGGCTACACGACGTTGTCGCAACTCAAGCCTGAGCACTACGCCGAGTTCGAACGCAAAGCGGACCGTCTCGCTGAAGGCTATACGAAAGCAGCCGAGAAGTATAACATCCCGCACGACACGAACCGGGCCGGCTCGATGTTCGGATTCTTCTTCACGAACGAGAAAGTGACGAACTTCGAGAAGGCGAAGACGGCGAACCTCGACTTGTTCCGTGCTTACTATCAGAAGATGGCGGCGCGCGGCGTGTTCTTGCCACCGTCACAGTTCGAAGGATTGTTCCTCTCGACCGTGCACACGGATGAGGATATCGACCAGACGCTCGCAGCGGTCGACGCGACGTTCAAAGAGCTGCAACAAGAGTTTTCACTGTAATCTTGACGGAACCATCTTCTGTCGCTACAATTGTTTAACAGATACGAACAAAAGCTACGATGAGGAATAGTACGCAATCGACACCCTTTTTCAGAGACGCGGCCACTTGGTGCGAGGCCGCGAAGGATGGTGCGGAAGTCGCCTCGGAGCTGACCTTTTGAACGAAGTAGGAAGGTCCGGTCCATCGACCGTTATTCGATTTTGAGGGCGCCACCTATTGGCGAACTAAGGTGGTACCGCGGAAGATACGGCTTCTTTCGTCCTTAGCGTTAAGGACGAGAGTAGCCGTTTTTTTGTCCACATGATTAGAGGAGGTTGCGCATATGGCCAACGAGACAAACGAAATCACCATGCCGACGAAGTACGATCCAAGTGCGACGGAAGCGAAATGGTATGACTACTGGTTAGAGAACGACGTATTCAAAGCAGACGAGGACGATTCAAAACAGCCGTACACGATCGTCATCCCACCACCGAACGTAACGGGGAAACTTCACCTCGGACACGCGTGGGACACGACGCTCCAAGACTTGCTGACGCGCCTCAAGCGCATGCAAGGCTATGACGTCCTTTGGCTCCCAGGGATGGACCATGCCGGGATCGCGACGCAGGCGAAAGTCGAACAGAAGCTCCGTGAGGACGGAATCATGCGTTACGACCTCGGACGCGAGAAGTTCCTCGAGAAGACGTGGGAATGGAAAGACGAGTACGCCGATACGATTCGTGCCCAGTGGTCAAAACTTGGCCTCGGTCTCGATTACTCGCGTGAGCGCTTCACGCTCGACGAAGGACTATCGAAAGCGGTCCAAGAAGTGTTCGTCCGCCTCTATGAGAAAGGCTTGATTTACCGCGGCGAGTATATCGTCAACTGGGACCCGGCACAAAAGACGGCCGTCTCGGATATCGAGGTTATCTATCAAGAAGTTGAAGGCGCGTTCTATCACATGAAGTATCCGCTCGCTGACGGCTCGGGCCACATCGAGATCGCGACGACACGTCCGGAGACGATGCTCGGTGATACGGCCGTTGCCGTCAACCCGAAAGACGAGCGCTATGCGCACCTCGTCGGCAAGACGATCATGCTTCCGGTCATGAACCGTGAAATCCCGATCGTCGCCGACGATTACGTCGACATGGAGTTCGGTACAGGTTGCGTGAAGATCACACCGGCGCACGACCCGAACGACTTCGAGATCGGGAACCGCCACGAACTTCCGCGCATCCTCGTCATGGACGAAGGCGGCAAGATGAACGAGAACGCCGGCAAGTACGAAGGGCTCGACCGCTTCGAATGCCGCAAACAACTCGTCAAAGATTTGGAAGCGGACGGCACGCTCGTCAAGATCGAGCCGCACACGCATTCGGTCGGTCACTCGGAACGTTCAGGTGCGGTCATCGAGCCGTATCTTTCGAAACAGTGGTTCGTCGACATGGAGCCGCTCGCGAAAGCAGCGCTCGAAGCACAAGGACATGACGATACGAAAGTCAACTTCGTCCCAGAGCGGTTCGAAGGCACATACCTCCGTTGGATGGAGAACATCCGCGATTGGTGTATCAGCCGTCAACTCTGGTGGGGCCACCGTATCCCGGCTTGGTACCACAACGAGACAGGTGAGATTTATGTAGGGAAAGAAGCACCGGCGGACAGTGAGAACTGGCACCAAGACGAAGACGTGCTCGACACATGGTTCTCGTCAGCGCTCTGGCCGTTCTCGACGATGGGCTGGCCGGATACAGACTCAGCCGACTTCAAACGTTACTTCCCGACGAGCGCGCTCGTCACGGGTTACGACATCATCTTCTTCTGGGTATCGCGCATGATCTTCCAATCGCTCGAATTTACTGGGCAGCAGCCGTTCAACGACGTGCTCATCCACGGTCTCATCCGCGACTCGGAAGGCCGCAAGATGTCGAAATCGCTCGGAAACGGCGTCGACCCGATGGAAGTCATCGACCAATACGGCGCGGACTCGCTCCGCTGGTTCCTCCTTACGGGATCGACACCAGGGAACGACCTTCGCTTCTATTGGGAGAAGATCGAATCGACATGGAACTTCGCGAACAAGATTTGGAACGCGAGCCGTTTCGCCCTTATGAACATGGACGGCATGAAGTACGAGGACATCGATTTGTCAGGTGAGAAGACACTCGCTGACAAGTGGATTCTCACACGCTTGAACGACACGATTGACCAAGTGACACGTCTCGTCGACAAGTACGAGTTCGGCGAAGCCGGTCGTTACTTGTACAACTTCATCTGGGAAGAGTTCTGTAACTGGTACATCGAGATGGCGAAACTCACGCTCTACGGTGAGGACGAGGCGGCGAAAGCGACGACACGTTCAGTGCTCGCGTATACACTCGACTCAATCATGCGTCTCATGCATCCGTTCATGCCGTTCCTCACTGAGGAAATCTGGCAGCACTTGCCGCACGAAGGCGACTCGATCGTCCGTGCGAGCTACCCGACACGCCGCGACGAACTCCACTTCGCGGACTCAGTACCAGCGTTTGAAGCGGTCATGAACGTCATCCGTTCGGTCCGTAACATCCGTTCGGAAGTGAACGCCCCGATGTCGAAACCGATTCAGCTCTTCATCTCGACGTCGGATGAGGCGACGCAAGGTTACTTGAGCGCGAACGAGACGACGATTGGCAAGTTCACGAACGCGACCGAGCTTGAAATCGGACGCGGCTTGACGGCTCCTGATAAGTCGATGTCGGCCATCATGACGGGTGCGGAACTGTTCATCCCGCTAGCCGACCTCATCAACTTCGAAGAGAGATTGCCCGTCTCGAGAAAGAAGTGGCGAAGTACGAGAAGGAAGTCGAGCGCGTTCAGAAGAAACTCGGCAACCCAGGCTTCACCGGCAAGGCCCCGGCTCACGTCATCGACGAAGAGAAGGCGAAAGAGAAAGACTACCTCGACAAGCGTGATGCAGTTCGTGCGCGTTTGGAAGAGTTGCGTAAATAATAAATCAACCTTCTTTGGAGATTATCTCCGAAGAAGGTTTTTTTGTCGTTTGGTGGAATTTAGGAGAGGAGACGATTTAAAGGTGGAGTGACATGAGACGAATCGGAATGATGTTAGGTCTGGCAGTGATGGGATTGACTGGGTGTGTGGTGGAACGAGCTGAACCGATTGAACCGTCGGAATCAGGAGTGACAATTAATGAAAGAGCAGAAGAGACGTCTTCCGAGGATATACAAGTAACGACGGACAAAGAAGTGTTCGGCTCGATGATCGAGGACGTGCCGAAAGGGACTGTTCGACTAGTCGATGCGGTCACGGCCCAATACACGCTTCAATATACGGATGGCACGTCCGAACGACCTTCGAAAGACGGTGTAATCTATGAAACTGTCATCGATGATCTCGGACTCATTGCCATCAAGTTACCTGATCGTGAGGATTCGTTTGGCGTATTCAACTACTCCCGAAACGAAGAGTGGATGTTGCATGGGATTCAAAACTTTACGATTCCCGAGGCGGCCGAAAAAGTCCATCACGGGTTGGACTTGCCTGAAGCGGAGCTCTTTGTCGACAACTTCGAGATGAATCAGCTGGAGCGACCGGTAGAGATGTGGACGATGTATGATGAAACGCAAATCATCACGATTTTAGTGACCGACGCGCCCAGTGTGGCCGACGGAGAATTGATTGAACGGCGAGACGTTTCAAATGTGCGGTATCGCTTGAATCAAACGAAAGGGAACGGTTTGTTCTATGTAGATCAAGGCAAGCTCATCGTCGTGACGGGCAATGTGTCGGAAGAGGTGTTGCTCAACCTCTCGGACTCGTTGCCGGAGGTGTGGTCGGTGGATTTTCCGATCAAGTAAGCAATCATTCAGGAGGAAGGAATATTATGTCGTACACTCACGAATTTGGTGTGTTAGATTTACAACACCGTCAATTGTCATATGACACTTATACGCCGGAACGTTTTGACTGTGTCTCGGTAGATGGGGAACTAGTGGATAGTTTGATTGATGAGCTAAGAAACATGCGGACGTACTCCCATTCCTATGACCGTCCTGGATTCGGATTAGAAGAATGTGGAGTCACCCTTATTCCGCACGAGTCGTTGACGCTGTTCTATCAAGTTGTCAAACAGGCAATGTACACGCATGAATCAGACGAACTGCATCGACTCATCTCGAAAATCGCTCAAGCTCAAGTCAAACAGAAGGACATGATTCATTTTGGCCTTTGAGTCTTCAGACAAGAAGAACCCCGAGCATCGTCATCGATGTTCGGGGTTGTTGTGCGTTGAGCAGTAAAATTATTTATGTGCCACAAAAAGTTTGATACGGATACGGCCGTGGCGGTCCTGGTGAAACATAGCGTCCATAGTCGGCTTCGTAATTATACGGCTTCCGCAATACGTCGAGCAGGGCATGCGTCGGTTCAAAGTCACCGCGTTCGGCTGCTGTGAGGGCGGCCTCGACATGATGGTTGCGCGGGATGACGGCCGGGTTATGCTGACGCATGAGCCGGGTGACGTCCTTATCAGGAAGACCTTGCTCTCCGAGACGTTTCCGCCAAGCGGCGAGCCACGCCTTGCCGTCATCTCGATTGGCGAAAGCGAGCGCATCTGTGTCGCCGAGCGTGAGCGCGCGGAACGTGTTCGTGAAGTCGGCCTCGGTTTCCATCATGAGTCGTAATAATTCGTCCGTCAGTTCGTCGTCTCCGTCTTTCCGGACGTAGAGCCCGATTTTATGGGCGAGTCCAGTAAAGTACGCATCTTTATACGTTTTCGTATAGGCGTTCAACAGTTTATTGGCGATATCGACGGCAGCTTCTTGCGTGTCGGCGAGGAGCGGGAGTAACGTCTCGGCAAGACGGGCCAAGTTCCACGACCCGATATACGGCTGATTCGCATAAGCGTAGCGTCCCTCGCGGTCAATCGAGCTGAAGACGGTGTTCGGGTGATACGTATCCATGAATGCACATGGGCCATAGTCAATCCCTTCACCACTGATAAACGTGTTGTCTGTGTTCATGACGCCGTGGATGAACCCGACGAGCTGCCAATCCGCGATCAGTTTCGCCTGCCGGGTGATGACGCGGCCGAGGAACTGTTCATAGCGGTCCGGTTTTCCTTCAAGGTCAGAGTCGTGGCGACGAATCGTATAATCGGCGAGCGCGATAACGTCATCGACCGAGCCGGCCGCAGCGGCGTATTGGAATGTGCCGACTCGAAGATGGCTCGAGGCGACACGCGTCAAGACGGCGCCATGCTTCGGTCCTTGGCGCATGACCGGCTCACCTGTCGTGACGACGGCGAGCGCCCGGTTCGTCGGGATGCCGAGCGCGTACATCGCCTCACTGATGAGGAATTCGCGCACCATCGGACCAACGGCGGCCCGTCCATCGCCGCCACGTGAATACACGGTCGGACCTGAGCCTTTCAATTGTACGTCGACACGTTTTCCGTTCGGGGCGACGTGTTCCCCGAGCACGAGCGCCCGTCCGTCGCCAAGCATCGTGAAATGGCCGAACTGGTGCCCGGCATAGGCTTGTGAGAACGTCGTGTCGGTCTGGCGATTCCCAGCGAACAGCGCGTCGTCTTGGCGCGCTTCGGCGTCGAGGCCGAGCATCTCGGCGAGTGATTCGTTCCATAGGACGAGATCGGGCTTGTCGACCGGATGGACCGGCCCCCGGTCATGAAAGATGTCCCGGAGATCGAGGTAGGTCGCTTCGAAGTTCCAATTGGTTGTCATGGTGATTCCCCCTTCTTCGCCTCGAGTATAGCACAGCCGATTCACTACATAGGGTTTCGCGAATTTTGGTAAGATGAGAGGGAAGTGTGAAAAACAGGAGTGATGAAAGATGGAGACGAGACAAGACGTGTTGGAATGGCTGAACGGGCAGCTTCGGTTCGGGATTAAGCCCGGTCTGGAACGCATCAAGTGGATGCTTAATGCGTTACAAGTGAAGGAGTTGCCATCAGTTCACGTGGCGGGGACAAACGGGAAAGGATCGACGGTCGCTTTCTTGCGAGCGATGGCGATGAAACGGGGCTTGAACGTCGGGTCGTTCATCTCGCCGTATATCATCCAGTTCGAGGAGCGGATCATGTTGAACGGGGAACCGATTCGTGAAGACGACCTCGTCCAGATCGCCAATCGCGTCCGCGACTGTGCCGCCAAGTCGCCGGAGACGTTGACGGAGTTCGAACTGCTGACGGTCATGGCCTGGCTCTATTTCCATGAGCAACAGCCTGACCTTGTCATTTGGGAAGTCGGTCTCGGCGGCCGCCTCGACTCGACGAACGTGTTGACGCGACCGCTCGCGACGGTCGTGACGTCGATCGGGCACGACCATCAAGGGATTCTCGGCGACACGCTCGAAGAGATCGCGCTCGAGAAGTTTGGCATCATGAAGCCGGGCGTGCCGATGTTCCACAGTTTGACGGATGAACGGTTGATCGCGTTGCTCAAGCGACAAGGAGAGGCGATGGACGCATCGATTCACGACGTCACTCCACTCGTCACATCAATCGAGGACGGGACCGACACGGTCGTCACATATGATGGATTGGATCCAGTGACGCTCGGATTGACCGGACACCATCAAGCGTATAACGGGGCGTGTGCCGTCGCCGTCGCGCGCCACCTCGGCTGGAAGGCGGAAGCCATTCAAGCGGGACTCGAGTCGGCGCAACATCCGGGACGCTATGAGCTCATCTCGAGACAGCCTCGCATCGTGCTCGACGGGGCGCATAATGCGGAAGGCGTCGCCGCGCTCGTCGAACAGTTAAAACTCGAGCGTGACGTGACCGTGCTCGCCGCCATTCTCGCGGACAAGGACCGCGAGGCGATGATTGCGTCGCTCGAGAAGGTAGCGGACGTCTATGAGACGACGTTCGATTTTCCGCGTACCCGAACGAAAGACAGTCTGATTGCCGACGGGGCCCGTTACGTGGACTGGCAGGATTGGTTGGCATCATGGCTCGAAACACCGAAATCCGAGACGCTCGTCGTGACGGGGTCGCTCTACTTCATCAGTGAGGTCAGAACCTATTTCCAAAGTTTGAAAAAAACCGCTTGTGAATAGGAAGAAAAAGGGGTATGAATTAACTGAAGAAGTGTGACGACAAACCGACTGGAGGCACAACGATGAAGAGGCAGCTAAGATCCAAGTACGGGTTAGTAATTATTGTAGGTATGTTGATGATATCGATTGCTTATTCTACAGCTTTCGCTAAAAAGATAGAAATTGAACAATCTGCCAGTCCAATCATTGGAGAAGTGAAGCGAACAATTTCTCCAATTACGGGCTGGGTGGGATCAGAATTTACACTTACTTATACCTTTGACCTAAACATGATTTTAAACACAGTGGATGACTCGGGGAAAAAGTCGAAAGGTCCAGACATGAACTCTTATGCGTTAATTGAATGGGATGCTGAGTTTGTCGAGACCATCCCAGTTGGTTTTGACGTTCCTAAGGATGTAAATTTACCTGAAGGGTTTCACTTTGACAGAGATAAGAGAACGTTAACAGGTAATATCAATATTGTCTGCGGAAAGAAAAAAGCAGGAATTGAGAAGAAGTGTAATGACCTTCAAGAAAATGAAATCATACAGTCTTTTTCGATACCCCTTTCTGCGAAAGAACCGGGAAGCTACTCATTTGATACGGGAAAGTACAAATATACTTTTTACGCAGATCATGCCGGTCAAGGATCGATCAAGCATAATCGCTCTTATGAAAATAACCCAGGAGCATTAAGTACTGAAGTAGTTACTGTCAAAGGAATAGATATTACAATTCCTAATAACTTAACACTTTATGTCGGAGAAGAAACTCCTCTAAGAGCTAAGTTTTCGCCTGACTCAGTAAGCGATTCAGCTATTAGCTGGGAAGTCGTCGATTCAGACATCTTGAAACTAAAAACTAATGAAAAAGGTTCTGCAACTATAGAAGCGAAGAAGGTCGGTGAAACAATTGTTCGCGCCACCTATAAATATCCCAACGGTTACATTGCAAAATCGAATGATTTAAGAGTAGACGTAAAATTGCCTAAACTTACAGTCACACCGGAAACTACAAAGCTTTGGGTTTATTTAAAAGACGGGGAGATTGTTAAACAGACGAAGACACTAACCTTGAATCAGTTTAAAGACGATAATTCTGCTATTGCAAAACAACTAAATGCAACTTGGACATCAAATTCGAGTGCGATTAGTTTGTCACCCGATGGTGCGGCAGTGGTCGTACAAGCTGAACATGGTAGCCAAGGAAATGTTGAGATTGTCGGTCAGTTAGCTGATTTTTCAGAGCATTCTAAAACCGCATCCGTCTACGTGAATGAGTATCCACAGAAGGTGTCTACACCGAACGTAGTTCTCTACATGAGCCAAAGTCCATATACCTACCCGGTTAAGTTCTGGCCAGAGACGGCAAACGTGACAGGTTACGGTCTGACTGTCCTTGAAGGAACGGATGTCATGACAGCAAAAGACGGCGTATTGACACTCTTGAAGCCGGGTATCGCGAAAATCATTCTGGTCACGGAGGACGTCAGTAAATCCTTTGAAAGAGGAGAAGGGCCGAAAGTCATTAGCCAAACGTTCTACGTTCGCGTCAAAGCTGGCACGGATCCGAACCCAGGAACCGAAGATCCGTCTGGCGATTTCTATTAATCCAGATACTCAAAGAGGCTGCTCACGCGAGCAGCCTCTTTGTCATTTCTTCAGTTGTTGCCCAACAAACAATTGTAACTGGTTCGTGACCGGTAGCGTCTCAATCTGACGGAACACACCCTCGTTATATTCCATGACGAGACGGGAATCGTCGACGTCTGGAGAGGAAATCGCATTCCCAGGAGTGAAGTAAGCTTGTTTATTCGTCTGCTGCGGTAGTGATTTGAACGACCCGCGGAACGTGTTTACTTCGAGTGGTCCTTTGCTGAACAAGCCGCCTTTGATGTTTACAATCGAGCCGACGGCATAGACACGCGTGGGTTGTTCAGAGTCACTATATAGAAACGCCTGAAGAGGGGACGACGAGTTACGGAATTCGTCAATCCGATTGAGGAGTATTTTTCCTTTTGCAAGCAAGACGAGTGAACTGTCTTGTTCTGAGGAAACACCGCGAATTTCAGCCCGGTCAATAAACGCATCCTTCAGAGAATAGACGGTCGTGTTGAAAGCGACTTTACCGCGAATCGTCAAGTTACCGTTCACAATGAGTGGGCGACTGATTGTGATATCGCGCGTTCCTTCGATAACAACGTCCCCGTCAAGTAGAAGCGGTACAGTTGAATCGGCGATTGAATCGCTAATAATCATTGGTGTATCTCTTCCAAGAGGTGACTCAAGGATTTTAAGTTCTTGAATTTGGTCAACTCTTTGTGTGTCGATGTAGTTAGTGAAAAACACGTCTGGTTCGCTGGCGTTTTCTTTCACGAATGTCTGTCTTAAAAACGGAATAAAGTCTGCTTCTTTAGGACGTCCGTAGTCATACGCTGAAAAACGAAGACTGTTTTTTAAAAAGATTGATACATGTGGTGGTTGGTCATAAGGAAAATCTACAGTAGAGGTTCCTTTGTGACGGTTTACATATTGGACAATTGAGTAGTCGAAGTTGAACTTAGAGAACGAGCTGTCGACCGGACCGATATTAGGTCGCTCGGAGGCGCCTGGAGTGGTACTAGTCGCAAAATAGTTGGGGAAGTCGCAACCATTGCACTTTGCGGTATCTCCTAAGTCTATCTTACCGTCTGTGTAGAACCGGCTGGTCGGGTTGTTGTTGAGCGTCCTTTTGCTATTTTCTAGTTGGTAAGTCGCATCTCGCTTCAAATCAAGTTGCTTACCAGCGTACATATTACCCCTAATGGACGGTGGCCCGTTTATCGTCAGTACATCGTCCGATCCGAGCACGTAATAGAGGAACGACGGTAACGCCGTCACGTACACTTCCTGGCTATACGTGCTCGTCTGCATCGGCTGTTCCGGTTTCGCTTTCGTCGTCCCGGTCGCCGTCAGCGTCAACACCGTCGTGAACGGCGCGTTCGCCTGGTCCGCCGTCGAGCGGGTGATCGAGTAACGGATGTCGTTGTCGCCCGATTGCAAATCACCCGTATAGAGCGTGTTCGCCTGGAGCACCGTCGCGACTTTCGCTTGAAATGCTGCTTGGTTCTCCATATACGGTTGAACAACATCTGCATCGTGGAGCGGGAACGTCGTCCGCAAATCGGCGACGAGCACGTCGAGCACGCCTTTGACGTCGGTATCGAGCTGCGTCTCGTCGACACGGATATTCGTCTGCTTGTTCGTGGCCAAGTTGACTTGAATCGCTGCGAGCGAGAGGACGGCGAGTGCCGCCATCGTCACGAGGACGAGGATGAGGACATAGCCTCGTTCATCTTGTTTCATTTGACTCCCTCTTTTCATAACGGGATGGTGCTCGTGAACGTTTTGACGAGCGTCGTATCTTCACGAGAGGCGAGTGTTACTTGAATTTCAATCAATCCAGAAGTGATATATGCCTCACGTCCGCGCCTTGGATCGGTTACTTTGTCGCGGAGGTCGATGTCGACGGACTGAACGATGACGTCAGGGTTGTTCGTCACAAAGCTCGACGGGTCGAGCTCGAGCACGGCGTCCTCCATATAATCGCCTTGACGATACAGGATCCCTTCCGTCGAGATGCGTGGGGTATGGAGGCGGTGGAACGAATATGTTTCCCCGTTGACGGTCAAGGCGTCGAACTCGGTCCGGTTGATGTCCTGGAGGACACTCGTGATCAAATAGTCGGCCTCGCTTCGAAGCGAGCTCGTGTCGTTCGTCAGACGGAAACCGAGCGAGCCGGACAAGAAGACGGTGATCACGATGCCGGCGAAGATGGCAGAGATGACGAGTGCGAGCAACAACTCGACGAGCGTGACGCCGTCCTCACGGTCACGGAAGCTCTGGAACGTCCGTCTCAGGGAACTTATCTTGAAGCGTCGCATTCGTCACCACTCCTTTCAACGTAATCGGTTTGAGCAACGTCTCCGAGGCGACGGTAATCTCGACGTTGACGAGGTCGGCGGGTAATTCGTTGCCTGGAGAGAGGATGGTCACATTGAAGGCGCGCCCATTGATGGTGACGTCACATAAATCGCAGACGTTGGCCGGTGTCTGTTGGAGCGCCGCGATATCGATCGGGTCCCGTGTCTCGGCTGCACGGCGCTTCAACGTATTGAGCGTGTTTTGGGCGACTTGGTTCGCCACGGTCCGGTCAAGATCCGAGGAGGTGATCCGTAAGCTTTGGGAGAAGATATTCATGAGCGATAATGCCAGGATCGAGACGACGACGATCGAGACGAGAACTTCGACGAGCGTGAAACCTTGTTCGGAACGGTCCAACGCATTGACCTCCTTTTCAATATTCATTTAAAGACAGGAAAAAAGAGACTTTTCATCTGAAATAATTGTTATTTTCTGTACAATGCATATTATACTAAAGTTACAGTGGGAACGGATAGTAATTCAAAAGTCTCTTTTGACTTGAAATAGAGGGGGAAATGGAATGAAGCGATATGGGATGCACCTGTTCATCCTGGCGGGGCTAGTCCTGCTCGTGTCGTTGCCGACGATCGGGCTCGTGAACTATCTTGATGCCTCGGCGAAGACGACTGCTACATATAAAGAGACGACCGTGGCCGGCATCGACGTGTCGGGGATGACGAAAGAAGAAGCGATCGTCCGAATCGATAACGCCATCAAAGACTTCAACAACACGCCGTTCACGGTGACGCTCGTCGATGGGACGGTGATCGAGGTCGGCAAAGATGTCGTCTCGTTCAACGTCGACGCGACACTCAAGGCGGTCACTGAATCGGGTACATATCCGCTCGTCACGAAGGTCGATGAAGAGCGATTGACACCGTACTTAGAGAACCAACCGGTGACGCTCTCGATGGTGACCCCGCCGCTCGTCGAAGCCGCCTCGAATTTGAACTCAGACGTCGTCCTCGAGATGATGGCGACGGAGAGTGAAGTCGTCGCTTCGATCACGGTCAGTCCGACGCCAGCGATGCGCTCGGCACTCGAGCGGATGAACGGCTTCGAGATGAAAGCAGGGGACATCTTCAGCTTGAAAGCGTTCGGAGAAGATTTTGAGGCGCTCAGCACGCTCGGTTCCTCGATGTATCAATTGTTCGCGGCGACACCGTTCCAAATCCTAGAACGGGTCCAACATGAGACGCTCCCGACCGGTATCGAGCTCGGCTATGATGTCAAAGTCGACGAGCGCTCGAACTTCGCCGTACAGAACACGGAACAGACACCGTACGCGCTCATCGTGATCGAAGAAGGGAACGCGATGACGGTCCAATTGCTCGGTAAGGTATTCGTTGGAGCGTACGAGTCGCGCGTCGAAGACGTGACGAGCGTCCCATATCAAAACATCGTCCGTTTCTCGCCGTCACTCACGGCCGGCAGTTCGTCTGTGACCCAGTCCGGTCAGACCGGGGAGTCGGGCAAACTGTATCGTGTCCTCATCACGGATACGGGCGAGTCGCTCGAACTGCTCGGGTTTGATTTTTACGAGCCGATCCCGGAGATCGTGACGAAAAGTTCCGTCCCGCTCCCGCCTCCTGAACCGGTCGAACCGGTGATTCCAACTTTCCCGGACGAATCACTGGAAGATGACCCGTTCGATGACGATGTAGAGGATGACGGATTGAATGAGTTTGAAGAACAGCCACCGGTGTATGACCAGGACCCGGTGCCAAGTGAGGGGGCAGTCGGATGATCGGTTATTTGATTTTGATCGCCTTTTGGGTACTTGCCACATTGACCGTGTTCGCCTTATCGATTCCATACGTTCGAAAGCGGGAGACGAAAGGAGTCATCTCGTTACTCGTCGCCGTGCTCTCGCTCGGCGTGTATAGCCTGTATGTCGAAGGGCTCGAGCGGACGTGGTGGGCGTGGGTCCTCCTCGCCCTCGGTTTGGCAGGCGGTGCGGCACTCAGTGCGTTCATCGAACAGCGAGACGTCGCACAGGAGGTACCACAGAGGATGGTGAAGTAAGTTGAGACGAATGAAGAAACGGCTCGGCGGGATGCTCGTCGAGGCGGGGATGATCACGCAAGCACAGCTAGACGAAGCACTTACTCAAAAGCGGACCGGGGAGAAACTCGGGGACGCGCTCATGCGATTGAACTATTTGACCGAGACGCAACTGATTCAAGTGTTGCACGAGCAGTTGAACGTGCCGGTCATTTCATTATATTCAGAAGACATCAATGTCACCGTGACGAAACTTGTCCCGAAAGTCATCGCCCAAAAACATGACATCATGCCGATTTCGTTACAAGGCAATACGCTGTTCATCGCGACAGCGGACCCGCTCGATTTGATCGCCATCGATGACGTGCGTCTGCAGACGGGAATGAACATCGAGGTCGGGATCGCCACGCGCGAACAGATTCGCAAGACGATTGGACGCTATTACGAGATGGATGCGTCACTCATCGAGATTTTAAAAGAAGAAGCTCCGGAACTCGATCGCGAGGAGACGGCGTCGCGAGATGACGCGCCGGTCATCCGGCTCGTCAATCAGCTCTTCTTGAGCGCCATCGACCAACGAGCCTCAGATATCCACTTCGACCCGCACGAGAAACAGTTGCACGTCCGTTTTCGGGTCGATGGTGACCTCCGGACCGAAGCCATCTATCCGAAGAAGATTCAAAGCGTCATGCTGACGCGCCTCAAGGTCATGAGTAACCTAGACATCACCGAGAGCCGCTTGCCACAAGACGGACGTATCAAATATACGCTCCGGGGCCGCCCATACGACTTCCGCGTCTCGACGCTCCCGACGATGTATGGCGAGAAAATCGTCATCCGGGTGCTCGACTCGTCGGAAGGGTTGACCGATTTGACGAAACTCGACTTCGGCGACAAAAACGAGGCAGTGTATCGCGACATGCTGAAACGGCCGAACGGGATTATCCTCATCACCGGGCCAACCGGGTCAGGGAAATCGTCGACGCTCTATGCGTCGCTGCGCGAACTGAACGATGAATCCAAAAACATCATCACGGTCGAGGACCCGGTCGAGTATCAACTCGACGGCATCAACCAAGTGCAAGTCAATTCGAAAGTCGGCTTGACGTTCGCGTCGGGTCTGCGTTCGATTTTGCGTCAAGACCCGAACATCGTCATGGTCGGAGAGATTCGGGACACCGAGACGGCCGAGATTGCCATCCGGGCATCGTTGACCGGTCACTTGGTATTGTCGACGTTACATACGAATTCGGCCATAAGCTCGATCACCCGCTTGATTGACATGGGGGTCGAACCGTTCCTCGTCGCCGCATCGACGTCCGGGCTTGTCGCTCAGCGGCTCGTCCGTCGCGTCTGTCGGGACTGCGGTCATGAACAGCCGGTCTCGAAACGGGAACAGGAACTGTTCGCCGCTGAAAGCGTCCCGGTCGACCGGATCATGCGCGGTAACGGCTGTGCGTCATGTAACTTCACAGGTTACCGCGGACGGCTCGCCATCCATGAGGTCGTGCCAATCGATGAAGGATTGCGCCGTCTCATCATGAACCAGGCGACGGAGGCCGAGATGGTCGCCTATGCGAAAGACCAAGGCGTCCGCTTCCTCCTCGCCGATGGGCTTGAGAAAGTCGCGCTCGGGCTGACGAATACCGAGGAAATATTGAGAACAGTGATAACGGAGTGAGCCTATGATCCATCAGTCGATTGAAGTGATTTTAACAAAGGCGGTCGAACAACGCGCCTCGGACATCCATTTGACCGCAGGCTCGCCGCCGATCATCCGGGTCGACGGGAGCCTCATCACGATGGGTGACGAGAAAGTGTTGCCGCTCCATATCGAAAGCTATTTGAAAAACATAATGACCGAAGAGATGCGGGGCCGTCTCGAGATGCAGCGCGACCTCGACTTCTCGTTCGGGGTCCCGCGCGTGTCGCGGTTCCGCGTCAACGCCTATTACCAACGAGGCACGGTCGCGATTGCATTCCGTTCCATTTCCGGGGAAATCCCGACGATGAACGAGCTCGATTTGCCGCAAGTGCTAAAGCGACTGATCGAGAAGCCGTACGGGCTCATCCTCGTCACCGGACCGACGGGATCAGGGAAATCGACGACGCTCGCCGCGATGATCCATGAGATCAACCGGACGCAGCGGAAACGAATCATCACGCTCGAGGATCCGATTGAATATTTGCATTCGCACGACCAGAGCATCGTCGACCAACGCGAGATTGGCTCCGACGTCATGAAGTTCGTCGACGGTCTGCGGGCCGCGCTCCGGCAAGACCCGGACGTCATCTTGCTCGGTGAGATGCGCGACCTCGAGACGATTTCGACGGCGATGACGGCCGCCGAGACGGGCCACCTCGTCATGGCGACACTCCACACGTCGAGTGCGATGTCGACCGTCAGCCGCATCATCGACGCGTTCCCGGCCGAGCAACAGGACCAAATCCGGACCCAGCTCGCCAACGTCCTGCTCGGTGTCGTCAGTCAGCGTCTCTTCCCGCGTGTCGACGTGCCGAAAGGTCGTGTCGCCGCGATGGAGATCATGATCGGCAATCCGGCCGTCGCCAACTTGATTCGGAACGAGAAGGAGTTCCAACTCCCGACCGTCATCCAGACGAACCGGCAGAACGGGATGCAGACGATGGACATGGCGATCGAACAGCTCGTCCGTCAAGGCGTCATCAACCCGAACGCCGTACCAAATGAAGAGAGGTGACTGAATGGCCATCTTCCAATACGAAGGTAAACTGCTGAACGGGAAGCGTAAGAAAGGGCGGGTCACTGCCGTCTCGCTCCGCGAAGCGAAAGAAAAGTTGCGCCAAGAATCGATCCTCGTCACCGAGCTCGCCGAACTCGAGTCGACAGGATTGAATAAAGAAGTCAATCTGCTCCCGGAGCGGGTCAAGATTGAACATTTGATTATGTACGTGCGCCAGTTCGCGACGCTCATCCGGGCCGGTGTGCCGATTGTCCGGGCCACGTCTATCTTGCGCGTCCAGACCGAATCGAAAGTGTTGAAGAAGACGCTCAGCCAAGTCGAGGACGATTTGCGCGAAGGGATCGCGTTCTCGGAGGCGATCAAGAAACATCCGCGCGTATTCTCGAACTTCTTCAGCTCGATGGCGCTCGCAGGTGAGGCGAGCGGGAACTTGGAGGAGGCGCTCGACCAAATCGGGCTCCAGCTCCAAAAACAATATGACGTCAAACGGAAAGTCATCTCGGCGTTGACGTATCCGCTCGTCGTGTCGATCGTCGCCATCGGCGTCGTCGCGTTCCTCATGGTGAACGTCGTCCCGACGTTTGCGAGCATCTTCGGCCAGCTCGGTGGAGAACTGCCGCTCATCACACGCATCGTCGTCGCCGTTTCCGATTTCGTCGCCGCCTATTGGTGGCTCATCTTCGGCGGGGCACTTCTCGCACTGCTCGTCTTTATGTGGATGTTGAAGCGCGACAAGGAACGGTATGTGATTGATGGATTGCTGTTGAAGATGCCGATTTTCGGGCCGATCGTCCTAAAGTCGCAAATCGCGTTATTGACCCGAAGTTTGGCCGTCTTGCTGCAAGCGGCGGTCCCGATTTTATCGGCAATTGAGATCACTGAAAAAATTGTCTCGAACCGTGTCATCCGAAAAGGACTCGGCGAGGCGCGCAAGATGATGGCACAAGGACTCCCGCTCCATGAACCGCTCGAACGGAACGATAGCTTTCCACCGCTCATGACGCAAATGATTGCTGTAGGCGAGGAGAGCGGGGATTTGGACTCGATGTTGAACGAGGTCGCGGAGTTCTATGAGACCGAAGTCGAGACGACGACGGACCGATTGAAGTCCATCATCGAGCCGCTGTTGATTGTCGTCTTGGCGAGCATTGTCGGGGTCATCGTCATCGCCATCGTCGTCCCGATGTTCCAAATTTATGGAGATATCCAAAATCAGTAGAAATTTCTTAGTTTATGCATATAAACTACTTTTCAACTCCAAATTTTGAATGTATAGTAAAATTGTTCTACTTTTAATTAGGTCAAATGTAATGGATGCGGCACACAACACAGCACAATACAAAAAAGGGGAGAATGAATCATGTTAGAGAAAATGAAAATGATTTGGCAAGATGCCAAACAATTGAAAGATGAGCGCGGACTCACACTCGTCGAGTTGCTCGTCGTCGTCGTTATTTTAGGAATTATCGCAGCCATCGCCGTTGTCGCAATTGGTGGGATTATCGAGAACTCGAAGAAGGATGCGATGGTTGCCGATGCGAAGCAGATGGTGAGTTCAGCCAAGTTGTATACAGCATCGAACCCAGTTAAAGCTGGAGAGTCAGTTGAGTTGGTGTTTGTTGGAACTGAAACTAAGGACGCAACTAAAGCAGATGGTTCAAAGTACATTTCAAATCTTCAAGATCCATTTGGAGAAAACTATACTACTGCATTGGTAAAAATTACTGAAGGTGGAGGTAATTATACTTACGCAACCACTTTGGTAGGTTCTAAATTTAAATTCGAAAACAAAGGTGAAAAAGCGCTTACTAAAGATAGTACAAACTTAGCTCCCGTTACTAAGCCTTAATAAACTGTTTTCCGGCTGGCGCTGGGCACTCGCTCAGCCTAGCCGGTTTTCTGTTTTTGGCATATACTTACAAGTAAGGAAGTGACCTTGATTGGATGAACTCATTGGACTCATTTATAGCCTCGTCCTCGGGGCCGTCATCACGTCATTCACGAACGTCGTCGGGCTCCGCGTGCCACGCAAACAGTCCATCGTCACACCGCGCTCGCATTGTCCGTCATGCGGACACGTCTTATCCGCTTGGGAGCTGATTCCGGTCTTCGGTTACGTGTTCCTGCGCGGGAAATGCCGCGGCTGTGGCGGGCGGATCGCGCCGACGTACCCGCTCTTTGAATTGCTTGGAGCGGTTGGTTACGCCTATAGCTTCTGGCTGTATGGCTTCAGCCTCACGACGCTCCTCGCGTTCGTCTTCTTATCGACGCTCCTCGCTTTGGCGATGTCGGACTTGTCGACGATGCTCGTTCCGAACGTGATTCTCATGTTCACGGCACCGGTCCTCCTATTGCTCGCCTATAGCGCGGGTGTGGTCTGGTGGAGCCCGATTGCCGGGGCCGCACTCGGTTTCGCTGTCCTCGCCACCGTTTTTTTCGTCTCCAAGGGGGGACTTGGGGCCGGCGATGTCAAACTATTTACAGTAATCGGGCTCGTCCTCGGGCCGCGCGACGTCCTCGTCGCACTCTTTTTATCGAGCTTGATTGGCGCGATCGTCGGAGTGACGCTCATCGGCTTGAAACGAATGGATCGCAAACAGCCGATTCCGTTCGTGCCGTCGATCGCACTCGGCACGATGCTGACGTTTTGGTTCAGCGAACGCTTTTTTGATTGGTATTTTGATTTGATGTAGGGGGAAACCAGCATGAGCCGGTCTATAGAGAAAGGAACGGTCGCGTATTTTTCGTTCGATGCGCTCAGCATCCACGGGGCCGTGATTAAACAAGGCGTGTTCAAGCGTAGCGCGTCCGTCCAATTGGCGAAAGGCGCTTACGTGGGGGGACGGATTGAAGACGAGAACGCATTCGGTCTCGCTTTCGATGAACTGTGCCGTAAACTGAAAGTACGAAAAGGGATGGTCTGTGCCGTCGATATGGCCGAGACCGAAGTGTTGTCCCGCAAAGTCGAGATTCCATCGACGATCCCGAAAGATGAGATTCGCGGCTATCTGTTTATGGAGATCGGCAGCTCGATCATCTTGCCGTTCGACGACGTCGCCTTCGACTACGAGGTGCTCGGCGAAACGGAGACGAAGACCGAGGTCATGCTCCACGCCGTCTCGGTCGATTTGACGAAAGCCATCCGCGCCTACATGAAGAAACGCGGGTTCCAATTGAAAAAAATCGTTCCACGCCCGGTCGCGATCGCGACCGGCGTGAGCCGACTCGAGACGCTCGACCCGCTCAAATCGACGCTCCTCTGGCACGTGACACCGTTCGCGCACCAGTTGCTCGTCCTCGAGGAAGGGCAAATCCGGTTCATCCGGGCCATCGAGACGGACCTCCCGTACCGCGCCGAGACGACAGACGGAATCATCACGTATACATACAGCGGCTCGAAGGAGACGCTCGCGACGCAGACAGATGAGTGGTTGAACGAACTCGCCCGCTTCCTCGATTTCTATCGTTACTCGCTCCGGACGGACGGGCGTCCGATTGATGAGTTGCTCGTCTCGGGGACGGTCCCGAACCTCGACAGCCTCGTCCGAACGATC
This sequence comes from Exiguobacterium sp. AM39-5BH, assembly GCF_003467445.1. Lineage (GTDB taxonomy): Bacteria > Bacillota > Bacilli > Exiguobacteriales > Exiguobacteriaceae > Exiguobacterium. Next base: position 145,674 of record NZ_QSGS01000003.1, read on the forward strand.
GAAAGTGAAGCGATGGTGCCGGTCAAACGAATCGCTGACCCGCTCCCGCTCTCTCACGCGACGCCATTGTCACATCAGATGTTGCCGCTCCTCGGTATGGCGACGCTCGACAAGGAACACGATGCTAACTTCATCAACTCGACCGATGTGACGCTCCGTTGGCCGATTATCGCGAGCCTGCTCGCGCTGTTGATTGGCGGCGGCGCGACCGGTTACTTGTTCTATGAAGTGAACGAGTTGACACAAAACGAGGCGCAACTTGAAGAACAGTTGCAGCTCGTCCGCATCTATCAGACCGAGCAAGTGAATTCGAAGGGGCAGCAAGTCCTGTCGCTCGAGCAGACGGTGACTGCGCTCACGGCTGAAGAAAAGTTGGCCGTACCCGCGCTGCGGGCGTTGACGGAACAACTGCCGCCGACGGGCTACGTGTTGACGTATAATTATGCCGACGGTTCGCTCATGAGCGTGCGCACCCAGTTCGAGACGCTCGCCGATTTGAACGTGTTCCAACGCTCGCTCTTGAACGACCCAAGATTCGAGAACGTCAAACTGCTCGGAGTGACGACCGAGACGAAAGCGGAGACGGAACAGGAAGAGACGGACACTAACACGGATCCCACCCAGTCGCCGAGCGTGCTCGATTCGATAGACGAACCGCTTCCGCGCTACATCGGCGAGTTCACTTTCACGTTCATCGATGCCGAACCGGAGACGCCGGGAGGGGAAACTCCAGAGGGGGAGACACCGGACGGCGAGACGGAAGAGACGACCGATGAGGAGGTGGTGAGCGAATGAAACGCTCGACCATTTATTTGATTTTCACGATTTGTTTGTTCGCGGCCATCGCCGTGCCGTCTTATTTTGGTTACCAGTATTTCATCCACCAAGGCAACGTCAAATCGCTCGAACGGGAACTGTCGCTTGAACAGACGAAGCTCGAACTGTTGCGCCAAGAAGGCGAAGTCGTCGACGTCGCCGACTCGCAGCGCCTGCAGACGCGCGTCCCGACGGAAGCAGCGCTTGACACCGTCGTCGAGACGTTGTCGCAGGCGAGTCAGCTCTCTGACGTCCGCGTGACGAGCATCGCCTTCGCCGATGGGGTCGTCGCCGAATCGGAAGTGCCGGAAGACATCGACGAGCCGGAACCGAACGACGTGAGCGCGACAGCTGAACCGGCTGAACCGGTCGACATCACGCCGGTCAACGCTTCGTCGGTCCGCTCGACGGTCTCGCTCCAAGCGGACACGTACGAGTCGCTTGTCTTGTTCCTTGAGTCGGTCGAGTCGATGAACCGGATTCACATCTTGCGCACGGTCCAATTCACTGGACCGACGGAGACGGGACCGAACACGACCGAGACGGCTGAGCCGCTCGACTTCACGGTCGAACTCGACGCGTTTTATCGCCCTGATCTCGATCAACTTGTCCCGGACCGTTACGTACCGGAGCAGACATTCACGCCGAAAGATATTCCGGTGTATGACTATACGACGCCATGATCCGAACGTCCCTTTGGAAAAAAGGGACGTTTTTTTGAGGGGCCGTGGATTGTGTTTGTGTGCACGTTTGCCTACAATCGACAGTGAACTGTGATACAGGAAAGAAGCCCGTTACGCACATATGGAAGGAGTCGTTACAATGAAACCAACACAGAAACGTGTCATCCTCGCCTCGATGTCACCGCGGCGAACCGAGCTGTTGAGCCAGGCTGGCATCACGCATGAGGTGATTCCGTCCACCGTCGTCGAAGGAACGAACGGACAAGAACACCCGGATGCCTATGTCGGACGTCTCGCCCGCGAGAAAGCGATGGACGTCGCCAGAAACAACCGTGACGCCATCGTCATCGGCTCGGATACGGTCGTCGTCTTAGACGGGACGATTTTAGAGAAGCCGACAGACCGGGACGACGCGCGGGACATGCTGCAACGACTTTCGGGGGCGATGCATGAAGTGCTCACCGGCGTCAGCATCATCGGGCCCGAGCGGCAAGACTTGTTCGTCACGACGACGCACGTCACGTTCATCGACATCCCGGACGCGTGGCTCGACGGCTACCTCGATTCGACGGAGCCGTACGATAAAGCCGGCGCTTACGGCATCCAAGGATCGGGCGGTCTGTTCGTCGAACGGCTCGAAGGAGACTTTTATAACGTCGTCGGTCTGCCGATCCGTCCGCTCGTCGAGACGCTCGGACGACACGGGGTATCGCCGCGCTTTCTGTGAATGAAGCGAAAGTTGGTGAAGGAATGACCATGGTGCTCGACCGAAGTGTTGAATCCGCGATCGCCCGGCTGCTCCAAATCGGGGGCAGGGGTGGCGACCCGCACGAGACGGCCCGACGGCTGTCCGATGTGTATCCGACGCTCCGGGCGCTATCGCAGGCGTCCGTGAGCGATCTCTGTCAAATCGAGGGCATGACGAAGAAGAAAGCCGAGCAGCTGCTCGCGGCGTTCGCAATCGGTCTCCGTTACGTTGAGGAACCGAAAGTGGAGACGCCGACAATCCGTTCGCCCCAGGACGCCTATGAACTGCTCCGTGATGAGCTCCGGCTGTTGAATCAAGAACATTTCATCTGCCTGTATTTGAACACGAAGAACCAGCTCATCGCCCGCAAGACGCTGTTCGTTGGCGGGCTCAATTCATCGATCGTCCATCCGCGCGACGTGTTCCGCGAGGCGCTCAAACTGTCGGCGGCGTGTTTCATCGCCGTCCATAACCACCCGAGCGGGGACGCGACTCCGAGCCGGGAAGACATCGAGGTGTCGGAGCGGCTCGTCGAGGCCGGGCACATCGTCGGCATCGCTTGCCTCGACCACGTCATCATCGGGGAGGGGCATTACGTCAGCATGAAGCAGCGAGGGTATATGAACGGCTGATGTGTAAAGCGGGCAGACATGCCTGCTTTTTTGTTTAGAGGAGTCATCCGCTGTGGCGTCGAAAACGAGGAGTATACATTTCAACACGATCTACCAAGAAGGAAAGTGACGCGACATGAATAAGAGAACCATTTATCACGAACAGGATTTGAAAGTGATACTGACGGACATCAAGGACGGGAAGGTTCGGTTGCACGACTTGGACGAGGAACGGGTCCTCCAGTCGATGCTCCATCACATCGGCTCAACGGATGCGGAGCTTCGGGACCAATTGATTTATACGCTGTTTTATCGATTCATCATCGAAGACGAGCAACTGACGGACGAACAGTTGACGGACATGTTCCAGACAACGCTCAAATACCATTTGTTCCACGGCATCGGGGAGACGGCATCAGATACCGTCTTCACGCGGGCGTTCTCGACGCTGTTGGTCGCCTTGATCGTGTATCAGGACCGTCAACGTGGATTTTTATCGGAAGCGGATCTCGATATGTTGAAGGCGAAGCTCCTGGCCTATCTCGATTGTGAAATCGACACGAGAGGTTATGTGCCCGGCAAAGGCTGGGCCCATTCGATCGCCCATGTGGCCGATGCCTTCGACGAGCTCGCTTTGCATCCGCACCTTGATGAGACGGAGTTCGGCGAGATGCTCGAGGCGCTGTGGGACAAAGTGATGATTCCAAGCATTTATGTGCATGATGAGGATGAGCGGTTGCTGAATCCCATCTTCGCCTTACTCGGGCGCGGGATGGACGAGCACGAAATCGTCGTTCTATTAGACGGTCTGCCGGCCCAATTGAGCGCACAAAAACAGCAACTCGAACCCGAGCAATATTGGCACGTCGTTCATAACGTGAAAACGTTTTTAAAGAGCTTCTTCATGAAATTGGATGACACAAACCGACCGATGCTTCAAACCGCCGTGTTCGAAGCGATGAAGCAGATTTGACGAGAACCCGTAACGATTCACGCAGGCGCTTACACTCGCTTGCTTTTTTGATTTGCGTTTTTGTCGAAAAGAAGGCACACTAATATACGGTGAGACAGGACTGAGATGAACGTTATTGTAAATAACCTGTAATCGAATGAACGTTTTCAAACATGATTTTTCCGTTATAATAAAAAATAGTGTAACCAAGAGAGGAGCAGCACGTATGTTTCGTAGTTTTAACCGAGAAATCGGAATCGACCTTGGAACGGCAAACACGCTCGTTTATGTAAAGGGTCAAGGCATTGTTGTTCGTGAACCGTCCGTAGTGGCGTTCCGCACAGATACAGGTAGAATTGAGGCCGTAGGTAACCAGGCCAAAGATATGATTGGACGTACGCCAGGTAACGTCACGGCACGCCGTCCGATGAAAGATGGGGTTATCGCCGATTTCGAGACGACAGCGACGATGATCAAATACTTCATGGAGCAAGCTCAGAAGTCGAAGAGCGGATTGTTCTCATCAAAAACGAACGTCATGATCTGTGTACCAAGTGGTATCACATCAGTCGAAAAACGCGCTGTAGAAGACGCAGCCAAGCAAGCGGGCGCACGTGAAGCGTACACAATCGAAGAACCGTTCGCGGCAGCAATCGGTGCCGGTCTCCCGGTTTGGGAACCGACAGGCTCGATGGTCGTTGATATCGGTGGCGGCACGACCGAAGTCGCAGTGATTTCACTGGGCGGCATCGTGACGAGTCAATCGATTCGTGTCGGTGGTGACGAAATGGATGACGCCATTATTCGTTATATCAAAAACAAATATAACCTCATGATCGGGGAGCGGACGTCAGAGACGCTTAAGATGGAAATCGGGTCAGCTCGAATCGACGCGTCGAACGAGACTGAAAAAATGGAAATCCGAGGTCGTGATCTCGTGACAGGTCTTCCAAAACAAATCGAAGTCTCGGCTGCTGAAGTATGCGAAGCATTATCGGATACGGTTGAAGCAATTCTTGCCGGTGTGAAACAAACGCTCGAGCAGACGCCGCCGGAACTTGCCGCTGACGTCATGGACCGCGGTATCGTCCTCACAGGCGGTGGTGCACTCCTTAAAAACTTGGATGATGTCATCTCGGACGAAACACATATCCCGACGCTCGTCGCGGATGAACCGCTCGATTGCGTCGCAATCGGTACGGGAAAATCTCTTGAAATGATGGACGTCCTCCGTTCAAAATCAGGCATCTCGTCGCGTCGATGAGTGGTGACACACGATGAGCCGGTTCGTACGCAATAAAAAGCTCATCATCACGCTGATCGGTATCATATTATTCGTTGTGATTTTAGGGGTTTCGATTCGAGGACGGTCGGAATCCGCCTGGTACCAAGACGTCACGCGTGATGTGGTTGGAACGTTCAACGGGTGTTCACGGTGCCGATCGGTTGGATGGACAGTACCGTGTCCTCGATTTCGAACGTACGAGACATTTATGAAGAGAACCGTCAATTGAAACAACATTTGACGAAATATGCGGAAGTGTCAGTTGAGGCCGATGACCTGCGCCGGGAGAACGAAGAATTGCGGCAAATGATCGAGGCGGCCGACACGTCGCTCCGTGACTTTGATGTAATTCCCGCCGAAGTGATCGGACGGACGCCGAACGACTGGCAACGTTATGTGACAATCAACGTCGGGGAAGAGCGGGGAGTCGAGAAAGGCATGGCCGTCACGGCCGCTGGTGGCATGGTCGGTCGTGTGATTCAAACGAGCGCTTACACGTCACAAGTGCAGCTCCTCTCGGACAACAACCGGACGAACAATGTCTCCGCCGTCGTCAAAGACAAGGATGGCAAGGCAACATATGGGACAATCGATGGCTTCGATAGTGAGACGAACGAGCTCTTCTTCACGAAAGTCTCGAACAGTGTCAAGTTGAAAGAAGGCGAGATCGTGTCCACGTCAGGCCTCGGTGGTCGTTATCCGGCCGGCCTCGTCATCGGAACGGTCAAGTCGATTGAGACGGACGAGTATGGCGTGTCTCAAGTCGCCCGCATCAAACCGGAAGCGGACTTCAATGAGTTCTCGCAAATGTTTGTCATCGATCGATTGGTAGACGAACCGTTCTTGACGGGTCCCGAGGAAGGAGGAGCAGCGGATGAGTAACATGAAAGTGTTCATCGCCCTGTTCCTCCTCTTTCTTATTGAAGGGACATGGGCCGCCATCTTTTCATGGCATTACGTGACACCGTTCTTGTATTTGACATTGATCGGCTTGATGTACGTCAGTTTATATGGCCGCTTCGAGGCGGCATTCGGATTCGGACTCGTCTTCGGGCTGTTGTATGACATCGTCTATACCGACTTGCTCGGAATTTACTTATTTACTTTTTCACTCATTCCTCTCTTAGTCAGCTTCGTGTTAAAATATATAGGTGAGAACTTCTTCTCGGTCGTCATCACGTTCACGTTTATGATCCTCGTATTTTCACTTGGCATCTTTAGCGTCATGACGGCGGTCGGTGGGACGACCATGACCATCCAAACACTATTAGTTGAACAGATTCCAGGGACGCTCGTTGCCAACGCCGTCGCCATCGCACTGTTGTATGTGCCGATGACACGCTACGTGGCACCGCGACCTGTAGCGAAAAGAGGGTAGCCATGATGGAGCGTAAACGACATATTACGATAAAAGGACATCGCAATGGTATTGCAATCCACTTCAATCCACGGAGTGGCATCGATGAGGTGCTCGGAGAGCTTGAGGCCACATTACAAGAAATGGAGCCGCCCTCTGGGAAGATTGCACTCAAATTGCACGCGGGTACTCGTTACATCGACGAGGAGCTGTCACGTCAAATTCGTGAAGTCGTCGCTCGTCATGGCGTTTTTTATATCGAGGAGCTATCGAGCGAGGTCATGTTGACTGAAGAGGCGAAAGCGACCTACGGCAAAAAGACGTTCCACTACCATAGCGGGACGATTCGAAGCGGGCAAGTGCTCGACTTTGATGGGTCGGTGCTTATTATTGGAGACATTAACCCGGGATCTGAAGTTCGGGCGACGGGAAGTATATATTGTTTAGGGACGATACGAGGAAATGTGCGTGCCGGTGTCGAAGGATGGGAGGAAGCGGTCATCACTGCCAGTCTGCTCCATCCGAAGTTTTTAGCAATCGGTGGCCATGTGCTTTCGTCAGACGAAGAGCTTCCGGAAATCGAGATGGGGTGCGCTTATCAGACGAATCAAGGCATTGAAATGACACGTCTCCGTCAAGTCATGACTGGGTTGAAAGACGCATACGCAATGGAATTACAGAGAGGGTGAGTTTGATGGAGCAAGTAGTAGAGCCTGTACATACAGCGAAAGAAGTGAAGAAAGGTCGGGCCATCGTCGTGACGTCGGGGAAAGGTGGCGTCGGAAAGACGACCACAACCGCGAACCTTGGGACGGGGCTCGCATTGTCTGGCCACTCGGTCTGTCTCGTCGATACCGATATCGGTCTTCGTAACCTCGACATCATCTTAGGACTCGACAACCGGAGCATTTATAACCTCGTCGACGTCATCAACGGGCAATGCAAGCTGCATCAGGCGCTCGTCCGTGACAAACGGTTCGAAGAGATGTACCTCTTGCCTGCGGCCCAGTCGAAAGATAAGACATCGGTCCAACCGGAGCAAGTGAAAGAAATCATCGACCAGTTGAAGACGGAATATGATTTCGTATTGATTGACTGCCCGGCCGGTATCGAGCAGGGCTTCATGAACGCGATCGCCGGCGCCGACGAGGCCGTCGTCGTGACGACGCCTGAGAAGGCGGCCGTCCAGGACGCGGACCGCATTATCGGCATGCTCGAACAAGCAGAACATGTCGCGGCACCGAAACTGATCGTCAACCGCGTCAAGAACCACCTCGTCGAATCAGGCGACATGCTCGATATCGATGACATCATGCGCATCTTATCGATCGATCTGCTCGGCGTCGTCGTCGACGATGAAGAAGTCATTGCCGCCGCCAACCGTGGCGTACCGGTCACGATGAACCCGGACAACAACGCAGGACAAGCTTACCGCAACATCACGCGCCGGATTCTTGGGGAGTCGGTGCCGCTCATGTCGATTCAGACCGAACAAAAACCGGTCGGCTTCTGGGCGCGGCTCATGATGAAATTTGGAATGAAAAAAGCCTAAGGCAACGAAAGTTGCCTTTTTGTGTCGAAAGGAGAGACGCGTATGCGATTGATCTATGAACGGACCCCGTCCATCGAACGGGCCATGCTCGTCGACGGGGAGCGTCTGCTCGAAGTCGAGGAACGATTCATCGACCAACTATCGATCGGGACGATTCTTGAGGCTGCCATCGAACGGATTCATCCGTCGCTCGGCGCTGCGTTTTTGACGACCGGCGAGACGACGTTCTTTTTACCGATTTCCGAGACGCTGAAAGCGCTCGAGGCGTATCCGAACGTGCCGGCCATCGGTCAGGCAGCCGTCGTCGGCGAGAAACGGCTCGTCCAAGTGACGAAAGAAGGCGTCAACGGCAAACATCATAAAGTGACAGAGAACATCCGTTTCGGCGGGCGCTATATCGTCTACTTCCCTTATGGACGGCGCCAGCTATATAGCCGTAAACTCGACCTCGTCACCCAGGATCGGTTATCAAAAGTGTTCAACCTCGAGGAAGCGGAAGGGGTGTTGTTCCGGACCGAGTCGGGACAGGCGAGCCCGGCCGACCTTCAACAAGAACTTGATTTGCTCCGAGCGCGGGCTACGGATGTCATCAAGGCACGCCAAGGGCAGGACGAGTTGTTATGTGAACAATTCGTCCGACGCCACGCGGTCGAATCGGTCATGTTGAACGACAAGGAAGCGCAAGACCGACTGATGCGGCTTGATGTCACGGTCGAACGCCACATCGGCAAAGGCCGGATGAAAGAAGCGATTCGGCTCGACGGGACGATCGAGAAGCTCGGGCAGCGTGTCGTCTGGCTCGATGGTGGTTCGTACGTTTTGATCGAACAAGTCGAGACGATGACCGCCATCGACGTCAACAGCGGCAAGAACGTCGCCGTCAAAGACAAAGGGCGCGCCGCCGACACAATCAATGAGGCCGCGCTCTATGCGACGATGGAACAGCTCCGTCTGCGCAATATCGGCGGCATGGTCGTCATCGATTTCTTGAGAGGTTCAAAAGACGGACAAGCTCGACTGTTGAAGAAGATGAAAGAACTCGGTGCCCGCGACCCGCGTCGTGTCGAAGTGTACGGCTTCACGCGCATGGGCTTGTTCGAACTGTCGCGAGAACGTACGGGGCGTTCGATTCAAGATCGGATGACGTATGCGGGGAAACCTTCAAAACTCGCCATCTTCTCCACACTTGAACGGACGTTGATGGAGCTCGCACCTCAAGTCGAGGGTGTCGTCGTGACACTCCCGAGCAAGTGGCATGACGCATCCTGGGAAGCCTTTGACTGTACGGTCCTCCTCGTCGACGGAGAGCCGGATGTGACGTTCTATGGAACGCTTGAGGAATGTCAGAATTTCGTATCTCGTCATTGACAAGCTTTGCGCGAGAGTGGTATTATCTATAACGTTAGTTCGTTTGGAAGCACCCAAATGGCTACAACCGCACAGAACGGGTTTAAACGGTTCCGCCCTGCCCGGGATGGCGAGTCTGAGTTTAATAAGGAGGTGCACGTATATGTACGCAATCATCAAAACTGGTGGTAAGCAAATCAAAGTTGAAGCAGGTCAAGAGATCTACATCGAAAAACTCGATGCAGATGTCGAGGGTACTGTAGAATTCGGTGAAGTTCTTTTCGTTGGTGGTGACGATGTTAAAGTCGGAGCTCCACTCGTAGAGGGCGCTAAAGTTGTCGGTACTGTGGTAAAACACGGCCGCGCGAAGAAGATCACTGTTTTCAAAATGAAAGCTAAGAAAAACTACCGTCGTAAGCAAGGTCACCGTCAGCCTTACACGAAAGTTCGCATCGAGAAAATCGAAGCGTAAGCTATGATTCGAGTAACGGTCAGACGAGACGAGGCGAAGTCGATTCGTTCCGTTGAAGTGACAGGTCACGCCAACTTTGCTGAACCCGGTTCTGATTTGGTCTGTGCCGGCGTTTCTGCCATCATCTTTGGGGCATATAACGCTGTCGAAGTACTGGCCGGTCAATCGCTTCTTGTAGAAATGGCAGACAAAACAGAAGGTGGCTATTTTTATGTCGAGACATATCCTGACCTATCACCGGAGGAGACGACTCGCACCCAATTGTTATTAGAAGGGATGCTCGTGCAACTAGACACGATCGCCCATAGTTACGGTGATTATATCCAAATTGAACAATAGGAGGTGGACCTCATGTTACAATTGAACCTTCAGTTCTTCGCATCGAAAAAGGGAGTAGGATCGACTAAAAACGGTCGTGACTCGATTTCGAAACGCCTCGGCGCTAAGCGTGCTGACGGACAAACGGTTTCAGCTGGATCGATTCTCTACCGTCAACGCGGTACGAAAATTCACCCAGGTGAAAACGTTGGCCGTGGTGGCGACGACACATTGTTTGCAAAAGTTGACGGCGTAGTACGCTTCGAGCGTCTCGGTCGCGACAAGAAACAAGTGAGCGTTTACCCAGTTGCGTAAGTAGAACCACGCAGAAGACTCTAGCCACTTATTTGGTTAGAGTCTTTTTTACTAGTTTGACCTAGGAGAGGATTGTATGAACTCACAGGCGGCATTGAAACTATTATCGACTGTCCGTCACGAATGGATGAATCGGCTTCAGATGATTTCCTTGTATGCGGCGCTCGAACCTGAAAAACTCGAGGAGCTGTACGAACGATATCGTCAGCACGCCGACGAGGAAAGTGCGCTCATTCGCTTGGATTTGCCGACGACAAGTCTCGTCCTCATGCAAGCGAACTGGGAAGGGCGGTTGACCTATAAGGTATCGGCCGACCGCGTGTCGCTAGATGACGCGCGCGTGGCGGACAAGCTGGTCCGTCTTCTGTCAGGAACGGATGGACCGATTCATGTGACGTTCACGGACGGACTGATGATCCGCGTCTTCGGTCACGTACCGGACGACGTGTTCACGTCAGATGAAGTGTACGAGCAAACAGTAGAATGTTCTACGTTCGTTATAAAGGAGGGGAATTAAATGTTTGTCGATCAGGTTAATATTTTTGTAAAAGCTGGAGACGGCGGTAAAGGGATGGTTGCCTTCCGCCGCGAGAAGTATGTTCCAGACGGTGGGCCGGCAGGAGGAGATGGAGGTCACGGTGGTGACGTCGTCTTTGAAGTAGAAGAGGGGTTACGTACACTCGTTGATTTCCGATTCTCGAAAAAGTTCATCGCCCATGACGGTGAAAAAGGGATGTCGAAAGGCATGCACGGACGAAAAGCGAAGCCGCTCATCGTCAAAGTTCCACCAGGCACGATCGTGTTCGATGCATCGACGGATACAGTCATCGCCGACCTTACCGAGCACGGCCAACGGGCCACGATCGCCAAAGGTGGCCGCGGTGGCCGCGGGAACTGTCGTTTCGCGACGCCAGCCAACCCGGCACCAGAGATCGCGGAGAACGGGGAGCCAGGGCAAGAACGTGAATTGCGTCTCGAGTTGAAACTCCTTGCCGACGTCGGTCTCGTCGGATTCCCGTCAGTCGGGAAATCGACACTTCTTTCAGTCGTCTCGTCGGCACGCCCGAAAATCGGCGCGTACCACTTCACGACGATCACACCGAACCTCGGTGTCGTCAAGACGGCGGACGACCGTGACTTCGTCATGGCCGATCTTCCAGGACTCATCGAAGGGGCAAGCCAAGGTGTCGGTCTCGGTCACCAGTTTTTACGTCACATCGAGCGGACGAAAGTCATCGTTCATATGATCGATATGAGCGGTATGGAAGGGCGCGACCCGTTCGAAGACTACACGACGATCAACCGCGAACTCGAGTCGTACAACTTACGTCTCCTCGAGCGCCCACAAATCGTCGTCGCCAACAAGATGGACATGCCGGATGCGCCGGAATTACTTGAAGAGTTCCAGAAAAAAGTCGGAGATGACGTCAAAGTCTTCCCGATTTCGGCACTCGCCAAAGAAGGACTTCGCAACTTGCTCATCGAAGTAGCTAATCTTGTAGACTCGACACCAGAGTTCCCACTCGAAGAACTCGAAGAAAAGACGGCCACACCACGTGTCGTCTACCGTTATGAGAAGGAAGAGAAAGGTACCAGATTCATATCGATGAGTACGAACGCTTCGTCATCACGGGGCCTCGTATCGAAAAACTCTTCAAGATGACGAACTTCGATCATGACGAATCAATCAAACGTTTCGCGCGTCAAATGCGTCAAATGGGCGTCGATGACGATTTACGCAAGTTAGGTGCCGAAGACGGCAGCGTCGTCGCCATCTTGGACTTTGAATTCGAATTTGTCGAATAACAATAATCTTTTTCATTAAGAAACGGAGTGTGAAGTACACGTGGACCCTGTGCCCTCGTCTAGTTTGATTCTTTACGTAGTTTTAGTCATGTTGTCAGCTTTCTTTTCTTCTGCCGAAACTGCTCTCTCGAGTGTGAACCGTGTCCGAATGATTCGCATGAGTGAAGATGGGGACAAGGGCGCTCAGCGTGTCCTTCACCTCATCGACCGCTTCGATGATACGCTTTCGACGATTCTCGTCGGGAACAACATCGTCAATATCGGGGCGGCCACCGTCTCAACGGCGATCGCCACGAGCATTTACTCGGGCGGGACCGGACTCGTCATCTCGACGTTCGCGACGACCGTCATCATTTTGATTTTTGGTGAAATTTTACCGAAGTCGATTGCCAAGGAGTTTGCTGAAAAGTATTCGCTTGTCATCAGCGGCATCCTGGTATTCCTCGTTAAGATTTTAAAGCCGATTACGATGATTTTCACTGGTTTGAAAAAGCTCGTGCTTCGTTTGTTTGGGATGAGCACGAAGGAGCCGTCGGTGACGGAAGAAGAGTTGAAAGTGCTCGTCGATATGGGAGAAGAAGAAGGCGTACTCGGCGAAACCGAAGCCGAACTCGTGCATAGTGCATTCGCCTTCAACGATATCACCGTCGATGACGTGTTGACGCCGCGGATTGACATCCTCGCCGTCGACATCGACGATACGCTCGAAGAAATCAAAAACACGATCTTTAGCGGGGTACATTCCCGTCTGCCGGTATACAAAGACTCGATTGACAACGTCATCGGGGTGTTATCGGAACGTGATTTTCTTCGCTCGATGATGCGTGACGAAGTGACGGACATTCGTTCCCTCATTCGACCGCTTACGTACGTATCGCCGCAGACGAAATTGATTGAACTGCTCCCGGTCCTTCAGCAAAAACAATCGCATATGGCTGTCGTCCTCGATGAATTTGGAGGAACGGCCGGCCTGATCACGCTCGAAGACATGCTCGAGGAGCTCGTCGGAGATATTTGGGATGAGCACGACGAGTCGATTGTCTATCTCAAACGTCTTCGTGACGGCGTCTACGAGTGTATGGCCGACATGAATGTCGATGAGTTTGCGGACGAGATGGGGATTGAAGAACCTGACGTAGATGCCAACACAATGGGTGGTTGGATCGTCGAACTGTTAGGAGACATTCCAGAGAAAGGTGCACGTGTCACCTATGAAGATATGACGTTCACCGTTCTCCACGTTGAAAAACGCCGGATTCGAAAATTGCTCGTTGAAACGGGGCAAGCCGAATCGGCGGAACAAGCATAAATGAAAAAAGGAGGGATCGCCAACTGGCGGTCCCTCCTTTTGGTTAGACGGTATGATGGCGCTCGACGCGTTCGATCAACTCGTAAGGCCGGACTTTATAAATCGCGTGCGGCATGTACGTCGGGTCGATGGCGTCAAGCAAGCGCATTTGGAAATGCTCGCGCTTGATGTAGTCACCGACGTTCGAGGCGTCGACTTTGAAAAAGCCGACTTCTTGCGTCTCACCTTCCTGCGGTTGCAACTCGCCCGAGACGTAGCGGGCGCGGAACGTGACACAGAGTACGCGCGAGGAGACGTTTTGGTAGATGCCGGTGATGCCGTCGACCTCAATCTCAATTCCGGTCTCTTCTCTCACTTCACGGTGCACCGCATCAACGATTGACTCATGTTCCTCGACTTGTCCGCCTGGCATCTCATACGTATCGTTCCGATGCGTGTTCTGGACGAGGAGCACCTCGCCGTCCGCATTCGTGACGTAGGCCGTCACGGAGACGATTGTGCGTGGTGGCGTATATTGCCCGGTCGGCATCATGAACTCCTCGCTCGACTTGATATATAAATTTTTTCCGAGTCGGGCCCGCTTCTTCATCGCCTCGCGACGGAGACTGCTCGAGCGGTAATCATGTTCGACTTGCTCGTAATGCTCGCGGTCACGGTATTCCCATAGGGCCATGACCTCGCTCTGATCTTCCGTCACCCAACGACCGACGAGACGTGCGCCGTGCGATACCTGAATCGGATACAGGTATGTATGGAAAAACTCGGTGAATTCCTCTAAGCGTTCAGGACGGATGGTGTACGTTTTTCGACGATGGAACATGGTAATTCCTCCTTTGAAGGTGGCTATCTCTATTCCGAGAAAAAAACGCTTTCCTCACATATCCTTATTCGTCATCAACGTGCATTTCCCCTCTATCTCAAAAAAGTCAGCTCGAGCGCATACGCTCAGGCTGACTTTTTAAATAGACGCGGATTAGTGCGGACGTAGCGAATGAGGAAGAACAGTCCGATGATGATGCCGACATACGGAATGAACCCGTGCGTGACTTCTCCGATGTGACGCCAGTTGCTACCGAGCATCATCCCAAGTTTGACGAACACGAACGACCAGACGGCGAAGACGACGACAGTCACCGTCAAAAATTTTCGAAACGACAAGCGCATAACGCCAGCGCTAACAGCGAACAGTTGACGCCAAATGACGCTCAAACAGACGATCCAAGCCCCGTATTTCTCGAACCACCTTTCGGCCCGATGTTGCTTCGCCTCGCTGATTCGGAACGACTGATAGAGGCGAAGGGCCACGGGGCGACCGCCATAGCGACCAATCCAATAGAGGACGATTTGACTGATGACGAATGCCGTCCAGGCGAGCAAGAAGACTGATAGGAACGAGGCATCGAGGGATTCGGTCAAGTAGCCTCCGTAGGCAAGGACGAGCTCGTTCGGGATGAGTTGAATGAAGATGCCGAGTGGAACGCTAAAGACGCCGCAACCGAGTAATAGTTGCTCAAAGAAGTACCACATGTCCGTTCCCTCCTTTCCAAAATTTGTAGGCATATTGTTCCATCCATCAGTATAACGAACATGAACGGAAAGCAAAAGAAAAGATGTCACGTATTTGTGACATCTCAATCGAGCTCGGAGACGAGAACGCCGAGCCGCTCGAGTTCCGAGACGGCGGCATCGATAGCGTCTTCGCTATCGGCCTCGAGCGTGTGGATATGCAAGCCACCCGTCAAATGAGACAGCGGGGCGGCCTGGTTCGCTTCGACCCGTTCGAGGAAGGCACGGACGTCGCGACGGCTCTTCACCATCAACTGGCCCGTCAACGAACCATAGACCGGGTGATCGATGATGACGTCCCGAATTGTGACGCCTTCGTCGACGATGGCGTTCATTTCGGCCTCCATGGCCTCCGCCTCGTGACGACAAACGATTTTACGAGTGTAGGTGGACGGCGAGGACTCGCCTGGTAGATAGACATAGCCGCGGGCGGTCGCGACGATTTGATGACCTTTCGCTTTCAAGAGCGACAAGTCTTGGACGACGACTTGTCGGCTGACGGCGACGCGGCGGGCGAGCTCGGAGCCGGTAATCGGCTCGGTACTCTGTTCAATCATTTCCAATAATGTGCGCCGGCGTTCTTCACCGGCTAAGCGTTTGTTCATAAAATCCTACTCTCCTTGCTAAAGTGACGATGGCTTCGGCGAGTGCCGTTGTGTCTTCGACGGTCGTGTCTTCGCCGAAAGAAATGCGGACGAGTCCGTGACAGGCGCTCGTCTCATAGCCGAGCGACTCGAGCATCCGGTTCGGTCCGTTCTGGCCGGCCCGACAGGCCGACCCTGCCGAAACTTGGAACCCGAGCCCGTCGAGTTCGGTCATCCACCATTGCCCGTCCCGCTGTTTCGAGACGAACGAGAAGATGGCGGGGCTCTGCTGGTCGAACTCGAGCCAATCCACGTAAGACGATGTCTTCTCTTTCAAGATAGCACGAAACGCCAAGAAATTTCTTTCATGACGTGTCCGTTGCTCGTGACGGTCGGTGAACGCTTTGACGAAAGCGCAGATGCCGGGCACGTCGATGGTGCCGGGACGGATCCCGTATTGATGGTGTCCCGGATAATAGGGCGGTGGCAACAGCCGTTCCATATAGAGGCCGCCGACGCCTTTCGGGCCCCCGACTTTATGGGCGCTGAACGAATAGGCGTCAATCCCGTCGACGGAGACCGGGATCTTGCCGAGCGCCTGGACGCCGTCGACGTGGAACAACACTTTCTTATATTTCAATTGGCAGAGGATGTTGTGGAGCGGTAGCGTCCAGCCGGTGTCCGAGTTGACGTGTTGAAACGTGACGAGCCCGATGTCACGGTCGAGCAGATGCGTGAACGTCTCGTGGTCGAACCGTCCTTCCTTCAGCTTCAAGCGGTGGACGGTGAGCCCTTCTGCTTCCCACTCGTCAAGCAGAAGCGCGACCGAGTCGTGCTCTTGCCACGACGTGATGACTTCACTGCCTTTCATGCGCTTCCGGAGACTCGTGAGGGCGATGTAGTTGCTCTCGGAGCCGCTTCCGGTGAAGAGGAGCTTGCCGCGGAGCATGTCGAGCCCGAGCGCCTGCTTCAACAACCGTCGGGATTCGGTCAAGTAATCTTCCGCCATATAGCCGTGCGTGTGGAGGGAAGACGGGTTACCGTATACGCTTCGTGCCATGGCCACGTAATGGTCGAGAGCGGATTTTGTCATCGGGTGCGTCGCCGCATAATCAAAGTAACGGTTCATCGTAAGTTCCCCTTTTCTCATGTTGTCTTCTTCACAAAATTATGCGAAACTAGTTTACAAGTCAACATTACATATGAAAAACAGGTGATATACAGATGTCTTTACAGTTTGAACGGGTCGATGTGTTGATCGTTGGGGCTGGCTTGGCCGCCGTGACGGTGGCACTCCATTTGCCTCATTCATTGAACGTCCTTGTCGTCTCTAAGCATGAAGTGACAAGCGCGAACTCAGATTTGGCCCAAGGCGGGATCGCGAGCTCGTATTTGGAGCGTCGAGTGTCGACCATGAGCGGGATACGCTCGTCGCCTCGAAACTCGCAGCCGTGCCCGACCGTGTCTATACACTCGTCGAAGAAGGACGGAGCGCGATCCGCGATTTGGAGCGCTTCGGTGTCGTCTTCGATCGGGAGGGTGCTGAGTACGCCGTCGGACGTGAAGGGGCGCATGGCATGAATCGAATCTTTCACGTCGGCGGGGACGAGACCGGACGGCACGTCATGGCGACGCTTCGTCGTCAATTGCCGGATAACGTGACCGTCATGGAACACGTATTGATCGATTCGTTGGTGAAGACCGACGGCCGCGTGACCGGGGCGACCGGATTCAACGGAGAGACACGTCTTCACGTCCAGGCCGGAGCCGTCGTCCTCGCGACCGGGGGAATCGGTGGACTCATCGATTGGACGTCGAACTGTCGCTCGGTCACGGGGGACGGGCTCGTCTTGGCGGATGAGATCGGAGCGAGACTCACGAACTTGTCTCGTATCCAATTCCACCCGACGTTACTCGCGGTCGATTCGCCCCACCTCGTCACGGAAGCGTTAAGAGGAGCAGGCGCGACGCTCGTCGATGCGTCAGGACGTCACGTGATGGCCCACCATCCGCTCGGAAGCCTCGCCCCTAGGGACGAGGTCGCTCGGTCACTCACGCGTCATGACGGCACCGTCTACTTGGATACGAGTCGCGTCGAGCGAATTGATGAACGGTTCCCGAAACTCGTCGAGACGTGCCGGATGTATGGGCTCGACTCGACGCGAATCCCAGTGCGGCCCGGGCTACATTTTCATATGGGCGGTGTGGACGTCGACGTAGACGGGCGGACGACCGTCGCTGGGTTATATGCGGTTGGTGAGGTCGCCGATTCGGGCGTCCACGGGAAAAATCGACTGGCGTCAAATTCGTTACTCGAATGCTGGGTGTTCGGGAAGCGGGTAGCGGCAGCGGTGACGGTGGAGGAGAAGCCGTTCACGGTGAACGAGACGACCGTATATGAGGTTTCGGATGATCTGTTCAGACGCTATCGGCAACAGATTGGGGAATGGTTGACAATCTCGCCTCAGATTGGCGAAATCGTAAGTTTCTTAGAAAATACCCAACAACTGGCACAGACGAAACACGTGTCAAGACAATTAAGTGAACAGACGTTGAGTCTGAAAGCGGCACGCCTGTTGGCCAGTGCCGTCATAAGAACGGAGGATTCAGATGAACAAAATCGCCTTGCGCGAACAGCTGACAGCATTTCTACATGAGGACATCGGCTTTGGTGATATATCGAGTGGATTAATTGATCAGCGCGAGACATCATTCGCCATCATCACCGCCAAAATGGATGGGGTGTTCTGTGGCATGGACGTCGTCCTGGAGCTGGCCCAGATGCAACGGCTTGTCGTCGAGTCATGCCTATCGGATGGTGCGGTCGTGAAGACCGGAGACACGTTGTTCATCTTGAACGGGAAGACACGGACGCTTCTCGAGACGGAGCGTGTGCTATTGAACCTCGTCCAACATTTGAGCGGGATCGCCACGATGACACGGCGCTGCGTCGAACGACTCGCCGACCCGACGATCGCCGTCACCGATACGCGTAAGACGACACCAGGACTTCGCATGCTCGAGAAGCATGCCGTCCGTTCGGGTGGTGGGAAGAACCACCGGCTCCGGCTCGACGATGCCGTCATGATCAAAGACAATCACATCACGCACTCGGTGGGATCACGAACGCGGTCGAGCGGGCCCGAGCATTGACAGGACACACGACACCGGTCGAAGTCGAGGTCGAGACGCTCGAACAGTTGCATGAGGCAATCAAGGCGAACGCCGACATCATCATGTTCGATAACCGGACGCCAGAAGAACTGAAGGCGTGGCGCGCGCTCGTCCCAAGTCATATCAAGACGGAGGCGTCAGGCGGCATCACCGTTGAGACAATCGCCACGTACCGCGTACGGGCGTCGACGTCATCTCAATCGGACAGTTGACCCATTCGGTGACGGCGCTCGATTGTAGTCTAAATCTCGTAGGAGGAATCAAACATGCAGTTACTCGGAACGATGCCAGCGTCATACGCTGACTTGACGATTGAACAGATGGAACAACGGATCGAGGCCATCAAGGCACGGCTTGGCAGCCGTTTATTTTTACCGGCCCACCACTATCAAAAGGACGAGGTCGTCCAGTTCGCGGATGCGACCGGAGATTCGCTCCAACTCGCACGGCTCGCCGAACAGATGAGCGAGGCCGAGTTCATCGTCTTTTGCGGTGTTCACTTCATGGCCGAGACGGCCGACATGTTGACGCGTGACAACCAGCTTGTCATTTTGCCGGATATGCGGGCCGGGTGTTCGATGGCCGATATGGCTGATATCGATCAAACAGAAATCGCATGGGAAGAATTGACGGACACGTTCGGTGACAGTATCATCCCGATCACGTACGTCAACTCGACGGCGGCCATCAAGGCGTTTGTCGGAAGAAATGGCGGGGCGACGGTCACGTCGTCGAACGCCCATGACATCGTGCGCTGGGCACTCGAGGCAGGCGAACGGATCTTGTTCTTGCCGGACCAGCATCTCGGACGCAATACGGCGTATGACTTGGGCGTGCCGCTCGAGGCGATGGCCGTCTGGGACCCGCTCCGGGAACGCCTCGTCTATGAAGGCGACATCGAGGACATCCGCGTCATTCTTTGGAAAGGGCACTGCTCGGTCCATGAGAAGTTCAACGTCGCCCAAATCGAGGCGTTACGGAAGAACGACCCGGAGCGACGCATCATCGTCCATCCCGAGTGCACGTTCGATGTCGTGCAGGCGGCGGATGAGGCCGGGTCGACATCATATATCATCGATCAAATCGAGGCGAGCGCGCCAGGGACGAAGTGGGCCGTCGGCACCGAGATGAACTTGGTCAACCGTCTTGCGGCAACGCACCCCGAGCTCGACATCAATTCGCTCAACCCGTACATGTGTCCATGCTTGACGATGAACCGCATTGATTTGCCGCATCTGCTCTGGGCACTCGAGTCGCTCGAGACGGATCCGGTCAATATCATCCGCGTCGATCAAGAGACGACAAAGTGGGCGACACTCGCCCTAGAACGGATGCTCGCACGCTAAGGACAGGCAATCGCCCGTCCTTTTTTCGTGGCGACGGTTATGGTACAATGAATGCAGTTTTCCCATGAAGAGGAGATATGACTGTGATTGAATTTGTAAAAGGCTCCGTCGCTTATGTGTGCGCGGAATATATAACGTTGGATGTTTCGGGCGTCGGCTACAAAGTACATGTGCCTAACCCGTTTTTTTATCGTGAACAAGACGAACATGTAATCGTATTTACGCACCATTACGTGCGTGAAGATCAGCAGACGCTGTACGGTTTCCGCTCACGCCGGGAACGCGAACTGTTCAACAAATTGCTCGGTGTCAACGGCATCGGACCGAAAGGCGCGCTTGCCATCGTCGCCTCGGGCGATATGGACGCGCTCATCGACGCCATCGAGACTGAGAACGAGAAGTATTTGACGAAGTTCCCAGGTGTCGGCAAGAAGACGGCGAAACAGATGGCGCTCGACTTGAAAGGCAAGTTGTCTGAACTCGCCCCGGATTATGTACCGAACACCGGACTGTTCGCCCAAGGCGCGTCCGAACTCGACGAGGCGTGCGAAGCGCTCGTCGCGCTCGGTTACTCAGAGCGTGAGATCACCCGTGTCCGCAAAGAACTGAATTCAGAAATATTGACGACGGACGCTTACATAAAGCGCGCCCTGCAATTGCTATTGAAATAAGGAGGAGACCATGGACGAACGATTGTTGTCACAATCCCATCAACAATATGAAGACTCAGAAGAGTGGAGCTTGCGTCCGCAAAAGTTCGAGCAATATATCGGGCAGGAGAAGGCGAAAAGTAACTTATCGGTCTTCATCCAAGCCGCGAAGCTCCGCAGCGAAACACTCGACCACGTCCTCCTCTACGGTCCCCCGGGACTCGGAAAGACGACGCTCGCCCAAATCATCGCCAACGAGATGGGTGTCGGCATCAAGACGACGGCCGGCCCGGCCATTGAACGTCCGGGTGACCTCGCTGCAATCTTGTCGACGCTCGAACCGGGCGACGTCCTGTTCATCGATGAGATTCATCGTTTGAGCCGCACGATCGAAGAGATCCTCTATCCGGCGATGGAGGATTACTGTCTCGACATCGTCTACGGACAAGGTGAGATGGCACGGAGCGTCCGCATCGATTTGCCGCCGTTCACGCTCGTCGGCGCGACGACGCGGGCCGGCATGCTATCGGCCCCGCTCCGTGACCGCTTCGGTGTGACGCTCAAGCTCGAGTACTATGAGACGCATGAGCTCGCTGCCATCGTCAGCCGGACAGCCCAACTGTTCCGCCTGTCCATCTCACCAGAGGCGAGCGGCGCCATCGCAAAACGTTCCCGTGGCACGCCGCGAATC
Source organism: Exiguobacterium sp. AM39-5BH (assembly GCF_003467445.1). GTDB lineage: Bacteria > Bacillota > Bacilli > Exiguobacteriales > Exiguobacteriaceae > Exiguobacterium. The sequence continues at coordinate 167,256 of NZ_QSGS01000003.1, forward strand.
GCCAACCGGCTATTGCGCCGTGTTCGTGACTTCGCTCAAGTGGCAGGGACGAAAGAAATCGATCCGGCCATGGCTTCGAGCGCGCTCGACCGACTGCACGTCGATGCCCTTGGGCTCGATGAAGTCGACCATCGGCTGTTACGGGCGATGGTCGAACGGTTCGGCGGTGGACCGGTCGGACTCGAGACGCTCGCCGCGACGATTGGGGAGGATGCCCAAACGATCGAGGACGTGTATGAGCCGTACTTGTTGCAACAAGGTTTTCTGCAACGGACGCCGCGCGGCCGGATGATCACCCAGTACGCAAAGACGCATTTTGGCTATGAAGAGGAGTAACGATATGCAAGACATTCAATTGAACGTAAACGACTATGATTTTGACTTACCGGAAGAACTGATCGCCCAAGTACCGCTTCTTGACCGGACGAGCTCACGACTGCTCGTCCTCGACCGCGACACGGGCGATATCGAGCACCGTCATTTCCGTGACGTGCTCGACTACTTGCAGGCAGGCGACGCTCTCGTCGTCAACGACTCGCGCGTGCTCCCGGCCCGATTGTTCGGGGCGAAGCAGGAGACGGGCGGGAAAGTCGAGCTTCTTCTTTTGAAGCAGACGGAAGATGATGTCTGGGAAGCGCTCGTCAAACCGGCGAAAAAAGTCCGAGTCGGCGCCATCGTCGAGTTCGGCAACGGGTTGCTCCGGGCCGAATGTGTCGAAGAGCTGCCGGAAGGGGGACGCCGCTTCAAGTTCGATTACGACGGCATCTTCTATGAGATTTTAGATGAGCTCGGCACGATGCCGCTCCCGCCCTACATCCGTGAACAGCTCGACGACCAAGACCGTTATCAGACGGTGTATGCCCGTGAACGCGGGAGTGCGGCCGCACCGACGGCAGGCCTCCACTTCACGGAAGAACTGCTCGCAGCGGCAGAGGCGAAAGGCGTCAAGCTGATCCCGCTCACGCTCCACGTCGGTCTCGGTACGTTCCGCCCCGTCACGGCCGATACGATCGAAGAGCACACGATGCACAGTGAGTATTTCGAACTGTCGGCCGCTTCGGCTGAAGCGCTCCGCGATGTCCGTGCAAGCGGCGGCCGCGTCTTCGCCGTCGGGACGACGTCGACCCGGACGCTCGAGACGATCGTGCGCGACCATGGGGATTTCGTCGAGTCATCGGGCTGGACGGACATCTTTATCTACCCAGGCGTCGAGTTGAAGGCGATTGATGGACTGATCACGAACTTCCATCTGCCGAAGTCGACACTCGTCATGCTTGTCTCGGCGTTCGCGTCGCGCGACATCATCTTGAACGCGTACCGCACGGCGGTACAAGAACGTTACCGCTTCTTCAGCTTTGGGGACGCGATGCTCATCACGAGGAAGGAAGAGAACAAATGACCAAACACGCAGTCACATACGAACATATCCACACATGTAAACAGACGGGAGCGCGGCACGGAATCGTCCATACGCCGCACGGCTCGTTCGAGACACCTGTCTTCATGCCGGTCGGCACGCAGGCGACCGTCAAGACGATGGCCCCGGAACAAGTCAAGGCGATGGGAGCGAACATCATCCTCTCGAACACGTACCACCTTTGGATTCGTCCAGGACATGAGGTCGTCAAACAAGCCGGCGGCCTTCATAAGTTCATGAACTGGGACGGCGCGATTTTGACGGACTCGGGCGGCTTCCAAGTCTTCTCGCTCGCCGACCTTCGCAACATCCAAGAAGAAGGCGTCCATTTCCGCAACCACTTGAACGGCGACAAGTTGTTCTTGTCACCGGAGAAGGCGATGGAGATTCAAAACGCGCTCGGTTCGGATATCATGATGGCGTTCGACGAATGCCCGCCATTCCCGGCGACGCATGAATACATGAAGAAATCGGTCGAGCGGACGAGCCGTTGGGCAGAGCGTTGCCTCGCGGCACACGAACGTCCGGAAGACCAGGCGTTGTTCGGTATCATCCAAGGCGGCGAGTACGAAGATCTCCGTCGTCAAAGTGCGGCCGACCTCGTCTCGCTTGATTTCCCAGGTTATGCCGTCGGTGGATTATCGGTCGGTGAACCGAAAGACGTCATGTACCGCGCACTCGAGTTCACGACACCGTTCATGCCGGAGAACAAGCCGCGCTATTTGATGGGCGTCGGTTCACCGGATGCGTTGATCGAAGGCTCGATTCGCGGCATCGACATGTTCGACTGCGTCTTGCCGACCCGGATCGCCCGCAACGGGACGCTTATGACATCGAAAGGCCGCGTCACGATCAAACATGCGAAACATAAGACGGATTTCGGCCCGATCGACGAGAAGTGCGATTGCTACACGTGTAAGAACTATTCGCGCGCGTACGTGCACCACTTGATTCGTGCCGACGAGATGTTCGGGCTCCACCTCTGTTCGACACACAACCTGCACTTCCTCGTGAACTTGATGAGTCAAGTGCGTCAAGCCATCCGCGAAGACCGTCTCTTGGACTTCAAGGAAGAGTTTTTCGAAGAATATGGGTATAACAAACCAAACGCCAAGAATTTCTAAATTGTTCTGACAGCGATTATGTGACAACGTTTCAGTTTCACGGTATAATGAACCTGATATTGAAGGAAAGGGTGAATTTTACGCATGGAAACTCTCGTAGCACTATTACCGATGATCCTTATTTTCGTCGTGTTCTACTTCTTGTTGATTCGTCCGCAGACGAAACGTCAGAAGGAAGTACAATCGATGCAAAACGCGCTTGAGCGTGGGGATCACGTCGTAACAATCGGCGGCCTTCACGGCGTCGTCCACCAAATCGAAGACACACAAGTCACATTGAAATGTGACCAGTCGCTCCTCAAATTCAATCGCAGTGCGATTGCTGAAGTGACGAAAAAAGGCAACTCGTCATTCGCCGAGTAACCAAACAACGCTTGACCATCACTGGTCAGGCGTATTTTTGTGTCTAGAGATGAATGAAATCGTTCTATTTTTGTCAAACTGTGTCAATCCTACGAATCATCCACCTGTTTTCTAAAAATCAAATTGATTAGTGAAAACGTTTGCATTATCGTCAAGTTGAGAAGAATTGGAAAGAAGGAGAAGAAGACATGGATGTGAAACGATTGCTACGCCCACTCAAAAAATGGAAGGTACGACGTCGCCCTGACCGCGTGAAAGGACGCTCGTCGATGCGCCGTAAGATGGCGATGGCGCTCGTGCCGACACTGATCGCTTTATTGATCGTCGGTGCGCTCGGCTCGTATCAATTACAGAACGCGACGTCAGAGTATGACCGCGTCTTGAACGAGCGGCTCCAAGATATGCTCGTCGCCGAAGATTTGGCGTTGACCGTGACCGATGCCGAGCGTTATTTGAACTACTACCTGCTCGTCTCGAACCCGAAAACGTTGATTAGCCTTGAGGCTTCCCAAACGAAACGGGACGAATTGATGAATACGCTCCAACAGTCGACAGAAGATCCGAAAGTGCTCGCCTGGCTTGATGATCTCGAGAAGTTCAATCAACATCTCGACACGGAGATGGCGCGCGTCATCGACCTCCGTCAACAACAAGACGAGATCGGATACAAGACGGTGCTCAATACGAGTGTGACACCGACGACGGATCGTGTCCGAATGACGGTGACCGACCTCGTCACGTATCAAGGCGAAGCGCTCGCCGCTGAGTCGGAAGCGGTCCAGGCGAGTGCCGGGCAATCGATCATCTGGATGATCGTCATCAGCATCATCGGCGTCGCTGTCGGTCTACTTTCACTAGTAGCCCTCCAAAAGCTGTTCTTGAAGCCGATCAATCGACTCGTCAGCGAAGCGCGCGTCGTTGCCGAGGGAGACTTGACCGGAGACGATATCGAGGTCGGTTCAAACGATGAGCTCGGTGACCTTGTCACGGCGTTCAACGATATGAAACGGAACCTCGTCGGCCTGATTCGCCAAGTCGGTGCAGCCTCGGATAAAGTGACGGCCTATTCGGAAGAGCTGTACGCCAGTACGGACCATGTCGCCACGACGACGCAAGGTGTAGCCGGTCTATTCGAACAGATGAACCTTGCCGCCCAAGTGTCGGCGAAACGGGCCGAAGAAGGGACGTCCGGCGTCAATCAAGCCGTCGTCGGCTTGAACCAAATCGCCGCTGCCTCGCAAGGCGTGAACGAACAGACGATTCATACACTCGAAGCGGCGAGTGGGGGACTGGAGACAATTCAGTTGGCCGAGCAGCAGATGCGGGAGATTCAACAAGCGAACGACTTGACGCAACAGATGGTCGAGCGCTTATCGAATCAATCGCTCGAGATCGAGAAAATCACGCGTTCGATCACCGCCATCACGGAACAGACGAACCTGCTAGCCCTAAACGCCGCGATTGAAGCGGCCCGGGCCGGTGAACACGGGAAAGGGTTTGCCGTCGTCGCGGCCGAGGTCCGAAAACTCGCCGAAGAGTCGAAACAGTCGGCCAAACAGATTCAAGCGGTCGTCGCCGACATTCAGCGCGACACGTCGGAAGTCGAAGCGGCGTTCGACGTCACAAGCCAGCATGTGACGAGCGGCGTGACCCAAATGGGAGAAGTCGCCGGTGCGTTCCGTGAGATCGTCTCTGTCATTCAAGAGACGTCTCGTCAAATGAGTGAGATCGCGGCGGCGACGGAAGAAGTGAGCGCGAACACGACCGAGGTAGCGGTCTCGGTCGAGGATATGTCGACGAATGCCGTGTCGACGCAACGAAGCGTGGAAGAAGCAGGCGCGAACGTCGAAGAACAACTCGCCGCCATTCAAGAAATCAACGGCATCGCCGAGACGATGAGCCATATGTCCGTCGAGTTGAAAGATCTTGTTCATTTATTCAAGGCATGAAAACAGCGTCTCCTCGACAATCGGGGAGACGCTGTTTCGGTTACATTAACAAAATCAGACTGGCTGCCATGACCATCATACCGGCGACCATGCCGTACACCGCATGGTGGGCCCGTCCGTATTCACGGGCAGCTGGGAGTAACTCGTCGAGCGAGATGAACACCATGATGCCGCCGACGCCTGCGAACAAGAGGCCGAACACCGTGTCACTCAAGAATGGCATCAAAAGAAGGAAACCGACGACCGCTCCGAGCGGTTCGGCAAGTCCGGACAAGAAGGACAGTTTCAGCGCCTTCTTCCGAGAACCGGTCGCATAATAGATTGGGACCGAGACGGCGATGCCTTCCGGAATGTTGTGTAATGCGATGGCGATGGCGATGGCGAGACCGACCGCCGGGTCATCGAGGGCCGAGATAAACGTGGCCAAACCTTCCGGAAAGTTATGGATGGTGATGGCGAGCGCCATGAACAGACCCATTTTATGAAGCCGTTGTTTCGTCTCTTGGTTCAATGGGACACGTTCGGTCGCCGTCGTCGCAAGTTCCTGGGACGACGGGTCGTTTTGCATCGTCTCGACGAATTTGACTTCGTGTGGGTTTTCCGGAGACGGGATGAACTTGTCAATCAAGGCGATCAACAACATCCCGCCGAAGAAGGCGAGGACGGTATAGAGCGTCCCGGCCTGCTCTCCGTGGGCCCCGACGAGTTCATCGAGCGCTTTCGGAAAAATCTCGATAAAGGATACGTAAATCATGACCCCGCCTGAGAAGCCAAGGGATACCGACAAGAATGCCGTGTTGGTCCGTTTGGCGAAGAAGGCGATCATACTTCCGATCCCCGTCGCGAGTCCAGCGAACAGCGTCAGTAAAAAGGCATAGAGTATCGTACTATCCATTAGAAAGGACTCCTTTGCATGTAGTGTGTAAGTTGATAATCACATCATAGCTCAAGTTTTGCCCTAATGCAACTTTTAGTCGCAAGTGCAAAAAAGCGTGGAAAATCAACGTGTGGGTGTTACAATTTCAGGAAAACGATTGATAAATGTTTAGAATATTTGTAATGTTAACGAGAGAAGTTTTTTTACGAGAACATGTGTTTAGAAAGGAAATAGTCGTATGTACAAAAAAGGGAATATCGCGATCTTTGCGGTCATCATGATTGCAACGATTCTACTCGCCGTCTTCACGACACCTTGGGTCGAGAAGAACACGAACCTCGGTCTCGATTTAAAAGGCGGGTTTGAAGTGCTGTATGAAGTGCAACCGCTCGAAGACGGCGATGTCATCGACCAATCGGCGATGAATGCAACCGTTCGCGCTATCAACAACCGGGTCAACGTGCTCGGTGTGTCCGAGCCGGACATCCGGATTGAGGACAGCAACCGCATCCGCGTCCAGCTCGCGGGCGTCTCGAACCAAAACGAGGCGCGAGAAGTGCTGTCGTCGACGGCGCAACTCACGTTCCGCGATGTGGACGATAACGTTCTTCTCGACGGGAAAGACCTCGCACCGCGCGGGGCATCCGTCAGTTATAACCAACAAAATCAGCCTGTTGTCGAATTGACGCTTCAGTCAGCGGAGAAATTCGGTGAAGTCACGTCGCAAATCGCGCAACGTCAGCCACCAGAAAACCGCCTCGTCATCTGGCTCGATTATGAGGAAGGCGACACGTACGAAGAAGAGATCCAAAAAGAGAACTCGAAAATCGTATCGGATGCGTCGGTCACTGGACCAATCATTTCGGATAAAGCGATCATCTCAGGTGGCGGCATCGACGCCGAGAGCGGTCAACGCCTGGCAGACATCTTGAACGCCGGGGCACTCCCGGTCAAACTTGAAGAGATTTACTCGACGTCGGTCTCGGCCCAGTTCGGTCAAGACGCGCTTGAGAAGACCGTCTTCGCGTCGGTCATCGGTGTCATCGCCATCTTCTTGTTCATGTTGTTCTTCTATCGTTTACCCGGTCTCGTCTCGATCATCACGCTCATTTTGTATATCAATTTGATTATGTTGTTCTTTAACGGGATTAACGCCGTCTTGACGCTCCCAGGGATTGCCGGTCTCGTTCTCGGTATCGGTATGGCAGTCGATGCCAACATCATCACGGCCGAACGAATTAAAGACGAACTCCGCTCAGGGAAGTCGGTCCTATCGGCGTTCCGTGCCGGTAACCGTCGCTCGCTCAGTACGATCATCGATGCCAACTTGACGACGCTCATCTCGGCAGCGGTCTTGTTCTATTTCGGAACGAGTTCCGTCAAAGGGTTCGCGCTCATGCTCATGATCTCGATCGCGATGACGTTCATCTCGAACGTCTTCATCTCGCGCTATTTGATGCACCTCCTCGTCGCAAGTCGTCTCTTCGACAAGCGCAAAGGCTGGTTTGGTGTGAAGGAGAGTGAAATCCGTGAACTTTAAGCTCACTGAATTAAACTATATTAAACCGATGCGCACGTTGTTCCTCATCTCGTGTGCCGTCGTCATCATCGGTCTCGGGATCTTGTTATTCCGCGGGTTGAACCTCGGAATCGACTTCGCATCTGGAACGCGTGTCGAAGTTCAGAGCGAGTCGCAAGTATCGCAAGACGAGTTAGCGGCCGCCTTCACAGAGGCAGGCGTGGACGAAGACATTTCTTCTGTTCAATATGCGCAAGGCGGGACGCTCGCGAACGTGACGTTCGTCGGGCAGCTCACCCAAGAGGAAGTCGCATCGGTGAAGACCGTATTCACAGAGAAGTTCGGGAACGACCCGAACATCAGTACCGTCTCAGCCGAAGTCGGCCGAGACATCGCCCGTAACGCGATTTACGCCGTCGCGCTCGCCTCGCTCGGGATTATCTTGTATATCACGTTCCGTTTCGAGTTCTCCTACGGTGTCGCGACCGTCGTCGCCATGCTTCACGATGCGTTCTTCATGCTCGTGGCGTTCTCAATCTTTGGCATCGAGGTCAACTTGTACTTCGTCGCCGCGATCTTGACGATTATCGGGTATTCGGTCAACGATACAATCGTTACGTTCGACCGGGTGCGCGAGAACATCCAAGCGTATGAGAAAGAACGGAAAATCAAGATGATGGACGAGTACCGTATGCTCGTGAACAAAGCGATTCAAGAGACGATCGTTCGCTCGATCAACACGGTCGTCACTGTATTGTTCACCGTCATCGCCTTGTACATCTTTGGTGCCGAATCGATTCGCGGCTTCTCGCTCGCGCTTCTCGTCGGTCTCATCATGGGAATGTACTCGTCGATCTTCATCGCTTCGTACCTTTGGTTGCTCATCAAAGGCATGTCGCTCAACAAAAAAAAATCAGCTGCCCCAGAGGCGTAACCACTGGTCTCCCGAGTCAATCGGGGGACCTTTTTGAATGTCAAGACGGCACTTCACTCGCTCGTTCTGATATAATCTACAATTGATTGGAGTGAGGCATTATGTATCATGCGAAGAAACGTTGGGTGTATCCGGAGACGGATACGGCCGCGGTTGAACAGTTACAGACAGAATTGAATATATCGGAGCAACTCGCGACGCTCCTCACACAACGGGGGCACCGCGACGTCGAGGCGGCCAAGGCGTTTTTATACGTCGAGGATGAATTGACGTTCCACGACCCGTTTTTATTTGAACAGATGCCAAAAGTCGTCGAACGCGTGAAACGGGCGGCCGACGAAGGCGAGATGGTGCTCATATATGGTGACTATGACGTCGATGGTGTCAGCGCCTCGGCCGTCATGTGGCACGCCTTGACCGAGATTGGCGTCATGGCGGAATGCTATATCCCGAACCGGTTCACCGAAGGATATGGGCCGAACAAAGAGGCGTTCAGCTGGGCCGCCGGTGAAGGGTTCACCCTCATCATCACGGTCGACTGCGGCATCTCGGGGATTGAAGAAGCGGCGCTCTTGAAAGAGCTCGGTGTCGATTTGATCATCACCGATCACCACGAACCGAAAGAGACGTTACCGGATGCATTCGCTATCATCCATCCTCATATCGACCCGTCGTATCCATACGACAAACTCGCCGGGGCAGGCGTCGCCCTCAAAGTGGCGCATGCCGTGCTCGACCGGATGCCGGACGAGCTTCTCGACTTGGCCGTCCTCGGCACGATTGCCGATCTCGTCCCGCTCGATGGGGAGAACCGTCTGCTCGCCAAGCTCGGACTCAAGGCGCTCGATGATTCGAAACGCCCGGGTATTTTGGCGCTCCGTGAAGTGTGTGCGTTGACGGACGGGACATTGAACGAGGAATCGGTCGGGTTCGCGTTCGGTCCGCGCATCAACGCCGCTGGTCGTCTCGACTCGGCGATGCCGGCGCTCCAGATGTTGCTCGCCGAGAGCGAGGAAGAAGCGCTCGCACTGGCACAACAGCTCGACAAACAGAACAAAGAACGCCAAGACATCGTCAAGACGATCGCCAAAGAAGCGACGGAACTCGTCGAAGCCTCGATGACGGACGACCGCGTCCTCATCGTCGCCAGTGAACGCTGGAACCCAGGCGTCGTCGGAATCGTCGCCTCACGTCTCGTCGAGGCGTACTATCGTCCGGTCATCCTATTGTGCCATGACCCGAAGACAGGGAAGGCGAAAGGGTCGGGCCGGTCGATTGACGGTTTCGACTTGTTCAAAGAACTATCGAAGAACGAAGACATCTTGCCGCACTTCGGTGGCCACCCGGCCGCAGCCGGGATGACCTTGTTATCGGAAAACGTGGCCGAACTGCGCCGGCGTCTGAACGAACAGGCCGAATCGATTCCGGACGAGACGTTCGTCGCCCGCGTGAACGTCGACTTGAAACTTGACGTGAACGACGTGTCGCTCGACTTGATTGCAGAGATTGGCAAGCTCGCCCCGTTCGGGATGGGTAATCCGTCACCGCGTGTCGCCGTGGCAGACGCTAGACTTCGCGATATCCGTCAAATCGGGCGCGACAACACCCATTTGAAGGTTCAGCTCGCCGGGGATGAGCGGGAACTTGACGGCATCGGCTTCGGTTTCGGTCACGTCGTCTCTGAAATCTCGAAGATGGCCCACGTCTCGGTCATGGGCAGTCTGCAAGTAAATGAATGGAACGGGATGCGCAAGCCGCAGCTCATGATTCAAGACATCCGTGTCGACGGGTTCCAAGTGTTCGATTATCGGGGCAAGAAAAATTCGCTCGACGAATTGAAACAGCTTCCGGGCGAGACGACGTCGTTCGTATCATTCCAAGGCCGGGACGACTTCCCGCTCCACGACCTCAGCACGCCGCTCAAACCGTTCGTCGTCCTGCTCGATTTGCCGGACGAGGAAGATGTGCTCGCGGACATGTTGACCGAAGACGTCGAACGCATCTACTGTGCGTTCGGACAAGGCGGCTCATTTTTTGAGAAGTTGCCGACGCGAGAAGATTTCCGAACATACTACGTCCACATGGCGACGTGCGAACGGAAAAAACTGCGCGAAAACTTGATTCGTTTGTCAATCGAGCGAAAATGGTCAAAAAATACGATTCAATTTATGCATCAAGTATTCTCTGAACTCGAATTTCTTGTTACAATGGAAGACGGACTGCCTGGAGTGAATCCAGAAGCGCCGAAACGCGATTTGACCGAAGCGCCGTGTTATAAGCGCCGGGTCGGACGAGTCCAACTCGAGGAGCGTTTCATCTATGCGTCGTTGGCAGAACTGAAAGAGCGGTTACAATCATTGCGATCGAACAAGATGCAGGAGGCTTACACATAAAATGGATTTCAAACAGCATATTAAAGAAGTAGCGGATTACCCGAAAGAAGGAATCAGCTTCAAAGACATCACGTCACTCATGCAAGACGGACCGGCTTACAAAAAAGCGGTCGACGAGCTCATCGCTTACGCCCAAGAGCGCGGCGCTGAACTCATCGCAGGTCCTGAGGCACGCGGCTTCGTCGTCGGTTGCCCGGCAGCGTACGCACTTGAACTCGGGTTTGTCCCGGTCCGGAAAGAAGGCAAGTTGCCACGTGAGACGGTCCGCGTCGCATACGGTCTCGAATACGGCACAGACATTTTGACGATGCACAAAGATTCAATCAAACCGGGCCAACAAGTCGTCATCTTGGATGACTTGCTCGCCACAGGTGGTACGATTGAAGCGACAATCAAAATGATTGAACAACTCGGTGGCGTTGTCGCTGGAATCGGATTCTTAATCGAACTTGATGGACTCGGTGGACGCGAGCGTCTCGAAGGATACGACGTGTTTTCACTCATCCGTTACGAAGATTAATCAAAGGGAAGCGATGGCTTCCCTTTTTTGAATAGTTTTTGAGTAAAATAACCCACAACCTTTGACAGGTCGTCAGATTTTTTCGATAATAGTAAGTAAAAATAGAATAACCATGTACGTTAACTACTACCACGCTGCGACGAGTCCAAGTCGATTGGAGCGGTAAGAAAAAGGGTGTCGAATGTTATGACCAAAAAACAAATCGTAAGTATTGAGGACCTTCTCGACGCGCTCGGGGAGTATATGGGTGTAGACGAGGTTGCCGAAGTGAGACGCGCTTACGAATACGCCAAACTGCATCATACCGGTCAGTTCCGACGTTCCGGCGAACCCTACATTCTACATCCGGTTCAAGTGGCCGGTATTCTCGTTGATATCGGGTTGGACGCGACGACCATCATCGGTGCCCTCTTGCATGATGTCGTCGAGGACACGGAAGTCACGCTCAAACAACTCGCCGACGAGTTCGGGGTCGAGGTGGCCATGCTCGTCGATGGGGTGACGAAGCTCGGTAAAATCAAATATAAATCGAAAAAAGAAGAACTCGCCGAGAATCACCGCAAGATGATTATCGCGATGGCTGAAGACGTACGTGTCATCTTGATCAAACTTGCCGATCGTCTGCACAACATGCGGACGCTTCAGCATATGCCGAAAGAAAAGCAAGTCCAAAAAGCGGAAGAGACGCTTGAAATCTTTGCACCACTTGCCCATCGGATGGGGATCTCGACGATCAAGTGGGAGCTCGAGGATATTTCATTACGTTATATCAACCCGCAGCAATACTATAAAATCGTCTCGATGATGAAGCAAAAACGGACCGAGCGTGAAGCGCTCGTCACTTCCGTCATCACGGAAGTGAATGCCGTCCTTGAAGAAGTGAGCATCGAAGCCGATGTCAACGGCCGTCCAAAGCACATCTATTCGATTTACAACAAGATGGTGAAACATAAAAAAGAATTCAATGAGATTTATGACTTGATGGCAGTTCGAATCATCGTCGATTCGATTCGTGACTGCTACGCCGTCCTCGGGATCATTCATACGCAATACAAGCCGATGCCAGGCCGGTTCAAAGATTATATCGCCATGCCGAAACCGAACATGTATCAGTCGCTCCACACGACGGTGATCGGACCGAAAGGTGAGCCGCTCGAAGTGCAAATCCGGACGAAGGACATGCACTTCATCGCCGAGTTCGGTATTGCCGCGCACTGGGCCTATAAAGAAGGAAAGAGTGTCGCAACGAACGGGTTCGATGAGAAAATCGCTCATCTGCGCGAGATTTTGGAGTTGCAAAAAGATACGACCGACGCCGAAGAGTTCATGGAATCGCTCAAAGTCGATTTCTTCAGCGATATGCTCTACGTCTTCACGCCGAAAGGAGACGTTTTCGAGTTACCGAAAGGATCGGTCCCGATCGACTACGCGTACCGTATCCATACCGAGATCGGTCACCGGATGACTGGCGCGAAAGTGAACGGACGGATGGTGCCGCTCGACCATAAACTCGAGACGGGGGACATCATCGAGATCATCACGTCGAAGCATAGCTATGGGCCGAGTAAGGACTGGCTCAAACTCGCCGTCTCGAGCCAGGCGAAGAACAAGATTCGCCAATGGTTCAAGCGTCAACAGCGTGAAGAGAACGTCGAGAAAGGCAAAGAGCTCGTCGACGTCGAAATCAAAAAGCTTGGCTTCGAGCCGAAAGAAGTGATCGATGACCAGTCGCTCGCCGTCGTCGTCGAGAAGTTCAACTTCGGGAACGAGGAAGAGATGTACGCCGCGGTCGGCTATCATGCATTACAGCCGCCCAAGTCGCCCACAAGTTGACGGAGAAGCAGCGGAAAGAACCGAAACTTGAGCTGTCGGACGCCATTAACGAACTGAAAGTCAGTCAGTCGCCGAAGAAGAAGACGGCCGAGGCCGGCGTCTCGGTGAAAGGGATCGACAACATGTTGATTCGCATGAGCCGATGCTGTAACCCGGTGCCGGGCGATGAAATCGTCGGCTATATCACACGCGGACGCGGTGTGTCGATTCACCGGAAGGACTGTTTGAACATCATCAATGAGCAACATCCGGAGCGGCTCCTCACGGTCGAGTGGGAAGTCGGTCAGGCGAAAGAGAAGAACTATAACGTCGATATCGAGATTACCGGATATGACCGTTCCGGCTTGTTGAACGATGTGCTCCAAGCCGTCTCGGCGACGAACACGAACATTGTGGCCGTGAGTGGACGCGGGGACCAGAACAAACAGGCCCGCATCTCGATGACGATCTCGATTCCGAACGTGAATCATCTGCAAAAAGTCGTCGACCGGATTAAGCAAATCTCGGACGTGTACTCGGTCAGCCGAGTCATGATGACGTGACGAAAGGAAGATTTCTGTGCGTGTATTGTTGCAACGAGTGAAAGAAGCCTCGGTCACGGTCGATGAGGAGACAATCGGTCAGATCGAGGCCGGTTATCTGCTCCTCGTCGGAGTGACCCATGAGGACACCGAGACGGAAGTGAATTGGCTCGCCGACAAGGTGGCCGGGCTCCGTGTCTTCGAGGACGCGGACGAGAAGATGAACTTATCGATTCAAGACGTCGACGGCAAAGTGTTGTCCGTGTCGCAGTTCACGCTTTACGGGGACACGCTGAAAGGCCGTCGTCCCGCATTCACGCAAGCGGCGAAGCCGGATATCGCCGAACGTCTTTACGAGAAGTTCAATGAGCGCTTGCGGACGCACGGGCTCGTCGTCGAGACCGGGAAGTTCGGGGCGATGATGGACGTCGCGCTCGTCAATGACGGTCCGGTCACGCTCATGCTCGAAAAAAACGCTTGACAGAAGCAGGTGTGATTCGGCATCATGAACCATATAACCTAACACCTACGATAAAGAAAAGTACGGTCACCCCACCAGCAAAGAGAGCGATGCCAAGGCTGAAAGCATCGACTGGATGATGACCCGAACGACACTTTGGAGGTGCTTCCTTGAACTTGAGTAGGGGAAGCCGTTTCATCGGGCGTTAACCGATTTCGAGTGGCAGAGTATCGATTATGGCTCTGCAACGAGGGTGGTACCACGGGAAACTTACACAGGCTCTCGTCCCTTTGCGGACGAGGGCCTTTTTGTATTCTAAGGAGGGAATTTAGATGAAAGCACCACGCGGCACACAAGACCTGCTTCCGGGCACGGTCGAGACGTGGCAGTATGTCGAAGAGAAGTTACGCGACATTAGCGCCCGTTACAACTATAAAGAGATTCGTACCCCGATTTTTGAAACGACGGACCTGTTCACACGCAGCGTCGGCGAGACGACGGACATCGTCCAAAAAGAGATGTTCACGCTCGTCAAGAAAGGCAAGGACGAGTATACGCTCCGTCCGGAAGGGACGGCCTCGGTCGTCCGCGCTTTCGTGACGAACAAGATGTTCGGTAGCCCCGACCAGCCGACGAAACTGTACTATATGGGACCGATGTTCCGCTACGAACGTCCACAAAAAGGACGTTTCCGCCAATTGCACCAATACGGTGTCGAAGCGATTGGGAGCAGCGACCCGGCCGTCGACGCGGAAGTGATCAGCCTCGCCTACACGATTTACAAATCGTTCGGACTGAAAAAAATCAAGGTCGTCGTCAACTCGCTCGGTGACGCCGAGAGCCGCAACGCTCACCGCGAAGCGCTCATCCGTCACTTCGAGCCGGTCCAGCACGAGCTGTGCCAAGATTGCCAGACGCGATTGCACCAAAACCCGCTTCGCGTCCTCGACTGTAAAGTCGACCGCGACCACCCGTCGATGAAGTCAGCGCCGTCGATTCTCGACTTCTTGAACGAAGAGTCGAAGACGTACTTCGAAAAAGTACTCGCGCACTTGGATGCGCTCGGCGTCGCCCACGTCGTCGACCCGACGCTCGTCCGCGGACTTGACTACTATACGCACACGGCGTTCGAAATCATGTCAGAGGCAGAAGGCTTCGGCGCCATCACGACGCTATGCGGCGGGGGACGCTATAACGGTCTCGTCCAAGACATCGGTGGACCGGACATGCCAGGCATCGGTTTTGGGATTGGGCTCGAGCGGCTCATCCTCGCTCTCGAGAACGAAGGGGTGCTCCCAGCGCTCGAAACAGGACTTGACGTCTTCGTTGTCGCCCAAGGTGGGTCAGACGTTGAAGTGACGGCGACACGCTTGTTGCAATTGCTTCGCATCGAAGGCTTCAAGGCGGACCGAGATTACCTAGGTCGCAAGTTCAAAGGACAATTCAAACAAGCCGACCGCTTGAACGCGAAGTTCGCCGTCATCCTCGGAGACGATGAAGTCGAGCGCGGATCGGCCTCCCTCAAGGTCATGGCGACCGGGGAACAAGTCGACGTGCCACTATCGGCCGTCGTAGACAAAATTCGTGAACTATCGAAAGGAGTAGGACAATGATCGGACGCACACATATGAACGGCCGCGTGACAGAATCACTGATCGGCCAAGACGTACAACTAAAAGGATGGGTTCAAAAACGTCGCGACCTCGGAGGACTCATCTTCATCGACCTTCGTGACCGCACGGGGATCGTCCAAGTCGTCGTTCGCCCGGAAAATGAAGCGGTGCACAAGCTCGCCGAGTCGATCCGCAGCGAATACGTGCTCGATATCAAAGGGACCGTCCTCGAGCGTGAGAACAAGAACCCGAACATGCCGACCGGGAACATCGAAGTTATCGCATCTGAAATCAATATCTTGAACGCAGCGAAGATGACACCGATCCCAATCGGGGACGAGGCCGAGAACGTCTCAGAAGACCTTCGTCTCAAATATCGTTATCTCGACCTTCGTCGTCCGGCACTTCAAGAGACGTTCCGTCTCCGTTCGAGGCGTCGAACACGATTCGTAACTTCTTGACGGAAGAGGAGTTCCTCGAAGTCGAGACGCCGATTTTGACGAAGTCGACACCAGAAGGCGCGCGTGACTATCTCGTCCCGAGCCGGGTCCACGGTGGCGAATTCTACGCGCTCCCGCAATCACCGCAGTTGTTCAAACAGCTCCTCATGGTGGCCGGGTTCGACCGTTACTTCCAAATCGCACGTTGCTTCCGTGACGAAGACCTTCGGGCCGACCGTCAACCGGAATTCACGCAAGTCGACATCGAGACGAGCTTCATGGACGTCGAAGATTTGATGGCGATGATGGAATCGATGATGGCGCAAGTCATGGAAGCGACGCTCGGTCGCACCGACACGCCGGCCAAGTTCGAGCGGATGACGTACTTCGAGGCGATGCGCCGTTTCGGTTCAGACAAACCGGACACACGTTTCGGTCTCGAACTCATCGACGTCGCGGATGCTGTCACAGGTGCCGGCTTCAAAGTGTTCGACATGGCACTCGAGTCGAATGGACAAGTGAAAGCGATCAACGTCAAAGGCGAAGCGGACAAGTTCTCGCGTAAAGACATCGACAAGCTTCAAGAGTTCACGGCCGTCTACGGGACCAAAGGCCTCGCTTGGCTCAAAGTGACGCCAGAAGGCTTGAACGGGCCGATCGCCAAATTCTTCGATGAGACGTACGCTCAGAAGTTGATGGAAGCGACGAACGCGGAAGCGGGAGACCTCCTCCTCTTCGTGGCGTCAAAACCGACAGTCGTCGCCGACAGCCTCGGCGCGCTTCGCGTCAAGCTCGGTCATGAGCTCGGACTCATCGATGAGACGAAATTCAACTTCCTATGGGTGACGGACTTCCCGCTCGTCACGTTCGAAGAAGAAGACGGCCGTTTCTACGCCAACCACCACCCGTTCACGATGCCAAACCGTGAAGACCTCCATCTTCTCGAGACAGACCCGGCGAGCGTACGCGCCCTCGCCTATGACCTCGTCTTGAACGGCTATGAGCTCGGTGGCGGATCGCAACGGATTTATGAGCGTGACATTCAAGAGCGCATGTTCAAACTGCTCGGTTTCACTGAACAAGAAGCGGTCGAACAGTTCGGCTTCTTGCTCGAAGCGTTCGAATATGGCACACCGCCACACGCAGGTATCGCGCTCGGTCTCGACCGTCTCGTCATGATCCTCGCGGGTCGTTCGAACCTTCGTGACACGATCGCCTTCCCGAAAACGGCGTCGGCGAGCGACTTGCTCACACAAGCACCAAGCCCGGTCGCGGACGCGCAACTCCAAGAGTTGTCGATTCGCACTGCGGTGAAAGAGAAGAAATAAGGAAACGAAAGGAGGTTCGCCGCGGCGAACCTCCTTTTTTAATCGGTCTGTTTGTCCATCTTCTTCGCCGTCCGCTGCAGGGCGAACCCGAAGGCGAACAGCGAGGCGATCACGGCTGTCATCGTGTAGACCGAGTCCGCGAACGCGAGGTAAATGCCGAACAGGCCGAGCCCGAAGCTGAGGATGAACCACAGCCATAGGCTAGGATGTTCGCGTAGCGCCTGTTTCATCGGTTCGGGACGTTCAACTGGCAACCGGTCCCATCGGTCACGAGCAAGTTCGAGTTGAACACTTGGCCGTTGCTCTTCAAGACGAGCGTCCGTTGATCGTCACGATAGTCGATGATCATGTCCTCGTCCAAAAAGATTTTCGTCCAGTTCTTGATCAGGATCGGACCGACGTTCGAATCAATCTCGACGTCTTCCGGTGTCGTCTCGGTCACGTAGCGAATCTCGAAGATGCCGCTGTTACCACAGCCGCAGCCTTCCGTCTCATAAAACAAGTGCATCTGTCCGTCACGGTCGCCTTTCAAGGCATCAATCCGCGCTTGGGCGGGTTCTGTAATGTGTACGTTCATGTCTATCACTCCTTGGCTCTATTATAACGCGTTGGAAAAAAGAATGAAAAAGACGTGCTTCCCGTTTTCCACTTCCTGCAAAAAGGCGTAAACTATTTGTTTAGAAGGGGGAAACAACATGATCTCACGTTTTTTAGTTATTACCGTCCACATAAGAAGTTATTCATCCTCGATTTCTCGTTCGCCATCCTCGTCGGCCTGCTCGAGCTCGGCTTTCCGCTCGCCGTGCAATGGTTCATCGACGACCTGTTGCCGGGTGGGGAATGGAACTGGATTATCATCATCAGCATCGGCTTGCTCATCCTTTACATACTCGCCATGATGATGCAGTACGTCGTCAACTATTGGGGGCACAAGCTCGGCATCAATATCGAGACCGATATGCGGGAAGAACTGTTCACCCATATCCATAAACAGTCGTTCCAGTTCTTCGATAACCATAAGACCGGTCATTTGATGAGCCGGGTGACGAACGACTTGTTCGATATCGGCGAAGTGGCGCACCACGGTCCTGAAGATTTCTTCATCGCCATCATGACGCTCCTCGGTGCGTTCGGGATTATGTTCTCGATCGACCCGCAACTCGCGCTCGTCACGGTCGTCGCCGTGCCGTTCCTCGTCATCATGATCACGTACGCCAATAAGAACATGAACAAGGCGTGGCAAAAGATGTATACGAACATCGGCGAAGTGAACGCCCGCGTCGAGGACAGCGTCTCTGGGGCACGCGTCGTCCAGTCGTTCACGAACGAGACGTTCGAAATCAAGCGGTTCCAGAAAGACAATAACTTCTATCGCGGCTCAAAAATCGAGGCGTATCAAGTCATGAGTAAATCGCTCGCGGGCATTTATATTACGACGCGGCTCATGACGCTACTCGTCCTCGTCTACGGTGCCTACTTGACGTATCAAGGGCAACTGTCTTACGGACAGCTCGTCGGCTTCATCCTCTATATGAACTTGCTCATCAAGCCAATTGAGAAAATCACGGCCCTCCTCGAGATGTATCCGAAAGGGATGGCCGGCTTCAAACGATTCACGCAGTTATTGGACGAGGTGCCGGATATCGAGAACCGGCCGGACGCTGTTGATGTCACAGCCCTGAAAGGCGATATCGCTTTTCATAACGTCTCGTTCGGCTACTCGGACTATCGCCAAGTGTTGACCGACATCAACCTCGACATCAAATCGGGTACGACGGTCGCCCTCGTCGGGACGAGCGGGGCCGGGAAAACGACAATCTGTTCGCTCATCCCGCGTTTCTACGACGTGACAAACGGTGCCATCACGATCGATGGCATGGACATCCGCGATATGACGAAAGAGAGCCTGCGTCGTCAAATCGGAATCGTGCAACAAGACGTGTTCTTGTTCGCAGGAACGCTCCGTGAGAACATCGCTTACGGGAAGCTGGATGCGACCGACGCGGAAATCATGCATGCGGTCGAGAAAGCGCATTTGAACTCGCTCGTCGATGAGTTGCAGTACGGTCTCGATACGCAAATCGGGGAGCGGGGCTTGAAGCTGTCGGGTGGACAGAAACAGCGGATTGCCATCGCCCGAATGTTCCTCAAAAATCCCCCGATCTTGATTTTGGACGAGGCGACGTCCGCGCTCGACACGGAGACGGAAGCGATCATTCAAGATTCGCTCAACGAACTCGCGGCCGACCGGACGACGCTCATCATTGCCCACCGCTTAGCGACGGTGAAAAATGCCGATCGCATCCTCGTCGTCACTGCTGACGGTATCGTCGAGGATGGGACGCACGATGAATTGAGCATGAAAGGCGGCGTGTTCGCCGGATTGCTCAGACGCCAACAACTATAAGGAATGGGCAGCCACCAATATTTTTGGTGCTGTCGTGCGTGAGTGGGTTACAGACAGACAAATGTCATGAGAAGGAAAACAAGTGACGAAAGCAGTACAGGTCAATGGAGCAAGCGGTGTGGTCGGTTCATTCAACATCCAGATGGTGAACCAACATGGTGCGAACGTATTCTCCATCGTCGGCGACGCCTTGTTCGCGATATCACTCGAGGTAGGAAAAAATGGCGGTAAACACTGTATTTCCGGTTCGGCTGGTGGACAACAGACGAACCTCGACTT
The DNA here is from genome assembly GCF_003467445.1 of Exiguobacterium sp. AM39-5BH. Classification (GTDB taxonomy): domain Bacteria; phylum Bacillota; class Bacilli; order Exiguobacteriales; family Exiguobacteriaceae; genus Exiguobacterium. The sequence goes on from NZ_QSGS01000003.1 coordinate 187,233, forward strand.
CCGGACGATATATTTGAAACACATCGCTATGTATGGCTCCGTGCTCGACACGCAGGCCGAGTTCGAAGCGATTGAAGTAGGGAAAATTTGACCGATTGTCGACCGGCAATTCCCATTTGAGGAAGCGCATGGTGCATAGATATATTTCAAACAACACGGCAAGTTCGGTAAAATCGTTCTCGTCCCATAACGAAAAGAGAGGAAACCGGACGACGATGTCCGATTTCCTCTCTTTTTTATGCGGCCACTTTCGCCCGGTCGATGACCGAGACGAGCCGCCGGAACTGTTCGAGCCAAAACTGGAAGAACGGGCCGATCAGGAAAATCGACAGCACCGTTCCGAAGAAGACGGGGCCGCCGAGCACCCAGCCGATGAGGCAGGCCGTCAGTTCCATCCACGTCCGCATCATGCGGACCGACGTGTTGAATCGATCGGCCAAGGCGAGCGTCAACCCGTCCCGTGGGCCGGCCCCATAACCGATGGCGACGTACAAACCAGCACCCATCCCGATGACGAAGATGCCGAGGACGAGCCAGGCGATGTTGAGCGCGACGCCGTCGAGCTGCGGCAACCAATGCTGGTCGAGAATCAAGTTCATGAACACGCCGACGAAGACGGCATTGACGAGCGTCCCGAACTGGGGCCGAATCCGGTCCAGTATGTACTTGCAGAGGACGAGCAAAAGACCGACGAGCAAGATGATCGTCCCGACGGAAATCGGGGTGTGCCGGGCGAGCCCGAGATGGAGCACGTCCCATGTCGACACGCCGAGGTCGGCCGTGATCATCATCGAAGATCCGAGGGCGAGCAAGAACAGACCGCCCATGAATAACGCCCACTTCAAACTGATTCGTAAAAATTGTACCCCTACCGTGTGCATGGTGGTCGCCTCGATTCCCTAAAATGTTCCATCATCATATCATATTTGGTTTCAACACTAAGAAAAAAACGCCTCGGACGAGGTCCGAAGCGCTTGGATCATTTTTTAGGTGTCGATGTTTTCTTAGCTTTGTTCTTTTTATAATAATCGTAGACGAACGGTGCGACCGCCGTCGCGACTTTAATGAGTGTCCCAAATTTACCTTTTCTAGCCATGTTGCTGCACCCCTTTCTGTTCTAATGATGTATATTCCACCGGTTCCAGAAATGAAAACATATTTCGTACAATTTCGTGTAAGCGAACACCGGGATTCATGTCCCATAATGGGGGGAGGAGGCGAAAAAGATGAAGACGATTATCTGGTATCAAAACGATTTACGGGTCGACGACCATCGTCCGCTCGAAGAGGCGTTCCTCCATGGCGATTCCATCGAGGGTCATTACGTCATTCCACAAGAAGAGCTCATCGAAAACCGATTCGGCCATATTCCGCTCGGACCACGTCGACTTCAGTTTTTGAACGAGTCACTCGACGACTTGGCCGGTTCGCTTGCAGCGCTCGGCATCCCGCTCTTTGTGCATGTCGGCCATCCGCTCGATGTCGTAGACCCCACCGACCGTCTCTTGTTCCAACGGTCGATCGGCTATAACGAACGGAAGCGCGAATGTGAGGTCATGACTGCGTGGCAAGGCGAGTGTCAAGCGTTCGACGGGTTCACGCTTTATCCACGGGACGAGATTCCGTTCGAGAAATTACCATTCCTCTTCACAGAGTTCCGGAAAGCGGTGGAGACTGAGGCGAGACCGGAACGCTTGATTGAGCGCTCGCCTGCGCAGGAAATGCGTGCCGTCGATTTTCCGGTCGCTTATGAACAGCCGGAGCAAGACGCACGGACTGCGTTTCCGTTTCGAGGCGGGGAATGGGCAGGTCGAGAGCGGCTCGCTGCCTATGTGGCCGGTCCGGTCCGGACGTATAAAGAGACAAGGAACGGCTTCGGGATTGACGATTCGTCGAAACTGTCGGCTTATCTCGCCAACGGTTCACTCTCTCCGCGGCGGGTGCTGCACGAGCTCGAGCACCATGAACGCTCATATGGTGCGAATGAGTCAACGTATTGGCTCTATTTCGAGTTGCTTTGGCGCGAGTTCTTTCAATGGGTCGCCCTCGAGCAAGGCAAACGACTGTTCCGGACCCAAGGTATCCGCGCGAAACAAAAATCGTGGCACGTCGACGACGATGTCATCGCGCGCTGGCAGGCGGGTGAGACAGGCGTCGACTTCGTCGATGCGTTCATGCGTGAATTGAACGCGACGGGATGGATGTCAAACCGGGGGCGACAAATCGTCGCGAATTACTTTGCGAAAGAACGTGGACAAGACTGGCGTATCGGCGCGTCGTATTTCGAATCGATGCTGATCGATTACGATGTTGCCAGCAATACCGGCAATTGGGCGTACCAGGCCGGCGTCGGCAACGACTCGCGGGACCGTCGATTTAACATCTCGCGGCAACGAGATACGTATGACCCGACCGGTGCGTTTCGTAACAGGTGGTTGTAACGAAACTGTCACTCGAAGTCATCGTTTCTGATTGACTTCTTTTTACAGACAGTGCTATAGTAAAATCAACAGATGGGATACCTGAGGTGTACGAGAGCCGCCTTCGTTATTTTGAGCCAACACTTTGAATACGGGAGACCGAACTGCTATCCAGATCAACTGCCTCATCACGTGCAGGAGGACTTGTGAAGGGGACGCTAGGTCACCCACCTGCTTAAGCAGGTTCAAAAGCAGGGCATCGTCACGGCACTCCGGGCCCCATCGATTTTTTTGTGAAAAACGTCGCTAGACGTCTTTTTTTTGATTATAATTCCGAGTAAAATAGTGTGAGAAAATAGGATTCATTTGGAGGAAGAGTATGTTACACCAGTTTTCACGAAATGAGTTGGCCATCGGTCAAGAAGGTTTAGAAGCGTTAAAAGGAAAGACGGTCGCCATCCTCGGCGTCGGCGGTGTCGGGTCGTTCGCGGCCGAGGCACTCGCGCGCAGTGGCGTCGGGCGCATCGTCCTCGTCGATAAGGACGACATCGACATCACGAACGTCAACCGCCAAATTCACGCGCTCTTATCGACGGTCGGACAACCGAAAGTCGAAGCGATGGGGACCCGTCTCCTTGACATCAATCCGGAGCTTGAGCTCGTCAAATTGAAGATGTTCTATACGGAAGAGACGTTTGAAGAGTTCTTCGCGCAAGACCTTGACTTCGTCATCGATGCCTCGGATACGATTATCTATAAGATTCATTTGATCGTCGAGTGCAAACGCCGTGGCATCCCGGTCATCTCGAGTATGGGCATGGCCAACAAGATGGACCCGACACGCATCAAAGTCGTTGACATCAAAGACACGACGTATGACCCGATTGCCAAGATGGTCCGGACGCGTCTCCGCAAAGAACGCATCCATAAAGGCGTCCCAGTTGTCTTCTCGGACGAGTCACCGATCGTGACACGTGAGGACGTGAACGAGGTCGTCGGGAAGAAAGATGCCGCGATTCGTAAAGCGAAGATGCCACCGAGTTCGAACGCGTTCGTCCCTTCGGTCGCAGGACTCGTCGCAGCGGGATACGTCATCAATCAAATGCTCGAGACAGCGGGTGTCGAGATCAACCGCATCCAGAAATAAAAAAACGACGCCGGCTCATCAGAGTCAGCGTCGTTTTTCCCAATAGTCGAGCCGTTTTTGCAGCTGTTGCTCGAAGCCACGGCTCGTCGGTGTATAATATTTAGGACGTTTCCGGGCCAGATTCTCTGGCCAATAGTTTTGCGGGACGTAGCCATCCTTCTCGTCGTGCGGATACTTGTAGCCGGCACCGTTGCCGAGCTCACGCGCACCCGGGCTATGGGCGTCGCGGAGATGGACCGGGACCGGACCGCCTTCGACCGTGCGGACATGATGGATCGCCTTGTCGATGGCGGTGATGACCGCGTTCGATTTCGGTGCCGTCGCAAGATAAAGGACGGCCTGAGCCATCGGGATGCGCGCTTCCGGGAAACCGACGTGTTCGCTCGCGCGGGCGGCCGCATCGACGATGAGGAGCGCATTCGGGTCACTGAGGCCGATATCCTCGGCCGCATGCACGTAGAGGCGGCGCATGATGAAGCGCGGCGATTCGCCGGCCTCGATCATGACGGCGAGCCAGTACAGGGCGGCGTCCGGGTCGGAGCCACGAATCGACTTGATGAAAGCCGAGATGACGTCGTAATGTCGGTCGCCCGTCTTATCATACTTGATGGCTTTTTGTTGAATCGACTCTTCCGCGACGTCGAGCGTGATGTCAATCTTGCCGTCGATCTCGGGTGTCGTCAACACTGCCAGTTCAAGTGCGTTCAACAGCACGCGGTAGTCACCGTCCGCCATTTTGATATAATGGTCCACGGCGGCTTCTTCAATGTGAACCGGATAGTTGCCGAGCCCTTTCGTGTCAGACAAGGCCCGTTCCAAGACGACGCGCAGTTCGTCTGGTCCAGGCGGTTCGAGCCGAAACACGGTCGCGCGCGACAGCAACGCCGCGTTGACCTCGAAACTTGGGTTTTCGGTCGTCGCCCCGATCAAGATGAGCTTGCCGGCCTCAAGGGCCGGGAGCAGGGCGTCTTGTTGCAGTTTATTGAAACGATGAATCTCGTCTAAAAATAAAATCGTCCGGTCTTGTTCGAAGTCGAACCGGGCCTCGGCCTCACGGATGACACTTCGGAGTTCATCAAGTTTGGCCGTGACGGCGTTCAATTGAACGAACGTCGCTTTCGTATAATTCGAGATGACACGGGCGAGCGTCGTCTTGCCCGTCCCCGGCGGTCCATACAGGATGATCGTGCCAAGGCGGTCGGCTTCGATCGCTCGGCGCAACAACTTGCCTTCGCCGATGATGTGGCGTTGACCGATGACTTCGTCTAACGTTTCCGGACGCATTCGGTTGGCAAGTGGGCCGCTATTCGATTGCTGAAATAAATCACTCATACGTACACATTCCTTTCGACAAACGTTTGTTCGATTAGTATAGCAGAAGGAGACATGAAGATGAAAATATCTACAAAAGGTCGTTATGGATTGACGATCATGATCGCATTGGCCCGAGAGACGGACAACAAACCGCTCAGCTTGAAAAAGATTGCGGCCCGCCATGACTTGCCGGAACATTACTTAGAGCAGTTGATCGGTCCACTCCGCAATGGCGGACTCGTCAAGAGTGTCCGCGGCGCGTATGGCGGCTACCAGCTCGTCAAACCGGCGACAGACATCACAGCCGGAGAGATCATCCGTCTGCTCGAAGGTCCGCTGACGATCGTCGAGGACTCCGAAGCGGATGATGCCGTGAAACGAAAGCTATGGGATAAAATTAAAGCCGCGATCGAGAAAGTGCTCGAAGAGACGACACTCGCCGATCTCGCTGAAGAAGATTCTGATGGCTATATGTTTTATATTTAAAGGTGAGGTGAACGAAGATGAATTACTTTGATCATGCCGCAACGACGCCGATGCGTCCCGAGGTGCTCGAAGCGATGACGCCCTATATGCTCGAACACTATGGCAACCCGTCGAGCATCCACGGCATCGGCCGGACGGCTCGCGCCGCACTCGACGCTTCGCGCCGGACGCTCGCCACGTGGATCGGGGCGACCTCGAACGAGATCGTCTTCACCTCGGGTGGTACCGAGTCGGACAACTATGCCTTGTTCGGCACGGCGTACGCGAATCAACATAAAGGCAAACATGTAATCACGACGAAAGTCGAACACCACGCCGTCTTGCACGCGATGGAGCAACTCGAGCGGGAAGGTTTCGAGGTGACGTATCTCGATGTCGACGCGACAGGTGCGGTGACGCTTGACTCCGTTCGTGCCGCACTCCGGGACGATACGATCCTCGTCTCGGTCATGTACGGCAACAACGAGGTCGGCACACTTCAACCGATTGCCGAGATCGGTGCGCTCCTTGCTGACCATCCGGCCTATTTCCATACGGACGCGGTCCAAGCGCTCGCCACGGAAACGATTGACGTCAAGGCGCTCGGTGTCGATTTATTGTCGGCCTCGGCCCATAAAATCAACGGCCCGAAAGGTATCGGTTTTCTTTTTATGAAAACAGGTGTAAAATTAGCGACGCGTTCTTTTGGAGGACAACAAGAACGGAAACGTCGAGCCGGCACGGAAAACGTTCCGGGTGCCGTCGGGTTCCAACGAGCAGCCGAACTGGCTAACATCGAACAGGCCGAACGAGTGAACGCCTATCATCAATTGGCTGAGGCGCTCGTCGGGCGACTCGATGAACTCGGAGTCGAGTATGACGTGAACGGGGCGAACCGCCTGCCGCACATCGTCAACTTATATCTCCCGGGCATCGAGCTCGAACCGTTCCTCATCATGATGGACATGCGCGGCTTCGCCATCTCGAGCGGCAGTGCCTGCACGGCCGGGTCGATTGAACCGTCACACGTATTGACGGCGATGTTCGGAACATCGGAACGGACGAAACAATCCGTCCGTATCAGCTTTGGACACGGTAACTCGATCGAAGACGTGGTGCGGCTCGCCGAACGACTCTCTGAAGTCGTCTCGACATTCACGAACGGAGTGAGATAATAAAATGAACTTACGCACAAAAGCCCCTGCCGAGACGACGGTCGTCGTCGGGATGTCAGGCGGCGTCGATTCATCGGTGACGGCCCATCTGCTCAAAGAGCAAGGCTATAACGTCATCGGAATCTTTATGAAAAACTGGGACGATACGGATGAGTTTGGTGTCTGTACGGCGACCGAAGACTATGAAGATGTCATCGCGGTCGCGAACCAAATCGGGATCCCTTATTATGCGGTCAACTTTGAGAAAGAATATTGGGACCGCGTGTTCGAATACTTCTTGGCCGAGTACCGTCTCGGGCGGACGCCGAACCCGGACGTCATGTGTAACAAGGAAATCAAGTTCAAGGCATTCCTTGACCACGCGCTTCGCCTCGGTGCCGACTTCGTCGCGACCGGGCACTACGCACGGGTCGAGTACGTCGACGGTGAGCATCGACTCCTTCGTGGGAAAGATGACAACAAAGACCAAACGTACTTCTTGAACCAGTTGTCACAAGACCAACTCGCGCGGACGATGTTCCCGATCGGTCATATGGACAAGAAAGACGTCCGTGTCATCGCCGAAGAAGCGGGACTCGCGACAGCGAAGAAAAAAGATTCGACGGGCATCTGCTTCATCGGAGAGCGCAACTTCAAAGAGTTCCTCTCGGAGTATTTGCCATCACAACCAGGCATCATGCAGACGCTCGATGGGGAACAAAAAGGAAACCATGACGGGCTCATGTATTACACGCTCGGTCAACGCCACGGCCTCGGCATCGGTGGCGACGGGGACCCATGGTTCGTCGTCGGCAAAAACGTGGAAGACAACATTCTCTACGTCGGTCAAGGGTTCCATCATGACGCGCTCTATTCAGACGCATTGCTCGCATCAAAACTTTCGTGGACCGGAGCTGTTCCGACAGGTGAGTTCCGGGCGACGGCGAAATTCCGCTATCGTCAACAAGACGTGCCGGTGACGATCGCACCACTCGAAAATGGTGAAGTGCTCGTGAAATTTGACGAGCCGCAACGCGCCATCACGCCTGGCCAGGCAGTCGTCTTCTATGATGGTGATATCTGTCTCGGCGGTGCGACGATTGACGAAGCGTATCGAAACGGAAAACGACTCGACTATATCGGATGAGGTGATGATGTTGAACGCAAACGAATTAGGCATCCAAGCGATGCAACAAGGTGAGTTCGAACAGGCGGCCAAGCAGTTCAACGCTGCCATCGAAGCAGACTCAACCGACCCGACCGGTTACGTCAACATGGGCACGCTGCTACAAGCGATCGGTGACCATGAACGTGCCGTCGTCTTTTACGATAAGGCGCTCGAACTCGACAACGCGTTCGGCGCGGCGCATTATGCGAAGGGAGCACTCGCCTATGAGCTCGAACAGCTCGACTTGGCCGAGGCATCGCTTCGTCAGGCGCTCCTGACCGGAATGGACGACGCCGACCTTCATTTCATGCTCGGCTTGACGTACAAGGCACTGGGCGATTTCGTTCGCGCGTTGCCACGTCTTCGTGAAGCGATGAAGCAGGCGCCGGAAGACGTCGAGATCTCGTTCCAGTACGGGCTCGCACTCGCACAGAACGAACAGCTCGATCTGGCCGTCGAAGCGCTCGAGCATACACTCGACCTCGACGCGAGCCATACGGACGCGCGCTACAACTTGGCGATCGCTTACGCGTTTCTCGGCGAACAAGATAAGACATATGCTGAGCTTGAGCGTGTGCTCGAGTTGCAACCGGATCACGCGCTCGCCTTTGACGCAAAAACGAAAATGGATGAGTTGCTCGGTAACTGAATCAATAAAGCTCTCGCAGTGTTTGCGAGAAGCGCTTTATGTTAGTCCCAATAATGGAAGATGACGTTACCAATTGTCTCTGGCTCCCAATAATCGATTTCTCTGCGCTCCGCCTTGTTCAAAAATGGCTGAAGTTTCACATCAAACCGTTCATTCAGCTCCGCCGCTGACGGAATCTGGTAAGTGTCAGAAAACAAGTCGGTCAAATCGGGCACATCGATGAATTCATACTGGAATGGTTCGAGCTTCGAGATGCCGATGATTGGATACACTCTGCTGAGCAACACATAGATGCTGTGTCCTCGGATGGTGATGGTCGCTTGATCATAGTTCGGGGTGACCGAGTCCCCGAGGATGATGCTACACGTCCCACCTTTTCGACGGGCGTAATCGAAACAAACCATCTGGAATGTTTGATCATCAAACTCGGGAGTGGGGCAGTCACCGTACGAAAAGCCGGTGATACATTCTGGTAAGATGAGCGTCATGAAGCCATCTCCCCGATGATCCAAATCGAAATAGTAAACATCGTCACGAACAACGTGCCGGCGAGCGCGATATAGCTCCATATGACGCCCGTTCCTGATTTGGCCCGACGTATCCCGTCCGTCAAGATGAGCAATATGGCGCCGAACGACAAAAACGACAAGACGGCGAACGAAGTCGGCCGGTCGAGTGTAGGAAACGCATCGAACACGAAAAAGAGTCCAAGTGTGAGTAGGATTAACCCCGTCATCATGAGAAGTGGGAAGAAACGCATAGAGCACAACCTTTTCCATTTTCTCTCATCGTATCATGTGAGTGAGCGGGCGTATATGCGAATTAGAGTTGCTTCGTCGTGATTTTCACGGGTTCGCCGCCGAACTCACCGTATGCCTCGTCCATGTTTTTCGTATACAGCTCGATGACGTTTTTGCTCGGGTCTTTAAAGTAGGCCGAGCGCTCTTTGCCGTTGACCGTTTCGTCTTCGTCCCATGTCCGTAGCTTCGTCGGGATACCTGACGTTTCTAATACCTCGAGCGCCTGATCGAACGAGTCCATTGGCACGAAAAAGGCGCAGTGAACGTGGGCGCCACCTTCATCGTAGAGCGTATCCCATTCGGTCACGTCTTTTTGACGAGTTGATTCTTCCTCTGATGTGAAATCGCGTTTCAACCATAAACCGAGACGCGTATTACCGCCGACATAGAGCCATGTCGCCCACGGCTCATTCGCTTGTTCTTGTGCCTCGCTTGGCTCGGCGTCATCTCCGACCCATTGTTCGACGACAGGCAGACCGAGCATGCCGTGCCAAAAATCGACAGCCTCGGCCATATCCGTCACTTCTAATACAAGTTCACACAATCCACTGATAGGCAGTCGCTTTATCATATTCATTTCCTCCTTGTTAAGTTCACTCGAACAATTCCCGATTTGATTCGTAAAAAAACGCGCATAGCTGAATGAATGTTCGGGAAATGGATTATCAATTGAGAGGAGAGAAATGTATGCGATGGATCCGTTTAGTTAGTGTCCTTGTATTTTTTATCATCGAATGGTTCATGCTCGGTCGTCTGTTCGCCGCTGTCGATGAACGTCTCGCAGCAGGCGAATGGACGAATAATCTCTTATTCCGTGTCGTTGTGGAATCGGAGCGGGCGACGACCGTCCTGTTAGTCTTGTTCGCCACGTTCTTTTTGATCGGCGTCGTCATGCATTGGCTGTTGTCTACGAACCGGTCGTGGATGAAGACGATGGGGGCGGTCGGTTTGGGCTGGGTCGTACCAGCTCTGCTCGCCCTTGTAGCTTGGCTCATCCCGAATCCATATGTGCAACTCGCCATCATCGTGCTGCAACTGTCGTTCATCCCGCTCATCCCGTTCGTCGGACAGACGGTTCGGCTCGGTCACGTCGTGCTCAACTGGGGCGTCCATGTCGTTGCTTCGGGTCTCGTCCTGTTGATTCAGCGGCCATCGCTCGAGCAATTGTTCCGCATCGAGCGGACCGAATTGTCCGAACGGCTCGAAGGTTATGTCAATTCAGGAGAATTGGAACGGTTCGAGCGGTTGCTTGAAAATGTCGACTTGGCCCAGTTGGAACGGATTTTAAATCGAGTCGATTTGAATCGACTGATTGAAATCCTAGAACGGGTCGACCTCGATCAACTTGAGCGCATCCTCAATTTGTTCAGTTAGGCGATTTGTCCTATCCTTCACACTCGCGCTATAATGAGGGATGGAAAACTAGCTGGAGGTGGCTCGAATGATGGCAGCACCTTACGAGTTGACAGGAAAAGTCATCCGCGTCCTGTTTCAATCGGAAGAAGAAGCGCACACGATCGCGCTCGTACGTATAAAAGAAAAGAATTTTGAGACAGACGAGACCGAGATGGTCATCGCCGGCGTTGGTGTCGGCATTGAGAAAGGCGAGACGTATAAGGCGCACGGCCGGCTCGTCGATCACCCCCGGTTCGGGAAACAGATGAAGGCCGAGTGGATTCGCCGGGTCGTCCCGATGACGAAGCGAGCCGCCGTCCGCTTTTTGACGAACGGGTCGTTCCCCGGAATCGGCCAAAAGACGGCCCAGAAGATTGCTGACGCACTTGGAGACGACTGCATCGATCAAATCGTCAAGCATCCAAGCCTTCTGTCGAACGTCGATGGCTTGAAAGAGAAGCAGGCCCGCGTCATCACCGAACGTTTGAACGTTCTGTATGGCGTCGACCAGTTGTTGTTATTTTTGGCGCCGTTCGACGTGACGCCGCGCCTCGCTTCAAAGATTCATAAAGAGTATGAAGGACGGGCGATGGAGACGATTGAAAAGAATCCATACGCCCTCATGTATGACGTCCCTGGAATCGGTTTTAAGACGGCCGATGCCATCGCGGCCCATTTCGGGATTCAAGGGATTCATCCGGAGCGGATTGCCGCAGCCGTCCTGTACGTACTCGAACTCGAGCAAGGCAACGGGCATTTGTTCGTCACGGCCGACCAACTCGCGAGCGAGATGCCGCGCATCATCGGTGGTGACCCAGGCGAGGCACTCGTCTCGGCGCTCGAGACGCTCGCGAATGACGAACGTGTCATCGTCGAAGACGGGGTCGTCTATCATCCGCGCGTGTACCGGGCCGAACAAAAAGCGGCCGAAGAACTCGCGCGCATCATGTCGACATCGACGACAGAGGACGTTGACATGACGACGATTTTTGATGCGGTCGGACGCGTCGAAGAAATGTTCTCGATCGAGTATGCGACCCAACAACGGGAAGCGATTGAGCTCGCTTTGAAGTCGCCGCTCATGGTGCTCACCGGTGGACCGGGTACCGGGAAGACGACTGTTGTCCGCGGCATCATCCATGCGCTCAGCGACGTGTTCGATTGGAAGCTCGAACCCGTCCAGAATCAACCGTTCCCGTTCGTGCTGGCCGCACCGACCGGCCGAGCCGCGAAACGGCTCAGTGAGTCGACAGGGCTACCGGCCTCGACGATTCACCGATTGCTCAAGTTTGACGGGAGCTCGTTTCAAGTCGACGATACGAATCCACTCGTCGGAAAAGTGCTCATCGTCGACGAGGCGTCGATGATCGATATCTTCTTGTTCCGGAGTCTGCTCCGGGCCGTGCCGAACGGGATGAAGATCCTCTTCGTCGGGGACCGTGATCAATTGCCTTCGGTCGGACCGGGCCAAGTGCTCGCCGATTTGATGGCGACCGACGGCATCCCGGTCGTCCGACTCGATGTCGTTCATCGGCAGGCGTCCGAGTCGAGCATCCTGCGCCTGGCGCACGCGCTCAACGCGAAACAGATGCCGGATGATTTACTGGCGGCGCTGCCGGACCGTCGTTTCTATACGGCCAACCAAGAGACGGCACTTCAAGCCATCTGCCAAATGGCAGGGGCCGCGCTACGAAAAGGCTATTCACCGTTCGATATCCAAGTGCTCGCGCCGACGTACCGCGGGGTATGCGGCATCGACGGCTTGAACGAGGCACTTCAAAACGTGTTCAATCCGAAATCGGCGGCCCGGCAAGTGTTGCACGGCAACCGGACGTATCGGAACGGGGACAAAGTGCTCCAGCTCGTCAATAACGCCGAGGAGAACGTCTATAACGGCGACATCGGTGAAATCACGAACATCTTTTACGCCAAAGAGAATGTCGACAAAGTCGATAAAATCTATATCCGCTTCGACCAGACCGAGGTTGAGTATAACCGGAGCGAATGGGACCAGTTCACCCACGCTTATGCCATCACGATCCATAAGTCGCAAGGGTCCGAGTTTCCAATCGTGCTCATGCCCGTCTTCTTCAATGGCGGCTTTCGCTCGTCGCGCAACTTGATTTATACGGCCGTCACGCGGGCGAAAAAGAGCCTGCTCTTGTTCGGCGACGTGCGCGCGCTCGAGGCGGCGACACGGGAAGAAGAGCCGGTGCGCCGGACGAAACTCATCGAGCGGCTAGGCGGCAAGTCTTGACGTCTTTCGACAGACGTGTGATAATGACGAATAGAAAACTGAAACGAACAAAGACGATGAAGGAAATGAGTACGTCGTAATCGCCTCACCAGAGACATCTTCCTAGGCTGCGAGAAGATGGAGGTCCGGTCGACCGAAGCTAGTCTGGAGTCCCCACTCACCCTGGGCGCCTCATCCGCGTTATCGGATGTTCGAGGCACGGCTTTGCCGTGCGAACGAGGGTGGTACCACGAAGCGATGCTTTCGTCCCTTTCCACAGGGATGAGCATCGCTTCTTTTTCGTTTCGTTTAAACTGAAGGAGGAATTGTTGATGAAACCGCTCAAACCATTAACTGGCGCACAGATTCGCCAAATGTATTTAGATTTCTTCAAATCAAAAGGACACAGTGTCGAGCCAAGTGCCTCACTCGTACCGGTCGAAGATCCAACGCTGCTTTGGATCAACTCAGGTGTCGCGACGCTTAAAAAATACTTCGATGGCCGCGTCATTCCGGCCAACCCGCGCATCGTCAACGCGCAGAAGTCGATTCGGACGAACGACATCGAGAACGTCGGGAAGACGGCTCGTCACCATACGTTCTTCGAAATGCTCGGAAACTTCTCGGTCGGCGACTACTTCCGTGAAGATGCGATTAAATGGGGCTGGGAACTCCTCACGAGCGATGAGTGGTACGGACTCGATCCGGACCGTTTGTCCGTGACGATTCACCCGGAAGATGAAGAAGCGAAACAAATCTGGCTCGCCTTAGGCGTTCCGGCTGATCGCATCATCCCGCTCGAAGAGAACTTCTGGGAAATCGGAGAAGGTCCGTCCGGCCCGAACACGGAAATCTTCTTCGACCGCGGACCATCGTTCGGCGACGACCCGACCGACCCGGAACTGTACCCAGGCGGCGAGAACGAACGCTATCTTGAAATTTGGAACATCGTCTTCAGCCAGTTCAACCATGACGGGCACGGCAACTATACCGAGCTCCCACGGAAGAACATTGATACGGGTATGGGTCTCGAGCGGATGGCGAGCGTCATGCAAGACGTACCGACGAACTTCGATACCGACTTGTTCATGCCGATTATCCGTGAGACGGAGAAAATCAGCGGCGAGACGTACCGCACCGACAGCAGCAAAGACGTGGCATTCAAAGTCATCGCCGACCATATCCGGACCGTGTCGTTCGCGATTGGGGACGGGGCGCTTCCGTCGAATGAAGGCCGTGGCTACGTCCTTCGTCGTCTGCTCCGTCGTGCCGTTCGTTACGCGAAGATGCTAGGCATCGAGCGTCCGTTCATGTATGAGCTCGTTGACGTCGTCGGTGACATCATGGTCGACTTCTATCCGGAAGTCCGAGAGAAGAAAGACTTCATCAAGAAAGTCGTCAAGAACGAAGAAGAGCGTTTCCACGAGACGCTTCATGACGGTCTTGCCATTTTGAACGAAGTCGCGAAAGCACAGAAAGCAGCCGGTTCGAACGTCATCAGCGGAGAAGATGCATTCCGTCTTTACGATACGTACGGTTTCCCGCTCGAGTTGACGATTGAGTATGCGGAAGACCATAACCTCTCAGTCGACGAGGACGGCTTCAAACAAGCGATGAACGCCCAGCGCGAACGTGCCCGGACAGCCCGCGCCGACGTCGAGTCGATGCAAATCCAGTCAGGCGTACTCGCAGACATCACGCTCGCGTCATCATTCGTCGGTTACACGAACCTCGGCACGGAAGCAAAAATTATCAGCTTGATTCACGATGGTGAGCTCGTCGACGTCGTCGCAGCAGGCGAAGAAGCGCAAGTCATCCTCGACCAGACGCCATTCTATGCAGAGAGCGGCGGACAAATCGGTGACAAAGGCCAAATCGTCGGGTCGGACTTCGTCCTTCACGTGAAAGACGTCTCGAAAGCACCGAACGGCCAAAACTTGCATACGGTCACGGTCACATCGGGTGTCGCCAAGGCAGAGGTCGCGGTGACGGCGACAGTCGACTTCGACTCACGTCAAGCGATTATCAAAAACCACACGGCGACGCATTTGTTGCATCGCGCGTTGAAAGACACGCTCGGTGAGCACGTCAACCAAGCGGGTTCACTCGTGACACCGGATCGCCTCCGCTTCGACTTCTCGCACTTCGGTCAAGTGACAGCTGAAGAGCTTCAGTCGATCGAGCGTCAAGTGAACGAACGCATCTGGGCGTCAATCGCTGTTGATATCGAAGAGATGAACATCGCCGACGCGAAAGCGAAAGGTGCGATGGCGCTCTTCGGTGAGAAGTATGGGGACGTCGTCCGCGTCGTCGCGGCCGGTGACTCGGTCGAGCTTTGCGGTGGTTGTCACGTCGGCAACACGGCTGAAATCGGACTCTTCAAAATCTTGTCGGAGTCAGGAATCGGGGCCGGTACACGTCGCATCGAGCAGTCACAGGCGCTGGGGCTTACGAAGTGATGAACCAGCATATTGAGACGCTCGAGACGGCAGCAAAACTGCTCAAGACAAAACCGCTCGAAGTGCCGACACGTGTCCAAGCGCTTCAAGCTGAAATGAAAGAACTCGAACGCGCGAGCGAATCGCTCAAAGCGAAGCTTGCGAACATCGAAGCGTCGTCCCTCACTGACGCCATCGAAACGTTCGGCGATGTCCAATTGATTGCCAAACGCGTCGACGGACAAGACATGGACGCGCTCCGTGGCATGGTCGACGAATTGAAAGGCAAGCTCGGTTCAGCCGTCATCTTGCTCGGTTCGGCGAACGGTGACAAAGTCAACCTCGTCGCAGGGGTGACGAAAGACTTGAACGACCGTGGCTTCCATGCCGGGAAATTGATTAAAGAAGTGGCGACACGTTGTGGTGGCGGCGGCGGCGGCCGTCCTGACATGGCGCAAGCCGGAGGCCGTGATGCGACAAAACTGGACGAAGCATTGAAGTTTGCTTCACATTACGTTCAATCACTGGCATAATAGAACGTGAAGTGCAAACGGAAAGAGGTGGATTCTTGTGAGCCAAATGGATCGCACGATGCAATTCAATTTTCCAGAAGATGATAATCGAGCCAATACTCGGGAAACGTTGATCACGGTTTATCAAGCACTCGAGGAGAAAGGCTACCAACCGATCAATCAAATCGTCGGATACTTGTTGTCAGGTGACCCTGCCTACATCCCGCGTCATAACGATGCGCGAAACTTAATTCGCAAAATCGAACGAGATGAACTGCTCGAAGAGCTGGTCAAATCGTATTTGAACGATCGTAGAGAGGATTAATATGAAGCGAGTCATGGGGCTCGATGTCGGGTCGAAGACGATTGGGGTCGCTGTGAGTGACCTTATGGGATGGACGGCGCAAGGTGTGGAGACGGTCTACTGGACCGAGCCGGACTTTGAAGAGGCTGTCCATCTGCTTCAACCGATTATTGAGCAGTACGATGTGTCAGAAGTCGTCGTCGGTCTCCCAAAGAATATGAACGGGACGATCGGACCCCGGGGCGAGGCGTCACAGGCATTTGCCACGGCCCTCACCGAGGCGACCGGTTTGCCGACGGTTCTTGTCGACGAGCGTTTGACGACGATGCAAGCGGAGCGGATGCTCATTTCAGCAGACGTCAGCCGAAAAAAAAGAAAAGCCGTCATCGATAAGATGGCAGCCGTCATGATTTTACAAAACTACCTGGATCGCGCAGGCAAATAAGGAGGAATTACGTATGGCAGAACTAAGCCGCAACGAAGAAGAAATGTACCGAATTCCAGATGAAAATGGAGACGAGCATTTATTCGTAGAAATTTTCCGTATGACGAGTGACCGCACGAACAAGACGTTTGTCGTTCTAGAGCCGGTCGGCAATCCTGAGACGGAAGACGAAGACACAATCGAAGTATACGCGTTTGAAATCGAAGAACTTGAAGATGAAGAGTTTGTCTTGAAGATTGTTGAAGACGACGCAGACTTCGAGGAAGTCATGGAAGCGTTCGATATCGTCAATGACGAAGTTGGTTTAGACTAATACGTGGGCGGGCGACTAGGGGAATCCCTCGTCGCCCATCTGCATAACAGAAGAACAGGGGAGAAATGCGCATGAACCATCCATCAATGGCTGATGAGAAGCGTGCACGTAACCGGATCGTTCGGCGAATTACGGTCATCATCCTTGCTGTCTTTCTTCTAGTTATCGCCACAGGTGCCGCCGTGTCTTACGCGTTCGTGAAACGTTCGCTTGAACCGGTCGACCCGTCTTCGACTGAAACGGTCGAGGTCGAGGTTCCGCTAGGTGCAGGTTCAGGGTACATTGGTGAACTACTCGAAGAGAATGGGCTCGTGAGGAATAGCACGATTTTCCGTTTTTACACACGGTTTAAAAATGAATCATCGTTCCAAGCAGGGACGTACACGTTGTCTCCGTCACAGTCGCTTGACGAGTTGATTGCAACGTTGAAGACCGGGAAAGTCATCGTCGTCCCAGACATCAAGTTGGTGATTCCGGAAGGCTTTACCATCGACCAGGTCATCTCACGTCTCGCCAAAGTTGCGGACATTCCGAAAGAAGAAATTTCGGCCCAGCTGAGCGATGCGGAGTATATCCGTTCGCTCGTCAATGAGCATGAGATGTTGACTGACGAGGTACTCGCCAAGGGGATTTATCACCCGCTCGAGGGCTACTTGTTCCCGGCGACATATGAGTTCGACAAAGGTGTCACGCTCACTCAAATCATCGATGAGATGTTGAAACCGACAGAACAGCTTTATCTAGAGTACCAAAGTGAAATCGAGGCTTCCGGTCGTACGTTCCATGAGACGCTTTCGCTCGCCTCGGTCGTCGAGAAAGAAGCGGTCTCGACGGAAGACCGGAAAGAGATTGCAGGCGTGTTTGAGAATCGTTTAGCCGATGGCATGAAGCTGCAGTCTGACCCGACCGTCTGGTACGGCACGGGAGAAACGTCGATTTTCACATCGTTCAACGACCTTCAAAACGATTCGCTCTACAACACGTATCGATACGAAGGAATCCCGATCGGCCGATTGCTGCGGTCAGTCGAGACGCATTTGTCGCCACACTCAATCCGAACGATACGGATAACGTTTATTTTTACGCCCGACCACCACGTGAAGGATTCCCGAACGGGGAAGTCTTGTTCGAAGTGGAATATGAGGCGCACCAACAAAACGTCGATAAGTATCGTCCAGAGTGGGAAGCGTTCGAAAAAGCAAACAACAATTGACGGATATGCGACCGGAGGCCTTGGCTTCCGGTCGTTTGAATGAATAGAGAGGTTGAGGTGTCGGAAAGTGGAACATGCATCCTATGAAGGATATGTTGAGAACTTGGTCACACGGCGAACCCCGCTTTTGACAGAGATGGAGGCGTTCGCGAAAGAATATCATGTGCCCATCATGGACTTGACCGGTTCCGAAGTATTGCTGTCGCTCCTTGCGATGCAACGTCCGAAACGCATCCTTGAGGTCGGGACGGCGATTGGATATAGCGCGATTCGGATGGCTGAACTGTTACCGGACGCTGAAATCGTCACAATTGAACGGAATGCGAGACGGCATGAAGAAGCGCTCGGTTTTATCGGACGGTCGGACGTATCGGACCGTATCACCGTCATCCATGGTGATGCGGTCGAATTGATTGGGACGATTGAAGGAGAATTCGATGCCGTCTTTATCGATGCGGCCAAAGGTCAGTATCAAAAATTCTTCGATGGGTATGGCGCTTTAGTACCAATTGGTGGTACGATTTACAGCGATAATTTGTTTTTACGAGGGGACGTCCTGCTTGAAGACGTGTCAGTGCTTGACCGTCGTCGTCGCCGACTCGTCCGTCTCGTAAAAGAATTTACTGAGCAATTGATGGCACGGACCGATTATCATACTGCAATATTACCCCTTGGTGATGGCCTAGCAATCAGTCGTAAATTACGATGAGGAGGATTTAACTTTGATGCAACATAAACCCGTCATTATCGGCGTGGCCGGGGGGACCGGATCAGGAAAGACGACCGTGGCCCGCGCGCTCGTGGATGCGTTCAAAGGACAATCGGTCGTCATGATCGAGCAAGACGCGTATTATAAAGACCAGTCAGACATGACGATGGAAGAACGGTACAAGACGAACTATGATCATCCGTTCGCATTCGATAACGATTTATTGATTGAACACATTAAACAGTTACAAGACCATAAGGCGGTTGAGAAGCCGGTATACGATTATGCCGCACACACGCGTTCGAATGAGACGATTTTGATTGAACCGGTCGATGTCGTCATCGTTGAAGGCATTCTGGCGCTCGAGGACGACCGTCTCCGTGAGTTGATGGATATTAAAGTGTTCGTCGACACAGATGCGGACGTCCGCATCTTACGCCGGATGCAACGTGATTTGAATGAACGGGGTCGGTCGATCGACTCAGTCGTCGCCCAGTATACGAACGTCGTCCGTCCGATGCATCTTCAATTTTGTGAGCCGACGAAACGCTATGCGGACATCATCGTCCCTGAAGGCGGCGAGAACTTTGTCGCGATCGATTTGTTGGTGACGAAAATCCGTTGGGTGCTCACAGAACGCAACCGGGCATAAGGAAATAAATCGTTTTCAATTTAACCTAGCTTTGACACTCTCACGATTGAGACCGTGGGATTCTGAAGTGCTTGTGCGAACGCAGTCCATTTCTGTTTTGTTCAAGCCTTCAGATGAGGGTGTGCCATCACCCCTCCCGAGACAGACCATATAGGTTCTCAGGCTGGTGGACTGTGACCATCCACCACAGGTCGTTACAGGTGTGCCTACCCGATTTTTTAGCGTCTTTTGCATGACGACAGGCATCGTTTTACCGGTCACATGGTTTTGTGACCGAACCGGATACGATTTTCAAAGGGCGGTGGACACAGACGTTTTAGAGACTTGTACGTGTCTATAGGATATATTTACCCGAATGTCGGATGTGAAGAACATCTGACCTCACGTTTATCCCATGTCTAAAGAGGGATGTGTCGGATTTGGACTTTCCCGCTCGTAAATTCTGTAATATACTAGGAGACAATGAAGGAGTGACAGAAATGGCTGAAAAACAACATTACATGACGTTAGACGGAAAAGCTAAAATCGAAAATGAATTGAACGAACTGAAGACGGTGCGCCGTAAAGAAGTCGTTGAGAATATTAAGATTGCCCGTGATTTCGGAGACTTGTCTGAGAACGCTGAATACGATGCGGCGAAAGAAGAGCAGGCAATGGTCGAAGGACGCATCGCTCAACTCGAAGAAATGCTTCGTAACGCAGTCATCATCCAAGATGATGGAGCGGACAACTCGATGGTCGCCATCGGGAAGACGGTAACGTTCTTCATTCAAGAAGATAATGAGAACGAGACATACACAATCGTAGGTGGCGCCGAGGCCGACCCGTTCACAGGGAAAATCTCGAATGAATCACCGATCGCAAAAGCGCTCCTCGGCCGCACGGTCGGAGACGTCGTCAACGTCCAAACGCCAGGTGGCGACATGGTCGTCGAAATTAAAGAAATCAAGTAATACTAACGAGCGACATCCATTTGGAGGTCGCTCTCTTTCTGAGGAGGCACATATCATGAAAATCGGAATCATCGGAGCGATGGAAGAAGAAGTAAACTTGCTCCGCAACGAATTGACAGAACGGACCGACATCGAAATCGCCAACTATCACTTCTATGAAGGATACCTCGGCAACGTCGAAGTCGTCATTTTAAAGTCAGGCATCGGCAAAGTGAACGCGGCCATCGGGACGACGCTCTTGATCGATAAGTTCAAACCGGACGTCGTCATCAACACCGGTTCAGCCGGCGGCTTCAAAAAAGGGATGAAAGTCGGCGACGTCGTCGTCTCGACAGAAGTCCGTCACCACGACGTCGACGTGACCGCGTTCGGCTATGAGTATGGGCAAGTACCTGGCATGCCGGCGGCGTACACGGCTGACACTCATTTGATGGATGTGTGTAAAGAAGTGATTGAGAGTCTCCATGATGTGAACGTTCATACAGGTCTCATCGTGACGGGTGACTCGTTCATCAACGACTCGAAACGTGTCGCGGACATCCTCGGACATTTTGATGGCGTCGCCGCCGTCGAAATGGAAGCCGCTCCAATCGCACAGACGTGTTACCAGTTCGGGGTCCCGTTCGTCGTGACGCGCTCGATCTCGGACAGCGCCGACGAGGAAGCAAACTTGTCGTTCGACGAATTTTTGGAGACGGCATCGATCAACTCGGCAAAAATGGTCATGGCCGTCACGAAACGACTCGGTCAAAACGAATAATCGAGAGGGATGCGTTGACATCCCTTTTTTATTCCCTTATATTAGTACCAGATACTAAGAATAGGGGTCATCAATATGAGCATTGGAATCATTGGAATCGGTTCGTTCCTTCCGGCTAACCGGGTCACGAACATCGATTTGGAAAAACGAATGGATACGAGCGACGAATGGATTCGGACCCGCACCGGGATTGAAGCGAGACACTTGGCCGATGACAATCTTTCGGTCGCCGACATGGCGACGCACGCTGCCGAACGGGCACTCCGAAGCGCAGGGGTGTCGATCCGAGACATCGACGCAATCATCTGCGCGACGGCGACGGCGCCATCGTTCCCGGCGACGGCTTGTCTCGTCCAGGCCAACCTCGGTGCAAAGCAAGCTGTCGCCTTCGATGTCAGTGCCGCCTGTAGCGGATTCATCTTCGCAATGGATACGGCAAAGAGCATGATGCTCGCGAAAGGATTAAAACGGACACTCGTCATCGGGGCCGAGAAGATGAGCAATCTCATTGATTGGGACGATCGTTCGACCGCCGTCTTGTTCGGTGACGGGGCAGGGGCCATCGTCCTCGGCGAAGACGACGTCGCCTCCATCGATTCCATCGTGCTCGGTAGCGACGGTACCGGTGGCAAGTTCTTATATGAGAATGAAGAAGGCAATATTGCCATGAACGGGCGAGAAGTATTCAAATTCGCCGTCCGTAAAATGCCGGATATCGTATTAGAGGCATTAGAAGGTGCGGGGAAATCGATTGCCGATCTGGACGTCCTCGTGCCACACCAAGCGAATCGTCGTATCATCGATGCTGCGATTGAGCGGTTAGGGCTTGAAGAAGAAAGAGTCGTCGTCACGATTCAAGATCATGCGAACACGTCGGCCGCTTCAATCCCGCTCGCTCTGGTCGAAGCGGTCAAACGAGGGAAAATTCTCAACGGTCAGACGATTGTCGTCGCCGGGTTCGGCGCCGGGCTCACATGGGGAGCGAGCTGTCTAACATGGAATAACGCTAACATCACGGAGGAGATTAACGCATGAAACGAGTAGTCATCACAGGATTAGGAGTCGTTTCCCCACTCGGGAACGACGTTACGACAATGTGGGAGCGACTGTTGAACGGGGACAATGCAGTCGATACGTTGACGAAGATTGATATTAGCCAGTACCCGGCGAAAGTCGGGGCCGAAGTCAAAGAATGGAACATCGATCATTTGGTCGAGGCAAAAGAAGCGCGCAAGATGGACTCGTTCATTCAGTATTCGATTTTAGCGGCTGACGCCGCGCATCGGGACAGTGGTCTAGATGTGAAAGCAATCGCGGACGAAGTCGGGATTTGGATTGGAAGCGGAATCGGTGGTGTCGAGACAATCGACAAACAAGCGAGCATCTTACATGAGCGTGGACCGCGCCGCATCAGCCCGTTCTTCATTCCGATGATGATTCCGAACATGGCGAGCGGTCAAGTCTCCATATACCTCGGGGCGAAAGGGCCAAGCAACTGTTCGGTCACAGCTTGTGCCTCTGGGACGAACTCAATCGGAGAAGCGTTCAAAGTCATCCAACGTGGCGATGCGCTTGCCATGTTCGCGGGCGGAGCAGAGGCGCCGATCACCCCGCTCTCGTTCTCAGGATTCTGTGCCAACAAGGCGCTATCGACGAATCCGGACCCGAACACGGCGTGCCGTCCGTTCGATGCGAACCGTGACGGCTTCATCATGGGAGAAGGCGCGGGCGTGCTCGTTCTAGAGGAATATGAACATGCGAAAGCACGTGGAGCCAAAATATATGCGGAAGTCGTCGGGTACGGCATGAGCTCGGACGCCTACCACATCACGGCACCGTCACCGGAAGCGGAAGGCGGCTCGAAAGCGATGAATGAGGCGCTTCGGGACGCGGGGATTCGTCCAGAAGACGTTCAATATATCAACGCTCACGGGACGAGCACACCGCTCAACGATATGTTGGAGACGAAAGCCATCCACAATGTCTTCGGGGAGCACGCGCACAACTTGGCCGTCAACTCATCGAAATCGATGATCGGGCACTTGCTCGGTGCAGCCGGCGGAGTCGAGGCCGTCATCACGGCGCTATCGATTCATGAGGGACGGATTCACCCGACGATCAACTGTGAGACACCGGCAGACGATTGTGATTTAGATTATGTCCGCGACGGAAATCGGGAACTTGATATCCAGTACGCACTCAGCAACTCACTTGGCTTCGGAGGCCATAACGCGACGCTCGCGTCGCGAAAGTAAACGACTAATAGTAGAAATAAGAGATAAAAACGGGTAGCGTATAAGGGTTGAGCTAACAGAGAGGAGAATGCAGATGAAACGACTTTTCATCGGTGCCGCCTTGTTGGGTTCAGTCCTTATCCTTTTTTTCGTTATATGGTACGGACAACGAGAGCAGGCACGAGAATTAGTACCACCTGAAGAACAAGTCGTAGAGATTTATGGGGAGACGTTACCAGAGCAACCGAATACGCTACTTGCCATCGATCCGAGTTCACAAACCGTGTTAGCGCATATTTATGAAGGGTTGTATCGCTTCGGCGCGGACGGAGACATCGAACCGGGACTCGCCGAGACGATGACTCGTTCAAAAGACGGTGCGACATACACGTTCAAATTGAAAGAAAGTCAAACTGTGAACGGGAATGCGGTCACGGCCGAGACGTTCGTCAATCATTTCCGGAGGCTCGCCGATGACGACACAAATTCTCCGTTCAGTTTCCTCCTGGAGGATGTATTGAACGGAAAAGCAATCAGTCTCGGGACGAAAGAACCAGAGACGCTCGGCGTGAAGGCAATCGATGAGCAAACACTTGAATTGACGCTCGAACGACCGATGGAAGGGTTCGAGCAGATTTTAGCGATGCCTGCCTTTTTGCCACAAGCCTTGGTTGGCGAATGGCAAGAACTTGACGCGAACGGCCCATTTCAAATCGAGTCGTTAGATGCGGCCCAAGTCACATTGACGAAAAACGAGGCGTATTATGACGCCGAA
This sequence comes from Exiguobacterium sp. AM39-5BH, assembly GCF_003467445.1. GTDB lineage: Bacteria > Bacillota > Bacilli > Exiguobacteriales > Exiguobacteriaceae > Exiguobacterium. The sequence continues at coordinate 211,289 of NZ_QSGS01000003.1, forward strand.
CGTGTAACGTTAGAAAAAATCGTCCTTTGGGCGGATGAGGCGCTCGAATCGAATCCTGCGGGTATGCATCCCATTCCATACGGGACGACCGAGACAACCATCGAATCACTTGAAGGGGAGCTTGTTGATGTCAAGCGAAGTGGTGTCTTCTATTTAAAACCGAATATCGATGAGTATCCGTTCGATGATGCTGATTTTCGGCGAGCGCTCGCACTCGTTCTAAATCGAAAAGCAGTGGCAGATTCGCTGGCGCGAGCCGAAGTGACGACAGAACGTTTACTAGTCACTGATGACGTGGAGCTTAAAACTTCACTCGCTGGAAAAGCTGATTCACTATTTGAAGACGTAATCGTACGGTTAGGGGAAGAAGAGATTGAAATCGAGTTACTCAGTTTTGTGGATGAGGAAGCGAGACAAATCGCCCAGACGATTGAATCAGAACTTGAAAAGCTCCCAGGACTTCAAGTGACTATTGTGGAATTGCCACTTGGGGATAAAGTTAGGAGAGAAGTCGCAGGTGATTATGCGTTGTCACTTTCTGGTTGGCAACCGGATTATCCGGCGTTCAGCGCCTATCTGACCCAATTTGAGACAGATAATTATTTGAATTCAAGTGGTTATACCGACAGAGCGTTCGATCACTTGATGGCGCTGGCCCGTTCTACCGAAGGGCTCGCAAACCGAAACATGAGATATCGGCAAGCGGAAAAACGATTGTTGGAGAAAGCGGTTGTTATCCCAATCTATCAAGCTGGAAGATCTTACGCAGTCGATTCCAAATATACGGACATCGGTTTTCCGGTTATCGGTCCTTCGTACGTCCTAACCTTTTCTAAAGTTTATGAAAAATGAGCTAAAAGCCCGTTCTGTTAGGCGGGCTTTTAGCCTATGATAAAAATTTTTTAGAAAAATCAAAATAAACACTTTGCAAAATTATCAGAATATTGTATTATTGCTTCAACGGGATTATGGTAACAAATTTTGTAAAGTAAACTATCAGAATTTTCTACCATCGTTCATTTCGTTAAAACGAAAAAATCAGGGGGTCATCGCAATGAATAAGAAAAAAGGTTTTGCTTTAGCAACGTCGGTAACACTTCTCTCTAGCGCATTCCTAGCAGCCTGTTCGACAGGTGAAGAAGAGACAACAAAAACGAACCAAGGTTCTGAAGGTAAAGCGGACGAGGAGCAAGTCCTCAACTTGCTCGATAGTTCTGACATCCCTTCACTTAACCCTACACTCGCGACAGACGCGGTTTCGTTCAACGTGTTGAACAACGTTAACGAAGGTCTTTATCGTATGGATAAAGACGATAACCCGACACCAGGGATCGCAGAGTCACATGAAATCTCTGAAGACGGTAAAACGTACACATTCAAAATCCGTGAAGGCGCAACATGGTCAAACGGTGAGCCTGTAACAGCAAACGACTTCGAATACGCTTGGAAAGAAGTTCTTAACCCAGACAACGCCTCGCAATATGCTTACGTCATGTCAATCATCGAAGGCGCTGAAGCCTACAACACAGGCAAAGGCGAGCGCGACGCTGTTGGCGTTAAAGCTACCGATGAACAGACACTTGAAGTTAAATTGACTGCACCAGCTGATTACTTCCTCGGTCTTACAAGCTTCGGCGTATTCATGCCTAAACTTGAGTCGTTCGACAAAGAGCAAGGCGAGAACTTCGGTACGTCTGCAGAGACAACTCTCTACAACGGACCATTCAAACTCGAAAGCTGGGAACGCGAGCAAGGTTGGAAAATGGTCAAAAACGACGATTATTGGGACGCAGAAGCCGTCAAGCTTGACGAAATCAACGTTAAAGTCGTTAAAGAAGTTTCGACAGGTGTTAACTTGTACGAAAACGGTGACGTTGACCGCACTGGTTTGACTTCTGAGCTCGTTGCTCAATATCAAGACAACGAAGACTTCTCAACTGTCGTTGAGCCAACACTCTTCTACCTTCAGTTCAACACGAAAGTCGAAGCACTCGACAACCAGAACATCCGTAACGCGATTGACGCGGCATACGATAAAGCAGCGATCTCTGAAACGCTCCTCGCGAACGGTTCGATTCCTGCTAACTACCTCGTACCAAAAGACTTCGTAACTGGACCAGATGGTAAAGACTTCCGTGAAGGTAACGGCGACATCGGCGGCTATGACGTGGACAAAGCAAAAGAACTATGGGAAAAAGGGCTTGAAGAAATCGGTCAAGACTCTGTTGAGATCGAACTCCTCAACTACGACTCAGAATCTGCGAAGCAAATCGGTGAGTTCATCAAAGGCGAACTTGAGAAAAACCTTCCAGGGATCACGCTTACAATCAAGCAACAACCGTTCAACAACAAACTTGACCTTGAAAACAAAGGTGAGTTCGAGTTGACATTCGCTGGATGGGGCCCTGACTACCAGGATCCAATGACATTCGTTGACCTCTTTGTCACTGACGGACCATACAACCGCGGTAAGTGGTCAAATGAAGAATTTGACAAGCTCATCGAGTCTGCGAAATCAAGCACAGACGCTGAACAGCGTTGGGCTGACCTTCAAGCTGCAGAGAAAATCGTTCTTGAAGAGAATGCGATCTCACCAGTTTACCAACGTGGATCGGCTCGCCTCACGAAGCCATACGTTAAAGGAATCGTTGAACACGCGTTCGGCGCTGACTACTCGTACAAGTGGGCGTTCATCGAAGGCAAAGAGCAATAAGAAACAACACGCATACAAAAAAGAGACGGGGACGCCTGTCTCTTTTTTTGTGTCTTCAGTTTGAGCAATCACGTTGCACGAACAAGCCGCCCTTTGAACGCAAAGGGCGGCTACGTTTTATTTCTTCACTTTGGCCCGTTTCCGGTTGAGTCCCATCGCTTTCTCGATTTTCGCGAGATTTTTGTTGGCGACGGCTTCCGCTTTCTCACGTCCCGCATCGAGGATGGCGTCGAGCTCAGCTGAGTCGACGAGTTCGTGATAGCGATTTTGGATCGGCTCGAGCATGGCGACGACGGCTTCGGCGACGTCTTGCTTGAACGTTCCATAGTTCGAATCTTTGTAGCGTTCGACAAGTTCAGCGATTGGGGTATCGGTCGAAAGCGAGTAAATCTCAAGCAAGTTCGAGATGCCCGGTTTGTTCTCACGGTCAAAGCTGATGACACCGCTCGAGTCCGTGACGGCGCTCTTGATTTTTTTACGGATGACGTTCGGCTCATCGAGCATCGAGATGAAGCCTTTCGCATTCGCGTCGGATTTCGACATCTTTTTGACAGGGTTCGTCAAACTCATGATGCGCGCGCCTTCTTTTTGAATGAGCGGCTCCGGAATCGTGAACGTCTCATAGTATCGCTTATTGAAGCGCTCGGCCAAATCACGTGTCAATTCGACGTGTTGTTTTTGGTCATCGCCGACCGGGACGAGTTCCGTGCCGTACAAGAGGATGTCGGCCGCCATCAAGGTTGGATAGACGAACAACCCGGCGCCGATATTCTCACTGTTCTGTGATTTGTCTTTATACTGCGTCATGCGGCTCAGTTCACCCATACCGGCGATGCATGTCAACATCCATCCAAGTTGGGCGTGCGCCTTCACTTCCGATTGGACGAAAATCGTCGATTTCTCAGGGTTGAGACCGCAAGCGAGATAGAGTGCCGCAAGTTTGCGCGTGTTGTCCATCAACTCGACCCGGTCGAGCGGAACCGTGATCGAATGGAGATCGACGACACAGTAGAAAGCTTCGTGTTCATCTTGAAGCTCGACGAACTGTTTTATCGCCCCTAAGTAGTTGCCGAGCGTGACGACGCCTGTCGGTTTAATACCAGAAAAGATTTTTGCCATGATTGCACCTCCGTAGAATATAAAAAACCGCGGTTTCCCGCCCGAAAAAATCGGGACGAATAACCGCGGTGCCACCCAAATTTGCATGAAGTCATGCCACTTGATCGCGTTAACGGGCGTGACCGTCTCGCCGTACTATCGTTCAGGCGAGCCACTCCGAAGTCCATTCGCTCGACGCTTTCCATCTACTCGCAGCAACGTAGACTCTCTGGGGGAAAGGGGATTCGAGGTACTTGTCTTCTTCATTGTGTTTCCTATTGTTCTAGGCTAGTGTAGCATATCGACAGTGAAATCGGAAGGTCAAACGAGGGTGATTACGTAAGAAAGAACGACGCTCGTGACACCGACATAGACCCAACGCCACGCCGAACGTTTTTGATTGGCTCGATCTTCTGGTGAGGCTTCTTCGTCTTCTTCGTAGTCAGGGTCGATTTCTTTCAGCTTGGCCCGACGATTGCGTTTGAACCCGTACATGAACCCGTCAAATAATCCGGTGGCACCCATATGAGAGAACATCCCGACCGCGAAGACGAGTATACCGGCCACGAACAAGCCGCCACTCAAATGGAACCCGATCGTCTCGTCTTGGTAGTATGACAAGTTCGACCAAACGGTGTAGGCAATTGTGACAATTCCCCAAACGATTAATATACTTCTAAAATTTTTCAATGTGACAAACTCCTTTCAGCGTGGATGCGCTCCATCGAGTCATCCTCCCTATGGCTCTATGATACCTGTTGTGCCACATATATGGCGAGAAGTTCGTGTTAAAAATGACAGCGGTTTATTGGGGAGTTGACAGTTTGATTAAAAATTTTTTACAATAGCCCTAACGTTCTTTCGTCGGATACAAAATGAAATATTCAGAAAATTAAAGAAAAAGTAAGATGTTACGGTCCGACGAAACGCCATGCTTCACGATTCAGAAAGGGGACATCGCAATGAAGAAAAAATCGATTCTGCTCATGATGACACTCATCTTGGCACTCGGTTCAGTGCTCGCCGCTTGCTCGACTGGCGGAGACTCTGACGGCGGTTCGTCTTCGAACGGAGAAAAGATTCTCCGCTTGACGGACACGTCTGACATTACAACAGCTGACCCGGCGCTCGCTACGGACGCTGTGGCGTTCAACTTGATTGCCAACACGATGGAAGGTCTCTATCGTCTTGACCAAGACGGCAAAGCCGTTCCAGCCATCGCCGAAGGAGAACCAGAAGTGAACGAAGACGAAACCGTCTACACATTCACGCTCCGTGACGCAAACTGGTCAAACGGTGAACCAGTCACAGCGAATGACTTCGTCTACGCTTGGCAACGGGCCGTGGATCCTGAAACAGGATCGCAGTACGCGTACATCATGAACACGGTAAAAAATGCCGAAGCCATCAACACAGGCAAAATGCCTAAAGAAGATCTCGGCGTGAAGGCGATCGATGAGAAGACACTTGAAGTCACACTTGAGCGTCCAGACCCATCGTTCATCTCGCTCACATCGTTCGGTACGTTTACACCGATCAACGAAGCGTTCGCTACTGAAAAAGGTGCAGATTTCTCGACAACTCCAGAAAACCATCTTTATAACGGTCCATTCACATGGGCAGAGTGGGATCGTGAACAAGGATACGTGTTGGCGAAAAACGACACGTACTGGGATGCTGAAAACGTTGCTTTGGACAAAGTGGACGTTCGTGTCGTAAAAGACACATCGACAGTCGTCAACTTGTACGAAGCAGGAGAAGTCGACTATGCCGGCCTCTCATCAGAACAAGTAGCCGCGTTCCAAGAGAACGATGACTATAACACTGGCCTTCGTTCAAGTGTTGGTTACTTCAAGTTCAACCATGAAGATGAAATTTTTGCTGACGTCAACGCACGTAAAGCGGTCGCTCGCGCAGTCGACCCAGCTGGAATCATCGACCAATTGTTAAACAACGGATCAATTGCCACGACTTCGTTCATTCCGAAAGAATTCATCAAGTATGAAGACGGAACGGATTACACAGAAGGCGTGACACACTTTGAAACGAACGCTGATGAAGCATCATCACTCTGGGAAGAAGCGACTGGTGGCAAAGCAGTCACAATCGAACTTCTCTCATTCGACAGCGAAGTATCTAAACAAATCTCAGAGTACATGAAAGGCCAAATCGAATCGAACTTGCCGAACGTGACTGTGAAAATCTCACAACAACCGTTCAACAACAAGCTTGAACTCGAAGCAAAAGGTGAGTATCAGATGTCATTCGCCCTTTGGGGACCTGACTATCAAGATCCACTCACAAACCTTGGCATTTTCACATCTGACAACGGTCAAAACGACATCAACTACAAGTCAGCAGCATACGACAAGTTGATTGATGAAGCATCAGCTGAAACAGCGATTGATGCACGTTATGACAAGTTTAAAGAAGCAGAGACGCTCTTGATTGAACAAGACCAAGCCATCATGCCGATTTACCAAGCTGGTGTGGCTTACTTGCTTCGTCCGAACGTCAAAAACTTCAACCGTCAACTATTCGGTGCTGACTACCAGTACAAATACGTCGATATTAACTAAATGAAAAGGGGGCATGCATCAAGCATGTCCCCCCTTTTCTAAAAAAAAAACAGAAATTAGAGAAAAAACTATTCAAAAGTTTTGTTGGTAAAGTATAATGTAGTAACAGTGAAAATTCAGAATACTTTACAAACTAAGGATTCTTTGATTTTCATGTGCTGTGCTAAGAGCCTTGAGATGACATTTGACCTATTCTTTCAGAAAATTCCTTTCATTTTGTGAATTCATGAAAAGGGAAACATGTCATAGTGATGCTGTTGGTGCAAGCATAGACACATTAGAAAAACAGGGGGTATTTACTTATGGGACGTTATATTCTTCAACGGCTGACTTACGGCCTCATCACGTTCTTCTTGATTGCGACGTTCACATTTTTCCTGATGGACCTGCTTCCAGGTTCGCCGTATCAAAACCAGGAAAAATTGACGGAGACTCAAATTCAGCTCTTGAACGATCGTTATGGACTCAATGATCCGCTTCCAGTTCGTTATGCGACTTACTTAGGAAACCTTGTCCAAGGGGACCTTGGTGTTTCGTTCCGTACGGCCAACCGGCCAGTGACGGATTTGATCATGGAACGAATCGGACCTTCAGCCCAACTTGGGATTCAGGCACTCGTGCTTGGGACGTTTGTTGGATTGTTGCTCGGAATCGTAGCGGCTATTCGTCATAATACGTTTATCGACTATGGTTCGATGTTCATCTCGGTAATCGGGATTTCTGTCCCGTCATTCGTCTTTGCAGCTCTTCTTCAGTACTATATTGGAGTTAAGTTGCAATTGCTCCCTGTTGCGTTCTGGGATTCCCCGGCGCATACGATTTTACCGACCATCTCGCTCTCGCTCGGTGTCACAGCATCCATCGCTCGTTTCGTCCGGACCGAGATGCTAGAAGTCACTGGACAAGATTACGTCACACTCGCAAAAGCGAAAGGGTTGACGGGGAATGCCATCGTTTGGAAACACATGGTGCGAAATGCAATGATTCCTGCGATTACAATCCTTGGACCTATGACGGCGGGTCTATTGACAGGTACGTTCGTCATCGAAAAAATCTTTGCAGTCCCAGGGCTCGGTGAATTGTTTGTCACGTCAATTACGTTGAATGATTATTCGGTCATCATGGGCACGACGCTCTTCTTCTCTGGCCTCTTCATTATTATCATTCTACTTGTCGATTTGCTCTACGGAGTCGTTGACCCACGTATTCGTCTTGGGGGGAATAACTGATGATTGAAAACAAAAAGAATTTCGAGCAGTTCGACCAAGATATGTTCCGACGTGTCGAAATGAATGAACAGCTCGCTGAACGAATCGCTGGTAAAAGTTTAAACTTCTGGCAAGATGCTTGGATGCGCTTAAAGAAAAACAAAGCGGCGATTCTCTCGCTGTCAATCATTGTCATTCTCGTTTTGCTCGCGTTGTTCGGCCCGATGCTCTCTGGGCGTGACGCTTATACGCAAAATATCGCACAAGCCAAACTTCCGCCTAAAGTCACCGGACTCGAATGGGCTGGTTTAGATGGTATGGCCAACCTCGGCGGCCGTGATATCGACTTCTATGAACAAAAGAACGTCGAAGAGAACTTCTGGTTCGGTACGGACTATCTCGGACGTGATCTTTGGTCACGTGTATGGGAAGGGACGCGGATCTCGCTCTTCATCGGCTTGATGGCCGCGATCGTCGATACAGTCATCGGGGTCGCATACGGTGGAATCTCGGCTTACTTCGGTGGCCGTACGGATAACATCATGCAACGTATCGTTGAAATTTTAACAGGTGTTCCAAACTTGATTTTGATTATCTTGTTCATCTTGATTTTTGACCCGGGTGTATTCACGATCATCTTGCGATGGCCATCACCGGCTGGATCGGGATGAGTCGACTCGTCCGCGGTCAGATTTTAAAACTGAAAAACCAAGAGTTCGTCTTGGCTGCCCGTACACTCGGTGCCTCAAGTACTCGTTTGATTTTCAAACACTTGATTCCGAACACACTTGGCGCCATTATCATCACGCTTATGTTCACGATTCCATCTGCCATCTTCTTCGAGGCATTCCTTAGTTTCATCGGGATCGGACTTCAACCGCCACAAGCTTCACTTGGTACGTTGATTAACGATGGATATAAAGAGCTACGGACATTCCCGTACTTGCTCGTCATCCCGTCGATCATCATCGTCTTGCTCATGGTCAGCTTCAACTTGCTCGCCGATGGCTTGCGTGATGCGTTCGACCCGAAAATGCGTAAATAATTATAGAAACAGGGGGACTCGTGCATGGAAACGATTTTATCTGTCCGAGACTTAGCGGTCTCGTTCCATACGTATGCTGGAACGGTACAAGCCGTTCGCAACGTATCGTTTGATTTGAAAAAAGGCGAGACGCTCGCCATCGTTGGTGAATCGGGTTCTGGTAAATCCGTCACGTCGAAAGCAATCATGCGTCTCATTCCGAACCCGCCAGGCGAGATCACGAACGGAGAAATCTTGTTCGAAGGTAAAGACTTGGCGAAACTGTCAGAAAAAGAAATGCTCAAAATTCGCGGGCGCGATATCGCGATGATTTTTCAAGATCCGATGACATCGCTCAACCCGACGATGACGATTTATAAACAAATCGCTGAAGGGCTGAAGCAGCATCAAGGACTCACAGGTGAGGATGCGAAGAAGCGTACGCTTGAATTGCTCACACTCGTTGGGATTCCAAACCCAGAGGCTCGTCTCAAGCAATATCCGCACCAACTGTCAGGAGGGATGCGTCAGCGGATCGTTATCGCGATTGCGCTCGCATGTAACCCGAAAGTGTTGATCGCCGATGAGCCGACGACGGCCCTCGACGTAACGATTCAAGCTCAGATTCTTGAGTTGTTGAAAGACATCCAGCAAAAGACGGGCACAGCGATTATCTTCATTACGCACGATCTCGGTGTCGTTGCGAACATGGCAGACCGCGTTGCCGTCATGTACGCTGGTAAAATCGTGGAGAAAGGTACGGTCGACGAAATCTTCTATGAGCCACGTCATCCATACGCATGGGGCTTGCTCGGATCAATGCCACGACCGACCGATGACCCGAACGAGGCGCTCCCTGCCATCCCGGGGACACCGCCAAACTTACTCAACCCACCTAAAGGCGATGCATTCGCACCACGTAATCCGTATGCGATGAAAATCGACTTTGAAAAAGAACCACCAATGTTCCAAATTAGCGACACACATTATGCGGCAAGCTGGTTATTACACCCACAAGCTCCGCAAGTGAACCCGCCGAAAGCGATCCGTGAGCTCGCGCTCAAGTACCGCCCGGACAGCGCGTTCGCGAAATCGATTTTGAAAGGTGGTGCTGAATAATGGAACGCGAGAAATTACTCGAAGTAAAAAACCTGAAGCAGCACTTTAAAATCGGCCGTGGCCGCGTCGTCAAAGCTGTTGACGGCATCTCGTTCGATATTTATAAAGGTGAAGTGCTCGGACTTGTAGGAGAGTCTGGATGTGGGAAATCGACGACAGGTCGTACCATCATCGGACTTTACGATGCGACAGACGGGGATGTCATCTTCAAAGGTGAGAACGTCCACGCTAAAAAGAGTAACGCTGAAAAGTTGAAGTTCAACCGGGCGATGCAAATGATTTTCCAAGATCCATATGCATCACTCAACCCACGTATGACCGTCGCTGATATCATTGCGGAAGGCATCGATATCCATGGGCTTGCCAAAACGAAAGAAGATCGGATGAACCGTGTCTATGACCTTCTCGAGACGGTCGGTCTTACAAAAGAGCACGCGAGCCGTTACCCACACGAATTCTCGGGCGGTCAGCGTCAGCGAATCGGGATTGCCCGCGCTCTCGCGGTCGAACCAGACTTCATCATCGCTGATGAGCCAATCTCGGCTCTCGACGTGTCGATTCAAGCCCAGGTCGTCAACTTGATGAAAGAGTTGCAACGCGACCGCGATCTCACATACTTGTTTATTGCCCACGACTTGTCGATGGTCAAGTATATCTCGGACCGAATCGGAGTGATGTATCAAGGTCATCTCGTTGAGCTCGCTCCTGCAGCGCGTCTCTATGAGAACCCGATCCACGCTTACACGAAATCGCTCCTCTCGGCGATTCCTCTTCCGGATCCAGAGCATGAACGGACTCGTAAGCGCATCGTCTATGAGTCGAAGTCACTCGGTGCCGTCGGACGTTCGGATGAGGATTCAAGTATCCCGCCACTCCGTGAAGTCGAGCCAGGCCACTACGTCTCATTGACAGACGAAGAGTACGCAGCATATAAAGCACAACTCGTATAAATAGAAAGTCCCGAAACCAACTGGATTCGGGACTTTTTTCGTAAAATAAAACACCGTCTTTATGACGGCGTCAGGCGTTTGAGATGCGCGGCAAGTTCGAGAGCCGTTCGACGACCACGTCGATCAAGCGGACGCGAGCAAGAGCGTCTTCGATGTCCATCGTCTCATAATGATGCAGTCCGCCAGGTTGTTCGACGTACGTGTCCGCATCGTGAACGAGCTGTTGGAGTGGTGTCCGATGAATCCGGTTTGGAGGCAAGTAGGAGTCTGTATGAAGCAAAATCATGACCGCAATCTCTTTCGCGCGAGCCGGGTCTTCACCAAGACGAATTAACAGCTTATGGGCACGTTCGGCCCCTTTAATGGCATGGATATCGTTTTGACGATACAAATCATAATTCCATTTCCCCTCGGTGTACCATTCATAATGACCGATGTCATGGAGCAGGGCGGCTTTCGTTGCCAAATCCGTATCGAGGCCTCGTCGAGTCGCCAATTCGAGAGCGCGTTCACACACGTCGACGGCGTGTTTCAAGCCAGAACGGGTCAAGTATTTCTGGGTGACGGGGTGCTCCATAATCGTTTCTAACGTAATTCTCATCATCGCTCTCCTCCTTGGTGATTTCAAAGGTTATTTCTATTAACTATACGGGAATCAAAAAGGAAAAGCAAATTTGTAACGTGCGGAATGATGAAAATCTTGGAGATTGTTCAACTATTTTCATAAGGATGTGCTATAATTTAATTGTAGATTAGTGCAAGTTTAAGATTTTCAGATTCAGTAACGGTCGGTCCTTTTAATGTCGGGGGTGAGAGACCATGAAAGAACGTGACAAAGTATTGCACCAGAAAAAGAAACTTCTGAAGGAAGTCCTTAAGAAGAAATTGAAAGACTTACAAGTGAAGCCAGGCAAAGAGACGGTATCTCAACCGGTTTCTCGAATGCCGGCGTCCTAGAACGGTCGATCAAGGGTCGCATTCTCGAGAATGCGTCCTCTTTTCTTCCTTGAATGAGAAAGAATATCATTGAAGTTTCATTTATTAAGAATTATTATAATTAAGTGAACGATATTTTGGGTATACACATAGAGTCACTTAAAAAAGATGAACGAACATTTAATCAGGGAGGAACGAAAATGGTCACACTTTACACGTCTCCGAGCTGCACATCGTGCCGAAAAGCACGGGCTTGGCTGGAAGAGCACGATATCCCATTTACGGAACGAAATATATTTTCAGAACCACTCTCACTTAATGAAATCAAACAAATTTTACGTATGACAGAGGACGGGACGGATGAAATCATCTCCACCCGCTCCAAAGTTTTCTCGAAAATCGACGTATCGGTCGACGCGCTTTCGCTTCAACAATTGTATGACTTGATTCAAGAGTATCCGGGGCTACTTCGCCGTCCAATTTTGATTGATGAAAAACGCCTTCAAGTCGGATACAACGAAGATGAGATCCGTCGATTCTTGCCACGCAAGGTTCGGACGTTCCAACTTCAAGAAGCGCAACGGCTCGTCAACGAGTAAAGAAGCATACTGTCTAAGCAGTGTGCTTTTTATTATTCCGTTTTTCCGATAAAATAATAGTAACAACCCCCTCATCATTAGATTGACACGTTGAAAAAAGGGTACTATGATAACAAGACAATTTCCCCTCTCCTCCTTAATTGTTGAAGTAGGAGTGAGGTGAGAAGGGAGTGGACAATCGTGAAAATTGAGCGCATCAATGACAATACCGTCAAATTTTTCATTACGTATGTCGATATCGAAAAACGCGGTTTCGCTCGTGATGAAATCTGGTATAACCGAGAACGTGGTGAGCAACTGTTCTGGCAGATGATGGACGAAGCGCACGAACGAGAAGATATCTCGTTTGATGGTCCACTATGGATACAAGTACAAGCTTTTGAAAAAGGGCTTGAAGTGACTGTGACAATCGCGAAAAACGTGATTGACGCTGAAGACGATTCTGAACTTGGGTCGCTTCTACGTTCTGCGATCGACGAGGCCCGTGACCAGCAATCGGTGCTCGATCAATTGAGTGAGCTCGACGAACCGGAGGCGTGGGCTCCGCTCGCTATGGAAACGGATGACTTTGAGGCCATCATTTCGCTCAGCAAACGGGCGGGAGAGACGTTAAGCAACGTCGACCTCAAACTGTTCCACTACGATCAGAAGTATTACTTGTGGATCGATTTCCCGGAAGAGATGGAACCAGAGGAAGAAGAGAACGTATTGAGTCTCTTGGCCGAGTATTTGACGTTCAGCACGCAGACGTTAGCGATGCTCGAAGAATACGGTAAGCTTATCCTCGACGGGGATGTCTTCGCTAAAGTCCGTCACTATTTCTAAACCCCAATCGCCTGTCATATGGACAGGCGATTTTTTCTAACTCATACATAAACGAGGTGTCGTGATGTTCAAGCGTTTGCAGTTGAGGTTGGCCGATAGTGCCTCGTTTGTCCCGTTTTTATATAAAGTTGGGGAGCCTTGACCTTCCACACCGAACATTTTGGGAAATTCTTTCAGAAACTTGTGCGAGAACTGAACCGACTGCCGGAAAAGAATTTCGTATTTTCCAATGACAAGAGCGACTGGCACGCTAAACGGAAATCGATGGAAGCGATGATGTTCGAGGCGCTCATCCTGATTAAAACGTATGCGAGCCATGACATTTTAGTGGTGACGTCCGTGTTCGAGGCGATTCGAGTCGCCCGACTGGAAGCGCATGTCTCACACGAGGAGACGTTCGAATGGTTCATCGACTATTTCGAGGAGCCACTCGATTTTGAAGAGCTGCAGCCGAGAGAACGCGCATTTCTGACGAATCAGATGATGCGTGCCTGAAAAGTACAGACGCGAAAGGGAGGAGTCGCTCGCGACCCCTCCCTTTTGCTATTTATGAGAGCGTATAGCCACCGTCCACCGTGATGGCTTGACCGTTAATATAGCTTGACGACCCGCTCAACAGGAACGTGACGACTGGTGCGACTTCCTCCGGCTTGGCGGCATGTCCCCGGAAATGATGAGTCATCGCATCTTGGAACTTGGCCTCACCGCCATACAGTTTGTGACTGAGAGGCGTGTCGACCGGACCGAAACAGATCGCATTGAAACGGACTTTGCCTTTCATCCGATGGGCGAACGTCTTCGTCAAAGCGATGACGGCCGCTTTCGAGGCGGCGTAAGGACCAAGCATCGGAGGGAATTTGACATGACCGACGATGGCGGCGTTATTGACGACGCTCCCTCCCGTCGCCAACAGGGGGATGGTGCGTTGGATAAGCCGATTCACAGCTAATACGTTCAGTTCGAATACGTCGTCGAACGCGGTCGCCGCCAATCGTTCTGGTGTCCCGGGACGGCCGAACGTCGCGGCGTTATTGAACAGGCCATCGAGCGTGACGGCACGGTCCTTTAGTTCGTCCATCAATGACTCGATTTCTTCTGGTTCAGACAAATCGCATTTTAAAAAGATGATATGAGAAGAGGCCGCTTCGATTTCCTTGCCGCGTGACTCGTCGCGACCGATGCCTAAAACGTCATGACCTTCTTCCGCCAAACGTAGGGCGACTGCTCGTCCAATGCCGCTTGTCGCTCCCGTGATCAAGAATGTGCCCATACTTAGTTCGCTCCCCTCAAAAGATGGTGTTAAGTTGTATAATTAGGATAATACAAGACAGAAACGAGGTCAGCTTATAATATGTTGCGACGCATACAAGTGCTATTATCCCTGATTTTGCTCGCAGGTCTCATTGCCGTATTATCGTATTACTGGAGCTCACAAGTGATTGGGCTGTTCTCGGTGCTCGTCTTTTTGACGACGTTCAGCATCCTGCTCGTCATCCTGCTCGAGAATCGCAATCCGCAACGGACGCTCATTTGGGCCATCGTCATGCTCGGCTTCCCGGTCGTCGGGCTGTTCGCCTATTTTGTGTTCGGACAGAACTATCGCCGGAAACGCATGTTCAAAGAGAAAGCGATGCTCGATGAAGAGACGTACCTCGCCTATCGACAGAAAGCGATGACGCTCTTGCCGTCGCTCATGTTCTCTCATGACGACTATGAGAAGTTGCTCCATTTGACGTCGTCACTGAATCAATTACCCGTCTCGTCGAACACGTATACGCAAGTGCTGACGAACGGGCAAGAAAAATTCTCGAAACTGCTGCCCGCTTTGAAAGGGGCGACCCGTCATATTCATCTCGAGTATTATATTTTCCGAGAAGATCGTATTTCTAGGGAAATTCAACGAATTTTGATTCAGAAAGCAAAAGCTGGTGTCGAGGTGCGCTTTTTATATGACGCTGTCGGTTCAATCCATACGAGTGGGACATTTTTTGACGAGATGCGCCAAGCAGGTGTCCATGTCAAAGCGTTCTTCCCGGTCGTTTTACCGCTCGTTTCGAGTAAGACCAACTATCGAAACCATCGAAAAATCGTTGTCATCGATGGGACAGAGGCGTTCACTGGCGGTTTGAACGTCGGTGACGAATATTTGGGTGAGCATTCAAAATTCGGGTTTTGGCGTGACACGCATTTATACGTCAGGGGAGAGGGAGTATCGGAACTCCAACTCATTTTTTTGCAGGACTGGTACTATATGACGGGCGAACGCCTATTCACACCGTTCTATCTCGAACCGCTTGAAACGGTTCGAAGTGCGAGCGGCGGCGTGCAAATTGTGGCGAGCGGACCGGATGAACCGTATGAGACGATGAAATCGATTTATTTCGCACTGATCAATGCGGCGAAGAAGTCGGTATACATCTCGTCCCCGTACTTGATTCCAGACGAGGACATCATGAGCGCGCTCAAGACCGCTTCGTTATCAGGCGTCGATGTCCGTATCGTGCTTCCGAGCTATCCGGACCATAAAATTGTCTTTTATGCGAGCCGCTCATATTTTGAGGAGCTGCTCAGCGCCGGGGTGAAGATTTACTTGTATGAGGAAGGGTTCATGCACTCGAAAGTCATCGTCGTCGACGATGGGTTGGCGACGATCGGAACGGCGAACATGGACTTCAGAAGTTTCCACCTCAATTTCGAGGTGAATGCGCTCTTGTATAATACGAACTCCGTCCATCAGTAAAACAAGATTTGTATAAAGACTTTGAAGGGTCACATGAGTTGGAGTTGCGGGCGTTCTCGCAACGGCCCTACTTCATCAAACTCGTCGAATCATTGGCCCGGATGTTTTCACCATTATTGTGAGGGGGAAGTGGAATGCGATTTGCCATCGGTCGAACTGGAGGGTATGTGGATGCCCTTACGCTCAGTCGGGGGCGGATTGAACCGTTGGCCCCTTTTTCATGCCCGGAATGTGGGGAAAGAGTCGTCGTCAGGCAAGGTGTGAAACGGCGTCTCCATTTCGCCCACGTCAATCCTTGCGGATGCGGCGAGTCGACCGGGCATCATGAAGACAAATGGGGAGTACGTCAATGGCTACAAGGACAAGGATATGAAGTCGAACAAGAAGTCGTCATCGGTACGCGTCGTGCCGATTTAGTGGCTGTGCGCGACAATACAAGGTTCGTCATCGAAATTCAAGCGTCCACGCTTTCCATCGAGTCTTACGTCGAGCGGACGAGACATTATCAAGACAACGGACTTGACGTCGTCTGGTTGGCGAGCGGGCTGCAGCCCGGGGGTGTGGCGACGTTCAAACCGTGGATGCGGGCCGAACTGGCGCGACGACATAGCCTGATTGTTCCGACCGGACCGGCGCTCTACCGCTTTGTCGGGTTCCCGGTTTCCATCCGAGCGGGCGTCGGACAATGGAAGGTCGCGACCTCGTTCGATGCCTCGCCCTTTGCGGCATATTATGGCTTCGATGCCCATCGTTGGACTCAGGTCATCCGACGCCGTAGGATGACGCCGCCTTATCCGACGCCACAGTATCGCCGGCTCATCTTGAACCGTCTGTATCCGCTCGGGATGTTGCCTTCGTTATTACCTAGCTACTGTTATTTGCCGTTATCGTCACTATGGGGGCTCCATGTCCATCCGTTCATGTTCCAGACGGTACTCTACTTGAATCGACGGGATTGCCCAGGAGACTCCATCAGTTGGAGCATCGAGAAGACGTGCCGTCAGTTCGAGGTGACTCCGACAAGCGACTTTCTGCAGGCGTTTGAAGTACAATGGAGGCAACTGTTGAACGTATTCGATGTGACGGAAGCGGTGCGCGATTGGCACGTGCCTAAGACGTTAGACAAGGCGTTGTTTCACGATTTTCGATACTTTCAAGGGTTTCAGCGATTCATGGCGAATTCGTATATAAACTAAGAAAAGGAAGTGGACATATGTCAGAAGTACTTACACGACAACAAGTCCCCGTCGAGGAGACGTGGAACTTGGAGACGATTTATGCAGACGATCAAGCTTGGGAACAGGATTTTGAGGCGTTGAAAGCTCGTGTACCGGCCCTGGTCGAATTTAAAGGAAAACTTGGAGAATCCGCGGCTTCTTTATTCGCAGGTCTGCAACTACGCGACGACATTTCGCGTCAATTGCATAAGCTGTATACATACGCCCATATGCGCTACGACGAGGATACGTCGAACAGCCATTATCAGGCACTGAACGACCGTGCCGGTTCGCTCGCTGCCCAAATCTCGGCTCAGCTCGCGTTCATGACGCCAGAGCTGCTCGCCATCGACGAAAGCCAAATCGAGGCGTTCATGAGTGAGCACGAGTCACTCAACGTCTATCGCCACGCGTTCGACGAGTTGGCACAAGAACGTCCGCACGTGTTGACGGAAGCGGAAGAGGCGATTCTCGCCCAAGCCGGTGACGTCCTCGGGCAGTCGAGCTCGACGTTCGGCATGCTCAACAACGCCGACTTGAAGTTCCCGAAAGTGAAGAACGAGAAAGGCGAAGACGTCGAATTGACGCATGGCCGCTATATCACGTTCCTCGAATCAAGTGACCGCAGTGTCCGCGAAGGCGCATTCAAGGCGATGTACGGGACGTACGAGCAATATTTGAACACGTTCGCCTCGACGTTGTCGGGTAGCGTGAAAAAAGACAACTTCTATGCGACGGTCCGCAAGTTCGAGAGCGCCCGCCAAGCGGCGCTTCACCATAATGCCATCCCAGAATCCGTATACGACGGGCTCGTGGAGGCGGTGAACGAACGTCTCGACTTGTTGCACCGTTATGTCGCGCTCCGGAAACGAGCACTTGGTGTGGACGAGTTGCATATGTACGACTTGTATACGCCGCTCGTCAAAGACGTGGACATGAAAATTCCGTATGACGAAGCGAAAGACTTGATGGTCGAGGGGCTCGCGCCGCTCGGAGACGAGTACGTCCAAATCGTCAAAGACGGACTTGCTTCACGTTGGGTCGACGTTCGTGAGACACGTGGCAAGCGGAGTGGCGCCTATTCATCAGGCGCGTACGACACGCAACCGTTCATCTTGATGAACTGGCAGGACAACGTCAACAACTTGTTCACGCTCGCCCATGAGTTCGGCCATTCGGTCCATAGCCATTATACGCGGGCGAATCAGCCGTATCCGTACGGAGACTATTCGATTTTCGTTGCCGAAGTGGCTTCGACGACGAACGAGGCGCTCTTGAACGATTACTTGTTGAAGACGCGTACAGACCGCCAGGAGCGGCTCTATCTGTTGAACAATCAGCTCGAAACGTTCCGGGGCACGCTGTTCCGTCAGACGATGTTTGCTGAGTTCGAGCACATGATTCATAAAGCGGCCCAAGAAGGCGTCTCGCTCACACCTGAATATTTGAATGAGACGTATCTCGAGCTCAACAAGCGATACTTCGGAGACGAGCTTGTCATCGATGGTGAGATTGCGTTTGAGTGGGCCCGCATCCCGCACTTTTATTACAACTACTACGTCTATCAGTACGCGACAGGCATCTCGGCGTCGGCCGCCTTGTCGCAACAGATCATGGACGAAGGTGAGCCGGCTGTCCGTCGTTACGTCGACAAGTTCTTGAAGGCCGGATCGAGCGACTATCCGATCGAGGTGTTGAAGGCGGCCGGCGTCGATATGACGACGAAAGCACCGGTGCTCGCAGCGCTCGATCAGTTCGAGGCCGTCCTCGACGAGATGGAAACATTGCTGTTCCAGTAAAAACTAGGGCAGTGAACATTATGTGACAATATGAACAAAGTGCTTGTCAGGGCGCGTCTATCTCGGTATATTATAAGTGTGAAATCAATCACAAACCCCTTTATTGACCGTAAACTTTCTCCCAACCTGTGATCTGTATAGATACTCGGGTTTCGATTCTCTTCGTCCCGCGGGGAGAATCGCAAAAACCCACGGCTCCCCGGCCGTGGGTTTTTTTGTATCATTTATTCGTTCCCGCGGGGAGAATCGCAAAAACCCACGGCTCCCCGGCCGTGGGTTTTTTTGTATCATTTATTCGTTGCCCAAGCTTGACCGCTACAACCTGGGACAGGTCGACAACGTTGTTGGAGGGACAGTTTTTTCAGTTCTCTCTCGATGACCGGTTTATCAAGCTCTAAAATAAAAGCGAGTTCGGTAATCGTCGAGGCATCATAACGACCTAACACTTTTTCGACATTCCAATCGGTCACTCGGGTCGGTACATAACCTAGTAGTTCGATCATGACGGCCTGATAGACGTCATAGGGATAGAGTCCTTCAATTTTAAGCGCTTCATCACGTGTGACGAACGTCAAGGCGGGAAGCGATTCGATTTCCCAGTCTTTCAAAATCTCATGATCGACCGCAAGCGCACTAAGTAGTTGGTTGGAATGGGTATCGGCCACTAATTCATCGATGTCGAGTCCATAATTGACGAACGAGCGGGCAATCTCCCAGAAGTCGCTGTCACTAGAGCCTTCCTTCATAAAGATATCGTTAATATGCAGATGACGTAAGAAACGCATCGCATGACGTTTCCCTTGTAACTCCATTGCCTTGATCATCGTGAGAAGACGAACCTCTTCTTGACATCCTCCAACACAACTAGGAACTGTCGAAACCATGCGGAAACGAATCAAGTGCCCATATTCAAGTTCGAGCTTTTTAATGAGTGTCATTACATGAAGCCCGTCTGGGTCTGAGATATCCATAAAATAGAATAACTCTAATGGCTTATGGGCTACTTGAATAGGAGATTCTTCCAGGGAGCAGGATGACTCATTACATTGTTCAAGTTCCATTGTGTCGCCTCCTCTCGTAAACAAAAATCAAATATATCGTATGCTCATTGTAGCAACGAAAAAAAAAGGTTGGCAACGTATCTGCTCAACCTTGATTTCGACGCACCTTTTCTTCCATGAATCGTACGATTTTATTTTTAGCGGGACGGAGGGGGATTCCATGCTTACGCAGGAGCTGATCGAACGCGATTTTACCTTTCGTCTCATCTGTCACTTCAAATTCTATTTCATAGTCATGAATCTCCAAATAATGACTTTCATCGAGAACGAGTAGACCTTCTGGTGTCTCAATTTCTGCACGTTTCGTCTCGAGACGGCCAAGATGTTCGAGTGGGCCGGTTAAGTTGAACGGACCAAGCGCGGCCTTCATTTGGTTGTCGTGAATAATGCCGTACTTGAACAAATTCTCCGCTTCCTCTTCGGAGATTGCGGCGTGTGTCTCGAGCAGTCCGACATCATGCGGTTGCTTGAGTGTCAACACTTGACCCTGCTTTTTCTCACGGATACGAAGGGCGGCACCATGACTTTTCAGTTCAAATGTCGGCGTGTCAAAGTAGTCATTGGCTTGCCAGTTTACTTCGTCGGTCAAATCATAGGCTACGAGCAACCTTTCATATTCTTCTTTCGTAAGCATCGATTTAAATTCAATTTCCACTTCTTGGGTCATCAATCATCGCTCCATTCTATGAACAATTGTTGGTTTATGATACCATACAATCGGATACATACGGAAAAAGCAGGGCTTTCCGATACGAACGAAAGTGGTGACAGCATATGCAACCAATGGATTGGGATCAATTTTTAGTGCCGTATCAAATCGCAGTCGATGAGTTAAAAGTGAAATTCAAGGCGATTCGAAAACAATATAAATCTCAAAATGACCATTCTCCCATCGAGTTTGTCACAGGTCGCGTCAAGCCGGTCGGTAGCATTCTCGAGAAAGCGAAGCGAAAGCAGATTCCTTATGACAAATTGTCAACGGAGATGCAAGATATCGCCGGACTCCGCATCATGTGCCAATTCGTGGACGATATCGTTCATGTCCTTGAGCTACTTCATCATCGGACCGATTTTAAAATCGTCGAGGAGCGCAACTACATCACACATCAGAAAGAATCAGGCTATCGCTCCTATCATTTGATTCTCGAGTACCCCGTGCAAACGATTCATGGTGAGTTCCCGACGCTCGTGGAAGTCCAGGTGCGAACGCTTGCGATGAACTTTTGGGCGACGATCGAACATTCTCTCAACTATAAATACGATGGGGACATGCCGCTCGAGGTTCAAGAGCGGCTACGCCGAGCGGCCGAGGCGGCCTTCTTGCTCGACGCCGAGATGAGCCAACTTCGTGTCGAGATTCAAGATGCACAGCAAGTGTTCCGAGATAAAGAAATGAACGTCCAAACGGACCAAGACTAGGGGGCCAAGGTATGCAATTTGCGATTGTAACACGGGGGGACGCGCGGTCAGCTGATATCGCGCGCGAGTTGACGAGTAAATTGACCGGAGCTGGACATTCGCTTTCGAAAGAGCCTCGCATCGTCGTATCGGTCGGTGGTGACGGGACGATGCTTCAAGCGTTCCACGAATATATCGACCGACTTGACGACACGCTACTCGTTGGGATTCATACGGGCCATCTCGGATTTTACGCCGATTGGCAACCAGATGAGCTTGATGAGTTGACAGAAATGATTTCGAGCGAATCGTTTGAACCGGTATCCTATCCGCTCGTCGAGGTGCTCATTGATTACGAAGATGGGACAACAGAACGACAGCTCGCCATGAACGAATGTACGATTAAAAACTACAAACGTACGCTCGTTTGTGACTTGTCAATACGTAACGATTACTTTGAGACGTTCCGGGGTGACGGCTTATGTATATCGACACCGTCCGGATCGACGGCCTATAATAAAGCGCTCGGCGGTGCTATCGTCCATCCGTCCATTGAGGCGATTCAAGTGACGGAGATGGCGTCAATCAACAATTTGGTATACCGGACGATTGGGTCACCACTCTTATTGCCAAAACATCATCAAGTGAAAATTGCGCCACACACGAAAACCGAGTTCGAACTCGCATTCGATCACCAAGAGGCGTTGTCATGGTCGAACGTGCGTTCGATCCGCTGTTCGGTCGCGAAAGAAAAAGTGACGTTTGCCCGGTTCCGGCCGTTCCCGTTTTGGCGACGGGTCCGAGAATCGTTCATTGAGGAAGGGAAGTAACCGATGTACGGATTCACCTTGCATCGCGTCGCGGAGACTACCGTCCTGTTGCGCGATTTTTTAATGAAGGACTGCAACATTTCACGGAAAATGTTGACTCAAATCAAACAAGGCGGTCTCATCCTCGTCAACGATGAGCCAAGGACCGTTCGCTATAACATCCAACCCGGAGAAAGAGTGACGGTCCACTTTCCAGTCGAACAGCCATCAGAGACAATGGTCCATTCGAAACGACCACTCAAAATCTTGTACGAAGATGACTATTTGCTCGCCGTCGACAAACCGGCGGGAATCGCCACCATTCCGTCTCGGCTCCATCCGAACGATACATTGGCCAACGCCGTGTTCGGCTATTACGAGCAAATCGGCTTGCGTTCAGCGATTCACGTCATCAATCGGCTTGACCGTGACACGAGCGGTGTCGTCTTGTTCGCGAAATACGCGTATGTGCACCATCGCTTCAGCGAATTGCAACAGAACGGCGGCTTGACGCGGACGTATCTCGCATTGGTCGAAGGGCCACTTGAGCCTCAGACGATCAATGCCCCGATTGGCCGCGCCCCTGATTCGATTATGGAACGAATCGTCACGGCAGACGGACAGCACGCCGTGACCCATATCCTTGAAGCGAAGCCGCACGGGGCGTATACGGCGCTGAAAATCGCGCTCGAAACCGGACGAACGCATCAGATTCGGGTCCACTTACGCCATCTTGGTCATCCGCTACTCGGGGATACGATGTACGGTGGTAAGACCGCACTCGACCGCCATGCGCTCCATAGTGCCTTGGCGACGTTCTGTCACCCGATGACCGGAGAAAAACTTGTTATTGAAGCAACACCCCCACATGATTTTCAACTCGAGGACAATAAAAATAGTCTCGCGCTCAAAGGAGTGCGAGACTATTTTCAATCGTCGTCAAACATATATGTTTTTGATTTGGATGCCACGTTCATGACGAGCCCGATGGCAATCATGTTCATGATGATCCCGGTCCCACCATAGCTGATGAACGGCAAAGTGAGACCCGTAATCGGCAGGACGCCGATCGTCATCCCGATGTTTTGGAAGATTTGGAACGTGAACATGGCGATGATGGCCGTGACGATATAACTTCCGAACGGACTGCTCGCTTCGAGGGCGATATGAATCATCCGATAGAGGAACAAGAAGAAGACGATAATCACGATTGCGGCGCCGATGAAGCCGTAATGCTCGGCGATGACGGCGAAGATAAAGTCGGTCTGTGACTCTGGTAAATAGACGAGTCCTTGTCCGTAGCCAGCGCCGAACATTTGTCCCGACCCGATCGCTTGGAGCGATTTGATCAACTGGAACGCCAGGTCATCGGAATACTCGTACGGATAAATCCACGCTTGGAACCGGTTCAAGGCGTGCCCGGGGACGAAACTTTGGAGCAACTCGAAATGCGAGAAGAACAAATACATGAACCCACCAATTGTCAAGGCGGCAGCGCTAAACAGGCCAAGCAGCCATTTCCACCCGATGCCGGACACGATAATGATGGCGCCGAGCATCGTGAGCAACACGAGTCCGGTCCCTAAGTCTGGCTGGGTGACGATGAGTCCGAGCGGCGGAAGGGCCAGAAGCACCAGTTTGATGAGTAGCCACGTATCGTGTTGGGACGAGCCGTACCGTTTGTTATGGTCATAGACGATCGTCGCCATGGAGATCAATAAAAACAACTTCATGAACTCGGCTGGTTGGAAACTGAAACCAGGCACGTTGTACCATCCGTAAGCCCCGTTAATGTTCGGGACGAGCGTCGTGTCGCGGAGGGGGATCAGACCGGCCAACAGGAGTAATCCGAACGAATACAAATACCAATGGATTTTACGCAACTGTTCGTACTCGATCGTCATGATGGCGAACATGGCGACGAACCCGATGATGTAACGGATCCCTTGGTCGAAGGCGAAGTTAATATGTTGCAATCGTGTAGGCAGCATCGGTTGGGCCGTATAGATGGCGCTCAGGCTGATGACCATCAAGAAGAAGACGATTGTCAAAAGTGTTGTGTCTAAACTTTTAAAATAAGATTGAATGCGGTTCATGATGAAGTCGTCTCACCCTTTCTCTACGTATTTTATCTTACCGCAAGTTAAAAAAATCGCAATACGTTACGCGCTAGTTGACAAAACAGACACCATTCTGTAATCTGATAACAGATATTATAACCAGGTACTAAAAAAGGGGAGTTTACGATGTCAATCTATCCAACGTTAACGAATAAGACGTATGTCGTCATGGGAATCGCCAATAAACGCTCGATCGCATGGGCCATCGCGAAGACGCTCGATGCGGCGGGCGCAAAGCTTGTGCTGACGTATGCGGCTGAACGCTTTAAGTCAGGTTTGGAGTCGCTCGCGGCTGAACTGAACGGGAAGGCGTTGCTTCTCGAGTGTGACGTCACGAACGACGAGGCGATTGATACGACGTTCCGCATGATTCACGAGCAGGCCGGTCCGGTCCAAGGGATTGCCCACTCAATCGCGTTCGCGGATAAAGAGGCGCTCCGTGGTGAATTCTCAGAGATGACGCGCGGCCAGTTCGCTCAAGCGCTCGATATCTCGGCGTACAGCTTGACGGCGGTCGTCAAGGCGGCAAAGCCATACTTCGCGGAAGATGCCTCGGTCATCACGCTCACATATCTCGGCGGCGAGCGCGTCGTCCCGAATTACAACTTGATGGGGGTCGCCAAGGCGGCGCTCGACTCGAGCGTGAAGTATTTGGCGAATGAATACGGTCCGCACGGTGTCCGTGTCAACGCGATCTCGGCCGGTCCGATCCGGACGTTATCGGCCAAAGGGGTAGCGACTTTAACAGCATCTTGTCTGAGCTCGAGCAAAAGGCGCCGCTCCGTCGCAACGTCTCGGCCGAAGAAGTGGCCTCGACCGGCTTGTTCTTGTTATCAAGTATGGGTAGCGGTGTGACGGGGGAAGTCATCCACGTCGACAGCGGCTATCATATTTTATAATTTAGGAAAAGGGCGTAGCGATACGCTCTTTTTTGTATTATCTGCTACTAGTTTCGGGTAAGGACTTGTGAAGGAGGTTGGGTCATGGGTCCTTATCAGGTTGATTTTACGGTCGTTCAATATGGTAATCGCCAAGTTCAACCGATAGAACGGGCGAATATCGAGTCAGTCACACGGATTCAACGGGTCCAACGAATCCGGCCGCGTCAAGAAGCATGGTTAGAAGCCGAACAACAAAACAGCCCCGGACGTTTTGTCGACCGGAGCGTCTAATCTTATCCGCGGAACCGGAACGTCTCATAGACGTTCCATGTTTCATTTTCGAGCTCATACATGAGGGCCATGCGATTAATCGTCTCCTCAAAATGAACTTGTTCCATCCGCATCCGTTCGAGGACGTCGAACAGTTCGGCATCGGCCAAATCTTGTCCGATTGTGATGTGAGGAAGGAACTCGTATTTCGCAGGCTGTTTGAGCAAACCGTCGTGTAGTTTGTCGTGAAGTGCTGACAAGTCCCGTGTCGGCAACACTTTTAAGTAAAGTACGTTGTTCGTTGGTGCGAACGAGCGGACCCCGTCGATTTTAAGTTGAAGCGGTTTGATGGTTTCGGCGACCTGCTGTAAATACTCAAGCACTTTCGGCAAATCGGCTTCGTCGATTTCAGTGCGTTCCTTGATTGTCACGTGTGGCGAAATCAAGGCGTACTTCGTGTCGTATCGTTTGCGATACGAATTGGCGAAGTCTTGGACTTGTTTCGATGGAAATAAGACTACCCCAATCTTCATTCCGGTTCCCCCTTTATAAAGTGGTCTACTATTTTATGATGACCGATTTAGTGAATGAAGTCAAAGCGGGCTTAGTCTTTTTTTCGAGTTTTCAGTATAATAGACAATGAGTACTTCGAGAGAATCTTCTCGAGATGAAAGGATGTGTAGCGGGAAAGCTCCCGCCTAAATGATGAAACATGTACCACACTCACGAGACGTACGCGAGGCCGCACGGACTCGTTTAATTGAACGGGGCGTATCGATTGAATCGATTGCCGAAATCGTCTATCAGATGCAGGCACCTTATTCGCCCCATTTATCATTGAAAGACTGCATGGATTCGGTAGAGGCCGTGTTAGATAAACGCGAGTTACAACATGCGATTCTCGTCGGTTCTGAATTAGACATTCTGGCCGAACGCGGGCAATTATCAGAGCCGCTCCTGTCAATCGTGGCTTCGGATGAAGGGCTGTTCGGTGTCGATGAGACGATTGCCATCGGAGCCGTCAACACATATGGATCGATTGCCGTTACAACGTTTGGATACTTAGACAAAGCGAAAATTGGGATTATCAAACAACTTGATACAAAGATGGACGACGGACAAGTCCATACGTTCATGGATGACCTTGTCGGTGCCATCGCAGCGAACGCCTCAGGGCGCCTGGCGCACCGTTTGCGTGATATGACCGACTTTGGTGAAGACGAGATGCGAGAACGGAAAGGGTTGTATTGATGAGTTCTCGCTCACAAACACTGGCGATCACCGGGGCGATTGGATTTGTTCTTCTCTCGGTGGTCGTCGTTTTAGGTTGGATGGCGCCGGTGGACCGTTTCTTCACGGCTACGCTTGAACCGCTGGCAGGACCGTTGTTCGTCTATGTGACCGAGCTCGGCAGTGTGAAAGTGTTAATTGGTCTATCTTTTATCGGTATGATGTATTTCTTATGGAGCGGGGATCGCTTTGAGGCGTTCCGGTTGCCGATTGTCGTCATCCTCACGCTCCTCGTCACACAGGTGCTGAAGCTCGTGTTTGGAGTCGACCGACCGACAATCGATGCCGCGCTCGATGCGACGACGTATAGTTTTCCGAGCGGTCACGCCTCGGGGTCTCTCGCCTTTTACGGCCTGCTCGCCGTGCTGTTATATCGACGAGATGCGAACACATTCGGCATTGGTCTGCTAATGTTGATGATTTTGGCCGTCTCCTTCAGCCGGGTCATCTTGAACGTCCATTATTTCAGTGACGTCATTGGTGGCTGGCTTGTCGCTCTTGTCATGATGGCTAGCTCGGAGCAAATAAGGAGGAAACGAAATTGATTTTAGTCTCACAAGTCGAAACATGGTTGTTCATGAACCAATATCGAGCGGACGCGGCCGATGTTCCGACGATTTTGGTCGAAAAGGATTCGTCGGGGGCCAAGTCGTTCACGGCGATGCGAACGTTGTTCCAGCTCAAGAAGTGGACGGGGCAACGCCGCTTCGTACCGATCTTGTCGTGTGATGAGGCGGCGTATCGCGCCTATGAAGTGTTTCATGTCGACGCGGTACCGCCGTTCGCCATTCTTGAATCGGGACGAGTTTTATTGAAGCAAAATGTAAGAGACGATGCCTACGCGGCCGCGTTCGCCGCCGCCGCACCAAATACGGACGAGGAACGGCTCGCGTTTGTAGCCGGCTATGTGGGACGGGAACTCGGCGAAACGGTCGTGCTCGCCATCGATGCACCAATCGCGTCGCATCCTCAAGTACCGGAAGATGTATTCGTACCGGGAAATGTGATGGAGACGAGTGAACGGTTATTTACTTGGGCCAACCGAGAACAAATGGAGAGGGATGAAATGAAATGAACGAGTGGGAACCGAAAATCCAAGAACTTCTCGACGGGGCGGTCGACGAACTCATCGTCCCGAAAGATGAGTTCTTGACGGTGCGATCACTTTTAGTGGATAAGGGTTGGCTATATGAAGTTGTCGGTGAAGCGAAGCATGGAGGCATCACGATTTATCGTAAGAATGAACAAAGCGCGTCCTCTTAAGAGGTACGCGCTTTGTTCGTTTAGGCGTTAGAGGCCAACTTGATTTTTTGTCGTTTTAACTTGTGTAATAACCAGGCATGTAACACTTCACAAGAATGGTGAGGAAGGGTCAGCTCCACAAGCGGGCGTGACTGACCGAATATAGTGAAGCGCGAATGGTCCTCGTCGAGCATCGAGACTTGAATATGGGTCGCTTCTTGAAGCGAAATCCGTTGCTCGCCGGCTACTGCGTCTTTTAATTTCAGCATTTTTCCATTCGTCGCAAACTTGGTGAACGAAGACATTCCCTGTACTTTTAGTTGTTCCATCTCGTGTATCTATTCATCATGCGGGATGAATAGATTTTCACCTCGCTTTCTCTATATTGCCTTCCATCTTCCCTTAGAAGGTTATTCATAGTATACCGTCCTCACCACAAAAGAAAAGACTAAATTTAACGAAAAATTAAGACAATTTGTTATCAATTTTAAAAATAGCGTCTCAGGCGCTTGGCAATGGGATTTGAACCGTAATCCGTATGAGCGGGATAACAAAAAAGAACCTGATTGAATCAGGTTCGACAATGATTATTGCATGGATGAACTCAAAAACGTTCAATCTCCCACGTGCGACGGCGATACGTCAACTGTCCTTTCAGTGCGATTGATTCTTTCTTCGCATCAAAGTCTTCTTCGAGCACCGACATGTCCTCGTAACGACCGGCGACATAGAAAGCGATCGAGACTTGGCGATTGAACAGGCTCCGTTTCGTATGATCGAAATCGATAATCAGTCCTTGCGGCGATAACGCTAAAATCTCATCGATGACCGGAAGCGGAATCGGGACGAAACTGATATTGCGAATGTCACGGTCGAGCTTGCTTTGCAACACGCTTTGCAGGAAGTGCGAGATCGTCGACCAGTCTTTTATGTACAGGCTGCTGTGACGATCGTTCGATTCGTTGAAGAAGGCAATCTCGTTTTGAATCGAGTTCAGGAACGGTCCTTTTAAGCCGCGTTCCATATGGCTGAGGAACAAGATTTCAGCAATCTCGTGATCCGACAACGATTCGAGCAGATGATAGTCAGGAAAGTCGATGGCGGTGAAACTCGTTTGGTTATTCAAATACTTGGTCGAGAACGTCGACAGTTCGTGCGCCTCGATATAGCGGAACCGGGTCCGGGACGACTGTCTCATCCCTTTCATGTCCGTCCGACAAATAATCATCGGGCGGGCGAGTGATAACGCCTCGGTGACATCGTTTAAAGTCACGCCATGCAGTGTAAAACGTTGCAGTTCTCGGTCTTGTTTAATATAGAACAACTGTTTTGACATATTTATCCCCTCAGTTCGAAGTCACTATAGTTTGATTCTAGCAAATCCGTTCGTGGTGCGCCATGTTTGAGCGGTTCTAGAGGATTGAGATGATGGTTTTTTTGGGAAAATGGTTATAATTGAGGAAAAGAAGCAGAAAGGCGGATTGCACATGTGGGGGTTGAAAAAAAGCTTTCCCGAGCTCGTGACGAGTCGGTTCATCTTAAGGGAACTCGAACCCCGTGACGCAAGGGAACTCTATGTGATTCTTTCGACCGAGGAAGTGATGCGTTATTACGGGTCCGATCCTTTGCTGGCCGTCTACGAGGCGAAGAACGTCATCGCATATTTCAAAGATCAGTTCCAGCAAGGAAAAGCGATTCGCTGGGCGATCTGTGACCGCGAAACGAACGAACTGATCGGGACGATCGGCTTTCACAACTGGACCCCGCAGTATTTTCGGGCCGAAATTGGCTTCGAGGTCGCGCCGAGCCATTGGCGCCGGGGTGTCGCGTACGAGGCGGCGTCTGCCGTTATTCGATACGGGTTTGACGAGTTCAAGTTTCATCGCATCTCGGCGCTCGTCGCCCGGGGAACGAGGGATCGAACCGGTTGGTGCAAAAGCTCGGCTTTACGGAGGAAGGATTGCTCCATGACTATGCCTATAGTCACGGACGTTTCATGGATTTGACGATGTATCGTCTCTTGAAAGACGAATGGAACGAAAGGGAGGAATGACGTTGAGACAAGTTGTACTGTTACATGGATTGTGTGGATCACCTGACTATTTTGAGGAACTCATCCCATTGATGGACGCGGACGTATACGCGCTGACATTACCGGGACATGCCGGGACGGAGGCCGGACCAGAGACGATGGATCAGTTTGCGGATTGGGTGCTTTCTGAGATGAAACTGCGCGATCTCAAGCGTCCAATCGTGCTCGGTCATTCGTTCGGGGGCTACATCACGACTAACCTCGTCCGCCGTTATCCGGACGCGCTATCCGGTTTCGGATTGATTCATTCGACAGCGGCGGCTGATCCAGACCCGGCCAAAGCGAAGCGGAATGAAGCGATTGAACGTGTGAGGGAAGAAGGGGTGCATCCGTTTATCGATAAGATGATTCCAGGTGTATTTTCCGCTGAGTCCGACACCGCGCTGATTGAACGCGCCAAACAAATCGGCTACGAGATGTCGAAAGAAGGAATCATTTCGGCGCAGATGGCCATCCGCGACCGTGCCGATGAGACGGAGACGGTCCGGTCGACGAACTTGCCCGGTCTCTTCCTATATGGTTCTCGTGATCCGAACATGGATGCGGAACGTGCTTTCCTAGGTGCAGACCGTCACACGAAACAGACGGTATCGGCTAGCCATATGGGGATGATGGAACAGCCTGAACGAGAAGCGCAACTCATTAATGATTGGCTCAAGGAGGTACAGGATGTCTAAATTCAAACTCGTCGCCGTATCAGGAAGTCTGCGTAAGGCGTCGTACAATACGGCACTACTCCATTCCATCATCGAGCTCGGGCAAGATCGGTTCGACGTTGAGATTGCTTCGATTGAGATGCCGCTTTATAACGACGACTTGATTGACCCGGATGAGCCTGACGTCGTACGCGACTTCAAACGAGCCGTGCGCGAGGCGGACGGGTTGCTCGTCGTCACCCCGGAATACAACCACAGTATCCCGGGCGTGTTAAAGAACGCAATCGATTGGCTATCGCTCGAACCGGGCACGCCGCTCCGTGAGAAACCGGTCATAATCGCCGGGGCGTCTCCGGGCATGCTCGGGACGGCACGCTGTCAAATTCATCTCCGTCAAGTATTTGCCACAAATCGGGCTAATGTTTTACCAGGAAATGAAATCTTCATCACATATTGTAAGGAAAAGATTGATGATACTGGATTACATGACGAGAAGTCGCGCCAAAAAATCGACCGAGTATTATCGGAGTATTATAACTGGATTGATTTTTGGAAGCGTCGCGCAAAAAATTAACTTGAAGTCGCCCTGATTGTTTGATAGAAATGAATTGTGAAAACAAACACAAAGGGAGCGACGACAAACATGCAAACGTATATTGAACTGTATAATGGCGGCGAGTTGGAAGACCGGGCGATCATCAATGATGGGATGACGTTCGGCCGTGTGACGATTGTGGAATTGTTCTATCAAACGAGCCATATCTTCGGATACGTCAAAGCCGATGGGGAGAAGCGCTTCTTCCTTGAGCCTATGTCAGCAGATGATACGTTCATCGTCGAAGGAGACGAGTATTCGCTCCAACAGTTCATCGCCCTATTTTGATTGTTCACGACGCAAGCGACTCGCTTGCGTTTTTTTGTCGTTTTCGTCACGATTGAGAGTGAGGTGATGAGAATGAAATTAGTAGCAATCGAACCAACTCCAAGTCCAAACAACTTGAAGATTATCGTCGAACCGGCGTTCATGGGCCGAGGTGTCACGTATGACAAAGCGAGCCGTGACATACCGCCGATTATCGCGGACATTGTCGGCTTACGCGGGGTCAAGTCGGTCTATGCCGTCTCCGACTTCCTTGCTGTCGAACGCCATCCGAAACATGATTGGCACGACGTCATGAACGAGATTCGCCGCGCGTTCGGGGAAGACGTGCCGGAAGTCGAGGCAAGCCAAATGGATACGGACTATGAACCGGTGCACGTCTCTGTCCAGTTCGTTCTCGACGTCCCGATGCAGTTGAAACTCGTCAAAGGCGACTCAGAAAAACGGGTTGGCCTGTCGAAACGATTCCTCGATGCCGCACTCGACGTGCAGGCCCAAGTGAAGAATGTGATTCAAGACCGACGCTGGGTCGAACAAGCCCCACGTTACGGAGAACTCGAAGACGTGAGCGTCGTCGCGCAAGAAGAGCTTGAAGCGGCGTATCCCGAAGAGCGGGTCTCCCGCATCGTCGCCCGGGCGTTCGGTCGGGAAGCAGACTATGAGGCCAATGCAAACCAATTGCAATCAGACGATTGGAAAGCGCGCTTGGCATTCTTGGACGAGCTCGAGATCACCCCGGACAACATGGTGTACTTCCGCCGCGCCCTCGAGGACAAGGTGATGGCCATCCGTCGACAAGCGGTCGTCATGATCGGCATGTTCGAAGAAAATCGGGAAGAGTATGTCACATATATCGAGCAGGCACTCGTCGACTCGTCACCGATCGTCCGCCGTACGGCCGGCGACACGGTATCGGATTGGGCGTTGCCACAGTCGCAGCCCTCGATGATTGAGGCGCTCAAGGATAAAAGTAAGCTCGTCCGCTGGCGGGCCGCTCGGTTCTTGTTTGACTGCGGAGATGAACAGGCCGTGCCTGCCCTTAAAATCGCGGAAGACGATCGGGAGTTCGAGGTCTCGTTGCAGGCGCGCCTTGCCAAAGAACGCATTACGAGCGGCGAAACGGCACTCGGGACAGTGTGGCAACAAATTTCTAACCGAACGAAATAGCAATCATTCGACAAAGTAATATATAATTCTTTTACAGTTATAGGGAAGATAGACGGATCGTTGATTGAAACGTCTATCTTTCCTTTTGTACATTTTGATAATTCATCCAAATGATTAACAATCGATACCAACTATTCGACAGTTAGACAAACAGGTCTTTGGACCTGTCGAACGATAGGACGTTTTTCCTTGCGGATCGTTGATACACTAAACGTATCTTAGACCGACAAAGGAGCCATAATCATGATGCTTTTTGCAGAAACACCAGAACTCGTAGCCTATAAGGAAATCGTTGATGGTACGGTTACAGTCATCTTTGAGTCGATTCACAGTGAGACGTTCTCAATCTCTGCACAAGTTCGTTCCGACATCGATGTTGCTGACGTCCTATTCATGACTGGTTGGCAACAGTACGTGGAAAACGTCCAAGTTTCATAATAAAGGGAAATAATATACGTAAACCCATTACAAACGTCTGCACGAACGTTTACACTAGTGCTATAGACGTTTTTTATTTTTCAGAGGAGAGTGGGATACGTGAAGAAAACTTGGTTATTGGCAATCGTGACGACGTTGATCTTGATTGTCGCGGCGTGTGGCAAAGAAGAAGCAAACCCGAGTGATGTGGATGGCAATGCGTCGACACCGCCTGATTTATTGACCCTTGAGACAGAGGTAAGCTACGATGCCAAATTGAAACAATTATCGGCGACGGTATCAATGACGAACCCGAATGAAAATCCGGTCAAAGTTACGTTCAATTCATCCCAGCGTTTTCAGATGACGCTGCTGAATGGTGATACGACCGTCTTTGACTATGGTAAAGAATATATGTTTACAGAGTCGATTGTCGAGGAGACGTGGGCACCGGGAGAGAAAAAAGTATTCGATGAAGTGTTTCCGCTCTCGCTTGAAGCTGGGGATTATACGGTAAACTTCGTCAGTCTGGCTCAAGTCGAAGGTGCCACTGAAATGGCGGTCACGGATCAGCAATCGTTCACGGTGCAAGCGGATGACGTGGCGACAGAAGAACCGACAGAAGAGACTACTGAAGAACCTACTGATGAGCCGAGCGAACAACCCGCTCAAACGGACGGCGCGTTCCGTGACGTGACC
Organism: Exiguobacterium sp. AM39-5BH; assembly: GCF_003467445.1. Taxonomy (GTDB): domain Bacteria; phylum Bacillota; class Bacilli; order Exiguobacteriales; family Exiguobacteriaceae; genus Exiguobacterium. The sequence continues at coordinate 245,078 of NZ_QSGS01000003.1, forward strand.
ATCAAATTGAATGGCAACGCCATTGACGTGTCGGGATACACAGACGTCGAAGAATTCGAGTGGAGTGTATCGGACGGTCATAGCCTCTATGCACAAGGAGCTGCCGAAGTGACAAGTGGCGGCTTTACGTTCGGTGTTTTATTGGATGAAGAACCACCGGCCGGAAAAACGCTATTTTTGGAGCTGACGCCGATTGGCGGAGACGTCGCTTCGTTCCGTATTCAATAACCGGACGACGGAAACTCAGGTTTCCGTCTTTTTTTTTCGGGAATGAAACAAGTTGACGGCGTCTACAGATTGTCAGACAATTAGGCAAACCCATATCAGAAAGGGAGGAAGTTGAGTATGCAGCAACACATTATTGAATCGACACACGCCAAACCATTCATCAACCCGGCCGAAGAAATTCGCCGCCGAATCGACTTTTTAAAGTCCTATGTCAAACGGGCCGGAGCGAAAGGGCTCGTCCTCGGTATTTCAGGTGGGCAAGACTCGACGCTCGCTGGAAAGCTCTGTCAGCTAGCCATGGAAGAGTTGCGGGAAGAAACAAGTACCGAGTATACGTTTTATGCCATTCGTCTCCCGTATGGGGAACAGCAAGATGAAGCGGATGCGAAGCGTGCTCTCGAGTTTATCCGTCCAGATCAGACGTTCTTCGTCAATGTGAAGCCTGCAGTCGATGCTTCGGTCAAAGCGTTCGAACAAGCGACCGGTCTCGAGTTAGGGGATTTCCATAAAGGAAACACGAAGGCGAGAGAGCGGATGAAAGTTCAGTACGACGTCGCAGCCACGTTCGGTGCCCTTGTCGTTGGAACCGACCATGCGGCTGAATATGTGACCGGATTTTACACGAAGCACGGGGACGGGGCTGCCGATGTGACGCCACTAACGGGTCTTAACAAACGTCAAGGCAAAGCGCTACTCCAAGAGCTTGGTGCCCCTGAAAGTTTAATTTATAAAGTACCGACCGCTGATTTAGAAGACGACAAACCCGGCCTGCCTGACGAAGTCGCTCTCGGCATGACGTATAATCAGCTCGATGACTATTTAGAGGGAAAAGACATCGATCCGGCCATCGCCGAACGAATCGAGACGATTTACAAACGATCGCGCCATAAGCACCATATGCCCGCCTCGCTCTATGATGAGTGGTGGCAGTGATAAAGGACCAGTCCGCGGACTGGTCCTTTATCAATTTAAAGAACCGATCTTTTGACCGGTTCCACTTAGGGGGGATGGATTAGCGCTTTGAACGTGTCGGGACGAATTGGATGAGCAAGATGAGCGTGAACGCGATTAAGCTCAAGAGCGGAATCGTGATGAATCCAAAATAGTTCACCCAACGGATCAGACAGTCGTTGCTGCAGAACGCATCCCCGTTCGGAATGCGTTCGAGGACCACGTGATAGAGCGCGATGCTCCAACCCGCACCGGCCATGAGACCAACGAAGAGCCGATTCACTGCACGGTTTGAAATCAATACCGTCAAATAATAAATGGCGAGCGGATACATAAAAATGCGTTGGAACCAGCATAATTTGCATGGCATGTACAGCATGATTTCCGAGAAATAAAGACTGCCGAGCGTCGCGATCGTGGCGACGATAAAGGCAAAATGATGACGTTGCATCTGATTTCCTCCTGACGATTCAAAACTAATCGACAAACATGATATGATACAGTGAAGCAATAACATATCCAGTATACAGTCTTTGAAACGATAGAGAAATAGGTGACGTCATGCAAGTATCAGAAGTGGAAGTGTTAATCGTCCTCGCCGAAGAGTTGAATATGCGGAAAGCGGCGGAGCGCCTGTTCGTCTCCCAGCCCGCACTCAGTCAGCGTCTCGTCACGATCGAGCATCAGTGGGGCAAGAAAATTTTCGTCCGTTCGACACGGGGCCTCGCGCTGACGCCAGACGGTGAAAAAATCATCGACTTTGCGAAGAAGATGTATAGCGAAGAGCAGGAGCTGCGTGGAGAGTTGACAGCGCAACAAGGTGAGGTGTACGGTACTTTAAAAATTGCCGTCGCGTCCATCATGGGGCAGTATTGGCTACCGCGCGTCTTGAAACGATTCGTCGAGCGGTATCCGTCGGTCCGGGTCAAGCTCGTCACGGGCTGGTCAAGTGAGATGATGCGCTTTATGTTAGAGGAAAATTTCCACATCGGCATCATACGCGGGAACCCAGATTGGCGCGGCGAGAAAATGAAACTGTTCTCGGATTCGCTCCACTTGGTCGACTTGCGGATGACCGATTTGAAACAATTAAAAAATAACGAGCGTTCGTTCATTCAATTCAAGAGCGACTCGACGTATTATCAAGAAATTTTGGAATGGTGGCAAGAGCGCTTCTCGAGCCCACCGCTCACGACGCTCGTCGTCGATCAAATCGAGACGTGCAAACAAATGGCGTTACACGGAATTGGATTCGCGATATTACCCGAGTCGACAATCCGTGATGTGGAGGCGATCAATAAGATTCCGCTCACGTCATCGGACGGGACGCCGCTCGTCCGGGACACGTGGATGCTATCGACCGAGTCGATGCTCGAATTAGAACAGGTGAAGGCGTTTTGGAAAATCGTGGATGAAGTGACAAAGGAGAGTGTGGAATGAGTTGGGCAATTGAGGCAAGACGGCAGTTACATTTGATTCCCGAGCGAGGGTATGAAGAATTCAAGACCCAAGCGACGCTAGAGGAACTGATTCGTTCCTTGAACTCGTCTCGGGTGCACATCTCGCACTGGCGTACCGGTCTGTTCGTTCGTGTCGACGGTCTTATCGGCGATAAGACGATCGGCTACCGGGCTGACATGGACGGCTTGCCGATCATGGAAGAGACGGGTCTCGAATTCTCCTCGGTTCATGAGGGGATGATGCATGCGTGTGGACACGACGTCCACATGGCGATCGCCCTCGGATTGATTAAACGGGCCGTTGAGGAACCGTTCGACCACCACCTCGTCATCTTCTTTCAACCTGCCGAAGAAGGTCCTGGCGGTGCCGAACCGATGGCCGTGTCAGAACTATTTTACCACTTCCGTCCCGATGCGATGTTCGGACTGCACGTCGCGCCGGAATACCCGGTCGGCACGATTGCCTCACGGCCGGGTGTACTGTTCGCGAGTGCGCGCGAGTTGCATCTGACGATTCATGGGAAAGGGGGGCATGGGGCTTTCCCCCACGCCGGGATTGATGCCGTTATCGTTCAGGCCGCACTAGTTATGCAGCTACAAACGGTCGTCTCGCGGAACATCGACCCGATGGGCAGTGCGGTCATCTCGATCGGGAAAGTGTCTGCCGGGACGAAAGAGAACATCATCGCGGACACGGCGAAGCTCGACGGAACGATTCGTGCTTTGTCCGATAAAGAAATGGTCGTTCTTGAACGACGTATCCGCCAAATTATCGCCGGGGTAGAGATGACGTATAACGTCCACATCGATCTCGAGTTCGGCAATCGCTATCACGAGGTCATCAATGATGAGCGTTACTTATATCAATTCGAAGAAGCGATTGAAGAGGTCGGATATTCGTATAAAACTTGTGTCCCGGCGATGACCGGAGAAGATTTTGGCTACATGCTGAAGCAAGTGCCTGGTTTTATGGTATGGCTCGGCGTGAATGACATGGGTTCTGGACTTCATCAATCGACGCTCAATCCGGATGAACGGGCCATCGATGTCGCCGTCGAGCTGTTCGATCATTTCTTCAGAACAGTAATTATTAGATGAAAAAAGCGGACAACGGCCATGTCCGCTTTTTTGTATGAAATGTGTAGAATTGTGCGTGAATGGTTAAAGGTTTGGGAAAAAAGTAAGAGTTGTAAAGCGTCGATATTGTTAAGATTGCTCAAATGTGAACATTTTGCGAACTCAAGCATTGAGACATTACAGCACTATATAAAATCATTATGATAAGGGTATCCAAAGGAAATCATCTGTGATGTCGCGCGATAGACATGGGTTTAAAGCGCTAGAGAGAGATAGGAGGTAATCAATAGATGTTTCAAGATCCTGTCCTGATGAGCCGGGCGTTAACGGCACTCACATTAGGCTTTCACGTGATTTTTGCCACAATCGGCGTCGGGGTTCCATTATTAATTTTATTAGCAGAGTTTTTAGGCATTAAAAAGAAAGATCCGAAATATACCTTGATGGCCCGTCGGTGGTCACGCGGGTATGTCGTCACAGTAGCGGTCGGTGTCGTGACAGGTACGGCGATCGGGCTTCAGCTGTCCTTACTTTGGCCGAATTTGATGCGGGTCGCCGGGCAAACCATCGCCCTTCCATTGTTTATGGAAACGTTCGCGTTTTTCTTTGAAGCGATTTTCCTCGGAATTTATTTATATACGTGGGATCGGTTCAAAAACCCGTGGCACCACATGCTGCTTGGGATTCCAGTCGCGGTCGGTGCCTTGTTCTCAGGGTTCTTTATCACAACGGTGAACAGTTTCATGAACCAGCCGGTCGGATTCGATATCGTCGATGGACGGCTCGCCAACGTGAGTCCACTCGAAGCGATGTTCAGCCCGGCCATGCCAACGAAGATGGCACACGTATTGACGTCAGCCATCTTGACATCGGCGTTTATTTTAGCCGCTATTGCAGCCGTTCAGTTGTTGCGTCAACGACGGAACCAACTCGACAACTTGTCAATCGAGTATCATAAAAAAGGTCTTCGCTTGACGATGACCGTCGCCCTCATCTTTGCGATCGCGACTGCCTCGTCGGGGACTTCTCAGGGAAATATTTGGCGAAGTATCAGCCAGACAAACTCGCAGCTGCCGAGTGGCATTTTGAGACTTCCTCAGAAGCTGAACTGATTTTAGGCGGATGGCTCGAAGAAGACGGAGAAGGCGGCTATGAAGTACGTGGCGCCTTGAAAATTCCGTATGCTTTATCTATCCTAGCGGGTGGCGTGCCGAACTATGAGGTGACAGGTCTTGATGAATTCGCGAAAGAAGATCAGCCTCCTTTGTTCATCCACTATTTATTTGATGCGATGGTCGGGATTGGTATGCTCTTGGCCCTGATTTCGTTCCTGTTCGTGCTCGGACGCTATATCAAGCGGTTACCCCAATTCAGTAAACCGATGCTCATTGCCATAGCGGCCGGTGGTCCACTCGCAATGATGGCGATCGAGTTCGGTTGGTTCTTCGCTGAATTCGGTCGTCAACCGTGGGCGCTTTATGATTTAATGCGCACGAGTGAAGCGGCAACGACATCAGCGAACGTCGGTTGGATGCTTATCGCCTTTGCGATCTTGTATGCAGTTCTTGGCGTGGTCACGGTACTCGTCTTGACTCGTCTGTTCAAGGACAACCCAGTAGGGAAAGAACTAAAATACTCGGAGCATCGCGGTGAAGCGATGTTCGCAGATGAAGTGTGATCGGAGGGTATGATATGCAGATTCAAGAACTAGGGATAGCCGTATTATGGACGTTTTTGTACGGTTATCTCATCGTCGCTTCGATTGATTTCGGTGCCGGCTTCTTCGCTTTCTATAGTAAGTATACAAAGCGAGACCACATGATTAACCGTCTGATTCAGCGTTATTTATCACCGACATGGGAAGTGACGAACGTTTTCTTCGTGTTCTTCTTCGTCGGGATTGTCGGGTTCTTCCCGGACACGGCGTACTATTACGGAACCGCACTTCTTGTTCCGGCCTCGGTCGTGTTGATTTTATTGGCGATTCGGGGAAGTTTCTACGCGTTTGCCAACTACGGTTCAAAAGAGAGTACATTTTACATGTTCTTATATGGGGCGACAGGTTTACTGATCCCGGCTTCGATGTCGACTGTGCTTACGGTCAGCCAAGGCGGATTCATCAACGAAACTGAGTCGGGTGTCTTCTTTGACGGGATGAAGTTGTTCACCAACTTCTATTCATGGACTGTCGTTACTTTGGCAATCGTGTCAGTGCTTTACATTAGTGCCATGTTCCTTTTGTTCTATGCGGACAAAGCGCGTGACGTCCAGGCAGTTCCGCTCGTCCGGAAGTGGGCGTTGTTCTGGAGTGTTCCGACGATAATCGCTTCGGGTCTCGTCTTCTTCGGGTTGAAGTCGCAGGCAGCTTGGCATTACGAGAGTATTTTAGCAGGTAACTGGTGGTGGTTCGCCACAAGTTTTATCTTCTTTATTGTGGCCGTCTCGCTTGTCTATTTGAAACGGAACTACGGCCTAGCGTTTTTGATGGTCATGGGTCAGTTCTTTATGGCCTGGTTCGGATATGGGTACACACATTTGCCATATATCTTATATCCGTACATCGACATCAACGGAAGCGTTGTGAACGAGTCGATGGCTGTCGCACTCGTCGTCGTCTTTATTCTCGGACTGCTTCTTCTCGTACCGGCGCTGTATCTCTTACTTCGCCTGTTCTTGTTTGACAACGACTATGTTCGTGGAAAGCGTTCGAGCGGCAAAGCATAAGACCGGATTTTCCGGTCTTTTTTTGTATAGTTTTTTTTGAGTGAATCGGTTACACTGTACGAAGAATCTGGAAAGAAACAGCGTAGGAAAGGGATGCATGAAATTATGACAGGTGAATTTGCAGTCATCGGATTAGGACGGTTTGGAGGCTCGATTGTACGAGAACTGTCAGCAAACGGTTATGACGTCTTGGCCATCGATGCTGACGAAGAACGCGTCAACGAATTTATGGGATTGGCGACACATGCGGTCATCGCGGACACGACCGATGAAAACGTATTGAAAAGTCTCGGCATTCGAAACTTCGAACATGTCATCGTGGCCATCGGGGAAAATATCCAGGCATCGATTTTGACGACCCTTATTTTAAAAGAGCTCGGTGTTCAAACTATTACAGTAAAAGCAACGAACGATTACCATGAGAAAGTGTTGCGCCGCATCGGTGCCGACAATATCGTTCACCCAGAACGTGACATGGGTGTCCGGATTGCGAACGGATTGATGAGCCAAAGCATTCTCGACTATCTTGAACTCTCGAACGAGCATTCGATTGTTGAAATTAAAGCGTCGGACAAGCTGTCGAATAAATCACTCATTGATTTGGACCTTCGTGCCAAATATGGGGTCAACATCGTGGCCGTCCGTCGTGAAGACGACGTGATCATCTCACCACAAGCGGACGAGATGATTTTACCAGAAGACGTTTTGATCATCATCGGTAAAGATACAGACTTAGACCGACTCGAACGTACACTTCGGTCTCGATAAAAAACGAGAGGCGCGCGCCTCTCGTTTTTCATTAAATGAGCTTCATTTGTTTTAATCCATATTCGATGCCGTCTTCAAGAATCGACTTTGTCACGAAGTCCGCGACTTCTTTTGTCTCGATCCGGGCGTTACCCATCGCGATACCAGTGCCGACGTACTCGAGCATGGCTAAATCGTTCAAGGCGTCACCGAACGCATATGTGTTCTCGAGCCGATAGCCGTTCGCCTCGATGAAGTGACGAATGCCGTCAGCCTTGCTCGCCCCGCGATTGATGACGTCCATGGCGTGCGGATGCCAACGAATAAAATCGAATTCCCGGTAAGCGTCCACATAACTATGCTCTTCTTCTGGTGTACAGTAAAGGAGCGTCTGATAGACCTCTTGTTCGATGTGGAAGTTCGGTTCGTAGGTCGGAATCGGCATATCGAGTTCACCGAGCGATTGTTCGACGACGTGATCGTTCGCTTTCGTCGCCCCGCCGCGTTCTTGTCCGAGATAGACGAGCGTATGAGCGTTCGAACCTGCGTGTTCCGTCAAGCGATGGAGGGCGTCGGTCGGTAACGCGTTACGATACACGACCTCGCCGCGGTGGACCACAATTTGACCGTTGTAACAAACGAGGCTCTCGATTCCAAGTTGCTGAGGGATATTCGACAGCATCGCCGGACCGCGTCCGGTCGCGATGAACGTCTCAACGCCGTTTTTGCGAAGTTGCTTGATGGCCGCAATCGTCGAAGGGGGGATATACGACCCTTCATGGAGCAGTGTGCCGTCGATGTCAAAAAAGACTACTCTTTTATCTTCCATTTTTTCTTCACCATGCTTTCTCTGTCTTGATAAAATCAGTTTTATACAAAAAAGCATAACACGAAATCGAGAAACCGCCCTCAATCTAACGTCATTAGTGAAATATTGTCACAATATAAGCTATAATGAAGAAAGAATCTTACGGAGACATAATTAATATGGCGAGATCACTTATGGATCACATAGATGAATAACAACCACTTGTAGTAAGGAGAGATTAAATGAAGTTTGTAAAAAACCACCAAACAGCTGTGTTCGCATTAGGCGGACTCGGAGAAATCGGGAAGAACACGTATGTCGTTCAATTCCAAGATGAAATCATCGTCATCGACGCGGGCGTCATGTTCCCAGAGGATGACTTGCTTGGAATCGACTATGTGATTCCTGACTACTCATACTTGATTAAAAATAAGGACAAAGTTAAAGGGGTATTCATCACGCACGGTCACGAAGACCATATCGGTGGTATCCCATTCTTATTGAAACAAGTAAAACTTCCGATTTACGCCACAAAACTCGCGCTTGGATTAATTAAAGTGAAACTTGAAGAGCATGGCTTGCTCCGCGAGGCGGAACTTCATGAAATTGATGAAGATACAATCGTCAAATTCCGCAAGACGAGCATTTCATTCTTCCGGACGACCCACTCGATTCCGAATTCGCTCGGTGTCGTCGTCAAGACACCTCAAGGAAACATCGTCCATACGGGCGACTTCAAATTCGACTTCACCCCAGTCGGTGAACCAGCTGATATCGCTAAGATGGCAGACATCGGGAAAGAAGGAGTCCTTTGTCTCTTATCGGATTCGACGAACGCAGAAGTCGAAGGGTTCACAATGAGTGAGAAAGTTGTCGGCGGTACAATCAGTGAGACGTTCCGAAAAGCAGACGGACGCATTATTTTCGCAACGTTCGCGTCGAACATTTACCGACTCCAACAAGTCGTCGACGCTTGTGCCGAGACAGGTCGTCACTTGGCCATCTTCGGTCGTTCGATGGACAAAGTCATGACAATCGGCCAAGAACTCGGTTTTATCAACGTTCCGAAAGGCATGATCATCGAAGCGAATCAGTTACGCAATTATGAACCCCACGAAGTGGCGATTCTTTGTACCGGTTCACAAGGTGAACCGATGGCAGCGCTCAGCCGGATTGCTAACGGGACACATCGTCAAGTGTCGATCATTCCGGGCGATACGGTCATCTTTTCGTCATCACCGATACCGGGGAACGCGATTTCCGTCGGGAAGACAATCGACCAGCTTTATAAAGCCGGCGCGGACGTCGTTTATGGAAAATTGACGAATATTCACACGTCGGGTCACGGGTCGCAACAAGAGCAATTACTTATGATCCGTCTCCTCAACCCGAAATTCTTCATGCCGATTCACGGCGAGTATCGCATGTTGGTCAAACATGCCGAACTTGCCGAATCGGTCGGGATTCCGAGAGAGAACAGCTTCATTATGGATAATGGGGAAGTGCTCGCAGTCGATGCCGATTCGGCCGCCATCACTGGAAAAATCTCAGCCAACGCGGTTTATGTAGACGGCAATGGCATCGGTGACATCGGCAATATCGTCTTGCGCGACCGCCGCATTCTTTCAGAAGATGGGCTCGTGGTCGTCGTCATCAGCATCGATGGCAAGACGCGTAAACTCGTCTCAGGTCCTGATATCATTTCACGCGGTTTCGTCTACATGCGTGAATCGGGCAGCTTGATTCGTGACGGTGAGCGACTGCTCAAGAAGACGGTTGAGCAAGGATTGTCAAATAAGCAGATGAAGTGGTCGGAGATGAAACAACTTGTTTCAGATACGCTCACGCCATATTTGGCACAAAAAACAAGAAGACACCCAATGGTTCTTCCGATTATCATGGAAGTATGAACGAGCGGGCTGTAGGGGACTACAGTCCGCTTTTTAGAGAGTATGGATAAAGGAGATAGGGGTATGGAACGTAAGAAACGGAAGAAAAAGCGGTTGAAATGGGTCATTGCCGCATTTGCTCTACTCTTCCTGATCACGATGATTTACCATCAAGTCAAACCGCTGCCGGACGGAGTGTCACGGGCATCAGAACCGGTCGCGATTTCCGACGATCAAATCGATTTTCTGTCTGATTTGACGTATCAAGCGGAAGACATCGAGACTAACGAGCAAGAGATTTTTCAAGACATCGAACGATCAATCCGTGAAGCGCGAGAATATATCGTCATGGACTTTTTTCTATTTAATCCTTATTCGAACGAAGACCGACAATATCCGGATATCACAGCTAGACTGTCATCAGCCATGCTCGAACAGATGGAAACCTATCCGGACATGAACGTCGTTTTGATCACGGATGAGATTAACACGACTTACAATGGCCACGCAGCCGGGCATTTAGACGTATTAAAAGAAGCGGGTGCGGAAATCGTCTACACAAACCTTGACGCGCTCCGCGACCCTAACATCTTGTACTCCACGCTCTATCGCATCGGATTCCAATGGTTCGGTGACAGCCAGAACGGTTGGTTGCCAAACCCGCTGGCTAAGAACGCACCTGATATCACGGTTCGGTCGTATTTACGACTTTTGAACGTGAAAGCAAACCACCGCAAAGTGATGGTGACTGAGAATGATGGATTCGTCTTGTCGGCAATCCCCATGACGCGAGCGGCTATCATTCCAATGTGGGGGTACGACTCGATGGACCAATTTTAGCGGACATTCTCGAAGGGGAAGAAGCGATTGCGACATTTTCAAAAGGTGATGCCAAACGCTTTCCGAGTGAAGAGAAATTAGCGAATTTACGCAAGGAATCGTCAGCGGGGCCGATGCAAATCCGCTACGTCACCGAATCAAAAATTCAAGACGCGGTCGTCGGTGCGATGGAAGAAGCGCAAGCAGGCGAGACGATCTGGATTGGTATGTTCTATTTGGCTGACCGGAACATCATTCAAGCTATTCATGAGGCAGCCGAGCGCGGTGTCTTCGTCAAACTGATTCTTGATCCGAACACGAACGCGTTCGGTCGCCAGAAAACTGGGTTGCCGAACTTACCGGTCGCGGCAGAGTTGAACACGGTGAATCCGAAACAAATCGAGATTCGTTGGTATAAGGTTAGTAAAGAGCAATACCATCCGAAGATGCTCTATATAGAAGGCGATCCTCGCGTTGTCGTCATTGGCTCGGGGAACTACACGACCCGCAACATGAACGACTACAACCTAGAGGCAGATGTCGAAGTCGTCACGACCGAGGAGACGGAGTTCATCCGCGAGGTCGACGGCTACTTCAAGCGTCTCTGGAACAACGAGCAAGGAACGTATACGCTCGCCTATGACGAGATTCAGACCGATTTGCCAATCGGAAAATATGTGATTTATTGGCTCCAGAAACTTACTTGGACAATGACCTACTGATACAAGCCCGCCTTCCTGTGAAGGTGGGTTTTGTTGGTTGCTGAACGGACGGGCCATCAAAAGCATGACAGCGAATAAAACCCGCTCTCACAAAAAGAGCAGGTTTTCATCAATTCGTTTCGACTGGATTAAATTCATTCGTGAACTCGTAAAGGAATCTTCCTGTGTCGCGGAGGACGTCTGTCTTCCGGTGGAGCGAGAAGTGATCATACGGAACGGTTTCCGTCTCGATATTATTCGTATACTCCTCGAGCAAGAGCGAACTCGCTGGCTCAATCAAATTGAATTCGCCGCCGCGTCCCGAGAAGGAGAAGACTTGAACGGAACGTGGCCATGTCTCCAGTTTTTCTTGGAACGCCTGTAGCCCGTCCGAACTCGGGGACAAATCCCGGATGGCCGGACTGCCGGTATTGATCCCGAAATTGCTGGCCGACAGACCGAAGTTGGCGAGGCGTGTCCCGGCGAACGGACTATCATACGTCACGAACTTATCGACGATGTATTCATCTTGATTCAAGATATAGTTCGCTGCCGCCACACCGCCCATGCTGTGACCGATCAAGTATATCCGGTCAAACGAACGGTTGCGTTCCTGTTTATACCGTTCGATCGCCGCATTCAACCATTTCGTCTGATTGTTGAGCGACGCCTCGGCGTCCTCATACTCGATTCGGACGATCGGACGGTACGAACTATAGTCATTGATCACACAGTCGACCGCGCCTTTCGTTGTCACGGTGCAGATTGCACCGTCTTTGGCAAGTCCACGTTGCTCCATATATTGAGAGAAACGGAGAAATGTGCGCTCGGTTCCAAGTAACCCATGTACAGCGAACGTTGGGATAAACTCATCTGTTTGGGCCGCTTGACGTACCGCTTCCGTCTTCTGTTCGGTCGTTAATTCATCTCGAATCGTTACGACAATCAAAGCAAGCGTCAAGACGAGGATCAATCCGCCAAAGATACGGGATCGGATTGACGTTTTGTCCGGGTTGTCGACGTTTTGACGATACTTCTTCCAGATAAAGAAAGCGATTAGGCCTAAAACGACAGCGATGACGCCCGTGATGATCCACGCTTTGATGTTCGGCACGTGGGCGACGAGCGTCATATTGTTTTGGCGGCCGCCGTACACTTGCCACTCGACATGTTTCATCGAGCGGATATCGAGGCCGGTGCCGTCCTCGACAAACACGCCAGTCGGGACGGTAAGGTTGAATCGGATATCTGCTTGACGCACATAACGCTCCGCCAATTGTTTCGGTGAACCGCTCAAATCGAGACCGGGTAAATCGATTCGGTCGAGCCTAAGATCGAGGTTCGTTGTCAACACATAAGAGTCAAACCAAATGCCGTCTTCTTTCTGCACTTCAAACTTTACGTCAGGTGGGACGAGGATACCGGCCGGACCGGTCTTCCATTCCTCTTTAATGTTTTGAAGGTCGTCGACGTTGTCGAACGTCTTCTTGAGCACCATGCCTTCATAGTCGTCTTGACTCAGATAATCACGTGTCGCATATCCGTTCTCCTTCGCCTGTTGTTTCCATGTATCCCAATCGAGCCTCAAATTGAGCAGCTTCATGACCGGATGGTCGCGGAAGGCATACGTCGTCTCTAACGTGACCGATTGGTCGTAGTGGACGGTCGCGTCATATTCGATGCGGACACATCCCCCGATTAAAAGAAACAAAAATGGGAATAGGAACAACAGTGCCTTTTTCTTCAATCTCGTCACCTCAAATCGGCTCACCGTAGGTTTCTAGCGGATTGGTCATGTTGATGCGGTCGTAGAAGAGAACCCCATCTAAATGGTCGAGCTCATGTTGACAGACGATGGCGCGCATACCGCGGAGCCGCAATTTGATTGGGACGCCGTCACGGTCAAACCCTTCAATCGTGATGCGACGATGGCGGGGCACGTTGCCTTTGACGACGCGATCGACAGATAGACAGCCTTCACCGCCGTTCAAATACGTCTGCTCTACCGAGTGGCTCGTAATTTTCGGATTGAAGATTGATAGTTTGAATGTCTCTTCTTCTTCATGGAGCAAGACCGTGAAGAAACGGCGGTTGACACCGAGTTGTGGTGCGGCGATGCCGACGCCGCCGCGAAGTTCATACTTCGCGCTCATCTCGGGGTCTTGGCTGTTGACGAGGAACGTCTCCATCTCGTCGAGTAGCGCGAGGTCTTCTGCCGTCGGTGGAATCGGCACTTCGATTGAGCGGACGCGGAGCCGCTCGTCTCCTTCACGAATCACATCTTTCATTGTTAACATGCAAAACTTCCTTTCCCATTGCGATATGACCAATTATATCATATTTATTCGTCGTTTCGCTTAGATGGTACAGAAGGTTAAATGAAAATGATACAGAAACAAAATGAGGGGAAAGATGTGTTGATGTAAGCGTTTTTATAAAGTGAGCATATTTTTTGCGTTATTGTAACAACCCGTTTTATACTGACTAGGAAACGGCAGGATAAGTGCAACTTTCCTGAATCACGTTAATACAGATTGCTTTTTTGGACAGATACACTTAAGATTTGAGGTAGTGTTTGATTACAAAAAAGACAATTGTCTCATAGTTGAAAGGATGAGGTGAAACGAATGAACAACGTCAGGTACTTCAAAACGTGGAAGAAAACTTCCAAACGTTCCGTATTCTCGACGAGAAGGGCGAGGTCGTCAACCAAGACGCGATGCCCGATGTAACGGACGAGCAACTTCAGGAGCTTATGCGCCGTATGGTCTATACTCGAATCTGGGACCAACGTGCCATCTCACTCAACCGTCAAGGACGCTTAGGGTTCTATGCGCCGGTGGCTGGTCAAGAAGCAACGATGATCGGGACGCAATACGCACTCGACAAACAAGACTGGATTCTTCCAGGCTACCGGGATATCCCACAACTCGTATTCCACGGACTTCCTCTCTATCAAGCGTTCTTGTTCTCACGTGGTCACGTCGCGGGGAACCGCATCCCTGAAGATGTCAACGTCTTGATGCCACAAATCATCATCGGGGCACAAATCATCCAAACAGCGGGTGTGGCCATGGGCCTTAAACGCAACGGCAACACAAACGTCGCCATTACTTACACGGGTGACGGTGGTTCATCACAAGGTGACTTCTACGAAGGATTAAACTTCGCAGGTGCTTTCAAATCACCAGCCATCTTCGTCGTTCAAAACAACCGCTTTGCCATCTCGACGCCTGTAGAGAAGCAAACTGCAGCTAAAACGATCGCGCAAAAAGCTGTCGCAGCGGGAATCAACGGAATCCAAGTTGACGGAATGGACGTTCTTGCTGTCCTCGCCGCAACTCAACAAGCGCGTAAAGATGCACTTGACGGAACTCCGACGCTCATCGAAGCACTCACATACCGTTATGGACCGCATACGCTCGCAGGGGATGACCCAACACGTTACCGTACAAAAGAACTCGATACAGAGTACCAAGAGAAAGATCCACTCGTTCGTTTCCGCCTCTTCCTCGAAGGCAAAAAGCTTTGGAACGAAGACATGGAGAACGAAGTCATCGAACAAGCGAAAGCAGACGTGAAAGAAGCGATCAGCCTTGCTGACAAAGAACCAAAACAAAAAGTTTCGGACTTCATCAACAACATGTTCGAAACACTTCCTTCAAACTTGAAAGAGCAGCTTGAAGAATATACAGCAAAGGAGTCGAAGTAAGTTATGGCTCAAATGACAATGATCCAAGCGATTACTGATGCGATGCGCGTTGAAATGAAGCGCGACGAGAAAGTACTTCTTTTCGGAGAAGACGTTGGTAAAAACGGTGGGGTTTTCCGGGCAACGGAAGGTCTCCAAGACGAGCTCGGCGAAGACCGCGTCTTTGACACGCCGCTTGCTGAATCTGGTATCGGTGGTCTTGCGATCGGTCTCGGTCTTACAGGTTTCCGTCCAATTATGGAAGTCCAGTTCTTCGGATTCGTATTCGAAGTGTTCGACTCAATCGCAGCTCAAATGGCACGTATGCGTTACCGTTCAGGCGGCGCTTACAGCCAACCGATTACAATCCGGTCACCATTCGGTGGCGGCGTTAAAACACCAGAACTTCATGCGGACAGCCTTGAAGGCTTGATGGCTCAGACACCTGGTCTTAAAGTCGTCATCCCGTCAACGCCATACGATGCAAAAGGTCTTTTGATCTCAGCAATTCGTGACAACGACCCAGTCGTATTCCTCGAGCACATGAAACTGTACCGTTCATTCCGTGGCGAAGTTCCAGAAGGCGAATACACGATTGAGCTTGGAAAAGCAGACGTGAAACGCGAAGGAACTGACGTTTCGATCATCACTTACGGTGCAATGGTCCACACGTCACTCAAAGCGGCAGAAGAGCTCGAAAAAGAAAACATCAACGTCGAAGTCGTCGACCTCATGACAGTGAGCCCGCTTGATATCGACACAATCGTCGAGTCTGTTAAAAAGACTGGCCGTGCGATCGTCGTTCAAGAAGCACAACGTCAAGCAGGGATTGCGGCTAACGTCGTAACTGAAATTCAAGAACGCGCAATTCTTCACCTCGAGGCACCAGTGCTTCGTGTAACTGCACCAGACACAGTCTTTGCTTTCGCACAAGGTGAAGACGCATGGTTACCTGACCATAAAGATGTCGTTGCAAAAGTTAAGGAAGTTATCAACTTCTGATCGTGTTCAAGTAACGATGAGGGAGAAGCATCTCCCTCGTTGTGTTTACATGATGAATTGATGGGAGGAAAAACCAGTGGCAGTATTTGAATTTAAATTACCAGACATCGGTGAAGGAATTCACGAAGGTGAAATCGTCAAGTGGTTCGTAAAAGCAGGGGACACAGTGAAAGAAGATGACATTCTTCTTGAAGTTCAAAACGACAAAGCCGTCGTTGAAATCCCTGCTCCAGTGGATGGAACAGTCAAAGACGTAAAAGTCTCTGAAGGTACAGTTGCGGTCGTCGGTGACGTCCTCATCACGTTCGATATCGAAGGTGACGCGCCAGCAGGCGAAGAGGAAGCAGCTCCTGAACAACCAAAAGCTGAAGAACAACCAGAAGGCACAATCGAGAAAGCCGTTGAAGCAGACAAGCCGCGCGACGTCCAACTTCACAAGTCGGAGCGCGTCATCGCTATGCCTTCAATCCGCAAGTACGCTCGTGAAAAAGGCGTCGACATCCGTGAAGTCAAAGGTTCTGGCGACAACGGCCGCATCTTGAAAGAAGACATCGATGCATTCGCAAACGGTGAAGCACCAACAGCCGAAGCTACAACAGAGAAAACAGAATCTGTTGCTCCAGCAGCAGCTGCTAAAACGGAAATCAAGCCTTACGAGTCAGCGACGCCTGAACTCGAAACGCGTGAGAAAATCCGTGGAATCCGTAAAGCGATCTCGAAAGCAATGGTCAACTCGAAGCATACAGCTCCACACGTTACACTCATGGACGAAGTCGACGTCACGAAACTCGTCGCACTCCGTAAAGAGTTCAAACAAGTGGCTGCTGACCAAGGCGTGAAACTCACGTACTTGCCATTCGTCGTTAAAGCATTGACAGCTGCAGCGAAAGCTTACCCAGCCATCAACGCATCAATCGATGATGTCAACGAAGAGATCGTCTACAAAAACTACTACAACATCGGTATCGCTGCCGATACGGACAACGGTCTCGTTGTTCCTGTCGTCAAAGAAGCGGACCGTAAGTCAATCTACGCACTCGCTACAAACATCAATGAGCTTGCCGGTAAAGCACGTGAAGGCAAACTTGCTGGGGACGACATGAAAGGCGGATCGATCACAATCACGAACATCGGTTCTGCTGGCGGACAATGGTTCACACCTGTCATCAACCACCCAGAAGTTGCGATTCTCGGTATCGGCCGTATCGCTGAAAAAGCTGTCGTTAAAGACGGTGAGATCGTCGCGGCACCAGTCCTCGCCCTCTCATTCAGCTTTGACCACCGCCTCATCGACGGTGCGACTGCTCAAAACGCACTCAACATGGTGAAACGCTTGCTTCAAGATCCAGCACTTCTAATGATGGAGGGATAAGAACATGGTAGTAGGAGAATTCGCACAAGAAACTGATTTGCTTGTCATCGGCGCCGGTCCTGGTGGATACGTCGCAGCCATCCGTGGCGCACAACTTGGCCTCAAAGTCACAATCGTCGAAAAAGGTAACTTTGGTGGCGTTTGCTTGAACGTCGGTTGTATCCCATCAAAAGCGTTGATCACGGCTGGTCACAACTTCCAGCACGCAAAAGGTCACTCGTCAATGGGTATCACGTCTGACAACGTATCAGTCGACTTCACAAAAGTCCAAGACTGGAAACAGTCGGTCGTCAACAAATTGACTGGCGGCGTCAAAGGCCTTTTGAAAGGTAACAAGATTGACATCGTTCAAGGTGAGGCTTTCTTCGCATCTGAAGACACAGTTCGTGTTATCACAGAAGACAGCTCGACTCCTTACAAGTTCAAAAAAGCGATCATCGCGACTGGTTCGACACCAATCGAGATCCCATCGTTCAAATGGTCAAAACGCGTCCTTTCTTCAACTGGCGCATTGGCTCTTCCTGAAGTACCGAAGAAACTTGTCGTCATCGGCGGCGGTTACATCGGTATGGAGCTTGGCACAGCGTACGCGAACTTCGATACAGAAGTCGTCGTCGTTGAAGGCGCAAGCGACATCTTGTCTGGCTTCGAGCCTCAAATGACGCAAATCGTCAAGAAGAAACTCAAACAAAAAGGTAACGTCACGATTCACACGAACGCTCTTGCAAAAGGCGTCGAGGAAACAGAAGACGGCGTAACAGTTAAGTTTGAAGTGAACGGTGAAGAGCAGTCTGTGGAAGCGGACTACGTCCTCGTCACAGTCGGCCGTCGTCCAAACACTGGCGACATCGGTCTCGAAAACGCGGAAGTGAAAGTTAGCGACCGCGGCATCATCGAAATCGACGACCAGTGCAAGACGTCGAACGAAAACATCTACGCCATCGGTGACATCGTACCGGGACCACCGCTCGCGCACAAAGCTTCATACGAAGCGAAAGTCGCAGCGGAGGCAGCTGCCGGCAAGCCAGCGTACCTCGACTATTCAGCAATCCCAGCGGTCGTCTTCACTGACCCTGAACTTGCAACAGTCGGTTACACGGAGCCACTCGCAAAAGAAGAAGGACTTGAGATCACTGTATCGAAATTCCCATTCGCAGCGAACGGCCGTGCCCTCGCTCTCGACGAGCCAGACGGCTTCATGAAGCTCATCACGCGTAAAGAAGACGGTCTCTTGATCGGTGCTCAAATCGCGGGAACTGGCGCTTCAGATATGATTGCCGAGCTTGGCCTCGCCATTGAAGCAGGCATGACTGCAGAAGATATCGCGCTTACCATCCACGCTCACCCATCACTCGGGGAGATGGCAATGGAAGCGGCAGAAATCGCAATGGGTATGCCAATCCACGTCGTTAAATAAGTCAAAAGCTCTCTCGCTTACTCGCGAGAGAGCTTTTTTATGTAATGGACGGTCCGTTCGACTTCTCGGAAGCCGATGCATTCATGGAACCGTTGGCTGCCGTCGTTCTCGATTTCCGTGTCGGAGGCGAGCTCGTCGCATCCTTTCGACCAGGCGAACGCGGAGGCCGCTTCGACGAGCCGTGTCGCCACGTCCTGCTGCCGCGCGGCTTCGACGACGTAAATCCCTTCTAAGAAGGCGGTTGGGGAAGCAGTCGTTCCGGGAACGTAGTCATGCCGGAAGCTAAGTTGACAAAAGCCGACCGGTTCATCCGTTTCCGCGATAAAATAGTGCATCTTGTCGGAGCGGATGCCGAGACGAACCTCCATCGTCAATTCGTCTCCGGGCGCATCGGGCCATAGCTGCCGCATGAGCCGCACCAGTTTGGTACAATCACGCTCGTTCGCTTCTCGTATGTTCATTGGGACCCTCCTTAGGTTTCATACGTTCAGTATAAAGGAAAATAAAGAATGAAGTGAGAAAGGAGGGAACGATGATGGCGTTTGATGAAGAATTGTTATATACCGTCTCTGAGACGAGCCGTGTCCGCTTCACGGGAATCGAGACCGAGACGTCACGCTATGATTTCGGCTTTGTGTATACGCATCAATTCATGGGGAAAGTGCTCGTCGTCTGTATGCAGACCGGACAGTCTGCCCTTCTTGATATCCATGCACTCGAAGAACCGAGACAACTGTATCCGATGCTCGGGATTGCGTTGCGCGATACGGAACATGTCGCCGAGTTTTTACGCCTCTGTTTAAACGAAACTGAATTAGAAACGGATAAAAAATTTAATTCTTCTCTTGAAAAAATGTAAGCGTTTTCTTATAATGGAATGTAGGGGAAGCAATTCGATCATCATAAGCACCTTTTCTTTTGATGACACAAAGCGAGCCGGTCCATATGGACCGGCTCGCTTTTGTTTTAGCGAATTGCTTTTGTTTGTTGGATGACTTTAATCATTTGAAGCGATTCATCTTCAAGTCCTTGGACGGGAAGACCGGCCTCGATGTTCGCCATGATATAGTCGAGCGTCGAAGTCGTGATGAGTTCTCCCGGGATGATGATCGGGATTCCTGGTGGATACACCATGATGAACTCGGCCGAGATGCGTCCGACGGCGTTCTCGAGCGGAATCGTCTCCGTCTCCTCGTAGAACGCGTCACGCGGGCTGAGCGCGAGCGGTGGAATCTCAGGGAGCATGATTGACAACGAATCGTTCCCAGACTGGTCGTACACGGATACAACGTCACGCATGCCATCAATCAACGCTTGAATCGTCGACTCGTCGTCGGCGCTCGTCACGATGAACAAGACGTTCAACAAATCTGACATCTCAACTTCGATTCGATGTGTCTCGCGCAAGTACTTCTCGACTTCGAAGCCCGTGATGCCGAGCTCACGGACGGAAACCAGGATTTTCGTCTCGTCAAGCGCGTATGTCGACTCGGAGTGGAGTTCAGCGTGACCGTATACCGATAAGTGCGGCATATTATCGATGGCTGTACGAGCCGTCCGTGCGAGTGTGAGAGCACGTTCGTTCATCGTTTCTCCTTTCGTCGCCAATTGACGACGGGCCGCATCGAGCGACGCGAGAAGGAGATAAGACGTCGACGTCGTCGTAATCATCGACAACATCGCGTGAATCCGTTCCGGCGAGACGAGACCGCGACGGACGTTCAAAATCGAACTTCCCGTCATCGAGCCGCCGAGCTTGTGTACGCTCGTGGCTGCGACGTCCGCTCCGGCTTGCATCGCCGAGAGCGGGAGTTCGTCGTGGAACGGTAAGTGGACACCGTGGGCCTCATCGACGAGGACCGGTACGTCTTGCGCATGGGCGACAGCGACGATTCGTTCTAGATCACCGGCGATCCCGAAGTAGGTCGGGTTGATGACGAGGACCGCTTTTGTGTCCGGGTGCATCTCGAGGGCGCGTTCGACGGCGCTTGCTGTGATCCCGTGGGCAATTCCGTATGTCTCATCATATTCCGGATGGATGAAGACCGGGTGAGCCCCGGTCAAGATGAGCGCGGACATGACGGATTTATGCACGTTTCGTGGAACGATGATTTTCTCGTTCGGCCCGACAACGCCCATGATCATCGCCATGATGGCGCTCGACGTCCCTTGCACCGAGAAGAACGTCTCGTCGGCATGGAACGCTTCGGCAGCGAGACGCTCGGCAGCGGCAATCGATGCTTTCGGATGATGGAGATCATCGAGTGGGGCGATATTGATCAAATCAATCTTCAAGGCGTTCTCGCCGATGAAGTCACGGAACTGAGGATCCATCCCTTTTCCGCCTTTATGGCCAGGGATGTGGAACGCGATCGGGTTCGTATCCACGTGCGTGAGCAACGTGTCAAAGAGCGGTGTCTCGAGCTGTGTAGCACCTTTAAGTTTCAATAGTAAGTCCTCCTTGATAACAGTGTGTATATGGGTTGTCGGTTTGGTCTCAAGCTTTGGCCAATCTGAACATTTCGATTCAAAAACAATGCAACAAAAAAACTATAGTGATTTCTATCCAAACTTGCAATAGTTTTTTTTGTTGATACAATGGTTGTCGAGGTGAAGAATATGCAAATCAACTATCCGATCAACCCGGACTGGACGACTGATGAGCTCATAGAAGTCGTCGAGTTCTATAATCAAGTCGCCCTTGCCAATGAAGGCGGTGTCGACCGCGAAACGTTTTTGGATGCGTATCGGTCGTTCAAACAAATCGTGACATCGAAATCAGAAGAAAAACAACTGAGCGCCGTGCATGACGAACAGACCGGATACTCTACCTATCGTACGGTCCAAGCGGCCCTAAAATCAAATGCGAAGATTATAAAATTGTAACTGCTGGAAAGCATGGGAGAACAGAACAGTTTTCTCATGCTTTTTTTGTTATTTCCTTTTGAAAAAGGGTACATATCTTTAACAGGTCATTCAGGTTTAGCATCAGTTGAAATGGGAATATACTTTCTAAGATAAAAAATTCAAAATAGTCAGACAATTATCTTTCTTTTTTGAATCTCATCTGATATACTCAATTCAACTTACTAAACCGTAACTTGTAGCCCAACTAAAGGAGTGTGGCATCTCATGAAACAAGTGATCGAGGCATTCAAAAGAAAAGACGCAGAAAAACGGATTCCGGTGCTGCGCTTAGAGATTGATTATGAATTGGCAACGCTCTTCGATGCAATGGCGTCACAAGATGATGCCACTGTCCACGCTAGCAAGCATCGGTTAGAGAAGTATCGCCAAGAACTATTGCGTCTCGAAGCCTGACCCACAACCACTCATTCAACCAGTATTCCATGCGGATACTGGTTTTTGTTTGGTACAATACATAATAGAGGTGATAAACATGTTAGAATGGTTCGCGATTGACTTGATTAAACAGGCAGGGGAGTATATACGTTTACAAATTGACGAGAGCTATCGGATTGAACGAAAAACGGGGAAAGGCGATTTGGTGACAGAAATCGATCGGGCCGTCGAACAGTTGATTGTCGACCAGATTCGCGAGTCGTATCCGGAGCATCATATTATTGGGGAAGAGGGCATCTCGACGCAACCGGATGATTTGTCGGGGACGGTCTGGTTCGTCGACCCGATTGACGGCACGTTGAACTTCATTCATCAGAAGCGGATGTTCGCCATCTCGATTGCCGTCATGGTCGATGGGGTCGTCGAGTACGGCTTCGTTTACGATGTGATGGCGGACGAGCTGTTCGTCGCGCGCCGCGGTGTCGGGGCGACGCTGAACGGCCGGAAGCTCCCGATGATTCAAGAGCACCATGTTCGGGACGCTTTCCTCAGTATGAACGCGACATGGGTGACGCCAAACCAGCAAATCGCACCAGAAGTACTCGCACCGATCGTGCGCGACTCGGTCGGTACGCGGGCGCACGGGGCCGCTTCACTCGAACTCGCCTGGCTCGCAGCGGGACGGGTCGATGGCTATATCACGATGCGCAATATGCCGTGGGATTACGCCGCCGGTAAATTGCTCGTCGAAGAAGTCGGGGGGCGGGTCGCCTCGATTTATGGAGAGCCAGTCCGCTATGACGGGAAAACATCAGTCCTCGCGGGGAGCGAGACGTTCGTCAAAGACGTCGTGAAGCATTACGTCATCGCCAAAGGCGCGACCCCGGAAGTGAAGCCGGATTTGCAAATCGGGATCAACGAATCTTACGACCGCGTCCGTGATTTGCTCGTCCTGGCCAATCCGAACGAAGCGATGGTGCGCGACCAATACAAAGCAGGGACGACGTACGAGCCATGCTCGGCGGGGAACGTGTCGGGGCATATATGCTCGTCACACGCAGCGAGTCGTTAATCGAGCTCGTCAATATCGCCGTCAAACCGGAACGGCAGAACCAGACGATCGGGCAACGTCTGCTCCAAGACGCGATTCGCCGGGCTGAGAGCAGCGGGGCGAATCAGATGCTCGTCTGTACGGGCAACTCGAGCATCGTCCAGTTGCGCTTCTATCAGCAAGCCGGTTTCCGCTTTGAATCGGTCGAGCGGGACTACTTCCCGGACCACGGTTATCCGTCAATCGAAGAAGACGGACTCGCCTTACGTGACCGCATCTGTCTGACGCGCGACCTATAAGCATGGGCGCCAGAAGAACAACATCATAAACAAGGCCCGGGCTAATCGCCCGGGCCTTCTGTTATGGACGTCGGCTCGAGAGGACCCGACGGCGCAAGTTGATTCCAAAGAATGTGGCGATGCCGCTCAGAGCGAGACTGCCGATGATGATAGCGGCGCTTCCTTCGGCGACACCGATACCGATGCCGACGAAGCCGGCGACGACCGCGGTCGCGATTAATATGAACATGAGTTGCATGGAGATTCCCCCTTTTTCGCTAGTCTCCTTCATTGTAGACAAAAACGAAGCGTTTGAAAACGTTAACAGTCGATAACACTCGACAAAGGTAGTGGGACGTGTGCTATACTCTTAAAGTTGAATAAAAGATGAAACTTTTTTAAATAAGAGAGGACTAACTACATGAATGTAAGAACTAACCTTCGGAACGTAGCCATCATCGCCCACGTTGACCACGGTAAAACAACGCTCGTCGATGAATTATTAAAACAGTCTGGTACATTCCGGACAAACGAAATGGTCGCAGAACGCGCCATGGACTCGAACGACATCGAACGTGAGCGCGGAATCACGATTCTCGCGAAAAACACTGCCATCGATTATAAAGATACACGCATCAACATCGTGGATACGCCAGGTCACGCCGATTTCGGTGGTGAAGTAGAGCGCATCATGCGAATGGTGGACGGCGTTATTCTCGTCGTCGATGCACGTGAAGGATGTATGCCACAAACGCGTTTCGTATTGAAGAAAGCACTCGACCAAGGTCTCCGTCCAATCGTTGTCGTCAACAAAATCGACAAGCCGATGGTACGCCCACTCGATGTCGTCGACGAAGTTGTCGACTTATTGATCGACCTTGGAGCAGATGAAGATCAACTTGAATTCCCTGTCGTTTATACGTCTGCTGTCAGCGGTTCAAGTTCGTTCGATCCTGATCCAGAGAAGCAAGAAGATACGATCACGTACGTGCTCGACACGATTCTTGAGAACACGCCGGCACCGATCGATAACTCGGATGAGCCGCTCCAGTTCCAAGTCACGATGCTCGACTATGACAACTACCTCGGCCGAATCGGTGTCGGTCGCGTCTTCCGTGGGAAAATCAAAGTTGGCGAATCCGTCTCACTTTGCAAAACAGACGGTTCAATCAAACAACTCCGCGTCACGAAGTTGTTCGGTTACTTCGGTCTCAAGCGCGTTGAAATCGAAGAAGCCAAAGCGGGTGACTTGATCGCCATCGCCGGGATGGAAGACATCAACGTCGGTGAAACGGTCACACCGGTCGGTAAAGAAGAGCCACTTCCGCTTCTCCGCATCGATGAGCCGACACTTCAAATGCGTTTCATGACAAACAACTCACCGTTCGCAGGACGCGAAGGCGATTTCGTGACGGCACGTAAAATCGAAGAGCGTTTGATGAAACAACTTGAGACGGACGTTTCACTCCGTGTCGAGAACACAGATTCACCTGACCAATGGATCGTTTCGGGCCGCGGTGAGCTTCACCTCGGGATCTTGATTGAGAACATGCGCCGTGAAGGGTACGAGCTTCAAGTTTCGAAACCACAAGTTATCATCCGTGAAGACGAAGATGGTACGAAAATTGAGCCGTTCGAACGCGTCATCATCGACGTACCAGAAGAGTACACCGGTTCAGTCATGGAGTCGATCGGTCTCCGTAAAGGTGAACTTGCCAACATGAACACGAACGACAACGGTCAAACACGTATGGAATTCATCGTTCCTTCACGTGGTCTCATTGGATATCGTAACGAGTTCTTGTCAGCAACACGCGGATACGGAATCTTGAACCATACGTTCGAAGAGTACCGTCCATTCATCGCTGCTGACATCGGCGGACGCCGCAGTGGTGTCATGGTTTGTATCGAACCTGGTAAGTCTACGGCTTACTCGATCGGTGCACTTGAAGACCGTGGAACGATCTTCATCGAACCAGGTACAGATGTATACGAGGGCATGATTATCGGTGAATGTAACCGTGACGTCGACCTTGCGATCAACGCCGTCAAAGGAAAGCAGTTGACGAACATGCGTGCTTCATCGAAAGATTCGACACAAGTCTTGAAACGTCCACGCGTCTTCTCACTCGAAGAGTCGCTCACGTTCTTGAACGACGACGAGTACTGTGAAATCACGCCGGAGTCGATCCGTCTCCGTAAAAAAGTCTTGAACAAGAACGAACGCGAGAAAGCTGACAAGCGTCGTAAACTTGGGAAAGAATAAGTCGGAAAAATGGGAGCGCCTAGGCGTTCCCTTTTGTTTTGGATAGTGTAGAATAAATGTGTATGAAATAAAGGGGGATTATCAGCTTGAAAGCTTCTCAAACGATGGACATCACACAAATCGATGTACCGTGGATTGCCTCGCTACTTGGCGTCGGCAGTGACGCGAACGATTTCTCGGTCGGATTCAACGCATTGATCATCACGGTCATCTTATTGACGATCCTTGTGTTTAAATTAGGTTTTGCGAAACAATTGACGTGGTGGAAGTCACTCGTTGTCTATATGCTGCTCGCGCTTGGGGCAGGCACGATGGCGCTCGTCTTCTTCACGTGGCCGATTCCAGAAGTACTCCTTGTCATGGCTGTCGTCTTGGCGATTTACCGGGGCCGCCTCTGGTGGAACCGTCGACAAGGCGTCGAATCACATTAAAAATGGACGTATTGCCCTCGGGCGATACGTCCATTTTTGATTACCATCTCCGTTTTTGCCGGAACGATGGATATAGGTGGAATTGGCCGGTCGCGACACGTTCCGCGGTTCGCGCGGTGATGCGTTCTTGACACGTCTGGCACATATACGTTTTAGCAGGTTTATTACGAAGTCGTTTCGCTTCGAACGACCACGAATCAATCGTATCGATTTTGTCACAAAGAGAGCACTTTACGCGCATGGTCTCACCTTCCTCTTCGTCGATTATAGCATGATTTCAGGAGAGAAAAGCAGGGAAAGAGGTTTGTAAGGGCGAATCCATTTCGTATACCCGTTCGGGAGGAGGGGAGTCTATGGCTAGTAAGGCGGCGTTCGAACTTTCAAGGGCGCAACAAGACGTATTGAACGAGATGCCGTTGACGTTTTTAGTCACGTTTGATGAGCCGAAACGGTGGCCGATCACCCATGCGATCAGCTGGGTGCAAGCACCGAACGAGAGGACGATTCGCTTGGCGTTGACGAAGCATTCGCATGTGATCACGTTGCTCTCGCAGGAGAAGACAGCGAGCCTCATTTTTCTTGAAGGGGGACTTGCCTACAGTATCGCCCTGTCACACGTACACGAGTTCGAGCCGAGCGTAAAGCCGGCGCTACACCTTCGCTTTTTTGAAGGGGAAATCGAAGAGGTTCGTAACATTTCCTTTTACGGGGCGTCATATGGACAACCGGACATCGTCAAGACGTACGATGTCGAAGCAGCAGAAAAGTTGGACCGTGAAGTCAAGGAAAGCTTGAATTCTTGATCACCAACAATTTTCGAGGGGCGGCAAAGTCTATGAAAAAAACGTATGTGCTCGATACGAACGTACTCTTACACGACCCACTATCCTTGTTCCAATTCGATGAGCACGATGTCGTCATTCCCGCCATCGTTTTAGAAGAGCTTGACGGCAAAAAACGCAATATGGATGAAGTCGGTCGCAACGCAAGGGAAACGGCGCGTGTGCTCGACCAACTTCGCGTGACCGGTAAACTGCACGACGGGGTTCCGCTCGAGAACGGCGGACGATTGTTCGTCGAGATCGGTCATGAATATTCCGTCGATTTCCCGTTCGACGTCATGACGAATGACAACCGCATTTTAACTGTGGCACTTGGACTCATGAAACAATATGAGCGTGACCAGACCCGGAAAGTCGTCGTCGTCTCAAAAGACATACTCGTCCGTGTTAAAGCGGACGCCATCGGTATTGAAGCCGAGGATTATTTAACCGATCATATCGTCGATACGACAAACCTATACGCCGGCTATCGGGAAATCGAAGTCGACCAGGCTGTGATCGACGAATTTTATAAAGTACGGCAGTTACCGATTTCGGTATTGTCCAAAAACCAGTTATATCCGAACTCATTTGTTGTATTAAAAAGCAACGTCTCGAAATCGAGCGCGCTCGCGGTCGTCGATGCGTTGCAACCGATCCTCCGTCCGCTCTCACTAGACGTCGAACACGTGTGGGGTATCCACCCCCGTAACGTCCAACAACGGATGGCGCTAGACTTGTTGTTACGGGATGATATTCCGTTTGTGACACTGCTCGGCAAGGCCGGGACCGGAAAGACGCTCCTGGCGCTCGCTGCTGGTTTATCGCTCGTCGAAGACGAACATCGATTCAACAAGCTTGTCGTGGCCCGCCCGGTCGTGCCGATGGGGAACGATATCGGCTATTTGCCCGGTGAAATGGAAGAAAAGCTTCGTCCATGGATGCAACCGATTTATGATAACTTGGAATTCTTATTTAATGCCAATTCGAAAGACGAGCTCGGCAACATCTTGGCTGGTATCAAATCGATTCAGCTCGAGGCGCTCACGTATATCCGTGGTCGCAGCATGCCAGATCAGTTCATTATCATCGATGAGGCGCAGAACTTGACGAAGCACGAGATCAAGACGATTCTGACCCGAGTCGGTGAGAACTCGAAAATCGTCCTCGTCGGGGACCCGTATCAAATCGATCACCCCTACCTAGACGAGTATTCGAACGGTCTCACGTACGCCGTCGAACGCTTCAAAGGTCAAAACGTGTTCGGACATGTCCAACTCATCAAAGGGGAGCGCTCGTCACTCGCTCGGTTGGCTGCCGATTTACTATAATGAAAAACGCCGAGGTTCGCTCGGCGTTTATTTCGTATTCGGATGGAGCGTCACTTGTACGTTCGATTTTTCGAGCAACGCGTTCGTTAACATAATCAAACCGGTCACAATGAAAAGAGCGGAGAAGCCAAAATGAGCGACCACTTGAGAGCCGAACAACGGTCCGAGCAAGTTACCCATAAATTGAGCCGATTGATTGTATGAGAAGATACGCCCAGCTGCTCGACTCGGCGTATGTTGACGGAGGAGCGACTGTACCGAGGGCATGAGTGCGGCGGTGGCAAAGCCGAGCCCAAACCTTAAGACAATGAGTTGAGTCGTCGACGTCACAAACGCCTGGGGAATCAAGAAGGCACTGTAGATGATCAGCGCCCAAAACAAGATGCGTTCAGCGCCATACTGGTCGGATAGTCGTCCAAGACGCTGCGCGGAAACGAGTGCAGCCACACCAGGTGCTGAGGCGACAATGCCGGCAACAAAGGCGAGGGATGTCGTATACGGGTTCAGTTCGCGGACATAAAGCGTCAGCAGTGGTCCAATCGATTGCGTAGAGAACGTGATTAAAAACGTGGTCAAAAATAGACTGAAAATCAGTTGCGGATGACGAAGCGAGCCAATAATCGTTCGTGTCGAGTCAAGTCGCTCGCGCGCCACCGCACGAAGTCCTCTTTGACGAAGACAAGGGTAATTAAAAAAGTGATAAACAGGGAACTGCCGGTCAAGAGAAAAACGGGTCGAAGCCCAATCCAGTCTGCGAGAAGTCCTCCGATCAATGGACCGAGAAGTCCACCGGTGATTCCACCGGTTGAAAGGGTGCCGAGCGCCCAGCCACTTTTCTCTTTTGGCGTTTGTGAAGCGACGAGAGTGATGCCCGCCGAGATGAATCCAGAGACGGCACCCATGAGCAGTCGCAATCCGACGAGTTGATACACGTCTTGCACGAAACTGATCAGCGTCATCACGACGGCCATGCCAAGACTCGCACGGATGAGCATCAATTTGCGGCCTTTTTGGTCGGCGAGCCGTCCCCAAAGCGGGGAGACGATGGCAGCCACGAGGAAAGTGGCGCCGAAAGCAATTGCGGACCAAGTGACGACGTGATCGGGGTTCGTGACCCCGAGCTCTTCGATGAATAAAGGGAGAAATGGTAAGACGAGACTCATCGAGGCCGCCGTCAAAAAGCTACCAATCCAGACGATGATTAAATTTTTCTTCCATAAAGGGTACGTAAGCGTCACAACCTTTCGAGCTTAAAGTTATTCAACAACCTATATGTTACACTTTGTGAAGTAAAAAGTCCAAAAAATGAGAAGGCGCAATGGCCTTCTCGATCACGCCTCTGTCCGCACCGCGATGTGATGAACACCACGCCATACTTGATCGTCATGGAGCACGTATACCGGTCCGTCCGCGAGTACTTTCCCGTCTTTCGAGAACTGAAGATAGACGGTTCGTGCCTCGTCAATCGGTAACGTGAGGACCGTCTCTCCATAAAAGGTGACATGCGTCGCCGTGTTCTTCGGCTCGGCGTTCTGAAGAAACGGTGCGAATGGCATCGCGAACGAATCGCGCAACGCCGCATCCTTATCGGCCCGAGTCATCGGTTTATTGTGGTCGACACGTGTCCCTTGTGTCAAACCGTCATCCCATGCCTTCCCCATCTTGGCATAGTATGCGTCATTATCACTTTCTACCGCACGGTCGAGGTCCTCGACGTTTCGCTTGCGGTCATCAAAAATCCATACGGTCGGGTCGATTGTCAACGCGTGACGAACCGCTCCGTCTAGTGGAAAAATCATGGATACGCCCCCTTTGTTCACGATACACTGTACATTATACAGCTCTTCTATGGGAAAAGGGAACATGTGAGAAACTCGTAGTGAATCCAGACTGTTCATTGAATTATGATGAAATATAATGTACAGTTGAGTTATGACAAACAGTCTGTCATTGTACGGAGGAGGGGTCGTAGTGGCGACAAATTTGGCTGCAGTCCAACGGGAGCAAGCGCTTCAACTATTAGAGGCAGACGCTGAAAAAATCCGTTGTTTGATTGAAGTGCAGTTAGAAAACCTAAAAATGCCGAAGTGCCCGCTTTATGAAGAGGTGCTTGATACACATATGTTCGGTCTATCACGCCAAATTGATTTTGCGGTCCGTCTTGGACTCATTTCAGACATTGAAGGTAAAGGACTGCTCGATTCATTGGAACAAAAGCTGTCCGCCCTCGCGGAAGCTTCAGATTTATGAACCTTATACTCAAACTGTGCAAGCGGCGCTGTTTGAGTATTTTTTTATAATAGGTCAAGGATTGTTGTACATAAGGAAGTGAAAAACATGAAAACTCGGTTTCGGTACTTTGATTTCTCATTGTTCATTGCGGTGCTCATGCTCGTCGGGATCAGTTCGATCATGATTTACAGTGCGAGCGTGTGGAATCGTGGCGATTATGCGAATAGCGGTTTGTTCTATCGGCAACTCTTCTACGCCGGACTCGGGATTGTCGTCTACTTGATTGCGACGATGTTCCGCTATGAGAACTTTAGAAAACCAAATATTTTGTACGGTCTCTACCTCGTGTCGTCGTCCTCTTGTTCGTCACGTGGGCGATGCCACCACTCAACGGGGCACGAGCGTGGCTCATCATCGGCGGATTCACGGTGCAACCGGTCGAGATTGCCAAGTTCGTGTTGATTTTATTGCTCGCGAACTATTATCACCAACTGTGGAACAATGAACTGAAAGGGTTGCCGGGACGACTCGGGCGAGCTGCGATCACGAAAAAAAGATTACGGGCCCAAGCCGGTGCCTTCTTCGTGATTCCCGTCATCTATTTCTTTCTCCCGTATGCGATCGCCATCAACGGGCAACCGGATATGGGAGGGCTGTTCGTCCTTGGCGCCATCATGTTCCTCATGTGGCTCGCCGTTGGGGCGCCGCTCCGAATCATCATCCCATCGGTGATCGCTGGGATCGGGGCCGTCTATTTGATGTTCACGACAATCTTCTCGGAAAACCAGCGCAGTCGGATTGAGGTCGTCTTCAATCCGTTCATGGATCCTGAAGGCTATGGCCATCAATTGCTCATGTCGATCATCTCGATTGTACATGGTGGGTTGACCGGTGTCGGTCTCGGCAACAGTTATCAGAAGTATGGGTATCTGCCCGAACCGGAGACGGACTACATCATGTCCATCATCGCGGAAGAGCTCGGTTTTGTCGGTGTCGTCGTCGTCCTCGTCCTGCTCTTTTTCATCGCGTTCCGCGCCGTCAATATCGCTAACCATAGCGATAGTCACTTCGCGATGTTCGTCTCATTCGGCATCGCTGCCCAAATCATGGTCCAAACCGGGATCAATATCGGGGCGATGTCGGGCTGGTTCCCGGGGACGGGGGTCACGCTTCCGCTCGTCAGTTACGGCGGGACGTCACTCATTATGACGATGGGCATTCTCGGAGTGCTCAGCAGCATCTCGATGCGAAACCGGCACCGGGAAGCGACAAGACGGGCTGAGATTCGTGAGAAGTCAGCCGAAAACGTGCAAGGTTCATCGTTACATGTTGTCAGGTAAGAAGGTTCGAACTACTTAAATGGGGGGATTTATGTTGAAACCAATTAGCAAATTACTTGTAGCCAACCGTGGAGAGATCGCCATTCGGGTATTTAGGGCAGCCACCGAACTAGGAATGCGCACAGTCGCCGTCTATTCACAAGAAGACAGCGGCTCGTTACACCGCTTTAAAGCGGACGAGGCATATTTGATCGGTCTCGATAAAAAGCCGATCGACGCCTATCTCGATATCGAGGACGTGATTCGAATCGCGAAACAGTCGGGGGCTGACGCGATTCACCCAGGATACGGTTTCTTATCTGAGAACATCGAGCTCGCACGTCGTTGCCGCGAAGAAGGTATCATCTTCGTCGGTCCGAATGAATCGCATCTTCATGCGTTCGGGGATAAAGTTCGGGCCCGTCAAAGTGCGATCGCGGCCGGACTCCCGGTCATTCCAGGTTCAAACGGACCGCTCACATCATACGAAGACGCGCTCGAGTTTGCGAACGAGCACGGGTTCCCACTCATGGTCAAAGCGGCGATGGGCGGAGGCGGCCGCGGGATGCGTGTCATCCGTACGGAAGCCGAGATGAAAGATTTGATTGAACGTGCCAAGTCAGAGGCGAAGCAAGCGTTCGGTTCAGACGAAGTGTACATAGAAAAATTAGTGGAGCGTCCGAAACACATCGAGGTTCAGATTCTCGGGGACGATCACGGTAACATCATTCATTTGTTCGAACGTGACTGTTCGGTCCAACGTCGACATCAAAAAGTCGTCGAGGTCGCACCGTGTGTGACGTTGTCTGAGGAATCGCGCCAAGCGATTTGTGACGCGGCGGTTAAGCTCATGCGTCACGTGGGCTACATCAACGCCGGGACGGTCGAGTTCCTCGTCACGGAAGACGAGTCGTTCTACTTCATCGAGGTCAACCCACGTATCCAAGTCGAGCACACGATCACAGAGATGGTGACCGGCTTTGATATTGTGCAAACGCAGCTTATGATTGCGCAAGGCGAGTCACTTCACGGCGACGTCATCCATATGCCGAAACAAGAAGACATCAAATTGCTCGGTTACGCGATCCAGTCACGTGTCACGTCAGAAGACCCGGGCAACAACTTTATGCCGGACACGGGCAAAATTATGGCGTACCGCTCTCCGGGCGGCTTCGGGGTCCGACTCGACGGCGGGAACGCTTACGTCGGAGCCGAGATCTCGCCGTATTATGACTCGCTTCTCGTGAAGCTGTCGACACACGGCATGACGTTCGAACAGGCGGCTTCGAAAATGGTCCGTAACTTGAACGAGTTCCGGATTCGCGGCATCAAGACGAACATTCCGTTCTTGATTAACGTGATGAAGCACCAGAACTTCATCAGCGGTGACTACAACACGTCGTTCATCGACGAGACGCCAGAATTGTTCGTCTTCCCGAAACGGAAAGACCGCGGAACGAAGTTGCTCAACTATATCGGCGACGTCACCGTGAATGGATTCCCGGGTGTCGGATTGAAAGATAAGCCGATTAGCCGCTCGGTCCGGATTCCGCAAGACCTTCCGGCTGAAGCCAAACCAGGTACGAAACAGATTTTGACGGAGCTCGGTCCGGACGGCCTTGCCGATTGGATCAAACGTCAACCTGAACTGTTGTTGACGGATACGACGATGCGAGACGCGCACCAGTCGCTTCTTGCGACGCGGATGCGGACACAAGACATCGTCAATATCGCCGAACCGACGAGTAAACTCATGCCAGAGTTATTCTCGGTCGAGGCATGGGGCGGGGCCACGTTCGACGTCGCCTATCGTTTCCTCTCGGAAGACCCATGGGTTCGCCTCATGCGGCTCCGCGAGAAAATGCCGAACGTCTTGATTCAAATGTTGCTTCGCGGCGCCAACGCGGTCGGGTATAAAAACTATGCCGACAACGTCATCGAACAGTTCGTCCATGAGGCGGCCTATGCGGGTGTCGACGTGTTCCGGATCTTCGACAGCTTGAACAACCTCGAGTCGATTCAACTTGCGATCGACGCGACGTTACCGACAGGAAAAGTCGCGGAAGCGGCCGTTTGTTATACAGGCGACCTGTACGATGGCAACCGTCCGAAGTACCACTTGCCGTACTATGTCGATTTGGCGAAGAAACTCGAAGCGAGCGGGGCTCATATTCTTGCGATTAAAGACATGGCCGGTCTGCTCAAGCCAGAGTCGGCGTACGCGCTCGTCTCAGCCTTGAAAGATGCCGTCGACTTGCCGATCCACTTGCACACGCATGACGCTTCCGGCAACGGAATCTTCACGTATGCCCGGGCGACGGATGCGGGCGTCGACATCGTCGACGTGGCCGCGAGCTCGATGTCAGGCATGACGTCACAACCTTCAGGCGGCAGCTTGATTTATGCGCTCGACCATCACACGCGTCAACCAAAAATCGATGCGAAACAGTACGAGGTCATCAGCGACTACTGGCAGGACGTGCGTCATAACTATGAGCCGTTCGAAAGCGACATGCGCGCTCCGCATCCGTCCGTGTATGAGCATGAGATGCCAGGCGGTCAGTATTCAAACTTGCAACAACAAGCGAAAGCGGTCGGTTTAGGCGACCGTTGGAGTGAAGTGAAAGCGATGTACGCCCGCGTCAACATGTTGTTCGGCGATATCGTCAAAGTGACGCCATCGTCAAAAGTTGTCGGGGACATGGCACTGTTCATGGTCCAACATAACTTGAACGAACAAGATGTGGTCGAGCGGGGTCACCAACTCGACTTCCCAGACTCGGTCGTCGAAATGATGCGCGGTGAGCTCGGAACGCCTCCAGGCGGATTCCCGACAGACGTGCAACAAGCCATCTTGAAAGGCGAAAAACCGCTCGACGTACGTCCGGGTAAACTGATCGAACCGTATGATTTCAAGGCGGCGCAGACGAAGTTGTTCGAGAAGCTCGAGCGCCCGGTGACGGACTTCGAACTGCTCTCGAACGCGTTGTATCCGAAAGTGTTCGAGGATTACGTCACCCATTCGACGACGTATGGCGATGTATCCGTCCTCGACACGTTAACGTTCTTCTACGGCTTGAACGTCGGAGAGACGATTCAAGTCGAGATCGAGACCGGGAAGACGCTCATCATCAAACTCGTTCAAATCAGTGCGGCGAACGAGGACGGTATCCGTATTGTCTCGTATGAGATGAACGGGGTACCGCGTGAAATCGAAATCAAAGACGTGAACGTGAAGTCGGCGACGACGAGCCGACCGAAAGTTGATCGGACGAACCCGAAACAAGTTGGTGCTTCGATGCCGGGATCGGTGTTGAAAGTGCTCGTCGAACCTGGTAGCCGTGTCCATCGCGGGGAACAGCTCCTCGTCACGGAAGCGATGAAGATGGAGACGACGGTCCAAGCCGCTCAAGACGGTGAAGTCAAAGCGGTCCATATTAAAGAAGGCGACACAATCCAAAGTGACGACTTATTGATTGAGTTTGTATAATGGAAAGAAGCATAGCGCGGCTATGCTTCTTTTTTAGATAGGAGTGGGAGAGATGAGACGAGTCTGTTGGTTTCGATCGGATTTTCGATTGACTGATAATCATATGTTACACCGGGTATTGAAAGACGCTGCTTCAGGCGATGAATTGGAGTTCGTCTTTTGGCTCAATCCGAACTATTGCGAGCCGTTCGAGACGCGGCACGATTACTTTTTCGCGACGATGCGACAATTTATGGGTGAGCTCAAGGGGAACGGCCTCGGCCTGCGTGTCATCGTCGCCGACACGGCCGAAGCGTTCGTCGAAGCGCTCGGTCAGTTTGACACGCTGTACTTCAACGCCGAGTATGTTGAACCGTTCAAGCAACGCGACGATGCCGTCATCGAGGCGCTCGGGCAAGACGTCAAAGTCATCCGTCTGCTCGATCGGCATTTGTTTGCCCCGAACGCGTTCACGAAAAAAGACGGCGACCCGTACAAAGTGTATACGCCGTTCAAAAAGGCGGCCTACGCCGAAACGCCGCCCGCACCGTATGATGTCGATGTGACAGCGCTGAAGCAACTCGTTGCGACCGAACATGTCGTGCCTGCTGAATTGCGACGTCAGTTCGACCGGTGCGAGCGTTCGTGGAAAGCGCTCGGAGAAGCGGCCGCGAAACGATGCTTGCATGACTTTGTCGCCAACCGGATCGACGCCTACGATGAGGACCGCGATATCCCGGCGATCGCCGGCACGAGCCGGCTCTCTCCATATCTACGGACCGGGGTGTTGTCGATCCGCACCGTGGCGGAAGCGGTGCTGTCGGCGCCGAAATCGAGCGGACGCGACACGTATTACGATGAGCTGTTATGGCGCGAATTTTATTATATGATCATGGTTCAATTCCCGGGACTGAAAGACCGTCCGTTCAACGACAAGTATAAGCGCCTCGACTGGGAAGACGATGCCGAGAACTTTCAGGCGTGGTGTGATGGGAAGACGGGTTACCCGATCGTCGACGCGGCGATGCGGCAACTGAACGAGACAGGTTGGATGCACAACCGGCTTCGGATGATCGTTGCCTCGTTCTTATCGAAACATTTACTGATCGACTGGCGAAAAGGGGAACGCTATTTCGAACAAAAACTGATCGACTACGAGGCGGCCTCGAATATTGGCGGCTGGCAATGGGCCGCCTCGGTCGGGACGGATGCGGTTCCGTACTTCCGCATCTTCAATCCGACGACGCAATCCGAGAAGTTTGATACCGAAGGGACGTTCATTCGGAAGTATGTGCCTGAACTCGCCGACCTCGACAAAAAGTCGATTCACTTTCCCGACCTCAGCGAGCGGGACGGATACATCGACCCAATCGTCGACCATAAGGAAGCGCGGGCCCGAGCGCTCGAACGGTTCAAGGATGCACAGTAAATAGGCATAGAAAAAAGGAGCGATGAACGTCGCTCCTTTTCGTATGTTCGATTAAACTGATTTTTGTCGAGCGGACGCGGTCGTCTGCTTCTGACTCCGATACGCATGATATGCCAAGTACGAGACAATCCCGAAATAGCAGGTAATCAAGAACGCATGGAGGAGCGGCACGTATGTGGCATGTCCCCCAAGGACAATCCACGCCCCCGTGCCGACTTGGAGCAAGATGAAGAACAAGGACGCCCACATCCCGGTCTCGACGAGTCGATTCGTCTCCCGTCGCGCCAAGTACAACACGTACAGCGTATAGAAGACGAGCAATCCCGCCATGATCCGGTGTCCCATTTGGACGTACGACTCGAACGTCCAGACGTCTTGGCTACATACCGGCCAGCCCACGCACGCATACGTCGCGCCGAGGTGACGGACATAAGCACCCGTGTAGACGACGACCATCGTATAGATCGTCAAGCCGTAAAGGTGAATCTTCAATCGTTCGGAGACGGCCCGATGTACGCGTTCTCCTTCGAACAAGAGAATCGTCAAAATGAGAAGCGACGCGAACGAGACGAGCGAGATGCCGAAGTGGAGCGCGAGAATCGCGTCCGACTGTTGCCAGATGACCGCACCGGCGCCGATGATGGACTGGATGAGCATAAAGATGAACGCGAGGAACGCGAACACTTTGACGTCATAGCGGTTCTTGACGACCGCGAACGTCCAAACCGTCAATGCGATGATGAGGAGTCCTTCGATGCCGGAGACGACACGGTGACTGTACTCGATCATCGTCTCGACGCTCGGATTCGTCGGAATCAGTTTCCCGTGGCAGAGCGGCCAGTCTGTACCGCACCCGTCGCCGGAGTCGGTTTTCGTCACGGTTCCACCCATGATGAGAACGAGCATCATCCCGAGCGTGACGAGTGCTGAAAATAGTGCGAGTTTTTTATGCATTCGTTTCCACCTGCTTTTGAGAAAAATCACTAGAATTGTGCCTTGTCAGTTTATATTTTTTTCGCCATACTTATTATACGGCTTTACGTCGTAAAAACGAAACGGAAAAGCTTGCAATCGCTATCAAAATCGTTATTCTAGTATTAGCGTAGCGTTTTTACTGTGACAATTATCACACGTCTGTCACAAAAAACTAGCTATTTTACAAGCATAAACGACGTATTCTTTTTGAAAATATGGTATCTTTGTTATGAGTTAGGTGAACTTTGTTCATATTGTGTTTTTTCTGTGAAAAGAATACGAGGATTTCGTGATTAGTAGGGGGGGTCAGTATGACAAAAGTCAACCCAGGGACAATGGCAGAAGTAGAATATACAGAATCCGCCTCGTTCCGCGACTATGTTGCTCTGGCAAAAATGGGAATCGTCCGCGCCAATCTATTGTTGGTGTTCGCCGGTTTCTTTGTAGCAGCAACATATCAGAGTGATACGCCAGTACTTTATTTGTTTGAAGTTTGGCCACAACTCTTATTAACGATGTTAGGAAGCGCGCTCGTCATCTCCGGGAGTTGTTACCTAAACAACTTCGTGGACCGTGATATCGATTACTTGATGGGACGTACAGACAACCGACCAAGTGTCACCGGGAAAATTTCGGGAGAACGGATTTTGCTCCTTGGATTAACGCAACTCGCGATCGGGACATTGCTCTTATTGATCGTGTCGTATGTGGCAGCAGTCTTCGGTTTAATCGGGGCATTTTTTTATGTCGTCATTTATACGATGTGGCTTAAACGAACGCACACGTTGAACACGGTCGTCGGCAGCATCTCTGGAGCGGTACCGCCGCTCATCGGTTGGGCAGCCATCGATCCCGCGCTTCATATCGATGCGTGGCTCATGTTCCTCGTCATGTTCTTGTGGCAACCGCCACACTTCCTCGCGCTCGCCATGCGGCGTGTCGAGGAGTATCGAGCGGCCGGCATTCCGATGCTACCGGTCGTCAACGGCTTTGCGATCACCAAGCGACAAATCATTTGGTGGATCGCGACACTCATTCCAGCGTCGCTCTTGTTCTTGCATTACGGTTTGATCTACGTGATCGTCGCGGCCGGTCTTGGGGGCTACTGGTTATATCTCGGCTTGAAAGGTTTCAAGGCCGAAGATGAGATCAAGTGGGCAAACAAAATGTTCTTTTATTCATTGATTTATTTAGTCGTGTGGATTGTCACGCTGGTATTGACGGCACTTTGATAGTCGCACTCACTATATAGAAACCATTGCACATCATTTTGGGAGAAAGTGGGGATTGTTGTGAAATCATTTAAGAAGCTTCTGTTTGGCATCGTCCCGATGATGATGTTCGCACTACTGTTATCAGGGTGCGGCGTAGAGGGATTGTCTGCATTGAAGCCGATGGGAGAAGGAGCTGAGATTCAGCTTCGCATCATTCTCATCAGTTTGGCAATCATGCTCTTTGTACTTGTCATCGTAACGATTATTTACGTGTACGTGCTCATGAAATTCCGTCGGAAAGATGAATCGATTCCGAAGCAAGTCGAAGGAAGCAGCACGCTTGAGATGATTTGGACAGTCGTTCCAATCATTTTATTGATCATTCTCGCTGTTCCGACGATCACGACGACAGTCGAGCTCGCGAAAGCGAAAGAAGCGAAAAAAGAAGAAGAAATCAATGTCACGGCCAACCTTTACTGGTGGGAATTTGAATATCCGAACGCAGGCGTGGTCACGGGTCAAGAACTCGTCATCCCAGTCGGTAAGCGTGTCGGCATCAACTTGACATCGAAAGACGTCATTCACTCGTTCTGGGTACCGGCCTTGTCAGGTAAGACGGATACGAACCCAGGCCTTGATAACGAAATGTGGTTGCATGCAAATGAACCAGGTACGTTCTACGGGAAATGTGCCGAGCTTTGCGGACCTTCACACGCACTCATGGACTTCAAAGTCATCGCACTCGAGCAAGAAGAGTACGACCAATGGCTCGAAGACATGAAAGCACAGCAGGACGCAAACACAGAAAACCTCGTTGCAGATAACCAAAACTTGACGACAGGCGAAGCCGTGTACGTCGAGAGCTGCTTGAGCTGTCACGGTGGCGGGAAAGTCGCGCCGAGCTTGACGAACTTTGGTGATCGCGAATGGTTGGCGGGCTACCTCGAAAACAACGAAGAGAAGTT
The DNA here is from genome assembly GCF_003467445.1 of Exiguobacterium sp. AM39-5BH. Lineage (GTDB taxonomy): Bacteria > Bacillota > Bacilli > Exiguobacteriales > Exiguobacteriaceae > Exiguobacterium. Next base: position 285,048 of record NZ_QSGS01000003.1, read on the forward strand.
GAAAGAATGGATTCGCGACCCACAAGAATTGAAACAAGGCGCGCTCATGCCTGGCTTCGGTGAAGGCCAAATCAGTGATGAAGAGTTAGATGCACTCGTTGACTTCTTGTACGATCAGAAGATTGACTAACGGGAAAAGGGGGATTTCACGTGGCACAGACCACTGCTATGCAGCAACCGCGTAAATACAATGGCATCATGGATTGGGTTACGACGGTTGACCACAAAAAAATCGGTATTTTGTATTTGTTCTCAGGAATCTTCTTCCTCCTTCTCGGTGGAATTGAAGCTTTACTTATTCGTTGGCAACTCGTTCGTCCGATGAACGACTTCGTCAGCGGCGAAACGTTCAACCAATTGATCACGATGCACGGGACGACGATGATCTTCCTAGCGGCCATGCCGATGCTATTCGGATTTATGAACGCCGTCGTTCCGCTACAAATCGGGGCACGCGACGTCGCGTTCCCGTTCATTAACTCACTTGGTTTCTGGTTGTTTTTCTTCGGTGGTGTCATGCTGAACCTTAGCTGGTTCTTCGGCGCTGCACCGAACGCAGGGTGGACGGCGTACGCGCCGCTCTCGACACAACCTGAAGCATCAGGGGTCGACTTCTACGCCCTAGGTCTTCAAATCTCAGGTTTCGGTTCACTCATGGCCGGGATTAACTTCCTCGTCACGATTTTGAACATGCGTGCACCAGGCATGAAACTCATGCGGATGCCGCTCTTCACGTGGACGACGTTCGTCGCTTCGGCGTTGATCGTCTTCGCGTTCCCGCCGCTCACAGTCGGCTTGTTCATGTTGATGTTCGAGCGCTTGTTCGGTGCCGTCTACTTTGATCCGGCAGCCGGCGGTAACGTCGTCATCTGGGAACACCTTTTCTGGATCTTCGGACACCCGGAAGTATACATCTTGATACTCCCTGCGTTCGGTATTTTCTCGGAAATCATTCCGACATTCGCTCGTAAACGTCTGTTCGGTTACACAACGATGGTCTTCGCAACGATGCTCATCGGTTTCCTCGGATTCATGGTTTGGGTCCACCACATGTTCACGGTCGGTCTCGGACCGGTCGCCAACTCAATCTTCGCTGTCGCGACAATGGCCATCGCCGTTCCGACAGGGGTCAAGATCTTCAACTGGTTGTTCACGCTATGGGGCGGACAAATCAAGTTCAACGTCGCGATGCTTTACTCGGTCGCATTCATTCCATCGTTCCTCGTCGGGGGGATGACAGGGGTCATGCTTTCGGTCGCACCGGCCGACTATCAGTATCACGATAGTTACTTTGTTGTCGCTCACTTCCACTACGTTATCGTAGGTGGGGTTGTCTATGGTCTATTCGCAGGACTTTACTACTGGTTCCCGCTCATGTTCGGCAAAGCGCTCTCTGAGAAGCTTGGCTACTGGCAGTTCTGGTTGTTCTTCATCGGGTTCCACTTGACGTTCTTCCCGCAACACTTCCTCGGATTGTTCGGGATGCCACGCCGCGTCTTCACATACCTTCCTAACCAAGGGTTTGAGACGATGAACTTACTGTCGACGATCGGTGCCTTCTTCATGGGTGTATCGACAATCATCTTGCTCGTCGCTGTTGTCAAGGCATTCTTGTCGAAGCAACGCGTCAAGCCAGACCACTGGGAAGATGGACGTACACTTGAGTGGACGCTTCCTGTACCGACACCAGAGTACAACTTTGCACAAACACCGCTCGTCAAAGGTCTCGATACGTTCTGGCTCGAGAAAATGGCGGGCAACAAACGGGTCTCTGTTGCTGAACCAGTAGCAGACATCCACATGCCGAACAACTCGTTGATTCCATTCTTCATGTCACTCGGTCTTTTCATCGCCGGACTTGGAGCGATCTTCCAAATGGATAACGCGGTTGTCGGTTGGTCACTCATCGTGATCGGATTACTCATCACATTCGTGTCGATGTTCCTCCGTTCATGGATCGACGACCATGGCTTCTATATTCCAAAATCACAGATTGAAGCGGATTTGAAAGCGATTCGTGAGAAAGGAGACCAATAAATGGCACATGCAGTCGAAAAACACCCGGTGACCGGTATTCCGGCCAATCCAGAGAAAGCCACGCTGGAAGGGAAAAATAAATATGTGGCCTTCTGGTTCTTCCTCGGTGGAGAGACTGTTCTCTTTGCCTCGCTATTCGGAACGTACGTCGGTCTACTGAACTCTGGTGCGCCAGAGGAACTTCGTTCGTACAATATCTTTGAGATGGGGCTCGTCTTCTTAATGACGATGCTCCTCCTCACAAGTTCGCTCACAAGTGTTCTCGCCATGATGAACATGAAAGCGAACAATCCAGGCCGCATGAAGTTTTGGTTGGTCGTCACGCTTCTCCTCGGGGCTGGATTCCTTGGAGCAGAGATTTATGAGTTCATCCACTACTACCACATCGGTCACACGTTCACATCGAGCGCGTTCGGATCTGCGTTCTATACGCTCGTCGGATTCCACGGCGCACACGTCACGTTCGGTCTCCTTTGGATCACGACGCTGTTGATTCGCAACTGGAACCGTCCAATCGATGTGTACAACGCACCGAAGTTCTACGTGTCGAGCCTGTACTGGCACTTCATCGACGTCGTATGGGTTTTCATCTTCTCAATCGTCTACCTCTTAGGGATGGTGAGCTAATATGGAAAAACAACCAATGAACGAAACGCACAAACAGTTAGAGCTTGAAGTAAAAGCCGAATCAAGACGCGAGTATCAACTTCAGTTGATTAGCTTCGCGATGATGATTTTGCTCACATTCGTCGCGTTCGGTGCCGTATACGCTGAACTCATGCCGGTGTGGGCGGCAGGTGGCTTCTTGATCATCCTCGCCATCATCCAAGTGTTCTTGCAGCTTTATATCTTCATGCATATGAACAACCGTGGCAACACGTGGATCGTCGGAATGATGTGGCTCGGCATCTTTGTCGCCATCATCACGGTCGCGGCCCTTCGCTTGCTCATTTGGTAAATGTGACAAAGGATTGAACATCTGTGGAAACATAGATGATTCAGTCCTTTTTGCTTTACTTCAAAAATAAAGGAATAGTAATCTTGAAGTGAACGGTTTCATCGGTTTGGGAGAGAAAGAAAAGGGGTGAAGGGATGCTCTGGAATACATCAGAGCTACTCAAACAGTTCGATTGGACGACGCTTTGGAGTCCATGGTTCGGATTGTTGATGGTAGGGTTGTACGTCCTCTATGCGGTCGTCACAGAGAGCATGGCGAAGCGAGGGTACGAGTCGACCACGTTGCTACAAAAGTTCAGCATGTTATCCGCTATTTTATTGTATTACATCGGTTTCGGTAGCCCGGTCGATGTGCTCGCGCATATCATCTTCTCGGTGCATATGTTACAGATGGTGCTCGTCTATGTGCTCGCACCGGCGCTCGTCGTGTACGGGATGCCATATTGGGTGTTTGAAAAATTATTTAGCTATAAGGTGATTGGGCCGACGCTCAAATTTATGACAAAACCTTTGATCGCACTCGTTTTGTTCAATGCATTATTCACGTTCTACCATATGCCATTCATTTTTGACTACGTGTTGACGAACTATGGTGTGCACCGCATCTTCCACGGCGCTCTCGTCGTCTTCAGTTTGACGATGTGGTATCCGGTCATTGCACCATTCCTCTCGGAAGAAGAGGAAGGCATGTCTGATTTGAAGCGGATGGTATACATCATCGCGAACGGGGTGTTGTTGACACCGGCGTGTGCGTTCATCATCTTCAGCCAAGGCATTTTGTATGACGCCTATACAGACGCAGAAACGTTTGCGACCGTGCTCGGCTACTGTATGCCGAACGGGGACGTATCCGGCCTTGATTTGAACGCGCTCATGGGCGCGACGAACAGCGCCCTTGAAGACCAACGCTTCGGTGGGGTATTGATGAAGCTCGGTCAAGAAGTTGTCTACGGTTTCTTCTTCGGCTGGACGTTCTTCCGCTGGGTGCGCCGGACAAAATCGCTTGCGCTCGATGAAGGCATGTCGTTCACACCGCAAGAACCAAAAGAGAAAAAATGAACTAAGTCAAAGGGGAAACTACGATGAATTATCTTGCCTTGATCAGTGTGACATTCATTGTCATCAGTGCTATTTTAGTCGCAATCGGCTGGACGATCATCGCGCGTGATCGTCGCAACGTCGACAAACATAAAAAAGTCATGACGGCTGCCGCGATTGCCGCGACAACATTCTTCATTCTTTACGTTTCGCGTACGATTTTTGTCGGCAATACCGCTTTCGGCGGACCTGATTCAGTGAAGCCATACTATTTGGCGTTCATGATCTTCCATATCTTACTCGCGACGACAGGCGGAGTCCTCGGCTTGATCACGCTTTACCTCGGCTATAAAAACAAAGTCGAGAAACACCGGAAAATCGGACCGAAAGCTTCGGTCGTCTGGTTCTTCACGGCGATCACAGGGGTGACGGTATACGTCCTCCTCTACGTCGCCTATGACCCAGGTGAGACGACGAACGTCTTCCGTGCCATTATCGGTGGGTGAATCGAGAGAGGGGGAAGAGGATGAAACGGAATAGCTATATGACGGTCGGTTTGACGGTCGCCATTTTGGTGGCAATCGGCGTGGCCTCGTACTTCTTATTCTTTAAAGAAGAGGACTTGCCCGTCATCCAAGAGCCGACCCCGTTCACGTTGACGAACGCGCTCGACGGTCAGTCGTACAATTCGGACAACGGTAAAGTTAAAATCGTCACGTTCTTTTACACGAACTGCCCGGACATCTGTCCGCTCACGTTGCGCGACTTCATGAAGCTCGAGCAAGAGCTGAAAGCGAACGATCTATACGGGACGGACGTTGAGCTCGTCGCCATCACGGTCGACCCGGAAGTCGATACGGTCCCCGTCTTAGAGAACTACGGGGCGGCGTTTCAAGCCGAACCGACGGGCTGGAAGATGTTGACCGGAGACAAAGCCGATATCGACCGTATCACGCGTCAGCTTCAGTTCTACTATTCGAAAGCGAACAGTGGCCTCGTCACGCATGCGACGACGATGTATATCATCGATCGCAAGCATGACGTGCGCGCGGTCGCCCAAATGGCGACGGCAGGAGAAAAACCTGTCGACATCGAAACCATTATGGAGGACGTGTTAGTACTCGCGGCAGAAAAGGAGTGAAGAAGATGAATGATACGATGGCTGTCATCGGAAATGATTATTCCTACGGAGATGTGACGATTGCCGAACGGGCGATCGAGGATTTGATCGCTTGCAGCGCGATCGAATTCGGATTGCGTGAAGTGAAAGTCGTGTCTCTGTCGAAAGAGCAATACGATTATCAAATCATCGCACCCGTCTCGCTCGTCGAGGCTGAACGCTTGTATCGGTATGTGCGTGATCAGTTCGACTTGTTGCTCGGACAGGTCGATGTGACGCTCAACGTCATCGGAGTATAAAAAATGGAGAACCCCAGCCGGGTTCTCCATTTTTTTGAGCGCACAAAAGAAAAACCCCTTCGCTTATGCGAGGGCACTGAAAAACCCCCGCTCTATCGAGCGTGAGAACGTGAAAAAGGCGATTGGCCCGACTTGTGTCGGGACGATCGCCTTTTTTCCTTGCCTTTAATCTGTTTC
>NZ_QSGS01000030.1 GCF_003467445.1 Exiguobacterium sp. AM39-5BH
AGAAAGACCCCTCAGAGACGATGAGGTAGATAGGTCATGGGTGGAAGCACGGCGACGTGTGGAGCTGAATGATACTAATCGGTCGAGGCTTTGATCTAGTCTAATGGTTTGCATGAATGGATGAGTCTTCAGTTTTGAGAGAACGATCTCTCTTGTCTGGTGGCGATAGCGAAGCGGCCACACCCGTTCCCATGCCGAACACGGAAGTTAAGCGCTTCAGCGCCGAAAGTAGTTGGGGGTCTCCCCCTGTGAGGATAGGACGTTGCCAGGCCAACGCGAAGGACGATCAAGCATCCGCTTGGTCGTTCTTTTTTTCATAAAAGTGTTGACGAATGGGATATATAATGCTAATATAATAATTGTCTAGTGGCGATAGCGAAGTGGTCACACCCGTTCCCATGCCGAACACGGAAGTTAAGTACTTCAGCGCCGAAAGTAGTTGGGGGTCTCCCCCTGTGAGGATAGGACGTTGCTAGGCCAACGCGAAGGACGATCAAGCAGATGCTTGGTCGTCCTTTTTTGTCGTTTCCTTTGAAACTTTTCATCTAATCTTCTCGTATGAAGAGACAGAAGAGGGGGAGTCAAGTATGCAAATCCGTGAAGCGACAGTCTCAGACTACAAGGCGTTCACTGAGGTTTCACGAGCGAGTTTTAAACAAGAGGCAGATCGTCTCCGATTACCATATCGGGACTTAAATATTGAACCACCGGGTTATGATGACCAGGCGATGAGCCTGTATTTGATTGAACAATTGATGTGTTATGTCATCGAACATGAAGGACAAGTCGTCGGGGGAGCCGTCGTGACGTTGACAGGGAAAGATTACGGACGGATTGACCGCATCTTTATTCATCCATACAGACAAGGTAAAGGGATTGGAAAACAGGCACTACGGGCAATCGAGAAGCTTCATCCGACTGTACGAATTTGGGAGTTGGAGACATCAGCAGCCCAACCCCACAATGTGGCATTTTATCGGGCAGTCGGTTACCAATCCGTCTTCGAATCAAGCGAAGAGGTCTGTTTCGTCAAACGGGTAAAGCAACCCGTAGATGAAGCAATCACATTGCGATATGAAGAGCGCTCGATCAAAGGTGCCCAAGCGTATGGAATGGATGCGAGTCAAATCGCCATCACGAATAGTAACGTCTCAGAACTACGGGCCAGCAATTGTAATTTCACGAGGAGCCAATTCCGCAATATTAACTTCAGAGAAACCGAGTTCGACGACTTGAATCTTTCCGGCTCACAATATCGATTTGTCACCATGTACGAGTCAGGACGGCCGACGACGTTCTTCCATACAAACCTGACGAACACGATTATGAAAAACTGTCGGCTTGATGGGGTCCAAATCGAGGGTTCATCGATTGACGGCTTAACGATTGATGGGGTACACGTCAAAGACCTGTTAGAACATTATCGAAAAGAAACTGGAGGAATGAAACGTTATGAGTGATCTCTACCAAACCCAACACGACTTACAACAACAGATGGCAGAACGGGACCGACTCGCCCGGAAATTAAAAACACTCGACAAGCAAATTGCCGAACATGAAGCTGTACGAAAGCAACTTCTCAATTCGTTTACGAAAGAACAGCGCGATGTCTATGACTTAGATTCATTCTCGCTCGTCAACGCATGGCGTAAACTCAGGGGAACATTCAACGAACAAAAAACGATTGAATTAGAAGAGGCGGCCCGGGCCGAATTGAAGTTACGAGAACACGAGGCGATGGTCGATGAGTTAGGGCTTGAACGTCGTGATTTATATGAAACCTTTGAGACGTATAACGGGATTGACGCAGAGTGGGAAGCGTTCGTAAAAGAGAAAGAAGCCCACTTGAAGCAGGATCCTGAAGTTAAGGAAACACTATATCGGCTCACGAAGCAGCAAGTGGAAACGAATGAGGTGCTCATTGAGTATAAAGAAGCCATTAGTGCTGGACATACAGCGCGGACTGCCATTTCAAGAACACTGAAACATCTCGACAGTGCAAAAGGCTGGTCGACGTATGATACGTTCTTTGGAGGGGGCTTGATTGCGACAGCGATGAAACATGATGCCATCGATGCCTCGGAGCGGAAGATGCATGAACTTCAAGCCGCACTTGAGCGATTCTCGCGGGAGTTGGCTGATGTCAAAGGCGTCGTCAGCGGATTACAGATTGAACGCGGATCACTGATCCAGTTCGCTGACTATTTCCTCGACGATATTTTCTCGGAATGGACGATGCATGGACGAATCAACGATTCACTGGATAAAGTGAACGGGCTCGATCGTGAAATCGCTAAACTGATCGAGAAAATGACAAGAGAAGTCGAACGTTTGGAGCGACAACTCGAAGAAATAGAAGCGAAACGAAAACAGCTCATCCTTACGCGGTGAGCTGTTTGGTCATTCTGGTCGTTTCAACCAATGGCGTAACCCTTTCCCGGCATGGGGACCTGCCGTGTAACGCGGGATGACATGCAAGTGCGCGTGAGGCACGGTCTGGTTTGAAGCGGTCCCGACGTTCCAACCAAGCGTATAGCCGTCAGGCCCATACGTCTCTTCGAGGAACACCTTCGCTTCGTGGAGCAGTGTGTATGTATCATGCCATTCGAAAGGCGTGAGATCGAACGTCGTCGCTCGGTGTTGTTTCGGTACGATGACGCCTGAACCGACGAGCACGTCTTGTTCACGATCATGCATTAAAAAGTAGCAGGTCTCGTTCTCGGCAACGATTCGTTGTGATGAATCAAGCTGTGGATGACAAAATGGACAAGTGGACATTGGATTGTACACTTCCTTTCTATATGAAGTGTACCAAAAGGGGGATTCAAATGAATGATTTGATCGATTATATCGTCGACGAAGTCGGGCAAGAAAGACATACGGTCATCGGGATTTCGGGACACGGAGGTGCCGGCAAGACGACGTTCGCTGATGCTTTACGTGCGCGTCTCGGGGACGTGAACTATATCAATACCGACCCTTACATCACGGATTCGATGTTACGGAAGAGTGCCATGCTCGACTATACGGCCGACGGTCAAACGCATCACTACAAGATGACGGCCTGTCATCCTTCCGCGCATCACTTGCTGTCACTCGAGCGTGATGTCCGGATGGTACGGGAAGGCATCGGCTTTTATACGATCGACGTCCCGTATCTCGAACGGACGTGGATTGATCCAGCAAAACGAATCACTATCATTGAAGGGATGAGTGTCGCCTTCCTCGAACCTCACTATTTCGATGTATCGGTCTATTTGTATACGGATAGCGACACTGAGTTCGCCCGTCGTTCTGTTCGGGACATCCAAGAGCGTGGGATGGACCTGGGCTACTTGAAAGCCTCGCACGACGAGCGTCGGTTTCAATATGAACTGTTCATGCATCCGCATCGTGAGAAGTTCCAGACGGTCGTCTCGACAAGCGATAATGTTTGGACGATTGAGCGGAGCCCACAAAAAAACCGCTCATCATGAGCGGTGGCTGCGTAACGTTTCTTGGATCCCGAGCCCGAGCCGATCTTGTTCGCGCTCGAGTTGGTCCCACGTAAGCGAGCGATGGCGTAACGTGACGTCGTTCGCAATCGATTCAAGTGTGCGTTGCTTCTCGATGTTGTCGAGCCAGTAATAGACGTCAACCCCGTCCTCGTCGACCCGCCAGAACGATTTGACGACTTCGAACTCGTCGGCCCAGTCACCGACCGGTTTGAATCCATACTTCTCGACGAACGGATACGGTCGTTCTTCCCCAATCGGGTCGATGACGTTCCGGACGAACATGAGCTCGAGCCCGGCATGTTCGGTCGCTTCCAATAACCGTTTTAAGGCAGGGAGCGGTTCGACTTCGACTTTTTCAACGACATCAAACCAGACCCGTTTCCCGTCTTTGTCCCAGACGGTCGCTTCGACGCTGTATGGTGCTCCGGCTGTTGATGGGGCATACATCGTCAAATCGAACGTGAACGGGATATGCTCTTCAGCACCCGGTTCGAGCTCGGCGGATAGGACGATTGGGACTTCTTGCAAGTCGGCCTCCCGATTAAACTCGTTGCCTTCGAGCGTGATGTCTTTGAACGTCGTCAAAAAGTTAAGCGTCAACTCTTGCAGGCGCACGACATGCGAAGTGGTGTTCAGCACCCGCAGCGTTCCATGAACGGTCTCGTTCGGAATGAACGGGACGGTGTGAAAATAGACGGATGCGTCCAGTTCGGAAAAGAACCATTTTTTAAAGCGATTACCCCATTTCGACATGACGGTCGTGCTCCTTTTCTCTTATAAATTACACTCCCTTAAATGTTCCCGATTCCAATTCTGAAAAAACATGAAGAAAAAGGTTGCATTATATAACTACTTCACTTATTATAGAGGATGTCGAAACAATTCAAACCATCGCGGGGTGGAGCAGTCTGGTAGCTCGTCGGGCTCATAACCCGAAGGTCGTCGGTTCAAATCCGGCCCCCGCAACCAATTTTTATTTAATTTCATATGTCGTCGCGGGGTGGAGC
>NZ_QSGS01000031.1 GCF_003467445.1 Exiguobacterium sp. AM39-5BH
ATAAAACGTCTTTTCTTTTAATAAAAATAGATTTATATCTTTTCGGAAAAGAACCTATATACATTGAATTAATTAAAAATAGATTTATATCTTTTCGGAAAAGAACCTATATACATTGAATTAATTAATGAAAAGTTTGAATTTAAATTTTCATCAAGTCCTTTCACTAATTCCCATTGTAAATTATTCGCGGCGTTTTGAACCGCTCCTTTAGATTTCTTCAAGATTTCTGCATAATCTTCATTTGGAAAAAGCCCAGTTAAAAATATAATATCCATTTCTTTGTTCATTACTTGAACCACACCTTCTCATTCACATATTCAGTATAAGACATTATAATGCGTAAAACTTTTTCTGAAACATTAGGAATAGAATAATCTTTCACTTTTAATATAGATCCACTTCCTTCCTCATCTAATAAACTTAATCCTAAAATGATTTGATTAGGTTTTAGTCCTGTTAAAATAGTAGTAGATTCTTCCATTGCTTCAGGTCTTTCATGAGATTTTCTAATGTTTAACGCTTTAAGACCCAAAATAGAAGTCTCTTCATTAATCGTACCACTATCACTTAAGACTGCTTTTGCATTGATTTGTAATTTGATGTAATCTACAAACCCTAAAGGTTTAATTATATGAACATTTTCATGAAAAATAATTTTTTTGCTTTCGATCATTTTTCTAGTTCGTGGATGTGTACTTACTATAACTTTTTTGTTGAACATTTCACTAATTAAATTTAAAGAACTTACTAAATCCATGAAATCAATGTCAGAATTTATGTTTTCTTCTCTATGAGCAGAAACTAAATAGTAATTGTCTTTCGATAAATCCAACGTTTTTAATATAGTTGAAGATTCGATTTGACTATATTTTGACATTAAAACCTCATGCATAGGACTTCCGGTTTTGATTATACGATCTGCGGACAATCCTTCTCTTAATAAATATTCACGAGAAATATCGCTATAACAAAGGTTAATATCTGCGATATGATCTACAATTTTCCTGTTAGTTTCTTCAGGTACACGCTGATCAAAACATCGATTTCCTGCTTCCATATGAAAAATCGGGATTTTTCGTTTTTTAGCAGCAATCGCGCATAAACAACTATTAGTATCGCCAAGAATCAACAATGCTTCAGGTTGCTCTTGTTCTAAAATCGGATCTATTGCAATCAAAATATGTCCAATAGTTTCTGTAGCTGTTCCAATGGCAGCATTCAAAAAATAATCTGGCTTTCTAAGGTTAAAGTCTTCAAAAAAGACTTCGTTCAGTTCATAATCATAATTTTGTCCTGTATGAACTAAAACGTGTTCGATAGCTTCTGACTCTTCCAAACGATTGATTGTTGCAGATAATCTAATGATTTCTGGTCTCGTTCCAACAATCGTCATAACTTTTAATTTTTTCATTAATCCATCAAACCTCCAAGTAATACGTATCGGGACTGTTAGGGTTAAATGCTTCGTTTACCCACATGATGGTAACCATATCCGTGTCACCCAAATTTTCAATATTGTGCGTGTATCCTACCGGAATATCGACTACTTTAAGCTTATCGCCACTTACGACATATTCAATAATTTCTTCTGTGTCTATTTTTCTTAGTCGTATAACGCCTCGGCCACTTACCACAAGGAACTTTTCGTTCTTTGTATGGTGCCAGTGATTTCCTTTCGTAATTCCTGCTTTTGATATATTAACTGAAACTTGTCCTCTGTCTGGTGTTCGAATAAACTCAGTAAATGACCCTCGATGATCTTCATTCATTTTCAATTCATATGAAAACTTATCTTTAGGCAAGTAACTTAAATAAGTGCTGTATAGTTTCTTGCTAAAGGAGTCATTCAGTAATGGCACAGATAAATCATTTCTCGATTCTTTGAAAGATATTAATATTTCAACTAAGTTACCTAAAGAAATTTTGTAGTTTGGTCTAACCTCACCATATATCGTTTGTTTAGCTTTTTTCTCTTCAAGTTGATTAATCAGCTCAGCGATGACGTCATCAATATAAGCCAACGTAAGCTCTGCTTGATCATCATTAACCTGAATCGGAATCTCGCGCGCGATATTATGACAAAAGGTTGCAACTACACTGTTGTAATTTGGTTTGCACCATTTCCCAAACAAATTGGGGAAACGATAAATCCTTACATCTACCGTCTGTTCTTGTCCGTAAGAGATGACTAGAGACTCTGCTTCCTTTTTGCTTATCCCATATGCATTAGAAAGCTCTGCTTGCGTTGAAGAGGAAAATACTACAGGAGGCGATATCGGATTTTGAGAAAGTAAAGTTAATAACTTTTCTGTAAATCCTTTGTTTCCGACTTCAAACTCTTTGTCTTCTTTAGGTCGATTCACTCCAGCCAGGTGATAAACAAAGTCCGTTTCTAATGCGTATTGCTTCAATTCAGTCTCTGTTGTGTTTCGATCACAAAGAAGTAAATCGTTATATCCTTGATTTTTCAACTCCGCTACAAGATTCTTCCCAACAAATCCGTTTGCTCCTGTAACTAGTATTTTCATGCTTTCACTCGCTTATTCAGTTCGTGTTTAACATAATCAAGTGCCAACAAACGCTCTTTAATTTGTTCAATTGATAATCTTTCCGTATTATTCGAGTTATACTCTGTCTCTTTAGTTAACTGCTGATTGCCTTCCCTGAAGTACTTATCATAATTTAGATCGCGCGTATCCGCAGGTACTCGATAAAATCCACCCATATCTTCAGCCACAATATGTTCTTCTCGAGTTAATAGTGTTTCAAACGATTTCTCCCCGTGACGAGTGCCAATTACTTTAATCTCATTATCTACTTCGAAAAGTTCTTTTAAAGCAATTGCCAGATCACCAACCGTCGAAGCAGGAGATTTTTGAACCATAATATCGCCGGCTACTGCATTGTTGAAAGCAAATATCACAAGTTCGACTGCCTCCTCTAAACTCATCAAGAAACGAGTCATGTTCGGATCAGTGACGGTCAACGGTTCTCCGTTTTTAATTTGCTCTATAAACAACGGAATGACCGATCCACGAGATGCCATCACGTTTCCATAACGAGTACCACAAATTAATGTTTGCGTCGCATCAATTGTTCTTGCTTTTGCTACAAAAACTTTCTCCATCATTGCTTTCGAAATCCCCATTGCGTTAATTGGATAGCAGCTTTATCTGTCGAAAGACAAATTACCTTCTTAGCTCCAATTTCAATTGCAGCGTTTAAAACATTCTCAGTACCAATTACGTTTGTTTTAACTGCTTCCAATGGAAAGAACTCACATGATGGTACTTGTTTTAATGCAGCGGCATGAAATACATAGTCAACTCCATACATTGAATTCTTCACACTGTTTTGATCGCGAACGTCACCAATATAAAATTTCAATTTATCATTCTGATATTTCTTGCGCATATCTTCTTGCTTTTTCTCATCTCGTGAGAAAATTCGGATTTCTTTTATGTCTGTTTCAAGAAAACGTTCCATGACAGCATTTCCAAAAGAGCCTGTACCGCCTGTAATTAGTAATGTTTTATTATTAAACATCTATTTTCCTCATTTCTCAAAATGACTCATAATAATTTCGTATGCATGTTTAGAAGTGTAGTTATTGTTTAGATACCTTTTTGCATTTCGTCCTAATTCTTCTCTATATACTTCATCTTTAAAAAGATTCATAAGTTCGATAAACCTATCTGATTTCGTGCTCTCACACCAATGGCCAAATAAATTTTCCTCGACAAGTCTACCTACATCCGTACTTTTATCTGTCGCAAGTAAAATCGGCATTCCAGCCTGCATATAAGATAAAATTCGGGAAGGGAAGTTAGGAATCGTGAATCTAGAGTCTAAAAATACTAAACCTACATCACTTGCATTAGCTAAAAGTTCGTAATCAGATTTGGGCATTGACTCTAATAACTTTGATTTTTTGAATTTGTAGGTATCGAACGCTTTTCTTAAACGTTTGTACTCTGTTCCTGATCCCACTATTAAAATAAAGGTCTCAACGTTTGCTTCGTTTTGTCGCAAACATTCAACGATAAAATCAACACCTTGTGGCTTACCTATGTTTCCACCATATACGTATATCGTTTTATCAATCGGTATGTCATATTTTTGCCTAATACTTTTCTTTTCACTATCTTTCAAGTCTATATTTTGAGGTGTAATTGTATTTGGACAAATTTCTACTATTTTAGTTTTCACATAATTGTTTGAAATAACGTATTTTACATTTTCAGGAGACATACACCCTATAACAT
>NZ_QSGS01000032.1 GCF_003467445.1 Exiguobacterium sp. AM39-5BH
GACTGATTCCTCTACACCCGTGTGAAAAATGGTATACAAATCTACATGTATACAAATCTACATGTATACAAATCTACAAATCTACATGTATACATGTATACAAATCTACAAATCTACATGTATACAAATCTACATGTATACAAATCTACATGTATACAGTAAAAATCAAAGGATTTGAAAAACGGCTTCAAATCAACGTAGATACTTAATCTAAAAAGATTGAAAGTGTATACATGTATACAAATCTACATGTATACAAATCTACACGTATACAAATCTACATGTATACATGTATACAAATCTACATGTATACAAATCTACACGTATACATTGCTTCATATGAGCATAACCTTGAAAAAAAGCTGTTGTTAAGCGGTTTCTTTTATGAAAACATAGGATTATGAAGTTCTTTCCAACAGGAAAAACGACATAAAAAAATCTGATAACCTGGCCGTTATCAGATCCGAATCATCTGACTCAGTAGTCAGACTGTGTATTTAACAACGCTTCACCCTAAACCAACCATCATGAATAGATTTGTAGAAACCAAGATTTCTAAAAACATAATACGATGAACTGGTCCTTTTTCATGCGTTGTTCAAAAGAAAAACGTGACGAACAAAGGCGTCTTTCTTATGCAATCATTTTAACATTGTTCTTTCTTCTCGACAATGTTCATCGTATCTCAGAAAAATGGATACTCAACAATTTACGATGAGACATAAAAAGAAGAGAGGAGAATGTAGCATGGAAGTATTGAGAAATCTTTATCGAGACCAATTAACGGAAGCTCCGAAACGAGCCTCTCAGATCGAGAAAACCGGATACAGCAAAGAGCTAGGATGGATCTTTGTCTGCCAGGAGTTCACACAACCACGTGCCATCCGTACATACCGCTCACTCTTTGGGGCAAAAGAAAAGTATACATATTTCACGCCGAACACATTCTACCGCAACGACCAACGTCATGCGGGCTCTTTGCGTTGCTGAACGCCATGGTGATCGATATCGATGTCAAGACGACGGAGAATGCAGGGATGATTTTTCCGGACGTTATGGACCGGGTGACGAGTGCGGGGCTACCGACACCGTCACTCATCGTCAAGACGCCCTCAGGTGGTTTTCATGTGTATTGGTACTTGAAAGAGCCAAGACGCGCATTCCCAAAAGTCGTGGATCACTATAAGCGCGTTCAACGAATGATTGCTGAGGATATGAACGCGGACGTTCAAGCGATAGGGGCTGAACGTTGGTTCCGATTACCGACAGAAGAAAATACCATCTTCCGCTCGGGAGAACGTGTCTCTTTTGACGACCTTTGTGACTGGTTGACCGAGCAACAAGAGAATCAGTCGAAGAAAGGTAATGTGGCTTTAGGATCGACGGATTTATTATCTCACCCAGCAATCCTAAAGCTATTAGAAGGCGTGGAAGAAGGGCAACGTGATAATACATGCTACACCCTTGCTCTCGCATACAAGGCTGCAGGATATGAAGAAGACCAAGCCTTGTCTTCACTCTATAGTTGGAATGAAAAGAATAGTCCTTCACTTCGCCAAATCGAAGTCAAACGGAAAGTGAAGAGCGCCTTCAAGCCTGGTTCTCCGCTAGGCCCTTCATCGTATTGGATAGAGACATTGTCTGGTATCGTTTTTAAGTATCAGGTCTGGGAAGGCGCAAAACCGCGTGAAGAACGTACGTATAGTCATCTAGATGAATGGAAAGAAGACATCCTTGCAGTTTTACGTGAAAACGGAGGGTGTATTTGTGCTGCTCAAAGAGAGATAGTTAAATTAGTTCAATCATCGGTAAATTCAAATATCATTTTGTCTTACACTACATTCAAACGTGCCATCCAAGAATTAATAAAAGAAAAGCGCATTGTAAAACTTGTAGAAGGAAGAGGGAGAGCGGCAAAAACTACGCTACAAATCAAAAAAGGGAAGATTTTACCGCTAATCCACAAAAAGACTTTTTTTAATGGGTCCAACTCATATACATTTATAGATAGGGTGGTTGGTTGGTCTCTTCTTCTTTTTACGGTATCAGAAATAAGTAAGTCTAAGGAGTGTTTTATCTGTGGTTACTTTGAGTCTGGATGATAATTTATCTTCTATCTCTAGTTTGTATAGAGGTATTAGATCTGATTTAGTTGATATTTCTACAGAGATACAGGTAGTTTTCAATAATCTTTTACGGTCAAAAGCTTCTGATTACGGGTTAACTTATGTTAATTCGGCGTATCCAGGTTACTATTTTTCATTTTCCCCTCGTGTTAAAGAAGAAGAATCGTTAGAGGAAAAGCTTGTTCGTTCTGGTCAACTTTTATATTTAATTGAGAAGAGTGATGAGCAGATTTTGATTGACCTTTATAATATGAATGACCTTATAGGTATAAAGATCTTAGGGGAATTGGAAGAAGATGTTTCTTCAATTGTTAAACTTATAAGAGATAATCAATCAATTTTGTTAGATCAAGGAATTACGTTCTTGTCTAATTTCTCTGAAAAACCAGTTCCTATGAAAAATGGTTTAGACATTTTTAAATATAACTGTAGTTATACTAAAACAGTTGATGGAA
>NZ_QSGS01000033.1 GCF_003467445.1 Exiguobacterium sp. AM39-5BH
AAAAATCCCTCAAATTAACGGATAATGATTCTGACAACCTGAAAATGGAGTGTGAGACATGATCCGAAGTGAGGGATTTTTTATGATTCGTGAGTTAAGAAGCAAAGGATGGACAATCAAAGCCATCTCTGACGAGACGGGATATGATCCTAAGACAATCCGAAAGTATTTGAAGATGGAAAATGCACCTACGAAAGTAAAGCGGAAAAAGAGGAAAGGAAAACTCGAACCCTACAAAGACTACATAAACGAACGTATAAAAGAAGGTACAACCAATTGCGAGGTTCTGTTCGATGAGATTCAAAAGTTAGGCTATGAAGGCAAAATGACGATTCTGAGAGAGTACGTGAAACCTTACAGACTTCAGCCTAAAAAGCAGGCTACCGTTAGGTTTGAAACGCCGCCAGGAAGACAGGGACAGATGGATTGGAGTGATGTCGGGACGTATGAAGTAGACGGTGAAATGCGTATGGTGTATGCCTTCTCCATCATCCTCGGCTATTCAAGGATGCGATACATCGAGTTCACGACCGACATGACGCTGGAGACTCTGATGAAGTGCCATATGAATGCGTTCGCCTTCTTCAATGGCGTACCGCAACAGATTCTCTATGACAACATGAAAACTGCGGTCATCAGCCATAATCCAAACGGTATCAAGTTCAATCAGAAGTTCGAAGATTTCTTGGCCTATTATGGGATTACGCCGAAGGCGTGCAAGCCCAGACGGGCACAGACGAAAGGGAAGATCGAGCGCTCATTCGGCTATATGAAACAGAACTTTTTCAAACGACGTATCGGAAAGACATTGGAACAATTGAATCGTGACGTCCTAGAGTGGCTACAAAACACGGCCAATAAAAAGAAAAACGATACGACGAAAGAGTCACCTGAGAAACGCTTCGAGGTTGAACAAGGTTTTCTAGCACCAGGACATTTGAAGCCGCATTATCCGGTCCATCGCTGGGAAACACGTCAAGTAAGCAAAGACTGTTTTGTGTCCTACCAAGGACGACAGTATTCAGTTCCGTTCCGGTTCGTCGGACAGCATGTACGAATTAGAATCACTCTCGACCATCATCTCGAGGTCTACGCTGATGGCGAACAAATCGCCCAACATCCGATTGCCTCCGGGAACTTGAAGTATCAACTAAATTTAGAGCATTACAAAGGGCTAGAAACGACTCAAAAAGGTTTGCCGACCCGTCGTCTCCAGCCCGATATTCCTGAAGTGGAACGTCGTTCCCTTCAAGTGTACGAACAGTTCGAAAGGAGCGATCACGAATGAACACGGACCTTCTCACTGAACGCTTAGAAAAAGTTGGATGGCAATTGTCGGCCAACCAGCTTGAAGGAATCCTTGAAGATGCCTCCAAGAATAATGTAGCATATTCGGACTTTCTAAACAGTATTCTGATGACGGAAATCGAACACCGTGAGTCAACAGAGCTATCGAAACGAATAAAACGTGCCAGACTCCCCTATTTTAAGACGCTAGAAGACTTCGACTTTGCGTTTCAGCCGAGCATCAATGAAAAGCGCGTCAGGGAGGTGATGACCTGTCGGTTCATCGATAACGGCTTCAATGTATTATTATTGGGCCCGCCGGGGGTGGGGAAGACACACTTGGCAATTTCAATCGCTGCGGAAGCTGTCACGAAAGGTTATCGGACTTCGTTCATTACCGCGAACGATTTTGTCGAGGAGTGTCAAAAAGCAGAGAAATCTGGCCTTCTTCCTCGTATCATCAAAAGGTACTGTCGATCCGAGCTACTCATTCTAGACGAAATCGGTTATTTTCCGTTCGACCCCATCAGTGCGAATGCGCTGTTTCAAATCATCTCGAAGAGATATGAGAGAGGCTCGATCATCCTGACTTCAAACAAGTCATATATTGAATGGGGAAAAATATTTGGTGACGAGGTTTTGGCAACCGCAATTTTAGATCGCCTTCTTCATCATGCGACCACTTTTAACATTCGGGGAGATTCATATCGGATGAGGGAAAAGAAACGGGCCGGCATCCAGCCGACCCGTGTCGATAGTTTCCAAGAGTAACGTGTAAAAAAGGGATTTTTAATCCGTTATTAAGAAGGAATTTTAAACCGCTGTTGACA
>NZ_QSGS01000034.1 GCF_003467445.1 Exiguobacterium sp. AM39-5BH
GAGGGCACTGAAAAACTTCAAATGATTTTAACAGAGGAGCGTCGTCCCGGGAGGGATGGCGCTCCTCTGTTTTCATCGTCCTTCAGCCGCCCTGTCCGGCACGCCGCTTTCCTGGGGGCGGGCGTCGAGCCGCATCGCGACGTCGTCGCTGCTGGGTCTCGCCTTGCCCGCTGATTCCCCGGGAGTCGGCGTGCCCTCGGGCGGTGCTGTACGCGTCCTGCATTCCGGACTATACTGGCAGTAACCAACCAACTTGGAGGCGATCCCGATGATGCCCGACCTGCCGAACATGCCGCCGAGCCCGTATGCGGCCCTCTATGACCTGTTGATCCCGGCCGATGACGAGCTGCGGCTCATCCACGACCTCGTCCCGTTCGATTTCATCACCGACCTGCTCGAGGACACGTATTGCCACGACAACGGTCGGATGGCCGTCCATCCTGTCCGGATGTTCAAGTATCTGTTCCTGAAGGCGCACTCGAACCTGTCCGACGTCGACCTCGTCAGACGGGCGAAGACCGACCTCGCCTACAAATATTTTCTGGACCTGGCGCCCGAGGAGGACGTCATCAACCCCTCTTCGCTCACAAAGTTCCGGCGTCAGCGCATGGCCGACGACGAGCTGCTCGACAAGTTGATCGAACATACGGTCGAGGTCGCGAAAGGGATGGGACTGCTCAAGTCACGGACATTGATCGTCGACGCGACCCATTCACGGGCCCGGTACGGGCAAAAACCAATCGGGCAGGCGATCATCGAGGAGGCGAAGGCGATCCGTCATGCGTGCTACAAGGAAACCGTGAACGCGAAGGGCCGCTTCCCAGAGAAGGTGGACGAGTCCGACATCGACCAGCTCCTCACGTATGCGCTCGCCGTCGCGGAGACCGTCGAGACCGAGATGCCCGAACTGATGGCGCGCGAACATATCCGCGACCGGGTGAACCGGGTCCGCGAGTTCGCGGAAGACGCCCATGTCGAGCTTCAGGTCTCTAGGGATCCCGATGCCCGGACCGGGCACAAGAGCGCTGACTCCTCATTCTTCGGTTACAAACATCATCTCGCGATGACAGAGGAGGGCATCATCACCGCCGTTGTGGTCACGTCTGGCGAAGCGGCGGACGGGCATCAGCTGGCAAGGCTCGTCGAGAAGAGCCACCGTGCAGGGGCCGAGTTCGACCATATCGTGGGCGACGGGGCCTATTCGAGCCGGGACAACCTGATCTATGCCGCCTCGCAAGGATGCAAGCTCGTCGCGCCGTTGAACCCCCAGGTCTATTCGCCGGCACCGAACCGTGTCGAGGGCTTCACCTACAACAAGGACGCCGAACGTTACGTCTGCCCAGCCGGGCACATGGCCGTCCGCAAAGTCCGTGGCGGACGCAAGAACGTCGGACAGAACCAAGTGGAGAGCCATTTCTTCAACATCGAGCTGTGCAAGCAGTGCCCCTTGCGCGAAGGGTGTTACAAGGACGGGGCCAAATCGAAGTCCTACAGCGTGTCATTGAAATCGAGGGAGCACAGCGAACAGTTCGAATACGAGCAGACCGATGACTTCAAGGATCATCGTCGGAAGCGCTTCGCGATCGAGCCGAAGAACAGTCAACTGAAGAACCCCCAGGGTCTGGCGCGCAACAAGACGCCAGACCTGAAAGGCATGACCTTACAGAGCGTGATGGCGATCGTCGCGGTCAATCTGAAGCGAATCATCACCCTCCGGAAAGAAGAAACAGATTAAAGGCAAGGAAAAAAGGCGATCGTCCCGACACAAGTCGGGCCAATCGCCTTTTTCACGTTCTCACGCTCGATAGAGCGGGGGTTTTTCAGTGCCCTCG
>NZ_QSGS01000035.1 GCF_003467445.1 Exiguobacterium sp. AM39-5BH
TTGTCTGGTGGCGATAGCGAAGCGGCCACACCCGTTCCCATGCCGAACACGGAAGTTAAGCGCTTCAGCGCCGAAAGTAGTTGGGGGTCTCCCCCTGTGAGGATAGGACGCTGCCAGGCAAGATCGTTCCGCAATAGCTCAGTGGTAGAGCAACCGGCTGTTAACCGGTAGGTCGTAGGTTCAAATCCTACTTGCGGAGCCACTTTTCTCTTTTTGGAGAGCTGTCCGAGTGGCCGAAGGAGCACGATTGGAATTCGTGTAGGCGGCAAAACCGTCTCAAGGGTTCGAATCCCTTGCTCTCCGCCAGTTTTTCAATCAATAGTATGGCCCGTTGGTCAAGCGGTTAAGACACCGCCCTTTCACGGCGGTAACACGGGTTCGAATCCCGTACGGGTCACCATTTAAATTTTATATCGTCGCGGGGTGGAGCAGTCTGGTAGCTCGTCGGGCTCATAACCCGAAGGTCGTTGGTTCAAATCCAGCCCCCGCAATTAGTGTGGTCCTGTGGTGTAGTGGTTAACATGCCTGCCTGTCACGCAGGAGATCGCGGGTTCGACCCCCGTCAGGACCGCCATTTTTTTAATTGAATTACTACATACATGGCTTTGTAGCTCAGTTGGTAGAGCAAAGGACTGAAAATCCTTGTGTCGGCGGTTCGATTCCGTCCAAAGCCACCATTTACAGCGCCGGTGTAGCTCAGTTGGTAGAGCATCTGACTTGTAATCAGAGGGTCGAGGGTTCGAATCCTTTCGCCGGCACCATTTTTCTCATGGCGGTTGTGGCGAAGTGGTTAACGCACCGGATTGTGATTCCGGCATTCGAGGGTTCAATTCCCTTCAGCCGCCCCATTTTAAAAAATTAATGAGCCATTAGCTCAGTTGGTAGAGCATCTGACTTTTAATCAGAGGGTCGCAGGTTCGAGCCCTGCATGGCTCACCATTTCTCATTAATTTCTATACTTAAATATTATATGCGGGTGTGGCGGAATTGGTAGACGCGCTAGACTTAGGATCTAGTGTCTTTGACGTGGGGGTTCGAGTCCCTTCACCCGCATCTCTAATCTAACTTTATATTGCGGAAGTAGTTCAGTGGTAGAATACGACCTTGCCAAGGTCGGGGTCGCGGGTTCGAATCCCGTCTTCCGCTCCAATTATATGCGGTCGTGGCGGAATCGGTAGACGCGCTAGGTTGAGGGCCTAGTGGTGGTTAACACCGTGGAGGTTCAAGTCCTCTCGACCGCATTAATGCACCCTTAGCTCAGCTGGATAGAGCGTTAGACTACGAATCTAAAGGCCGGGAGTTCGAATCTCTCAGGGTGCACCATTTATAACGGGAAGTAGCTCAGCTTGGTAGAGCACTTGGTTTGGGACCAAGGGGTCGCAGGTTCGAATCCTGTCTTCCCGACCATTTCTTAATTCAATTTGGTCTTTGAAAACTGAACGATGAGGCAAAAATGTTTTACAATTTTTGAATGAAGCGCAAGCTTCGTCATTTTTAAAGAGCTATATCAAATTCTGTGGAGAGTTTGATCCTGGCTCAGGACGAACGCTGGCGGCGTGCCTAATACATGCAAGTCGAGCGCAGGAAATCGACGGAACCCTTCGGGGGGAAGTCGACGGAATGAGCGGCGGACGGGTGAGTAACACGTAAAGAACCTGCCCTCAGGTCTGGGATAACCACGAGAAATCGGGGCTAATACCG
>NZ_QSGS01000036.1 GCF_003467445.1 Exiguobacterium sp. AM39-5BH
TGATATGCTCCCCAATAGGTAGACAGATGAAATAACAAATCTGTTTATCTGATTGGGGAGTGTTTTTTATGGCGAGAAGTCGGCATTCAATCGAACAAAAACTGAGTGCGCTACGGATGATGGAAGAAGAAACATATACGTGGAAGGAAATCGAGGAGGCCCATGACGTCTCTGAGCATACCCTCCGGGTGTGGAAAGTGAAATTCGAGACCGGCGGAATCGACGCCTTGAAGGAGTCGAGGACATGGAAACTGTACACAAAGGAACAGAAAATAGCGGCCGTACGTGACTATCTCGATGGGGTCACCATGGTGGAAGTCCTCTCCAGACATCAAATCAGTAGTCGTTCGGTTCTATATCGGTGGATCAAGAAGTATACTAGTCATAGCGAGTTAACAGATTCGAGAAAAGGGATGGATCGAGCTATGACAAAAGGGAGAAAGACCACATTCGAGGAACGCATGGAGATCGTCAGGTATTGCCTGGACAATGGACGGAACTATCAACGGACGGCCGAGATATTCGCCGTGTCGTACCACCAGGTCTACGGCTGGACGAAAAAATATGACGCCGATGGCGTGCACGGGCTCGAGGACCGCCGCGGACGGACGAAGCAAGAAGAGGAACTGACCAACGAAGAGAAGCTCGAACGTCGCATCCAACAGATCGAGCGGGAGAACGAGCGCCTGCGGGCCGAGAACCTGTTCCTAAAAAAGTTAGAGGAGATCGAGAGGAGAGGTTGATCAGCCAAATCCGGCTACAATTGCGTTACATGGCGATCGAGGAAATGTCGACGACCGACACGTTCCCGGTCGTGCTCCTGTGCGAGATCGCGCAGGTCTCACGGGCCGCCTACTATAAATGGTTGAAGCGTACCGTCTCGGTACGCGAGGAGGAGAACCTAAGCCTACTAGAGGACATCCGCCTCCTCTACGACCAGGTGAACGGGACCTACGGCTATCGACGGATCACCATGACGGTCAACCGGAGACGACGCCAGCATGGCCTGCCGGCATACAACGAGAAGCGTATCTATCGTCTCATGCGCATCCATGAGATCCGTTCGGTCATCCGCCAGAAGCGAAAACGGCACAAGAAGTCGTCACCGCAGCATGTGGCCGAGAACCTGATGAACCGAGAATTCAGCGCGTCCCGACCGGACGAGAAGTGGTGCACCGACGTCACCGAGTTCAAATATGGCGCCGGAAGGAAGGCATATCTGAGCGCGATCATCGACCTTTATGACGGCTCGATCGTCGCCTATCGCATCGGGAAATCCAACAACAACGCGCTCGTCTTCCAGACGATGATCCCAGCCATCGCGGGGCTCCGTTCAGGAGCGAGTCCGATGATCCATAGCGACCGGGGGTTCCAATATACCTCGAGAGGGTTCAAACGCATGGTGGAAGACGCGGGGCTGACCCACAGCATGTCCCGGGTCGGACGTTGTCTCGACAACGCCCCGATCGAGGGTTTTTGGGGTACCCTGAAAGTCGAGATGTACTATTTGCGTGAGTTCCAGGCCTACAGCGAACTCACATCAGCCATCGAGACCTACATATCGTTCTACAACCATGATCGTTTCCAGAAACGACTAAACGGCTTGAGCCCTGTAGAATACAGGTCTCAAGCCGCATAGTCCGGTTTTCATTATTTGCCCTGTCTACTTGACGGGGAGCAGTTCA
>NZ_QSGS01000037.1 GCF_003467445.1 Exiguobacterium sp. AM39-5BH
TTCTATATTTATAGAATAAAGGTTTATCATCTTCAAATCTAATGAGCTTTCTAAGGACCTTAGAAATATTTCTTTTTACTCGATCTTGGTAAGGATGTAAAATAATTTTCCCGATTTTTTTTTCGTATACTTTATCAATCTTAATTTCAGGTGGATGTACTAAAGGAAACTTCATTTCATATGATTTCATGCTACAAAATCTTCTAGTCATTGTATTCTCAAAACTAGTGCCTCCGTGAATGGAGTGTTCATCCACACCTATATTTTCAATTAAGTTTTTCGTTGGAGAAATGCCTAATAAATTATTATACCTGAGCGAAAATTCCATTTGGTAGTCCCAGGAAACAGGTTTTAGTTTTTTTCAATTCTCTTTTTTTCATTAATCATTAACTGACTTTGTTGAATAAATAAGCTTCTATTTTTGTAAGTGCTTTTGATTTTTTGCAATCCATCGTTATCGAGTTTGTTTAAGTTTCCATCATAATATTTTAAAAATTTATCACTCCAAGACGCCCAACCACACGGTAATAAATGTTGTGTAAATACATAACTAGTATTTTCTTTATTTTCAAATTCTTCAAGATAATTAGTTCCACATATCCACAAAATCCTATCATCACTTCGGTATTCACTTAACATTTCTTTACAAAAATCGAAAAAGGATAGATCAGGCAAATTGTCGTCTTCAAGGAAAATAGCTTGTTCCTCCTTTTTAAAGACCCATTTTGCACCTTCCCCAATATTTTCATAAACACCTCTATTATTTTGTGAATAATTTTTTATGATTTCGCATTCCCAAT
Source organism: Exiguobacterium sp. AM39-5BH (assembly GCF_003467445.1). Lineage (GTDB taxonomy): Bacteria > Bacillota > Bacilli > Exiguobacteriales > Exiguobacteriaceae > Exiguobacterium. The sequence continues at coordinate 801 of NZ_QSGS01000037.1, forward strand.
CAATGCTTTCTTCAATCATTTGTCGGCACCTGTTAACAACTTCAGCTTCAGTAATGTCTCTAGGGCCATCAGCAATTATATAAATTTTTTTGGGTCTAATTTCAGATATACGTTTTATAATTAATTGAGTTTTATCTACTCTTTTGAAAATAAAAAGAACGATAGGAATATCAAATGTTTTATTTTTATCCATTGAAATTTTCTCCATTGTTTTCTCTAATTAATTTTAAAATTCTTAAAGATTGAATATTTTTATTTTTGTTATTCTCCACAAATTCTTTCGCAAGATTACCTATTTCATTTAGTTTCGTGATATCCATTTTCATGATTTCTCTTATTTGGACATTTAAATCCAGTTCGGAATTTAGTTCTAAAATATGATTTCTATATTCTTTCGGAATTCCGTCTAACATATATGCCGCAACAGGTCTTCCCGAACTCATATATTCTAATAACTTTGATGGAAAACTGTATTTTGTATACTCTTCATTACTTGAGCGTGGATTTATTAATAGGGTACATTTGCTCTGAAAATATAAAACTTCTTCTCTAGATAATAGACCAAAGTAAAAAATTCTAGCATCTAGTTTTGACAACTTTTTCACTTTATCTTCGTCAGGTCCAGCACCACATATAAATAATCTTAATTTCTGATCTTTTATCTTCATAAACTCTAATATCAATTTTATTACTCCATAATTCTCATTAATCCCACCGGTATAAAGAATAGTATTATCAAAATCTCCATCATAAATTTCAGTTTTCTTAAAAGCTAATTCCTTTAAAATTGGAGCAATCCCTTCCACTACTGTATACGGTTTTGACACATTAATTTTATTTACCATGTGCTCAGTCAAAAACACAAAGGAATCAATATTATGAAT
>NZ_QSGS01000038.1 GCF_003467445.1 Exiguobacterium sp. AM39-5BH
GATGATGAGCAATCGCCCGAAGGTGGTCGCTCATTTTTTTGGAATATCAGTGAGCACAACTCGGATCGGGATTTCGACAAAGCACCCGAATTCTGAGCAAGTCAAAATTTCCCCTTCCGTACATGAGTCGCTTCATCATCTTTAGACGATTGACGTTTCCTTCCACGTAACCATTGCTTTCTTCAAACTGACAGGCTGCCAGGATCACCTCTACATTTTGTTTGAGGCGACCCACGAAACGCTTCAGTCCGGGATGTGATGTGACTTGTGGATTGGTGATCAACGAAAGGAGATGCCCCGCGTCCCGTTCCCGAATCGCTTCCCGAAATCCTTGAATGAAACAGAACGGGATGGCGAGGTCTTCGTAACGGACCAACAGGTACGAGACATCGATGGTGTCATCCGTCCTAGTGACAGGCCATTGCCAGAGTAGACGACAGGCATCCTTGCGCGATACGAAAACCTGGGGTTCGGGAAGACCCTCACTCCGGGCGTCACGTGAACGGTGACGGACCGCGCCAAACGAGCCTCTGTAACCTAATTGTCTCAGATGAGCGTCCGTTTCCTGGAGTGTGTATCGATTTCGGACACATTCCCTCAATTGTGGCATGAAACGATCGATCAAGTGAGGTCTTTGTCGTTTCGGCGGGGAGGGTTCGTAAGCCGGATCACTGTATTTTTTGACGGTCCTCCAATTCAAGCTGAGCATCTGGGCGATCGCATTCAGACTCATCCCTTGGCGGTGCATGCTTTGAACCCTTTCGACCAACGGTCGTTTTGTCTCGTTCTCGGATCCAGTCGGATGTTGCGGTTTCAAACCGTATGATACGGCACCTTTCGGATTTACAGGGATTCGAGAGGGGAGGACACGCTGGCATATCGAATTGAGGCATCGCCATAGGTTATCTACGAGGTGGAAGCGGTCGCTCACCACTACGATGTCCTGGTCGAGCAATGCCTCTTGATAGGCTGGGAATCGATCGACCGATGCGCGGATAGGCCGTTTCTCCAGATTCACAAGCCAATCCTTCAACGTGTCTGCTTCGCGGGTCCGCAGCAGGTCGATGGGACGATGGGTGGTCGCGTCACAGATGATGGTCCCGTATCGGTGACCCTTTTTGAAGGCGAAGTCATCAATGCCGATCACCTCAGCGCAGGGGCTCGGAACGGGAACGCGTCGTAGCACCCTAAGTAGTGTGTCGTGACTGATTCGAAAACCTAGGACGGTCGTAACACGCTCGGCTTCCTTCGCACTCATGGCCAACATTAAAGTGGACAACACACGCTCCGTACGGAGCGTTCTCCGCGAATGAGAAATGGCCCACGGCAATCGCTCTGTAAAGATGGAACGTTGGCATATTGAGTTGTCGCAGAACCATTTCGGTACTTGAATGTTCAGACGGAAAACTTGATGTATTCCTGAGAAGTCTTTTAGCCGCCGTGTCGTGAAACTGTGACGTCGGTGACAAAACCGACCACAGTCTGGACAGCATGCACCGCTGGACACGAGACGAGCGGCACAGTGTCTCACCCCATCGTGTGAGTGAGCACTCGTGACGCACAGTCGATCATCTAAGAACTCCAACTCGTTCATGAGAATCAATCCTTTTTGATTTTATTCCCATAATGTCGGTATCACTACCTCACCAACATTGCGTAAGAACCAC
>NZ_QSGS01000039.1 GCF_003467445.1 Exiguobacterium sp. AM39-5BH
TTAGACTAGATCAAAGCCTCGACCGATTAGTATCATTCAGCTCCACACGTCGCCGTGCTTCCACCCATGACCTATCTACCTCATCGTCTCTGAGGGGTCTTTCTTGATTGCTCAAAGGGAAATCTCATCTCGGAGGGGGCTTCATGCTTAGATGCTTTCAGCACTTATCCCGTCCGCACGTAGCTACCCAGCGATGCTCCTGGCGGAACAACTGGTACACCAGCGGTGCGTCCATCCCGGTCCTCTCGTACTAAGGACAGCTCTCCTCAAATTTCCTGCGCCCACGACGGATAGGGACCGAACTGTCTCACGACGTTCTGAACCCAGCTCGCGTACCGCTTTAATGGGCGAACAGCCCAACCCTTGGGACCTACTCCAGCCCCAGGATGCGATGAGCCGACATCGAGGTGCCAAACCTCCCCGTCGATGTGGACTCTTGGGGGAGATCAGCCTGTTATCCCCAGGGTAGCTTTTATCCGTTGAGCGATGGCCCTTCCATGCGGAACCACCGGATCACTAAGCCCGACTTTCGTCCCTGCTCGACTTGTAGGTCTCGCAGTCAAGCTCCCTTCTGCCTTTGCACTCTTCGAATGATTTCCAACCATTCTGAGGGAACCTTTGGGCGCCTCCGTTACTGTTTAGGAGGCGACCGCCCCAGTCAAACTACCCACCTGACACGGTCCTCCAGCCGGGTCACGGCTGCGAGTTAGAGACTCTATACGCAAAGGGTGGTATCCCAAGGGTGTCTCCACCGAAGCTGGCGCTCCGGCTTCACAAACTCCCACCTATCCTGTACATCGCGTACAAAGCCTCAATATCAGGCTGTAGTAAAGCTCCATGGGGTCTTTCCGTCCTGTCGCGGGTAACCTGCATCTTCACAGGTACTATGATTTCACCGGGTCTCTCGTTGAGACAGTGCCCAAATCGTTACGCCTTTCGTGCGGGTCGGAACTTACCCGACAAGGAATTTCGCTACCTTAGGACCGTTATAGTTACGGCCGCCGTTTACTGGGGCTTCGGTTCAGTGCTTCTCTTGCGATGACACATCCCCTTAACCTTCCAGCACCGGGCAGGCGTCAGCCCCTATACTTCATCTTGCGATTTAGCAGAGACCTGTGTTTTTGCTAAACAGTCGTTTGGGCCTATTCACTGCGGCTTATGTCGCCATAAGCGTCCCTTCTCCCGAAGTTACGGGACCATTTTGCCGAGTTCCTTAACGAGAGTTATCCCGCGCGTCTTAGAATTCTCATCTCGCCTACCTGTGTCGGTTTACGGTACTGGCGCCGACCTCCTCACTAGAGGCTTTTCTTGGCAGCGTGAAATCCGGTACTTCGCCCTACGGGCTCCAC
>NZ_QSGS01000004.1 GCF_003467445.1 Exiguobacterium sp. AM39-5BH
GATGGACCGGATGGACATCCCGAGCTCCAGATAGGTCTCTATTTTCACGCGTTCGGCTGTGGTAAGATGGGTGTAGCTCATAGCGATTCCTCCGTCTGAATGTTTGTGTGGTAACTTCATTCTACACGAGGCCGTCGCTATGGGCTTTTTTGCGTTCACGTTCAGGTGTTGCACTTAATTTTATAATTCATCATACAAATTAGTTTCCCCCATTTGTTGGAAAATATTATAGTGTGCTGCAAACGGGTACACAAGGCAATTTCGAGTGTGCTGTAAGGTTAGAAAAATCCTTGCAGTACATTTTTTATAGAAAAGTGTACTTTAAGAGAAATAGTTGGTGTTTATCCGGTGTTTTAATTTGCAAAAAGGGTCCAAACGAAAATGTACAATACAAAATCAGATTGCAACAAAACCCCATTTCATGCGGGTTTGAGGCACGTTCTTAAACAATACGAAACTACTTTTTATGGTTTGAAAAAGAGAACACAAGAACGTGACATATGTGAATGATCTCGGTGTATCGGACAGGGGATGGAACCCATTTCGACCGGATCGCGTCTACTTGTTTGAAATCGATTCTGGAGACAAAATCTTGTTTCTACCAGACTCGGGAGACATTATAAAAACGCGTCCTCCAATGTGAGGACGCGTTTCCTATTAGTTGCGAATCATATAATCGAAAGCACCGAGTGCGGCAGTCGCACCAGACCCCATCGAGATGATGATTTGTTTGTAGGCGCTGTTCGTGCAGTCGCCTGCTGCGAACACGCCTGGGATGTTCGTCGCACCGTGACGGTCGACGACGATCTCACCGAAGTTGTTGCGTTCGACCGAGTCGAGCCAGTCCGTGTTCGGGACGAGTCCGATTTGGACGAAGACACCTTCGAGTTCGACGTGATGCGTCTCGTTCGTCTCACGAGACAAGTACGAGATGCCGTTCACTTTGTCCGTACCCGTGATTTCTGTCGTCTGTGCGTTCGTGACGACGGTCACGTTCGGGAGGCTGTGGAGACGGTCTTGAAGCACTTGGTCGGCTTTGAGTTCAGAAGCGAACTCGAGCACCGTCACGTGTTTAACAATCCCAGCGAGGTCGATCGCTGCTTCGATTCCAGAGTTGCCGCCACCGATGACTGCGACGCGCTTGCCTTCGAAGAGAGGGCCATCACAGTGCGGGCAGTAGGCGACACCTTTGTTTTTGAACTCGGCTTCACCTGGGACGTTGACGTTGCGCCAGCGTGCACCAGTCGACAGGATGACACTCTTACTCTTCAAGACGGCACCGTTCTCAAGTTCGACTTCGACGAGGTCAGTTTTCTCAAGACGCTTCGCGCGCTGGAGGTTCATGACGTCGATGCCGTACTCTTTCACATGCTCTTCCAAGCTCGCGACGAGTTTCGGGCCTTCCGTGTAAGAGGTGCCGATGAAGTTCTCAATCCCCATCGTGTCCATCACTTGACCACCGAAGCGTTCTGCGACGATGCCGGTCCGGATGCCTTTACGAGCCGCGTAAACCGCTGCGCTCGCACCAGCTGGGCCGCCACCGATGACGAGGACGTCATACGGGTCTTTGTTGTCGAATGCTGAAGCGTCAGGGCCAGTGCCGAGTTTCGCCAAAATCTCTTCAAGTGACATGCGTCCGTTGCCGAACGCCTCACCGTTCAAGAAGACGGTCGGGACAGCCATGATCTCTTTCGCTTCAACTTCTGCCTTGAACGCACCACCGTCAATCATCGTATGCGAGATGTTCGGGTTGAGCACGCTCATGACGTTGAGTGCCTGGACGACGTCCGGGCAGTTGTGGCAGCTGAGGCTGATATACGATTCAAAGTGGTAAGTGCCTTGAATGTTTTGAATCTGTTTGATCGCGTCCGCGTCGACTTTCGGCGCCCGGCCGCTCACTTGGAGCAACGCGAGGACGAGTGACGTGAACTCGTGACCGAGCGGGATTCCTGCGAAGACGATCCCTGTCTCTTCAGACGGACGGCTCACGCTGAAGCTCGGTGTGCGTTCGAGCGTGACGTTCTCGACCGAGATGCGTGACGACATGCTCGCGAGTTCGTTCACGAGGTCGAGCATCTCTTTAGAGACCGCGTCGTCTCCAGCGCTGACACGGAGGACGACGTCGCCCTCCATGAGCTGGAGATATTGGTCCAACTGTTGTTTAATATCTGCTTCTAACATGAAATCCGCTCCTTACAACTTGCCGACGAGGTCGAGGCTCGGGCGAAGTGTTGCAGAACCTTCTTCCCATTTCGCCGGGCAAACTTCGCCTGGGTTATTGCGGACGTATTGTGCCGCTTTAATTTTGTTGACGAGCGTGCTCGCGTCACGACCGATGCCGTCTGCGTTGATTTCAACGGTTTGGATGACGCCGTCTGGGTCGATGATGAACGTACCGCGGTCAGCAAGGCCATCTTCTTCGTTCAAGACGTCGAAGTTACGTGAGATTGTGTGTGATGGGTCACCAATCATGATGTACTCGATTTTGCCGATTTTCTCAGACGTTTCGTGCCATGCTTTGTGCGTGAAGTGTGTGTCAGTCGATACTGAGTAAACTTCGACGCCTAGGTTTTTAAGTGTCGCGTATTCGTTTTGAAGATCTTCAAGTTCAGTCGGACAGACGAATGTGAAGTCAGCTGGGTAGAAGCAAACGACGCTCCATTGACCTTTGAAGTCGTTGTCTGATACTTCGAGGAATTCACCTGTTTGGAATGCTTGTGCTTTGAAAGGTAAGATTTCTTTGCCGATTAATGACATGGGATATGTCCTCCTTGTTTTTTTACTCTAGTGGACTTTCGTCTCTACTAGAATAATTATAATGTAATACTAACTTCATATAACCCGCCAAAAATGTCAAGGCGTTTGCATGCTTGGTAAAAAGTTGATATATCAACGTTGAACGGATAAAACGCTTGATGAAAGGAAAGAAAACGATTACAAAATAAATGTGCTTTTGTTTTCAATAACCTATGTAAAAAAAGTAAATACTAACTTGAAGAAGCAGAATTATTAATGGAATGAGAAGACGATTCTCGTATGAAATCACCATATTATCAATTACAAACAAAAAACCTCAATCTGAAGTAGATCAAGGTTGCTGAACTGTATTTATAATGTGCTGATTAAATGTTGCTCGCTCAATGGCTTTATGCAAGCGAGCGTGACAGTTCGGACAAACTGCTACAACTTGGTCAGGTTGCGACAAGCCATCATCGGATTCTTTGTAGAGCGAGTGGAGCTCGAGATAAGGTCCGTTTTCCGTTTCAAACGGAGCTGGTTGCCCACAAGCTTCGCAACAGTTATTAGCACGAGCCAGCACGTAATAATGAAGCGCCGCTGTTTGCTCGCGAACTTGTAACTTTCGAGCAGACATACTTAAACCAGTTGCTCGTTTTGGATCGCGAGATGCAATTTCCTCTAACTCTTCAATTGATTTATAGCGCATTGTCGTTGAAAACTGATGGGCTTCTTCCTGAATGACGTGTAATGGTTCAAATGCAAAGACGATCACTTCTCGTTGATTATGATATTTATCAATTCCAAATTGAATATCGAATCCAATTAAAATGAGTTGATCGACAAAGCGATAAGTCCCTCGTCCGAGTGATTCAAATAAATAAACGTCTTCGCCGTTCTCTACATGGTTAAGGAGCGCTTTGTTGCCGAACGAGAACGATTGATTTCCTTCCTGTCCTTCTCCGCTGTAATAATAGAGGCCATCATCTTCGTTCCAACCATTTTTGTATCCAAACTCTTCGTCCATTCCACTATCGAATATAAAGATAAGTTTATGTTTGTTGGGTGTACTAATCCCTCGTTGTCGACTTCCGCCATACCGATCATGGAGTTCCGAACGTTTGTACAATTTATTTTTTTCGAACAGCATACGACACCTCATCCCCAAAAAATTCATCTATATAAATTGTATCACGTCTCTCACTGAATAAACGAAAAAGACAGAGGTCGCCCTCTGCCTTTCACTTATTCCGCCATCAACGCACACACCGCGTTCGAATAGGCGACCGGGTCTTCAATCGGTAGCCCTTCGATGAGGAGCGCTTGCTGATAGAGCAAATCGGTATACTGTTTCGCTTTCGCTTCATCTTCCTTGTAGATGCGCTGTAACGTCTGGAAGATGGCGTGGTCGGCGTTCACTTCAAGCACTTTCTCCGCTTTCATGCCGCCGCCGTTCGGCATCGTATTCAAAATCTTCTCCATCTCGATCGAGACGTCGCCGGCGACCGTCAAGCAGACCGGGTGTGACTTGAGTCGTGTCGAGGCGCGCACTTCTTTGACGCGGTCCCCGAGCTCTTGCTTCATGAAGGCGAACAAGTCTTTGTTGTCCTCGTTGAGGGAATGGGCCGCCTCGTCATCAAGCCCGAGGTCACCGCTCGCGATCGACTTGAACGCTTTGTCGTCATACGACTGGAGCATCTTGATGGCGAACTCGTCGATTTCTTCGGTGAAGTAGAGAATCTCGAACCCTTCTTCTTTCAAGCGTTCTGCCTGTGGCAACAGGTCGATGCGGTGAATCGATTCACCCGTCGCGTAATAGATGTACTTTTGATCGTCTTTCATGCGCGCGACGTACTCTTTGAGCGTGACGAGCTTCTTCTCGTTCGATGAGTGGAACAAGAGCAAGTCTTTCAACTCGTCCTTGGCGGCGCCGAACTGGTCGTAGACGCCGAACTTGATTTGACGGCCGAACGACTCGAAGAACTTCTCATAGTCTTCGCGCTCGTTTTGGAGCATCTTCTCGAGCATGCCTTTGATTTTCGACTTCACGTTCTTGGCGATGACTCGGAGTTGGCGGTCTTGCTGCAACATCTCCCGGGAAATGTTGAGCGACAGGTCTTCCGAGTCAACCATCCCTTTGACGAAACCGAAATAGTCCGGGAGCAGGTCAGGCGACTTCTCCATGATCAGGACGCCATTCGAGTACAGCTCGAGTCCTTTCTCGAACTCTTTCGTGTAATAGTCGAACGGGACCGTCGATGGGATGTAGAGGATCGACTGATACCGGATCGTGCCGTCGACGTTCAAGTGAAGGTGTTTGAGCGGCTCGTCGAAGCCGTAGCGCTTCTCGTGATAGAACGCCTTGTAGTCCTCGTCCGACAGCTCGCTCTTCCGTTTGCGCCAAATCGGCACCATGCTGTTGACCGTCTCTTCTTCAACGTAGTCCTCGTACTCATCCGAGTCGTCTTTTTGACGGTGCTTCGCCACGTCGAGCTTAATCGGATAGCGGATGAAGTCCGAATGCTTCTTGATGAGCGAACGGATCTCGTACTCTTCGAGGAATGATGAGTACGTCTCGTCGTCCGTGTCAGCTTTCACGTGCAACGTGATCTCAGTCCCGATTTCGGTCTTATCCGTCGGCTCGATCGTGTAACCGTCCGTGCCTTCTGATTCCCACAAGTAGCCTTGTTCGCTGTCGACCGAGCGGGTGCGGACCGTCACGCGGTCGGCCACCATGAACGCCGAGTAAAAGCCGACGCCGAATTGGCCGATGAGGCTGCGGTCTTCTTCCATCTTCGTCGCTTGCTTCATCGCGAGCGAGCCGCTCTTGGCGATAATCCCGAGATTCGACTCGAGCTCGTCAGCTGTCATCCCGATTCCAGTGTCACGGATGGTGATCGTGCGGGCGTCTTTATCGAGCTCGACTTTAATGAAGTAGTCGTCCTTGTTGAAGTCGATTGTCTCATCCGACAAAGCCCGGTAATACATCTTGTCGATGGCGTCACTCGCGTTCGAGATGAGCTCACGGAGGAAGATGTCCTTATGCGTATAGATTGAGTGGACCATCAACTCTAAAATTCGTTTCGATTCGGCTTGAAACTGTTTCTTTGTCATGATCGTTCTCCTTTTTGTTTGTTCATTTTTGGCACTCTCATAATAAGAGTGCTAACACTATTGATTATCCTAATTTTTAGGAAGATGTCAACCCGGTTCAAACAAAACGTTGACGCGGGGGCCAGATTCGCCTATAGTGGAGTACATGCGATGAGCTGGTCTATGTAAGACGGCGGACATTCCTTCGGGAGCACGTTGTGGAGCGTGGTTCGACGCGGTAGACTTTTCGAGAGCACCTCTAGTGAGAGGTGCTCATTTTTTTGTATATGGGGGATTTTTATGGAATTACATACAATCCATCACGTGGCGATTATCGCCTCGAACTATGACGAGGCGAAACGGTTCTATATCGATATCCTCGGTTTCGACGTCATCCGCGAGCATCATCGTCCAGACAAAGGCGACCACAAGATCGACCTTCGGCTCGGCACGTACGAGCTCGAGCTGTTCATCAAACCGGGCAGCCCGAAACGGCCGAGCTTCCCGGAGGCGTGCGGGCTCCGTCATCTCGCTTTTAAAGTGGATGACATCGATTCAGTCGTCGCCGAACTGAATACGCACGGTGTCACGACGGAGCCAATTCGGTTTGACACGTTCACGGGCGAGAAGATGACGTTCTTCTTCGACCCTGACGGTCTGCCGCTCGAACTGCACGAATAAAGTCCCTTCGCATGAAGGGACTTTCATTATGGGCGCACATACGACAAGAGCATCTCTTTCAACATCCGTTGTTGAATCAATGGCTCGATATCGTCCTCTAAATAACTGATATGTGACTTTAAGATGATATTGTTCCCGAACGTGCCAAACGCGTTGATAATGGTGACGACAGTCGTTTTCACATCGATGTCACTTCGAAGTGAGCCGTCCGTCTTCCCATGCTCAATGAGCGGTTCGAGCGTCTCCATAATCTCGCGCTGTAGTCCGATGTAGTTATCGATTCCGGGAAGGGGACTTACGACGAACGAGGCATAACTCTCGAACGCCTCACGGAAGCGAGAGTGACTCGTCCGTTTCATTTGTTGATCGAGCAAATAGTCAATGATCGCCTCGAGTCGCGAGTACGCATCTCCTGTCCGGCTCGTCAATTCCTTGAACGCGTCGAGCGTCGGTGCCAAGTTACGGACAGCCGCTGCGACAATCAACTGATCTTTTTTCGGGAAATAGCGAAACAGTGTCGCGACCCCGATTTCGGCGGCGTCAGCGATATCCTGCATTTGTACGCGCTCGAATCCGTCTTTCAGAAACAGGATTTCAGCCTGACTGATGATGCGATTTAATCGTTCTTCTTTGTTTTGTTGACGTTTACTCATATCATCACCTCTTTGTTCTCTTGTCATTATAACGCTTTGAAGCAGTTTCGTTGAGAATCGAATGTGCATCGACTACTATTACGATAGTTAGACTATCATAATTTAAGATTGGAGCTGGAACAATGCGGTTAACGGGGAAAGTAGCGGTCATTACGGGGGCAGGCAGCGGTATGGGTGAAGAAACGGCCAAACTGTTCGCACGCGAAGGAGCGACGGTTGTCGCGACAGACATCAATGTAGACGCGGTGACACGTGTCGTCGAAACGATCCGGGCGAACGGAGGAGAGGCGCTCGCGCTTCAGCACGACGTCACTTCGCGCAGTGATTGGGAGAGAATTTATGATGAAGTGCAATCGGTGTGCGGGAAGCTCGATATTCTCGTCAACAATGCGGGCATCGCGCTTGCAAAACCGTTCTTGGAACAGACCGAGGACGACTGGTCACGGACGTATCGAATCAATATCGATGGCGTCATGCTCGGGACGCAGTATGCCATCCCGCTCATGGAGCAAAATGGCGGCGGTTCAATCGTCAACATCTCGTCAATCTCGGCGCTCACCGGTATGGCCGGGGCAGGTGCCTATACGGCTTCAAAAGGGGCCGTTCGCTCACTTACGAAGGCTGCGGCCGTCGATTACGGCAAGCACAATATTCGCGTCAACTCGGTCCATCCGGGCTATATCGTGACGCCGATGAGCGCGCCGCACATGGAGCACCCGGACTATAAACAGCATTTCCTGAATCAAATCGCTTTGCCGAATCTCGGTCAGGCGGGGGAAGTGGCTGCGGCTGTCTTGTTCCTTGCATCGGACGAGGCGAACCATATCACAGGAATCGAACTTCCTGTCGATGGTGGCGTCACGGCAAAATAAGAATAACAATTCATTTAGGGCACGGGAAAATTTCTCGTTGCCCTTTTTTATTTATTTTTGAAAAGTCTACATAATGCATAGACAAATTCCTCATTTCCTAAAATAATGAAATTAAGTGTTTTTTGTAGTTAATTGTTGGAACCTTCAAGCCGATGTTACGTATATACGAATTGACGGATCCGTCGTAGGAAACTGTAGACATATAGAAATGAGGAGAACAGATGAAAGCAACATGGAAACAAGTTTTATCCTTCTTTACAGTGCTTATGCTCGTCTTGGCATTAATCCCACCACGTGCAAGTGCGGATGCAGGAGCCGGGATGCAAGCAGCGGAAACGTTAAGTCCTGGGGTAGAAGTGACGTTTGAAACCGGGACAGACGCCACGAATACATACTGGTTCAAAATGGAACGAGGGACCCCATCGGCGATGACGCATATGGAAGTTCAGTTTGAATCATCAAAACTCGCGAACATTTCGGTCTATCCAAGCGCCGACATGGCAGCGAAAGATGAGACGTTCGAGCCGTATCGTGCGAGCGCGACACAAGAAGAAGAGCAGCAAACGGCGACGATTCGTCTTCCGTATGCATGGGAAGGGCCATACTACATCAAAGTGGAATATCTCCCGATGATGGAAGAAGAAACGGTGGCACCTTCAAACATCAAGCTCGTCTACAACCCGGTCAAATTGCCGGTCAAGTACGAAAACATCGAGACAGAGGCGGGCATGTGTGCCGTCGAATCGATTTTGAATCCGACGCCCGAGCGTGACTCGATGTTGAAGCTCATCCGTCGCATTCAGACGGAAGTGTTGACACAATCGGAAGCGGGCAACGATTTGGCCGCTTTATACTACCGAACGTCTCCGTACCTCATCAAAGCAATCATCAAGGACGGGGCGAAGCGCCAAAAGGCATATGCGGATTTGAAGACGCTTCAGCCGCTCATGAACGCGCTCGTTGACCGGAAGTCATACACGCTCTCGAAAACGGATGAAGCCGCGATCAAGAGCTTGCAGGCATTCGTGACGACAAGCGTACCGACAGCGTTGCAAGCCGAGGTCGACAAAGTAGCGGCTAAGCTCGGGACGGGCACGCTTGCGGGAACACCGCTCCAAGACGTGATGGGTAAATTCGGGGTGTCGATTGAAATCGACGATGCGCCACGTTATATCGTCAAATATAAGTCTTCACCAAGCAAGTCACTCGGGAAGATGAACGCTTTGTCGAACGTCTCTGCGGAAAAGGTGAATCTCGGCCGTCCGGGTGACCACTTCGCCGTCGTCGACGTTGAAGCGGCGAGTGCGAAAACGCAAGCGACAGCCAAATCGACGCTCGAGCGTGACACGAACGTAGAATTTGTCGAACCGGTCCAGACGTATCAAGCGTTCATGGCCGATACGAGTTACGACTATCAATGGTCAGTCAACTCGAAATCAATATTGCAACCGTTCCAGGAAGCTGGAATCGGCCTTGAGGCCTATGAGTCGCTCAACTTACCGGCTCGATCGGTCAAAGTGGCCGTGCTCGACACGGGCGTCGATTATCGCCTTCTTGATTTCAAAGGACGCGTTGATATCGCCAACGAGAAGAACTTGGTCGACCCGAACGGGGAAGGCAGTGCCCTTGACGACCACGGACACGGGACACACGTGGCTGGCGTCATCGGTGCGGTTCAAAATAACGGGACTTCGATGCGCGGAATCATGCCCGCCGTTTCGATTCTCCCAGTCAAAGTGCTTGACGCAAGCGGTTCAGGGGATACAGAACAAATCGCGCTCGGCATCAAGTATGCTGTCGACGCCGGTGCCAAAGTCATCAACATGAGCCTAGGCGGAAGCGAGAGCCGGACAATCGGTTACATGTTGAAATACGCATATGACCGCGGTGTCGTCGTCGTGGCGGCAACGGGGAACGAAGGAGATTCAAACCTTTCATATCCGGCTTCTTCGAAATACACGATTTCGGTCGGTGCGACGAACACGTTCGGAATCGTCTCGGATTACTCGAACTATGGATACGGCGTTGACGTCGTGGCGCCGGGAACGAAAGTCGCGAGTCTCATTCCGAATGGTAACGTTGTCTATATGGATGGGACGAGCATGGCGACTCCGCACGTCTCTGCTGTCGTCGGATTGCTCTTATCGACATATCCGCATCTTGGTGTTGAAGATGTCCGCCAATTGCTCCATCGTACGGCAGAACCACTTGCCTTCTCAGGCGGAGATGCGACAGGTGGGATGAGTTATGAAGATGGATTGGACTACTTCATGGAAGATTCAGAAGAAGAACTTCCATTCAACTACGATTACATCAGCGGCTATGGCAAGGTCAACGTGCATCACGCGGTTTCAATGTTGCGTCTTTCTGCCAAACCAGGCCTTGTCCGTAATAATTCGACGGTCTTTGCCGCTAGCGTGAAAAGTGGGACGAAAGTGACGATTTATAAAGGCGAGAAACGCCTTGCGACGGGAACGTCGAAACAGGCGCGTGTCGCCTTGAACATTGGGGCACAAAAAGCAGGCACGACACTTCGAGTCGTCTATAGTAACGGCAAGCTCGTTTCAAGCGAACGTCTCCTTGTCACATCGGGAGCCCGTCCGAAACAGCCAGTCGTCACGACGCCGCGTGCGAACGCGAAGCAAGTGACAGGTCGCGCCGAAGCTGGGATGACAGTCATCGTGCGCGATGCGAATCGCCGCGTCATCGGGACGGGGCCGACCGGACTCACCGGAACGTTCGTCACGAAGACACGCACGCTTAAAAAAGGGGAGCGTCTCTCGGTCCATATCGAAGATACGAAAGGCCGCGCGAGCCAGATGAAGCAAGTCATCGTCAAATAAGTGCGCAATCAAAAAGGAGTTCGCCGCGGCGAACTCCTTGTTTTGTCTTCTACTCGAGGATACCGAGGAGCTCCATGACCAATAGGAAGAAAAGTCCGGAACCGAGCACGGCTGCGAAGAAGACGAGCACGGCGTACTCTTTTTGTTTCAAGATGGCCCACCATCCTGTCACGAATGCTCCGAGCCCAAGGACGGAGAACGTGGTCATATAGCTGAGTCGAAGCATGTTTGCGGCATTGTCGCTCCAGAGCGTCGAGTGGAAAGTCGTATCGAAGTGATCGAGCATGAGGAACGGCACGTACATGGCTAGGAACAAGCCGATGAGGATGATGGACCACTTACCGACCGAAGTGCGAGGGAACAAGGCGCCAGTCATGACGAGTCACCTCTTTTCGTTGCGAAATCATCTGTATAAGACTGTTCCCGTTTTGGCGAAAAATTGCCCGATTTTGCTGAAACGCCATGATATAGTCGAAAGGAGAGAGCGAGGGGTGGGAACGGTGGAACAGTTCAAGTCGACGATGGGGCAACTCGATGACTTATGCGCTCAACTCAAACGCTTCATCCGACGGGAGACCGACCATGTTGCATCGCTCTATGAACGATGACAAGCCCAGACAAAAAAGCGTCTGGGCTTGTTTTAGTAGCACTCTTTCGGTTCGTAATTCAATTCGCGGAACAACTGCTCGCGTTCTTTTTTCGACAGGTCGCGCCATTGTCCGGGCGGGAGCTTGCCGAGCGTGATATTCATGACACGTACGCGCTGAAGGCGGTACACTTCGTAACCGAGCGCTTCACACATGCGACGGATTTGGCGGTTGAGCCTTGTGTCAGCGTGATGTTGAAATCGAACTTCGACAGTTGGTGGACTTTGCAGGGCAACGTCTTCTGGCCGAGGATTCTGACGCCGGCTTCCATCTGTTCGACGAACTCCGGGGTGATCGGCTTATCGACCGAGACAATGTATTCTTTCTCATGCTCGCCCTCGGCGCGCAGAATCTCGTTGACGATATCACCGTCGTTCGTCATTAAGATGAGCCCTTCCGAGTCTTTATCAAGACGGCCGATATTGAAGATGCGGAGTGGGTGGTTGACGAGGTCGACCAAGTTGCCTTTGACCTTCTTCTCGGTCGTGCTCGTGATGCCGACCGGTTTATGGACGGCGATATAGACGTTGTTTCGTGCGACGCGGGCGGCCGAACCGTTGACGAGCACTTCGTCTCCCGGGTTCACTTGGTCGCCGATTTTCGCTTTCTTCCCGTTGATGGTGACCCGTCCTTCTTCGATGAGACGATCGGCTTGGCGTCGTGACGCCTTGCCGGATTCACTGATGAATTTGTTGATACGCATAGATCCACGTCCTTTACTTGGCTTCGTCCTCTCACTATAACGTATTTTACATGTGCCTGAAAGCGGGAAACGACCGAGTAGAGAGGATGTGGCACGATGGATCAGGCACGTGTGCTATTGCAAGACGCAATTCGATTTCAACAAGCGCTCATGGCGTCGTCGTTTCAGGCGGAGCTGATTGAGGGGGCGTCCCCGGTCCTATGGTATGGGCGCCCGACGCATCAACAGTGGCTCACCGTCGGGACGAACCCGTCGCGCAGCGAATTTTACGAACGGGACGGCACCGTTCGAAGCGGAGCATCGCAAAAGTTCTATTGGCGTGACGAATCACTCGATACCTACTTACAAGATGAAAGTGCGCTCGAAGCGACGCTTGACTACGCCGCGGCTTACTTTGAGGGCGGACGGGCGACGACAAGTTGGTTCGGTAAACCGGGCGGGGCAAAGCTCGAGGCTCTGCTTGAAGGCATGGGGCGCTCGTTCTACGACGGATCCGCGCTCCATATCGACTTCTTCAAATATGCGACGTGGCGTCAGATGGGCCAGTTGCGGACAGGACGTCAATGGATGGAACATCCGACCTCGCTCGATTTGCTTGAACGGACGATCCGTCATGTGGCCCCATCTCGTCTGATCATCATCGGACGGGACAACTGTGCAGCGTTCGACGGTTTTACGCATAGCGAGATTATCGAGGCGTACCCGAGCGCCCGATTCGAACTCGGCTATCACATGACGCTCGGTATCCCGATGATTGGGTTACATGTCAAACCATCCGAAGTGTTCGTCGGTCTCGGGAATGGTCGAGACGCGTTCGGGCTCCACCATGGCTCGTATGCGAAACGAGAGCATCTGATTCGAATCGGGGCGGCCATCGAAGCGAGCGCTCGTCGTTATTTTGGCTGAACGTCAAGTGTTGGCGGCTGGACGCGTGTGATACTGCCCCAAAAGTTGAACTCGTTGAAATCGATATAGCGGATATCGCGGGAGCGGTTATCGAGCACCTCGAGCAAGATGACGTCGGGAAAGCCCGGCTTGTGGAAGATGATGTACCCGATTCCGGTCACGGAGTGATTTTTATAAAATCCGTTCGCCATATTCAAGATGAAGGGGCGGTCGGCCGCGAGTTCGCGCTCGAACGTTGACCATTTCCATAAATAACGTGAGCTGCTGTGCCCTTTGTAGCCGTAATGGACCCAAAGCTTCGTGACGATTGCGGCAATCCGCGTCGGCGGCGTGCCTTTCTCGTCTTTGAATTGATGAGCGAGCGCGATCTCTCGCGCATCTCGTTGAATCTCGACCACGTCCTCAGGGATGCGTTCATAGCCGTGGTCCCGATAATAGCGGAAAATGGCCGTCATCGAGGTGAGTGTACAGTTGTTCTTGCCGCCATTGAACGCTTTTTGAAGCAGTACGGGAACCCCGCTGATGCGCTTCTCGCTCTTGACCGTCCAATGGCCGTGATAACGGTCGTTCACGTATGCCTCAGGGTCGATGATTCCAGCGTAACCTTTCTTTGCGACTTCGAGCTGTCCGGCATAATGTTCGTCCATGACGCACCTCCCTTTTTCTTTATTATACAAACAACGCCCGTCCTCTGGAATGAGAGAACGGGCGTGTCGTCTTCAAAAGATGAGATGGGCGATCCCGACGATAATCGGTAGCGTGATGATTGTCCGCATCAAGAAGATGAGGACGAGGTCGAAGAACGAGATTGGCAATTTCGAGCCGAGCAACAGGCCACCGACCTCTGACATGAAAATGAGCTGTGTGACGGACACACAGGCGATGACAAATCGCGTTAACTCGCTCTCGATGCCGCTGCCGAGAACGGCCGGCAAGAACATATCGGCGAATCCGACGACCATCGTTTGGGCCGCGGCCTCTGCTTCCGGCACTTGCAACAACATGAGAATCGGTTCGAACGGTTTGCCGAGAATCGTGAACAATGACGTGTGTTCGGCGATGACGAGCGCAATCGTTCCGACGGCCATGACGACCGGCAAAATGCCGAGCCACATGTCGAGCACATTTTGGAACCCGTCTTTGAACGTGGCGACGGCGCCTTTACTCGATTTTGATTTGAGCAACGCTTGACGAAGCGCCCATGTGCGCATCGGAACGTTCGATGGCACCGGTTCTTCCGGTTTCAACTCGGTCTTTTCATACGCCGTGTCAGGCTTGCGAGACAACGGATAGATGCGCGGCATGATGAGTGCCGCAACCATTCCGGCTAGGATGATGGTTCCATAATACTGAGGGAAGTACGCATCAAGTTTCATGTACGACAAGATGACAATCGTGAACGTAATCGAGACGACGGAGAACGTTGTGGCGATGATCGAGGCTTCTCGTTTCGTGTAGTAGCCCTCTTCATATTGTCTTGTCGTCAATAAAATTCCAATGGAGGCATCCCCGACCCAAGAGGCGAGCGCGTCAAGTGAGGCCCGACCCGGAAGACGAAACACCGGGCGCATCACATTGATAAACATTGTCCCTACATATTCGAGAAGTCCAAAATTTAATAGGAGCGGTAATAAAATTCCAGCGAACAGAAACGTCGCGAATAGAATCGGAATCAATTCATACAATAACAACCCACCTGTGGCCTCGGACGTGATCGCCTCGGGACCGATGACGAGTAGCGTCATGACGCCGGCGATGAACCCGATGACGCGCATGACGAACCAGAACGGTGTGACGTTGAACAACGTGTTCATGTGTGGGCGCTCTAGAATGAATGCCGGTTTGACCGCATACGTGATCAATGAACCGACGACCGAGATGCCCATCATGATGACGGCGATCGTCGGTACGAAGTCGCCAATCAAATCGATCAACCAGTTCGATAAATAGGCGACCGGAATGGTGAACCCGTCACCAGACGGGATTGGGACGATGAAGAACAGAATCCCGATTAACGATGGAATGATGAATTTCATGTAATCTGCTGATGTGAATGTGGGTCCGTCATGACCGGACCGGTTTGGTGTGTGATTCATTCAATTACCCCTTTTCCCCGAACGTATAGTTTGCGTTTCACTGGCACGTCCCCATCGTGCGTTGCGTGAATTGCTATGAAGGAATAGCTTCTTCTCGTCCATTATAGAGAAGAGGACATCGAGCAAGCAACAACGCGTTGTAATTTTCTGAAAAAAGAAAGCGTTATCAAAAGCGAACTATTCGTATTCTTCGGCGCACTTTAGTATGATGACGACGAGTCTTACAAAATTGAGATATTCACCATATATACTTTAGGAACGGAGCGATAAAATGAGATTAAGTGTATTGGATCAAGCGCCGGTGACATCCGGGCATACGTCAGAACATGCGTTACAAAGCGCGGTCGAACTGGCCCAATTGGCAGAAGAGCTCGGCTATTACCGGATGTGGATGGCCGAACATCACGGGGGCATGTCGTTCGCGAGCTCGGCGCCTGAAGTCGTAGCGGCTTATATTGCGGCGAAGACAGAACGGATTCGCCTCGGGTCAGGTGGGGTCATGATGATGCACTATTCACCGCTTAAAATGGCCGAAGTGTTCAAAACGCTCAGTGCGCTTGCGCCTGGACGCATCGACTTCGGGGTCGGCCGGGCACCGGGCGGGGACGCCAACGCGATTTATGCGATGTCACAAGGCCAAAAACCGATGATGGACGGCCTGTATGAAAAGCTCGGGACGACACTCCAACTCATTAATGATGAGACGCCAGAAGAACGATGGTATAAAAATACGCCGGCTGCTCCGACTGGCGTGACGCTTCCTGAGGCGTGGCTCCTCGGGTCGAGCGGGAACAGCGCCATCCAAGCAGGACGGATGGGGCTCGGCTACTCATTCGCCCAATTCTTCAATGGGGAATTGAGCGTCGCTGCGCTCGACGCGTATCGTCAGCACTTCACCCCGTCCGCTTTCATGGAAAAGCCAGACATCAGCGTCACGTATCTCGTGACGACGGCCGAGACGGAAGAAGAAGCTGAGTACTTAGCACGCCCGTCGGATTTGTCACGCCTGTTTTTAATGAAAGGCCAGCTTCGCCAGTTGATGAGCCCAGAGGCAGCACACGCCTATCCGCTCACCGAGATCGACAAGATTCAAATCGCCAACAACCGGAAGATCCATCTCGTCGGGACACCGAAGCAGATTGCGACGCAACTACAGGAAGAGTCGGCCCATTATGGATTTGATGAGGCGATGATTTGTAGTATCCAACATACGCAGGAGAGTCGATTGAATGTCTATCGCTTGCTCGCGAAAGAACTCCTCTGACACAAACGCACCTATCCTAATGGAAAGGTGCGTTTGTTGGTTAGAGGAACAATTGCATGAGCACGAACAAAACGACAAGCCCACCGAGCGAGACGGCACAGAAAACGGCAGCGGAGCGTTCGTGGTTTCGGAAGATGGTGTATAACCCTATGACGAACGCACCGAGCGTGGCGGTGATGGCCGTGATTGATACGACGGCGGACCATGTGTCGTCGAATAATGTGTCGAGATTGAACGGTTGAGCCGAGTGCACGATGAAAGCAGAGATAATGAAGAGCAAGAACAACACGAGCAACAAGAGGACCGACCATTCTCCTGGCCGTGTCTGTGGATAGACATTCCGACTGAGCATGATGGTTCACCTCGCATTTTCTACATTTACTTATCTATACCCGATCTTTGGTGACTTATAAAAAATGCTTTCCCTTTTTTTGAACGGTTTCGTAAACAACACGGTCTAAAACAACTAAACTAGAAGAAACGGAGATTGCCTGGAGGTACAGTATGCAGCAGATGAAAATTGACCCGCACTATTTGTTTGATGTATTCGTTCAGTTATACCGGATGGTGTTCTTGATGGAAGTAACACCTGAGGGGTATCGTTATGTGCGCGTCAGTGAACAAGGGAGACTGGCGTCCTCGCTTCCGGAGGATGTGAACGGACGATATTTGCATGACATGTATACGTCCAATGTCGTCAACGAATTGATCCAGCATTATGACGAAGTCGTCGCAACGAATGAACCGGTCTATTTTCTGTCGCAGATGAACATCGAGGCCAATACGGCCCGCTTTGCCTCATCGGTCCTCATGCCGCTCGAAGATGAGGCCGGTAACGTATGTTACGTGTTAGGACTGACGACCGATTTATCAGAAGAGGCCGAAATGAAGTTATTGAGAAGCATCGAGAATATTGATTATTTGACGGGGATGCCGAACTTGATGAAAGTGAAACTCGAGCTCGAAAAGTTGTTCGCGCAACAAGAAGGTTCGGAAGCGACGAGTGTCATGCGTCTGCATATCAACCGCTTTAAAATCATCTTGTCCTTGCAAGGTGTGGAACAGTCTCATCGTCTGATCAAAGAGATGACGCGACATCTATCGGAACTCTTGCCGAAAGGTTCGATTATCGGCCGCGTGGACGGGGAAGATTTTATCGCCGTGCTGCCCTACACTTCAATCGAGACAGCGACGATGCATGGGGAACGATTGCTTGCGGCCATCGCGGCGTATACGTATCAAGTGGCAGAGACCGAGTTCGCCTTATCCGGTTGTCTCGGGATTAGCGCGGGGAGCGAGGACGCTGACCGGGTCATCATGAACGCGTCGACGGCACTTCTCGAAGCGAGGCAAGCTGGCAAACAGGTCATCAAAGTATACGAGAAGGACGATTACGTCCAACATTATATCGATGAGATGACGATTGAGATGGAACTCATCAAAGGACTGAAAAGAGATGAACTGAGCGTCGTCTATCAACCGAAAATCGGTTGTCAGGACGGTATGGTTCATTTTGAGGCGTTAGTGCGCTGGCATAGTGCGGCGCTCGGTAACGTCTCGCCGGAAACGTTCATTAAAATTGCCGAAACGTCGTTCTTGATTGAAGACATCACCGGGTTCGTGTTCGATCGTGTCTGTCGTGACATGATGGAACATCCAAACCTGTTTGCAGGACGACGGGTCGCGGTCAACGTGTCACCGGTGTTGTTCCGGCAAGATTATATCAAGCAGTTATTACAGGTGCTTGCGTCATACGGTTTGAGACCCGAGCAGTTCGAGTTTGAAATTACAGAACATACACTCATGCAGGAACCGCTTCTTGGAATCCAGACAGTCGATTATTTGAAGACGAAAGGGTTTCGCGTGATGATTGACGATTTTGGCGTCAGCTACTCCTCTCTCAATTATTTGAAGATGTTTGAGATCGACGGCATTAAAATTGATCGTTCTTTCATCAATCAATTGGATAAAGAAAACGGTCTGAAAGAGTACGAGATCGTCAAACTGATTGTTTCACTCGCTAAAAAATTGAATTTAGAGGTGACGGCTGAAGGAGTCGAGACGGAAGCGCAGTACCGGGTGATGGAACAGCTAGGCTGTGATGAGATTCAAGGCTATTTCTTCAGTCGTCCGCTTCCGTTGATTGAAATCCAACAGGCGCTCGATGCGCTCGTCTATCAACATGCGATGCTACGACAGCTAGAATTGGCCACGACTTCACCGTCGACGGCGCTCGATGGGCAAGAAGCTGAACGACTGAAGGCGCTTCTTCGTCTTGAAATTTTAAATACCCCGCGAGAGGAACGATATGACCGCATCACACGACTTGTCGCTCGTACGTTGAACATGCCGGTCGCGCTCATCTCGATTTTGACGACGGACCAACAGTGGGTCAAATCCTGTGCCGGCACCTTGCTTGAAGGGACACATATGGACCGGAAATGGACACTTTGCGACCGAATCGTAACTAGTCAATCATCGATCGTCATCGAGGACGTGCAGACGTCTGAAGCGGGGACAAACAATCCAATGCTTGCAAACATCGGCTTCTATGCCGGTGTGCCGCTCGTGACGCGAAGCGGACATGTTATCGGCACGCTTTGTGTGACGGACGAACGGGCCCGTTCTTTTGACGAGACAGCGTTGCAGTCGCTTGAAGATTTCGCGCGTTGGGTCATGGCCGAAATCGAATTGACGGAACAGACACGGGCGCAGGCACAACGACAACAGACGCTCGAAAAAATATATGAAGTGACGGCGCTTCTTGAACCGTTCGGCAATAAATTAAAACGAATCCAGACGGTGCTCCGGAACTGGATCGGCTATTCTCACTCCGTCATCTTCTCGACGGAATCGACACATCGCGTTTTGTCGGAGGATGGGGAAGGTAAGCTCGATTGGACGAGTGATACTTTACAACAACTTCATGCCCTGACGAAGATTGGGCATAAAAAACTTAGTCGAGACGAACTTGTGATTGATGGCCTTGAGTTTGCCTCAATGATCTGTCTCCCGTTGTCCAATGAAGGCAGAACGTTTGGATGGGTAGTCTTTTTGGCTGAGCATGGCAGCTTGAATGACATCGTCGACGTGGCAATCATCAACGAAATGACAGATACGATTTTGCTCGTGACCCGTTGGATGGAGAACGAGATTCGGCGCGAGCGCAAGCATCAGGAAGTCATCGAACTCATCACCCATGATAGTCTGACAAAACTGGCGAACCGACACTCGTTCATGACCGATTTGAGACAAAAGATAAATCGGAAACAACCGGTCTTGCTGCTATTCATCGATTTAGATGACTTCAAACAAGTGAACGATTCCTACGGTCATCTGATTGGGGACGAAGTGCTTATCGAGACCGCAAGGCGTATCCGCTCGTTCAGTCAGAAATATGAAGGGAAAGCCTATCGATTCGCAGGCGATGAGTTTTTACTCGTCATCGATGGAGAACAAGAAATAGTCGAGACGAACCGGTATGAAGAGTTAATCCACCTCATTTCCCAGGAAATGATAGTTGGAGATGGCGTGATGCTGCGATTGTCGGCAAGTGTCGGAATCGCTTGCTCGAAGGACTACACGTCGCTCGATGCCATGATTCATCACTCGGATGCGGCAATGTATGTGGCTAAAAATTGCGGTGGCAACGGGTATTACGTCTATGATTTTCACCAAGAAAATTAATACGGAGGCATATTATGGGCAAACTATGGCTAATCGAAGGGTTACCAGGGAGCGGGAAAACGACGTTTGCGGGAACACTCGCTGCGACACCGGGCTATACGTTTTATTCGGAAATCGACGCGTCACATCCGGTCGATGTTCATGACGTCTATTGGGTCGAAGCAGGCGTCGAGACGGAAGGTGAGATCATCGATCAAGATGAAACCGGTCGATTTATACGATATCGTCTAAACGAAAATCGTTCTGGGGTGGACGTTTACGAGTTGCCGTTCGATACGCATGTTGGCTTGATGGTCGGCCGTTGGCGTCGTTTCGTGGAGCGGGTCAAAGGAGAGGACGGAACGTACGTGTTCGAATGTGCCTTCCTGCAAAACCCGTTCACCATCGGCATGGTGGCCCAAGACGTCCCGAACGAGCGGATTGAAGCCTATATCGAGACGGTTGCAGATTTACTGGCCCCGCTCGACCCGACCGTCGTCTATTTAGAGACGGCCGACGTTCCGACCGTGTTTCGCGATGTCTATGCGGAACGGCCGACAGAGTGGCGACGTGGTTTCGTCGAGTATTATACGACCCGTGCCTACGCTCAGGCAAACGGATTGGGCGGGATCGAAGGGACGATTCAACTGTTGAAAGAACGGCAACGGCGTGAATTGAATTTGTTAGAGCGCTTGCCGGTCCGGACGATTCGTCTCGTCAATGACGATCGGGGAGCAATCAAAGCGTTCGATGCATTACGAAGTAAAGTGGAGGCCGACCATGCAGACGCTTAAACGACATTCGGACCGATTTTGGTATATGGACCCGGTCGCTGAAACCGATCGTCCCATTTTAGGAGCTGTCGTCGGCGACAGCCACACACTCATGATTGATGCGGGGAATTCGGAGGCACACACGAACTTATTTTTAGACGCCTTGGCTGAACGGGGCATCAAGCGACCGACGCTCGTCGCGTTGACGCATTGGCATTGGGATCACATCTTTGGATTGTCGGCGCTGACCGATACCGTCTCCATCGCGAACACGGCGACAAAAGCCGGGATGGAACGACTTTTACCCTATGCCTGGGATGATGTTTCGTTAGCCGAACGGGTCGAGGACGGACGCGAGATTGCGTTTTGTGCGGAAGCGATTCAACTCGAATACGGCGCGGAGCGGTCGATGCGCGTCGTCTTACCGACGGTGACGTTCGATGATACATTCACCCTCGACCTCGGCGGGGCGCACGTGATTTTGAAGCATGTCGGGGGAAATCATGCTGCTGATGCGGTCGTGGCTTACGTACCAGAGGAAAAAGTGCTGTTTTTAGGGGATGCCCTCTATGCGAACTTGTACGCGCCGACTTGGCGGATGACCCCGACGCAGACGTTGCGTCTCCTGGATGTACTCGACCAGTTCGAGGCCGAGGCGTACGTGTGGTCGCATGGTCAAATCGTGACCCGTGCCGAGTATGAGAAAGACCGAGACATTTTACGTCATTTGGCCCGAATCACCCTCAATTTCCCAGGAAATAAAGAAGTGATAACTGCTCAGTATGAGCGTTTGACAGGTCTTGCCGTCGACGAGGAAGTGCAAGAATTGATTTCGTTCTTCGTGAACGGTTCGAGCGAGGAACTGTGATGAACATTATACGGATTCACGATGAGGACAAAGCGTTTCAACAGTTTTTGACGAGTCGACTGCGGACGTTCAATGACACTCACTCGGTGCACCATCGTGAGATCCGCAACACGGAAGTCCCGGTCGTCCAGCTGAAAGTGGAACAGGACGGGGACGTGATCGCAGGGTTGTTCGGGAGCGTCTATTGGGGCTGGTTTGACTTGGACCGGCTATGGGTCGCGTCAGAACATGCGGGAACCGGACTCGGGAGCCGTCTACTTGAGGAAGCGGAACAGTTGGCCGGTGAACTCGGGGCGACACGCGTCAAATTGACGACGTTCTCGTTTCAGGCGAAGACGTTTTATGAACGATTCGGTTATGAGGTTGCCGGTGTGCTCCATGATTATCCACCGGGCTCGGACTATTATATGATGACGAAACGGTTATAAAAAAGGCGACTCGCGCAAGTCGCCTTTTTTCAATATACTTTATCCCCATTAAAGATTGAGTTTTTCACCATGACGTAATCGACAGTGCGCAATGCATCGAGATTGTCCCCACCTGAGTAAGAAATAGCCGATTGGAGATCTTGTTCCATCTCGGTCAACGTGTCTTGGAGCGCCCCTTTATGCTCGACGAACACTTTCTTGCCTTCGACGTTTTTCCGTTCCCCTTTTTGGAATTCAGAAGCCGACCCGAAGTATTCTTTAAGCAACTTTCCGTCCTGTTCGAACGTCTCACCCGGAGACTCGTCGTGTCCGGCGAACAGCGAACCGATCATGACCATCGATGCCCCGAAGCGAATCGATTTGGCGATGTCTCCATGCGTCCGGATGCCCCCATCCGCGATGATCGGCTTGGTCGCCGCCTTGGCACACCAACGAAGCGCGGCGAGTTGCCACCCGCCCGTGCCAAAGCCCGTCTTGATTTTCGTGATACACACTTTACCTGGCCCGATGCCGACCTTCGTCGCATCCGCACCGGCATGTTCGAGTTCTCGAACCGCTTCTGGTGTCCCGACGTTGCCGGCGATGACGAACGAACCTGGGAGATGGTGTTTGATATGTTGAATCATCCGAATGACCGCATTCGAGTGACCGTGGGCGATATCAATCGTGATGAATTCCGGCGTATGTCCGGCTTCCGCGAGCATCTCGACGAAGCGATATTCGTCTTCTTTCACACCGACGCTGATTGATGCATATAAGCCACGCCCATGCATATCCTCTACGAACTGGAGCCGCGTCTCTGGGTTAAAGCGATGCATGATATAGAAATAGCCGTTCTCGGCGAGTAATAACGCTACTTTCTCATCGATGATCGTCTGCATGTTGGCTGGGACGACCGGCAATCGGAACGTGAAGCCTCCGAGCGTCACGCTCGCATCACATTCAGATCTGCTCTCAACGACACATTTTGCGGGAATCAATTGAATATCTTCATAATCAAATACTTTATCCATGTTGTCACACCCCTATTTACGAACAATTTAATTTGTTTAATGGTAAATACTTCGCCCATTCGGTAATGTAACGTAAATTGCGATAGATGTCAAAGGAATACACTGAAATAACATCGAAATAATTGATTTTTAAGAATTTAACCTATCTAATGTTCGGTTTTTATGGATATTCACTATGTTTCACGTGAAAAAAGACCGCTTTAAAAGCAGTCTTCAAACACAATGTATTGATTGCGTCCGTTGCTTTCGCCTGATAAAGAGCCAAATCGGCCAATTTAAGCAACCGCTTCGTCGACATCCCCGAGTGGTACTGGGCCACACCGATGCTAGAAGTCGTAACGAACGAATATTCTTCAATCTGCCATGGACGTTGAAGGGCAGTGACCAGTTTTTCTGCCACCCGTTTTGGTGCATTAGCTTCCGTGTAACGGATGAGAACTGAGAATTCGTCACCACCGAAGCGAGCGACCACATCTTGATTTCGTAACACCTCGGTCAGGCGATTAGAGAATTGACGTAATAATTCGTCACCGATGTCGTGGCCAAGTGTATCATTGATTTGCTTGAAACAATCGATATCGAGCGACAGGACGGCGAGCGACTCGTCTCCTTTTTCGTATCGGGCGATTGTCTCTTCCAGATAGGTAAGGAAATAGCGCCGATTTGGTAAGTCGGTTAACGTATCATGATAAGCCAAGTGCTTGAGTTGCTTTTCAAGTACTTTTCGTTTCATGATTTCACGCGTGACGGTCAAATAGTGAAGCAGTTGCCCCATCTCGTTATAAATCGCTTGAATTTTGGTCTCGAGCCAAATCCAACGGCCGTCTTGATGCAGATGACGGAATTCGAGTGTGATCGGCTCGCTCGTCGCCGTCATGGTCCACAGTTGTTGTCTCGTCGGTTCAACATCACTCGAGTGAATGAAATCGAGCGAGTTCTTGCCCTCATAGAACGACGGGTCATATCCGAGTACGGTTTGATGAGACGGCGAGGCGTAGCGGACTGTTCCATCACGCTCAAGGATACAGACGAGGTCGCTCATATTTTCCGTGATGAGACGATACTGCATCTCACTCTGGTGAAGGGCACGTTCCATCTCACGCTTCTCGGTCATGTCGCGCAATAACGTCATGACGGCCGTCGTTCCTTCGTAATCAATCAACAGACTGCTAATATCCATGTAGAGCTTTCGTCCTGACGGTGTGAGGAGGACGATTTCAGTATCTTGAACTGGATCACCTTGGCGCAATGCCTGAATACGTTCCTTGGTCGTTTCATGATATTCAGAGGCGACGAACGTGAAAAGCGATTCGCTCTCGATATACGTTTCTCCAATTGTTTCACGAGCTAGAGCATTGGCGTATAAAATCACGCCGTCTTTATGGACAATGATCCCTTCAGGAATCGTCTCAATTAGTTGACGATAACGCCGTTCGCTCTCCTGGGTCGCCCGCTCGGCGTTCTTCTCTCGTGTATGATCAATAATGATGGCGAAAAGTCCGGTAATATGTCCCCCGACTTCGATTGGAATGTTCAAAATGTCCAAGTCCAGCAAATCATCGGTCTTTTGACGCGCGTTAATTCCATATTTGTGTGACTTACCGGACAGGGCGAAGCGGAGACATTCATCGACAAGTGCCTGTTCTGACTCCGGTAACCATGACAAAAAGGATTGCCCTAGCAAATCGTCCTCTTCGTAGCCAGTGATTTGCGTGACGGCAGGATTAACCGATTGGACACGAAGCGCATCATCGAGGATGAAGATTCCATGCGGTGAATAGCGTTGGAGCGATTCATGTTGATCTTTCAAAATGGATAATTCGAGTTCACGACTCTTGCGTTCTGTTATTTCCCGAACGACCGAAATGACGTGGGTGCATGCACCCGCCTCATCGAAGACCGGCGTCACTTCAGACTCATAATAATGAGTGGGTAACCGGATTTCGTGCGAAACGGAACATGTCGTACAAGACGTTTCACCGAGGCGATAGTCCTCGAAGACGACACTCTTTCGTTCTCGTACCGCCTTGTCGTAATGGCGTGTGACGAGCTCGGCCGTCGCAGGCGGGACCATGTCCTCGACACGTTTCCCGACATCGGCATCTGTCCAGCCGATCGCCTGCTTTCCCGGTTCGTTTACAAATACATAGCGATAGGTTGAACCGTCTACTTCCATCAGGAAGACAAAATCAGAGATTTTGTCGAACGTACGGAGCAGGACGGAGGAATAGTGTTGGATGGTCTGGTCAGCGTGCATCATGTCCCTCATTTCAATCAAAAACTTTTTCGGCGTGTCATTCTCATATTACCGTATGTGAGGGCAAAATGTGTGAACATTCTAAAAAAGACAGGACTGTACATCGTCCTGTCAAGCAGCTTGTTTCATTTCGGCACGCTCATGACGCCCATTCATCAAATAATAAAGGAACAGTGTGAAGAAGACGACACCGGCAAGGAGCAGATAGAGCGATGCGAAACCGGTCGACGGTATGATCAAACCAATGAAATACGGCCCGAATCCGAGCCCAGCGTCAAGGGCGATGAAGAACGTTGATGTGGCCATCCCCATCCGAGGGGGATCCGCCGTTTTCACGGCAATCGCTTGCGTACCGGACTGTATATTTCCGAAGCCTAGTCCGATCAACGCCCCGGCAAGTAACAGCACGACGGCGTTGTTCGCCTGGCTCAAGACGAGCATGCCGACGGCGAAGAGAACGATGGCCGGGTACATGACGATATTGGCACCACGCGCATCCATCAGACGACCGGTGATCGGTCGCGAGATGAGGACGGCGATGGAATAGACGAGGAAAAAGAGACTCGCCGCTTCGACGAGGTCGAGCTCGCTCGCATAGAAATTGATGTAAGACAATACGCTTGAGTAGCTGAGGGCGGCGACACCGATGATGAGGGCGATCGGTAACGCCTTCGGCTCGACGAACGCACCGAGCGAAAGGCCCCGGACGACTTCCGGGTTGTCAGCTTCAGGGACATTCACGAACAAAGCGCTCCCTAGACTGATGAGACCGACAAGGAGACAGGCGAGAAAAATGACCGAGAAGCTCGTGTGTTGGCTCATGATTAAGCCGACGAACGGTCCAATGGCGGTGGCGAGCGTCGAACTCATGCTGTAATAGCCAATGCCTTCACCTTTTCGAGACGCGGGGATGATTTGAGCGACGATTGTGCCGGTCGCGGTACTCGACAGTCCCATCCCGAGACCATGAACAAAGCGTGTGAACAGTAAGAAGCCGACCCCATAGTCGAGGAGATAGAGTAAAATCGTAGCCGTGAAAAACGTGAGACCGATCAGGAGCGTCTTGCGACGTCCGATCGAGTCGATTAACCGCCCGATAAAAAGCCTTCCGACAAGGGTCCCGATAATAAAGATGCCGGTGACGAGCCCCGCCTCGCTCGTCGAAGCCCCGTACGTCGAGACAGCATGGACGCCAATCGTCACCATCAATAAGAAGAAGATGAGTGTTAAGAAGAAGTTGACGAGAGAGATGATGAGGAAGTCTTTCGTCCATAATTTTTGTGCGGTCAGTTGCATCTGCAGCCCGCCTCCTTATTCGTCTGATTCTAAATAGTTAATAAACATAACTAAAGCAGTATAACAAAAGGAGTCCGGTTTGTCCGAACAGACGCATTCCCATCAAAAAACCGATTCGCTGCAGCGAATCGGTTACATCGAGCAATTATTGACGTTCCCAGAATCGACCTTTCGCGATGCCGTCGATAAACGTATCGAAGCCATCGAGACTATGTTGTTTGAACGTGTAGACGCCAGGTTGGTCCGTCTTCACACGGCAACGGTCGAGCACTTCATCATGATGCAAGTGTAGCGCGAGTGGCTTGAAGTGCTTGTATGTGTTCTCGATGAACTCGAGCACGTCGTCTTCGACCGAGGTAGCGGTGCTGACGAGGAAAGCCGCATCGAACAGGCTCGAGTCGACCGTGTTATACGTCTCTTTCACTTTCAAATCACCGAGCGTATACGATTTTTTCCCGACGAGGCTGTAATTGACTTTGTGAGCTGCGAGCGCCTCCACCCATGCTTTCACTTGTGTGGCATCAACGTCTCCGGCAAGAAGGACGGCGACGCTTTTCGTATCCGGTTTCGCAACCGTGTTGGCCATGCTGAGCGCCGGTGAGATCTTGTCTGAGACGACTTCATTGTTCTCAGCCGGGAGGTCGACACCTAGGTTGTCGGCGACGACCGAGACAAGATGACGGTCGATGCGATTCAACAAATCGACGGCGTTCTCTTTGACCATGTCCGATTCACATTTGCCAAGCTCGAAGCTGAAGGCATCTTGAATATGTTGTTTTTCGACATCGGTCATGCTGTTGTAGAACATTTTCGCCTGCGAGTAGAAGTCGAGGAAGCTGTCGCTCCGACCCCGAATCTTGTGACCGTCGACTTTCTCTTGATAATGATCGAATCCGCCTTGTTCGACAGGGACGGGCTCCGGTTGATTGTTGTTAAGCGCGTTTTTATGGTAGCTCGTCTGCCCTTTATGAACAGCCATCTGGTGCATGCCGTCGCGCTGGTTGTTATGGAACGGGCAAACCGGCTTATTGATTGGGATTTGATGGAAGTTCGGCCCACCGAGACGTGACAGTTGTGTATCCGTATACGAGAACAGACGACCTTGAAGGAGCGGGTCGTTCGAGAAGTCAATGCCCGGTACGAGGTGGCCCGGGTGGAACGCGACTTGCTCGGTCTCGGCGAAGAAGTTGTCAACGTTTCGGTTGAGCACCATCTTTCCGACACGTTTCACGGGCACGTCTTCTTCTGGCCACAGTTTCGTGGGATCGAGAATGTCGAAGTCGAACTTGAACTCATCTTCTTCGGCGATGATTTGAAGCCCGAGTTCCCATTCCGGATAATCGCCTTTATCGATTGCTTCATACAAGTCGACACGATGGAAGTCGGGGTTCTTACCGAGCGCTTTCTGTGCCTCGTCCCACACTTGTGAATGGACCCCGAGTTTTGGTTTCCAATGGAATTTGACAAAATGAGCCTTACCTTCTTTATTGATGAGTCGGAACGTGTGGACACCAAACCCTTCCATCATGCGCAAACTACGGGGAATGCCACGGTCGCTCATTGCCCACATAACATGGTGAGCCGTCTCGTGGTTTTGACCGACGAAGTCCCAAAACGTGTCGTGAGCACTCGCGCCTTGAGGTACTTCCGTATGGGGCTCGGGCTTTACGGCATGGACGAGGTCTGGGAACTTAATGGCATCTTGGATGAAGAAGACCGGCATGTTGTTCCCGACAAGGTCATAGTTACCTTCATCTGTAAAAAACTTCGTCGCGAACCCACGGACGTCTCGCACAGTATCCCCAGATCCACGTGAACCTTGCACCGTCGAGAAACGAACGAATACCGGTGTCACTTTCGACGGGTCGTTCAAGAAGTCGGCTTTCGTATATTCAGCGAGTGATTCATACACTTGAAACTCCCCGTGGGCCCCGACGCCGCGCGCATGCACGATGCGCTCAGGAATCCGTTCGTGGTCGAAGTGTGTCATCTTCTCACGGAAATGAAAATCTTCAATCAATGTCGGTCCGCGACGTCCGGCCTTGAGTGAGAACTCATCCTCTGCCATCTTCAGCCCTTGGTTCGTCGTGAGTCCCGCTTGTTGCTCGTTATCGATCCTATGTTGTTTTACTGCTCTTCTTTCTTGTTCCCCATGTTAGTGCCTCCCCTTTAAGTATGTCACACGCTGTAAGCCACATTTTTGCCTACTGTACGAGTTTTCCCCAACCGGACGAGAAAAAACCCCCATTTTGAAATGGAGGTTAGCGTAACATCGATAACATTTTTGTCGTGCCGTCCGACAGTTTATAGCGCACGACGTAGTGGCGCGATGTCGTCTGGACCGTGGCGGATGTGATTTTGGTCAACTTCTCGCCGATATGGATCAATGTCAAATACTCGACTTGCTTTCCACGCTTCGTCGTCACGACTTGATTGCGGCGTTGCCAGTCGTAATCCCGGTACGACACATAGCTCGCACCGACGGCAACGTTCGGCGTTGTGCCGACATCGAGTTGCAACAGATGAATCGACCGGTTCTCGTTGTCTTTGTATAAGGCGTGACGGCTGCCGCTCGAGACACGATTCAAGCCGGTCCCGAGATGGAACCGCTGAACGAACGAGGTCGTGGTCGGGCTGGTGATGTCATCATAGACGAGCACGGTCCCATCGCGGTCGTAGGCGAGACGACGGGTGTGCGTCATCCCGTTACCGAGCAGCCCGCTCGTTCCGGCGGCCGTCCATTGCGTCGACGCGGCCCCGACCGATGTGATTTGGCTACGCCGCAAGTTGCTCGGCGTCAAATTGAAACTCTTCCCGGCCACATGGACGGTATTATGGGCCGCGGCCTGCATGACGGCGCTACGTTCGGGACGGTTCGTATAAGCGTAACGTCCGCTCTCGACGATAAAGTCGCGGCCATAGCCGTACAGGTCGATCGACAAATCATCGGCATGCTTATGGATGTTGCTATGATAGCCGGCCGTCATCATCATATGGACTGAATCCTGGAACGGACCGGCCGTGCCGCCCCAATGTTGACGGAAGAAGGCGTACTGGTTCGATAGTTTGCCGACTCGTGTCGACGGTTGGGTCCCCGATTGTCCTTGCGTCATCGCGTAAGTCAAATGAGGATAGCGCTCGATATATGGAATCGCGTCCGTCCGGTGCGTGATGGACGGGGTGTCGCCGAACATCGGCAACGTCCCGTTCGGTTTCAACAT
Source organism: Exiguobacterium sp. AM39-5BH (assembly GCF_003467445.1). Taxonomy (GTDB): domain Bacteria; phylum Bacillota; class Bacilli; order Exiguobacteriales; family Exiguobacteriaceae; genus Exiguobacterium. The sequence goes on from NZ_QSGS01000004.1 coordinate 30,017, forward strand.
ATACGTCAGCGCGCTCGGCATATCTTTGACGTCACGCATCCGGCTCGATAGGGCGAAGCGGTTGGCGGCCGCCCAGTCGTTGAAACGGGCGAGCGTGTCGTACAGATAAATTTGATAGAACGGCGAATGTTCGAGATGGACCCCGTCCGTGCTCAAGCTATGGTTTAACTGCCCAGTGAGGCGGTTCGTCGCGAGAGAGCGCCACGACGAGGAACGATCGAAGCTCCGATGCGTCTCCGCGACGGCCGTCAAGGCCATGTCTTGAAACATGCCGTGATTATTGTTCGGTTTATAGAAGCTCGGTGTTGCTAAAAGTGTCGCATGTTCATAGAGCGTCTTGGCGAACAGTTGGGAAAAGGCCGGGTCGGTGTTGACCGCGGACGACCGGAATTCATTCCAGAAGTTGAGCAGATGGAATGTCCGGATGGCAGTACCATGGTCGTGATACGGCCAGCGGTAGTGTTTGTAATTTGAGACTGGATATTGTTTGGTCCAGCTCGTGACAATTCGCTTTCCGTAACGAAGATAGTCGTCGCGGCCGGTCGCGGCATATGCTTGTGTCAACTGGTTCAGCGTCGTGAAGTAATGAATTTGGAACTTGAACGATGTCGAGTCGACCGAAGGGACACTCACGTCAAACCGGTATGTATCGATGTTCGGGACGCGCAACTGATAAGGCGGAGATGGAATATACCAATTTCCCTTCATAGCAGCATCGGCCCGAATGATGGCCGTCTTAGCGGTCAACTCATCGTAATAGTACGGTGTCTGGCCACGATTGAGCGAGCGCATATACTCGTGCGTGAGTCGTGAGTAAGTCGAACTGGAAAACGTCGCCAACGACAAATTCGTTGCTACTAGTGTGACGGCTTGTTTCTTCACGTAATAAATCGTTTTTCCGTCCTGGACTTTATAGTAAGATCCGGACGTACTGATTGCCTTGAACTGCTTCGCTGCGCGTAACGTCGCTCGCGGTTTGAGGGTCTTCCCGACGACTTGAAAGAGTGTGGTACCGGTAGGCGCGCTTACCTTATACGGTGGTGTCGTCGCAGCGTCGGCTTCGAACGGTGTCAAAAAGAAACCGATGAACACAACCAGTGTCCATACAACCAGCCATCGTCTCATAATATCTTCCTTTCTCGGACTGTTCGACAGTGACATGTATACAATAAGTATACAATTAGCCATTTAACCAAAGAAAGGAAAAATAGATAGATTTTTCTGGAGGAAACCAGTTATAAGGCCGCCCACACATTTTGCTTCAAGACGATTTGTTGAACGGTTTCGGGCTGGAGATCGTATTTCGCCGAAACCATACGTGTCACTTTTGCTTTCAAGTCTGGATCATCGGTTTGTTCGGCCTCGTAGATGCGATTCCAGGCTTGCCAGACACGTGCTTCTTTGTCTGACAGTTGCGTGTCCCATTCCTTTTCTTTCAGTTGCCAGCCGAACGTCATTTTGTCATAGGCGCCAGCCCGTACTGTATTGGCCAGGCTCCAATCGCCTTCAGGAGCATATACGACTTCACCAAGAGTAGATTCCGTACCGATATAGGCTTCGTGATCATAGAAGCGGAGGAGGGCGGCTTGAAACGTATCGCGCGTCGTCACCTCATCCATCACATCCTGACTGATCGACTGGAGCGTCTCGACATCTGGTTGTCCGTGGACAACGATGTCATACGCATAGCGGACGGCATTGTCTTCTTGCACAGCCTGTCTCGCTTCAATCGTATAGCGTTGCTCGTCTTCGGTCGCCTCTGCTTGGGTGACGGTGTCATCTGCTGTTTCTTCAGCCGGTTCATGCGGCCAGACGTAGACGGTCAAGGCGATGGCAGGGATGAAGAGGAGACCGCGCCTCAGTCGGTACACCCATTTTGGTTTTTGTTTTACTGTCATTTCACTCACTCCCATGCATATATAAGAAAAAATCCCCTGATTTCAGGGGATTAACGTGTCCGATCTAATCGGACGATGTGAGCATCTGGATGATCGATGCCGCGGACCAACTCGCTCAAAATTTTAGAGCCTAACATGCTGTAGACCGTTCCGTTGCCACCATATCCGAGTAAATAGAAGAGGTTCGGACGATCCGGATGTTCCCCGATAAAAGGTAGCTGATCGATTGACTCACCGAACAGGGCCACCCACGCATATTCAACTGTCAAATCATACATCGGGAACAATGCTTCGACTTCTTGGCGCAATCGCTCGGCCCGTTTTTGAATAAGTGCCTCGCTATGCGGAGTCTCTGCTTTTTCTTCATCGAGACCGCCAGCGATAATGCGGCCGTCCACGGTCGTCCGTAAATAGAGGTACGGCCGTTTCGTCTCCCAAATGAGCGCTTGACCTTCCCAGTCTTTAAAATCAGGGACGGGACTCGTTGCAATCGCATAAGAGCGGTTGAGTTCGATTCGATGCGTGTCGAGGAGCGGGGCAGGGCGATAGCCGGTCGCAAAGATGACGTGACCCGCTTTGAACGTGCCCGCGGATGTCAACACGAGCCAGTCGTCTCCGTCGGCGACCACTTCTGTAACGTCCGTCTCTTCAAAAATCGGGACGTTTTGAGTCGATAAGTAACGGACGACCTGACGGCTGAGCGTGAGTGGATTGACCTCAGCATCCCCATTTGTGACCAGCCCGGCCGGTTTATCGAACGGATAGCGCTCCTGTAACGCCTCCCGGTCGAGCCATTCGGCCGCGAGACCATGTTTCGTCAGCATCTCATACTCTCGTTTCAATTTAGGGACATCCGCCTCGCTGCTGGCGAAACAGAGACTGTCACGCCGGATATAAACGTCTTTGGCGCCAACCGTCTCAGCGACCTCGTCTAGCGCATCGACCGCATCGGCACACAGTTTATAGAAACGGACCGCATCGTCCTCACCGATTTGTTCGGCCAGTTCGTGCAACATGATGTCGTTCGAGTATTGAATGAGCCCTGTGTTCGCTGCCGTACTCCCGGCTCCGACTTTCCCTTGGTCGATGACGGCGAAATCGACACCGTCCTTGTGAAGCGTATAGGCCGTCAGCGTGCCAGACATCCCAGCGCCAATGACAAGCACGTCGTAACGTTCTTTCTTAATTGGTTTTTGTAAGACGATCTGTTCCGATTCTGTGGTCGGCCAATATAAGTTCCCGTTGTGCATCTCCATGACGTCATCCTCCGATAATCAGCATCTTCTTCTTAATGCCCGATTTTCACGATTGAAAACGCAAAAAACCGCAGACAATGTGTCTGCGGCTTGCGAAATCTGGACAAACTCGACAAAGCATTATTTTTTGATGACGACGGTCTTCGCAGACGCGCCTTTCGTGTAGCTGATTCGTTTCACATTCTCTGCCCCACGGACTTCAGCCAAATTCGTTCCATCCACGACCACTTCTTTGACGGTTGCGCCGTCGAAGTCGATGATAGCACCAGCTTCTTTCGGTTTCACTTGAACGACGATGTTTTTAAGCGGTTCACCTGTCAATTCTGTGTAAACGCCACGTACGAAAATCCCGTTCTTGAAGTTCGTGCCTTTGCCAATCGTCACACCGATAAAGTCGTCTTGAAGAACGAGACGAGCTGCTGGATTATTCTCGACCGTGTAACGCGTCAATTCAACTTCTGGTTCCGGTGTAAGATCGATTTGTGCGAGGACCGGATCATGGTCACTAGCCCGGCCCGACATCTCTGTGAAGTCGGCGTTGACGTGAATCATATCAATCTTTGTCGTGGCGGCCAAACGGTTCGACACGAGGATATGATCGAGCACTTGTGAATTCCCTTGGTAAACGTATGAGTAGCGATCGACAGCCGGGACTTTTTCGACCATGTTCGTCAGCAAATCGCCTTTGAAGATTTGTAATGCATCTGAGAATTCGAAATCGTTGAAATCACCAAGCGCGACGACGTTCGCATCCGGATTATCCGTTTTCACGTCGGCCACGAAATCATGGACGATTTGTGCGATTTGTTTTCGTTGAACCTCACTGCCGAGCACGACCGGCTGTTTCGAGCCGAAGAAACCAGTGTCGCCGCCTTTCGAGTTCCAGTGATTGGCGATGACAATGACGTTCTCACCTTGAAAGTCAAATTGGGCTGCAAGTGGTTTACGTGAACTAGCAAATGCTGGGTTAAGCGGATCGATGCGACCCGGGTTATGCGTCAATTTACCGTTCTCATAACCAACGGCTGTCGTCGCGTCACCGACAGGACTACCTTCTGTGAGTGAGACACGTTCTGGATCATACAAGAAACCGACACGAATGTTGGCGTTTGGCGCACCACCGTCTTTGTTGTTCTCCGGATCGATATTGACATACTTGTACGTTTTGCCACCAATGGAGACGATGTTATCGATTAACCGCTGGTAACTTTGATCGGCCGCCGAATCGCCTGTACCTTGCCCGTTGTTGTCTTGAACTTCGGTCACGCCGATGATGTCAGGGCTGTTCAACTCTTCAACGAACGCTTTCGCGAGTTTAAGTGCTTTCTCATCTGACGTCTCTTTGACGTTGTTTGAGAAGTTCTCGAGGTTGTACGAAGCGATCGTCAACTTGTCTTCTTCGGCTTTGATGAAGGTCGTCTCACGCTTGGCATTACCTTTGACGAAAGCGGCTTTCATTTCATCAAGACCTGCTTGAATTTTGTAATTGCCGTACGAATAGCCGACGACACCGATGATTGGTCCGTTGAAACGGTCGCCGGTTGCGACATCAAATTCACGGGCCGCCGCGTTCGGTTCGAGACGGAACTGGATCCGTTCTGGGTTGGCATCATTTTTCTTCAACAGAATCCCGCCATTAAACGTCTCGGTTTTCGCAGTTTCAAGAACTGTCACGAGATCACCGTTTTCTTGTGGAGACACGGATTTAAGGTTTCCTGTCTCCACACGCATGCCTTCAAGACTTTCCCAGAAGTCAATCGCGTCTTTGTCAGGGTTGAAGACAGCGAGGGCGTCGCTGTCGATGAACTCAGTCGGTAAGTTCGAGGCGTCAATTTTGACCGGGGTCGGGAGCGTGACACCGCTCTTGACGACGTTGACGCTACCGTTACGCGTATCGATTTGTGTCATCTTCATATCCGTCTGTTGGCGGTCGCTGTAGCCTTCGATGGCATACTCACTGACGAGCCCTTTCACGTTGACGAGATCCCCGACTTTGATGCCGGCGATAGAACGGCCGCCGTATAGAATGATCCCTTCTGACGTGCGGATATCTTGGTCGGCTTCCATGTCAGGTGTTTGGATGTAGTAGTATGTCGTGCCATTTGAGACGAACGAGGATGTGACGACTCCTTCGACGCCTTCGACCGTCTGTCCGTTCATCGGCGATGTGTGGCTCGCGCCTTGGATATCATGGATGCGGATTTTGTCCGTGATCTTATAATCGAACGTCGTCACCGCGCTGAACGCATCACCTGATTTGACGGCTACTTTGAGGGTTTTCGTCTCCTCGATACGGACTGGTGACGTATAAAGCGTACCGTTCACTTTCGGGTCCGACCCGTCGAGCGTGTAGTAAATCTGAGCACCGGCTGTCGTCGTCGAGAGTGTCACGTCTTGTGGACCGACGAACGTGCCGGCTCCCGGCTTCGCTGTGGCTGGGCGAAGAATTGTAGAATCAATGACCGTGTCATACGCGTCGCGTGGGATAATTTGATACGTATTATCAAATTGTTGGACGATTCCTGTGATGGACGAATAATTGACGTCTGTTTGGAGATCAAGAATGCCGCGCTCGTCACGGACGACGAACTCTTTCGTACCGTCCGTGGCCGTCAAGTTTTGACCGCTGCCCGAGAGTTTGACGTTCTTCACGGTGACAAGCTCCGACTCGACGTCCTCATTGATTTGTTCGCCGGTGAGGACTTGTGCAGCAGGGACGCTCGCCGCTTGTTTCGAGACGACGACAGCGTTATTCAGCTGAAGAAGTTCACGGTACGAACCGACGGCACCTGTGACGACGACTTCATCACCGACATTGACGGCGAGTGACGCCGGCCGAACCGAGAGGCCGCCTGTCGCATCTTGAATCGAAATCGTGTTGGCCAGCTTCGCCGTGACGACACCTTTAATCGTGACGGTTTCACCTTCGGCTTTCGAACGGGCGTCACTAATCGAAATCGGAGTGACCGGCGCCGGTGGTTCTACCGTACCGCCATCGCCGTAGACGACGCCTTGGAACGTGTGCGAGCCGAGGTTCGTGAACGTATCGATTGGTTGTGTGTTCCATTCAGTGGCCGGGTCGAACGCATCTGCGCCGTTCGCATCCCCTGTCGTGACCGTATCTTTCCGGACCAACGACTGATCCACCGTGGCGACCATCGTTCCCCATTTCGTGCCTGGGTCGAATCCGACTTGACCGAAAACGTCGAGCACGGTATCGCCTTTTTTCAAGACGAGCGTGTCGTCGCCGTTAAAGTTTGTCACACCGCTTGTCGTGTTGGCTTTCGCTTTCAATGTATCGTTCGCGCTGCCGTTGACGATGACATATGTGGCGCCTGGTTGGAGCGTACCTGTCAAATTAAGCGTTGTGCCAGGGGCAGTGCCGCCATTGGCATACAATTCAAGTCTATAGGCCGAGAGGTCGATGGCCGCATTCGTTCCATTGAACAATTCGATGGCTTTGTTGTTACTAGACCCTTCAACGTATTCCGAGATGAATAGGTCTGAAGCGTTCAATGTCTCTGCGTGTACGTTTGCCGCGATCGGCGTCATGCTGCTGACGATGAGTCCGGCTGATAAGGCGAGGCCGGTCATTTGTTTGAATGAACGTGCTTGTGGTTTCCCCATGTGTTAGTCTCCCTTTGATTATGTAGATGGCCGATACGATGTCCCAGTTCGTGTGGTCACTTGCTTGAGCGGATGCCCCCTTAATCCAAAAAATGATAGCGCTTACATTACTCAACTTGACGCCAGGAAGACATAATCGTACTTCCCCATCGTTTGACGTATTTCACTATCATTTACCAACTTTTTAACTACATGTTAAACATAACCAAGCAGACGTCAGAACTCAATCCACTTATTGCGAAGTTCATATTACAGTTTGATTACAGACATGAAGAGAACTGAGCAAGTAGCAATCGGGTTGACGCGACGTGTTGCAACTCTTACAATTCATTAATACAACTAAGTGTATCGGTTAACTTTGGATTAAATAGGGAGGAAACGAATGACGACAATTACTTATCCGGTCATCCCGGGAGCGGGCGCGTTTTATTATGAAGGAAATGATATTGGCATCTTGTTATGCCATGGCTTTAACGGGACGCCTCAAAGTGTGCGTGACGTTGGAACCGCCTTGATGGAGAAAGGATTCACCGTCTTCGCACCGCGGCTCAAAGGACATGGGACGGATCCGGAAGAGTTTCGGCAATCGACACGCCGCTGCTGGTATGAGTCGATGGAAGCCGGTATCCGTCTCTTACGTGAGCGATGTCGACACGTCATCGTTGTCGGGCAGTCAATGGGCGGGACGCTGGCGATGAAGGCCGCTTTGGCCGGGCAGGCCGATGCGATCGTCACCATCAATGCGGCCTTGTCCGTTCCAGGCTATGCCTGTCACGCCACGGACGATGTCTGTCGTTTCATTGATGAAGACGAACCGGATATCTGTGCGCCGGGTGTGTATGAAATTGTCTACGACAAAGTGCCGACGTCAGCCATTCGGGAATTACTCGCGCTCATCGAGGAAGTGCGACCGATGGCGGCCGAGGTGACCGTGCCGACGTGCGTCATCCATTCGGCCATCGATAACGTCGTGCCGCCCGAGGACTCGATGTGGTTGTACGAAACTGTTCAAGCCCCAAAACAACGAGAGGTGCTCGAACAGTCGTATCATGTGGCGACGATGGACCATGACCGGGAGCGGTTAGCGGACGTCATCGGCGCATTCTGTGAACAAGTTGCGACAGCCCCGAAAATGTAGTCTCCGGACTACATTTTTTTATATCTCATTATTTGCAAACGCTTGCACAAGTGCTATTGTAGTATTAGATTCAGCCTAAAACAGGTATTGCTGTTCAAGTATATAAAATATAAATGATGAGATGTAGGAGGCAAGCGGCGTATGGAGTTAATGGTCAGCAGAGAACAAGTGGCGAAAAAAACGGTCACCCGCACGTGGTGGAAAGAAGCGATCGCGTATCAGATTTACCCGCGTAGCTTTAAAGATTCGAACGGAGACGGGATTGGTGATCTCCGTGGTATTATCGAGAAGCTCGATTATTTAGAAGACCTTGGCATCGATGTGATTTGGCTATGTCCGATGTACAAATCTCCGAACGATGACAACGGCTATGATATCTCGGACTATCAAGACATCATGCAAGAGTTTGGGACGATGGAAGACTTTGACGCATTGCTCAAAGCCGTCCATGCACGCGGCATGAAGCTGCTCTTGGACCTCGTCGTCAACCATACGTCCGATGAGCACCCGTGGTTCGTCGAATCAAAAAGTTCGAGACACGACCCGAAGCGGGACTGGTACATCTGGCGTGACGGAACGGATGAGGCACCTCCGAACAACTGGGCGAGTATCTTTGGGGGCTCGGCTTGGGAATACGATGAGACGACCGAGCAATATTATTTGCACGTCTTCTCGAAAAAACAGCCAGATTTGAACTGGGAAAACAAAGACGTGCGTGATGCCGTCTACGATATGATCAACTGGTGGCTCGACAAGGGAATCGACGGTTTTCGAGTCGATGCAATCAGCCATATTAAGAAAATGCCGACGGAGACGATGTTGCCTTCTCCGGACGGAAAGCCCTACGTGACAGCGTTCTCGATGTACTCAAACATCGAGGGGATTCACGATTACCTTCAAGAGATGAAAGAAGCCACGTTCGCCAATTATGATATCATGACGGTCGGCGAAACGAACGGGATTGAGCCGGAAGAAGCCGACCTATGGATGGGACCGGACAACGGGGCGATGAACATGGCGTTTCACTTCGATCATGTTGACATTATGCGCAAGTCCCGACTGGCACCGCTCGATGTCGTTGCGTTGAAAGGAATTTTTGACAAGTGGCAGCAAGGCCTGCTTGAGACAGGGTGGAACGCCCTGTACATCGAGAACCACGACATGGTGCGTGCCGTCTCACTTGTCGGGGATGAGAACCACTACTGGCGTGAAAGTGCGACCGCTCTTGGCATGATGTACTTCTTTATGCAGGGCACCCCCTTCATTTATCAAGGTCAGGAAATCGGCATGAAGAACGTGCCGCTCCCATCAATCCATGACTATGACGATGTGGCGACAAAAAATGAATATTTTGAGCGCATTGGCCACGGCATGAGTGAAATTGATTCGATGCAACAAGTGTGGGGCACCTCACGGGACAACGTCCGGACACCGATTCAATGGGACGCATCCCCGTATGCTGGCTTCTCGACGGTCACTCCATGGATGCCGGTCCACGCCGAGTACGAGACGCTAAACGTCGATGTACAGTCGAAGGATGCCCATTCGGTTCTATCATTCTATAAGGCAATGATTCGTCTCCGTCGAGCCGAAGAGACGTTCACGTACGGCAGTTATCGTGATTTATTGCCGGAGCACCTCCAAGTGTTCGCGTATGAACGAAAGTTTGAAGAACAAGCGTTTTACGTCATCGTCAATTTGACGGCGAACCCTGCCGAGACGACGCTTTCTGGTCTCGACAAGGCGACGCTCGTGTTAACGAATGAGATCGACCCGGAGACGATTGAGACGGACACGTTTATGATGCGGCCGTTTGAAGCAAGACTGTATCGCTTATAATGTGAAGACACCTTCGATGAGGAGGTGTCTTTTTAGGAGGTTGAAGCATGCATCGAATTGAGATAGGAAACGATGAGACGACGTTCGAGCTCGTTATCGCGGAAGCGACCCGCGACACGTTACGGCTCGTCCATGCACAAATCATGGTAATGGTCTCCACAGATGACTACATCCGGTTCGCGCGAGACTTGACTCGTGCTTTTCATGCATTGACAGGAGCGGCTCTATTGCAAAACAAGACAGGGCGAGTGATTTTGACAATCTCGTTCGAACGAGGCCGCGTCGAGGTCGAGACGGCTTGGGGACAGGGGACGAACCGATTCGAGACCGATCAAAGTTATTTGACGAGGACGGTCGGACAAATCGGCATCGTGGAATAGATTGTGACAAACGCGGGAAAAGAGCATATGATAGAGGTTGACTATACGGAAAGGGGTGTCGGGTATGGATGGCACGAAACGCGCGGACATTCGCCCAGGGCTCCACGTCCAGATTGTCCTAAAACAAGATCAGCGGAGTGGGAAGTTGACGTCAGGCGTCGTCAAAGACATTTTGACGAACTCGCCGCGTCACCCGCACGGCATTAAAGTACGCTTAAGCGATGGACAGGTCGGTCGGGTGAAAGTGATCGAAGCTGGAGGTGAATAACATGACTGAAAAGAAATTAAGTTTTCAAGAGGCGATGAAGCAAAAACTCGCTGAAAAGAAACAAAACGAGACGAAAGTGCCGACAGGACTTCGTGGGACGAAGCAGAAACCGTTGACGAACCAGTTGACAAAAAAGCCGAACAACCAGAAGAAACGGACAGGCATTTAACAAGCAGCCGCTCACTGAGCGACTGTTTTTTTTATTTCCCAAATAGGAAGTGAGATTGATACTTTCTACACATTAAAACCTATTCACAAAGCGAATAGTTTGAAACAAGTTGAATGAGGACGTCAAAATACAGCAGGGAAATAAAGATTTATTATTTCTTTCAGATAACTTTGTAAGCGCTTTAAATAAAGCTATAACTCAACTTTTGTTATATAACATATGAAATAAGTGTGAACTGACCTATAAAAAAATTATTGATAATTGTCAGAATCTTTGTATAATTCAAAACAAGACATTATAAAACATCTTAACAACTTTAGATTCACACAACAGGGAGGAATTTTTTTATGGAAGCCGTGCAAAGCATGTTACAAGGAAGCGTCGATTACATGAACAACATCTTATGGACGTATGTTCTCATCGTCGCGCTCGTCGGAGCCGGGATTTACTTTACAGTCAGGACGCGCTTTATGCAGTTCCGTTACTTAAAAGAAATGTTCCGGGTTGTCGCTGAAAAACCAGAGACGACAGACAGCAAGAGCATCAGTTCAATGAAATCGTTCTTCATCGGTGCGGCCACACGCATCGGGACTGGGAACTTGGCCGGTGTCACCGTCGCCGTGACGGTCGGTGGACCAGGAGCCGTATTCTGGATGTGGATCGTCGCCCTTCTCGGCGGAGCGACGGCGATGATTGAGAGTACGCTCGCCCAAGTATATAAAGTAAAAGACGATGTCGCTTACCGCGGCGGTCCAGCATACTACATTGAAAAAGGACTCAACAACCGGGCCCTTGGTATCGTCTTCGCCGTCTTAATCGCGGTGACGTTCGGTCTCATCTTCAACTCAGTGCAATCGAACACGATCGCGGCCGCGTTTGATAACGCGTTCGCATCGATGCCGTCATAGGTGGTGCCATCCTCGTCGTCTTGACTGGATTGGTCATCTTCGGTGGTGTACACCGTGTCGCCAACTTCTCGGCAATCGTTGTACCGATTATGGCTGGATTGTACTTGGCCATCGCCGCTTATGTCGTCGTCGTCAACATCACAGAAATCCCAGGCGTGTTAGCGATGATCTTCCAGAGCGCATTCGGTCTTGAGCAAGCGTTCGGTGGATCGGTCGGAGCAGCCATCTCGATGGGTGTACGTCGCGGTCTCTTCTCGAACGAAGCAGGTATGGGTTCGGCACCGAACGCGGCAGCAGCAGCTGAAGTATCCCACCCGGCGAAACAAGGTTTCCTTCAAGCGCTCGGTGTCTTCTTGGACACGTTGATCGTCTGTACGGCAACAGCAGCCATCATCCTCCTCTCAGACAGCTATGCTGCCGGTAACGGAGAAGGGATCGTTATGCTTCAAAACGCATTGAGCGAACAAATCGGATCATGGGCGCCAGCGTTCGTAGCTGTCAGTGTCTTCTTGTTCGCCTTCAGTTCAATCGCAGGTAGCTACTACTACGGTGAAACAAACATCGAGTTCATCAAGAAGAGCAAAAACGCAGTTCTCGGTTTCCGCCTTGCGACAATGGCGTTCGTCTTCATCGGAGCAGTCGCGAGTCTCGGCTTCGTCTGGAGCTTGGCTGACTTGTTCATGGCCGGTATGACGTTAATCAACATCGCGGCCATCACGTTACTCGGCGGCGTCGCCTTCAAAGTCCTTCGTGACTACGAAGCGCAACGTGCCCAAGGTCTCAACCCACGCTTCTCGGCACGTAAACTCGGGATCGAGAATACGGAATGTTGGGACGTCGAAGAAGAAGAAATCGCACAAGGTGCAGTCCAAGCGGCTGCTGCCGATGCGACAAAAGGTTAATCTCAGCATATAAGCAACAACAGGGGCCCTGCGCATCGGGGCCCCTGTCTTTTTATGCTTGTTGACGGATCGGTTCGATTTTCGTATCGGTCGGCTTGGCGTTCAAATGCACGTACGTCCCGGCGACGAACAACGCGCCACCCACGATATTGCCGAGCGTGGCAAACAAAAGGTTATGCAATGCAAGGCCGACGTTAATCGCCTCGGACGGGACATAATAGAGCGCGAGTCCGAAGATGCCCATATTGGCGATCGAGTGCTCGAAGCCGGCGGCGAAAAAGACGACGACCGGGAGCATCGTCAGCATGATTTTGGCGACATCGTTCTTCGTTTTTAGCGGCATGAAGATGGCGATGCAGACAAGGATGTTACACAGAATCCCTTTAAAAAAAATCGCGAGCGCCTCGCCGCCCATCTTTTTCGCTGCGACAACGGACAAGAGATGATCCGTACTGATATCACCCATACTGTGGGCACCGATGACGAGCCCGACGAGAAGGAACGCACCAACCAGGTTACCGATCCAACTGATACTCCAAACGGCCGCGAGATCACGCCAATCGACACGTCCACGTTTCGCGCCCGTATACAAATACATCGTGTTGCTCGTGAACAGCTCGCCGCCCATCCAGACGATGAAGACGAGGGCGACCGAGAAACTCATCCCGGCAAACAGCATCGTCCCGGGAACATCGATGAACATGTTACCGACCGAAAAGGCAAACACGACCCCAATACCGATTAGAAACCCGGCGACGATGGAGCGGAGTGCGTAGTGACCGAACGCATGACGCAACAGCGTCGCTTTTTTATAGGCGGCTTCTTCCATATACTCGACAGCTTGTTTTTCCATTTGCACACGACCTCCTTTAGACAACTTAAGTCTAGGAGGTCCATTGAAAGTTTGCAATTGTTTTCACAAACTTTTAAGGGAAGGCGATGTAATCGTTCACATCGTTGCCACGAGTTCGACTTTCATCCGGTCTGGGTCTTCAAAATAAAGGGCGATGTGGTTTGGACCACCGGCATAGGGGAAGCGGTCGGCATACAGCTCCTTGAAGCCGTGGCGCGAGAGTTCTGGACGTAACCGCTCAAGTTGTTCAAGCGACTCGGCATGAAAGGCGAGATGGTTCAATCCGGTCCGTTTACGGTGATAGGACGGTTCGAGATAGTCGATTTCGGTTTGGACGAAGACGAGATACGTGGCGCCGAAGTGATAACTTCGTCCCTTGTCCCATTGTTGGTACACGGTATAGCCGATCTCGGTGAGAAGCCAGTCCCACGCGTTCAGGCTCTTATGTAAATCGGAAACGTACAACTCGACATGGTGCAGCATCGGTCTCATCCTTCCGTCGGACGTTTCAAATGTGTCCGTTTAGTATAATGGTTATTATATAACGAATGCAGGGGGAACCATATGGACAACACGGGGCTTGTCTCGAATATCTTGATCGCGGGGAAGACTGGGGTCGGGAAGAGCGCATTTTTAAATTACATCTACGGGCGTGACGTCGCCGAGTCACGTGCCGGCAGCCCGGTGACGGCCGAAGGGCTTCACGAATATGAGTATTACGACCTCGAGCGTGGCATTCTGTTCCGCTTCTTCGATACATGGGGGCTCGAAGCGGACCGGTCCGACGAATGGCACGAAGCGGTCCTCTCCATCGTCAACAAGCGAGAAGGGGCGCTAGATATCGCCGACTGGTTCCATACGATTTATTATCTACTGTCAATCAACTCGGGACGCGTCGAGTCATACGAGCTCGAATCGATTCTTAAACCTCTCTACGCGAAGCGGAGCAACGTCACAATCATCTTGACGAACTATAATCCGGACAGTGCCATGAACGTCGAGAAAGCGGAAGCGATGGAAGACGTCCTCATGCGCGAACTCGGAATTTCACGGGATGCGATGATTCGCGTCAACAGTGTCGAAAAGAAAATGCTCGGCGGACAAGTCGTGCCGCATATCGGCTATGATGCGGTGTGGCAACGCAATCGGACCAACCTTTGGAAAGACGTGGAACGCAAACTACCGCATAACTTGACGCGTCATTTGTTGACCGAGTTGGAGGCGTGGCGTGCCCGGAGCTATCGTTCGGCCGAGACGATTCGCATGATTACTCCACAAGCGATGATCAGCTGGAAAGCCCGCCAAATCGAAAAGGACTTGGAACGCACGCTCGAAGCGGCCGCTGAGACGACGGAGGCGGCGATGGCACAAGGCGTTCGGCATTATATTCAATTGATGGAACGCTATCCGCTCGTCGGCGCCCCGTCCGACCTCGTCTTTAAAACACGTCGGGTCGAGCTCGGGTTTGACTATTCGTTCAACCGGACCGTCCGAAAGATGGTGCTCGGCATGATTCCGGGCGTCCATTTCATTTACTGGGCGTTCAAACGGAGAACGGCGGAGCGCGGCATCAAGAAAGCCGTCAATCAGCAGTACGAGCTGGTCAAACAGACAATCGAGCTGGACGTGCACCGCGGATTCGAGGAAGAGATGCGACGGCTCGGCCGGACGCTCAATCAATGAGGAGGAACGGACATGGATAAACAGATTCCATTCAATTTTGATACGTACGATTTGAAGGAAGAACTTGACCGCTTGCGTGGAAAAGTCAAAAAGCCGAATATCTTCATCGCGGGAGCGACCGGATCGGGCAAGAGTTCGGTCGTCAACCATGTGTTCGGCCGCGACTTGACGAAAGTGGCCGCCGGTGAGCCGGTGACGCGAGGGATTCATCAATTCATGAGTGATGAGATTGCGATCGTGCTTTACGACAGTGAAGGGTATGAAATTGGGAGCGCCCGGCAGCAAGCGTATGCCGATGAAGTCATCGGATTCGTCGAACGGGCCCAGACGAAAGGGGCGGCCGAACAGATTCATCTTGTCTGGTACGTCATCAACGCTTCGATGAAACGGGTCACCCCGCTCGACCGGGCGCTCATCAAACAATTGAACGAAGCGACATCGGTCGCCGTCCTGTTGACCCAAATCGACCAAGTCGATATGGATGAGCTGACGGCCCTCCGACAGGAACTCATGGATGTGGTGTCCGAAGAGGCCGTGTTCCAAGTCAGCGTCGCCGACGAACTATTGAACGACCCGGAATTACGGACCCATCTCGATTGGGAACGTCTCGTCACGTGGTCGGTCGAACAGCTCGACCATTCGCTCCAAGAAGGGCTGCTCATGGAAATTCATGCCGAGAGTGAGGCGATACTCAAATTGAAGCGCAAGAAGGCGAACCGAATCATCTCGGGGTATGTCGCCAGTGCTGGAACGGCCGCAGCTGTGCCGCTCCCGTTCGCCGATGCGATCGCGCTCACGCCGATTCAAGTGACGATGAGCGTTCACTTGTTCCGCTACTGGGGCGTAAAAGCGAACGACGATATGCTGAAGACACTGATCGGCAGCACCATCATCCCGCAAATCGGCCGGGCGCTCTCAAAGACAATTTTACTGACGTCATGAAGTTCTTCCCGGGAGCGAATGCGGCGGCGAGTGTCATCAATGCGACCGTCGCCTCAGGCATTACGTGGGCAATCGGGCTCGCCATCAACGAAGTCGCGTACCGGAACGCGATGGATTCATCGAAGACAATCGAGCAACTGCTCGACAGCGACTTCGGCTCGTTGTTCGAAAAGTTCATGGAACAAAATCCAGTGACGAAAAACAAGTCTTGATCGAGCCGGTTTGATACACTGGTCGAGACGAGACAAAAGGGGGAACCGATATGAAGAAACGCATCTACATTACGAGACGATTACCGGAAGAGGCGGTGGCACCACTGCGCGACAAGCACGAGGTCCGCATGTGGGAGGAAGAGGCGAAGGGTGTACCGCGCGACGTGTTAGTGGAAGAAGCGGCATCGGCCCATGCGCTTTGGACGATGCTCAGTGACACGGTGGATCGTGAATTGATTGAACAGGCTCCAAATCTTGAAGTCATCTCGAACTTGGCGGTCGGCTATAACAATATTGATATCGAGGCGGCGAAAGAACGGGGCATCATCGTGACGAACACGCCGGACGTGTTGACCGAGACGACGGCCGACCTCGCCTTCGGACTGATGATGATGACGGCCCGCCGGCTTGGGGAAGCGGAACGTGATTTGCGGGCCGGTGAATGGAAGTCGTGGACGCCGATGGGGTATGTCGGCATGGACTTGTATCGGGCCAAACTCGGCATTATCGGAATGGGACGGATCGGCGAGGCGGTCGCGCGCCGGGCCCGCGGATTTGATATGGACGTGTTGTATCATAATCGGACGCGGCGTCATGAGTCGGAATCGATGCACGGGTTCGTCTATGCGGAACTCGATGAACTGCTCGAGCAATCTGATTTCGTCATCGTCCTCGCGCCACTCACCGAAGAGACGCGCGGGATGTTAGGGGCGGAACAGTTCGCTAAAATGAAACCGACGGCCAGCTTCATCAATGTCGCCCGTGGCGAAATTATCGATGAGACAGCACTGTACGAGGCGTTAAACGAACAGCGGATTTGGGCGGCCGGACTCGACGTGTATGCCCAAGAACCGATTGCAATGGACCATCCGTTGTTGCGACTCCCGAACGTGACGACACTCCCTCACATCGGCAGCGCGTCAATTAAAACCCGACTCGCGATGATGACACTCAATCGGGAAGCCATCATGAACGTGCTTGATGGGGTAGAACCGAAGAATCGATTGACGTAAAAAAAACCTGACCGCAGTCAGTTTTTTTACGTATTAGAAGCGACGGATATTGTCCGGGTCTTCGTAGTCGTTACGGAGTGCCCGATCGTCAAGCCCGCGCAATTTGTTCTCGCGGTCGTTGATATGGGATTCTTTGTCCAACCGATCTTGTTCAGGGTCGACAGCCCGGTTCGGGTTATCGCCGACTGATTCATTGAACGGCTTAGAATCAATCTCTAACCCATCAGACGATGAACGGTCAGCTAGACCCGTGTCATGTGTGGTCCGTTTTGGCTCATTGAACGGAGTTGAATCGATTTCAAGACCGTCGGCTGTATGGTGACCTTGATGGCTTGTACCGTGTCTTGTGTCGTTATACGGAGTCGAGTCAATCGTGAGTCCTTCATTATGACGGCGCTCAAAATCTTCGTCCACATAAATCAAGATTTTACCGGCTTCGACGTCGCTATAATGGCGGCTGACCTCGTCCTCGCTCAAGCCCATGTTTCGGAGTCCCGCGTGGACATCCTCATGCCCACTTAAGAACGCCCGGACTTTATCGAACCATCCTGTATGATGCGACGCTTCAGTATGGACGTCCGTTTGACGACGTAAAATTGAGACGTTGTCTTCGTGTTTGGCAACGACATAGATGTCCGAGTCTTTGTAGCCTTTCGCCCGTAACTCTTCGACTTTACCAAGTGCCGCATCTTGTGTGTCGTACATGCTGATGAATCGTTTCTCACTCATCTTCGTCTCCTCCTTATAATCGGCGATGGTCTTCTAAGCCAGAATGTCCCCGAACAATTGGGTCATCTTTTGTGCCACGCGGTCTTTCGTCGTGATCATTGAAAGGTTTCGGATCGAAAGCGATGCCGTCCGCTTCTTCCCCTTTATCGTGGTCGAGCGCACTATCTTTCTTGTACATATTAGGATAGCGTTCATGAGAATTCTGATCGACGTAAAGCAATAATTTGCCGGCGTCGATGGACGTGTAATACTCTTCAGCTTCCGCGTCACTAAGCCCCATGTTCCGCAATTCATCGCGAATACGGTCACTACCGTGTAAGGACGCTTTCACACGATCCAGCCAGTTGACATCACGAATCCCCGATTCAGCGTTCACATCGGTTTGGTAGCGCAAGGCGGAAATTTCCCCGTCCCGCTTGGCTACGACATGCATGTTCTGCTCTGCTTCCCCAGCTTGTTTGAGTTCATTCACTTTATCCATCACTTCTTGCTCGTTATGGAATAATCCAATGATTTTGCGGTCCGACATGTTGTGCCTCCTTCGCGATTGTTTCATTTTTAATAGACATCACGCTATTAGTAATTTCCGTTCTAGCAAAGATTCAAACAAAAAACGCCATCTCGAATCGAGAATGACGTGATCAATAATAAATCATTAACGTGTCGTTGCCGAGATGGCATCGTGTGTTTCTCCAAACGAACTCGACTAACGTCCACATGGCCATGAAGCCGCTGATTCCGAGCAGAATGATTGCGTAAATCGGAGTCAATTGAATGAAGAACGTCCATCCTAGCGCGAATAGGAGTGGTTGAGTCAATAAAACAAATCCGACATAAATAGCGATAATGAGTGAAGCGAATATAATTCGTCGTCCCAATGTTTGAAAATGATGACGGAAACGTGTCAATACGCCAAAGACGGCGCCCGTCAATAAGACCGGGAGCACGAATCCGAAGTAGTCAAGCGGATAAGCCGTCGTCGGTGCCGTAAACAGGCGTAAGCTGAAGATGTCATCCATCACGAGCAACAAGTTCGCGTAAGCAAAGGCTAAAATCATACCAAGCAACCAACCGAATTGATTCCAGACACGGCGGGAAGATTTAATAGCTTCAATCTTCGTATAGGCTAAAAAGGAAACGTCTCGCATTTCGACATCCTGGAGCTTGATTTGTACTTCATTCAGCCGATTGATGGCCCAATCGAATTCTCGATTGGCTTGCACTTTCTCATGAGGTTTCAATTCGTCTGTTGTCTCGATCATGGTGTGGTAACGCCGGCGATATTCTTCGTTCGTCGACGGTTGTTCGATTAAGAACTTAGCATAATCGAACGGGTTTTGTTGTGTAAGACCAACGAGAGACTGCCCGCTCTTTTCCGCTTGTTGAATGTAACCTGCTAAACTATCGAGCAGACGATCGGCTTCCACCTCATTCTTAAGCAGGTCATACAGTTCTGTTCGGACTTGTTCATAAAACTGTTGAACAATCGGGTTGTTTGATACGTGTGCTTTCAGAAAAATTCCTCTCTTCTCATAGTGGGATTATGCCGGGGGGGAGTCATTATGCGATAGTGTCAATGATTCGAAGTCACCTTGTTCGATGCTACGGATGAGAATCTCACTTCCTCCCATATTGGTGGATAGTGGAATGGAATACACGTCACAGAGACGCATGAGAGCACTCACATCGGGTTCGTGCGGCTGGGCCGTCAGCGGATCGCGGAAGAAAATAATCATGTCCATCTCACCTCGGGCGACAGCAGCGCCAATTTCTTGGTCCCCGCCGAGCGGACCCGATTGGAAGCAATGGACGGATAATCCGGTCGCCTCAGCGACGCGTTTTCCGGTCGTACCTGTGGCGAATAATTGATGTTCTTTCAACACATGCGCGTACGCTTTCACGAGCACAATCAAATCATCTTTCTTCTTATCATGGGCGATCAGGGCGATGTTCATCTTGATTCCTCCTCAAAGACTTCTTCTTTTAATTCGTATCACATTTACTTCAGAAAGACACGCCTTGTTTCTTATAGAGAACATTTTCTAATAAAACTATTTTTTCTTTAACCCTTTATTTAGGAATAGAAAACACCAAGGTTTAGAGCAATGAAAATGTTGGTATGTATACAAAGAGTTAAATAAATGAAATCAATTCAAATAGAGATTGGAGGAAGATGTTAAATGAACGATACTACTTATAATTTCAACACGTTCATGTCATGGCTGCCTGAGCTTTTGCTCGCATTAGTCATTCTTATCGTCGGCTTCATTTTGGCGAAAGTTCTAGAAAACGTGACGCGCAAAGCGCTTCGCAAAGCACGTCTTGATGATCGTGTTGGTGTTAAAAAAGAAGGTGAGCCGGGGAAACCAGGCAAAGAGGAAAAACGTTGGACGCCTGAACGAATCATCGGCAAGGTTGTCTTCTTCGGTGTATTGCTTCTCGCATTCTTAGTTATCTTTGAATTTATGAACGTACCGGCTGTAGCCCAACCGTTCAGCCAAATCTATGCGGGGTTCTCTGGCTTGATAACAGGCGTCATCAAAGCGGGGCTTATCTTACTCGTCGCATGGATTATCGCTACGCTCTTGAAAAAAGCCATTCAAATGGCAGGTCATCGTCTCAACTTAAACAAGTTAATGGAGAAGACAGGGCAAGAATCGACAAGTGTCAATCAGACGAAATGGGTTGATACCGTAGCCAATGTCGTCTTCTACCTGGTCTTGTTGTTAGCCCTTCCAGCGGTGCTTGATGCGCTTGGTCTTCGAGGCATCAGTGGTCCGTTTGAAGACTTGTTGAACAGTTTCTTGGCGTTCATTCCAAAACTTGTCGCGGCGGCACTCATCTTCGCGATTGGTTATATCGTTGCGAAAATCGTCCGAGACATCTTGACGAAGTTCTTGGAAGCAGCAGGACTTAATCGTTTTGCGGAAACGCTTCATTTGGCGGATTATGTGAAAGGGTCAAGCCTTGCGAAAGCGGTTGGAACGATTGTCTTTATCTTGATTATGATCCCGGTAACGATTTCGGCTCTTGAGGCGCTTGATATCCGTGGAATTTCAGACCCGGCCATCTCGATGCTCAACGATGTCTTGGCGATGATTCCAAACATCATTGTAGCAATCGTCTTGATTCTCGTCGGTGTCTTCATTGCCAAATGGTTAAAAGGTGTAGTCGTGTCTTTACTCGAAAACTTAGGCGTCAATTCGCTCGCTAGCAAGATGGGTCTCGGCGGTCGCTCGACGTCATCGACATCGATTGCACAAGTAATCGGGACAATTGTTCAAATCATTATCATCTTGTTGTTCGTCTCAGAAGCACTTCAAGTCGCAAATCTCGCCTTTATGGCTTCGCTCGCGACGGCCATCTTCGCTTACTTGCCAATGGTCATTGCGGCCATCATCATCTTGGCGGTCGGATTCTGGCTTGCGAATATGGCAGAACGTCTCGTTGGCAGTGTGCTCGTGGATGGAGCAGGTCAACCGAGCGTCCTACGTCATGTGGCGAAATACGCCATTCTCGGTATCGCTTTCTTTATGGCGATCAGTCAACTCGGTATCGCACCAATGATTGTCAACACAGCATTCTTGCTTATCCTTGGCGCAGTCGCCCTTGCCTTTGGTCTTGCCTTCGGTCTCGGCGGACGTGAGACGGCGGCTCGCTATTTGAAGAAAGCTGAGAAGCGAATTGACGAGACGGAAGTATCTAAAGAGGGTCTCGAACAAGAGAAAGCCAGATGAATCAAGAAGCCGAAGCTGCGAAGCGACAGGCGAAACAAGGCATGGAACAATCGAAACGTGAAGCGGATCAAACGAAACAAGCATTGAAACGTGACACGAATCGTCCCCAAGGCTCACAAATTGATGTGACGAACGTAGACGGTCCAGAACCGAACCCGTTCCATGACAATATCACCCCAGATCAAGATAACCGTTCACTTGATGACAACGAAGGTCCACTTCGTCCATAACAGTAAATCACGGGTTCCTGTAAAGGAGCCCGTTTTGTTTTGCTGTAAAAAAGTGTCACTTTTGTCGATATAATAAGAAATAGATTGGCAAGAAGGCAGGAGTGAAACGCAGATGTTCAAACAGTTTCAAAATACACTCGTCATGAACTATATATGGGGTTCGGGCATCGCCGTGTTCGGAGTAGGAGGGCTGTTTATCTTTCAGACGCTCCATCTGTCCGAGCCAGAAGTGTTCATCTTGTTGACGATCATGGGGTTATCCGGGTCGATAATGATTGGACTGGAGCTGCTTCTCTATCGGCATCATGTCCGGCCGATTCGTCATGTGTTCCAGACAGACATGCCGAGCTACGAGGCGTTACAAGAAGCGTTTAATCGAACAAGCCACTTTCCCACGTTGACAGTGAAGCGGATTGTTGGTCCGCACTTGTTCGGGTTATCCGTCCCAGCCATGAGTTTGACGGCGTTCGCCATTCATCAAAGTTGGATCGGTATTCCATATCGACTGATTGGTCTAGCGGCGTTCGGTGCCGTCTTGATCGCTATCTTACATGCGCTCATCGAATTTTATTTAACGTACCGATCGGTGGAACCGTTGTTGCTTCATTTACAGGAAATGAGCGGTCAATTGTACAAACGACCTCTCCAAGCGACGTATCGGTCCATCAGCGTCCGGACGAAGTTATTAATCAGCATGCTCGTTATCGGGGTGTTTCCAGTCGCTTTGTTCATTTTGGCGTCCGGGGTTCAACTGTCAACGGTAGATCAGGTCGATGCGTATTGGCAGTGGGCGGCTTTGATTTTGATCGTCATCATCGGTGTGGCCACGTTCAGTAGTTTTTTGCTATATGACAACATCAAGCGCCCGATTGGTGCGTTGACCGAGGGAGTCGCCGCATTGGACGCCGGGCGGTTGAATCATATCGACAATCCTTACTCCGATGAGTTCGCCCAGCTCGTCACGGGGTTCAATCAAATGGTCAAGAATGTTACGTATCGTGATCAAGAAAACGAGCAATTGTTAAATAGCTTATTTGTCTTGTTCGCCGCCACACTAGACGCCCGGGATTCCTATACGGCCGGACATTCTGAGCGGGTGGCTGCCTATTCTGTCGAATTGGCGCAAGCGCTTCAACTGCCGAACGAACAAATTGAACTGCTTCGTAAGTCAGCGTTGCTCCATGATATCGGAAAAATCGGCATTCGTGATGCAGTTTTGTTAAAAGAAGGAAAGTTGACGGACCATGAGTTCGCTCAAATTCAAGAGCACCCGACGATTGGCATTCATATTTTGAATCAAATCGCCTTACCCGATTCGCTACAGCCTATTATGGCCGGGGTCCGCTCCCACCATGAACGGATTGACGGACGCGGTTATCCGGACAGACTAGTCGGAGATACGATTCCGCTTTTCGGTCGCATCATGGCCATTGCTGATGCATACGACGCGATGACATCGAACCGTCCATATCGGAACGGGATGCCGGTCGAAAAGGCGCTCTCGATTCTTGAGAGCGGACGTGGGACCCAGTGGGATGCCGCTTTCGTCGACGTGTTCGTTCAACTACGACGTCAGGCCATCTCTGCCTAAACAAACAAGTCCGCCCGAATCGGGCGGACTTGTTTGTTATAGAAATGTCTCAAGGAGATACACCCCAATGATGCCGCCGATGACGACAAGCATCAAGTTGGCTCGAAGTAATGCGAGCGCTACAGCGACCGCCCCACCCGCTAAAGCGGACGTGAGACTGTTCGTCGCACTTAATATGCCCGGAAAAATCAAGCTGGCGAGCACCGCATAAGGCGTGAACAGTAAGAAGCGTTTCAACAGCGGCGGCAATTTGACGTTCCGGAGCCAAAGCAGTGGAACGAGTCGCGGAATGTATGTGACGAACGCCATAGCAAGGACGAGCAATAACAGACTGATCATGCCTCATCCTCCTTGTATATCAATGCGCCAAACCCTGCTGAGACAATCGTGGCCAAGATGATGCTCAAACCCGACGACAGCGGGATGAATGGGGAGACGCCGAAGTAGAGGACGGCTTGTGTCAGGACAGCAATCACAGCCACGACAATGACCGGTTTGCGAGTGAGTGATGGGACGAGTAGGCCGATGAACATGGCGTACAAGGCGATACCCATACTCGTTTGAACCGAGGCGGGCAGCCCGAAGGCGAGAAAGACGCCAATCCATGTCCCGACGTTCCAAGCCAAGAAGGCGATTAAGTTTAGACCGAGCACAAAGTGGCTTCGCGCCGCCTCATCACGTGTCGAAGCGACACTGAACGTTTCATCCGTCACGCCGAACGCGATGGTGGCCAGAAATCGATTCGAGGTCGTCTCGAGACGCTGGGACAATGAGGCAGACATAAGAAAGTGCCGTAAGTTCAAGATGAACGTCGTCAAGATGATTTCCCAATACATCGAACCGGCCATCATCAATTGGACACCGATGAACTGACTGGCACCGGCAAAAATGAATAATGACATGGCGAGCGTGATGACGTTCGGCATATCAAATGATTTCGCAAGCAGGCCGAAAGCGATGGCGATCGGGATATAACCGACGGCGACAGGAATGCCGGCACGCATGCCGGAACGGAAGGCGTCCTTATTCGGGATCGGTGTCATTTGTGAGACCGGGGTTGCCATGAGACCTCCTCCATTTCATAGATGATTTAATGTGGATTCGAGATTGGATCACGCTTTCCTGCTCGGACGCAGAAAAAATAGGGTATATAGGCGATAAGGAGCGTGAATGTATGAGCCGAGCTGAAGAGTTTATCGCATCGTATCACCGGATTGAAGATTATTTGAGCCGAGAGATGGGGGACGGCCAGCATTTCAGTTTCAGTAACATGGTCAACCGTCTCGCCAAACACAATCCGATTATCGACCGATATAAGGAAGATTTACATCAAATGAGTCAGTTGCGGAACGCGATTGTCCACGAGCGGCGGGAGCCGGACTTCATCATCGCTGAACCGCATGAATCAATTGTCAATTTGATTCTCGAGGTGGAGAAGGAACTGCTCCATCCGCGTCAAGTCATCCCACTGTTCCGTAAAATCGTGACGACGTTCGACGCTGACGATTCTCTCGTCGCCGTGCTCGGCGAGATTCGAGACAAGAATTATTCACAGTTCCCCGTCTATAACCAAGACGGGTCGTGGCGTGGACTGTTGACGAAAAAAGGAGTGACCAGTTGGCTCGCCGAAACGGTCGACGGGCCGCATGTGTCACTCGAAGGCGTTCAAGTCAAGCACGTACTCCAACACGACCCGCACCTGCGACGGTATCGGTTTATCGCGCAAGAGACGTCGGTCATCGAGGCGCACCATCATTTCATCAGTATGAAAGACGGGGTTCGTCTCGATGCCTTGCTCATTACCGAGACGGGACAAGAAGATGAACCGTTACTCGGGATGATCCGACCACAAGATATTTTATACGTCATCGGTTGAGGCGCCATGCTCGATGGCGACCTCATATTGAGTGACCGTGTTTCCGAGGACGATGGGCTTCACTTCAGAAGTGCCGTCGTCCCGTTTTTTGTGGGCATGTTTATATGCACCGCTATCGCGCCAATTCTCAAAGCTCGCCGCGTCGCGCCACGTCGTCATGATGACGACCTGATCTTTCATCTCATCTGATGTATCCGTCAACACCTGCATCCGGACGAACCCGTCCATCGACTCGATGCCTTTCGTCGTTTGGAAACGAGCGGTAACCGCCTCAATCTTCCCTTTTTCAACGTCTAGTTTGTTCATGACAATCCACATACACATGTCCTCCTCTGCGATATCATACGCGTTCATTATACATGGAACACGATTGATGCTTCACCCGAGATGCTCGCGTCAACGTTCGGCCCACCATTCCTCGAACGTCCAATTTTTTTGTTTCATCGTCGTTGCTTCTTTCACACCGACGTACCGGAGATGCCATGGCTCGTAGTTGTAGCCGGTGATTTTCTCTTTTCCTTTCGGATAGCGGACGATAAATCCGTAACGGTGTGCCTGTTGGAGCATCCATTTTCCTTCCGGGGTCTGGTCGAACGAGGCATAGAGCCCCATCTGCATCCGCGCACTAGTCATATCGACGGCGAGGCCGGTCTGATGTTCGCTATATCCAGGACGAGCGACATATTTTGAAGCGTATGCCGTGCCTCGGGTATTGACCCAATACGTATAAAGTGATTTTTGGGTGGCGTAGGAGCGATAGGCGCTGAGGGCGTACAACGTGTAGCCTTCTTTTCGCCCGGCGTAATAGAGACGCGCTAGTGCATGAGCCGCTTCAGCGACCATGACGGGAAAAACGAGCATCAAGACGAGGAGTACACGGATGAGTTTCATAAGGATGACCTCCTTTTGAGTCGGTTCTCTTCTTTTCCCTTTTTTAAAATGATGAAAAGATAACGAATCAGGGAATAAGAGATAAATCGTCTCCGTCTCTTGACCTGAAGCGTGTACTGCCTGAGCCCGATGTGCCGGTAGCTTAAAAACGATACACTTATCGTATAGGGAAGAGATGGATCGAAGTATCGAAAGGAGTGAGCGCATATGGAACTCATTTTTGGTTTACCATTGTTATTGCTTGTCCTATTCTTTGCCTTTTTGTATTTCAACATCAAAGGGCTATCGAGTATGTGGAAAGATTACAATCGGACGAAATCGATGATTCCGCTCGGGTTCTTCATCATCGGGATTATCGGGATTTTCACCGGAGTCTGGACGTGGCTCGTCATCTTGATTTACTATGCCGTCCGTCCGAAAGCTTGACCGGACACCATGTGCGAAAGTGCATGGTGTTTTTTTGCTATACTGAGGACGAGGTGTTGTCATGGATAAATTGATCAAAGCGTGGTTCATCATCACGCTCATTACGTTTGTACTCTTTAAGCTCGGTGAGACGATGACCGCCGCTTATACGGAACCGGCGGGCGAGGGGAATCCGTACGTACTCGTTTTGCTGGTCGGTTGGCCGTTCGTCCTGTTGTTCATATGGATCACGGTCCGTCTCGCTTGGCGCACCGTCGCGTCGGTAAACCGTTTGGCGCGAATCGGTCTCTTGGTAGGGAGTCTCGTCATGGCGGGAGTCGGTTTCTATATTAACGCCGAGCAGGCAGCTTCGCTCCGCACTGGCATCCGTGCTTCTGAGAATGCGGCTTATGCGTCAGGATGGAATCAGTTCACGAACATCATTTATGCGAACCAATTGACGTTTTTCGTCTTGATGGTCAGTTGTATGGCGTTCGGCGTGGTGCTTTCTTTCATCATCCGTAAACAAACAAACGAGGAACGGCTTAACTAGCCGTTCCTCGTTTGTTTAGCGGAGTTTACTTTGATATATGCGGGCGTAGCGGTCGGCTGCGATGATGGCATCGGCGACTTGTTCCGGGGTCACATCGAATCCGCTATGAATCGTCTCGCCTTCTGCGGTCGCGGCTTGGCCGACTTTTAAGATGTCCTCGCGGGAAGCATCTTTCAATTTCACGTCTTCAAGCGTGACCGGTAAATCGAGCGCCATGTACAAGGCGACGTAGCGGTCGAACTCTTCCTGCGTCCGGCCCTCAAGTGCGAGTTGGACGAGTGTGCCGAAGGCGACTTTTTCGCCATGCGTCAAATGGTGAATGTCGCCATGCAGAGCCGTGAATCCGTTATGGATGGCGTGAGCTGCGGCGAGTCCTCCGCTCTCAAATCCGAGACCGCTCAACAGCGTGTTCGCTTCGACGACGGACTCGAGTGCCGGTGTGACGACTTTGGCTTTTACGGATTCGTAAGCTAGAATCCCGTAATCGAACAGCACTTCTTCACAGCGTTTGGCGATTGCCTCTGCGGCAATGGTCGGGACACCGCCCGCCATCGTTTTTCCGCCAAACGCGAGGACGCTTCGAACCTCGACCCATGTCGCGAGCGCGTCGGCAATTCCTGAGGCGAGGAAACGAGCCGGGGCCTCAGCAATCAGTTTCGTGTCGACGAGGACCAAATCTGGATTCTTTTTGTAGAATCGATACGTCTCAAAGTTCCCTTCATCCGTATAGATGACGGAGAGGGCGCTCGTCGGCGCATCCGTCGAAGCGATGGTCGGCACAATCACGATGCGGGCGTCCAGTTCGTCAGCGACGGCTTTGGCTGTATCGAGCGTTTTCCCTCCGCCCATCCCGATGACGACAGAAGTATGGCTCTCTGCGGCCGCTTTGGCAATCCGTTCAATCTCGTGACGGGAAGCCTCCCCGACGAAATCGGCCTTCTCCGCGTGGACGCCGCTCGCCGCGAGCGACGTTTCGACACGCTCCCCAATCAAGCGCCAGACGATGTCATCGGCGATGAGCAGTGCCTGTGACCCGAAGTGACCGACATGGTCCCCGATGCGATCGATGGTGTTCTTCCCTTGCACGTACTTGGCGGGACTGATAAATACGCGTTCTGACATATTCAACATCCTTTCTGAAGTAACAGTGGCGATAGGACAACAGTAGATTTGTTCCCAAGTTTACCTTTGATTCAAACAGGTCTCTTGTGACAACTGCGTGAACCCGAACCAACCTTTCACAGGCCGTATATGATTACAAGAAACACGATCAATACGGCGACGGCAAGAAATCCCCAATCGAGCACATATCTCATCACAATCGTTCCTTTCTGCCAGCATATAATGAGTATAGACGGTCGGTAAGCGGAAGCCATTTCCAAAATTGAACCAGGTCGAAAAAAGAACGACGTCGCACGTGCGGATGTTTGAATGGAACCAGAGCGGGAAAAACTCTTTCGTATGCTTAATTTAGAAGGAGGAATTTTCAATGTCTAAACATGTACTGATTGTCACAACGTCTGCTGATCAATTAGAGAACGGTCACGCGACAGGGCTCTGGCTCGAGGAATTCGCGGCACCGTACCTTCAATTCGAGAAGCAAGGCTATAAAGTCACAGTGGCGAGCATTGAAGGCGGAGACGTGCCGATTGATGCGAACAGCTTAGAAGGCGAGTTGCCGCAAGAGGTGTTGGATACGCAACGTCTATTGAAAGACACGGCCCGACTTGATGAAGTGGCGGATGACAAATATGACGCGGTCTTCCTTCCAGGTGGGCACGGGACAGTCGTCGACTTCCCGAACAGTGAGACGCTACAGCGTGTCATTCGTGAGACGTATGAAGGTGGAAACGTCGTCGCGGCCGTCTGCCATGGCCCAATTGGTCTCGTCAACGTCAAGTTGAGTAACGGGGAGCCACTCGTCAAAGATAAGCGCGTGACAGGATTCACGGACGCGGAAGAGCGTGAGATGCAGCTCGACTCAGCGGTTCCATTCCTACTTGAATCAGCGATGCGCGAGAACGGCGGGAAGTTCGATAACGCCGACAACTGGGCCGTCAACGTAGCCGTGGACGAGCGCCTTGTCACGGGGCAGAACCCGCAGTCGTCTGAAAAAGTAGGCGAAGAAATCGTCAAATTGCTCGGATAATCATCAAGACAGTTTAGGAATCATTTCTAAGCTGTCTTTTTTTGGACATATGTCCTTTTCAAAGCGTTCCATCTCGCGTACAGTCAGACGAGGAGATAGGAGGGGAACTTGTTTGGGCATTTTATTTGCCGTGCTCTCGGGCACGTTCATCGCGCTGCAAGGTATTTTTAACGCTAAGCTCGGTTACGCGGTCGGCGCCTGGTTGTCGGTCACAGTCGTCCATCTCGTCGGGCTCGTGCTTGCGCTCCTCATTTATGCGTTCAAACGGGATGCGGATTTGACGGCGTTTCGGCGCGTGCTTGGTATTACAGCCTCGGCGGTTTATTCGGAGTCTTCGTCGTCTTCGGGGAATTGACAGCCATTCAACAGCTCGGTGTCACATGGGCCATCTGTGTCTTGCTCGTCGCCCAATTGATTGGAGCGTTCTTGATTGATGTGAACGGATGGTTCGGGGTGAAACAGAAACCGGTCAACCAAGGTCAGCTCATGGGGCTCGCGTTGATGGTCATCGGGATTGGGATTTACACGTTCACGTAAGGAGGAGACCGATGAATGTAGAAACA
Source organism: Exiguobacterium sp. AM39-5BH (assembly GCF_003467445.1). Classification (GTDB taxonomy): domain Bacteria; phylum Bacillota; class Bacilli; order Exiguobacteriales; family Exiguobacteriaceae; genus Exiguobacterium. The sequence goes on from NZ_QSGS01000004.1 coordinate 59,829, forward strand.
GCGTTACATCGCTTAGGATGGGCCCATTTGTTTTCAGGGCAAACGTTAGAGTCGTCGACGATTGTGACTTATCCGTCCGGGGCGATGCTCTGCACAAATGGCAGCCCGATTGAGTCACTCTTCGTCGTGTTGTCGGGACGTGTCAAAATCTATACGTTAAGTGAGGAAGGCAAGTTGCGCTTGCTACGCTTAAAGATGGCCCCGACGTTGATTGGGGATATCGAATATGCAAGCGGACGCAACGTGCTTCACACGGTCGAGACGGTCGGCCCGGTGACGTGTCTGCGCATCCCGTTTGACATATTGCGCACACATAATCGGACGATTGAATTTACGGAGCACCTTCTTCGCGGCGTGTCTGAGAAATTGTTCATCGAGGCGAACGCCTCATCGAACCATCTCATGTCGACGCTCGAAGAACGGTTGGCGGGTTATCTCGTCTCACTCAGCGAATCAGGGAATGCGTTGTTCCAAGATGAGATGAGTCAGTTGAAGCGAAAAGAAGTCGCGGAATGGCTAGGAACGAGCTATCGCCACTTGAACCGGACGTTACAAGCGTTCGCAAACGAGGGACTTGTTGAGAAAACGAGAACGAAAGTGACGATTTTAGATGCGACTCGATTAAAAGAACGTGCCAATGGCATGTTGTACGAATAAGGAGGCAGTTCATGATAGTAGGAATCATCTGTTCGGCAGTGGCTGGGGCATTCATTAGTGTCCAAGCGGCAGTCAATGCAAAAATGAACGTTTATTTGGGAGCCTGGGCGACGACGGTGCTTGTCTTTATCGTCGGATTGCTCGGTTCGCTCGTGCCGCTTGTTCTATTTGGCGGTAATCTGCAAGGGTTGTTAGACATCTCTCCGATTTACGCGCTCGGCGGTTTGCTCGGTGTCGGTGTCGTCTTCTGTGTCATGCGAAGCATTCAATTGCTCGGACCGACCTTATCGGTGTCAATTATTCTCGTCTCTCAATTGATTTGGGCACTTGGTGTCGACTTGTCCGGAGCGTTCGGAATGCCACAGTTGTCATTGTCCCCAGGTCAGGTCATCGGACTGATGGTGCTACTTCTCGGTGTCATCATCTTCAAGCAGTCACAAGCAACGGCTCTTCAGCAAGAAAGTTCAAACGAAGCGACTTCACGTTGAAGTGGCTTCTTTTTGAGCAAAACGGGTACAGGTGGATAACGAATCTCTGGTAGGATAGAGAGGAAAGCAGTACGAAATATACGTAGAGGTGATGAAAACGGTGGATTCTTCCATAGTAATCGATTTACTGATTGTTTTATTCTTGATTGTGTTGAACGGGATTTTCGCGATGACGGAAATCGCGCTCATTTCGTCTAAACCGGCCAAACTTGAAGTCGAGGCGAACCGCGGTAAGCGCAGTGCCGAAATCGCACTCAAGTATTCAAAAGATCCGACCGATCTGTTATCGACGGTCCAAGTCGGAATCACGTTAATCGGGATCATTAACGGTGCCTACGGGGGTGCGCGTTTCTCGGCACCGCTCGGCGAATTGTTCGCACAGCTCGGAATGAGTGCCCAATACGCACCGACCGTCGGTTACGTCGTCGTGGTCACGATGATCACATACTTGTCGCTCATTATCGGCGAACTCGTGCCGAAACGGATTGCCCTTGTGTCACCAGAAAAAGTGACGATGGCCATCATTCCTGCGCTCGACGTGTTCAGCAAAGTGATGCGACCGTTCATTTGGATTTTATCGAAATCGACGCTGTTCCTCTTCAAATTGCTCGGCTTGAAAGCAGAGCAATCGAGTGGAGAGACCGAGCTCGAGATTAAGCAACTCTTGTTCGAAGGAGCTCAACAAGGGGCGTTCGCCCACGAGGAAGTGCAACAAGTGGAGCGCGTATTTGCGTTCCATGATCAACTGATTTATGAGTTGATGCAACCGCGAACGACGCTCGAATGGGTCGACCTCGAAGATGATATGGACGATATCAAGAAATCGATTTATGAGAGTAAACACAATAAACTCCCGGTCGGTCGCGATACACTCGATGAGTTTGTAGGTTATATCGATGTCCGTGATATTTTGACGTTACCGACGCTTCGGGAGCCATCGCAAATCTTGAAACGAATCAAACAACCGCTCGTCGTGCCGAAACAGCGAGAAGCGAGCCAAGTCTTGCAGATGATGCAAAAAAACGGCGTCGAGATCGCCTTTGTGCTCGATGAGTATGGTGGGTTCCTTGGAATGGTCACCTTATTCGATATTTTGGAAGAAATCGTCGGTGAAGTGATGATTGAAGAAGAGATGCCGGAAGTCGTGCGCCGTGAAGACGGTTCGTATTTGGCCGACGGTTTGCTCAGCATCGAGGATTTGAAGCGGACGTTCGGGATTCGGGACAATCGTTTTGATGAAGGGCGCAACTCGTATCACACACTTGCGGGACTCGTCATTTATGCACTCGGTGACTTCCCTCGACGGGGAGACGTTGTCGAGGCGTATGGTCTTCGATTCGAAGTCGTCGATATGGACGGCAAACGTGTCGACCAAGTCATCGTGACGATGTTACCTGATCAAACAGAAGAAGACTGACGCCGCAGCGTCAGTCTTCTTTTTTGTGCGTATCCCATGTCGCGAATGCCGCATGGAGAAGGATGCGAGCAGTATGAAGCATCGCCCGTTCGTCCACATCGAAGCGGGGATGATGGTGCGGGAAGACGGCACCGACTTCTGGGTTGCCGGCTCCCGTGAAAAAAAAGCTTCCCGGAACGTGTTGCATATAATAGGCAAAGTCTTCTCCGACCATGAGCGGGGCCATCTCGATGACCCCGTCTGTGCCAACGACACGCGCAGCACTGCGACGCACATGTTCAGTTTCGACAGCGTGGTTAATGACGGCAGGATAGCCACGAATATAGTCGAGTTCATAGTGGGCCTCGCTCGCCGAACAGATGTGGGCAATGGTACGCTCCATCTCAGTGATGATACGTGTCTGTGTCTCTGGGGTGAATGTTCGCACCGTGCCGGACAACTTTGCCTCGTCGGCGATGACATTGAAGGCCTGACCGGCGACGAATGTGCCGACAGTCAAGACAGCTGGTTCGAGCGGATCGATGCGACGGCTGACGACTTGTTGCAGTTGGCTGACGATATTGGTTCCGACCATGACGGCATCGACTGTGTGTTGCGGGATGGCTCCGTGACCTCCCTTGCCTTTGATGGTCAGTTCGAACCGATCGGCCGCGGCCATAATCGGTCCGGTCTTCACCCCGATTGTCCCGAACGGGAGCGGCGTCCAAATATGAGAGCCGTATATATAGTCGACCCCGTCGAGACAGCCGTCTTCAATCATCGGTTTGGCCCCACCCGGCGCGAGTTCTTCCGCGAACTGGTGGATGAGCACGACATCTCCGGGAAGGTCGATCTCCGTGAGCGCTTTCGCAAGGACGAGCAACGTCGCCGTATGGGCGTCATGACCGCAGGCGTGCATCGACCCGTTCACTTTTGAACGATACGGGACGTCTTTTAAATCTTGAATCGGTAACGCATCGAAGTCGGCCCGAAACGCAATGGTCGGACCGCAGCCGCCTTGGATGCGCGCAACGACACCGTTACCACCGACGTGTTCGCGCACGTCAAGATCGAGGTCGCGTAAATAAGTTGCAATCGTCCGAGGTGTCTCTCGTTCTTCAAATGAGAGTTCGGGATGTTGGTGGAAGTGGCGACGGAGCGTTACCATCTCGTCGTATAGCTCCGTCAAGCGTGAATCGATGTCAGTCACAAGCATAATTTGCACTCCTGTCTCTTAATCATTTTGATCGAAGCAAGGCCCATACGTCATGTGAGTCCAAATCGTCGAGAATCGGCCAATGTAATAACTGACGCGCTTCGTCAGCGGTCACCCATCTGGCATCAGTATGCTCCGCGGAAAGGGTGACGGTCGTCGCGACCGAGTGAGCCGAGTAGGTCATAATGACGACTTGCCGCTTCGGGTCCGTCAAAAACGTCGTGGCGTATAATAATTGTTGGACAATCACACGTAGACCGACCTCTTCGAATATTTCTCGTTCAAGGGCGTGTTCGAGCGTCTCGCCAAAGTCGAGCTTACCGCCGACGAGTTCCCACGTGCCGGGACTGATCTCATCATCGGCTGCCCGCTTGATGACGAGGAAGCGGTCGTCATGTATAATCACCGCTTTCACGGCAACAACAATTGGATGAACGGACATCGTGACTCTCCTTTGTTTGAATTTGTGAGGAAACCCACAACAGATGAACCTTTTTCTACATATTCTCTAAGTTATGCTTATGGTATACGACAAAAGGGAATTAATACAGAGAAAATCATGAAATGAGGTGTTGAAATGGGTTGGATTATCGCAATTGGGATCATCGTTGTCTTAGCGTTCATCTATTTTTCGATGTACAACGGACTTGTCAAATATCGGAACTGGGTCGACGAGGCGTGGGCACAGATTGATGTACAGTTGAAACGGCGTTACGATTTGATTCCGAACTTGGTCGAAACGGTGAAGGGCTATGCCAAACACGAGCAAGAGACGCTCGCAAAAGTCGTCGAACTCCGGAATCAGCTCGGGTCGAAGACGAGCCGTCAAGAACAGATGGAAGTGAACGATCAATTGAGTGGCGCGCTGAAAAACTTGTTTGCTCTTCGTGAGGCATATCCAGATTTGAAAGCGAACGAGAACTTTAAGATGCTCCAAGAAGAACTGACGCAAACGGAAAACAAAGTCGCCTACTCACGACAGTTGTATAACAATACGGTCATGAAATATAACACGAAAGTCGAATCGGTCCCGACGAACATCATCGCTTCCGTTCACAACTTTGAAAAACGCGACATGCTTGAAGCTCGTGAAGAAGAACGCGAAAACGTGCGTGTTTCATTCTAATGGATTGGAGTGGCGACGATGATCCTGTATGAACAAATTCGTAAAAATAAAATCAAGACCGTGTTCATCGTGGCCGGGTTCGTCCTTCTCGTCTTAGCCGTCGGGGTGGTCATCTCGTATTTGAACTATGGTGACCCGCTCCCGGGCCTCATCTTTACTCCGGTATTCTCGCTGTTTTATATCGGAATTGTCATCATGTCGAGTACAAACCTCGTCATGAAAATGAACCATGCCCGAGAGATCACTTCAGTCGATCAACATCGTTTCTTGTGGCACACCGTCGAGAACATGGCCATGGTCGCCCGTGTCCCGATGCCACGCATTTTTATCATCAACGATGCGTCACCAAACGCGTTCGCAACCGGATTGAAACCAGAGAAGGCAGCCGTCGCCGTGACGACAGGACTGCTAGACCAATTGACGCGAGAAGAAGTTGAAGGCGTCATCGCCCACGAAGTCGCGCACATTAAAAATTACGATGTACGACTGGCGACAGTGACGCTCGCCCTCGTCTCGGTCATCGCGATTATAAGCGATATCGGGTCACGTATGCTCTTCTTCCGGAGCATGGGCGGACGGCGCGACAACAATCAAAACCCAATCATCATGATTGTCGGGCTTGTGTTGTTGATTCTTGCACCACTTATTGCCACACTCGTGAACTTGGCCATCTCGCGGAATCGTGAGTTTTTAGCGGATGCAAGTGGAGCCGAGTTGACGCGTAATCCGGATGCCCTCGCGTCGGCGCTTGAGAAAATCGCCAATATCCAGACGCCGGTGAAGGAAGCCTCAAGTGCTTCGGCGGCGCTCTACTTTTCAGACCCGCTCAAGAAAAAATTGAGCGGTCTATTCTCGACGCACCCGAACCCGACCGAACGGATTGCCAGACTTCGAAGTATGTAAAAAAGCCACCCCCGTTATGGGAGGTGGCTTTCGTCAGTTATCCAGCGCGGTGGCTGCGGATTTTTTCAATCTCTTCGAGGACGAACTGCACGTTCGTACCGACGATGACTTGAATATGGTTCGGACTGACGACCTTGATACCCGGAATGCCTGCTTTCTTGATTTGGGCTTGGTCGACCGTATCCATGTCTTTCACATCGACACGGAGGCGTGTGACGCACGATTCGATGCCTGTGACGTTTTGATCGCCTCCGAGACCGTCATAGATCATGGCTGCCATGGCAGAGTACTGTCCGCCGGCTGCGACTGGAGCCGTTTTTGTATCGCCTTCAGGAGCCGTTTCTGTTGCGACCGCGTCAACCGCTTCGTCTGACTCACGACCTGGTGTCGCCAAGTTGAGTTTGACGATCATGAAGCGGAAGACCGCATAATAGATGGCACCGAAGACGAGTCCTTGTACGAGCAACATGTACGGCTGGTTCGCGAGCGGTAACCGCGAACTGAGAACGAAGTCGACGAGACCGGCGCTGAAGCCGAATCCGGCCGTCCATTGGAACGTTGCTGCGATGAAGAGAGAAATCCCTGTCAAAACCGCATGGACGAGGTAAAGGACTGGTGCGAGGAACATGAACGAGAATTCGAGTGGTTCCGTGACACCTGTGAAGAACGATGCGAATGCTGCGGCAAGAAGGAGTGAGGCCGCTTGTTTTTTGCGTTTTGTTTTCGCTGTGTGGTACATCGCGAGTGCTGCTGCCGGAAGACCAAACATCATGATTGGGAAGAACCCGGCTTGATAGCGTCCAGTAATCCCTTTCACACCTTCACCTGACCAGAAGTTACCGATATCGTTAATACCGGCCACATCGAACCAGAATACCGAGTTCAATGCGTGGTGAAGACCGGTCGGGATCAAGAGACGGTTGAAGAAGCCGTAAAGGCCGGCACCGAATGTGCCCATTTTCGAGATTGTTTCCCCGAAGCCGACGAGTCCTGTATAAACGACCGGCCAGATGAAATAGAGTGCGACCGAGACGAGGATCATCGAGAACGCTGTCATGATCGGCACGAGACGCTTCCCACTAAAGAAGGCGAGCGCATCTGGAAGCTTCACATGACTGAAGCGGTTGTACATTTGAGCGACGACGGTCTTCCCAGGAAGCGATGGGCCGCCTACGTGGAACGAATACGGATGCTCTAACGTGCTTCCGTTCGTGATGACCATCGGGGTGACCGTGTCTTTTCCGGCTTGCCGGATTTGTTCTAAGTCGGCTGTCAAGAGTGGCTGTCCGGTCGTGACCGTGTCACCGACTTTGACGTGAACGTCGAACGGGCTTCCCGCAAGTTCGACCGTATCCAGTCCGACATGAATCAAAATTTCAGCTCCGTCTCCCGAACGAAGTCCGATGGCATGCTTTGTCGGTGCGACTTGGACCATGGTCCCATCAGCTGGGGCGACGACGGTTCCGTTCGTTGGCATGATGGCGATTCCGTCGCCCATCATCTTCTCGCTGAAGACGGGATCGGTCACTTCCTCAAGTGGAATGATGTCTCCTTCCATGGGTGCATAAAGTGTCGGTGTATGTCTCTTCATCCACTTATTCAATAACATCTTTGCATCATCCTTTCACTTAAAAAATGATTGTGAAAAAACAAAACAGGCACGGAGTATAGACGGGTGGCGTGAGCCTTTCGTCTTACCCCATGCCTGATCGAATCAGTCACATGTGATCATTATTCGTTTCGTCACCCTCAAGATAGCACGCCGATGTATAGATAGCAAGACCTAATTTGAAAGCGCTCTCTAGAAATTTTACTTCTTCGAAAATCTGTTGTATAGTTAGAGCGAAACTGAATGAGAAAGGTGTTGCATGTGAATGAGTGAGGTTGTATCTGCCTAACGAACTGAAAAATGTGGATGACACGTGTTTTTGTCATGCCATCATGTTCTGTTACAGATACCGCCCTTCATAAACTGCCAGACACCGGTCTGTCTTTTTGCGTTGGTCGTCATCGGCCGACGCTTTTTGTTTGCGCGGTATCTCCACCCCATTTTAAGGAGAGATCATATGAACGAACAAACATTAGACAAATTACAATATAACGACTTGATTCAACACGTCGAACGCTACTGCATCAGCGGATTCGGACGAAACTTGTTACGAAACCAGCGTCCGACGAGCCATTTGCAAACGGTGAAAAAACGACTCCAAGAGACGTCGGAGGCACGCGCGATTCTCGACACGACGTCACACGTCCCCTTTATCGGGGTGTCCGATATGGAACCGCTCATCGGCAAAATCAGCCGGGGCATCCAGCTCGAGGCGAGCGAACTCGAAGCCGTCGCCGAATTTTTCCGGGGCGCCCGGAAACTGAAGCGGTTCATGGCCGAGCAGGCGTTCTTTGCACCGCTCTTATCCCTTTACGCGGGCGACATGAGCGAATGGCGCAGCATCGAGGAAGACATTATCCAGTCGATTCGCGGGGGACGGGTCGTTGACGAGGCGTCCAAAGAACTGAAACGCGTTCGCAAACAAATCGACATTCTTGAAGGACGGATCGAGGAGCGATTGAGCAAGTTCTTGAAGAGCGCTGCGAACCGGGAAGCGATTCAAGACGGCTTCGTGACGAAGAAACAAGACCGATTCACGATTCCAATTAAAGCGTCGTATAAACATAAAGTCGCCGGGACAATCATCGACACGTCGAGCCGCGGCACGACCGTCTTCATCGAACCGGAAGCGGTGGCGAAGCTGAACGCGGAACTCGTCGTCAAACGGACGGAGGAAGCGGTCGAAATCTATCAAGTGCTCGCCACGCTCACCGGCATGGTGGCGGAGACGTTGCCGACCATCGAGGCGACACTCGACGTCATCGCCCAATACGACATGGTGTTCGCGAAAGGGAAGTATAGCCAAGCCATCGACGGCATCGCCCCACGCGTGAACGGTGTCGGGAACATCCGTTTGAAACAAGTCCGTCATCCGCTCCTCGAACGGGCGGTCCCGCTCGACTTCTCGCTCGGGGACACGTACCGAGGTCTGATTATCACCGGACCGAACGCCGGCGGGAAGACAGTCGTCTTGAAGACGATCGGTCTGCTCAGTTTGATGACGATGAGCGGACTTCATATTCCAGCGCATCCGGATACGGACATCTCGACGTTTGACGACGTATTCGTCGACATCGGAGACAACCAGGATATGGGGTCGGCGCTCAGCACGTTCTCGGCCCACATGCATAACGTGGCGAGCATCATGCAGAAGGCAGGGAAGCGATCATTACTGTTATTCGATGAGATCGGAAGCGGGACCGAGCCGAACGAGGGAGCGGCCCTCGCCATCGCGATTTTAGAAGAGGCGTACAAACGCGGCTGTCTCGTTGTCGCCTCGACGCATTACGGGGAAATCAAGGCGTATTCGGAGACGCATCCGGATTTCATGAATGCGGCCATGCAGTTCGACCCGGACACGCTCGAACCGAAATATCGGCTGTTGATTGGGCAGTCCGGCGACAGCAACGCCTTGTTCATTGCCCGGAAAATGAAGTTGCCCGAATCGATTTTGAAGCAGGCGGTCCGCTATATGCACGACAAGACGTACGACCAGTCGCTCCTTGATGCGACGCGACGGACACAAGAAGTCGTCCGCCCTGTCGCCGAACCTGACCAAATGCTAGCGAAAGGCGACCGGGTTCGCCTGCTTGAGACGGATCAAGTCGGTCTTGTTTATGCGATGGACGAAACGTTGCGCCAAGTCACGGTGTATGTCGACGGTGTCTTCAGTGAGCACCCGCTCCGTCGGGTCCGCCGCGAGGCGAAAGCGCTCGACCTGTATCCGGCTGGTTATGACCTGGAAACGTTATTTGTCGATTACCGGGACCGGAAAGAAGCCCACGACTTTGCCCGTGGTTCGAAGAAAGCGCTCCGTCGCGTCGAGAAAGAGATTCGGGCGCGGCAACGTGCCGAACGAGGTAAATAAGTGTATTCTTCAGGGCACTCGGGTATGAAACAAGGACCGGGAGTCATCACGTCCAGTTCGGCTTTCGGGTAACACGTCGGAGGTGACTAGATGTTTTGGTTGAGCTTGTTGTATGCCATCGGATTTGCTTTGATTCATTACTTTTCAGGAAAGTTGATTCACGTGAGCGAGACGCCGCGAAGTCGGTTTTTGTCGCTCGCCGGAGGTGTCGCCGTCGCCTATGTGTTCCTCCATCTCTTGCCTGAGCTGAATGAATATCAACAAGAACTCGAAGGACATCTCGAGAGCGGACTGTTCGTTTCAATCGAGAATCATATCCTTGTCGTCAGCATGATTGGGTTAGCAGTCTTTTACGGATTGGAACGGTTGGCCACGCAAATGAAAAAGCGAGAGAACGGCAGTGTGTTTTGGATTCATATGGCGTTGTTCATCGTTTACAATTTCAGCATCGGCTATGTGCTCGCGGAGAGCGAGTTTGATACGGTGTGGGCGATGACGCTCTACTTTGTCGCATTAGGGATTCATTTCATCACGGTCGACCAGGGGCTGAGGCATCACCATCAGGAGTCGTACGACAGACGAGGCCGATTGTGGTTATCGTTGGCCGTGCTTGCCGGATGGGGAGTCGGCGCATTTTCAGCGCTCCATGAAGTGACGCTGTCAATGATTGTCGCGTTCTTGGCTGGGGGAATCATCTTGAACGTCATGAAAGAAGAGCTGCCAGAAGAACGAGACAGTAGCTTTCGTGCGTTTGCTGTCGGGCTCATCGGATACGCTTTACTGTTATTGGCCATATGAAAAGGCAACCTCGCGGTTGCCTTTTTGCTTACAGTGAATTGGTGCTCTGGTTGTCTACGTTATCATCGGTCGCAGGTGTGTCCTCATCTTGGTTCGGGCCACCGAATTGACCCCCACCGTGATGAGGGCCATGCCCACCTCCGTGACGTCCGCCGCCAAAGCCGCGCATGTCGCCTAAGTCGTCGTAACTCGTGATGTCAGCAAAACGCTCTTCGTGGTCGGCAAGAATCGCGTCGGCCTCATCTTGCGTCAAGTCACCGGATTCGACCGCTGCGTCAAGTTTCGCTTTATGTGAGGTGATGATCGCCTCGATGAACTGTTCGATGGTGATTCCTTTTTCTTCCGCGAGTTCAGGAAGCGATTGTCCTTCTTCGCGCGCAGCTTCCACTTCGGCTTCGCTCAATCCGAGCGCCTCGAGTAAAGCGGCCTGCCCAGCTGCCCGGCCGCCGAACATGCCCCGTTCGCCGCGGTCCCCGCGTTCGCATTGGGTCGTTGTTTCCGTTCCGTCGGTCGTTGTCGTATCGTTCGTGGCGGCATAGACGCCGGTTCCTGAGACGGCAAGTAGCCGGCCAGAGCGATGGCTAATTTAGATGATTTCATATCAATCTCCTCCTTTACTACTTCAAGTGTAGAGCGAGGGCGTACAAAAGTTGTGAGGGAGTTGCAAGGTTTCTGCAAATTGTCTTTGGGAAATGATGGGTTCGGTTCACAATGCGATATAATGAGAGTGGAGGCGATAAAGATGAACGTACTCGTAGTCGAAGATGAACCGAAACTAGCGGACGGACTCGCCCGCTTTTTAACGTACGCGGGGTTTCATGTCAGTGTGGCCGGCACGCTCGCCGAGGCGAAACGACAGCTCGAGCAACCGTTCGATGCGGTCCTGCTCGACGTTCGTCTGCCGGACGGGGAAGGGTGGACGCTCATTCCGAAACTGAAGACGCTCAAGCCGCGGCCGGCCATTATCTTGGCGACGGCACGAGGAGAGGCGGATGACCGTGTGTTCGGCCTCGAGCTCGGGGCTGACGATTATTTGGTCAAACCGATCGTGTTAAAAGAACTCGAGATTCGCCTGAAACGTCTTGTCAAACAGACGGACGAGATTTCATTCGGCGACATGACGGTGGACGTACGTTGTCGCACGGTGACCGACGCCGGGCAAGCGATTCGGATGACCAATAAAGAATATGAGTTATTACTTTTCTTTTTGAAGCATAGCGGAGAAGCGCTCGATCGCAACCGTCTACTCGACGAGGTGTGGGATTACACGTTCGCCGGGGATACGCGGACGGTCGATACGCACGTCAAACAGTTGCGCGACAAATCACCGACGATGAAACGGCAACTGAAGACGGTGCACCGCGTCGGGTATCGTTTGGAGGAAGTCCGATGAGCCGTTTGATGAAAAAATTGCTCTGGACGGCAATTCTTCCCCTCGTCGTCATGGCGTTGCTCACATTCGGCCTGACGTCGCTATTGATTGGGCGTTTCGCCGAGACAGAGAGCTATGATCAATTAGCGCGTGAGGCAGATATCGTCTACGAGGCTCTCATGGACGGGCGCGGCATCCCCGGTCAGCTCGATGTCCTCGTGTTTCAAGACGGGGAGGCGGTCAATCTGGAACGCGGGGGCCGGATGCGTCGCCATATGACGCCGACGCTCGACCCGGAAGCATTGTCCAAACGGGACGAGGTCAGCGTGAGCGGGATGCGGCTATTGACGTTCCTGCGAGAAGAAGGCGATATTCAAATCGTGACGTACGCACCTGTCCCGCTGTCGAACCCGCAGTTTCGCCAGATTTACGTGATTCTCGGCAGCGGCTTCTTGTTCGCGCTCCTTGTCGCCATTGGTGTCACGTATTGGATGGGGCGGCGTTTGACGTTCCCGCTCATCAAATTGAAACAGGCGACCGCGTCCATCATGTCAGGCCGTCATGACATCGCGTTACCGGCTGTCACCGATGACGAGATTGGTGATTTGACGGAAGTGGTCCGTCAGATGAACACGTCGCTCGAAGAGAAAGAGCGACTGCAAAACACGTTCATCTCCGGAATCACACACGACGTCCGCACCCCGCTCGCCATCGTTCGAAACGAGGCGGAGATGCTCGAGCTCGGTGTCGTCAAACAAGAAGATGTGGCCGCGACGGGACGTAGTATGACCGAGGAGGTCGATCGCATCGACCGGCTCGTCAGCCAAATGCTCGAGTACTCGAAATTGTCGGCAGGCAAGCTGGCGCTCACGATTGAGTCCGTCCACATGAATGAATTGATTGAAGCGACCGTCACCAGGATGGAGGAATGGTTCTGGCATAAGCAAGTGACGGTCATGCTTGAACTCGAGGACGCGGTCGTTCAGGCGGACCGGTTGGCGATGGAGCGCATCCTATCGAACTTTCTTCAGAACGCGTATCACGCCAGTCCAGTCGGAGGTGCCATCACCATCAGGTTGTCTGAACGACGGCTTGAAATTGAAGACGAAGGACCGGGTATTGCCGAGACGATGCGCGCCAACATCTGGGACATGTACGTGAAAGGGGACCGCTCGAACGGGCATGGGCTAGGTCTGGCAATCAATAAGCTGTTGCTCGAGGCACAAGGAATGTCATACGGGATTGAATCGAGAGAGGGGGCGCTGTTTTGGATCGAATGGGACTAAACTTATTTTTACGGGGCGTCCGCTTGGAGCGGGACCGGATCGAGACACCGGGCTATCCGTTCTCGCTACCGATTTTTGACGGGTTTGATGAACTGACGCTGACGAAGCCGGTCACGTTTTTAGTTGGCGAGAATGGGAGCGGGAAATCGACGTTGGTCGAAGGGATGGCCATCGCCGCCGGATTCAACCCGGAAGGTGGGGCGATGGCGTTCCGCTTCGAGACCGAGTCGACGCATAGTCCATTGTTCGAGGCGCTTCGTCCGATTCGGGGCGCCTATCGACCGAAGGACGGATTTTTCCTCCGGGCCGAGACGGCGTATCAACTGTCGAGCTATGTGGATGAGATCGCACGAACGTCGCCCGACCCGGAACGGTTCTATGCGTCCTACGGCGGTCGGTCGCTCCATGAGCAGTCGCACGGGGAGGCGTTTTTGTCGCTCATGCTCCACCGTTTCCGGGGAGAAGGGCTCTATATATTGGACGAGCCTGAGGCCGCCTTGTCCCCGATGCGACAGTTGACGATGCTCGCGCGGATGCATGAACTCGTCCGATCGGGCAGTCAATTCATCATCGCGACCCATTCGCCGATTCTCATGTCGTATCCTGACGCCGACATTCTCCAAGTCGAGACGGGACTCCGGCCGACGACGTTCGACGAACTCGAGCACGTTCGTGTCATGCGTGACTTTTTAGCGGCACCGGAACGGATACAACGCATTCTGTTCGAGTGAACATCCACTATGGGCAGGCGAAGTTGTCTTTTCATGAAAGTGTCACGCTGATTCAAAAGAGAGTAGGCGGGCCATGTCCACGATGCCAATTATGAAGGACGAGGTTCATTCCATCAATGTGAGCCGGTCCATCGTCGGGTCGAGTTCATGAACGCTCGAGCGTTCACGGAAAGACTCGTTCTTTTGGTATCAAGACGTCATCCAGACGAACGGCGCGTGCTTGTTCGAGGACGAGACGGTGAAATAAGAAAAGAGCGGCCGCGGCCGCTCTTTTCTTATGACTTCGTAACTTTACGCAAGGCGATGATGGCAAGACTGACACCACCGGCAATCAACATATACACAAGAATTTCAGTCCAGGCTGTCATCAGACGTCTTCCTCTGCAAAGACGGCCAAGTCCCCTTGAGGCATGGCGACGAGTAAGAAGTGTTCACCCCCGAGCGGGCGTGCGTCCCCGGCCTGCCAGCTTTCGTACTGCTCATGATAGCCGTTCACGAACAGGACTGCTCCAGATTCAAATGTGAGTTCAAGGTGGGGAGTGTCTTCAGACAGCCGAATGGAACAGACCCGTTCGCGTCGGAGTCCGATGAGGTGATGGAGTTGTTCATCTTCGTTGAACGACGGACCCAACGAATGGACGTACCAAGGGCCTTCAATCGAGAGCCACGACTCGTTGTCGCCTCGTTTAAAGTAAAGTAGGTGATGGTTTGGGCCGGAGCCGAAATCGATTCCGACGAAAGAAGACGCGTTAAATAGATGTTGTAAAATCCGTGTAGCTTCTAGATGTTTGATACGGGCCACGCTTTCACCTCGCTTAAATGGGTTAGTTGATTCCATCATTCCACGTTACTCCACTAAAGTAAATGAAAGGATTATGTGAAATTACTCATACGAAACGTAAAAATAAAGATGCTCAACATCTTATGGAAAATAATTCAAAAAAGTTAAAAGTTTGGTCAGTAATTGGAGAAATAATGTTCCGTCATCAAAAATTCCACTTATAATTAAGGAGGTAGATGATTCGATGAAATGAGGGGTAACCATGGTTTATGGCTTATTGATTGGTGGCATCGTTCTAATCACGATTGTCCTCAACGTCCTCCGGCTAATGACCACTCCCGCCTTAAATCGTTGGTTGCTCGCCGGGATGAGTAGCCTAGTCGTGATTTGGCACGGGATTTTGTTCGATTTTTATGATTTACACTGGTCCGTGCTCTTATTGATTATGACCGGGCTCGTTTGTTTTCAATGGAAAGGCATGATGACAGCCATCTTGGTCGGATGGCTCTTAGTGTACAGTCAATCAGGAACGTTATCGTTCCCACTTTTGCTCAGTTATATTTTCTTTGGACTAGGCGCCTCGTTGCTCTTCGGCTACGTCAAACAGTTGAAGCGTGAGGGTTCAGGACGATTACGGATGTTGACGGCGAGTTCTCGCCAATTGAACGTGTTTCGAGAAGTGAGTTTTACGATGCAAGACACGCTCGATCCGGATCGACTATTGCAAACGATTTTGACATCGGTGACGGCAGGACACGGACTCGGGTTTAACCGGTCCATCATCTTTTTTGCCGATTTGGAAAAAGATAGTATTTATGGAGTCATGGGAACGGGACCGATGAATCCAGAAGACGGCTTTCAGATTTGGGAAGAGATCACGCGGCAACACTATGATCTTCAAGGTCTGATTGACGAGAAGGAATCGGATTCGACGCATGATGAACAGTTGAACGAAAGGGTTCGGAAGATGACCATCCCATTTCATGGCAACCACCTGTTCAAACAGACACTTGATTCCGGGCGTCCGCTCCACGTCTATGCGAGCATCACCGATGACCCGGTGCTGCGCATGTTGCATACCGATTTACAAATGGATGAGTGTACAATTTTTCCACTCCATCATCAAGGAATCCCTTACGGACTCCTCGTCATTGATAACGTTGTCAACAAAAAGCCGATCACTCCTCAAAAGATTGATAGTGTCCGCCCGATTGCGGAACAAGCCTCGCTCGCTCTTCATCAAACCATGCTGTACCAACGCATCGAGACGTTGGCGCTTCGTGACGGTTTGACGCGTTTAAAAAACCATCGCTCGTTCGAACAAGATTTGGATGTCTTGTTCCGGGAGTGCGAAACAGACGAACTGTCACTGATTGTCATGGACATCGACCACTTCAAGCATTATAACGACACGAACGGCCACTTGGCTGGAAACGAGCTATTGACGCGACTCGCAAGTGTCATTCGACGAAGTGTGCCGGACGAGCAGATGGCCTATCGATTCGGAGGTGAAGAGTTTGTCATTCTGTTACCTCGGTACGACGAGGTCGAGGCGACACAAGTGGCGGAAACGATCCGTACCGCCGTGCTCCAGACGAACTTTTTGAACGGAGAAAAGCAACCGTTCGGAAGGCTGACCCTCAGTTTCGGCGTCGCGTCAAAGCATACACTTCACGAACAGTCACTCGAACAATTGATCGAGTGCGCCGATCAGGCTCTCTATGCTGCTAAATCAAAAGGGAAAAATCAAGTTTGTCGTTGGGAGGGAGTGCCACTGTGACCGAATTCAGTGTCATGATCATGACCGTCGCCTTTATCGGTTCGATTTTATTGACGAGTCAGCCATGCTATCGTTTCGTGACAGGAAACTTGGCGAGACGCCACGCTACGGCACTCGGCGTCTCCTTGAAAGATATCTCGTTCTCGTTCGATCAAATGGTTTATTTCATCGCGTTACCGACGACGATTCCAGAAGTCAGGGATGCGGCGAAAGGAGAACTGGTCGTCGAACCGTATTATGAATCATACTTCTTTCCGGAAGTGAATGGAGTACAAGTCTCAGTGAAAGTAGGGGCCGTCGGGATTCCAATCGCCTATTTGCCAATCGACGACTTCAGTCTCCCTGTGTTAGATCGACATGTGGAGGCCGGAAAGATCAATGAGCGAGTCAACCGGACGATTCGGGAGCATATGATTGTCCATCCTCGCACGCTTGAAGCGATTCGAGACGAGGTGTATCATCACCTTCATGAAGAACGCCTGGCGCAATAAAAGGGTTTCCATCAAATCTGTGATGGAAACCCTTTTTTTTACTTTCGTTAACATGTGAAATCTAGCGGCACCGATTAAGTTGGCCTCGTTGAAGTGGGCACATGTCTCTACGTCGATGCGGAACGTCCCGAATGCATCACAAAGCGCGCCCAAATGTCGCTTGATGCCATCCCGTACTTCCGGCCGACGGATCCAGGTGCGCTAAAGGAAATCCCGGCGATAGAAATTTCGGCTGTTGTCTCGTTATAGATTATATCGACTTGTTCAAGCAAGCCGTCCCACGTCGCAGGGGTGCGGATGTCTTGGGTTGATAGTAAAGTTCCGTCAGCTTGGACGATTCCATACTTGATACTGGTGCCACCAATATCGATGGCTAAATAATGTTGCATGTTGCTCTACTCCTTTATATGGGGGATAACAAAAGGATGATGACACATTTTCGAGACAGAATATGATAATTTATAGGTACAAATTTATGTCGTTGATAATGCGATGACTTCTAAAGAGATTGTCTTCACCGATAAAGCGCCATCCAAGAAAGGACAAATTTATGACTGAACAAGATTATGAGCGCTTGCTCCAAATTGAAACATCGAAACCGCAGCAAGGGTTCCCGGCCTCTGCTGAATACCATCGCTATGAACCGACCCCATACGAGGCACTCGACCTGTTACGCGATGCATATCCGCTCGAGGTCACAGACACAATCGTTGATTTTGGTTCGGGGAAGGGACGTCTTCCGTTTTATCTCGCGTATACGTTCCGCGTTCGGGCCATCGGTGTCGAGATGGATGGCGGTTTCCACGAAGCGGCGCTCGAGAATTGGATGAATTACGCAAAGAAACACCGGACGCGTGGAAGTGTCCAACTCGTTCGCGGCTACGCCGAACAGTTCGATGTGCCTGACGAGGCGAATCGCTTCTACTTCTTCAACCCGTTCTCGGTGAACGTGTTCCGCCAGGTCGTCGCGAACATCATCGACTCGGTCGAGCGCACGCCGCGTCCGGTCGACCTCATCCTCTACTATCCAGCTGATGAGTACTTACATTTTTTGAACGATGAGACGCCGTTTCGCTACGAGCAGGACGTCCGATTGCCCTTGAAGAATCTTCATGAGCGCTTTCTCATTTATCGGTTTGATATGATGGAGTCATCTTGGTGAATGGGGAGTGGATGATCGTGAAAAAAGAAGATATTTTAGACGCGTATCGGTGGCGCCAAGCGACGAAAGAGTTCGACGCGGACCGCAAAATCGATGAGGAAGATTTCGAATTCATCTTGGAGACGGGCCGCCTGTCACCGAGTTCGTTCGGTTTCGAGCCTTGGCAGTTCGTCGTCGTCCGTCGCGAAGACTTGCTCCAAAAGATTAAAGACCATGCTTGGGGCGCGCAGGGACAAGCGTTGACGGCAAGCCATTTCGTGTTGATTTTGGCGCGGACGCCTGAAGCGATGCGCCATGACTCGGACTATATCCGTCACGTCGTCATGGACGTCCAAGGGCGGACCGAGGACGAATACGCCCTCCGGGTGAAACGTGTCCGTGAGTTCCAAGAACAAGATTATCGATTGTTGGACGACGAGCGTGTGTTCCAAGAGTGGATTAAACGTCAGACGTACATCCCGCTCGGCAACATGATGACGGCCGCTGCCCAAATCGGTATCGATTCATGCCCGATCGAAGGGTTCAATCAGGCGGACATCGATGAATTGTTGATTTCGGAAGGCGTCATGGAACGAGGCGCCTGGTCGCTCTCGGTCATGGTCGCGTTCGGACATCGGGCCCGTGACTTCGCGCCGAAGACACGCCGCGATTTCAACGAGGTCGTCAAATACATCGGATAAAAAAAGCTCAAGCGCCGAGGCGCTTGAGCTTTTGCTTATTTCCATTCCGTGATGCGGTCGATTGGGAAGCGGACCGATTGGTAACCGTCTTCCGCGGCTTTCCCGATGGAGAGGAGCATGACCGGAAGGTAGCGCTCTTTCTCGAGGCCGAACGCTTCCGCGATGTTCGTTTTGTCGTAGCCACCGATCGGGTTCGTGTCGTAGCCGTGGGCTCGGGCGACGAGCATGAGCTGCATCGCGACGAGACCTGAGTCGAGCAAGATGCTGTCTTTGATTGACTCTTTTGGCGCGTCCTTGAAGATGCCTGTGATCATGTCGACTTGGCGGTCACGGACGTCTGGCGGCATGAGGCCACGTTCAACGGCCGTATCGAAAATTTCTTCTGTGTAGTCGGCCATCTGATAATCGGCGAAGATGGCGATGACGGCCGATGACGTCTCGACTTGGCGTTTGTTAAAGCTTGCGAGCGGTAGGAGCGTGTCTTTGCCTTCCGCGCTATCGATGACGACGAAGCGCCACGGTTGCAGGTTAAGTGAAGACGGAGCCGTCGTCGCTTCCTCTAAGATTTGTGTCATCTCTTCTTTCGAGATTTTGACGTTCTCATCATAGACGCGAATCGAGCGGCGTCCTTTGACGATCTCCATAAAGTCTTTTTGTGTAGTCGTGTTCATATAAGGGTCTTCCTTTCGTGTTGAATGTTGGTTTGCAATGTATTTAACAATTCGAGTAGCTGTTGTTGATCCTCTACCTTCATGTTTACAAAAAGTCGGTCCGATAAGCACTTCTTTTGCTCGGTCCAATGTGCAATCCGCTCCCGGCCGACATCGGTCAAATCGACAAAGATGACCCGATTGTCTTGAAGACATCGTTCGCGTGTGATGAAGCCCTTTGTTTCGAGCTGTTTCAAGTGACGCGTGATGGCGGCATGGTCGACTCCGACCCGTTGTTGCAGTTCACGCTGACGCAAAGGCCCAACGTGGTGCAAGTTGCTCAAAATATCGAAGCGGGTCGAACTGAGTCCGTCCATTTCTGTATCGAACAGTTGAGCCAGTTCTTTTTGTACGGTGATGACGTGGTAAAGGATTTCGTCGCTGAGCGAACAAGCCTCGCGCATGAGACATCCTCCTTAAACTAATTGATGAATCAATCATTGATAGGTCACACAATGTATGATAATCACTTTGAGAATCGAACGCAAATAAAAAGATTCAAAAAAGCTGTTGTCAAACTGTTATATAATAGTCTATATTATATTCAACTGATATATAACAATTAAACGGGAGGATGTGACGGCTTGGAACAATACGTAAGCATCGGCACATATCGTGTCCATCGTGCGCTTGTCGACTTGATTGCCGAGCGGGTGTTGCCCGAAGAGGCTTCACAGCAACAGTTTTGGGATGGGGTCGGTCAAATTTTAGACGACTTCACGGAACGGAATGAAGCATTGTTGCGAGAACGAGAAGCATATGAACGACTATTACAGGACTGGTACAAGGAACATGGACCAGCCTTCAATCAGCACGAATACGAGCAGTTTTTGCAAGACATCCACTACATCGAGCCAATCGTTCCAGACTTTACGATCGACGTCACGAACGTCGACGCGGAAATCGTGCAGGCCGGTCCGCAACTCGTCGTCCCGCTCGATAATGCGCGCTATGCGTTGAACGCAGCGAATGCTCGCTGGGGCAGCTTGTACGATGCCTTGTACGGAACGGACGTCATCGACACGGACGAGGAGCCGAAGGCTGGATATAATCCGGAACGGGGGGCGAAGGTCATCGCCTACGCCAAACAGTTTCTTGACGATACGTTTCCGCTCGGGGAAGGCTCACATGAGGAAACGGACGGTTATCTCGTGTCAGAGGGCAGGCTGTACGCCATCATCGAAGGGAACCGCATCGCGTTCCAAGACGATTGTCTCGTCGGCTACGTCGGAGAGGCGAGTGATCCGAAGAAGCTCCTGCTCGTCCACAACGGGATTCACGTCGAGCTGAAGTTTGACCGGAACCATCCAATCGGAAAAACAGATCGAGCGGGACTTGTCGATATCGAGCTCGAATCAGCGTTATCGGCCATCATCGACTGTGAGGACTCGGTCGCGGCCGTGTGCGCCGAAGAGAAAGTCCAGCTCTACTCGAACTGGCTCGGTCTCATGGACGGAACACTCGAGGCGACATTCACGAAAGACGGGAGACGACTCACACGGAAATTGAACCCGGACCGGCATTATATCGGACCGGAAGGACGTGAAGTCACGCTACCGGGACGGTCGCTCTTGTTCATTCGCAACGTCGGACACTTGTTGACGACGGATTTGATGCTTGATGAGGCAGGGCGTGAAGTGCCAGAGGGCATCCTGGACGGGATTTTCACAGCGCTCATCTCGAGCCGTCATCTCAACGCTAGACAAAATTCTCGCGAACGTTCGATCTATATCGTCAAACCGAAAATGCATGGCTCGAAAGAAGTCGCCTTCACGAACGATTTGTTCGACGCGATTGAAGATGTGCTCGAGCTGCCGCGTCACACGATTAAAATTGGTGTGATGGACGAGGAGCGTCGGACGTCGCTCAATCTAAAGAACTGCATTGAACGAGTGAAAGAGCGCATCGTCTTTATCAATACAGGCTTCCTCGACCGGACCGGGGATGAGATTCACTCCTCGCTCACGCTCGGACCGATGCGCCGAAAAGGTGAGATGAAAGCCTCGGCTTGGCTCGACGCGTATGAACGGTCGAACGTCCGGGTCGGACTCGACGCCGGATTCCACCGAAGCGGACAAATCGGGAAAGGAATGTGGGCCATGCCGGACCGTATGAGCGAGATGATGCGCGAAAAAATCAATCATGTCCGATCCGGGGCGACGACAGCCTGGGTCCCATCACCGACGGCGGCCACGCTTCATGCACTCCATTACCATCAAGTCGACGCCGTTGACGTCCAACGTGAAGTGGCCGCCCGTTCATTCGATCATGTGATGGAACGAAGCAGGTTGCTTGAGATTCCACTCGCCACCCGTGACTACACGGACGAAGACGTGAACGAGGAGCTCGAGAACAACCTGCAAGGGTTGCTCGGTTACGTCGTCCGTTGGGTCGAACAAGGTGTCGGCTGCTCCAAAGTGCCAGATATTCATCATGTCGGCTTAATGGAAGACCGGGCGACGCTCCGCATCTCGAGTCAGCACGTGGCCAACTGGTTGTATCATGGCGTCTGTAGTCGAGAGCAAGTGGAAGCGACGCTCGTCCGGATGGCCGAGGTCGTCGACGCGCAAAACGCGGAAGATCCGCACTATCGTCCGATGACGCCAGATGTAGACTGCTCCATCGCCTATCAAGCGGCGAAAGAGTTAGTGTTCAAAGGCGATGCATCACCAAATGGATATACGGAACCGATCCTGCACCGGCGCCGCCGACAGTTTTTACAACAAGTGACATTAGAACCGAATTTAAAAGGAGGAGCCTCATCATGACAACGAAAAAAATCGAAAGCGAACAGTTGATTGAACGTTGGGTCGTCCGTCGGATCGTCTCGGGGGAATCGACAGCGGCGCTCGCTAACACGGCGTTCGTCTATGGGAACGATTTGATGCGCCTCGTGCTCGACCGGGCCGACGGGTCGCTCCAAATCATGAGAGAGCCGGTCGAAGAGGTCGTCATATTCCGTAAACCAGAAGATCGTGACGAAGAAAACGTCTGTCGTTGCTGCGGCATGGAGCACTCGTCATTCAAAGCGGCGCTCGAATGCTGTGCATACTTGGATTAAGCTCGCATCATCTGTTATACAACAAAAGGTTAATATATAAATTAATATAATACAGGAGGAATGGGTATGAACGAACAACAAATGCAGCTAGAGGATATGTTACAGTCGGAACGGTTTAACGGGGTCGAACGTCCATATGGGGTCGAAGACGTGATGAGACTTCGGGGGTCTGTCCTAATTGAGCATACGCTCGCGACAAAAGGAGCGGAACGGTTATGGGAGTTACTCCATGAACGAGATTACGTTCACGCGCTCGGCGCATTGACGGGAAATCAGGCCATCCAACAAGTGAAGGCGGGCCTCGAAGCCATCTATTTGAGCGGATGGCAAGTCGCCGCCGATGCGAACTTGTCGGGTCACATGTACCCTGACCAAAGCCTGTACCCGGCTAACTCGGTGCCGAGCGTCGTCAAACGGATTAACCAGGCGCTTCAACGGGCCGATCAAATTCAAACGGCGGAAGGGAAAGGCGATACGCATTGGTTCGCCCCGATCGTCGCTGACATGGAGGCCGGTTTCGGTGGTGTGCTCAACGTCTTCGAGTTGACGAAGGCGATGATTGAGGCGGGCGCAGCCGGCGTCCACTTGGAGGATCAACTCTCTTCAGAGAAGAAGTGCGGTCACCTCGGCGGCAAAGTGTTGCTCCCGACACAGACGGCCGTGAAAAACTTGATTGCCGCACGTCTCGCGGCAGACGTCATGGGGGTGTCGACGATTATCGTCGCCCGGACTGACGCCCACGCCGCGAACTTGATTACGAGCGACATCGACCCAATCGATCATCCGTTCATCGTCGGCGACCGGACGCCAGAAGGGTTTTATCGGACCGAGGCAGGAATCGAACAGGCGATCGCACGCGGTCTCGCCTATGCACCGTACGCCGACCTCGTCTGGTGCGAGATGTCCGAGCCTGATTTGGACGAAGCGCGTCAATTCGCGGATGCGATTCATGCGAAGTATCCGGGCAAACTTCTCGCTTACAACTGTTCGCCGTCATTCAATTGGAAGAAGAAGTTGTCGGATGACGAGATCGCAACGTTCCAACAAGAGATTGGTGCGATGGGATACAAGTTCCAATTCGTGACGCTCGCTGGCTTCCACTCGCTCAACTTCGGAATGTTCGAACTCGCACGCGGGTATAAAGACCGCGGGATGGCCGCCTACTCGGAACTGCAACAGGCCGAATTCAGTGCAGAACAGCACGGTTATACGGCGACACGTCACCAACGTGAGGTCGGGACCGGGTATTTCGATGAGGTGTCTCTCGTCATCTCGGGAGGCCAGTCGTCAACGACGGCGCTCACCGGATCGACCGAGGCAGAACAATTTGAAGCGCCGTCCCATTAAGCGTCGCCCCTCCACAAGAGGGGCTTTTTTTGTGTCCAAATTCAGAACGCGTGCATCCTGTTCACTTAAATGTGACGTATTTCACATTTTTGTCGTCAAACTTTTGCTACGCTGAACATGTCAAAATGAATATGGAGGTTATGACAGATGACACAGACATTCACGGGCGATACGCACGTATCTGAAATCGTCAAACAATGCCCGCAAGCGGCAGACATTTTCAAACGGAACCGAATCGATTTTTGTTGTGGCGGCAACCGGCCACTCGCTGAAGCGACTGACAAATCGAAACGGTCGACGGAAGACATTTTAGAAGAAGTCAATGCGCTCTATCAACGCAAGCAAGAGATGAACGAGAAGAGCATCGATTGGGATGCTGCTTCTTCATCGGAATTGATTGAGCACATCATTTATAAGCATCACCAGTTTTTGACGGACGAATTGCCACAGCTCACACCATATGTGACAAAAGTGTTCCGGGTTCACGGACAAAACCATCCGCACCTCGGACGCATTCATCAACTGTTCAATCAATTGAAAATGGAACTTGAACAACATATCGTCAAAGAAGAGACAGAAGACTTCCCGACGTTGCTTCGTCACGAGACGGCACCGACAGCTGAAACGAGACGGGAGCTTGATGACATCTTGGCCTCGCTCGAGTCAGAACACGCGGCAGCGGGGGACATCTTAAAAGAGTTGCGTCAAATCACGAACGACTATACGCCGCCTGAAGGAGCGTGTGGGACGTATCGTCTTGTCTATCAACGGTTAGAAGCGCTCGAATCGGATACGTTTGAACATATTCATCTCGAAAACAACATTTTATTCCCGCGGGCGCGCACGTTCGCTTAAGCAGTGGCACACCTCTACTTACGTGGGGGTGTCTTTTTGTGACGTTTGATACAGATGGGAGGCAAATCAAGCGCTACGATAAAGGGGAGGCAAAGGAGTGATTAGTCATGAAACGGGTGAGTGGAGTCATCGTAGGGGTGACGGTCGCCTTGGAAAAAGTCGATTTGACGTTCGAATGGGACGGGACACAGCTCATCATCGAGTCGTTTGTGAAGACGAAAGGCGATACCGGTGTCGAAATGGAGGCGTTGACAGCAGCAATGGTCGCCGCCTTGACCGTGTACGATATGACGAAAGCAGTCGATAAAGGCATCGTCATCGGACCGACGTACTTGCTCGAGAAACAAGGCGGGAAGTCAGGGGACTACATCCGATGACACCTGTCCCAGAACGTTACGCGCGGCAGGCCCGGTTCCACGGCATCGGGGTGGAGGGCCAAGAACGTCTGATGGAAAAATGCGTGCTCGTCGTCGGTCTCGGCGCGCTCGGGCCGGCGTCTCGCTCATCCTCGTCGACCGCGACTATGTCGAGGTGACGAACTTACAACGACAGACGCTCTATACGGAACAGGACGCACGTTCCGAGACGCCGAAAGCGGTCGCAGCGCTCGAACGCCTGCGGGCCATCAACTCAGACGTTGAGTTGGACGCTCAAATCGCCGATGTCTCGTGGGATTGGCTTCGGCCTTTGCCGTCCGTTGATCTCATCTTGGACGCAACCGATAACGTCGAGACGCGTCTTCTATTGAACGATTTCGCACTCGAGCGTGGCATTCCGTTCTTATTTGCCTCTTGCGTCGGGGCATACGGCATGAACTACACGGTGATGCCGGGAGAAGCGCCGTGTCTTCGTTGTCTCATGCGTCATTTGCCGCTAGCCGGGCAAACGTGCGCGACAGCGACTAGATATCGCACGTCTCGTCGATGTGTCTTGTCCTTCTTGTCAAATTCACGACTATCCGAGCCTCGTCCCGAATCGGCAACAGACAGCACTCCTCTGTGGGCGTGACGTCGTCCAAGTCCGTCGGTCCATCGAAGGGCTTGAACCAATCGCACATCAACTCGAGCGTGCGGACATCGCTGTGAAACAGACACCGTTCACATTAGAATGGCGATGGCGGAATCATCGGATGCTTTTATTTAAAGACGGTCGTGTGCTCGTCCATGGAATTGATGACGCGAACGTCGCAATCGCGATGGTCGATGAGTGTCTTGGCGCATAAAAAAGTGTCCCCCGAAAAGCGGAGGACACTTTTTTGGTTAGCGTGGGATTGTAAGCACTTGCCCGACGCTAATCAAGCTGACGTTCGTAATATTGTTGGCGGCAGCGATTTTAGCGACAGTCGTGTTATACATCGTCGCAATCTTGTAGAGCGTATCCCCTGATTTTACCGTGTATTTCACCGTAGTCGTCGGTGGTGTGACGGTTGTACCTGGGATGATCAGTACTTGTCCGACATAGATGGAGTTGACGTTCGTAATATTGTTGGCGGCTGCAATCTTAGCGACGGTCGTTTTGTACAAAGTGGCGATCTTATAGAGCGTGTCACCCGATTTAACCGTATACTTGACGGTCGTCGTAGGTGGAGGAGTTACAGTGGTACCCGGGATGACGAGCACTTGTCCGACATAGATGAGACTGTAGTTTGTAATTTTGTTGGCCGCAGCGAGCGCAGCGACTGTGACGTTGTAAGCTCGGGCGATGCTATAAAGGGTATCGCCTGATTTGACGGTATACGTTTTGCTGGTAGATGTGTTTTGGTAAGCGAGCAATTGCGAGACGGTGACGAACTTGTAGCCTTTCGCTTTCAACTGGGCAATCATCGTCGGCAAGGCGAGTGGTGTACCTGGAGCGCCGGCACCGGTGTGCATCAAGACGATTGAGCCTGGTTTGATGTTCGCCTGTACTTTCGTATTGATTTGGCTAGCAGTGACTCCTTTCCAGTCCACGGTATCGATGTTCCATTGAATCGTATAACCGTAGCCGGCAGCGCCGACTCCGCTCAACACGGCGCTATTGACGGCGCCGAACGGTGCCCGGAAGATTGGTTTTGTCGTTTTGCCAGTAAGCGATTTAATGAGCGCTTCCGTCCGATCGAGTTCCGATTTCATCTGCGTGGCGGTCAACTTTGTAAAGTCTGGATGGGTATACGAATGGTTACCGAGTTGGTGACCTTTAGCGGCGATGTTTTTGATGTATTGGGGATGGTTAGCGGCGCCCGATCCAGTCAAAAAGAAAGTGGCTTTGACGTTGTTCTTGGCAAGTATGTCCAAAATCTTATTCGTATTCGCCCCATCCGCTCCGTCATCGAACGTCAGTGCGACGACTTTACTCGTCGTGTTCACGCTCGTGATGAATTTAGACGCGGCGGCATCGGCCGATTTTGGATAAGCGACTAACGGTGCCAACATGATCAACAAGGCCATTAACACACGTACGAACCTGCTCTTCATTTTGGTTTCGCCTCCATTCTTAGGTGTATGTATCTTGATGTTAAGGCTTTCCAAATATTGAGCTGTGTATATATTTTATATACCCCCTTTTGATACCAAACATCGTCCATTCCTAAAAACGGGTAAAGGATTTTTTGGATAATATTTTTCAAAATTTGTGTTCAATCTATGAGTGATAAACTCGAAAAACACCACACAATCCTCACACATTTCCTGAAAGAGGGTGCTATCATGAACAATGTGTGAAGAATGTAAGCGATTGAATAGGGGGATTCAATATGAACAACATGATGAAACGGATTGGCGTAACGTTTGGACTTGTCGGTCTATTCGTTCTTGGGGCATGTGGGACAGATGAGGCGACAAAAAGTGCTGAGACCACGCCATCGATGGAACCGGTAGAGGCAGAATTGAATGTGCCGGCGACAGCCGATACAGACGAGGCGGTCACGTTGGCGGTTCGCGTCACGCAAGACGGGAAAGCGGTCGATGATGCCGACGAGATTAAGTTCGAAGTCTGGAAGAACGGCGCCAAGGAAGAGAGCGAGATGACGAAAGCAGCGCTCACAGAAGACGGCGTGTATGAGGCGGAGACGACGTTTGCCGACGAAGCCATCTACACGGTTCAAGTGCACGTGACGGCTCGGTCGATGCATACGATGCCGACAACGCACGTGACGGTCGGTCATCCGGAGACCGCGGCTGAAGCCGAGGCTGAGGAAGATCATCACCATCACGCCGGAGCAGACATCGTCCTCGACCCGACACAAGCGGTCGCCAAGGAAGCCCAACCGTTCACCGTCAACGTCGAGATTGAGCATGAGGCGTTGACAGGTGCGGACGTTCAACTCGAAGTGTTCAAAGATGGTGCAGACAAACACGAGTGGGTGAAACTCGAAGAGACAGCAGGCGGAAGTTATGCCGGTGAGCATACGTTCCCTGAGACCGGTACGTACAACGTTCAAGTCCATGTGACAAAAGGACACGACATCCATGAACACATCATGGAAACCGTCGAGGTCAAATAAAAAATCGATCGGCAGCGGCCGATCGATTTTTCTTATGCGTTCTGATAAAGTGATTCGACTTGTTGTTGGAGCGATTCGTTCTCGAGGAACTCGTCGTACGTCGCTTCTTTGTCGACAATGCCGTTCAGCGTCACTTCGATGATGCGCGTAGCGATCGTCGAGATGAGCTGATGGTCATGCGAGCTGAAGAGGAGTACGCCTTTGAACGTCTCGAGGCCGTTGTTGAGCGCCGTGATCGATTCGAGGTCCAAGTGGTTTGTCGGATCGTCGAGGACGAGGACGTTCGAGTTCGAAAGCATCATCTTCGAGAGCATGCAACGGACTTTCTCTCCCCCTGAGAGGACAGAAGCCTTCTTCATGACTTCTTCGCCTGAGAAGAGCATGCGTCCGAGGAAGCCGCGAAGGAACGTATCTGATTCGTCCGCTGGTGAGAACTGGCGTAACCAATCTAAGATGCTCTTATCCGAGCCTTCGAAGTATTCCGAATTGTCTTTCGGGAAGTACGACTGTGTCGTCGTCACGCCCCATTTAACTGTACCCGTGTCAGGCTCCATCTCGCCCATGATAATTTTGAAGAGCGTCGTGATGGCAACGTCCGAACGCCCGACGAATGCGACTTTGTCTGTCTTGTTGAGTGAGAATGTGACGTTGTCGAGCACTTTGACGCCATCGATTGTCTTCGAGATGTTGTCGACGTAGAGCACATCGTTCCCGATCTCGCGTTCCATCGAGAAACCGACGAACGGATAGCGGCGTGACGACGGACGGATATCGTCGAGTGTGATTTTATCGAGCAACTTCTTACGCGACGTCGCTTGACGCGCCTTCGAGGCGTTCGAGCTGAAGCGGGCGATGAAGTTTTGAAGCTCTTTAATCTTCTCTTCTTTTTTCTTGTTCTGGTCGTTGGCCATACGTGAAGCAAGTTGGCTCGACTCGTACCAGAAGTCGTAGTTCCCGACGTATAATTGAATCTTACCGAAGTCGAGGTCAGCCATGTGCGTACATACTTTATTCAAGAAGTGACGGTCATGGGATACGACGATGACGGTGTTCTCGAAGTTGATCAAGAACTCTTCGAGCCATTGAATCGCTTTGAGGTCAAGACCGTTCGTCGGCTCATCGAGGAGAAGGATGTCAGGTTTGCCAAACAATGCTTGTGCAAGGAGGACTTTGACTTTCTCGCCACCTGTGAGCTCGCTCATGAGCTTGTGGTGTGACGCGTCCTTGATGCCGAGTCCTTGAAGGACCATGGCTGCTTCTGATTCGGCTTCCCAACCGTTCATCTCTGCGAATTCGCCTTCGAGTTCAGCCGCGCGCATACCATCTTCGTCAGAGAAATCTTCCTTCATATAGATGGCATCTTTCTCTTTCATGACTTGATACAAACGCTCGTGGCCCATGATGACCGTCTCGAGTACCGCTTGGTCTTCGTACGCGTAATGGTCCTGTTTAAGGACGGCGAGGCGTTCGCCAGGCGAGAAGCTGACATCACCTGTTGTCGTCTCTTGCTCACCAGCAAGAATTTTTAAGAATGTTGACTTCCCGGCACCGTTCGCGCCAATCAAGCCGTAGCAGTTGCCTGGTGTGAACTTGATGTTCACGTCTTCGAACAACTTGCGTCCACCGAATTGGAGACTTACGTTATTTACTGTAATCATGTATAGGATCCCTCGTTTTTCTGAATTGTTTACGACGTGTATTGTATCACGTTTTTGGAAAACGCGCAGTCGTGGGGAAAAATGAAACGAACGTTGACGAAATTCGTATAGGTTGATAAGGGGGAATTCAAATGAAAACATCGCTATCCATTCGCGAGGCGTGGTCGAACTATTATCGGAAAGACTTTCTGCGCCTGTGGGTTCTTTTCATCGTCACCGGCATCGGGTCGTACTTCTTGTTCCGCTCGTTCATTGCACCCAATCAAATAGACGAGATTTTAGCGCAACTCGGAGATACGTTTGAATCGAGGGGCTTGACGTTCGATACGAGCGCGCGTGAGACGATGATCGCCTTGTTCGTGAACAATACACGCGTCACGTTGTTCGCGTTCTTGCTCGGGATGATTCCGCTCTTCATTCCGTACGTGTTCGTCGTCGTCAACGCCGCCGTCATCGGCTTGGTCGCCATGATTGTCGGGTTCGCTGGCGAATCGGTCGTCCGGGTCATCGTGTTCGGCATCTTGCCGCACGGCATCACCGAGATCTCAGCCATCTTGCTCGGAGCGGCGATGGGGTTGTCGCTTAACCGTTACATCTGGAAAAAACTACGCGGGAAAAAGACCGACGTCACGTTCAAGGCGCTGTTCGTGGCAGGCGTGAAGATGTTTCTGTTCATCGCGGTGCCGCTCCTCGCCATTTCGGCCGTCATCGAGGCTTACGTGACTCCACTGTTATTACAGTAAAAAAGCCATCGCTGATGGCTTTTTTACTTGAAATGAGGCGTCGTCTCGACACAGTGGGTTAAACGAATCCCTTCCGTAGACACCTCGCCATTCACTTGCCAGATTTCAAGTCCGTCCGCGATTGCGTCGCGAATCAGCTGCCGAATTCGTAAGTCGTGTTTCCGATTCGGGTTGCCGGTGAAGATGGGCGCATCATATAAGAAAACATACAGCAGGACGGCCCGACCCGTTTTCGGCAACGTCGCAATGAGTGTCTCGAGATGTCGAATCAACCGTTCGGTCTCGATCGGTCTCGTCACCGCACGCCGTTCAAAGCGGGGGAGAGGCGTTACGAACAACTCGGCTAGAGGCGCTTTCACTTCGATATAAGTGCCATCGACTTTAAAGTCGATTCGAGACGCATCGACGACTTTCTCTCGTTCCACATGTCTCGGAGAAGGAAAAGCTGAAATCACGTTCGTCCGCAACCAATGTTCGACGAAATCGTTGACGCGGCCTTGATGAATTCCAATCCATTGTCGGTCCGCGTCAATCGAGATGGCCTCCACCGTGAAGGCGGTGTGCCGTCGCGGGTCGTTCGTCGTCGAGACGAGACAGGGCACTCCGTCAAAGACGAGGTCGCCGATGCGGCCAGTGACCGGACAGTGACAGGCGACGACGGTATCACCGAGCATCACGTCCATCACGAATCGATTGCGCCGTTTCAAGATGATTCCTGCTTGCAGGGGTTGTGCGAAGCGATACATCGTCAGTCGACGCGGATGACCGTCGTGTCGAGCTCGAACGTGACGTTGCCGGCCAAGGCGCGTGAAATCATACAGCCGTCCTTCGCTTTTTTAGCAATCCGTTCGACGAGCGTGATATCACGGTCTGTGGCATCTGTCGGTACATTGATGCGCGTCGTGTAGCGAATCATCTCGTAGGTGAAGACACCATTCGTCACGTCGACCATGCCTTCGGCGTCAATCGTGATTCCGCGATGTGGCAGTTCGCTTCGCCCGAGCATCGC
Organism: Exiguobacterium sp. AM39-5BH; assembly: GCF_003467445.1. Taxonomy (GTDB): domain Bacteria; phylum Bacillota; class Bacilli; order Exiguobacteriales; family Exiguobacteriaceae; genus Exiguobacterium. The sequence continues at coordinate 91,537 of NZ_QSGS01000004.1, forward strand.
CGCGAGCGTGATGATATAGCAGGTCGCGGCAGCACCGAGCAACATCTCGTCAGGGTTCGTCCCGATGCCCGGTCCGTCCATTTCCGGGGGAATCGAGATTTGTGTCTTTAACCGTTCGGCTTCGAGCGTTCCGACGTCGTTACGTCCGCCGGTCCAGTCGAGGTTCATTTGAAACGTATGCTTCATAAAAAATCGCCTCCAATGTCTCTATTCTAGAAGAGAATGATTGGAGGCGCATAGATTATGCTCGCGCGCGTTCAGCGAACGTGCGAAGCGTCTGGATAATGACGTGGGTCGCTTTTTCCATGTTGTTGACGGAAACGTACTCGAACTTGCCGTGATAGTTCTCGCCGCCTGTGAAGATGTTCGGGGTCGGGAGTCCCATATACGACAGTTGCGAACCGTCCGTCCCGCCGCGAATCGGTTCGATTTTTGGTTCGATGCCAAGTTCGCGCATGACGTCGGCGACGGTGTCGACGATGTGTTTCACCGGCTCGATTTTCTCGGCCATGTTGTAGTACTGATCGTCCATTTTTAAGTCAACGCGCGTTTCGCCGTACTTCTGTTTCCATTCGACGACGAGCTTTTCAAGCAACGCTTTGCGCGCCTCGAATTTCGTGCGGTCGTGGTCGCGGATGATGTATTGGAGCGTCGTCGTCTCCACGTCGCCAGAGAAGCCGTTCAAATGGAAGAAGCCTTCATAGTCACTCGTATGTTCTGGCGCCTCATCGGCCGGAAGGCGATTGTGGAACGCCATCGCCAATTTCATCGAGTTGACCATCTTGTTTTTGGCACTGCCCGGGTGCACGTTCGTCCCATGGAACGTGACCGTGGCACCGGCGGCGTTGAAGCTCTCATATTGGAGTTCACCGAGCGGGCCACCGTCCATCGTATAGGCGAAGTCGGCTTTGAAGCGGGCGACGTCAAACTTGTGCGGGCCGCGGCCAATCTCTTCGTCCGGTGTGAAGGCGATGCGGACCGGTCCGTGCGGGATCTCGGGATGAGCCAATAAGTATTCGACCGCAGTGACGATTTCAGCCATGCCGGCTTTATCGTCGGCACCGAGCAACGTCGTCCCGTCTGTCGTGATGAGCGTATGTCCGACGTAGCCGTCGAGCTCCGGGAAGTCACGCGGCGACAAGATGACTTGGAGCGCCTCGTTCAATACGATATCGCCGCCCTCGTAATGCTCGACGAGTTGCGGGTTGACGTTCGTCCCGGTGAAGTCGGTCGCCGTATCGACGTGGGCAAGTAAGCCGATTGTCGGTACATCGTGGTCGACGTTACTCGGAAACGTGGCGAACAAGTAGCCGTATTCATCCGTCTCGACGTCCTCGAGCCCGATTGCTTTCAATTCGGTCTCGAGATGACGAATCAAGTCCCATTGTTTCGCCGTCGACGGAGTCGTCTCACTCGTGAAGTCGGACTGTGTATCAATTTTTGCATATGTGATTAAACGTTCAATCAATTTCGATTGCATGGTCTGCCTCCTCTGATGAATCTGTTCATATTTAGTGTAGCATGAGAGCCGTTTCGAGAAGTATCGAAATTGTTTGAAAATAAAAAGAGAGGCGTAAAGGCCTCTATCCGTGAATCAAAACAGAAGTGGAAGGAGAAACGGCAACACGAATGACGTGAAGATGGCAGACAGACCCATCGCGGCCCCACCTGTTGCCCCAGACAATGGATGTTCCGTCGCAGCTTGGGCTGTCCCGATGCCGTGACTGAGCGTCCCAAGCGCCAATCCGCGCGTGAACGGGTCGGTCACGTTGAAGCGCGTGAGAATCGTCGGACCGAGCATGGCCCCGAGAATCCCGCAAGCGACGGCGACTGACGCGGCGAGTGCAGCGTCACCTTGTAATTGCCGCGCCAATTCCAGGGCAATCGGTGACGTCACTGATTTTACGGACAAGGCGAGCAAGACGTGATCTGTCAATTTGAGCGCGGTCCCTAACCCGACAGCGACGAAAATCGTTGACAGCGTCCCGAGCACGATGGCCCCGAGCGCCCGTTTCGCACGCGCGAGCAAAATCGGCAAGTTGCGATAGAGCGGTAATCCGAGTGCGACCGTGGCTGGACCGAGCAGCGTCGTGATGGCGTCTCGAGCCGGGGCGTACGTGTCGTACGTCTGTCCGGACAGAAGTAACACCACAATCAACGTCGCCGTACTCAAGAAGACGACGTTCGTGAAGGGGGACGCCCATTTGAAGGACAGTTTGCGGCTCAACATGTAGACGCCGATGGTGACGAGCACCCAAAATAACGTCATGACGCTTCACCTCGTCTTCCTGAGATGAGGGCGGTGACGATAAGGCCGACGAATAGACTGATGATCAAGGCGGCAAACAGTGGCACACCTTCTGCCTTCAATAAATCACTGTAAGACATGAGTCCGACCGCAATCGGGATAAAGAAGAAAGCGAGATGCTTTGTTAAAAAACCAGCGCTGTCTTCAATCCACTCGTCCCGAATCAGTTTGGTCATCAATAAGAGTAGTAAGAGGACCATGCCGATGACGCTCCCAGGAACTTTTAAATCGAGCGTCGCGACGATCCAATTGCCGAGCGTGCTCAAGCCGAACAAGAGCGAAAGGCCGATGATCCATTTGATAAGACGTTGCATATGTGACATCCTTTCGCGAATAAGTTCAAAACGTATGCATTCTCTCAACTTTTCTTCATTCGGTCAAGATAAAGGCTATATCAAAAATGATTAAGGGTACATACGTTCGGTATGTTAGACTACTTGTATCATATCCGAATGAGGTGTTGGAATGGAACTTCAATCAATCAAACAGTTTATTGAGCAACACGGGCTTGAAGAGGGCGATGACATCTTGGCGGCGTTCATGAAACGAATCAACTTGAAGCTCGTACCGCGGACGGCGCGAGAAGAAGTGGCAATCGGGCATTCAAAATTTGGCGGTTACCCAGATTTACCGAGTGTGTCGGACCATCCGGGAGAAAACTTGACGTTTTTGGCGCAATTTCGCTTGAGCGACTTCGTAGGCTTCGAGTCGGTCGAGGAGCTTCCGAAACAAGGATTGCTCTCTTTCTTTTATGATATGGAGGAACAGCCGTGGGGTGATACGGATGAACGTCATCTTTGGCGAGTTCTCTACACTGAAACGACGACACTTGAACGGGTCCGGATCGGCGAGGCACTCAATGAGCGAGCCGTCGTGTTCGAGGAATCCTACGCACCGAACGTTGATACGCTATTCAATCTCATGACTGAAGACGAGTACATCGTCTTAGAAGAGTTGTTCGATGAAGGCGAGGTGCACGCGATCGGCGGACATCCGGACGAAGTGCAAAACGATGTGTTCGAAGAAGTGGAAGATACGTACGGTGACCGTTTCAGCGATCCGTTCCTCCTTTTCCAAATGGATTCAAGCGAAGAACTCGACATCATGTTCGGTGACGCCGGCATCCTTTATTTCCTGATTCCGACCGAAGCGCTCCGAGCCAAGCGGTTTGAAGAAGCGGAAATCCTCATGCAATGTTACTGAGCGCAAAAAGAGAGTCGACCCGTTGAGGGCGACTCTCTTTTGAATTACGCTTCTTTTTTCTTACGGAATCGTGCGAAGAACTCATACACGATTGGGACGATGAGGAGCGTCAATAGCGTTGAACTCGTCAATCCACCGATGACGGTCACACCGAGACCTTTCGAGATCAAGGCGCCGCCTTCAAGGCCGAGCGCGAGCGGTGCGAGGGCACCGATCGTCGCGAGAGCCGTCATGAGGATTGGACGGAGGCGCGTACCGGCTGCCTCGAGTAAGGCATCACGTGTCGAGAGACCGGCTTCTTCTTTATGAATGACGCGGTCAATCAAGACGATGGCGTTCGTCACGACAATCCCGATCAACATGAGCGCCCCGATCAAGGCAGATACCGAGATCGTTTCGCCTGTGATGAGGAGGGCGACGAGTCCCCCGATAATCGCGTAAGGGAGCGAGAACAGGACGACGAACGGCGTGACGGCACCGCCGAACGTGATGACGAGCACCAAGTAGACGATGGCGACGGCCGCGAGCATGGCGAGACCGAGCTGGGTGAACGATTCTTGAATCTGTTCAGTGACCCCACCGACGTCATAGGAGACGCCAGTCGGGAGTTCGATGTCCGATACACGTTCTTCGATGGCAGCCGAAGCTTCCGTCGCTTTGTCCGTGCTGAGCTCGACGTTGACGCGAGCAAGGAGCTTCCCGTCACGTTGAACGAGCGTATCCGGTGTCGTGCCTTCCTCGACTTCGATGAAGTCCGAGATTGGGCGAGGGCCGAACGGTGTGGTCACTTCTTGCGCCTGCAAGTCGTCGATGCTGTCATACGTGACTTGTTCCGTCGGGATGATGACGTCGAGCTGTTTGTCGTCGATCGTCACCGTCGAGAGCGGACTTTCTTGGGCTTGGAACTGCCCAATCGTTTGGGCGAGCTGAGCGGCCGAGACACCTGCCTCGGCCGCTGCCTGCTGGTCGACGTTGAACGTATACTGGACGTATGATTCGCGAAGGTCAGACGTCGCTTGACGGACATAATCCGTCTCTTCTTCAATCGTTTCAATGAACGTAGGAACGATGGCTTCAAGGTCTTCGAGAGAGTTGGCGTAAACGTTGTACGTCACACCGCTCGTTCCGGCACCGCCGGCGAAGTCTTGTTCTTTCCATTCACCGCCTGAGGCGAGTTCATTCAAGCGTTCGACGTCAGCGATTTTGACATCGGCGAAATCTTTCGTGTCCGGGTCATACTGGACGATGAAAATTCCTTGTTTGTTGTTCCCAGGGTTGAGCGGGTTCTCACCACCGACCGTGAATTGAACGTCGGTGGCGTCCGCTTGCTCTTCCATGAAATACGTCTCGGCGATTTCGGCCGCCGCAATCGAATCGTCAAGCGTTTGACCCGGTTCTGGGTCGAACGTGACGAACAGCGTCTTCTCAGACTCTTGGTTCAAGAAGTTGACCCCGATAGCTGGGACAAGGGCGAAACTTCCGATTAAGAGAAGCGTCGCCAGTCCGAAGACGACGAGTTTATGGTTGAGCGACCAGTTGAGGACGCCACGATACCATTCGGCGAGCTTCCCTGGTCCTTCTTCCGGCTTCAGCTTGTCGCGGTTCTTAAAGAACGAGTCGGCCATCATCGGTACGACCGTGATCGCGACGAGTAAGGACGCGAGTAAAGCGAAAACGACGGTCAAGGCGAACGGTAAGAACAGCTCGCCGACGAAGCCTGTGACGAATCCGAGCGGCAAGAAGACGGCGATCGTGACGATCGTCGACGAAGCGATCGGAATGAACACTTCTTTCGTCGAGGCGATAATCAGGTCTTTGCCGCGCAACGTCTCGTTCGGACGGGTGAGGCGACGGTAAATGTTCTCGATGACGACGATGGAGTCATCGACGACCCGCCCGATGGCGACGGTCATCGCACCGAGCGTCATGATGTTGAGCGTGATATCGAGCTGTTTCAAGACGATCAATGCCATCAAGAGCGAGAGCGGGATGGAGATGACCGCGATAATCGTCGAGCGGAAGTTACGAAGGAACACGAGAATAATCAAGATGGCGAATAGACCACCGAGTAACGCTTTCGAGACCATCGTTTCGACCGATTCTTCAATCGGTTGACCTTGGTCGAGCGTAATCGAGACGTTGGCCGTGTCATAGTCGGTCTCGAAATCGGCAAGCGCATCTTTGACGGCATTGACGACATCGACGGTGTTCGCGTCTTGCGTTTTCGTCACTTGAATCCCGATTGAACGTTCCCCGTTCGACCGTGAAATCGATTCCTCGATGCCACGGTCTTCAATCGTCGCGAGTTCGCTCAAAGCGACCGTCGGGACGGTCGTCGGTAGATTCGCAGGTGGGACTGCACCTGGCACGTCAGTCGGGATTTGCGGCGTCTCGCCAGTCGGAAGTTCCGTTGGCGCACCTGGCACCGGCTGTTCCGTTGGTGCGGGTGAGTACGGAATTTGGAGGTCGCGGAACGCCTCAAGCGTCTCCGACTTCCCGTCGATGACGACGGCTTGCTCCGTATCACCAAGTTCATACAGGCCGAGCGCGATGCGGGCATCGTTCGCTTGAATCAACTGTTTGACGGTGTCTTCCGTCAAGTTATATTCGGCGAGCGCCTCCTCATCGAATCGAAGCTCGACGCGACGAATCTCTTGTCCGGCGATTTGGACGGTCTGAGCGCCTTCGACGCCTTCAAGGGCCGGTTGCAACTCATCTTCGACCAATTTCGTCAATTCGGCCAAATCGAGACTCTCATCTGAGACGGCTGCACCAACGACAGGGAACGCGTCAAAACTGAGTCGTGATACTTGTGGGTCTTGAACGGATTCTGGCAATTCGACGTTGCTGAGCGCGTCTTTGACGAGTTGTTCAGCTTCTTCCATATCGGTGCTGAAGTCATAATCGATTTGAATGTTTGACGCGTTCTGGAACGAAGACGAACGAACTTGTTCGACCCCGTTCAAGCTCTTCAAACGCTCTTCGAGCACGGTGCTCACTTCGTCGAGCACTTGTTCAGGTGAGGCGCCTGGATAAATCGTCGTCACCGAGACAGTCGGTGTCGTGATGTCAGGCAACGTTTCTAGTTTCATCGTCAAGCCGGCGAAAATTCCGGCGGCCGTCAAGATGATCGTCATCAACCAGACGGCGAACTTGTTGTTGACGGAGAAGGACGTGATTTTTTGCATGGGGTTCATTTCTCCTCTAATAGATTAGTCTGTTTTACCCGAATCGATGTTCCGGGCTCGCTCGATCAAGCGAGCGATAATGTCTTGTTTTAGGGCGGGAGGGGCGATGCCGACGTTAAAGTGCTCGGACATCATCATCCTTCGAGTGCATAACGGATAATCATCGTCTCGACGGGATCGCTCGTCTGTTGAAACGCTGCGAAGAACGTGTCGAGGTCGTGCTTCCACCGTTCGGCGTATTCCTGGTCGACAGCGAATAGCGTCAAGAAGGCAATCATTTTCTCGGCGTCGATGTGAATCGGTGAACGCTCGGGATGGAGTTTCGTCTCGTCAAAGAGACGCACGAACGCTTCGACAGGACCGTTGCCGTCGGCTTGAAGCGACTCGTACAACTCGTTTTGCTCGGTTTGGAGCCGTTCGACGATGGCGGTCAACAGCGCTTCTTTGGATGGATAATGATATAGGAGACCACCTTTCGAGACGCCAGCCGTCTTGGCGACTTCATCTAATGTAAGATGATGTACACCATGCTCCATGATGATATCCGTCGCGGCATCCAACAATTTCTGTTTCGTGATCATTGATCGGTTTGTCATGTCACGCCTCCTTTCTGTACCGACCAGACGGTTTGTTCTCTTTCATTATAGGGGGCTAGTCATTTTGAAGTCAAGACATGATGATGTTAAAACTGTTAAGTTATGTGTTTATAACTATGGTAAACGATTTCAAAAAAAGGTTGACGTGAGAATGATTATCAGTAATGATAGTAACTGAGAGTAATTATCATTACCAACTAATAGAGATGAAAAGTGGGGGACTAGCAAATGAACAAAAAGTATATGGCACTCGGCCTGTCGGCTGCGCTCACAACATCGCTTCTTGCGGCTTGCGCCAGCACAGAAGAAACGACGACTTCAAGCGACAACGAGACAGCAGAAGAGTCAAAAGTCGTTAATGTTTACTCGAGCCGTCACTATGATGTCGATAAAGAGCTTTACAAGCAGTTCGAAGAAGAGACAGGCGTGAAAGTCAACGTCGTCGAAGGGAAGAGCGATGAGTTGCTCGAGCGTTTGAACACAGAAGGCGACAACACGGAAGCCGATCTCTTCATCACAGCGGATGCAGGGAACTTGTATCAAGCGAAAGAAGCGGGACATCTGCAAGCGGTCGATAGCGACGTGCTTGAGTCGAACGTCCCTGAGAAATACCGTGACACAGATAAAGAATGGTTCGGTCTTACGAAACGGGCCCGTGTCATCGTCTATGCGAAAGACCGCGTGAAACCAGAAGACTTGTCAACGTATGAAGCACTCACAGAAGAACAGTGGAACGGCAAAGTACTCGTCCGTCCGTCTGAGAACATGTACAACATCTCGCTCCTCGCCTCGTTCATCGAAGTGAACGGTGTCGACCAGGCAAAAGAGTGGGCGAAAGGTATGGTCAACAACTTTGCACGCGACCCACAAGGGAACGACCGTGACCAAGCGAAAGCAGTCGTGGCCGGTGAAGGTGATGTCGCCATCATGAACACATACTATATGGGTCTCATGTTGAACTCGGAAGACGCGGAAGAGAAGAAAGTGGCTGAGCAACTCGGTGTCTTCTTCCCGAACCAAGATACGACGGGGACACACGTGAACATCTCAGGAATCGCGATGACAAAAGCATCGAAGAACTCAGACAATGCGAAGAAACTCATGGAATTCATGTCTGACCCGTCAGCACAAGAACAGTTCGCGAGCGCGAACTATGAGTATCCGGTCAACGAATCGGTTGAACCGAACGAACTCCTCCAATCATGGGGTGAGTTCAAAGAACAGGACATCAACCTCTCGGCACTTGGAGAACACCAACAAGAAGCCATCCGTCTCTTCAACGAAGCGGGCTGGAAATAAGAAGACTTCGGCTTGAACGAACGTTCAGGCCGAAGATTTTTGCGTTTCTCGACACGCTAGCGGTATAACGAGAGCGTTGAACCTGATATGATGGGACAGGAAGTGACTGAACGAAAGAACGGGAGTTGTACGACATGAACTGGTACGCGCTGAAACGACAACTGAATGGATGGGCCATCCTCAGCTTTATCGCGCTGGTGTTCATCGTCCTGCCAGGCGTCGTCGTCTTGGTCGAACTGTTCGCACCGGTCAACGACAACTGGCAACACATCCGCGAGTACTTGTTGCCGACTTACGTGCGCAATACGCTGTTCATCATGCTCGCGACCGGATTGTTGACGACCATCATCGGGACGAGCCTGGCTTGGTTCGTCACTGTCTATGACTTTCCGTTCCGTCGGTTCTTCAAATGGGCGCTCATCTTACCGCTCGCTATCCCGCCTTATATCGGGGGATATACGTATCACGGCATCTTGAACTATACGGGCGTCATTCAGACGACGCTGCGCAATGAGTTCGGCATCACCGTCGACCAGACGTACTTCAACATCATGACGATTCAAGGGACGGTGTTCATCTTCACACTGTTCTTGTACCCATACATTTACACGATCACGCGGGCCTTCCTGCACAATCAATCGTCCTCGATGATTGAGAACGCCCGTATCCTCGGCCGCGGCTCGTGGGACATCTTCTTCACCGTCGTCATCCCGATTTCGCGTGTCGCCATCATCGGTGGGGTCAGCCTCGTCTTGATGGAAGTATTGAACGACTATGGGGTCGTCAAATACTTCGGGATTCAGACGTTCAGCACGGCCATCTTCAGTACATGGTTCGGGATGAAAGATACGTCCTCGGCGCTGAAACTCGCCGGGACGCTCATGATTCTCGTTATCGCCATCTTGACGATGGAACGGCTCGTCCGAGGGCGGAAGCAGTTCAGCTATGCGACGACAAAAGTGAAGCCGCTCAAGCCGAGACAATTGACCGGGTGGCACCGCTACGCCGTGTTCGGCTATGTGGCGACCATCTTCGCCGTCGCGTTCCTCATCCCGTTCGTGCAGCTCGTCGCTTGGACGGTGTTGACGTTCGAACAAGTGTTCACGGCCGAGTTTTTCCGCCTCGTCTGGAACACGGTGAGCGTGGCGTTCATCGCGACCGTGATCATTCTCGTGTTCGCGCTCATCATCGCCAACTACACGCGCCTGTTCCCGTCGAACATGACACGCGTCATCTCGAAAGTGACGACGCTCGGCTATTCGATTCCGGGAGCGGCCATCGCCATCGCCGTCATCACGTTGTTCTTGCTGCTTGATGAGTGGGTGTTGAACGTGGCGCTCGCCCTGGACTTCGGCCAGACGTTCGTATTCAGGACGACGCTCATCATGCTCATCTTCGCCTACGTCATCCGCTTCCTCGCTATCGGCTATAACTCGATCGAGAGTGGATTTGAGAAAGTCGGCAAGTCGTTCACGGAAGCGTCGCGCATGCTCGGATGGGGGACGGTGCAGACGTTTTTCCGGGTCGATATCCCGATGATTAAAGGGGCGATCATGAGCGCGTTCATCCTCGTCTTTATCGATATTATGAAAGAATTGCCGCTGACGCTGTTTTTACAGCCATTCAATTTTTCGACGCTGGCCACACAGGCGTTCAAATATGTCAGTGACGAGAAGATACATGAGGCCGCGCTCGCCTCGATCGTCATCGTGCTCATGAGCGGACTGTTGATCTTTGTGTTCCATAAGGTGCTTGATAAGGAGGCCGACTAATGTTTGTTCAAATCAACGATTTACACTTCAGCTATAAAGGTGCGCAAGCCGAGACGATTAAAGGATTCTCGATCTCGATCACAAAAGGTGAAATCGTATCGCTTCTCGGCGACAGTGGTTCTGGAAAGAGTACGATTTTACGTCTCATCGCGGGGCTTGAGATGCCAAATCAAGGGATCGTCGTCGTCAACGACTGTGTCTGTTGCGACGATTGCCAATTCATGCCGCCTGAACAGCGTGGTGTCGGGATGGTATTCCAAGACTATGCACTCTTCCCGCATATGACCGTTGAGAAGAACATCCGCTTCGGTCTGCATAAATTGAGCCGGAAAGAGCGGAACGAACGTGTCGAAGAGATGCTGACGCTCGTGAACCTGTCTGAGTTCCGTCATCGCTATCCGTATGAGCTCAGTGGTGGTCAGCAACAGCGTGTCGCGCTCGCGCGTGCGCTCGCACCGAAACCATCGCTCCTCATCTTGGATGAGCCGTTCAGCAACTTGGACACGTCGCTCCAACATCGCATTCGGGACGATTTGCGCCGCCTCCTCAAACAGACGGGAACGACGACCATCTTTGTTACCCACGATGAAGAGGATGCGGAGGCGCTCGCCGACCGTATCGTCTATCTCGGAGAAGGCAAAATTAAAAAGCAGGTCATGACGGAGAACAACAAGACGTTCAATCCGCAGATTCCGTGTTTCGTGTAAAACGTAAGAACCGCAGACATAAATTGTCTGCGGGTTCTTTTGTGGTTATTTCGTCTCTTGAGAAGGACTCGACTCGTTCCCGAGTTGATCGATTGCTGTCACATAATAAGCTGCCTGCTCATTCGTGACTTCGATGCTCTTCCGGGCGTGCGACGGGATACTTTCGATATGTGTCGTTTCACCGTCGCTGGCTTCGTAGATGCGATAGCCGATGACGGCGTCGTCACGGACGGCGTGCCACGTCAATAAGTTGCCGCGGAGTTCGACGCTCGTCGGTGCATCAAGTTCGACTTCGGTATTGATCTTGGTATCGATAAGTTCGGTATAGACGACGAAGCGCTCATCATAACCGCCGTCACCGAACGTACCGGAACACGTGATCAAGTTCAAATGTCGACTCGAGGTCGCTCCGAAGATGTCTTCGATTGGTGCGTTTTTCGTATCGTAACTCTCTGTTTTTGTGACACGAAACGTCAACGTGTTGCCATTCTCGTCGATAATTGTCACGTCATCGCCTGTCTTCAGCTGATCGAGCTCATAGAAGACGGCGGGGCCGGTCTTACTGTCCACATGTCCGGCGATGACGGCATTCCCTTTACTGCCTGGCTTGACGCCGGGCTCGAACCAACCGACTTGGTTCTCGTCTTTTGGGACGCCCATCTGTCCGTTGTCGAGTACACCGACCTGTTCGATTGCGGTGTCGACCTTGATTTTAGGAATTTGAAGTTGGACGGGTGTCGCGGCCTTGGCACTTTCCTCTTCCTCGGCTAATCGGAGCTTCTTCACCTCTTCCTGTAGAAGTGAGAATTCAGCCGATAAATCTGGGCTCTCCTCTATTTGTTTTTCTTCTACAGGTGGTGACGACGATTCTTGGGCGCTCGTCCACGTCCAGAAGCCAAAACAAAAGAGAGAGAGCGCCAGAAACAAATGGCGCTTGTTCATGGGGCTCCCTCCTTATTAAATTATTGTTCAGACACTTTACGGTTGCGAAACGTTACGAAGGCGAGCAAGATCCCGCCAAGTACAGCAAGGCCAGCGTAGAGCGTGTTCATTGATTGTTCTTGTGCACCACCGAGACCTGTTTCAGGCATCTCTTCAGGCATTGTTGTTTCAGCGAACTTGTCAGGCATTTGTGTCACGATCGCGTTACCGAGTGTCTCACCAACACCGAACATGAACGCGTATCCTTCACGGAATGACATCCAAGCGGCATCCGCGTCACCAGCTACATACTGATCGAACGTTTGAAGCACGAGGGCCTCATGTTGTTTGATGGCTTCTTGGCCAGCTTCTTGTGGCAAGTTACCTTCTGTCGCTGCATCGAGGAATGTGCTGAAATCGACAGCGAACTGGTCGAGCTTCATGCGTGCTTCTTCAATTTTAGCTTCATCGCCTTCGAGTGTAGCGGCAACGATGTCACCTTGTGCTGTGATGTGGTTCCCGTTCCATACTTTTTCGAATTGGGCCGCACCTTCATCACCGTACACTGAACCGATGGCTGCTTTGAAATCGAGTGTGTTCTGATCTTCAGCCCAGCTCACGTAGTCGAAGTCTTCTGCTTGATCGTAGCCTTTTTGCATGCCGATTGCTGCGAGTGCGAAGTGTTCACCAGCAAGGCTGTTCAATGTTGAACGAAGCTCGACGGCCGGTGTGTCAGCAGCAGTTTCAAACTTGTCAGGCATCTGTGTGACGATTGCACCTGAGAGGGCTTTACTGATGTCGAACATGAGCTTGTACCCTTCACGGTACGTCATGTATGCCGACTCGTAATCACCTGCGACGTAGTTGTCGAATACTGAGAGAACTTGGTCTTCGTGAAGCTCAAGTACGTCAGCGGCTGCGTCTTTTGGTAAGTTACCTTCTGTTGCCGCATCGAGGAATGTCGAGAACTCTTCGACAAATTCATCGACTTCGGCTTCCGCGTTAGCGCGAAGCTCTTTGTCTTCTGATTTAGCCGCTTCGACGAAGTCGGCTGAGTAGTCGTTGTGACCAGCGAAGATTTCTTCGAACTGGGCTGCGCCTTCATCTCCGTAAATTGAAGCGATGGCCGGTGTCATGTCGAGTGCGTTTTGATCGAGTGCCTTCATCGCGACTTCGGCGTCTGGCGCTCCGTCATAAGCTTTCATCATCGATGTGACGGCTAAGACGTAATGCTCAGACAGCAATTGGTCGAGCGTGGCTCGTAAGTCACCTGCTGGTGTGCTTGCTGTCGGCGCGTGATCCGCTGCCTGTGCATTCAATGGTACGAGTAAGCCGAGTGCGAGTGCCGGTGCTACAATCTTGTTCATTGTTTTCTTCTTCATGGGTAATCGCTCCTTTTTTGAGTGGTTGTCGTTGTTTACACCCATCTAACGGAGCGGTTCAAAAAATGGATCACTCTTTTTTTATTTTTTTTCGTTTTTTTGTTGAAGTGTGCGATACACCCCTGGTGCGACGCCATATTTTCGTTTAAAGATACGATGAAAATATGGATAGGAGCGAAATCCGGACAGCTCGGCGATCCGTTCGAGAGAGTGTTGGGTATACTGCATCTGTTCTTCGGCGAGCTGGAGTCGAATCAATTGGGCATAGGCGACAATCGTCATACCGGTCACTTCTTTGAACAAGTGGACGGTCCGCGATACACTGAGCCCGACCGCGTCGGCGACGTCCGCCACTTTGAAGTCGCTCGTGACGTTTCCTTCTATATAACGCATCATGCGTGACACGACCGGGGGCCGCACGTTTGCTTGCACTTCTTGGACGGAACGGTCGAGCATGAGGAGCAAGGCTTCAATCAGTGTCTCAATCAAATCCGGACTTTGTTCAGTCGTCGGGCGTCGCGCCTCTTCGGTGATATGTTGCCAAAGCGACAACAGACGAGGGTCGATCGAGATGGACGTGATGCGGGAACGGTCGATCGCCGCCCACCAGGCATCGAGTGTCGGACCATCACAGAAGAGATGATAGTCCCCGCTCGCCGGAGTGTCGACATGCAGTTCGTACTCGTCACCAGGTTTGACGAGCAACAAATCGCCTGGCCGTGCCGTATACGTCTTCCCGTTGACGACGATGCGCGCCGTGCCTTCCGTCTGCAAACGAATCAAATACGTCTCCAATCGATTCGGGAAAGGAAAAGTGTAGGTCGTTGTATGATATGAATAGCCACAAAAGCCGATTTCCATCAAATCATCCTTTCTTAATAGCAAAATCGTGCATATATTCATCATATCATAGATAGAAATCAAGGCGACGAGCGGGTACGATGAAATCGACAGAACGTATGAGGAGGATGAAACATGAAACAATGGTGGAAAGAAGCGGTCGTCTATCAAATTTACCCGCGCAGCTTTAATGACTCGAACGGTGACGGGATTGGGGATATCCCGGGAATCACCGAGAAGATGTCGTATTTGGCGGAACTCGGAATCGATGTCATCTGGCTATCGCCGGTGTACGATTCACCGAACGACGACAACGGATACGATATCCGCGATTACCGGGCCATCATGGATGAGTTCGGGACGATGGACGATTTCGATGCGATGCTCGAAGAAGCGCATCGTCACGGCATCAAAATCATGATGGACCTCGTCGTCAACCACTCGTCGGACGAGCACCAATGGTTCATGGAGTCGCGCTCCTCAAAAGACAGCCCGTATCGGGACTATTACATTTGGAAAAAAGGCCAGAACGGTCAGCCGCCGACGAACTGGGGCGCTTTCTTCGGAGGGAGTGCGTGGCAATACGATGAGGCGAGCGACGAATACTACTTGCATCTGTTCAGCAAAAAGCAACCAGACTTGAACTGGGAGTCGGAGACGTTGCGCCGTGAAGTATACGATTTGATGACGTTCTGGCTCGATAAAGGGGTCGACGGTTTCCGGATGGACGTCATCAACATGATCTCGAAAGACCCGAGCTACCCAGACGGCGAGACGCGGGGGACGGGTTACGGGGACGGCACACCGTTCTTCTTCAACGGGCCGCGCATCCATGAGTTCATGCAGGAGATGAATCGTGAGGTCCTGTCGAAATACGATACGATCACGGTCGGTGAGATGCCGGGTGTCAGCGTCGACGAGGCGAAGCTTTATACGGGAACAGACCGTGACGAATTGAACATGGTGTTCCACTTCGAACACGTCGACGTCGGCAACGGTAGTTTCGGCAAATGGAACCCGACGGACTGGAAGTTGACGGACTTGAAGACGATTTTCTCGCGTTGGCAAGAAGGGCTCGAGGAAGATGGCTGGAACAGTCTCTATTGGAGCAACCATGACCAACCGCGGGCCATCTCACGATTCGGGAACGACTCGGATGAGTACCGTGTCGTCTCCGGCAAGATGCTCGCGACGCTTCTCCACATGTTGAAAGGGACGCCGTACATCTATCAAGGTGAAGAGTTCGGGATGACGAACGTGGCGTTCGACTCGATCGATGAGTACCGTGACATCGAGACGCTCAACGCGTATCGGGATTACACGACGAACGGACTGTTGACGCATGATGAGATATTCCGTGGCATTCACGCACGCGGACGCGACAATTCACGGACACCGGTCCAGTGGTCAGCTGAAGCACAAGGCGGCTTCACGTCCGGAACGCCTTGGATCGGGGTCAACCCGAACTATGTGACCGTGAACGCGGAAGCGGCCCGGCGTGATCCAGACTCGATCTTCCATTACTATCGCCAGTTGATTCAGCTCCGGAAACAACATCCGATTGTCGTTTACGGGAAGTATGAACTGTTGCTGCCGGACGATGAAGCGGTATACGCCTTTACACGTACGTTCGAAGGCGAGACGTGGCTCGTGCTCTGCAACTTCTCGGACGAGACGGTGACACGTGAGCTCCCATTCGACGTGAAAGAGCGGGTGATTGGGAACATGGAACCGATCGAGCCGTTCACGCTTCGTCCGTACGAAGCGCAAGTGTATAAAGTGTGACGAAAAAACTCGCCTCCGTGGCGAGTTTTTGTTGTGTCGTCAGTAAAGGTGACCCGATTCGGGAATAGGGATAGTAGAGTCTGACCGAAAGGGGGAAACGCGATGAATACGTTAATTGCTTACTCGACCCGCTACGGGACGAGTGAGAAAGTCGCCCATCTGTTGGCCGAGCGGCTACCAGGGAACGTCCACGTTCAAAACGTGGTCGAACAGCCGGAGGTCGAATGGGCGACGATCGACATGTGATCGTCGGCAGCTCAATCCGGATGGGGAAAATCCAAGATGAGATGACGGCGTGGCTCCATATTCATGAAGCCAAATTGTTGAAACGACCGCTCGGCCTCTATCTATGCGCCGGGACGCCGACCGCGGCCGAACGGCAGCGCGAGCTTGAGGATGCGTATCGAGAAGTGCTACGGGCACACGCTTATTTCGTCGAAGTCGTCGGCAACGGCTATGATTTTGAACGGATGGGCTTCCTCGACAAAGCCATTGTCCGGATGATGGCGAAACAGACGGTGAGTTCGCTTAATTTGGACGAAACGATGCTCGATGAACTCGTCGAGGCGGCTCAAACATCGTTGCGCACACGGTCTGAGAACCCGTAAGCGAACAAATCGTGAGCCTCGATTGGACTACTTGTGGAGATGAGCACATCTCCACTTTTTTGTTCGCATTCGATTCGATGCAGTGTAATATTCGTCAACTGGCTACCGATTTTCAAGGCGACCGGGGCTGAGTTGCGACAGATGACGTCTTCAACTGTGACGTGATCGGTCCGGTTATCACCGCCGAACAGTTCGATGTCGGCTCGACCTGACGCAAACCCGCTCACCGCAATCCGTTTCAAACGTATGTTGCGGGATTTATATTGGACGGCGAGGGCCGGATTGGCGCGATAGTCGTAATCTGGATTGCCAATCGCCGTGAATCCATGAATCAATACGTCTTGATACGCCGATACGACGAGACTGCGTGCCGAAGATTTGTTATATAGCTTCGAGCGGACCGGCTCCATCGAGACGAGATTCGTGCCCGACAGGAAACGTGCCGTCTTCGACTGCGGGTCATCGGCCAAGTGGTGGCTGATGTGCCGGAAGTTGAACGAGCGATTATCGTGATACGAGAAGTGTCCGAATATGTGGACGTCGTGAGCGGCTGAAGACGTCCCGTGCGCCTTCACTTCGACGCCCCCGAAGCAACCCTCGCTCATATTATTGACGAGCGTGACATGGCGTGATCCGTCATCAATCTCGATCCCGTTCGAGTTCGAGAAGCCATGGGCGTGCGTGCGTCCGTGTGGATGATGGCAGTAACAGTTCGTGATATAGAGGGCATCGCTATGATGGGTCGTAATGCCGTCGTCCCCGTAATTCGTCGCTTCGCAATGGTCGAGCCACACGTACCGGCTCCCTTTTTTGGCGCGAAGCCCGTCCCCTAAGTAATGATAATGAGGAGATGTGATATCGAAGGCATGCAGTCCCGCGTTTTTCGCCGTGACATGGTGAATCCAGCCGAATTTGACGTGCGCGAACGTCAACGCGCTCGAAGCGGTATCGCCACTCGACGTCCGATCGACGTCACCGAGGCGTTCCACGTTCCAATCGAGCGTCAAATGTGAGACTTCAATATGATGATTGCCGGCGAACGGGGTCGCGTTTCGAAGCAACCGTC
This sequence comes from Exiguobacterium sp. AM39-5BH, assembly GCF_003467445.1. Classification (GTDB taxonomy): domain Bacteria; phylum Bacillota; class Bacilli; order Exiguobacteriales; family Exiguobacteriaceae; genus Exiguobacterium. Next base: position 109,212 of record NZ_QSGS01000004.1, read on the forward strand.
GATGTTTCGGGGCTCGGTCTGACAGCTTAATGACCGTTTCCTGTTGGCCGGCGCCTTCAAGCACACAGTTCGACGGGATGCGGATGCCGCGGACGATATACACGCCGGCCGGCACGTGAACGTGGCGGTTCGACCTGAGGGCGAGCCGGAAAGCAAGCGTGCAATCCGTCAAACCATCCCCGACGGCGCCATAATCGGTGACGTCGACATGGTGGCGTATCGCTTGTCTCAAATTTAAGTGCTCGGCATCGAGCCGGCGCATCCACACCGGACGAACGATTCCATCTACCGTCTCGAGCGGCAACGAACTTGTCACCGGGATGATGCGTTCGGTCATCGGTAGGTGGGAGAGATAGGTTTTCGCTTGGTCGGGATAGTGCGCCTGTCGTGTCGCTTCATGCCAATCAAGTGTTTCTTTCAATAAATCACCGAGCGCCCAGTTCGAATGGTGGGCGATGGTGGCAGCGATATTCGAGCGATCAATGTGTGCGGTCATATGGTTCATCCTCCTAGCGTTCACTACAATTGGATGTACCCGTTTTAAAAGTATTTTTAGCAAACCGAAGTATTTAGTAGACAGAAGCATTTATCCATGGTATATTCTATATGTGCTTAATTAAGAATAGCTGGAAACATAATTCACAAAACGCTTTGGATTATTTTTCGTTTAAGATAATCCTAGAGGTTTGTGCTTTTTTTTGGTCAGTTTTTTCTAGTAAGGCACTACTAGAACGCACAGCGTTTATTTCAGGAGGGTTCATTATGAACACAGGTAAAGTAAAATGGTTTAACTCAGAAAAAGGTTACGGCTTCATCGAAATGGAAGGCGGAGACGACGTATTCGTACACTTCTCAGCAATCCAAGGCGACGGCTTCAAGACACTTGAAGAAGGCCAAGCAGTAACTTTCGAAATCACTGACGGAGCTCGTGGACCACAAGCTTCTAACGTTGAAAAAATCTAATCTTCCTTTCTAAGGAATTTTATAACCTGCTCGCTTCGGCGAGCAGGTTTTTTGTTGTCCGCGTGTTTAATCACTTGCCCGGGGGGAATCAATATACGAGTGACTACCACAAGGAGGTTTTTCAGAATGGATGCAATGCAAACGGCAAAACAGATTTTAGATTATAGTAACGTAGGGACAATGGCAACGGTTTATAAAGGGAAGCCGCACAGCCGTTATATGACATTTTTCCATGATGACTTGACGCTCTACACCGCAACTTCGAAAGAAACGGATAAAGTGGATGAACTGAAAAATAATCCGTATACACATATTTTGATTGGCTATGACGGGGACGGCGTCGGGGATACGTACCTCGAGATTTTAGGCGAGACGAGTGTATCTGACGATGAATCGATGAAAGAAAAGGTATGGAACGAGAAACTCGAAGGTTGGTTCGACGGTCCGGATGATCCAAAACTCGTCATCTTAAAAATCGCGCCACAATCGATGCGCGTGATGAATAAAAAAGGACAGCCACCTCAAGAGGTGAAGTTGTAACTCAAACAAGGACGTCCCTCGCGGACGTCCTTTTCGAATTGACTAATTTCCAAAAAGTGACTGACCTGTGACACACATATGAACGAAACGTGAACTTTTGTCCTAACCTATGTGAAAAGATGAACATGGATGATATATTGTGAATGTAATCACATATAAGTCATCATTCACTCATTCTAAGGAGGAATTATCATGTTCACAAAATTTTGGCAGAACCACAACGTCGCCACCGGTATTTTGACAGTCCTTCGCGTCTGGCTCGGCTATCACTGGCTCACAGCAGGTTGGGGCAAAATCACAGGCGGATTTGGTTCAGAAGGATATCTTCAAAACGCAGCTTCTCTCGCCACGGGTGATCACCCAGCCGTTGCCGGTTGGTGGGCAGCATTCCTTGAAAACTTCGCCATCCCGAACGCAGCCTTGTTCGATGTGTTGATCCCATACGGTGAATTCCTAGTCGGTCTTGGACTCTTAGTGGGTGCCCTCACACGTAGCGCAGCCTTCTTCGGTCTCGTCATGAACATGGCGTTCTTGCTCTCAGGTACGGTCAGCACGAACCCGACGATGTTAATCGTATCAGTCCTCATTCTCGTCGCAGGCTACAATGCTGGTAAACTTGGCGTCGATGGATTGTTCCTTCGCAAGTTCGTGGAAACAAAAGTCATGCATCGTTCACCAAATCGTCAAATAGCGTAACGACTTTATGACGTTCTCCTGTGACAAACCTCACCACTTTCGGCTACGATGAACGTAGCATCGATTGAAAAGGAGAACGAATATGAACGCGACACATTTTAAATGGCTCGGATACACAGAAGGAGTGTCTTTCTTACTCTTGTTGCTCATCGCGATGCCGCTCAAGTATTTGGCGGACATGCCGCTCGCTGTCAGTATCGTCGGCGCGGCCCATGGTTTCCTGTTCGTCGCTTACGTGGCGGCAGCCGTCTATATGGCATGGCGTTTCAACTGGGGCTTCAAAGTGTTGGTCCTCGCGGTCATGGCGTCGGTCATCCCGTTCGGACCGTTCTTGTTAGAGAAACGAGTCCTCCCATCTACAGATAAGACATCGAACTGAGGTTCGATGTCTTTTTTTTGTTCACTGATACGCTGATGCACTTTCCGCTTTAGCCACTACAGCTGCTTTCTCGGCAGTGATGTCGTGCCGAATCCGATACATCGCGAACAACGTAATGGTGAGCAGGCAGAGCATACAAATCGTATAGAGTGAAGCGACCGGCATCCATTCGCTCAATAGGCCAAACACGATGAATCCGAACGGTGTGATGCCCATGGCGAGGGATTCGAGAACACCGATCACGCGACCGAGATAACTTGGTTCCGTGTTCGTCTGTAAATAGAGCTGGATGGGGATATTGACACGGATAATGAAGAATCCGCTTAATAAGGCGAAACCAGCGAAGAAGACGATAGCTGGTGTGACTGAGAAGTCAAAATAGAGCGGGACGGCCGGTCCGATAAAGAGGCAACTGATAATGATTAGCGCGGTTCGGGTCGTGGCTAGCCGATGCTTGATTTGAAAGACCGGTAACGCATGGGCGAGCGAGGCGACTAAAAAGCCGACGGCGAACATGCTTTCTAAAAAGCCGAACTGGAGCGGACTGACGCCGACTTCTTGTAGGGCGGCAATCGGGAATAGTACTTCTGCGGCAACGAAGAAGAAATTGAGCAATGCTGCTAAAAGGGTCAACGTCCAAAGTACGCGCTGGCGTTTCAAGTAGTGGAAGCCAGATTGGACCTCGTTCCAAGTCGATTGCTCGGTGGGGACATGGTCATACGTTTTAAAGTGGAGACGAGAGGCGAGAAAGGCGGCGATGACAAACAAGAGCGATGAACTGAACAAAAATGCCGAGACGGGCAGCAACGTGAACAGTGCCCCGGCGAGCAGAGGCGTGCCAATGCTTGAAATAGAAATGGTGCTTTGAATGAGCGAGTTGGCGCGTTGGAGCCCGTCTTCGTCAAACAAGAGCGGAATCGAGCTCGACAACGTGACCGATAAGAAAGTCGAGACGACAGAGAGCAGACATGTGATAATCAAGAAAGCAGGAACGCCAAACGTCCAGACGAGACTGGCGATTCCAGCAGCTAAAAATAATAAGGCGTTCAATGATTCCATCGTGATAATCACGCGTTTGCGATCCAGTTTGTCGGCGAATGCCCCGGCAAACGGTGATAAAAGCACACGCGGTACTGTACCGACGAGCAAGACGAGGGCGAACTGGAGCCCAGAGCCGGATGTTGTCAGGACGGTCAATCCCGCGACGAACGTAAAGAGACTGGATGCAAACAACGACATGAATTTTCCGAGCAACAATACATACAAGTTTGATGATATGGTCGTCATAGCGATTCTCCTTTACAATTAAGTTCAATCTGATTTAACTTTATAATAAGTGATGATGAAGGATTTGTATATAAAAAGTTCAATTAAATTTAACTTTTAAGAGGTGTCATATGATTGGACAACGGATTAAAGCGTTACGAAAAGAAAAAAAGTTGACGCAAAGTCAACTCGCCGAAGGTATCATCACGAAATCGATGCTCAGTATGATTGAGAACGGCAAGGCGGAGGCGTCGATGCGCAGTCTTCGTGAAATCGCGAAACGGTTGGACGTGTCGGTGCAGTCATTGCTCGTCGATCCGCGCGAGGCAGACTTGCAGAAAATCGTCGAAGAAATTGAATATATGCAAGGGAGTCTCAACTCATGGGAAGATGAAGCCGTTCAGAAGGCGCTTATGCCCTATTTAGAAGTGGAGATGAACTCGGTGTGGCAAGGGAAGGCGTATACGTTACTCGCGGACAGTTTCTTCAATCGTGGGGATCAACAACAACTGTTGGAGTGGTACGACCGGGCAATCGCGGTGTTCGAGCGGCTCGAGGAGAAAGAAGAACTGATTATGGCCCGCATCAGCCAAGCGTTTTATCTGCTCATGTGGAATCGATTTGATGAAGCGATTGAGCGTATCGATACGATTGAGTTGATTGATTCGAGAAGGATGAAGACGAAGACGCGCGTCGAATTCAGCATGTTGATGGTGTTCCGTAATATGTTGTATGACGATGATTTACCAGGCGCGATTCGTTGTCTCGAAGATACGCTTGATTACATGAAACGAACGAAAATGTACTATCGGGTCGACGATGTATATCGAACGATTGCCATTTGTGCCCTTTATTTAAAAGATGAAGCAACGATTGTCGATGCGCTACAAAAAGCGAAACAATATACGAATTTCACGGACGACGTGACGATGAAAATACGACTAGCTATGACAGAAGCGCTCTATGCGATTGAATATCGGAAGACGGATCTTCTACAGCAACAGATTGCTGTCATGAATCAGCTGCTAGACGGAAATACAGAATTCATCGCAGCGTTCGAAATGAGTAAAGGCGTCTATTTCGCGTTGACTGGTGAGATCGAGGCAGCCCGGAAATCGTTTTTGAAACTGTTGGAGCATCATAATCAATGGGCGAAGCATGGGTTTGTCGATCAAGCGATTTACTTCGAAGGGCTGTTAATTGGAACGAGTCACGGGTGTGGGGATGAATGGGTCCCGTTGATTGAACGAGAAGTGGGCTTGTTCCCGGAAGGTCGTTTCCGCAGCCATCTGATGTCGCTCATCAAAAAATCAAGGGCTGACGCATCAGCCTTGAACGTTTGAATGAGTGTTCCTTTACCGTCCTCGACTTGAATCGAGGCGTGCGCACCGTTGATGAGTGTCATTTGCGGCGGGACATGCCCGCAGTCGATATCATAAATGACAGGGACGTCGAGCAAGTCGTGAAGTTCCGCATACACGTCTTCTGCCGTATAGCCTTGGACGGGTTGTTGGGCCGCGCTGCGCCCGAACAGAACGCCAGACGTATGATCGAACCAACCGGCCCACTTCATTTGAAGCAGGGTCCGTTTGAGTGCCGGGACATCGAGCTCGGCGTTCTCAAAATACCAGAGGATTGGCTCTCCATCTAAATGTTTCTGTTGGAACGTGGCGACGTCGCCGTACGGTGTGCCGATCGTATGCAACAAGACATCGATACAGCCGCCGAGCAATCGTCCGGTCGCCTCTGTTCCGCCAATGGATTTCCATTCCGTCGGTTCGGTCAAGTGATAGATATGCGGGCTCGGGTTGTCGTGTTGCCACTCTTTTTGGAACTGTTCCGAGGCAAGTTGGATGACCGTCTCGCCTTCTTTCGCCGATACGACATCGAGCCAACGTGAGCTCGTCGCATCCCATTCCTCGCCGCGCAAGTCGATGAGGTTCGTCCCGTGGGCCGAAGCGATACCGGTCTTGAGCGTGTAGACGAATAAGAATAGGCTGACGTCCGAATAGCCGAGCATCCATTTCGGTGGGAGCGCGTCCCAGTCGAGTCGATCCAAAATCTCAATCAAGAGGACGCCGCCCCATGGCGGGATGATCAAATCAATGGCATCATCTTGGAACAAGCGCGTCAATTCATCGGCCCGGACTTCTGCGAGTGCCGATTTTGCTTTGTCTTGCGTCCAAACCGATGGCTCAAATTGAAGGGTAAATCCGTGGCGAGTGAATGTGGCTTCGGCTTCATTGAGTAGTCCATGCAATTCAGTGGGCACGCCAGATGAAGGTGCCGTCACACCGAAGTGATGACCGGTCAATTGTGGATAACGAATCATGTGTTCCTCCTGTGGATAAGTGATGAATAGAGATGCGAAAACGAGTTATCCACATGTGGACAATCATTTCTGGCGCATCCGCTCTGCGTGTTGGATGCCCCAAGCGTTCATCGTCTCGAGGACGGGAATCAACGTCTTCCCATATTCGCTCAAGCGATAGTCGACACGAGGCGGCACTTCCGGATAGACGGTGCGGATCACGATGTCTTGCTCTTCTAAATCGCGAAGCTGCGCCGTCAAAATCTTTTGACTGATGTTCGGGAGCGAGCGTTTCAATTCGCTGAACCGTAACGTGTCCCCATTAATAAGTGCGAGTAAAATCGAAGGTTTCCATTTCCCCGTGATTAGCTCGAGCGCGGTATCGACCTCGCAACTTGAAATCAGTGTCATCCGTCTCACTCCTCTGTACAGTAGTATCCTTTAAGTAACTATACCACCTTTTTGTGCCGTCTTCTGTCGATTTTACTTAGCGAGTATACTGAGGATAGAGGTGATCAAAGATGAAATTAACAAACATTAAACTCGGCGCCGTCACATTGCGCGTCAACGATTTAGAAACAATGAAAACGTATTATGAGCGTGTCATCGGCATGGACGTGCTCGAGACGACGGAGAATCGCGTCACGCTCGGAACGAGTGAGATGGCGCTTGTCGTTCTGCATGAAGTGAGCGGTGTGCGTCCAAATCCAAGAGCAGCCGGCTTGTTCCATCTGGCCATCCTATTGCCGGACCGTGTCGAACTCGGACGAATTCTCCGTCATTTAATCGACCAACGTATTGAAGTCGGCCAAGGCGATCATTTGGTCAGCGAGGCATTCTATTTGAGCGACCCGGAAGGCAACGGCATCGAGCTCTACGCCGACCGTCCCCGTGAGCAGTGGGAATACGAAGCGAACGGTCATGTGAAGATGTCGACGGATCCGGTTGAGTATGAATCGATGCTCGAGGCGGCAGCGGATCGTCCGTTCACGGGTCTGCCGAACGGGACGACGATGGGACATGTCCACTTCAAAGTACGTTCCCTAGAAGCGGCAAAGTTATTCTATCAAAATCGTCTCGGATTCACGGTGACGACTGATTCATATCCGGGTGCCTTATTTTTAGCGGCCGACGGGTATCATCACCACATCGGGACGAACGTCTGGGCCCGGCCGAGCCAGCCGATGGGACAAGAGGCTGGTTTAGAGGCATGGACGCTCTTGGTCGATGCGGCCACGAATCGCGAACTCGGTGGGACGACATCGGAGTGGTCACTCACTGATGACGACGGCATCACGGTCAATATAAAAAGCGTGGACTGACGTGAGGGCACTGAAAAACTTTAAATGATTTTGAACAGAGGAGCGCCGTCCCTACCGGGAAGACGCTCCTCTGTTTTCATCGCCCTTGAGACGCCCTGTCCGGCACGCCGCTTTCCTGGGGGCGGGCGTCGAGCTGCATCGCGACGTCGTCGCTGCTGGATCTCGCCTTGCCTGCTTCCCCGGGAGTCGGCGTGCCCTCGGGCGGCGCTGTACGCGCCCGCCATTCCGGACTATACTGGCTGTAACCAACCAACTTGAAGGCGAAGGCTTCGTCACGCATGTTACAAGGAGGCCGAGAACGCCAAGGGTCGCTTTCCTGAGAAGGTGGACGAGTCAGATATCGACCTAGCTCCTCACGTATGCACTCGAAGTCGCGGGAGCACAACGACCAACTCGACTATGAGCAGACCGATGGCTAGTAGGACCATCGTCGCGGTCAACCTGAAGCGAATCATCACCCTCCACAAAGAAAAGACAGGGTAAGGGCAAGGAAAAAGGGCGATCGTCCCGACATTTAGTCGGGCCAATCGCCCTTTTTTCTTTTCACGCTCGGATTAAGCGGGGGTTTTTCAGTGCCCTCACTAATGTCCGCGCTTTTTTAGCGTGCTGAAATTTTCTTTTGACTTGAATCAAACGAGAGGCGAATGCCGCGTTTTTGATACGCTTGTTCGACACGTTTTGAATTGATGCTGAGCTCAAGATGAGCGAGCTTCAAATGTTCAAGTTCTGGCACCGTGACATCGAGACGGACGAGCTCCATGTTGCGCTCGGCCTTTTTACGTGTGCGTCTCAAGTTACGGGGCACTTCTTCTGACGTCAGTGCTGCGATCGTTTCATTGATTTGTTGTCGCTTGTCGCCTTTGACGCTGAGCGCCGTATAGAGCTTGTCGAGCGAACCGAAGCGTTTGATTAACTGGACCGATTGACTTTCATCTAATCCGGCCACAGGCGGGATTCCGTCTGAACGGTCTCCTGTCAATGCTTTGACTGCTGAGAGCTGTTTTGGCTTCAAACCTTCGTACAAGGCCGCAATCTCTTCAGGACGAATCTCGAGATGTCGCTTGAGTGGGAGTGGGCGATTGTCTTTGATGTCGCAACGAGCCTGCATTTGTTGCAGCTCCTGCGTTTGAAGCCAGACGGTGATGCGTGGGCTCACGAGCTGAAGCAAGTCCTTGTCTTTCGTCATGATGACGACAGGAGCGCTACAGCTAAACTTCCGAGCGATATGAGCAATCAAATCTTCACCTTCATAGCCTTCAACTTGATATTGCGGAATCCCGCTCTCTTCAAGCAATTGGCGCATGAGTTCCATTTGTGCTTTCAACTCGGGTGGTGTTTGGCGGCGACGGCGTTTATAGCCAGGATAAAGTTCGCGGCGCCATAATGTTTCACGTGATACGTCCCACACGACGACAAAATGAGTCGGACGATGTCTGCGTAGAATCGTCCGAATGAGGCCGGTCATACCGATGACGGCACTCCGATCGTTTTTTGATACCTCGCGTCCTTTTTTCGTTCGGCTCGCGGCGGCACCGTAATAGGCACTGGCCAGCATGGAGTTTCCGTCGATTAAAAATAGTTTACGTTCCATGCGTAACCTTCTTTCTGTAGTTGTTGGACCGAACATTGATGAACTATTCGGTGATGTTGTGTCAATGAGTGACACGCACTCAAATTAGCAACATACGTGCAGTATATCACGACAGGACGTGAAAATATAGCGACAGTTCGGCCGCCCTCAGAAAAGCCCTCCCCGAAAAAACGGGGAGGGCGGTTAATTGAGTCAGTCGAGTTCAGATTGAATCTCGTCTTTGTGGGCCAAAATCAAATCGACGAAAACGACGCGGTGATTGTCAATTTCACGGACGATCAGTTCATGTTCGCCCGGCAAGATGAACCGTTCACCAGTGCGTGCGTTCGCTTTTTGCGATAAGACGAAACCGCCGATCGTATCGACGTCATCCTCGATTTCGATGCCGAACCGTGCTTCAATCTCTTGTGTCAACACGAGACCGGACAAGCGGTAATGACCGGGAGTGACCTCGGTGATTTCAGCCTGTTCGTCACGGTCGAACTCGTCACGAATCTCGCCGACAATCTCTTCAAGGATGTCTTCGATTGTTAGGAGTCCGGCCGTACCGCCGTACTCGTCGATAACGAGACACATCATTGTCCGAGCGTTCTGCATCTTCACCATCGCTTCTTGGAGCGGCGTGAATTCCGTCACGAGCGGTAGTTGATGAATGAACGTCTCGAATGGGGCCTCGCTTTTGACAAGTTGAGCGGTGAATAGCTGTTTGGCGTTAATAAAGCCAAGTACATCGTCGCGGTCGCCATTACGCGTGACGGGATAACGAGTGTATTGATGTTCTTGAACGGTCGCGATAATTGTCTCAATCGAGTCTTCTTCGTCGATGGTCACCATATTCATTCGTGGGACCATCGCGTCCTTGGCGACACGTTCGTCGAAGGAGAAGATGTTTTGAACATAGGCGAGCTCATTTTCGTTAATCTCTCCGCTGCGGAAGCTCTCAGTCATGATGATTTTCAATTCTTCTTCCGAGTGTGCCGTTTCTTGCGCGGTCGTCTGCACGCCGAACAAACGCAACATCAACCGGGCCGTCCCGTTCAACACATGGATGAACGGATATAATAATTTCGTGAAGAAATAGAGCGGTCGGGCGACGAGTAACGTCAAGCGCTCAGCTTCATGCACGGCAAGCGTCTTTGGGACGAGTTCCCCGATAACGACGTGTAAGAAGGCAATCAACAAAAAGGCAATCAAGAATGAGAGGAATGTCGCGAACGACGCTGAGACGTTCAAGCGGTCGACGAGCGGTTGAATCATCCCTTCGATTTGGTCCGCGCCGATCCAGCCGAGACCGAGCGCTGCGAGTGTGATGCCGAACTGAGAAGCCGATAGCGAGTCATCAAGATTCTCAATCACTTTTTTTGCGACGGACGCTCGTTTGTTTCCTTCGAGCACGAGTTGGTCAAGTCGTGCTCCACGTACTTTGACGATGGAGAATTCAGCTGCCACGAAAAAGGCGGTCACAAAAATGAGCAAGGCGACGATCAATAAGCTGAGTAACATGGGACTGTCCAAAAATTCCCCCTAAGATCGGGGAGTCACCTCCATTAATGTGAAGTCGTATGTCGTTCAAGAGAATCCCTGAAAACGAATAGTTTGTTTTAGTATAGTAGATTTGCCAAAAATATTCAAAAAACAGTCGGAAATGTTTCACTAAGAGGGGAGTGAGGAAACTACAAGAAGAGACGAAGGAGGAATTGATATGGCTAACTATCCAGAACTTAAAGGAAAAGTCGCGGTCATTACCGGAAGTTCGAAGGGACTCGGGCGTGCCATCGCAGAACGGTACGCGATGGAAGGTGTCCATGTCGTTTTGAACTATCGTAGCAGCGAGGACGAGATGAACAAGGTCATTCAAGGCATCGAGGCCGCTGGCGGGAAAGCGATTGCGGTCAAAGGGGACGTCGCGGAAGAAGGTCTCGCCGAGAAGATGATCGAAACGGCTGTATCCGAGTTCGGGAAAATGGATATCTTCGTCAACAACGCCGGCGTACAGGTCGAGGCGAAGACGCACGAGATGGAGCTCGACAACTGGAAAAAAATCATCGATACCAACTTGACGGGAACGTTCCTCGGCGTTCGGGCCGCTCTCAAGTACTTTGTCGACCACGAGATTCAAGGGAACATTATCAACATGTCTTCGGTGCACGAAGTGATTCCACGTCCAGGCTATACGCATTATGCGGCGAGTAAGGGCGGCGTCAAAATGTTCACGAAATCGGTCGCCCTCGAGTATGCGCCGAACAAGATTCGTGTCAACGGCATCGCACCAGGTGCGATCGATACACCGATTAATGAAGAGACGATGCAAGACCCTGAAGAGAAGAAGGGGCTTGAGGCACTCATCCCGACCCATGAAATCGGTCGTCCGGACCAGATTGCGGCCGTTGCGGCATGGCTCGCTTCAGACGAGTCATCTTACGTCACCGGTGCGACGATTTTCGCGGACGGTGGCCTGTCGCTCTATCCATCATTCGGTCCAGAGAATAAAGTGCAATGACAAAAGGGAGGCTCCGCGTCAAGCGAAGCCTCCCTTGGTTTATTAGCTGCTTAGTTGATCTTCCGCCGCATATTTCGGCAAGATGATGGTGAATGTCGAGCCACGGCCGACACTAGACTCGACACGAATCGTTCCGCCGTGCCCTTCGGCAATCTCTTTGCAGATGGCGAGGCCAAGACCCGTGCCGCCGATTTTACGGCTGGCCGAATTGTCGACGCGATAAAACTTGTCGAACAATTTCGGCAACGCCGACAGCGGGATGCCGATGCCTGAGTCTTGAATTGAAATTTCAATGACATCGGACTTGTCGTTTGTGACACAGACGGCCACTTTTCCGCCTTCCGGGGAATACTTGATCGCGTTATGGATCAGGTTCGTGAACAGTTGACTCAGGCGATCCCGATCACCGTATACATACAGGTTCGTATCACATTCGAGGGCGAGCTGGTGATGTTCGCTCGCGCCTTGATGGATGGCAATCGTTTCTTTCAAAATCGTATGCAAGCACTCGGGCCGGCTATGGTACGTCTGTTTCCCGGACTCCATCCGTTGCACGTCGAGCAAGTTGGAAATCAAGTCCTCGAGACGGAGTGTCTCTTGGTGAATCATCCCCAAATATTGATCGATACGTTCCGCAGGCATTTTCCGATAACGAAGCAGCTCGGTGAAGCCGATGATGCTCGTGAGAGGTGTGCGCAGTTCATGCGATACGGTCGACACGAGTTCCGTTTTCAAGCGGTCAACTTCGGTCTCTTGCGTCACGTCCCGGAAGACGAGCATCGTGCCATGACGAGTGCCACGCAAATGAATTTTCTCGGCATACATCTGGATGAATCGTTCTTCTTGATTCATCGAGAAGGTCACGCTTTCTTCCATGCTCTCGCCGTCAAACGCACGGCGCATGAACGAGAAGAACGAGTCTTTTTGATCGACTTGAAGACCGAGGTCTTCTAAATCGGCATCCAAACGATACAAGTCTATCACGTTCCGTTTCGTGACGGCTTGATTGAACATGATGAAGAGTGCCTGGTTGGCGAATTTTTCGTGTGTCGTATGTTCGACATAAATGACGGCATCACGAATCGAATGCAGGAGGCGCGCGTCTTCTCGCGTTCTTCTTCAACTTGATTCCGTTGTGTCGCAAGCGAAGAGGCCATTTGACGGAATGAGTTCGTCAACTGTCCGACTTCGTTTCGTGATGGCACGGCCGCTGGAATCGGGATGATCCGTTCATCCGCCAGTCGCTCACTGTTGATGATCAAGTTCTGCAGTTGACCGGTCAATCGTTTTACATAAGGACGAGCGAAGATAAAAAGGACGAGCAATACGGCGAGGAGAGAGAGAAGCCAGAGCACTTGCGCCCGCTTCGTGTGCGCGGCCAGTTGCTCCCGCAACTGATTCTCTTCTTCATTCAGCGAGTTGCGGTATTCGGTAAATACCGTCTCCATATCGACGATACTCGCGCTCATGTCAGCCGCACTTTTCGAGTTGATCTTGAATTTGCGGTCGGCGGGTGGTTCCCCTTGCGGCGTCACTTTGCCGAGCGTCGGCATTTTCAAGAACGGCTCGGTGACCGTCCCTTCCCGTTTGGCGACAACATATCGCTCAAGGCTCGGCATGACGCGTTGCTGATAGGCCGAGAATAGCGTCCGCGCGTCGCTGGCATACGTCTTCTCTTTTTCAGTGACCGCGTTATCCTCAAACCATGTCGTCTGGGTTTCAATCAATTCTTGTTTATCCTTGACGCGGGCGAGCATCGCCTCGTCGCCGAGGATGACATAGCCCCGCATTTCATATTGCATCGACTGCCACGTCTCAAATAGCTCGGTTGCATTCGTGCGCCGTTCACTAATATTTTCGAGTGATGACGTCGTCTGTTCGATTCTGTTTTCCGTGTACATATAGACGGCGAGTGAGGTCAGGAGGATCAGTCCGATGAATAAATAGAAGACGAATAAAAACTGTCTTCCGATCCGCTGGTCAATCCATGCTTTCATAAAGACCGTTCCTTCCTGGAACTACGTACGTTCCTACTATGACAAATATCCTACGAGTGTCGTTCCTTCATTGTACAGATTTGAACCAGTTGTTTCCACCCATCAAGAAATAAGCGGGGATTTAACTATTGTCTATTGAATAATAGTGTATGTTAATCTATTGTTTAATATATAGTAGAGGGGGCGAGGGAATGAATCCTCAGTTCAAGAAAGGCGTGCTCAATTTATGTGTGCTCGCGCTCGTCGAGACGCATGACCGTTACGGATACGAGCTCGTGCAAGCCATCTCGGCCAAAGTCGCCATCTCGGAAGGAGCGGTCTATCCGCTCCTGCGACGACTCACATCGGATGGTTATTTCACGACGTACTTAAAGGAGTCGGCAGAAGGACCACCGCGAAAATATTACACGATTACAGAGCAAGGGAAGACTCATTTGGCGGAACTACGTGGGGAATGGGAAGCGTTCACGACCGGTGTCAACGAATTGATTGAAGGGGGAACGGACAAATGACGGAAGAACAGTATTTACTGGAACTTGAACGCCTACTCATGGGCATGAGCGTCATCGAGCGGGTCGATATTTTACGGGATGTGTCGGAATACTTTGCGAGCGGACGAATCGACGGGAAGACGGATGCGACGATGATTGAGGAGCTCGGGACGCCAAGCGCGCTCGCGAGCGAGTTGCTCGCATCAAACGAGCCCTCGTCTGAGGTGCGCAAAGAACCGGCCGTTGTGAAAAGTCAGAACGTGGCGTTCCGCAACGTCTCAATCAACGTCTTGCAAGCACACGTCCGAGTCGTGCCGTCTCATGACGGCTTTGCGTACGCGACGCTCGAGACAGAACGGGACCAAGGGGTGACGATGGAAATCGTCGGGGACACCCTTGAGGTTCGAATCGAGTCGGAGCGCCGGTTCGGTCTATCGAACTTGTTCGCTTGGGCGGTGACGAAGGCACCGGTGTTACACGTCGAGCTGCCGCGCCATGCGTATGAGCAAGTCGTCCTGAAAAATCGTCTCGGCTCTTGCGATGTGCGCAATCTCGAGGCCGCATCGGTCGAAGTTGAGAGCGAGAACGGGAGCATCACGGCCCATACCGTTGGCGCTAAGCGAGGCTCGTTCCGCTCTTCGAACGGGAAAGTCAGTCTCACGTCGATGACAGGGCAGGACCTTGACGCGCAATCATCGAACGGACGCGTGGAAGTGCTTGGCTCGACTGTGGATCGTCTCGAGGTTCAGTCGTCGAACGGCCGTCTCGATATTCATGACGTGACAGGGGCAGTCGAGGCGAAGACATCGAACGGACGCATCGACTGTGTCATCGATGTGCTCGAGCATCCGGTCCGTCTAAAAACGAACAACGGACGCATCGATGTGCGGCTGAAGCGAGATCCGCGTGACGCCGTCATCCGGGCCAAGACGAGAAACGGCAAAGTCGAACTGTTCGGCGACCGGGCGAACGAGCGGACGTTCGGGGACGGGACGGTCGAACTCAAACTGACGAGCTCGAACGGGAGCATCACCGTCGAATAAGCATGAAAAAGACTCGCGCGTGAGCTATTCACGCCGCGAGTCTTTTTGTTTACAGATCGTGGACGAGCACGTAGGCGACACGGACCGGTCCGTGCACCCCGACAATCAAATTCATCTCGATATCGGCCGAGTTCGATGGGCCGGAGATGAAGTTGACCCCGTTCGGCGAGTTGAGTTCACCGGAGCGGTCGAGGTCGGCCAATCGTTTGGCCGCCTGCGTCATCCGCGGGACGAGCACCGATTTCGGGATGATGGCGATATGGTCGCGGGGCAACAGGCTGATCGTACGTGATTTGCCGGGTGCCGCATATTGGACGATGGTCGCACTCTCGGCGAGTGCCTGGTCGGCGATCGTGATACCGATATCCGCCTTCACGGCGAGGGCTCGGCTGTCTTCCGGCCGCTCCGCATCCCACCAGTCGAACGATTCGCTCGTGTTTGGGGCCCACGCTTGAATCCGGTCGTCATGTTCGGCGATGACGGCCTCCCCTTCATACCGGTCAATTAACAGGCGGAGCGTATCGTCGAGGTTGGCGGATTCGCATTCGACGACGTCGGTGTGGATCCGCGTCGCGACCATGCGGAACGTTTCGAGAAGTTCCTCGTCGGACGCATCTTTCAACACTTCGTCTTGCGGCCGGTGCTTGTACATTCGTCTCGGCGGCGTCAAGTCGACGTCGCGTCCGAGTTGCCCCGCGATTCGTTTTAGAAAATCCTCGCGATTGGTGATCGTGCCTGGATTCATTCTACATTCCCCCGTTTCTTGAACCAATCCCGTACCGTCTGTTTAGCCGGTTGCGGTAAGTCTTTCGAATCCGTCCACGCTGGCAACCCCTTGTCGATTTGACCCGCTTTCGTGAACGGGGACGAGGCGTAAGGCGCAATCTGTTCGGCCGCTTCAAATAAGAACGGACTTGAGGACGTGACAGCGAAGCCTTTCATGGCGATCCGTTCGACGAACGGTGATTTCTTTTTCTCTTCGACGATGACACGGCGATGCTCGATCAACAGCTCATGAAGCGGGATTTTGACCGGACAGGCTTCCGTACAGGCACCGCATAGACTCGAGGCATACGGCAATTCTTTATAATTCTCGTATCCGTCGAGGAGCGGGGCGAGCACGGCACCGATTGGGCCCGGATAAATCGAGCCGTAGGCGTGACCACCGATATGGCGGTAGACTGGACAGACATTAATACAGGCCGCGCAACGGATGCATTGGAGCACCGATTGGAACTGTGTACCGAGGATGCCGGAACGTTTGTTGTCGACGATGACGAGATGGAACTCTTCTGGTCCATCGACCTCACCGAAACCTCTCGTACCGGCGAACGTCGTAATATACGATGTAAGCCGTTGACCGACGGCGCTTCGGCACAGCATATTGACGAGCACTTCGAACTCTTCATACGATGGCACGATCCGTTCCATTCCCATGACTGAGATGACGGTGCCTGGAAGCGACGTCACCATGCGGCCGTTCCCTTCGTTCGTGACGAGACCGACGGAACCGCTCTCGGCGATGGCAAAGTTACAGCCGGTGATGCCGACTTCCGCTTTCAAAAAGTCTTTCCGCAGCTCGCGACGAGCATAACGCCCGAGTTCGGTCGGGTCGTTCGAGCCTTCGTAGCCGTGGGCAGTGAACGTTTTATGGACGGCGTTACGGTCTTTGTGCAGGGCCGGGGCGACGATGTGCGATGGTGGATCGTTGTCGAGCTGCAGAATCCATTCCCCGAGATCGGACTCGACGACCGTGCATCCTTCCTCGTGGAGCGCCTCGTTCAAGCCGATTTCTTCTGTCACCATCGATTTTGATTTGACGACGTGCTTGGCATTTTTAGCGCGGACGACTTCCCGGATATAACGGTTCGCTTCTTCAGCCGTCTCGGCAAAGAAAACGTTCCCACCCCGTTTCGAGATATTCTCGCTCAATTGATATAAGTAATAGTCGAGATGTTCGAGCACGTGTTGGCGAATCTCTTCCGAATGGTCCCGAAACGCTTCCCAATCCCCAAGCTCACCTGCCGCGTTCAATCGTCCGTCACGCAGACGGTTTTGAGCCGAACTGACGGCTTGGCGCATGAACGGATTATCAATCCCGTCCTTGCGACGATCTTGAAACTTCTCATCTAACCGAATTCCCAAGCTCATGCCTGTTTCACCCCTTCGTTCAATACTTCTGCGATATGCATCACTTTAATTGGATGACCTTGTTTGTGCAGGCGTCCCCCGATATTCATCAAACACGAGGCGTCCGCCCCGATGAGCACCTCGGCCCCCGAGTTCAAGATGGATTCGACTTTCTCGTCGACCATCTGCACCGAGACGTCTGGCATCTTGACGGAGAACGTTCCCCCGAAGCCGCAACAGTTATGGACGTTCTCGAGCGGGAGCATCGTCAAGCCATCGACGTTTTTAAGCAACTGTCCCGGAGCCGAGTCGATGCCGAGCAGGCGTGTCATGTGGCACGAGGCGTGGTACGTCGCCTTGGCCGGGAACTTAGCCCCGACATCCGTCACTTCGAGTACGTCGACGATAAACTGCGTCAACTCGAACGTCTTCGCCGCATGGGCCTCGGCCCGCATCTTCCAAGTAAGGTCGTCTTTGAACAAATGCGGATAGTCGCGCATCATCATGACACATGAACCGGAAGGACCGACGATATAATCGGCGTCGGCCTTCTCGAACGTCTCGATCATATGTTTCGCGATTCTTTTCGTCTCTTCATGGTAGCCGCTGTTATAGGCGGGCTGGCCGCAACACGTCTGCTCAAACGGGAAACTGACGTCACAACCTAGATGTTCTAATAGTTCGACCGTCGCTTGTCCTACCGATGGGAACAACGTATCAGAGAGACAAGTGACAAACAGAGCCACTTTAGGCATGTCCATTCCTTCTTTCCTGTTCATAGTTATATCCGTAAACGGTTTCACGGTTATTATTCCATAACAAACGAGTCCAAAACAGAAAAATGGAACGATTCTCACAAAAAAATGTAAAATCTTGTCTAATTGAGAACTAAATGATAATGAATCAATATTCAGAAGATGACTGCTATAAAACAGCATTACCCTGCCCGATAACAGAAAAACCCTCATCGGTCGACGAGGGCTCGAATCTAACTTATAAGAAAAACATTTCCAGGATGAACAGCGCGCCGAACAAGTAGATGAGCGGGTGGACCGTCTCTTTGTTCATCGCTTTAAAAATTGGATACAAGATGAACCCGAAGGCGATCCCGCGTTCGATACTGCCTGAGAGCGGCATGATGAGAATCGTCATGAACGCCGGGAAGTATTCGCTGAAGTCCGTCCAATCGATATAGCGGACGTTCGTCAACATGAGCGCGCCGACGATGATGAGCGCTGGTGCCGTGATGGCGGCAACGCCAGAAATGGCGCCGATGAGCGGGCTGAAGAACAGCGTCAGTCCGAACAAACCGGCCACGACCGCTGTCGTGAGACCGGTCCGTCCACCTTGAGCGACACCGGCAGCGGATTCGATGTAAGCCGTCGACGGGCTCGTCCCGACAAGCGAGCCACCCATCGTCGCGAGCGAGTCAGCAAACAAGGCGCGGTGTCCGTTCTCGATTGTCCCATCCTCTTTCAACAAGTGGGCTTGTTTTCCGACACCGACGAGCGTACCGGTCGTATCGAATAACGTGACAAGGAAGAACGATAAGACGGCACCGAACAGGCCGTATTCGATGACGTCTGAGAACGCCGTGAGCGGATTGACCATGAGTCCTTCCGGCAACGTCGGCATCGCCGTCACACCTTCAATCTTCAAGAGATCCATGAAGTAAGCGGCGATTCCTGTGAGCACCATCCCGATGAGGAGTGAGCCCGGCACGTTCCGGGAGAACAAGAGCGCCGAGACGATCAAGCCCCCGAGGACGAGCAGGACGCTCGGTGATGACAAGTCACCAAGACGAACGAGGTTCGCCTCATCGGCGACGATGAGTCCTGACAACTTCAATCCGAGCGAGGCGATGAATAAACCAATACCGGTCGTGATGGCATGTTTGAGCGACGCCGGGATCGCTTGAATCAGTTTCGTCCGAATCGGCGACAGCGACAACAACAAGAAGAAGACCGACGAGACGAACACGACGCCGAGCGCGGCTGACGGTGCAATCTGTTGCTGGGCGACGAGCGTATACGCAAAGAACGCGTTCAGTCCCATCCCTGGTGCGACGGCAATCGGGAGGTTGGCGTAAAACGCCATGAGTCCGGTACCGATTAAGATGGCGATAATGGTCGCCGTGAACGCTTGGGCGAACGGGATACCGGCATCTGATAGAATCGCCGGGTTGACGACAGAGATGTAAGCCATTGTCACGAACGTTGTGATGCCGGCCATCACTTCTTGTTTAACGTTCGTTCCATGTTGTTTCAATTGAAAAAAGTTCATGAATAAAACTCCCTATAGTTAGTAATTTACGAACAATAAGATACGGTAATCGTAAAATAAACGTTATCAACTTGATGACTATACAAAATGAACTGGCTGTCGTCAATGATTTTGAGTGAAAAAACTTTAAATATTCTTATGTGTGCGTTGAATGTTCGGAAATAGACGGAATAAAAATAGTGCTTGCTCTGAAACGCGTTTCAGACTGTACGGTTAAGTCAAAGGAGGGAAAGCTCATGAATCCGATAACGTGGAAAACCTGGTGTAGTGGGATCGTCTACGAACTCGTCATCAATCAGTTGTATACGCCGCTCGGAAGAATGTTGTGCGCCCGTTTTCAAGACGAGTTTCTTTATCTACCCGTCGAAGAACGGTTTCGTCTTGTCCAAGCCATCCGAAAACAAGTGATTGCGAAAGGTGACAGTCAGGAGGCAGAGTGGGTACACTATATGCAAAGACTGACAGATTGAGGTGAAACGGGATGGCGAACATTCGAGATATCGCCAAATACGCGGACGTATCGGTGACGACGGTGTCACGCGTGCTCAATGAGCACCCGTACGTGTCGAAAGAGAAGCGTGAACGAGTACGACGGGCGATGAATGAACTCGGTTATTTACGGAATCAGCAGGCGCTGACGTTATCGACCGGTCGCACGCAGCGTTTTGTCGTCGTATTACCGTATTTGGATCATCCGTATTATGGACTGTTCGTCAACGGGCTCGCGAAAGCGGCCCTCCAAAGAGATTACCGACTCGTTATGTGGCAGACGGAGTATCAACTCGACCAAGAACGGCAAGCGCTTGATTTATTGAAGCACCGTGAAGTTGATGGGGCGATTGTGTTATCCCATGCGATGCCATTCGATGAGATGGAGACGTATCGACAGTTTGGTCCAATCGCGGTCGCAACCGTCGGGGCGCCGCAGACGATTTCTTCGGTCCACGTCGATCATTACACCGCGTTCGTCACCGGTTTGCGCGTATTGAGACAAGCCGGATATGCTGAAATTGGCATCGTATTGTCAAGACAAGATAGTCCAAGCTCGATTGCGCGTCAGCAAGCGTACTTCGATGAAGTCGAACTTGCGCGTGAGCGATGGGTCTGGACCGGCTACTTGACGAGTGAGGACGGGATCGGACTAGCGGATATGTTTCTGCGTCAACAAGAGCGTCCTCGTGCGCTCTTTTTCTCGTCGGATTATGTGGCGCTCGGCTTTTTAGGGGAGTTGCGCCGTCGCGGTGTCAGCATCCCCGAAGAAGTCGCCATCCTCGGCTTCGATGGTCATCCAATCGGTCAGGCGTTCGGTCTGTCGACGATGCACTCGCCAAATGAAGACATCGGCCGGACGCTGTTCGATGTGACGTTTGAGGAGATGAACGGCGGAGCTTCGGTCACAAACAGTTTAACGGTCACATATTTGCCGGGAACGACACTCTAGGCAACTTCCTCGCCCGACTTATGGGAAACAATTAGAATGGAGACAGAAGTCGAGAGGAGGATCACAGATGAAGATTAATGTGACAGAAGAAGCACTCCAATTTTTTAAAGATGAGATGGAAGTCGAGACTGGTCAGACGGTGCGTCTATTTGCTAAATATGGGGGTTCAACAGATTTAACGCACGGTTTCTCGGTGGGCGTCATCACAGAAGACATCGACAATGCGGTCGTCGAAACGGAAGCGGATGGCATTCGCTTCGTCGTCGCTGAACAGGACGAGTGGTTGTTCCAAGGACAAGACGTCAACGTCGAAATTCGAGGCGATGAAGTGGTATTCGTTCAAGCGTGATATCACAGTTTGTTAACAAAATGAAGACATCCGTTTGAAGAAGTCCGACGCGGGGAACAGTCTACGACATGACACAACCGAAAGGATGAGACAGATGTCAGAGCAAAACAAACGTGAACAAGAAGAAAAAGAGAAGTTGAAACGAGACCAACCGGACATCTCGCACGAAGAAGATTCAAAAGGAGATCATTCGGACCTTGAGAAGACGGATGAAGACGAACAAGCATAAAGAGCCCTAGTGGCTCTTTTTGTTTGGGAATTGAAAGAATAAAGATAGACGGTATAATGGATAAGGGAAAACTATCATAGTGAGGAGAATGGATATGAGTACGGTACTAGTCTTCGGACATAAAAATCCAGACACAGACACGATTTGCTCAGCGCTCGCTTACGCGGAGCTCAAAAAAAAGTTAGGGATGGACGCTGAGGCGATTCGCCTCGGTGAAGTGAACGGGGAGACGCAATATGCGCTCGATCACTTCCGCGTCAAGGCACCACGTCTCGTAGAACGCGTGTCAGACGAAGTGAACTCGGTCATCTTGGTCGACCATAACGAGTTTCAACAAAGTGCGGACGATATCGCAGACGTGCGCATCCTTGAAGTCGTCGACCACCACCGCATCAGTAATTTCCAAACAGCAGATCCACTCTACTATCGGGCCGAGCCGGTCGGTTGTACGGCGACAATCTTGCTCAAACTCTATAAAGAGCATGGCATTGAGATCGCACCTGACATGGCTGGATTAATGCTATCAGCAATCATCTCGGACTCGCTCTTGTTCAAATCGCCGACATGCACGGATGAAGACATTAAAGCGGCGAAAGAGCTCGCAGAGATTTCAGGGACGGACATGGAGACATACGGTCTCGAGATGTTAAAAGCTGGGGCTGACCTTAGCCAAAAGACTGTCCCAGAACTCATCTCGCTCGACGCGAAAGAGTTTGCGATGGGGGACTACCGCATTGAAATCGCGCAAGTGAACACGGTCGATGCGAACGACGTGTTGAGTCGGAAAGCTGAAGTCGAATCGGCCATGGCCGTGAAGATGTTAGATAAAGAGCTCGACTTGTTCGTCTTCGCGATCACGAACATCTTGACGAACGATTCAGAAGCGCTCGTTGTCGGTAAGAAGACTGATCTATTCGAGCAGGCGTTCAACGTCAAGTTGGTCGATGGTCTGGCGACACTCCCTGGCGTCGTCTCACGTAAAAAACAAATTGTGCCTGTATTGACTGCCGCAGCCACCAACTAAGAGAGACATGGACGTCCTGTTTTGAACAGGGCGTTCATTTTTTTAACTAAATTAGGCGAGAATTCTCCCTCCTCTAAGCGTCTCGGGCACGGCCCAGCGAAGGTGGGAGATGAATCGCCGTCCCCCACGCCCTCGGCCACCGCTGTGACGGAACGACGAACAAAAGTTCGTGATTCCGTCAGATTTCCCGTCCCCTCCGCGGGTATCGGAATGGGACGGGGATCATCCCGACACCGGGCGAAGGAGGGACGGACATGCTGAAGGGCTACAAATACCGGCTCCACCCGACGGCGGCACAGGCCGAGTCCCTGATCAAGACGATCGGCTGCGCCCGCTTCATCTACAACAAGCTGCTCGAGGACCGCATCAAGATCCACGAGGAGGCGAAGGCGGGCGGCGGGCCGAGGCGTAAACCGCCGACACCGGCCTCCTACAAGCCGCTGTTCCCGTTCCTGTGCGAGGCGGACAGCCTCGCGCTCGCCAACGCGAAGCTGCACCTCGACACGGCGTTCGCGAAGTTCTTCGCCGGGACGGCCGGCTTCCCGGTGTTCAAGTCGAGACGGAGGGCGCGCGCATCCTACACGACGAACAACCAGCACGGCACGATCCGCATCGAGGAAGGCCGCGTACGGCTCCCGAAGGTCGGGTTCATCCGGTTCACACAGCACCGCGGCTTCGACGGGGAGATCCGGTCCGCGACCGTGTCGATGACGAGGACGGGCACGTTTTTCGCGTCGCTCCTCGTCGAGCAGGACGAAGAGCCATGGGTCCCGGCCGAGCACACGGTCGGGATCGACCTCGGGCTGGAACACTTCGCCACCATGACGAACGACGCGCTCGTCACGGAGAAGGTCGCGAACCCGCGCAACCTGCGTACGGCCGAGGCGCGGCTCAAACAAGCGCAGCGCGCCCTCGCCCGCAAGAAGCCCGGCAGCCGGAACCGCGAGAAGGCCCGGCTCCTGCTGGCTAAAAAGCATGAAAAGGTACGGAACCGCCGCCATGACTTCCTCCACAAGCTGTCGCGACGCATCGTCGACGAGAACCAAGTCGTCGTGGTCGAGACGCTGAAGCCGAGGGAGATGATGCAACATCGCCGCCTGGCGAAATCGATCGGGGACGCCGGGTGGGGCGAGTTCGTCCGGCAGCTCGAATATAAATGTAAGTTCCACGGGCGGACGCTCATCCAGGCCGACCCATGGTTCGCCTCGACCCAGGTCTGTTCGAGCTGCGGCGAGAACGGCGGCAAGAAGGGGTTGGACATCCGCGAGTGGACGTGTGCCGCGTGCGGCGCGCACCACGACCGCGACGTCAACGCGAGCCTCAACCTGTTGCGCCTCGCGGACCGGAACAACCCAGGGCAGGGACTGCCCGACGAGCTTGGTAAATAATCGTAGCTAGTAAAAGTACGGTCTTCCCAAGAAGCTCCCACTTCAGATTGCGAAGCAAGCAAGTGGTGAGTAGTTCACGTGTATTTGGAAATAATAGACTTGGACTGAAAAGGACTAAATCCGAAATTATTTGCTGATGAAATGGAGTATTTAGATGAAAAACACCAAGCGAATCGGATCGCTGTTGGCGCTCGTACTCGCTTTCATTGTGTGTGCGGGTATCTACTATTTAGGCAACTTGATGACGGTCAACCCGGCGACAACCTCAGGGAATGGAAATCCGATTCTACTATCATGTTGCCGAAATCGGATCGCTAAACGTAAAACAAGGCTCGAAGCGTCTGCTTTGAGCCTTGTTTTACTAGGAACCCGTACTCGCGAACGCTCGGAGTCCGAACAGCCAAAATCGATAGGCGAGGATGAGACTGACCATAGCAACGAACGGAGTTGCCAGAGCGAACAGCGTGAAGCCGCGACCCTCAAAAAAGTACATGGCCGGATAGAACGCGGTGAACCCGAATGGGATGATATACGTCAACACGAACATGATGACTTTCGAATAAATTGTCATCGGATAGCGGGCGAAGTCGCTCAAGCTGAAGACGGCGAAGACGACCGGCAGACTGTCAATCATCCAAAACGAGAACGTTGCGAAAAACAGGTTGACCGCGATGTAAATCATGCCGCTCGCGAGCACCATGACAAGTAGGACGAAGAAATCAGTGATTGTCCACACCATACCGAGCTCGTTCGAGGCGAGCCAGAGGACGCTTCCGCCAATCAACAGTTGACCGAAGCCGTCCTGTTGCACCCGCTCGGCGATGATTTGAAACAGCGGATTGACCGGTCGCATGAGAATCCGATCCAAGTTCCCGGTCCGAATGTACTGCCAGCCGATGGTCCATAAGTTATCGAAGAAGATATGGTGGATGGCCCGCCCTAAAAAGGCGATGCCGTAGATGAATAAGATTTCATAAAAGCCCCAGCCGTTGAGCGACTCGATATGACGAAACACGATCGATAAAAAGAAGAGGGCGGCGAACTGTTGACCAAAGACGGACAAGACCCCAATCAAGAAGTCCATCCGATATTCCATCATCACTTTGAAATGATTTTTGGCATATAACCAATATAGTTTTGCGTATCGTTTCATCCGCCGAACACCGTCACTTTCCGAACCGCATAGGCGAACAACAGACGCACGAAGATGAAGAACGCCGCGACCCATCCGAGTTGGATGAGGATGGATGGCCAAATGCCGGATGCAGCGATTTCACCCGTATAGATGGCGACCGGGACATAGACGAGCGATGCGAACGGCAAGTAGAGGCTGACCGTTTGAAACCAGTCCGGGAAGAGCGTCAACGGCACGAGTGCGCCCGACATGATGGTGATGACGGCTTCCTGCAGGACGGACAGTCCCCAAACATTGACCGTATAAAACGATAACACCCCGACGAGCAAGTCGATTAGCGTCGCTAGCAACACCGCGAGTATGACACTGACGGCGAAAGCGGACGCGGCCTCAATCGACGTCGGCGGATCGACACCGATGAATACCATCGCGACGACGAGGAGCGGCAACGTCGCCCGAAAGAAGGTGGATGTCTTGGCACCGAGATCTTGAGCGAGCAATTTATCGAGCAAGTGATACGGGCGCAACAACTCGATGGCGACACCGCCGTGTTTAATCAGATGGGCGAGCTCACGGCCGGCGCTGCCGCGGAACTGATCGAGCATCGTCGCGAGGATGGCATACGTCAACATCGTCGAAAGTGCGATCCCCGAGACGTCCGTCTTATTCTCATAGACGGCCTGCCAAAAGAAATAAAGGATGAACAAGCGCATCGTCACCGAGAACATACTGGCCCAATACCAGGCGGCATACGCCATGTCGACTTTGATTTGCGACACGGCGAGCGCGACATATTTACGAATCCTCATGCGCTCACCCCGGTCTTATACAAGTTCCGGATGAGCGCCTCCATTTTCGGCACGACGACGGACAGGTCTTTCACTTGATTGCAGTTGACGATTTCACGAATCAGTTGTCCGCTCGAAATCTCATGGTGGTTGAAGGCAAGCTGAATCGTCTCATCTTCTGTCTCGAGTCGCATGACGCGTCCTGTCACAGCCGGAGGCAACTCAAACGTACTTCCTTCGTCGAGCGTGATTTCGAGCGTACGCTCGTTATTGAACGTCTGCTTGAGCGTCTCGATGCGATCGTCATAGATGATTCGCCCCTCATCGAGCACGATGACCCGGTCACACACTTCCTCGATGTCTTGCATATCATGCGTCGTTAAGATGACGGTCGTTCCCCAAGCATCGCTAATCTCACGGATGAACGCCCGAATCGTCTCTTTGATGTCAATATCGAGACCGATTGTCGGTTCGTCCAAATAGACGACGCGCGGACGATGTAAGAAGGCGGCGGCGAGCTCGCAGCGCATCTTTTGTCCGAGCGACAACTGGCGGACCGGGACGTCGAGCAGCGGTTCAAGTTGCAATCGTTCGATGAACCAGGCGACTGTCTCTTGAAATTCGTCACGCGGTACTTCATAAATCTCGCAAAGCAAGTCGAAGGATTCCCGGACCGGGATGTCCCAGAACAGCTGCGTCCGCTGACCGAACACGGCCCCGATTTGCCGAGCATTTTTGACTCGTTCTTCATGCGGATCGATTCCATAGATGTGAACCGAGCCGGCATCAGGACGCAACACGCCGGCCAGCATTTTAATCGTTGTCGATTTACCGGCACCGTTAAACCCGATATAGCCGACGCGTTCACCGGGTGCAATTGAGAGGTCGATGCCTTTGACGGCCTCTTTGATGCGATATTTTCGGGTGAAGAGCGCTTTGATGGCGCCTTTTAGTCCGGCATCGCGTTCCATAATTTTATATTGTTTGACGAGGCCTTTCACCTCGATGGCTAACTGTGACATACGTTCCTCCTTATTCATGCAAACGTTTTCCTCAATTAGGATAGCATGAGTTTCTGGGATTTCCTACCTGCACAAAAAAAGACCGGACAAGGAGATCCGGTCTGATGATTATTTAGCCTGTGTACCATACGTTCCGATGCGCCATAATTTCTCGAACGGGCCGTATCGATGCGATTTGAGCCACCGCATCGAGAAGAACGTTTGGGCGATCAAAATCGCGATACTTAAGAACAATCCTTCCGTCAACGACAGACGACCGTAGTAGCCGAGGGCGATGACCGGCAGGACGACGACGACCGTGTGCGTCAAATAGTTCGTCAGCGCCATACGGCCGAGCGCCTGCAGTGGACGGAATGCGCGCCCGTTACGGACGGCAATCGTAAAGAGACAGACGTACGTCGTCGCGAGCAGTTTCCCAGAGACGAGGACAGCCGCAGAGTTCGTCGCCGAATACTCGGCACCGCTACCGTAGTGATGCCAAATAATGACTGCGAAGAACGGTAGGGCCGCTATCGTACAGATGATGGCCGTCCGTGTCAATCCTCGGATGCTCCACGTGAGGAGTTTCCGTTCCCGTCCGATATAAAGTCCGAACAAGAATAGACTGAAGATTTCAAAACCGGCGAATAACGAGTTGACGAACATATCGAAGATTTCAGTTTCCAAGCGATAGTCGAACCAAGGTCCGAATCCGGAATTGAATGCGGTCGGGAATGGTCCTGCAATAGACGTATAACCTAATGCCCATTCCAGATAGATTGATGAGCCATAGAATAATACAAAGCTTGTGATCAACAAACCCCATGCCCACGTTAAAATCGCCCGGTTGCTTAATCCATAAAACAACGGGAGCAACAAGCCCCACATCGCATACGTATGTAAGATGTCACCCGACCAAATGGCCAGGTGAGCGAGTCCGAATAGAAACAAGATGACGATGCGGCGGATATAACGGGCGACCGAATCCCCGCGCGCGTACGAGCGCTCGAGGAAAATCGAGAAGCCGATTCCGAACAAGAGCGAGAAAATCGTGTAAAACTTCGTCTGGACGAACAAATCGAACAGCGTCCTGACGAAGAGGTCGCTTCCTTCATATATCGGATTACCGAAAATCCAGTCGCTCCCGAGCATGCTTGGGATGTTGACGAGGAAGATGCCGCATAGGGCAAACCCTCGAATGATGTCATATAGAACGATACGTTCGTTTACTTGAATCGGGCCAGCCATACGCCACTTCCTCTACACGGATTAGAATACTTTTGTCGTCCACGATTCGCAGTTCCAGACGTCGGTGACGATGTCTTGATAGAACTCTGGTTCGTGACTGATGAGTAGGATACTGCCTTTATATTCTTTCAACGCGCGCTTCAACTCTTCCTTCGCGTCGACGTCCAAGTGGTTCGTCGGCTCATCGAGGAGGAGCAAGTTCGATTCGTTGTTTTGGAGTTTACAGAGACGGACCTTCGCCTTCTCTCCACCACTGAGGACCGCGATTTTACTCTCGATATGCTTCGTCATGAGACCGCATTTCGCGAGCATGGCTCGGACTTGTTGCTGGTTGAGGGACGGGAATTCGCTCCAAATCTCTTCGATACATGTGTTGTTGCTGACGGCCGCTTCTTGTTCAAAGTACCCGATCTCCAAGAACTCACCGCGTTCGACGGTTCCTTCAAGCGGGTTGATCAAGCCGAGCAGACTCTTCAACAGCGTCGTCTTCCCAATTCCGTTCGCACCGACGAGGGCAATTTTCTGACCGCGCTCCATTTGGAGATCGAGCGGGCGTGAAAGCGGCTCGTCATAGCCGATGACAAGACCTTTGGCGTCAAAGATGAGACGACCTGACGTGCGTGCCTGCAAGAATCGGAACTCTGGTTTTGGACGTTCTGCATTCAGTTCGATGACATCCATCTTATCGAGCTTCTTCTGGCGTGACATCGCCATGTTCCGCGTCGAGACGCGTGCCTTGTTGCGGGCGACGAAGTCTTTCAAGTCGGCGATTTCTGCCTGCTGGCGTTTATAAGCGATTCAAGCTGCGAGCGTTTCATCTCGTACACTTCCATGAACTTGTCGTAGTCCCCGACATAGCGTGACAAGTCTTGGTTCTCCATATGGTAAACCAAGTTGATGACGCTGTTTAAGAACGGGATATCGTGCGAAATCAAGATGAAGGCGTTATCGTAGTTTTGGAGATAACGCTTCAACCACTCGATGTGGGCCTCGTCCAAATAGTTGGTCGGCTCATCGAGGAGAAGGATGTCCGGCTTCTCGAGAAGCAATTTCGCGAGCAAGACTTTCGTCCGCTGACCACCTGAGAGGTCCGTGACGTCACGGTCGAGTCCGACATCTAAAATACCGAGACCGCGTGCGACTTCTTCGACTTTCGCGTCGATGATATAGAAGTCGTTCGAATCGAGCATTTCCTGCAGTTCGCCGACTTCGGCGAGCATGTCGTCCATCTGTTCAGGTGTCGCATCGCCCATTTCCATATAGAGCTCACCGATGCGTGTTTCGGTGTCAATCAAGTATTGGAATGCGCTTTTTAACACGTCCCGAATCGTCATCCCACGTTCGAGGACAGCGTGCTGGTCAAGGTAACCGACACGGACGTTTTTCGCCCATTCGATTTTGCCTTCGTCCGGCTGGAGCTTACGCGTGATGATGTTCATGAACGTAGATTTTCCTTCACCGTTCGCTCCGATGAGGCCGATGTGTTCGCCTTTCAATAGACGGAAAGACACGTCATTTAAAATGGCGCGATCACCGAAACCATGGCTCAAGTTTTGTACTGTTAATATACTCATATTTCTTATTCGTTCCCTTCAAAGTTGACTATCCGATATTGTAGCATGGATTCAAAAAAATTAGTACGCCAGTCCGACCGATTGGCGGATGAAGAGTTGGTCTTCAACGGCGTTCAGCATGAACTGGGCGACATCGGCTCGTGAAATCTGTTTTCCGTTGTCTGGAATGCTATCGACGGACGTGCGGTACACCGAGGTCCGGGGACCGTCCGTCAATTGCATCGGCCGCACGATTGTGTAATCGAACGACGAGTTGCGCCACAAATCGACCGCGGCGCGGTGATCACGGAGCGGCTTCCGAAGCATGAACGTGACGACCGTACCAGCGATACCTGGAATCTCTTTGTCGATTCCGGCCGAAGCGAGATACACAATGCGGGTGATCTTGTTCGCTTTCATCGCCGGGACGAGCGCATCGGTGACTTGGGCCAAGAAGTCTGAATTCTCGAGATCGGTCCCAAGACAGCTGATGATAGCGTCATGACCAGCAAGGGCGTCCGTCAATGCAGAGCTGTCTGTGACGTTGCCTCGATGATTTCAAGTTGAGGGGTGGGAATCAATTTTCTCTGTTCCCGTACGAAAGCGGTGACATGATGGCCATGCTCGATGGCTTGATCGACAAACTGATGACCGGTCCTACCAGTGGCACCTAACACGAATAGCTTCATAATGGATGTGGCTCCTCTCGTTTTTCCAGTATCTTTAGTATACAGCAGTTTCAGAAAAATCGAACTTTTAGCCGTCTTTTCCAAAACGGGTT
Source organism: Exiguobacterium sp. AM39-5BH (assembly GCF_003467445.1). GTDB lineage: Bacteria > Bacillota > Bacilli > Exiguobacteriales > Exiguobacteriaceae > Exiguobacterium. Next base: position 139,661 of record NZ_QSGS01000004.1, read on the forward strand.
GCAATTTATGAAATATCGTCTAGAATAAGTCCTATCTTATATAAATTAAAGATTCGCACTCGTATATCCGTGAGAATATGGCTCACAAGTCTCTACCGAACCACCGTAAATGGTTCGACTACGGGTGACGCTTGTCGTGTGCATTCGTTTTGTTTCCATGCGGTTCGTCGTCCCCGGGTTGGGGTGACGAATCGCATTTTTTATTGGAGGGAAAAACGATGAAGCAGTTAGAAGACAAAATCAGAAATGAAGGACAAGCGTTGTCCGAACACGTATTGAAAGTCGATGTCTTTTTGAATCATCAAGTCGATCCTGTCTTGATGCAGGCCATCGGACGTGAGTTTGCGGACCGGTTCCGTGACGCGGGAATCGACCGCATCGTCACATTGGAATCAAGTGGGATCGCCCCGGCGATGATGACGGCGCTTGAGATGAACATCCCGTTCGTCTTCGCCCGGAAACGCAAATCACTTACGCTCCAAGACGATCTCGTTGAAGCGGACGTCTATTCGTTCACAAAACAAGAGACGAACCGCATCAGTTTGAGCCGTCGCTTCGTCCAACCTGGGGAGCGCGTGCTCGTCATCGATGACTTCCTCGCCAACGGGGAAGCCGCACTCGGTTTGACGCAACTCGTCGAATCCGCCGGTGCGGTCGTCGCCGGTGTCGGCATTGTCATCGAGAAATCGTTCCAACCGGGACGGGACAAGTTGCTCGAGCGAGGCTATCAAGTCGAGTCACTCGCCCGAATTGCGAAGCTTGAAGCAGGTGAGATTTCTTTCGTGGAGGTGGTCCGATGAATACGTTCAAAACAGCCAGTCTCGGTTTTCAACACTTACTCGCCATGTACACAGGCGCGGCCATCGTCCCGCTCATCGTCGGTGGTGCCATCGGACTCGGTCCGACGGAACTCGCCTATCTCGTCGCGATTGATTTATTCATGTGCGGCGTCGCGACGCTGTTGCAAGTATGGACGACTCGTTTTACCGGCGTCGGTCTGCCCGTCGTGCTCGGTTGTACGTTCACCGCGGTCGGTCCGATGATTGCCATCGGTAGCTCAAGCGGAATCACCGCCATCTATGGGGCGCTCATCGCGAGCGGGATCATCGTCATCTTAATTTCAGGTTTTGTCGGAAAACTGGCCCGCTTCTTCCCGCCGGTCGTGCTCGGCTCAGTCGTGACGATTATCGGTCTATCGCTCATCCCGGTCGCCATCAATGGCATCGGCGGCGGGATGCCGGGTGAGCCTGGCTTCGCTTCGATGCAAAACTTGGCGCTCGGTGGCTTGACCATCGGCTTGATTCTCGTTTTGAACCGAATCGGTACCGTGTTCACACGGGCGGCCGCCGTCTTGTTTGCGGTCTTGATCGGCACAGGTGTCGCCGCATTTCTCGGTCTCGTCGATTTCAGCCCGGTCCGTGAGGCCGGTTGGTTCCAAATGGTGCAACCGTTCTACTTCGGGATGCCAACGTTTGACGTCTCGGCCATCCTCGTCATGACGCTCGTGGCCATCATCTCGATGATTGAATCGACTGGCGTCTTCTTGGCATTAAGCGATATTACGAAAAAACCGATTGGCTCGAATGAGTTGACGAAAGGATATCGGGCCGAAGGTGTGGCAACGATTCTCGGCGGGATTTTCAACAGCTTTCCGTATACGACGTTCAGTCAAAACGTCGGACTCGTCCAATTGTCAGGCGTCAAATCACGGCGCGTCATCTTCTGGACGAGCGGTCTGTTAATTTTACTCGGTTTCTTGCCGAAAGTGGCGACGTTCACGACACTCATCCCGAAACCGGTGCTCGGTGGGGCGATGCTCGTCATGTTCGGCACGGTCGCCGCTTCAGGGATCCGTATTTTAAGCCAAGTCGATTTTACGAAAAACGAGAATTTGATTACGATTGCTTTGTCCATCGGTGTCGGTCTCGGCATTACGGCCAATCCGGCCATTGTCGCAAATATGCCAGAAGTGGTCCAATTGTTCACGGACAGCGCCATCGTCGCTGGATCGTTCACTGCCTTGCTATTGAATGGATTCTTCCGACTCATCGACCGGTTCCGACCGATCGAGGTCATTGCCGATAACCGGCAAGTCAGCTAGACTGAAAGGAACTAAGAATCTAGGGGGAATAAGCATGGGGAAAACTGCACTTGTCGTTGGCGCCACCGGTTTGATTGGACGCGAGCTCGTCGAACAGTTGCTCGAACAAGAACGATATGATCAAGTCTGGATTGTCGTCCGCCGCTCGAAACGATGGAGACATCCGAAACTGCATGAGGTTGTCGGGTTTGAAGGGATGGGCGAAGCGTTGCCACACATTGATGACGTCTACTGCGCACTTGGGACGACAATTGCTGTCGCCGGTTCACGTCAGGCCTTCAAATACGTCGATCTCGATTTGCCGCTCGAAGTGGCACGCGTCGCGAAGGAACACGGGGCGACACGTTACGCCGTCGTCTCGGCACAAGGCGCGTCACTTCGGTCATCGTTCTTCTATAACCGCGTGAAAGGGGAGCTCGAGAACGGGCTCAAAGTGTTCGGTTTCGAGCACTTGATCATCGCCCGTCCGTCACTACTGCTCGGGGACCGAGAGGAGTTCCGTCTGGGCGAGAAAGCGGCCGAGGTCGTTAGCCGTCCACTTCAACCGTTGTTGCTCGATAAATTACCGGACGCCGCACCGATTCAAGCGCTCCACGTGGCACGCGCTATGATTATGGCCGCGGAAGAAGGGCACGGTATCGAAGTGTTGACGTCTGGTATGATGCAGAGGATGAGCCGATGAAGCGACTGACGAAGAAACGTACCAAAGCCGTCTTGATCGACGGCGTCATTGCCGGATTGCTAAGTTTTGGTGTCGAACAGCTCGTCCGCAAGAAAGTGAAGAGTGAGTTCGTGCATGCTGTCATCACCCCTACGCTCGTCTCCTACGCACTTGAAGCATGTCAGATGCGCCGCGGCGGACAGACGCTCGGCTATAAGCTGATGGGACTCGAGTTGAAGAATGACGACGGGACACCAGTCACGGCCGAGCAAGCGTTCAAACGTGCGCTTCATCGCGATACGCGTTCGATTGTCACCTACATCAAAGACCGCGCGCACTTTGAGGCTGAAGACGGTGCCATCTTGCCGCACGACGCTGCGTTCCATATGCACGTAACCGAAAAAAACTGACCTCGCGAGGTCAGTTTTTTTAGTCTTTGATTCGGCTGAGGATGGCCGTCGTCAAGGCGACGATCGTTCCGAGAACGAGTCCGTTCGAGAACACGGTCGCGAGGAGCGGCGGCAAATCGTTCATTGCCCCAGGTGGGAGCAACATCGCCCCGGCTCCGATCACGAGCGGGAGCCCGACGGTGAGCGAGGCCGTCTTTTGGTTCAATTCGAACGCCGCCTCGTTGATTCCGATGATGATCATCGTCGCGATGAGTGGGGTGACGATGGCGTATCCGACCGCGGCCGGGATGCTGGCGATGAGCGAGACGAATGGACCGACTAGGGCGAGTACCATCATCAAAGCATGGGCGATGAGGTGTGGCGTGCGATGCACACTTTCGGTGGAAGACAAGAAGCCGGCTGTCCCAGAAATGGCGACCGGTCCCGGTGTTCCAAATATGCCAGCGGCCATTTGACTGATGCCGCTGACGACGCCAGATGCTGGGACGTTTCCTTCGATTTGACGCTTCTCGCGCGAACTGACGATACGTTCGATCAGTTTGATATTGGCAAGGACGTTCGTCATAAGTAAGAGTGTGATGACGAACGCGGTCGGAAGCAAGTTCCAATCCCATACCCACGTTCCGAACGGAAACAGTTCAGGCACAAGGAAGAACGACTCGGAACGGACGATCGGGTTGCCGAGGCCGAGCATGTTGAACAACCAAAATCCAGCGAGGAGTGTCATGACGAGCCCATACTGCTTGAATCGACTCCGCTCGAGCGTGAGCGCGAACAACACGAGACCAGCCGTCGCGACGGCTTGAACGATGTTAATGCCGTCCTCGGTCACGCCAAAGCCGCCTTTTATGACGGCACCCGACAGTTGCAGGACGAGCAAAATCATATAGACACCGAGGACTTGTGGTGTGAAGAGCGATAACATGCGCCGGAGAATCCCGGTGACGGTCATGATTACTCCGAGCACACCGCTCAAGAACAGCATGAATCCGAGTGCCTGGAGCGTCTCATGACCGCTTCCATAAAGCGCTGGACCGATTGAGGCATAGAGCGTGAAGACGCCCCACCAAATCCCAGCCGGTCCTTCTAAAATTGGTAGACGGTGTCCAAGCAGTGTCTGGATGATGCTGAACAGTGCGAAGACGAACAGCGAGCGTGAGATGAACGTCATCGTCTCGGCCGGCGACAGTTCAAATAAGGCAGCAATCGAGAGCGGTGGTACAATGTTTGTAGCTAAAATAAAAATAAACCACTGAATCGTCGTGGTTATAGAACTTTTGGTCATGGTGTCCCCCTAGTATTTCCCTTTTTTAATACTAGTGTACCGTGACGGGGAAGTTGATGCAAATGGAGGTATATAATGAAGAAAAAATTGAAGTGGATTGGCCTCGGCCTATTAGGAGTCATCTTGGTCGCCATCATCGGCTTCCTCGTGTGGACGCAACTGACGTACGGACCGACGGAAGAGGCGCTCGGTTACGCGGCTGAGGCGACGGAAGTGGACAATCGTCTCGAGTTCGGGCAGACGGATAGCGAGGTTGGTCTCATCCTGTATCCTGGAGCGAAAGTCGAGAAAGAGGCGTACGCTTACTATGGCACCAGACTGGCAGAGGAAGGTGGCTTCGTCGCCATCCCATCGTTGCGCTTGAATCTCGGGATAGCCGATATCGATGCCGCAGATGCCATCATCGCCGCCCACCCGGACATCGAACGCTGGGTCGTCGGCGGGCATTCACTCGGCGGTTCGGCGGCATCTGGTTACGCGCTCGAGCACGAGGAGCAAGTCGACGGAGTCATCTTCCTTGCCTCGTACCCAATCAGTTCGATGGCGGACAGCGAACTGCGTGTCTTATCGGTTTCCGGTGAACGTGACGGTCTAGCTACACCGTCTGATATCGAGGCGAGTCGTGACGACGTCCCGGATGATGCTGTCTTCCATCAAATTAAAGACGGCAACCATGCCAACTTTGGGATGTACGGGCCACAAAAAGGGGATAAAGACAGCCCGCTCAGTGCCAAACAACAACTTGACGAGACAATCGACCAAATCTTGGATTGGCTATGAAAACAGCGTGCCCCCACCATGGAGCACGCTGTTTTAACGTTGGTCGAGCCGATGACTGACCGCTGTCAGCAAAGCGGTCACGAGCGCAACGGCGCCGCCGACGAGGGCGAGCGTCATGATAGGCGCGTTCGCATAGACAAGACCACCGAGAGCTGAACCCATACCAATCCCGACATTACTCGCGACCGGCATGAGCGATGAGGCCAGGCCTTTGGCGTCCGGATTGAACTTATCGGCCAAGTCGATCAAATAGAGTTGCGTCGAAGTCGTCAGCAGAATCGCCATGAACGACATGAGCGCGATATTGATCAGACCGAACGTCGCGCTCGAGGTCGTCACATACAAGGCCGCCAAGACGAGCGCTTGGACGAGGAAGACGAAGCGGAGCCGTCCAATCGGATTATGGCTGGCGATTTTCCCGGCGGCCATATTGCTGAAGATGGAGATGAATCCGTAAGCGAACAGGATCGGGCTGACCCAAGCGACAGGGACGCCGAGTACACCTTTCAAAATCGGGACGAGATACGTATAGACGACGTACGTCGCACCGAAGCCGAACGCCGGGATGAAAAATGCGATTAAAATTCGCGGGTTCGTCAATAAGCGCAATTGATCGGCAATCGACGTCTTGACGCTAGTTAACTGGCTCGGGACAACGTGATAGATGGCGAGAAATGCGACGACGCCGAAAGCGGTCGTCAACAGGAACGTCGATTCCCATCCGGTCCGTTGTCCGATAAACGTACCGAGCGGGACACCGAACACGTTCGCCATCGTGAAGCCGCCGAAAATGAACGAGACGGCCATCCCCCGTTTTTCAGGCGGTACCGATTCACTGGCGACAAGCATGGCGAGGGAGATGAGGACACCCGTGACGATGGCGGTCATCATTCGGAGCACGAGTAACATCCCATACGTCGGAGCCAAGCTGCTGAACAAGTTGAACACGATGAACGTGGCGGTGAGCGTGATCATCAGTTTTCGTTTCGGCAAATGACTCGTGAGGGACATGGTCAGCGGTGTCCCAATCGCGAACGTGATGGCGAACGCAGAGACGAGCGTCCCGGCCGTGGCAATCGAAATCGTCAGCCCGTCAGCGAGATCAGGCAAAATCCCGACGATGACAAATTCACTCGTCCCGAGTACGAACGTGAGCAAGGCGAGTGATAAGATAAGCGTCCAATCGGTCCGACTGAGTGTTGAAGAAGTCGTCAAAGAGCATCACTACTTTCAAAAAAATTATGGTTAGACATCAGTCGTTTCCAACCATACCGAACTTTCATCAAAAGCAAAACCCTTTTCCCTCACATTGTGAAAGAAAAGGGTCTGATTAGCGCCAGAATGCCGTCGCTTCGACACCAGCATGGTCGGAGACGATCGGACCGTTCTCGCCGTCAAAGACGACGGCATGGCGTGAGACGTGAATCGGAGCATTTGTCAACATCAAGTCGATGCGAAGCGCGTGTTTGTTCTCGTCCCAACCGGCAATTTTGCCTTGGACGGTCGCATCGCCTTCACGTTCAGCCGCCAAATGGAACAAGTCTTGGAGACCGTGCTCCATCAAGTAGTCGTAACCTTCGCCACGGATGAACGCATCGTTATTGAAGTCGCCAAGCAGTAGGGCACGGTCGTCGTCCTCGACGCGGCGCAGCAGTTCATCGAGCTGATGGCGGACCGGCTCATCGGCATCATGCCACCAGCCGAGGTGACAGGAGTAAATCGCCGTCACTGCATCCATACCGTCCACAACCGCTTTGACGATTTTTCGAGACTTGTAGTTGTTTGGATCGGTCGTCTGAGAGACGAAGAACGACTCGGTCGACACGAACGGGGTGCGCGACAGAATAGCCACACCTTCCTCGTAGATATCATAGCCGTAATGGGCGAAGTCCCACGTCATGTAGTAGTCGACGCCTTGCTCTTTCAAACGCTCGACGAGCACATAAGCGAAGTTGTTCTCGCGAATCAAGCCGTCGATGAGTGGGGCTTCTTTATGTTGATTCACTTCTTGGAGTGCAATGATGTCGTATTCCTCGCTTGCGATCCGTTCGACGATGAAGTCGATTTTTTCTTGTTGACGGTCCTCTAACCAGGCGTGACAGTTCAGCGTCAAAATATTCACGATAGTCCTCCTTTAGAAAAAGCAGGCCAACTCTTATGAGCTGGCCTGTTGATTATGCACCGATGACGTCTTGAATATCAGACTTCAATACGTCGGCTTTCGGGCCGTAGATTGCTTGGACACCGCGATCTTTCAAGATGAGACCCATGGCGCCGTTCTTTTTCCATTCGCTCTCTTCTGAAACGAGCGACATGTCTTTGACTGTGACACGCAGACGCGTCATGCAGGCATCGACGTCTTCGATGTTCTCTTCCCCACCGAGTAGAGCGATAATCCCCATGACTTGCTCATTGCCTGTCACGGTCGACTTCTCTGTTGTTTCTTCCATGTAATTCCCGTTACGGCCAGGCGTCGGAAGGTTCATCTTCTTGATGAAGAAGTTGAACACACCGAAGTTCAAGAAGAAGAAGGCGGCCGAGACGAGGAAGAAGTTAATCAAGTCTTGTAACAGTCCCGCTTTGACGATCATCGGGATACGTGTGAGCAATTCAATTGCACCGAATGCGTGGACGCGAAGGTCGATGATATCCGCCAACGCGAAGGCGGCACCGGCCATGAGCGCGTAGACGACGTAAAGGACTGGCGCGACAAACATGAACATGAATTCGATCGGTTCTGTGACACCTGTCAAGAAGACAGCGAGACCAGCCGACAAGAACATCGGTTTGTACTGCGCTTTCTTGTCTTCGTCGACGTTGCGGTACATCGCGTATGCGGCACCAATCAAGGCAGCGAATGACAAGATAACTTGACCGACTTTAAAACGGGCCGGCACGACGTCAGCGAGCAATGCATTGTAAGCAGCCGTATCACCAGCGGCACGAAGGTTAACGAGGTCCGTTACCCAAGCCAACCAGAGCGGATCTTGACCCGCAACGACCGAACCGGCTGTCGCCCCTGTCAAAATCGTGTACGTGCCACCGAGCTCCGTGTAGTTCATCGGCACAGTCAGCATGTGGTGAAGGCCGAACGGCAAGAGAAGGCGCTCGAGCGCACCGTAAATGAATGGTGCCAGGACAGGGGCCGTATCGCGTGACGTGGCGATCCATTCACCGAAGCTGTTGAGCGCGCCTTGAATCGTCGGCCAAATAACCGACAAGGCAATCGCGGCGACGACCGAACCGAGGATGACGACGAATGGGACGAAACGCTTCCCGTTAAAGAACGAGAGGGCGTTCGGCAATTTATTGAAGTTATAGAAACGATTGTAGAGCGCACCACCGAGGAAACCGGCGATAATCCCGACGAACACGCCCATGTTAAGGGCGGGTGAACCGAGTACAGATGTGAAGTAGTCAGCGACGACAAGGTCAGCTCCGAAAAGTGACTGGACTGTCGCTTTCGGGTCTTGGAGCATCGCACTGTTGACGCCGAAGATGGCGCCTGTGACGCGGTTGATCAAGATGAAGGCGATGAGTGCGGCGAAGGCACCGCCGGCTTTATCTTTCGCCCACGAGCCACCGATGGCGACTGCGAACAAGATATGTAAGTTGACGATGATTCCCCAACCGAGGTCTTCAATGATGCGAGCCGTCGTGAGCAAGATGCTGACGTCTCCGGCAGACATACCGATCAATTTACCGATCGAGATCATGAGACCTGCGGCTGGCATAACGGCGATGACGACCATTAAGGCCTTACCGAGTTTTTGCCAAAAATCAAACGAGATGAGTTGTTTCATTCTATACGCTTCCTTCCTGTACGGAACTTTTTATCTGTCTATGGCGACTATCAATGCAATCGCTTGCATAGATAATTGTAATCGATTGCATAGCTTTGTGCAACCGTTTTCCTAATTTTCATGGATTTTCATAACGAGAGGATATTCGACTCGTTTCTCACCTAGCTTGTCAGTCGGAACGAATCTCGCTACAATACTAAAGGTTGAAAGGGGCGAGAACGATGGGATGGAGACAGACAACATCGGCATTATCAAAAGAAGAGCAAGCAGCCTTGCTTGAGAAGTTGTTACAGTCAGGCCTTTTGTTAGAAGAAGATCGATTGCTGTACAGCATGTTGATGCCGGACCGCGTCAAGCGAATGCAGGAAGTATTGGAATCACGGACAAACCATATCACGATTTTGATAGAAGGGGTCGATGATCCGCATAACCAGTCGGCCGTGCTCCGTTCGGCGGACGCGTTCGGTGTCCAGACGTTGCACGTCGTCGAGGGACGGGCCAAGTTCAAACCGAACTCGATTATCGCCAAAAGCGCCGATCGCTGGGTCGACGTGGTCGAACATCCTTCGATCGAGGACGCAATCGATCGGTTGAAGGCGGACGGATATCAAGTGCTTGCGACGGCACTCAGTGAAAAGGCGGTCCCGCTCGAGGACATCGACGTCTCGAAACCGACCGTGCTCTTATTCGGGAATGAACATCACGGCGTATCGGAACGGGCGCTCGCCAAGGCAGACGGCAATTATTTGATTCCGATGCAAGGATATGTCCAAAGCTTGAACATCTCGGTCGCTGCCGCCATCTCGTTATACGATGTGACGACGCGGGCACGTCATGTCGTGACGGACGGCTATGGGCTGAAGGTGGAAGACAAGCAGCGAATCTTAAAAAATTGGATGGTGAAGAGCCTTCCGAAGCGGTCGCTCGGCGTCTATAAGCAAAAAGGTTTGACCGCTTTTGCGCGCGAGACAGGAAAAACGGAGTAAACGGCGAAAGGTACAGGCGTACGAACAACTTGTCCATATTTCGAAAGGGGATGGAAAGATGAGTACGACCAGTTCATTTATCGTAAAAGATGTGACGACGAATTTCAAAGACTTTGAAGAGGAATTCTTCAACCTGTATCGGACGTTATACGGGGACATCGATCAACTGCGTTTTAAAGAACGGCTGTATCGCCATGCGAACCCGCTCGTGTTGCTCGCGTTTTCAGACGAGCGCCTCGTCGGCTTCAAAATCGGCTATGAGGCCGAGCCGTATCGCTTCTATAGCTGGGCCGGCGGCGTCCACCCTGAGTTTCAAAAGCATGGCATCGGCCGCAAACTGATGGACACGCAACTTGAGTGGGTGAAGGCACAAGGGTTCCATTCGATTCGAACGAAAGCGCGAAACACGAACAAAGGGGTCATCATCTTGAACCTGTTGTGTGGCTACGACATCATGGGGGCGTATACAGAGGATCATGAGCCGCGTATCATGATGGAGAAACAATTGAACTGACCGATGAGCCGTGGTCGATGCCACGTTTTTTTGTTGTCATGAAACCAAAAGGAATGACGTCCGTATGAATAGAACAAAGGGGGAAACATCATGGTCCATACGTTTGCATTTGGAGAGGAAGTATATATCGATTCGACCGGGATGGGGGATTCATTGTTCGAGGGGATGTTCAGCATCTTTCCGATTGTGATTATTAGTATTATCGCACTGATTGTGTTCGCCGTGATGGCAGGCATCCGCAATCAAGTGAAGACGAACAGCCTATTGAAAGATATGCAGCAGTTCGCGTCAGATCTGGCCGACCATCCGAGTGACGAGTCGGCGAACCGTCTCGCCGACTATTTGCGGGACGTGACGTCGTTCCCGGTCGAACGGACACAGATGGAGCCGTTCCGGGTCGCGCTCGGCAGCTACCAGTTGGTGATGGAGTCACCGCACGTGCGCGATGAGACGAAAGAGCGGATTGACCGCCAATATAAACGGCTCGGTATTTTAGACGGGGAGAAGTTCGCCGACGAGCCGGCTCCGCGACGTAGTTCGAGCTCGCACCATCATCACCACAACGACCATCATAATCACCACATGTAAAAAACGCGCCGGGGAATGTTCCCCGGCGCGTTTTCGGCGCACTTGAATCGTGTCTGGTTAGGAACGAGTGACAAGTAAAGGTGTCATCGGTCATCGGTAATTGGTTGGTCCATGGCCGTATGCTCATCCTAAACATAGGAACAAGTGGTGGCGCCAATCCTTGACCCGGAGTCTCACCGGGCCAAGGTCACATGTAACGACTTGGGTCAAAGTCAATTTCCGTCCGATAGTTGGCCGCGTTGATGGCGTTTGAGATGCGGTTCGCCCGCTTCTCGACGTCAATCGCTTTCAAGCGATATAGCTCCGGATCGTAAAGCGCATGCTTGATGACGGCCGTCCCTTCACCAAAACCGTATTGAAACTCGCGCTTCGGACGTTCGGATAGTTCTTGATACATGCGGGCCTGAGCCCGCAGTTGAATCGCGAACTCAATGGCCTCGACGAGTGGGAGTGGCCCGTCGTGCGTCTCAATCACTGTCTTCAAGTTTGCCTCATAAACGAGACGATCGAGACGGCGCATGTCCCGACGAATCGACTCAAGTTCGACTTCGATGTCTTCTAAGGAACGAGATTGAATCGTCGGGAGCGGCTCGTCTTTCTCGAGCTCGATGAATGCGACGCGTTCGACTTCCTCTAACAATTTATCAATCTGCTTATGGAGCAGGCTCTTCAATTTGATCGCATCTGCCAAGTACATAGGGATTCCTCCTTCTGCTTTTTCTAACCGTACCATAATGTGATTCCTATAAAAAGGAAGGCGTTACTTTTTTGAGATGAGGCGATATGATGAAAGAAAGAGAGAGGAGAGCGACCGATGAACAAATGGAAAACGCAATGGATGATTGCCATCGCCTTGGTCGTATTCGGGACGACGATGTTCCTCTATCAATGGATCGATTTGCGACCGGCGGAGATTCGAGATTATATCGTTCAATTCGGTTGGCTCGCTCCACTCGTCTACATCGTCTTGTTCACGCTCCGTCCGCTCATCCTCTTCCCGACGTCCGTCTTGTCCGTTGCTGGTGGCTTGGCGTTCGGGACGCTACTCGGTGTCATCTATACGGTCATCGGGGCCACGCTCAGCGCTCTCGTCGCCTATTATATCGCGATTCGCTTCGGTGACCGCTTTCTCCATTATTTCGAGACGAGCAGCTATGAAAAGGTGCAGCATAAGATTGAAGAGGACGGCTTCTTCTACGTCTTGATTTTACGCCTGATCCCGCTCGTCAACTTTGACTTGGTCAGCTATGCCTCCGGGCTCGCGAAAGTTAGACTCCCGGGTTATGTTTTCGCGACCACGGTCGGCATGATTCCGGGTGCGTTCACCAACAACTTCCTCGGCAGTAGCATTGCGACCGGAGACTTTAAGATGATCATCCTCGCCCTTGTCGTCTTAGTCATCCTGACACTTGTCGCGACCGTGTTTCGCGAACCGATTAAACGACAAATCAATCGTTATAAAAAGAAGTAGGCGCTCATCGACGCCTACTTTTTGATTTAACGGTTGTCGACCGTCTCAGGGTACAAATCGTGGTTGAACAAACGATGTTCCGCCATTCTTTCATATTTCGTGCCCGGCTTGCCGTAGTTGTAGTACGGGTCGATCGAGATGCCGCCGCGTGGCGTGAACTTACCCCACACTTCGAGATAGCGCGGCTCCATCAACTTGACGAGGTCTTTTCCGATAACGTTGATGCAGTTCTCATGGAAGTCTCCGTGGTTGCGGAAGCTGAACAAGTACAGCTTGAGCGATTTTGACTCGACGAGCTTCTCGTCCGGGATGTATGAGATGTAAATCGTCGCGAAGTCCGGTTGGTTCGTGATCGGGCAGAGCGACGTGAACTCCGGTGCGTTGAACTTCACGAAGTAGTCGTTCTCCGGGTGACGGTTCGGGAACGCCTCGAGGACGTCCGGTGCGTATTCAAAAATGTAGGGGACGCTCTTCTGTCCGAGGAGCGACAAGTCTTGTAAGTCTTCTGGTCTCATAAGTATTCTCCTTAGACGCCACGTTCGTTGGCGTACAGTAATGTGTGCAGTTGCGGCAGGACACGGACGCTTTGCCATGACGGATCACGGGCGACGTCCTCCCATAGTTGTTTCAAGCGACGAAGCTGGGCGTCGGTGATGTCACCGTCCGCACCAGGCTCAGGATTGCCGGCCGATAAGTACATGACGTCCGGCGTATAGCGCGTCTGGACCGATTTCGCATAGGCGAGGTCGACCTCATCAAAGACGGCGACTTTGAACGTCATCTGTTCGGGGCGCAGTCGTTCGACGATGGCGTCGAGTTTCTCCCAGTCGGTCGTCATGCCGGAAGAAGGTGGTTTCGGGCTGAGCGTCACGTCGTCAATGTCAGACAGCCAGTCCTGATAGCGGCTGCCTTGCGTCTCGACGGCGAGCTTGACCCCACGCGCCTTCAGTTTCGTCACCAAGTCTTTCATCGCGGCGATGAGGAGCGGGTTGCCGCCCGAGATGGTGACGTAGTCGTATACTCCGAGCGCGTCGAGTCGTTCGATGATCTCGTCGGCTGTGAGCATGTCGGGTTTTTCCGAGCCGTCCCACGTGAAGGCAGAGTCGCACCACGAACAGCGATAATCGCAACCGGCGGTCCGGACGAACATCGTCTTTTGTCCAATGGCGCGGCCTTCCCCTTGAAACGTCGGGCCGAACACTTCGAGGACAGGGATTTTCATCAGTCCACCAACCATTCGCGACGGAATTCGGCGTATGACGTCGGGGTCTCGTATAGTTTGACGAATTCGACGCGGACGTCGCGCTCGTCAGGCAAGTGTTTGGCGAGCTGCTCGAAAATCCAGTAGCACATGTTTTCGGCAGTCGTATTCATATAAGGTAACGACTCATTCAAATAACGATGGTCGAGGTATGGTTCGAGTTCTTCTTTAAAGATGGCTTTTAAATCGCCAAAATCGAGCGTCATGCCGCGGTTGTCTAAAAATCCGCTGATGCCCATTTGCAATTTATACGTATGTCCGTGTAGCGCTCGGCACTTGCCATCGTAATCGAACAAATGATGGGCGGCGTCAAACGTCACTTCTTTGACGATTTGGACGCGGTGCGGACAATAGATGAGCGAGCCGTCTTGTTTGGCTTCGACACTCGTCGGGGCGAGGAATGGGGCGTGTTTCATACGCGGACCTCCTCATAGGCGGCGAGGCCGTTCTGACGGAGCACGCAAGCCGGGCATGCGCCGCAACCTGATCCGAGGATGCCGTTATAGCACGTGAGCGTCCGTTCTTTGACGTAATCGAACGCACCGAGACGGTCCGCGAGTTCCCACGTCTGCTTTTTGTCGAGCCACATGAGCGGCGTGTCGATGACGAATGGGTAGTCCATCGCCAAGTTGAGCGTCACGTTCAAGGACTTGACGAATTGGTCCCGGCAGTCCGGGTAACCGGAGAAGTCGGTCTCACATACGCCGGTGACGATATGATACATACCGAGCTGTTTGGCCATGACGGCCGCAAACGATAAGAATAAGTGATTGCGTCCATCGACGAACGTGTTTGGGACGTCCGCATTGTCGATGTCGAGATCATGTCTCGTCAACGCGTTAGAAGTGAGTTGCCCGAGTAAGGACAAATCGAGGATGTGGTGCGGGACATCGAGTTCGGCCGCAATTTCTTTTGCGACCTCGATTTCCGCGTCATGGCGTTGCCCGTAGGCGAACGTCACCGCTTCCACATGAGAGAATTGTTGTTTTGCCCAAAATAGGCAGGTGGTTGAATCTTGACCGCCGCTAAAGACGACCAATGCTTTTTCGTGTTGCAACGTGCACACTTCCTTTTTCGCTAGTTTTGATGTCGGAGGAGGTTACGAACTCCGGAGGTCACCCTCGAGCGTTTACTTTACCATAAAAAGACGTTTGACAGGGAAAAGAGAAGCAGGTATAGTAAAGAACATCACTGAAACACTTTCGCGCATAAAAGCGTTTAAGCGGTTAGGTAGAAAATAATGGAACTGAAAGGAGGGGACGTCGATGCAGATGAAAGGAAAAGAGGCTGTATTCGTCGTGCTGATGAGCGGTATTTCCCTGCTCGCACTGATGTTTTTGGCCAAAGCGACGCCACACATGGCGATCTTTGGCACAATGGTATTAATAGGGGGTTACGCGTATTATCGCACGCGTGATTTTAAACGAATCGAAGCCGCGATGATCAGCGGGATCCGTGAAGCCATCATGCCGGTCTTGATTTTACTGTTGATCGGGATGTTGATTGGTGTATGGCAGATGTCTGGTACGGTGGCGACGATCCTCTCCATCGGTTTAGATACAATCTCAGCGCAATGGTTCTTGCCGAGCGTCTTGCTCATCACAATGATTGTCTCGTCGTTCACGGGCAGTGCCTTTACGACGGTCGGTACGGTCGGGGTCGCCTTGTTCGGTATCGGGATGGCGCTCGGGATTTCTCCGGCGCTTGCCGCAGGGGCAATCGTCTCAGGTGCATTATTCGGCGACAAAATGAGCCATTGTCAGATACGACGAACTTCGCGCCGGCCGTGGCCGGTGTCAAACTGTTCGACCATATCCGTTTCATGATGGGGACGACCGTCCCGGCTTTCCTCATCACCCTTGTTTTGTTCACAATCCTCGGTCGGAGCGGGCAAGCGGCGGATACGACACAAATCGCTGAGGCACAGGCGGCGCTCGCCGGGCGGTTCAACTTATCATGGCTGACTTTGCTCGCGCCGATCCTTGTTGCCGTTCTCGCCTTCCGCCGGATGCCGGTCTTGCCGACGATGCTCGTCGGCATGTTCGCCGGTGTATTGACGGCTGGATTTGTCCAAGCAACTGGAACGTCACGAACTGGTTCGGCGTCATGCAGGCCGGCTTCAAATCGGGCGTCGAGAATGAGACGATTGCGGCCGTACTTGACCGTGGCGGTCTCGAATCGATGCTCTGGTCGGTTAGTCTCGTCTTGATTGCGCTCGCGTTCGGTGGCTTGCTCCGTGAGCTCGGCGTGTTCCAAGCGATCGTCGATGCGTTGCTCGAACGGTTGAAGTCACCAGGAAGCTCGGTGTTGTCGGTCGTGCTCAGCTCGATCGGTGTCAACTTGCTCGCTGGCGAGCAGTACTTGTCAATCTTGCTCCCAGGTCAAGCGTTCAAACAAGGGTTCATCGATCGCGGCATCGATCCCCGCTACTTGTCACGTGCCCTTGAAGACGGCGGGACGGTCATCAACCCGCTCATCCCATGGGGCGTGTCGGGTGCGTTCTTCGCCGCCACGCTCGGTGTGCCAGTGCTTGAATACGCACCGTTTGCCTTCTTCCTCTGGCTTAGCCCGATTTTTTCGATCATGCTCGGATACATGAAGTTGGGAAAGCAACATGAGACGGTACGGATTGCATCTTAATCGAATCAATCAAAAAACCATCCAGGACAATTAGCTGTCCTGGATGGTTTTTTGAGTGTCTCAAGTAAAAGAACTCTCGAGTTGCCATAGCGCATCCCCGAACTGGTCGATGAGTGCCTGGGCCCTTAATTCGATGTTTGGTGGCAAGTCAGCTCTTGAGAAATACTGCAAGTCCAGACTTTCTCCGTCGTTCATGGCCAGCGTCCCTTGCACGCGCTTCGCATGGAAGAGGTTGATGACACTGTGCGTCTCGTCCCCGTTCGGATACTTGAAGTAAAACTTCGGTCCCGAACAGACACCGACGAGTTCAAATTGATTGGTTTCAAGACCTGTCTCTTCTTTCAGCTCACGTGAAGCTACTTGTTCTACCGTCTCATTCAACTCCATCGATCCCCCAGGCAATCCCCAATCATTCGTATCGGACCTATGTTGGAACAGAATCTCTTGTTTCTCATTCACGACAAGAATGGTCGCCCTGACAGTGATAATGGGACGATGCCCGATTGTTTTTCGCAATTCTAAAATATACCCCATCCGTTCAACTCCTCACTTTCCGATTGTACTTACATTTCGGTCTCGTCTCTGAAACTCCTGCCCGAACCAATTGGATTGCCTTTGGGCATCTTTTTTGTGTCCTCCCGTCTTTATCTGAGAAAATAAACCGGAGGAGGGATGATAATGAAACGACTCGATTCATCATTTTATGAGCAACCGACGCTCGAACTGGCCCGTTCGCTGCTCGGTCACTATCTTGTCCACCATCATCTCGGGGGTCAGATTGTAGGGAAAATCGTCGAGACGGAAGCCTATCTCGGTGCCATCGACCGAGCCGCCCACAGCTTCGGGGGCAGACGGACGAATCGAACCGAGGTCATGTTCGGGTTGCCGGGGCACGTCTATACGTATCAGATGCATACGCATACGCTCCTGAACGTCGTGAGCGGTCCGGTCGGCACGCCGGAGGCCGTCCTCATCCGAGCCATCGAGCCGATTAAAGGACAAGCGATTATCGACATGAATCGACCTGGCCTGAAACGGTTCGATCAGACGAACGGTCCCGGGAAGCTGACGAAAGCGCTCGGGATCACGATGGACCTGTATGGCCACTCGCTCCAACATGAACCGCTCTATATTGTCGAAGGGGACGTCATTCCGGACATCGAGGCCGGTCCGCGCGTGGGGATCCCGAACACAGGCGAAGCGCGTGACTACCCATATCGCTTCTTCGAGCGGGCCAATCCGTACGTCTCCAAGTTTCGCTGAATGTTTATAGCCTGGTTAGGTGTGGAACACTACCTATGTGCACAAAAATAATGAGGGAGTGTTTCAATATGGCAAAAGTAGCAACGCTAATCACAGATATGTTTGAAGACGTAGAGTTCACGGGTCCACGCGACGCATTGGTGGAAGCGGGGCACGAAGTTGTCACGATTGAAAAGAAAGCTGGGAACACGGTCGAAGGCAAACAAGGAGAGTCGACAGTCACCATCGACAAAGCCATCGACGACGTCTCACCGGAAGACTTTGATGCACTGCTCTTACCGGGCGGATTCTCACCTGACTTGTTACGCGAAGATGACCGTTTCGTCCAGTTCGCCAAGGCGTTCATGGACGCCAAGAAGCCGGTCTTCGCCATCTGCCACGGACCGCAGTTGTTGATTACGGCGAAGACGCTTGAAGGCCGCGATGCGACCGGCTACAAGTCGATTAAAGTCGACATGGAGTATGCTGGCGCGAAGTATGCCGATAAAGAAGTCGTCGTCTGCCAAGAGCAGCTCGTGACGAGCCGTCAACCAGATGACATCCCGGCGTTCAATCGTGAGATGCTCAATCTGCTCAAATAATGTGCAAGCCACGGAATATTTCCGTGGCTTTTTTTGTGTGAGCGGGAATAGGTGAATAAGGAGGAGAGTCAGATGAAACGAACACGTTCACCTAGTTAAGTCGGTCGAAACGTTGTGTTGCTCGGCTGGATGCGTTGGTTCGATGCGCTCATCCCAGCCTATACGATTGAACGTCTGTTTTGGGAGTCGCGGACGATCACGATTCAAGAGGTCGTCTATCTGGAGATGCTTTACGCCGTCCTCGTCGTGATTCTTGAAGTGCCGACCGGGGTGTTGGCTGATCGCTTCGAACGTCGGCGACTGCTTCAAATCGGGACTGCGCTCGAGTGGGGTTCCTTTGTCGTGTTGCTTATGTCTTTCTCGTTCGGAGGGTTCGCCATCGCCATCGTCTTGTCGGGCATGGGGGCGGCGTTTCGGAGCGGTGCCGAGAACGCATTGTTGTATGAGACGCTCGAACAAGACGGAAAGAAGGAAACGTTCGAACGCACGGTCGGTCGATTGAACGTCATCGGGATCGTCGCAGCCGTGCTCGCGGCCATCAGTGGTAGTCTGTTGGCGACACGCTTCCCGTTTGAACTGAACTACATGCTGTCGATTGTCAGTTTGTCCATCGCGACAGCATGCAGTGTTGGCCTTGTCGAACCGAGACGAGTCGCGTCGGACGAACGATTGACGTGGGCAGACATCGGGGCCGGTTTCCGCTTCATTCGGCAGCATCGTCAATTGTTCATCTTGACTTCTTTGTTCATTGTGACAATCGGGGCCTTCAACTTCATCGATGAGTTTTGGCAGCTATACGCTCGGGATATCGAGCTTCCGATTTATTGGTTCGGAATGATGTCTACGATTCTGTTACTCATTCAAATACCTGGACAGTTGATCGTACCGACTCTGTTGCGTTTCGCCCCCGCCGAGCGTTGGCTGCATTGGATTGGTTGGGGCATCAGCATTGGCTTTGTCATGCTTGGTCTTTTTCCAGGATTGAATGGTCTTGTGGTTATGGTTGGAATGGCCTGTCTCATCAGTGC
The DNA here is from genome assembly GCF_003467445.1 of Exiguobacterium sp. AM39-5BH. GTDB lineage: Bacteria > Bacillota > Bacilli > Exiguobacteriales > Exiguobacteriaceae > Exiguobacterium. The sequence continues at coordinate 159,033 of NZ_QSGS01000004.1, forward strand.
AATTGAGCCGCTTTACCTCGGGGCGTTGCATCATCATGTCCCGTCCGCCATTCGGGCGACTACTGAATCGTCGGTCTCGATGTTGCTGCATGGCGGTATCATCCTGCTCGGGCTCCTGTTTGCCATTGGGGCAGGCGTAACGCTCTTCACCGCTTTTTTGTTCATCGGCATCACTGTTTGTGTCCATCAATGGATAGTCACGGTCATGGCTACAAAAGAGGATGCTTCATGAAGCGTTCTCTTTTTTACGCCTCCAGACCTAGAGCAGGTAAGGGTATAATTGTGTATGATAGAAAACAATACTGGAGTAGGAGATAAACAATGGAATGGTATGAATTATTTATCGGATTTTTGTTAGGCGTCGTCGAAGGACTGACGGAGTTTGCTCCGGTCTCGTCAACGGGACATATGATTCTCGTGGACGACTTGTGGCTCAACTCGAGCAGCTTCCTCGGTCAAGAGGTGGCGAACACGTTTAAGATCGTGATTCAGCTCGGCTCGATTTTAGCGGTCATCGTCGTGTTTCGAAATCGGTTCAAGGAGTTGTTGAATCCGAAAGAGTTGCTCGCGATTCGCAGCAGCGGGCCGACGAAAAAACTGAACTTGCTACATATTTTCATCGGTCTGCTCCCGGCAGGCGTGCTCGGGCTATTGTTTGAAGATTACATCGATGAGAATTTGTTCTCCATCAAGACCGTCTTAATCGGACTCGTCATCGGGGCATTCTTCATGATTGCCGCTGACTTGTCAGGCGTGAAGCGTCAAACGACGGCAACGCTCGATGAAATCTCGTATAAACAAGCGCTCGGTGTCGGCTTGATTCAATGTTTCTCGCTTTGGCCAGGGTTCTCCCGGTCAGGCTCGACCATCTCAGGTGGGGTTCTGCTCGGGATGAGTCACCGGGCCGCGGCGGACTTTACGTTCATCATGGCCGTGCCGATCATGTTCGGCGCCAGTGCGCTGTCGCTCTATAGCAAATGGGAGTACTTCACGATGGCGACCCTACCGGTCTTCATCGTCGGATTCATCAGCGCGTTCTTGTTCGCGCTCTTGTCGATTAAGTTCTTCTTGAAGTTGATCAACAAAGTGAAGTTGACCCCGTTCGCGATTTATCGCATCGTCTTGGCGGCCGTCATTTACTTCTTGTATTTCTAAAAAAAAGCGCATGCAAGCACATGCGCTTTGAAACCAATGCTCCATCACGTTCGTATAACCAAGTAGAGGTGAGAACATGGAACATATCGTTGTCGTATTGGGAACGTTAATCGGTCTAGGGGCTGTCGGTACATTGTTGTACGTGACACGCCTTGCCTATGAATCATGAGAACGGATAGTGATAGAAGCGCTCACGTTGGAGTAACTCCATGACGTGGGCGTTTTCTGCGTGATCGATGGCGCGTAACAGGCCCTCTGTCTGGGAACGATGGGCGAGCAACGCCTCACGCTTCGCCGTGCTCTCTTGGCCGACTTCGATGATGACATGCGGTTTTCCGAGTTCGGCGTCGGTGCGATGGTCGAACGCGACCCCTAAAAATTCAGGTCGATCCGCCTCGTTCATCTCTTGGAGTGCTCGTACGACCGCCCGGGCCGTCGCCTCGTGATCGGGATGGACGGCGTAACCTGGATAGAAGGAGATGACGCGGGCCGGCTGTACTTCATCGATCAAGGCACTGAACCGTGCCGCAAGTTCCGCTTCGTCTTCGAATTCGACGGTCTTGTCGCGGAGTCCCCACATACGGAGGTCAGCGATGCCCATGACGGCACATGCCGCTTCAAGCTCATGTTTACGGATTTTTGGCAACTCTTCGCGCGTCGTAAAAATCGGCGAGCCCATATTGCGTCCCATCTCACCAAGTGTCAGACAGACGTATGTGACGGGAAAGCCATTCTTTTGATGTTGGAGTATCGTCCCGGCTGAGCTGAACGCTTCATCGTCGGGATGAGGGAAAATGACGAGTAACGGTCCATTCATTGGCTTTCCACCTCCGTGGCTCCTTGCGGGAGCGGTTTGATGTCTAAATGCAAGGCGCAGGCGAGACGTCCGAGCCGGTCATGACCGGCGAGCAGGAGCTGGTCTCCATGCAATTCATAGTCAGTCAAGCTTCAACGTAAAGCCAACCATGATCAAGTTTCAAGCCGACTCGGTATGGTCCTTGGCCTTTAATTTGACCGATGCTGTATTCGATGACAACGTTGCGGATGAACATGCCAGCGTTATGGAAGTCAGGGTCGTTATGCGTTGCATATGCTCCGTTCGTCGTCTCGACATGGACGTAGAGCGGCATGGACACATGCGCGTCCAAATAAGTCTGGATGGTTGTAGGTTGAATCGATTTCACGCGGTTCCCTCCAATGGAAACGATGACCCGAGACATGCGTCCCGGGCCACCCGTTATGATTGTGTTGCTAGTTTTTTGCGGTAACCGGTATGGTTCGTTGGCCCAACGTATTGATTGAGGCGGAACGAGTGACGGACCGCTTCTGTGATGAACTCTTTTCCGATTTCGATGGCCTCGTCGACCGAGTGCCCGTTCGCGAGTGATGCCGCGATCGCTGACGAGAACGTGCAACCGCCACCGTGTGTGAAGGCCGGATCGATTTTTTCGCTCTCGAGGAGGCGATACTCGTTGCCGTCGTAAAGCACGTCGAATGCTGTGTCGAAGCCGAGCTTGCCACCGACTTTGACGATGACGATTTCAGCGCCGAGCTCATGGATCAAGCGAGCGGCCTCTTTGATTTCTTCCATCGTTGAAGGTGTCTTATCGAGGCCAGCGAGCATACGCGCCTCGAACAAGTTCGGTGTGATGATTTTCGCGACCGGCACGAGATGCTTGCGCATTGCCACCGCCACGTCCGGATTGAGAATCTCGTCGGCCCCTTTACATGCCATGACTGGGTCGACGACCGCATTCTGGATGCCATACTCTTTAATTTTACGTGCCGCGAGTTCGATGATTTCTGGCGTAGGAAGCATGCCTGTCTTGACAGCATCAACACCGATGCCTGCGAGGACGGTGTCGATTTGCTTTTCAATTAACTTCGGATCAATCGGGAACACTTCGTGGTGCCACGCGTTATGCGGGTCTTGAGCCACGATGACCGTGAGGGCGGTCATACCATAAACACCGAGTTCTTCCATCGTTTTCAAATCAGCTTGGATGCCGGCACCGCCACTCGTATCCGAGCCAGCGATTGTTAAAGCCTTTTTCATCGTCATAGTCGTTCAATCCCCTTTGTCTGTTTGGATAGTTTCACTATAACGACTTTTTGGCGCTACGACAAATCCCGAGGTCGCATCTTGACCGGAATAAGTTTCAAAAATTGATGGCAGGATTTCCATCGTATTTGGGGAATAGTAATGAATAGGGTGTAGACCACTTTCAATTGGCTAGGAGGAAAACCGCATGTTAGTGCATAGCTTATGCATTCCGAAGAAAGATGTCGTCACAATCAGTGAAAAGGCGACATTGCGCGAGGCGCTCGACACGCTCGAAAAGACAGGCTACCGTTGTGTCCCTGTACTTGATGAGACGGGAACGTTTTTCCGCGGTAATATCTATAAGATGCATATTTATCGCCACGGGATGAGTGGGGCGAGCCTAGACGACAACGTCATGGAGCTCATCAAGAACACGCAAAAGTTCGTTCACGAGTCGGACGGCTTTTTCAAAGTCTTCTTCTCGATTAAAGAACTTCCGTATATCGCGGTCTTGAAAGACGAGAGCAACGAATTTTACGGGATTTTGCCGCACGGGAAGATGCTCGGTATGCTCGAAGAGGCATGGAGCCGTGACACGGGGAGTTATGTCGTCACGATCGCACTGAGCGAGCAGGCGGGGGCGCTCGAAAAAATTACGAAAATCATTAGCAAATATTCATCGATTGCTAGCCTCATGACGCTCGACGCTAAGAGTAAAGTATTGCGGCGCGTACTGATCACGTTGCCACCGGACTGTGACGAGCCGACGAAAGATAAGATTGTCGTCAAACTCGAACAAAAAGGATTCCGCGTCGTCGAAGTCGAAAATTTGAATAACTGACGAAAGACCTTCCTCGCTTTTGAGGAAGGTTTTTCAGTCTAATCGTTTTTCCATGCGGATGTCCGGCCAAAATTGACCGTCCCAATATGTGAACGCCTCGACGCGGGCAATCTCGTAATAGCCGAGCCTTTGATAGAGACGGTGTGCCGCTTCGTTGAACGCGAACACACCGAGTTCGATGCGTGGAACCCCTTGGGACCGAAGTCGGTCGGCCAGCAACGTGAGGGCTGCGGTACCGACGCCTTTCCCGCGGCCTGTCTGTTCACCGATGACGAGACCGAGCCAAGCACTGCCGCGTTGTTTGTCATACAAGTGTGGAGCGTCATACATGACGTTCACCTCGCCGACGAGCCGATCATCATCGTAAATCAGGAAAATGTCATGCGTCTTTAGTCGCTCAATCAATTCAGAGACCGTCATCCGATGGTCAGCGACGAGTTCCGCTTCTGAACGGACAGGGCGAATCAAATGGACGATGGCGGGATCGTTATTCCAACGATTGAACGTCGCGACGATGGAGTCGGACGCTTCCTGCAATGGGACGAGCGAGATGGGCATCGAATCTCCTCCTTTCAGGTAGACGCATTCGCCCTCGAACTGAAAAAGTCCGCGTTTTATTGAGTCGGCTTTAAGACGTTGAGATGGCTTGGCAGCACCTCGAACGTGAGCGGAAGTTTCCCACCCGTATCCCCGTCTGCGTTGATCGGAAGCGATTCTGGCGAGTCGACATGGACCCGTTTCGTCGTGAAGGAGGTGACGCTGTCCGTCTCTTTCAACTTGCCGGTGAAGAGGGCCGGCGCGAGTTGGATAGCGTCTTTAAATCCGAGATTCTCAAATAAATAGACATGAAGTAACCCATCGTTCAGTTCGGCGTCCGGTTCAAAGTTTTCAAATCCGCCCACCGAGTTCGTCAGGGCGATGACGACCAAATAGGCGTCTCCGTCAAACGTATGTTCTTCGGCTTGGACCGACAAGGCGTATGGACTATGTTCTCGGAACGCTTTGATGCCCTCAATCAAATAGGCGAACGGCCCCCATTTCGTTTTTTCTTCGACAGTCACTTCATCAACAGCCTCAGCGATGAGCCCGATGGCGATGACGTTCATAAAGTAGCCATTCTCGTATTTTCCGATGTCCATCGGCGTTGGTTGCGCTGTCTTGAGCGCTTCAATCGCATCTGCAGGATTACTCGGGACACCGAGCGCGCGTGCGAGGTCATTGACGGTTCCAAGCGGGATGATACCGAAATCGGGACGATTTTCGGTTTCGGCGAGACCGGTTACCGCCTCGTTCAACGTCCCGTCGCCACCCATCGCGATGACCGCTTTATACTGTTTCGACGCTGCCTCGCGCGCAAAGTGGGTGGCGTCGTCGGCTTTCTCCGTGAACCGGACATCGACGTTGCCGTACCGCTCACGCAAGACTTCCTCCGCGGCCGCTGTGTGTTCTTTCCCTAACTCTTTCCCGGACGACGGGTTGACGATTAACATGACTGTGTCCATCAAAGCACATTCCCCTTTTCACATTCAGATATTGTCATGTATTCCCGTCCGTGCGTCGGTCTAGTCATAAAAAAAACAACACAGACGTGTTGTTCAGTAATGGCGGAACGCCGACATATCCAGGTGATTCGCATCCGATTCATCAACGGCGAGTTCAATCTTCAAATGCTCATGGAACGGTGAGTCGAACGCGCCCATGCAGGCGACCGGCTCATGGTCGGGAACGGGGGACTTGCGTTTCGTTTTGACGAACAAATAATCCTCGCGGGACAAGGTCAGTAAAAAACGCTCGACCGCATGGGGTTCACGTGTGACGTTCGGCCACGGTAAGTGGTTGAATAGTAAAAAGACCGCGCCTTCTTTTTCAAGCGCATAGTCTGGGGCGATCCCTTCCCGGTTCAACAATTCGATGACCGAACTCAAATAGGCTTGTTTAATCGTCAATGAAATCTCGTAATACTCACGCATACCGTCCACCCTTTCTAAAAATCGCAATAATTCCATTCTATACGTTTCCGACAGGGGCGACAATGAAGAAGTTTCTTGACGAAGCGTTTTTCCCACCGTATACTGCTCATGTCCTGCTATACTAAAGGTAAATGATGAACGAATTGAGGTGAAACCGACATGATTGAATCACTCGAATTGAAGGCATGGATCGTTTTGGCGCGGGCAATGGACGCAATCAGTGACCGTGTGAAGGACGATTTAAGACGCCACCAATTGAATTCAACAGAGTTCGGTGTTTTATCCGTATTGTATAAACGAGGGGATACCCCACTCCAGCAAATCGGAGATCAAATTTTGATTACGAGCGGCAGTGTCACATACGTGATCGATAAGCTTGAAAAACGTGGCTTGATTGAGCGTGTGGCTTGTCCGTCTGACCGACGCGTCACGTATGCTTCGTTGACCGAAGAAGGCAAGCATTTGATGAACGTCGTCTATCCCGAGCATATTGAAATCTTTAAAGATATTTACGGTCCACTCAGTGAAGAGGAGACAGAAATGCTGATCGACCTATTGAAACGGGTTGGTTATAACGCGGCAGGCAAATGATGCCTGCCTGTTTTTTTTACTCATTTATCTTGAAGTTAAAATAATTGACTGTGAGATATACAGATGATATAGTTCAAACTGTTGTTACAAAAATAGAGATCACACTTATGGAGGGACCCATTTATGAAAAAGGTATTATACGTATCGGCTAACCCGAAACCAACTGAATTGTCATACAGCAAACAAGTCGCAGAAACGTTCATGACGACACTCACAAACGAGAATCCGGAACTCGTTGTAGAAGCGATTGAACTTTACGATGTCGATGTTCAAGAAATTGACGGCGACGTCCTTAGCGCATGGGGCAAGTTCGCTTTAGGCGAGGCCCTCACTGATGTCGAAGCGTCTAAAGTCGCAACGATGAACGGCATGCTCGAGAAGTTCATGGAAGCTGACATGTACGTGTTCGCGACACCGATGTGGAACTTCTTCTTCCCAGCCCGCATGAAAATGTTCCTCGACAGTGTATTGACTGCTGGTAAAACGTTCCGTTACACAGAACAAGGTCCAGTCGGCCTTCTCGAGAACAAACAAGCGATTCACATCCAAGGTACAGGTGGCATCTACACAGGTACAGACCTCAACTTCGCAGACGCATACCTTCGTCAAGCACTCGCATTCGTAGGCGTGACAGAAGTGACGACACTTCCGGTTGAAGGTATGAACCAATATCCAGACAAAATCGAAGAAATCGTTGCTGACGCGAAAGCGAAAGCCGAAGCACTTGCGAAAGAAGTCGCAGGCGCAATCACAGTATAACCGTCAAGGCGAGTCCAATCGGGCTCGCCTTTTTGTGTGCCATCGATTCGGGTATGATAAGACGGAAAGGGGAGAGGATTATGGGAGAACAGTTATCAGATCGCTTGCTCGGGGATTGGAGCGACATCATCGCATCCGAGATGGCCGAGCCTTATTTTACCGACTTGAAAGCGTTCGTCGATGAGGCGTACACGACATCGACCGTGTATCCGGCCCGAGAAGACATTTGGAATGCGTTCGTCTATACGAAGTTCAAGGACGTCAAATGCGTCATTCTCGGACAAGATCCATACCACGGGCCGAATCAAGCGCATGGGCTCAGCTTCTCGGTCCAAGACGGCGTCCGTTTCCCGCCGTCGCTGCGCAACATCTTTCAGGAACTGCATGACGATATCGGGTGTGACGTGCCGAAAAGTGGCAACTTGGAGAAGTGGGCCCGTCAAGGCGTACTGCTCCTCAACACCGCGCTCACGGTTGAAGCAGGAAAAGCCGGTTCGCATCGAGGACAGGGATGGGAGCAATTCACCGACTCCATCATCGAGCGACTCGGAGAGCGGGAAGAGCCGCTCGTGTTCATCTTATGGGGCAACGACGCGAAGAAGAAACAGAAATTTATTGGCCCGCAACACGCCGTCTTGACCTCGGTCCACCCGAGTCCGCTCTCGTCGCATCGCGGCTTTTTCGGATCGAAGCCGTTCTCGCAAGTGAACGCGAAATTGAGTGAGTGGGGACAACCTGAAATCGATTGGTGTTTATGACAGTCCGCACAGGCGGACTGTTTTTTTGTTGACGGCGTCCGAATCGTCTGTTATTGTTACTAGCAACAAGATGCTTTAGTGCTTAAAAGCGAATGTGCATAGAAGCATAACTGTATAACAGTATAAAAGCGTTGACCGAACCGAAGTAGAGACATCTTCCCTGGCCCAGAGAGCGTGTGGTGCTGCGAACACGCCCATAAGATGAATCGAATTACAGTTCGCGAGCTCTCGCACGTTGAGCGGTCCCCCGTTATCGGAATAGAGTGACTAGACGTCCGTCTAGTAATCAGGGTGGTACCGCGGCCGAAGTCGTCCCTATCGAGTGAATCGATAGGGACTTTTTTACGTTCAGTCAATCAAAGGAGGAAACCTCATGCTCACACAAATCATTCCACGCCATTTGGCCCCACATATTTCGCCACAGTTCTACGACGAGTACAAGCCGACTGATCATGCGGTCTGGCGCTTCGTCTTGCGACTGAACTTGCACACGCTTGAAGGGAAGGCCCATCCGTTTTACATCGAAGGATTGAAGAAGACGGGGATGGGGCCGGAGCGTCTCCCGAACGTCGAACAGATGACCGAAGAGATGCGGACGGCCGGTTGGTCGACGGTCGCCGTCGATGGTCTCATTCCAGGCGTCGCTTTCTTTGATTTCCAAGGCAATGGAATGTTACCGGTCGCGACCGATATCCGAAAAGTCGAGAATATTTTGTACAGTCCGGCACCAGATATCATTCATGAGGCGGCCGGCCATGCGCCGATGTTGATGGATCCTGAATTTTCGCAGATCGTGAAGCGGTTTGGACAGCTCGGGGCTAGGGCGTTCATGAATCGAGAAGAACATGCCTCGTTCACAGCTTTGAAACGCCTGACCGTCGTCAAAGAGAACGCGAACTCGACGGACGAAGACATCACGGCGGCGGAAGCGGCGGTCCATGCGGCCAAAGCCCAAGTGACCGGCTTCTCGGAAGCGCAACAAGTCGCCCGCATCTTTTGGTGGACGGTCGAGTTCGGTCTCATCGGTGACGTGGACAATCCACTCATCTACGGTGCCGGGCTGTTATCGTCGGTCGGCGAGAGCCGTCACTGTTTGACAGACGCCGTCACGAAGCATCCGTTCAATTTGGAGCACGCCCTCGAGACGAAACAAGACGTGACGAATATGCAACGCGAGCTGTTCGTCATCCCGGACTTTGAGGCGTTGAAGGACGCGCTAGACGAACTCGAATCACGGATGGCGGTCAACCAAGGTGGAATCGCCTCGCTTGCGAAGGCGCTCGCCTCGGGCAGTCAATCGACCGTCCGTTTGGAAGACGGGACGGACCGCGTCGGTGTGATTCGTCACGTGACATGCTCCGGGGCCAATTCCCTCATCCAATGGGACGACTGTGTGAACGTCAACCACGGTCAACTGACAAATTTGCACAATCACGGCCTGCTCGTGCTCGACGGCCCACTTCAAGACGTGTTGGCGACAGCGGACATTCGATTAGATGGTCAAGTCGTCAGCGAGACGAAAGAGACGTTACATCTCGAAGCCGTCGTCGTCACCATCGAAGGTCGACAGATTAAACTGGAGACACTCGAAGTGAGACAAGATACGCTCCCGTCAATTTTCCCAGGCACCGAGATTGAAGAACTCGTCATCTTGGAGAAGCCGGTTCACATCGAACGTGACGCCCGGGTGTGGACGAACGATGACCCGATGTTCAATCAAGTTCGCAACATGCGGGAACAAGGCGAGTCGATCGATGGACTTGTGCCAACGATTCTTGCCGATCATCCCGATGCCTGGCTGCTCCATATCGAATGTTTGGAACTCGTCGAGTCCGCTGAACTACGTCAGGCACTGACAGAACGACTTCACGAGTTGCGTGAGACGTCACCGTCGCGACATGAGTTGATCGGTCGCGCACTTCGCTTGCTCAATTGACTAAAATAATCCCCGCCCATGACAGGGCGGGGATTATTTTAGCGTGTCGTTTCACGCAAGAACGTGATTAAACGACGATACGTGGCACTGGCTGCCGGTTTATCCATCTCAAAATGGTAGTCGTGGCCAAGTGTGTGCTCGCTTCGGTCATAAAAGACGCTCGTGACGTCCGTACGACCTGACAGGATTATCGCAAATTCTTTCGCTTGCGTCTCGAACGAACCGGTGTTGCCGTCGGTGATGAACGTCGGAACGAACGTGGCCGGGATGTTCACGAGCGGCGACGCTTCCGCGACGACCGGCAAGTCCTCCCAATTGTACGTTCCAAAGTACGCCCAACCGATCCGTTTGAACAAGAAGCGGTTGACCGCTCTCGATGACTCGACGATGCTTCGTTTCAAGTCGTAAGGACCCGACATGAGAATCGTGCCGAGGATGGACTCTTTCGGAACGACTTGATTCACTTCGGCCGATGGTGCATAGTTGTCGTTTAATTGAATCCCGACGAACTGAGCGACGAGTTGAGCACCGTTCGAATCACCCGCAAAAAAGACGCGATTAAGGTCGAGCCGAAAGCGGTCATTGTTTTCCGCGATATATGTGTATGCTTCTTCAAGTTGCTGGAGCGGGACGGGATACGTGACGTCAGGGGCGAGGGCGTAGTTGACGCTGACGACGTTATAGCCGTTGCTCGCAATCGAGGTCGCATATTTGAAGACGTCGGCCTTGTCACCACCGACGAATGAACCGCCGTGCACCCAAAAGATGGTCGGAACGATTTGCTTCTCGCCTTCATAGCGAATCAAATCGAATGTCCCGTTCTCGTAGGCTGAGTGGTAATCAATATCTTTTCGGACCGAGGTTTTTTGAACGACTTCTTCAAACCCGTTAATGGCTACTTCATTCCCGCCGGAAAATGAGGTCTTCACGAGACGTGAGGTCGGTTTCGGGGACAAGAATACATAGGCGGCACCGGCGACAGCCGTACCGACCAGTCCAAGTCCTGCTCGTTTCAATCCTTTATTCATCGTAATTCCTCCTTGTGCTCAAACCAGTTTGTTCACTTACCGATCGACGAGAACTGTTCCCATGAATGTTTCAATCACGTGGGCGATTCCGTCCTCATTGTTTGATTTTGTGATGAAATCGGCTTTGCCTTTGACCGTCGTGTTGGCATTGCCCATGGCGACACCGAGGCCGGCCCATTCGATCATCGTGAGGTCATTGTTCCCGTCACCACAAGCGATGACCTGTGCTTGGTCGATGCCGACGTGTTCGGCGAGGAAGGCGAGGCTCGTCCCTTTCGTCACGCCTGCTTCGGTGAACTCAAGGAAAAATGGCTTCGATCGTGCGACGGCGAGTTTGCCTTCGAGTTCGACTTGCAGTTTCGTTTCGATTGGAGCGAGCGTGTCGCCGTCAGCGAGCATGAGACACTTGACGACCGGCGTCGTGACCGCTTCTTTGAAGTCAGGGACATGGATGACCGGCATGCCCGTCAATTCACCTTCGATATCGGTATACGGGTTCGGTTGATCGGTTACGATTTCGTTACCGATGTACGTATGAATCGCGATTTCTTCCCGGACACTGATATCATGGAGATGGGCGACCGTTTCCGGAGGCAACGTACTTGAGAAGATTTCTTCATTCGTCTCACAATTGATGATGGAAGCACCGTTGAATGAGAGAATATAGCTACCGTATTTGGCGAGCTCGAGTTCACGTGCGGCATCCCACATCGCATATGTCGGGCGACCGCTCGCGAGCACGACCTTATATCCGCGTTCTTGTACATCCAGCAAAGCCGCTTTCGTTTTGGCGGAAATCGTATGGTCGCTCGTGAGGAGCGTATCGTCCATATCTAAAACAATCATCTTGTAACTCATAATGGTAAGGAGTCCTCCTTCAGAATCTAATGACTCCATCCTAATACGATTTGAGGTCAATTGACAACCTTGTCGCAAAAACGTAACTATAATGTAGAATAGTGAACATCAGAAGAGGTGGATATATGAATCGGATATTAGTAGCCGAAGATGAGCATGCGATTCGCAGCTTTATCATCGTTAATTTAAAGCGGGCCGGATTTGACGTCTTCGAGGCGACGAACGGACGTGAGGCGGTCACAGCATTCGACCGGGAGCCGTTCGATGTCGTCTTGCTCGACGTCATGATGCCTGAAATGGATGGATTCGAGGCTTGCGCCGCCATCCGCGACTTAGATGAGAACGTCGGCATCATCATGCTGACGGCGCGCACGCTCGAAGAAGATAAGATTGAAGGGCTCGGCAGAGGGGCGGACGATTATATCGCTAAGCCGTTTAGCCCAGGTGAGCTCGTCGCGCGAATCCAAGCACTCCTGCGCCGCGTCGAAAAAGTGAAACGGAAAGAGAAGAAACGGTTGAAGTCCGGACCGTTCGCCATCGACTTGGCCGCGAAGCAAGTGACGAAGTATGGGCAGTCCATCGATTTGACCCCGACCGAGTACGATTTGATTTGTCACCTCGTCCAAAACGAGGAAGTCGTGCTGTCACGTGACGCGCTGTTAGACGCCGTCTGGGGGATCAATTACTTTGGCGACAGAAAGACGGTCGACGTCAACATTCGTCGTCTCCGTCAAAAGATTGAAGACGACCCGAGCCACCCGGCGTACATCGAGACGCTGTGGGGGCACGGTTACAAGTGGCGGAGACATGACGGATGAAGCAACAGCTCGTCATTCGGATTATGCTCGTCATGACGCTCGTGCTCGTCTTGCTCGTGAGCGTCCTGTCGTACGGAACGTACCGCTATTACTATGAATATGAATCAGAGGCGCTACTCAGTCATGCGACGACGAGTGCCTATCTCTATCCACAGGCGCAAGTAGGCTTTGAGACACCGAGCGCCTTCTCGGTGCTCGTCCGGACGTTTGGTTATCCCGGTACAGACTTAACGATCGTCGATCGGACGGGTCGAATCATCAAGACAACGGGACAGAGAACGCAGCAGGCGGTCTTCACGCGCGACCAATTGCAAAATCTCGCCCGCGGTGAGTCCGTCGTCCAAGATTATGATGCGGACGGGAATCACTATTTATCCGTAACAAGTCCAATCGTCACGGAAGAATCGAGTGAGTTCGCGATTAGTTTCACACGACCGCTCGCCGACCTCGACAAACTGATTCGTGAGATTTGGATGGCCGTGTTTATGATTGGCGTTTTGATTTGGTTCATCGCACTCTACGCTGTCATCCGGATTGCCGATCGCTTTGTCCGGCCGATTCGGGACATCATTGAGACGGCCGATGAAATGGCGCAAGGTGATTCGACGTCGAAGTCTATTCGAACGAAAAACATGAGCTCGGGGCACTGGCTCGAACACTCACGTATTTAGGTGCGAAAGTACAGCAACACCAATCGACCCGAAATGAATTTTTATCTAACGTGTCGCACGAATTGCGTACCCCGCTCACTTCCATCAAAGGTTGGACAGAGACGATTCGGGGCGGCGATGAGAAAGTGTCGGCTGAGACTGAACTTGGACTGAGCATCATCCATTCAGAGACGGAGCGCATGATCGGACTTGTCGAGCAATTACTCGATTACACGAAAATTGAAGAGAGTCGGCTCGTCTTGTACCGCCAAGAACTCGACCTCGTGTCGCTGTTACGGAAAGTGACGATTCAATTGAAACAGTCACTCGAAGACAAACAGATCACGCTGATTGAACGATATCCCCAAAAGTCGATTGGACTATTCGATGAGAACCGACTGAAGCAAGTGTTCTTAAACTTGCTCGACAACGCCATCCGCTTCTCGCCCGAAGGGGGGACGTTAACGGTACGGTTCGTGCAATCGGAGCGCGTCGCGTTCATTTCCATCATCGACGAGGGGCCAGGTATCTCGCGCGAACACTTGCAGCGCATCACGGAAATGTTCTATCAGGCACAAGTGACGAAAGGCAGTAGCGGATTAGGACTGGCGATTGCCAAGGAATTGATTGAGGCCCATGAAGGCAAACTCGTTATCGAGAGTGAAGTCGGACATGGGACGACGGTGACCATCCTTTTGCCGCTCGACCCGAGCGAACTGCATTAAAAGGGTTAAACCTCCCGAATTCAGGATACATGTAATTGTATGTAGAATGAGGGAGGTTTTTTCGTGGCAACGAAATCATTGAAGCCGTTATCTGGCAGTCCGAACGCCGTTTCGACCGAAACATCGATAGAAGCATTGCGCATGGAGCCGCTTCTTTACGGACGGGACCGGGTTCACAGTATTGAAACAATCAAGATGGTGATGGGGCAGCTACCTCGAACTGAACTAGTCGAAGAGACCCGGGACATGCTTCATTATGTCGTATCAACAAAAGTGATGCGCTTCAAGGATGACGTCGAATTTCGATTCGACGATGAGACGAGACAGATTGAATTCCGCTCGGCTTCGCGACTCGGTCACTATGACTTTGGCGTGAACCGAAATCGAATGCAAGACGTGAGTGAACGATATCGGAGGTTGATAAGATGAAGGATTATCAGTTGATTGTCATAGGTGGGGGTGCGGCTGGGATGACGGTCGCGGCCGGCGCAGCGAACCTAGGCGTAAAAGTGGCTCTGGTTGAGAAAAAGAAGCATCTCGGGGGTGACTGTCTCCATGTCGGGTGTATCCCATCGAAAGCACTGATTGCCGCTTCCAAAGAAGCGAGCAGTATGATGCAGGCCGCCCGCGTACTCGGAGCCGAGTTTGACGGACCTGCTCATTATCAGACGACAAAGGCCCGCGTCGATCGTGCCCGTGCCATCATTCAAGATCATGACGGGACAGAACGTTTCAAAAAAATTGGAGTCGATGTGTATATCGGTGAGGCGTCATTCCAAAGCCCGTACGAACTTAAAGTCGGCGACGACTTATTAATTGGGAAAAAATTTGTTATCGCCACGGGATCACAACCGACCGTGCCACCGATTGACGGCCTGGACACCGTGCCATACTTAACGAACGAGCAAGTGTTTGAAGAAGAGACGTTGCCGGAGAGTATCATCGTCATCGGGGCAGGCACAATCGGTCTCGAACTTGCCCAGTCGTTCGCTCGTCTCGGTAGCCAAGTGACCGTGCTCGAGGCACAGGATACGTTCTTACCGCGAGAAGATGAATCGGTCAGCCAGTTGCTTCGTTCACAGCTTGAAATGGCGATGTGCCTTAAAATTGGAATTAAAATCAATCATATCTCGGAAGTCGCGGGACGTATTCACGTCACTGGTGAGATTGATGGGGAAACCGTCACGTATGAGGCAGACAAGCTCCTCGTGGCGACAGGTCGAAAGCCGAGAATCGATGAGCTTCGACTCGATCGGGCTCGCGTTCACATCAAAGACGGGTTCGTCGACGTCACGTCGACGTATCGCACGTCACAACCCCACATCTTCGCAATTGGTGATACGATCAAGACGTTACCATTCACGCATGCAGCCGGCGAGGAAGGCAAGGCCGTCGTAGCCAACGCCTTATTCGGACTGTGGAACAAAGTCGACTACACGAAAATGCCGTGGATTACGTTCACGGATCCCGAAGTGTTTCACGTCGGGATGACCGAGGCCGAGGCGCGTGAACGTCACGGAGACGATATCGAAATTTTTGAAGCGAAGCTGTCCGAGGTCGACCGGTTCGTCGCCGACCGCCAAGAGACAGGGTTTGTCAAAATCATCACGCGTAAGAACGGCAAAATCATCGGCGGACACGCTGTCGGGATGACGGCCGGTGATTGGATGCAGATTGTCGTCTATGCGATGCAACGAGGCGATAAAATAGGCAAACTGTCACGCATGATTTATCCATATCCGTCGCGAAGCGAGGCCGTCAAAAAAGTAGCGGACTTGTATTGGCGGAAGCGTTTGTTTGACAGCCCACTCACCGAACTCGCTCGCAAATACTTTGAATGGACACGATAACGAAAAATCCCACTCTCGACAGAGTGGGATTTTCTTATGGTAAGACAAGCGTCTCAATCATCTTCGGGGAGCCTTCTGATAAATCGACGAGTGGTTTGATCAATACTTCGACGCGGCGGTTTTTTGAGCGCCCGGCTTCGGTGTCGTTCGTCGCGATTGGCTTATACTCTCCGTAGCTCGCGAGTGTAAACTGTCTAGGATTCAAGGCATCGTTTGTTAACAGTCCGCGCATGAAGGCCGTAGCCCGGGCCGAACTGAGTTCCCAGTTCGACGGGAAGCGGGCCGTGTTGATGGGGATGTTATCGGTATGACCGGATACGACAATCTCACGGTTGCCCGCTTGTGCGAGAATCCCGCTAATGGAACGTGCGACGGTCCGCGCGTCAGCATCGAGTGTCGCTTCTCCCATACTGAACAAAGCTCGGTCTTGAATCGTTAAAACGAGCCCACTCGAATTGATGGTTGCTTCAATTTCATTCTCAAGCCCGTTTTTTTCGATGTACTGGTTGACTTCTTCTTTTAGTTCGTCGAGTTTGGCAAGTTCGTACGTCCGTGGATTCGCCGTCGTATCTGTCTTGGTCGTACGGCTAATATCACTGTTCGAGGCGGTCGACGCTTGGAACACGCTCGTCCCGCCAGAGAACACTTGGTTAAAGGATTGAGACATTTTCTCGAGTTTCGTCTGGTCGATGTTACTCGAGGCGAACAAGACGATGAAGAGGGCAAGTAAAAGCGTCAGTAAATCCGCATAAGGGATTAGCCAACCTTCTGGGATATGTTCTTCATGATCATGCTTCTTTTTGCGCTTCATAATCGGCTCGCTCCTTTGGAGACAAATACACGGACAGTTTATCTTCTAGCGTCTTCGGCGACTCCCCACTTTGAATCGAGAGAATCCCTTCAATCATCATCTCTTTGATAATGACTTCGCTCTTCGAATACTGCTTTAATTTATTGGCGAACGGGAACCAGAGGACGTATCCTGTGAAAATCCCAAACAACGTCGCGACGAACGCGGCTGATATCGCGTGACCGAGCTTTTCAATATCGGACAAATCTTTTAAGGCCGCAATCAACCCGATAACGGCTCCAAGAACCCCGAGTGTCGGTGCGTACGTGCCGGCTTGTGTGAAGATGTCCGAGTTCGCTTTGTGGCGTTGCTCCATGTTCTCGATATCGCGCGACATGACCTCGGCGATATATTCGGACGGTTGGCCGTCAATGACCATCATCATCCCTTGTTTCAAGAACGGTTCTTCAACTTGTTCGAGTGCTGTCTCAAGCGACAAAAGCCCTTCTTTACGTGCTTGTGTCGATAAGTCGACGAACTGCGTCAATAGCCCAGATTTACTTGGTAAATCTTGTTTTTTAAACAGGATTTTGAACAATTTTGGTACGTTCTGCAACTGTTCTTTGGAGACGGCGATACTGACCGCGGCCGCTGTCCCGACAAAAATGATGACGAGCGCTGCCGGGTTGATGAGCGGGGCCACCCCGGCTCCTTTCAATACCATTCCTCCGACGAGGGTGAGGAACCCAAGTATGAGTCCTACTAACGTGACGACATCCATGTCTATGTTTTCCACCTTTCTAAAAAAATCAGGAGACAAAAAAAGCGAGAGACTTAACTCGTCTCCCGCAAATGCGTTCCCGATGGTTAAGCGCCGTTTTCGTCAATCAGCATTTGGATGCTGATATTTCGTTCTTCACGCTCTATATCGGTTAATACGTCGTATTTTTTTAATAATGCGTACAATTGATTCACAACTTCTTGATCAAGTGACCAATGTAGCAGTTCTTCGAGCTGGAAATAAAGATGGGCGGGCATGCATTGTGACTGACGCTCCAACCTTCGCGAAACATCCGTTAGCGAATGATCTACCGTACTAGGGTCCACGGTTTCATTCAACCTCCTCAACTATCTAAAAGTCTATCTCTCATATTACCAAAAAAATCAGCAAACAGTTAGTGATACATTTTTCTGGTTGGCATTTTTAAAGGCGAGGAGTAATATGAGCCTTAGAAAAATTGATTTGAAGGAGATAACGAGATGCGACATCGATTGACCGTACGGGAATTGCGCATAAAACGAATTGAAGCGCTCTACCGGCTCGTATTTGAAAAGCCGGCCCGTTTTATCGCGACTGGATTTTTACTCGCCATTTTTATCGGGGCGACACTACTATATATGCCTTTCTCGCAGACACAGCCCGTGTCGTGGATAGACTGTTTGTTCGTCGCGACTTCGGCTGGTACGGTGACTGGGTTGTCGACGATTGATGTTGGCGCTTCCTTTAACATGTTCGGGGAGCTCGTGATTGTCGCATTGATTCAAGTCGGAGGCTCGGCTTCATGACGGTCGCCCTCATGCTACTCAGCTTGCTCGGTAAAAAGATTGGCTTGAAGCAACGGATCCTGCTTCAAGAATCGCTTAACTTGTCGGGGCCAGGCGGCACGGTCCGTCTCGTCCGGAACATCGTCTTTACGACGCTGATCGTGCAATTTCTCGGGATGCTGTTTTTGACGTTCGAATTGTATAGCACCGGAGATTATCGCTTTGGCCAGTCGTTGTATTATGGTTTCTTCCATGCGATTTCTGCATTCAACAACGCGGGGTTCGCCTTATGGTCGGATAATTTGATGCAGTTTGAACAAAACACTGCCATCATTGTCACGATTGCTGTCTTGTTGATGATTGGAGGTCTCGGATTCACAACGATTGCCGACGCGGCTGAGGTGAAGCGCTGGAAACGGCTCGCTCTTCATTCAAAGATTATGATAGCCTCGCTTGTCATCATCAATGGAATCGCCTGGTTCTCGCTCATGCTATTTGAATGGGTGTCGAAAGAAGGCGGTTTATACGGTCGGCCATTTGGAGAAGCGATGAACGTCACATTTTTCCAAGCCGTGACCACACGAACAGCGGGATTCAATACGACTGACCTGACGACAATGGCACCCATCTCGATTGGTATTATGATCGTCCTCATGTATATCGGTGCCGGTGCAGCTTCCACGGGATCGGGAATTAAAGTGACGACCGTGGCGGTCATCTTGGCTGATATGTGGGCGTTCATCGTTGGGAAGAAAGAGACGGTCATTTTAGAACGGACGATCGACGCATTCCAAATCAAAAAAGCGTATGTTGTGGCCATCTCAAGTTTCTTCTTTATCTTGTTGATTACGACTTTAACAGTTTTGACAAATAGTGACTTGCCAGCGCCAGCCCTATTGTTTGAAGCCGTTTCAGCGTTCGGTACGGTCGGATTGTCACTCGGGATCACTCCAGAACTGAACGACGCAGGGAAAAGTTTCATCATGTTCATGATGTTGCTTGGCCGTGTCGGCTCGTTGACGATTCTATTTACCGTCGCGCGACAAATCGATCGCCAAATTCGCTATCCAAAAGAGAAGTTATTAATTGGTTGACACACAAAACGCCTGATCAGGCGTTTTGTGTGTTTCGTAATAGGCGACGATTTTGGGCAAGTAATCTTTTAAATCTGGACAGACGATGTCGGTACCGTTAAGTGCGCGTAACGTTTGGGTCGTGTCAAAATGGACTTGATGTTTGAAATAGGCGAGCAGTTCTCGTGGAACTTTGTATCGTTCCGATAAATGTAACGCTGAGAACCCGATCTCCGCGACCGTATGCGGAATCGTCCCGCGTGGAGGACGATTGAACATCGCTTCATGAATCATCCGAAATACTTCTCGTGCCCCGTGCGGGAATGGGTCTGTCAAATGGAACGTCCGCTTTAACCCAACCGGTGCGTGGGCGAGATAAGCGGTCGCCTCGACGACATAATCGTACGGGACAAGGTTCACTTCGATATTCTGCCGTCCGATGTAAGGGAGCGGCGCTGCTTGGCGGAGCTGGTCCATCAGTTTCAAAACGAAGTAGACTCCGTCATACTTTTTCGTCTCACCGGTCTTGCTGTGGCCGATCACGATGCCTGGACGGATGATGGTCACCGGCATCGAGCCGAACTCGCGCGAGACAATCGCCTCAGCTTCATACTTCGTCGCCTCGTAATGGTTTTTAAAGTGGACGCGGTGCCATAACTCGTTCTCATAAACGGTCCCTTGGCGGCGACCAGACACATAAGCAGTGCTAAAGTAAACGTACCGTTTTAAATGTGGCGCTCGTTTCGCAAACGAGGTGATATGTTTCGTTCCAAGGAAATTGATGCGATATCCGACATCGTATGGGATGCTTAAATCGTAGGCGGCCGCCAAGTGGAAAACGTAATGGACTTCTCGCTCGATAACGGAACGCATAATCGGATCGAGCACGACTTCAGGTAGCTTGATATCGGCCTCGACGAGCACGAGCTGATCATCTCGTAACGACGTGGACGCCAACAATTCTTGTTTCAAGGCGATTGCTCCGGCACGTTCAGACGGAAGATGGAGCGCGTAAATCGTCCCAATCTGATTCGGTAATGTGGCGAGATGCATGATCATCTTCCCGGCTAGAAAACCTGGAAAACCAGTGAAAGCGTAATGGTTCATAATGTCTCCTCCGCTAAATCCAAGGTGAATGTAAATGTCGAACCCACACCGACACTCGACTCGACCTCGATACTGCCGCCATGCGACTCGATAATTTCCTTACAAATCGACAGCCCGAGACCCGTGCCGCCGATTTGACGTGTGTCCGAATTATCAACACGATAAAACTTCTTGAACAGTTCTTCAAACGCATGCTCGGGAATACCGATACCAAAGTCTTGAACGGACACATGAGCTTGATTTTGTTCTTTCCGGACCCGTACTTCAATTTCAGGATGGTGGGGCGAATACTTGATTGCATTGGAGAGCAAGTTGATGACGACTTGTTCGATCCGGTCCTGATCGGCGACAAGTTGAAGCGATTCATCGGCATCATCGAAATGGATGGAATGACTGCTCGTTTCTCGGAAGCGTTCGACGACATCGCAAATGAGGTCATTCAAGACGAATCGATTCTTTTTGTATTCTTGGTTACCGTCTTCCATTCGTTGAATGTCGAGAAAGTCGTTCAACAGGTCGGTCAGTCGTTTCGCTTCCTTTGCCATCGTCTTCAAGTAACGTTCACGTTTTTCAGGATTCAAATCCCGGGTCAGCATCAATTCAATATATCCTGATAGGGATGAGAGTGGGGTCCTCAGTTCATGCGATACGGTACTGACCAACTCGTTTTTGATCTGGTCCATTCGCTCTTCTTCGGTTCGGTTACGGAAAACGAACAAGAAGCCGCTGTCCATCCCGATTTGACGTTTCGTATCCATACCGGTCCCATACATTTCGTAATATTGTTCATCCCGATCATTCGGTTGTGGGATGGAGAAGCGCATCGATACTTCTCGAGCTGATCCATCGAGTAACATGTCAATTTTTTTTAACATCTCGCTCCGGTCCCGCGCCCGGAACGTCGTCAGGAGCGGGATCCGCTCTTGCATCTTGTTTGGGGCGATACCAGGTAAATCAAGCAGACGGCGGGCGTGCACATTCATAAAGAGGACGCTGCCATTCGATTCGGTCAAGACGAACGCTTCATTGGACGCTTGTAAAATTGACTGGATGATGTCCCGTTGCCGAGCGATGGCATTTTTTTCTCGTTCGAGCATACGCTCCACTTTTTTGCGATCACTGATGTCACGCATGACAGCGACACGAAGCGTCTGTCCTTGGAACGTCACTTCTTTCGGATAGACTTCCATTTCTAAAAACGTCCCATCCTCTCGACGTCCAATGACCTCGTAAGGGGTCTGGATATGATTCCGGATTCGGCGCAACACGTCGGCTCGATATCCCTCGGCAATGAACTCAATCGTTTGACGGCCGACCATCTGTTCCGCCGGGATTCGGAAAATCGTTTCGGCTGCTTTGTTCGCATCGAGGATTGTCCCACCCTCATGGAAGAGGACGGCTTCGATGACGGATTCGGCGAACATGCGATAACGTTGCTCTTTATGAAGCAACTCGCTTTTCAAGGCGATTTCAGGACTGACGTCGAAAACGAAAAAGAAAAACCC
The DNA here is from genome assembly GCF_003467445.1 of Exiguobacterium sp. AM39-5BH. Lineage (GTDB taxonomy): Bacteria > Bacillota > Bacilli > Exiguobacteriales > Exiguobacteriaceae > Exiguobacterium. The sequence goes on from NZ_QSGS01000004.1 coordinate 181,036, forward strand.
GATGACGTGAGCCTGCTCATACACGGGGTGCATGAATAATTTTCCGACGAAATGGGTTCGGTCTTTTCGTTGGAACTTCCATTCACGGTCGCCACGGTCCAATGCGGTACGTAACATTTGTTCGAACGACAAAAGTCGCTCCGTTTCGTCTTGGTAATGGGTCCGCTTCTCGCTCAGTTCGCGTGATTCGAATAAACCGAATGGGGTCATTTCATAGAGCACTTCGTGCGGCTCATAACCGAACAGTTCGGTTGCACCCTTATTGAATCGATTGATTAACAGGTTTGCATCTGTCATGATCATCGCCATATCGAGTTCCGTATGCATCATTGCCTCGAAGGCATTATGTTGCACAGTCACTCGCGTATCGAGTGGGAGCGGTTCAATCGACAGGATGTAGACGTCGCCATTTGGAATGGCATGAATACGGATGGTCGGCATCTCGTACGTCCAAGGCAAACCTTGTTCCATCCGCCGTGATAGCTCCATTGTAATTGGTGACTGGTTGACCATATGAAAGATGTTCGATCGCGTTTGTAAGTCTTCAGGAAATTGCTCTAAGAACGGACGGTTTGCTTGGACAATGGTCCCGTCCGTCGTAATCAACGCTACACCGTAAGGCAAGGCATGTAGCAGTTCGTTTTGGAGATATCCTCGGTTCTCCATTAACGATGATCCCTCCTTCTCTAAGTCAAACGGGTACATCTTCAATACATTCGACAGATCCCCCTTTGTTTTCCTGCCTTCAAACGGTAAAGTGAAGACAAGAACATATAGAGAGGACGATAGACGTGAAGGGAATGGGGCTCAGCATATTGATCGCCATTGGATTATGGTGGTGGGATGCGCCACTTTGGAGTATCGTCGCATGTTTGGGCGTTGGTCTGCTTTGGCTCATTTGGCGGATGCGGCTCTCGACGATTCAGCGTATCGACCGAATGGACGGCCGTGAGTTTGAACTGTTTTTAGAGGAATTGTTCACCGCACTCGGTTACACCGTGACGGTCACACCCGCCTCGCGTGACTTTGGGGCGGATTTGCTCTTAGAAACAAATGACGGATGGTCGATTGCTGTTCAAGCAAAGCGTTATGAAAAAGTAGTCGGACTCGAGGCGGTCCAACAAGTGGCGGCGTCCGTCCCGTACTACGGTGTAAATGAAGGTTGGGTCGTCACGAACTCGTCCTATACCGATAGTGCTTACGAATTGGCAGAACCGAATCAAGTTCGTCTGATTGCAAGATCGGAGCTCGAAGAGATGTTGAAACAAGCTGGTTTCAAGCGGTAACATCAGGAGTGTTCACAACTTTGACAGAATGGCGGATTGTGTCGAAGAAAAAGGGGTTGTCTTTTTCATCAATCGGTGCAATAATCATCTTCGTCATATGAAATATGTAGTCGCTGAAACGAGAAAAGGCGACGAACAGTACCAATTTGGGGTTTCATAGAAAGACCAACCAAACACACACAAATCCACGGTTGGAACGTATATAGGAGGAAAAGCGGTGCGCAAATTAATTTATGTAAAAGGTTGCGTCTTTACGCAAGGGGAAGCGACCATTTATGATGAGACAAATGATGCGATCGGATCTGTTCACCGCGACGCGGAGGGCAGTGTTCAGGTGCACAATTTGTCAGGCCGTCAAATCGCTCACGGGAAGTACATCCCGAACTGTCAGAAGTGGGTCGTCATGAACCACGATGGGCAAGCGATCGGTCAGTTGAAGGACAAATTCTCGTTATTCGGGAAAAAGTGTGAGTACAACGTCTATGAACGCGGTCTCTATACGATTCAATACGATGTCGAGCGTTACAAGTTCAGTGTTCGAGACAAAGCAGGTAAACTTGTGGCAGAACTTCGCAAACAAGACGATGACTGCTTCTGCTTGACGAAAGAGGCTGATCAACTCTCGATGTTTGAGTTGTTGTCTGTCCTAAAACGTTGACAGTGAAATCACAGATGCCTATCGCGGTATCGATGTAAGGAATATGACGAGCACCAGTCACGGCGACTGGTGTTTTTTTATAAAAAAGCTTCACTCGACGAAGGTCAAATGAAGCGGCTCAAATAATGTTTGGCCTCGAGTTCGAGCGCCGTCACGCGATGTGCGTATAGACAGAGTTTGAGGACATGCAAGATGTTCGGATGGGTGTAACCCATCTTTTCAATCGAACGCTTCGCACGTGTGTCGAGAAGCTCGATCGGACTCGTCGATTTGGCGTACTCGGCGTAGAGGCGATAAAAATCGATTGGCGAAATGAGATCGTCTTCGTCGCGGTCAGGGTTGTTGAGAATGAGCGCGAGGAGCGAACTTGTTTCTTCAAGCGAGAACAAGTGCTTTAAATCATCTAACAAATAGATGATGGCCGCTTGTTGAAGCGAGTATTTCTTCCCGATCCGAGGCACCCCGATGATTTTGCGTACTTCCCGCTTCGTCCAGTTTTGAATCGTGGTCGCGGATAAATGCTCTCCCGTCAATGTGTTCGCCAAAGCGACGATTTGATTGATTGACAGTCCGTTCTTTTCAATATGAAACAAATGGATTTTACGAAGCTCTTTCGGAAAATGCTCGCGCACGTCCTCTGGGAAGAGTGAGATGGCCCGTTCAATGTCGCCAACTCGCATATAATGAAGGCAATCAGCCAAAGTTTGAATCGAAATTGCGTCGCGCATACAGGTATCCTTTCTATAGCCGCCTTCGTTCGTTGGCTACACAGTCATTTGACCTCATTCTACCAAATGTTTGAAAAGGAAGCTAGGCTATCGCATGATTAAGGTATAATGAACACATACAAAAAAATGTAGATAAAGGTGGTCCAACAATGAATGAATGGATCAGTTCCATCCTGTCTATCGTCATTGTCATGGTGCTTCTCGTCGGTCTTGAACAGATTGGCAAACGCCTTGGCTGGACGGATGAGACAATTCGTAAAAGTGTACATATTGCGGTCGGACATTGGTCGCTACTTGCAGTCTGGTTAATGAAGACTTGGTACATCGCTGCCGTGCCACTCGTCTTTTTCACGTTCGCAAACGCGTTCCTTCTTTATAAGAGTCCGTCACCGGTCCATCAGACGGAACGTAAATCGTTTGGTACGGTCTATTATCCGATTGCCTTGCTCGTAATCCTGTTCTTTTTCTTTGAATCAGAGCCGATCGCTTTTTTAGCGGGCTCACTCGTTTTAGCATGGGGAGACGGCTTGGCCGCTCTCATCGGACGAAAATATGGTACAGTGACGTACGACTTGTATGGTCAGAAACGTTCGTTCCAAGGGAGCATGGCGATGTTCCTTAGCTCTTATGCAGTTCTCTTTTTATTATTTTTGTGGAATGATATTCCCTTATGGCAAGTGGTAACATATGGATTCATCGTTTCAATTATTGCGACGCTGACAGAAGCGATTTCATATCGCGATTGGGATAATTTTACAATTCCGATTGTTGTGGCAGTAGCTGTATCATTATTGCTATAAACCAATTCCTTCATTGTAAAGAAAACGTTGCTTGTCACCCCTGACAAAGATTTGTATACTGTGTTTCGTACTGACACCATTCAGTGCCGTGTTTGCCTCTAGCTTGACGAACCGAGGCACTCTTAAAAATAGAACGTAAAGGATTGAGGCAACGCATGAGCTTTTTAAATCAACTACTTACAATCATTCCAACCGATCGCGTGAAACAAGATGAACCGTTGTCGGAACACACGTATACAAAGCTAGGCGGGAAAGCCGATTATTTCGTTGCTCCGCATACGTACGAGGAAGTGCAAGCCGTGCTTGAACTCGCCCATCGTGAGGATGTCCCGTTTATGATTCTCGGTTTCGGGTCGAATTTGATCGTTCGTGACGGGGGTCTCCGCGGCATCGTCTTAAACTTGAACGAATTAAATACCATTCGTCGTGATGGTAATCGTTTGATCGCTCAAGCGGGTGCGGCCATTATCGACGTCTCACGCCAAGCGTTAATCGAGGAGTTATCTGGCCTCGAGTTTGCCTGTGGCATCCCCGGAACAGTCGGTGGCGCGGTCTACATGAACGCAGGTGCCTATGGTGGAGAAACGAAAGATGTCATCGCGAGTGCGGTCGTCTTGTCGCCAGAAGGGAAACTCATGACGCTCACGAAAGACGAGCTCGACCTCGATTATCGGACGAGCCGAGTTTCTAAAGACGGGTTGATTGTCCTTGAAGCAACGTTTGAACTCGAGCCGCTTGGCTATGAGGCGATCAAAGAAGTGATGGATGACTTGACGTACAAGCGCGAGTCGAAACAACCGCTTGAATATCCGTCGTGTGGCAGCGTCTTTAAACGACCGCCTGGTTACTTCGCCGGTAAATTAATTCAAGACTGTGGCCTTCAAGGGAAGCGGATTGGCGGCGCAGAAGTCTCGCTCAAGCACGCTGGATTCATCGTCAATATTGACGCGGCGACGGCGACCGAGTACATCTCGCTCATCCGTCACGTCCAAGCGACCGTGAAGGAGAAGTTTGAGATTGAGCTTGAACCTGAAGTAAAAATCATCGGTGAGGACATCGCCGTCGAGAACGCATAAACACAAAGAACGCTCGAACCAATCGGTTCGAGCGTTCTGTTATGGTCGACGACATCAAAAAAGCCGCCAGCATCGTAGCTGGCGGCTTTATGTTTACGCTTGTAGTTGCTTCGTGACCGCTTCAGCAGGCGCAACGAACGTGTAACCGAGGTCACGCGCGACAGCCTCATACGTGACCGTTCCATCGATGACGTTCAAGCCTTTGAGTAACGCCGCGTTTTCACGAAGTGCCGGGAAGATCCCTTTTTGTGCGCACTCGATGATATATGGCATCGTCGCATTCGTCAAACCGAGCGTGGATGTGCGTGGCACGGCACCTGGCATATTGGCCACAGCATAATGTTGAACACCATAACGCTCATACGTCGGCGCATCATGCGTCGTGATATGGTCGATTGTCTCGCAGATTCCGCCTTGGTCGATGGCGACATCGACGATCACAGAACCAGGAGACATCTGTTGGACCATCTCTTTCGTGACGAGTTTCGGTGCTTTCGCGCCTGGAATGAGGACGGCACCGATGACGAGGTCGCTTTCAGCAACTTGTTTGGCGATGTTATAGCTGTTTGAGATGAGTGTATTGATCGTGTTGCCAAACTGGTCATCGATTTGGCGCAAACGAGCCGGGCTGATATCCATAATGGTAACATTCGCGCCGAGGCCGATGGCGATGCGGGCTGCATTCGTCCCGACGACCCCGCCTCCGATGACAGTGACGTTCGCACGCGGCACCCCAGGCAGTCCTGACAAAAGGATTCCTTTTCCACCATGTGGTTTTTCAAGGATTTGGGCTCCGATCTGAGCGGCCATCCGTCCTGCCACTTCACTCATCGGTGTAAGGAGCGGCAACGTCCGATCGACTTCAACCGTTTCATACGCGATCGCCGTGACACCAGAATCGACGAGTGCTTTCGTGAGTTCTGGTTCGGCGGCCAAGTGCAAGTAAGTGAAAAGCGTCAAATCTGGACGGAAATAACGATATTCTGATGGTTGCGGCTCTTTCACTTTCAACGCTAATTCTACGTTTTCCCAAACGTCCGCGGCTATATCAACGATGGTCGCCCCAGCATCAACATACTCCATATTCGTGAAGCCGCTACCGATGCCTGCTTCCGTCTCGACGAGGACCTCGTGTCCAAGTTCAGTCAATACGGCTGCACCCATTGGCGTCAAGGCGACGCGATTTTCGTTGTTTTTAATCTCTTTTAATACCCCGATTTTCATGTAAAGCTCCCCTTTCTTCCACTGACACAATTTGTTCACACCTTTAGTATAGACTCATCTGAGAACGCTGTCTTTAGGAAGGATTCTAAAAGTAATCCCATTCACTTTGTGGAAAAACACAAAGAGGTAATCAATCTTCTTGGTGGAACTGTCCGGCTTTAATAGCGAGGTAAACGGCGGCACGTTCGGGAAGCGAGACTTGGGTGATATTCGTCAGCTCCTCAATTCGGCGAATTCGGTATAATACCGTGTTCGGATGAATATGAAGGTGAGCGGCGACACGTTTGACGTTCCCGTCAAAATAGAAATACCATTCGAGTGTTGTGACAAGTTCAGTATGGTGCGTCACATCATATGCCTGCAAACGTTCGATGATCGGGTGTGTCTCAAAACGAAGTTCGATACGTAGGGCCAACTCTGGAACGAGCTGATAGATTCCAATCTGTTCGAACGAGCGTGATGTCGCCAGCTCGAACGGGAATTTGCGCCGAAGTGAAGTGACCCGACGTGCTTCTTCCATCGCCGTATAGAGCGTGTCACTCTCGAAAAAACGTCGACTAATGCCAAGACGTGGCTCCGCTTCGACGAACTTGTCGCGGAGCTGGGTTTCGAAGCGGTCCGCCCACTGTAAGAGCGCCGCTTCTTCCTCAGGCAAGTCCGATTTCATATAATGCCAGACAAGGAGTTGTGGACCATCGATGGCATGTAAGACGATTTCGATGGCTTGTTGGGTGGCCAAGACGTAAAACAATCGTTCCGCTAATTGCGGCGTGACCGGTTGGGCACACTCAATCACGGTGAGACGACTTGCGACAGCGATTGGTGCGAGCTCATTCAAGCGTTCACGATGTGAGGCTGACAAGGTGGGGGTCGCCAATATCTCTAAAAAGAAACGTTCGAGCTCTGCATCAATGCGTCGTTCGTGCATCGCGATGGTCATCAACAATTTCTTAGCGATGCTTGCCCCTTCCTGTAAGACGGTGAGTTCTTGTTCAGAAAATGGGGTCGTGCGAGCCAGGCTCCATATATAACCGAGCACATCACCTTGTTGTTTGATGACGACGGCTGCTCGCTCGCCAAGACCAACGGCCATTCGAGCCGGGATGACGACCGGTGCATCACGGTCAATCACTTCCTGAAGGATTCCGCTTTCCCACAAGTCTTCGATGACCGCCTCCGGAACGCGGCGGCCAATAATGGTCGCAATTCGAGCCGGATCGGTCGAGTCGGGATGGGTGCTATAGGCGAGTAGCTGATGGTGCCGATTTTCAATCGTGATCGGGGCCCGGATGGCCTGTCCAATCGCTTCGGCGAGTGTATCGAGTGACTCATAAGATTTCTGCAAAAAAGGCATGTCGATTCCTCCTCTCTATCACTATACCGTCTCTATTGTGAAAGTTCACAAAAAGATGGTATCGTTTTTAAGAGAAGGACGACATGCCTTCGCATTTTACATTAAATCGGGAAAAATAATCCGACGACAAGACCGAGTAAGGCCCGATAATGACTTGGAACGGGGTATGACCGACCAATTCATTTAAAATGGGTGTCTCATGCTTAATGCCTTTAAAATAGTCATTCAATAAACGGGCTTGAAATCCGACCGCCTGACGAACGCCGGTCGCATCATACATGACGATCGTCGCAAATATCAAGGCGAGTGCGAACATGCTAGAGTCGATCCCTTCAGTCCGACCGATGACGGTCGCTAAGGCAACGACGGTCGAGGAGTGGGAACTTGGCATCCCGCCTGAGGCAAACATGATTTCTAATTCGAAATCTCGTGTTTTAATAAGTTCAGTTATGAGCTTGGCAGCTTGTGCGATGAACCAAGCGAGCAAGGCGGCGAGTAAGGGTTCGTTAAAGAGCAATCGATTCACTTCCTGTCTGACAATGGTATCTATCTTATACCCGATTCCGTGATTGGCTAGACGTAAAGTTTTGGTCAAAAAAAGCACTCCGAGTATGAACTCGAAATGCTTTCTGGTCGATTTTTGTTACCCGACGACGCCTTCAGTTTCCTGAAGTTTGTCCGCGATATTTTCAATGATATAGCGGTTACGTGGATGCTCCTGGCACTCTTTCGAGCATGAACGCATTTGTTTCGGTTCACACTCTTCACAACAAAAGTGTTGGGCATTGCACACCGGGTTGGCACAATTAACGTAGCGGACCGTCTTCGTCCCACAGTGCATACACTCAGAAACGATTGACGGATTGACTGTGTTGACCGGGACGTTGATGCGCTCGTCAAAAACGTAAAGCTCGCCTTCCCAGTCCTCACCTTTCGTGGCTTCGTCTTTGCCGTACATGACGACGCCGCCTTTAAGGTGGAAAATGTTATCGTGACCTTGGTCACGCATGTATGCGGTAAATTTCTCGCAACGGACGCCTCCGGTACAGTACGTGAGTAACGTTTTCCCTTCGTAGAGGTCCTTGTTCTCTTCGAGCCAATCGGGCATGTAACGAGAAGCCTCTACATCGATTTTGATCGCGTTTTTAAAGTGACCAAGATCGTACTCGTAGTTGTTACGAACGTCGAGGATGACGACATCGTCGCGATTCATCATTTCTTTCCATTCTGCCGGTTCGAGGTACGCCCCGTGTTGTTTCGGCACGTCGAACTCACCATCAAAGCGCCACGTCACAAGCTCTTTCTTATGACGGACAAACATTTTCGAGAACGCATGCTCTTCGACTTCATCGATTTTGAACTCGATGTCGCTAAAGAGCGGGTTCGCTTTCAAGTCGTTCATGTACTGCTCGGTCTGTTCCCAAGTCCCAGAGCACGTCCCATTAATTCCTTCGGAAGAAATTAAGATGCGTCCTTTGATGCCGAGGTCTTTGCAATACTTGAGGTGCTCTTGTGTGAGCGTTTCAGGGTCTTCGATATTGACGTACTTATAGTACAGTAAGACCCGCATTGGTTTTGTTTCCATGTGTGTTACTCCCCTGTGTTCAGTTTTTTGCAGGAAAACGAACGTTGGGTTGTGTCGTTCGACAAATGGACTTGCCTGCAACCACAAGTCCATATTATATGATAGATATCACAATCAAATTTCGCAAATACTTTTTATTTTTTTTCGGAGTAGGGAAGCGAGATGCGTCTTCCTGAGCGAAATCGGGTAAACAGCTTATAACGAAAGTCGAAGGTGGAAACAGATATGCTCACATCACTCGAACAGCGCATTATCCAATTGATTGAATGGCTTCAAGAACTGCCGGGAGGACCATGGGCCGGTCTTGGAGCGCCATTCTTAGAAGCGATTTTTCCATTTCTTCCACTCGTCCTTATCATCTCTGCCAATGCGGCCACATACGGTTTTTGGCTAGGAAGCTTCCTTTCATGGATTGGTAACCTGCTCGGAACGGTTCTTGTGTTCACGGCCGTTCGTTATGTCTTCCGCAAACCGATGACGCGGTGGCTCAAAAAACATAAACAAGGCGTCTATTGGCTCGAGCGGATCAATCATATGAGTCCGGTCTCCCTTGGGTTTCTCTATTCGCTGCCATTTATTCCGGTCAGCTTAATCACTTACTTACTCGCGTTGATTCAAATGCCGATTCGCACGTTTGTCTTAGCGGCTGGGTTCGGAAAACTGTTGGTCGTCATCATCTTTTCCGTCATCGGCGATCAATGGGAAGAATTTATCCAAAGTCCGTTCCGCTTAACAATGCTAGGTCTCTTATTGTTCGTCCTGTGGGCAATCAGTCGTGGACTTGAAGAACTGCTTAAGCGACGCGCTTTCAAAAAACGGAACGAACAGCTTACACGGGAACGTCAAACAAAACGTCATACGACTTGAAGCATGAGCTTCAAAGGGTCGTATTCATTAAAAACGTTTTTTTAAGCGAGGGAAATTGAACGCAATCGCCAGTCCACCGCAAATAAAAAGCAAGAACGGATAGAACATGTACGGCACAAGCGCCGGCGAAGCCGTGTTGGTCAGTTCGGCCGCAATGAGAAGCTGTGCCCCATATGGCAACAATCCTTGGACGGCACATGAGAAAATGTCGAGCACAGTCGCGGACTTTTTACGCTCGATATCATACGTATCGGCGATATTAGCAGCAAGAGGGCCAGCCACGAGAATCGAGATTGTATTGTTCGCTGTCGCGACGTTAATCGCACTTACTAGTCCTGCGATACTCCATTCAGCGCCAACCCGTTTTTGAATCCGAGACGTCAGTGCGTCACGCAGATAGGTTAGGCCACCGTTATGTGAGATCAGACCGACGAGCCCTCCCATGAGAAGCGTCAGAAGAGAAATTTCAGCCATACCCATTATACCTTCCGCTAAGGCACTAACATATGTCGTGACGGCTAAGCTTCCATCCAAAAGGCCGATGATTCCGGTGAGCGCGATTCCGCCGAGTAAGACAAGAATGACGTTCAGTCCCGTCAAAGCAAATAGGATGACCGCGAGATATGGAATCAGTTTATACCATTCAAATGCTGCCGCTTCGATAATTGATTCTCCACTCGATAAGACCGATAAGATCACAGTCGTGAGGATAGCGGCCGGAAGAACAATCCAAAAGTTCGTTCGAAACTTATCACGCATATTCGTGCGTTGGGTCCGGACCGCCGCGATTGTCGTATCTGAGATAAACGATAAGTTATCCCCGAACATCGCACCTCCGACGACGGCCGCAGCCGCGATGGCGATGTTGACGCCGCTCTCTTCGTGGATCCCGAGGGCGATTGGGGCGAGGGCGGCGATCGTGCCGGTCGATGTCCCCATCGCCATCGAGATGAATGCCGCGATGACGAACAGACCGCTTAATAAAAGCGATGGCGGTAGTAACGTCAGTGCCGCATTGACGGTCGCGTCAATCGCACCGATTGCTTCAGCTACGCTCGAAAATGCGCCAGCGAGCAAGAAAATGAAAATCATGATGATAATGCTTGGATTTCCGGCTCCTTGGGCGACGCGTTCGACTGTCTGAGTAACACTTCCTTTCGTCATCATTGCCGCGACAATGAGTGCGATCATGGCTGCAATCAAGACGGGAAATTTATAAAAGTCATCATAGTAGATGCCTGCCCCGATAAAGAAGACGAGGAAAACGAGCAAAGGTAGAAGTGCCCATTTGTTAGCTGATGGTTGTTCCATTTGATTCACCTCATTCATAAAAGTAAACAGAGAGCCTTTCGAAAAAAGGCTCTCCTGTACAAGAAACACTTTTTTTCATCTTTCGAGCCGATCGCTCGCTGGATTTGGCACAAGTTACCCGCTGCCGAGACGTCACTGGGCCAGTCCCTCAGTCTCTCTTGATAAAAAATTGTGATATTTAGTTATAAGGACACGTTTCCTAACGTACCTGTTTGATATCAGCTTGTCAATAGCAAACCCCCACGTGGGAAACGTGGGGGAGAGTCAGGTCGTTAAGAAATTGTAATGGGCAACGCGGTTGCGTCCGGCATATTTCCCGCCGACATAGAGCGCCCGGTCAGCATTACGAATCGTATCGTCGAGACGTTTGTCCCCGAACGTTTGAATCGTGTCGATACCAATTGAAGCGGTCACCGGGATGTCAATTCCATCGACGTGGAACGGTTTGTTCTCGATTTGTTGACGGATGCGTTCGGCAATCTCGACGGCGGGTTCGACATCGCAGTGGTTCAATAGCAAGATGAACTCTTCACCCCCGTAACGGGCGGCGAAATCGTCGGTACGGAGCACTTGACGGATTCGCCGTCCAAATTCTTGGAGCACACTGTCCCCAACTTGGTGGCCGTGCGTATCGTTAATCTTTTTGAAAAAGTCGATATCGAGCATCGCGACGGAAATCGGATACATCGAGTGGTCGGAGATTTGTTGAATTCCATATTCATAAAAAGCCCGGGCATTGGCCAGCAACGTCAGGCTGTCTGTTCGGCTCTCTGTATAGAGACGGTCTCGTTCATGACAACGACTGATCGTCCGGTTGAATGACTTGAGCAGTTTGACGATTTCACGCTGGATAATGAGAGGATAGCCGTAAATGTGTTCACCTGTCATGACAAGCCATGTGCGAATCCCTTCGATTTCTTCGGAGCGAACCGAGATAAAACTATGGTAGTCGTCATAGAACTCGTTCGACAGCGGGGCGTCCCATTCAAAGCGCATCTCATATTCGATCGAAGCTTCGTTCGGATAGATTGCATCGAGTAAATCGAAGACGACATGACGATCGATGGGCTGGCGTGTTTTCAAGTCAAAATAGAGCGTCTGATCAAACAATTTGAACTCGACGAACCCTTCATCATATTGATTGAGTCGTTCACATTGACTGAGAAACACTTCAATCGCTTGCGCTTCACTCTGCGATAACGAGACGGCTTCTTTTGCTTCATCATATTGTTCAATCAACGATTTGAAGGCGTCCTGTCGACCTTTTTGAATGAGGAGCCGCTTGATAAAGAATGTGAGAGCGGCGGCGATACTGCTGACGACGAGCAAATTCGTCTCCCGGAAGAGAGAGGCCGCCAAAATGAAGACGAAACTGACGATATACGTGTAAAACGCGATGCTTAAAAAGTCGCGGACCGGGATGTCGACACGGAACCACCAACCGACTTGATATTTCTGGACGACTGTATTCAAGAGGATGGCGACGATCAAACCGGCTAGTGGAAGGAACGAGTCTTGGGAATAAAAGCCGAGACCGGTCTCACCGCCAAGCGCCAAGTACACACTGGCCGGAATGGCGATTTCCAAAAAAGAAGTAATGGCGTTCCACGGATACGTGAAGCGAAAACGCCGAAGCGCGACGCGCGGTTTCAAGTTGACAAACTGGAAGACAAGAAGACCGATTTGATTGACGAACAGCGCCGTCTCAAAATCGAAGAATAAGAAAATGATTAAAACGATGCTTTCCGAAAAGGTAAAATAGACGCCTTTCCGTTCAATGGAGTCCATTTGAAAAATGACGACAAGTAATGCGATCAAGATGAAGGATAGCGGATCGATGGCAGGCATGTTCAACACACCTGTCGCAAATAAGGAAATTGTCAAAAGGAATAATACACTCCAAATACTCCAACCGAGGGCGGACATCTTACGAAAATGGTTCATAATTCCCTCCTATGTGGGAAAAATTCAATTATGTATGGTAGGAGATTCGGTACAACCATGCCCGAGTCCTGCCTATCCATCATAATGGCGGAATTCTAGCATTGAGTCTATATGAAATTTCCTCTATAATGAAATTGCTTTTAACCACATAGACGAAAGTCGATGAAAAAGAGAGTAACGATTGTTCCGTCAACAAAGCGACCTAGGGATTGGTGAGAGCCTAGGCTGACAAACATCGCGAAACGCACTTTTGAGATGCTATCCGAACTTAAGTAGGCGTAGCCGGGGGACCCCCGTTATCACCGATAAAGCGGTCTGCGTCAAGCAGGCAAGAAGAGTGGTACCGCGGGCCAGCCCGTCTCTTTGCATCTGTGCAAAGGGCGTTTTTTTTATGAGAAATTTATTAAGGAGGAATTAGAATGAGTTATGAACGCAAATATGCGGAAGCCTTGTCCCGTGTCATCGGGGACGAGTTGACGCTCGACCAGATTGAAGCTCTAATTGAAAAACCGAAACATGAGGCACACGGGGACCTTGCTTTCCCATGTTTCCAACTCGCGAAAGCTTATCGGAAAGCACCGGTCATGATTGCAACGGAGATCTCGAACGAGTTGAATGATGAGCTATTCACGAAAGTCGAGGCGGCCGGCCCATATGTGAACGTCTTCTTGAGCCGTGACGTCGTCTCACAAGAAATCATCAACACGGTGCTCGATGAGAAGTCTGATTACGCAACACATGCGACGCGTAACGAGACGATCGTCACCGATTTCTCATCACCGAACATCGCCAAACCGTTCTCGATGGGACACCTCGTTCGACGGTGATTGGGAATGCCATCAACCAGATTGCCCGTAAAAACGGCTATGACGTCGTCGGCATCAACACCTTGGGGACTGGGGAACACAGTTTGGGAAACTGATGGTCGCCTATAAAAAATGGGGCGACGAGGAAGCGGTGCGGGCACATCCGATTGCCGAGCTCTTGAAGCTCTATGTCCACTTCCACGAAGAAGCGAAGACGCAACCGGAACTTGAAGATGAAGGCCGTGCGTGGTTCAAGAAACTTGAAGACGGCAACGAGGAAGCGACTGAGCTTTGGACGTGGTTCCGCGAGGAGTCACTCAAAGAGTTCCAAAAAGTATATGATCTCCTCGGTGTCGAATTCGAGAGCTTTAACGGGGAAGCGTTCTATAATGATAAGATGGATCGAATCGTCGCCATGCTCGAAGAGAAGAACCTTCTTGTCGAAAGTGAAGGAGCGATGGTCGTCTCCCTCGAAGACGAGAACTTGCCGCCATGTTTGATCAAAAAGAAAGATGGCGCCACGCTCTATGCGACACGCGACTTGGCAGCTGCGTCTATCGCCATGAGACGTACAATTTCGTCCAAGCGAACTACGTCGTCGGCGGCGAGCAGGCACTTCACTTTAAGCAACTGTTCTCAGTCCTCCGTAAACTCGGCTACGACTTCGTCGATGGCATGCACCACGTGCCGTTCGGCTTGATTTTGCAAGAAGGGAAGAAGATGTCGACACGTAAAGGTCGCATCGTCTTGCTCGAGGAAGTGTTGAAAGAGGCAATCGAGAAAGCTCAAGGCAACATCGCGCAGAAGAACCCGGAACTTGCGAACGCGGACGACGTGGCACGCATGGTCGGTGTCGGCGCGGTCATCTTCCACGATTTGAAGAATGAACGCATCAACAACATCGAGTTCGACCTCGATAGCATGCTCAAATTCGAAGGTGAGACGGGCCCGTACGTGCAGTACACGAACGCGCGCGCGAACTCGCTCCTTCGTAAAGGCAACTACGACGGCTCGACGTTTACGGGTGCGAACGACGATCACACGTGGGGCGTCGTGACGATGCTCAACGCCTTCCCGCACGTGATCACACGTGCCCACGAGCGCCGTGAACCGTCAATCATTAGCCGTTACGTCCTCGACTTGGCGCAATCGTTCAACAAGTATTATGGCCATGTCCGTGTTCTTGAAGAAGATGCAGGCAAACAGTCACGTCTCGCCCTCGTCAAAGCCGTGACGATCGTGTTGACAGAAGGACTCCGATTGATCGGTGTTCAAGCTCCAGAAGAAATGTAAGGACCACAAAAGGGACCTCGCGAGGTCCCTTTTCTTATGCTTTCATGCGGGTGACGGTCCGCGCTTTCGTGTCGTACAAACACCACTCGCGGTCGAAGATGACGGCGCCGACGTTGATGACGTAACGCTTTTTCTTGAGCTGGAACGGCTTTCCGATTTCCCAGGGAATCGAGCGACCTTTCCGGTAAATCCCCGGAATATGGCTGTGGCCGATAAAGACGAGTGGATACTTGCCTTTCTCGACAATCGGTTCCCAGTCCGGGCTCCATTTCACTTGATGACCGTGCAAGAACAGCGCCTCGTCGAGCGTCGTCTGCTCCGGTAATAAGGCGATGCGTGTCTTGACCGGGTGCGGCACGACGAGCACCTCGTCAATCCGCTCTTCTTGATTGCCGCGCAGACTCGGGAAGGTGAGGAGCGCCTCATAGTCCGGGTCGAAGGTTACGACGTCGGACACATCATGGAAGCGCTCGTTCCGTCGTTTCTTACCGATGTGGCATTCATATAAATCGCCTAGACAAAGAATGTGCTCCGTCTCGCTTCGGACCGACTCGAGCACGGCTTTCAAATCATCAAACGAGCCATGCGGGTCACTGATGATGGCGAGTTTCATCGGTAGTTCGTGAATTGGGCGTCGACGGACAATTCGAGCTCACGGACGAGTTGCATGACGGCTTGAAGGTCATCACGCGACTTAGCCGTCACACGGATTTGATCGTCTTGAATTTGCGACTTCACTTTCAGTTTTGATTCTTTGATGGCGTTGTTAATCTTTTTCGCATCGTCTTTGTCGATGCCGCTCTTCAATTTGACGCGTTGACGGACCGTGCCACCGAGGGCGCGTTCCACTTTTTGATAATCGAGGTTTTTCGTCGGGACGCCGCGTTTAATCAATTTCGTGATCAAGACGTCTTTCAATTGCTCGAGCTTATAGTCATCATCTGAGACGAGGACGACATCGCCATTATCGAGCGACATCTCGCTTTTCGAACCTTTAAAGTCGTAGCGGTTTAAAATTTCTTTCTCGGCGATTTGAATCGCGTTCTTCACTTCTTCGAGGTTCATTTCTGACACAATATCAAAAGAATTCTCTTTTGCCATGTTTCATCCATCCTTTACTAGGGTTTTGTTATAATGATAGCAGATTTGAAGTAGTGAAGGAGTGAAAGAGATGGAACATACGATTGATCAACAGACAAATGTAGATTTAGACCATATGGCATATCACGGCAAAGACCTCGGGGTGACGTTTAAAAGTGACCTCATCCGGTTGCGGGTCTGGTCACCGGTCGCCGAAGAGATGACGGTGAAACTGTACCGGACGCCGCGAGCGCGGAAGTTCGAACGGTTGCCGCTAGAACGGGCCGAGAAAGGGACGTGGGTCATCGAACTCGATCGTGCCTTGTTCGAAGGTCAATTTTATGTGTTCGAGGCGATTGTCGCCGGCAAACGTGTCGAATCGCTCGATCCGTATGCAAAAGTCGTCGGGGTGAATGGGAAGCGCGGATGTCTTCTAGACCCATCCACGCTCAACCCGGACCATTGGGTCAAAGAACGTCCGCTCTTCCACTCATCACAAGAAGCGGTCATCTATGAAGCGCACGTCCGTGATTTGACGAGTCATCCGGACAGTGGCGTCGTGCATCGCGGGAAATTCCTCGGGATGACCGAAGTCGGGACGAAGACACCGACGGGTTACCCGACGGCTCTCGACTACATTACCGGGCTTGGCGTCACACATCTCCAACTCATGCCGTTCTTCGATTACGGTTCGGTGAACGAGTCGCGCGAGAGTGAGGCGAACTATAACTGGGGCTATGACCCGGTACACTATTTTGCCGTCGAAGGCTCATACGCTTCCTCGGCGGATGACCCGGCCGCTCGCATCATCGAATTGAAAGCGATGATTCAAGCGCTGCACGACCGTGGCATCCGTGTCATCATGGACGTCGTGTTCAACCATACGTATGACGCGTTGACGACGCCGCTCGGACAGTTCGTACCGGACTACTATTACCGCTTGAACGAGGACGGTACGCTCGCCGACGGTTCGGCGTGCGGGAACGATACGGCGTCCGAACGGGCGATGATGCGCAAATTGATCGTCGAATGTGTGTCGTATTGGGCGAAAGAGTTCATGATTGACGGCTTCCGCTTCGATTTGATGGGGCTTCATGACGTCAAGACGATGAACCAAGTCCGGAAAGCGCTCGATCGCATCGACCCATCGATTCTCGTGACCGGAGAAGGCTGGGATCTTGATACGCCGCTCCCGGTCCGCAAAAAGGCGAACCAACATAACGCCCATAAGATGCCGCGCATCGCCCAGTTCAACGATGCGATTCGCGACGGTGTCCGCGGGGATGTGTTCATCGACGACTTGCCGGGCTGGATCAGTGGCAACACGGACATGACGGCGGACGTCAAACGTGGGATTGCCGGTGCGGTCACAAGCCAAAGCTTTGCCGATGAACCGAACCAAGTCGTCAACTATGTCGAGTGCCATGACAACTTGACGCTTTGGGACAAACTGGCCGTCACGAATCCGGATGACGATGAGACGACACGCCGCCGCCGGCATCGTCTCGCGACATCGATCGTGTTGCTCGGTCAAGGCATCCCGTTCCTGCATAGCGGGCAAGAGTTCTTCCGCACGAAAGACGGGGACGAGAACAGCTTCAACTCGGGTGAGGTCGTTAACCGTCTCGATTGGACGCGGGCCGAGCAAGAGACGCCGAGCGTCGAATACGTGAAGGGTTTGATCAGCCTACGCAAACAATATCCGCTGTTCCGTCTCGAGAACACGGAACAGATTCGCAAACATTTACGTTTCTTCGATGAAGAGGAAGGCGTCATCGCTTTCGAACTCAGTCGTCACGTCGAAGGGTATGTCGAACGCCATCTCGTGTATCATAACGGACTCGAAGAAGCGGTCGAGGTGAAACTTCCGTCCGGCAAGTTCGAGGTCCACGTCGAAGACCATACCGTCAACTTGACGGCGCCACGTCTGCTTGAGGAGCGGCACGTCACGGTCGCACCGTTATCGACACTCGTCGTGACGGAACGCCGTCCAGATTACAGCAAATATGCAGTCGCCGGTGGAGCTGCCTTGGCTATCCTCGGTCTCTGGTATGTCGCGAAAAAACGTAAGAACAAACAGTAGTAAACAAAAAAGGAGACGTCATTCCGTCTCCTTTTCCTCGTTCGTTTCGGTTTTGGCTGCCTCCAGTTCCATCATCTTTTTGACGATGATATGTTTTGGCATATGCATGAGCTCCTCGAGCGGGACGTTCAGCTTTTTGGCGAGTTCGAC
Source organism: Exiguobacterium sp. AM39-5BH (assembly GCF_003467445.1). Classification (GTDB taxonomy): domain Bacteria; phylum Bacillota; class Bacilli; order Exiguobacteriales; family Exiguobacteriaceae; genus Exiguobacterium. The sequence goes on from NZ_QSGS01000004.1 coordinate 199,281, forward strand.
CGCTGTCTCGGGAGAGAGTTGTAGTGGGCGCATTAAGATTCCTCCTTTCCATTTGCGGGTATGCTACTGCCAGTATACAGGAAAATCAAGCGCATGGAGAATGTGTTCGATGAACACATTCAAAATCGAAAAATGCGTCAGGCGTTGCTAAGCTGAAACTAGGAAGTGATCAAATGTACAAACAAGTAGCAGACTATCAATTTCATCAGACGGTTGAATGGTTAGAGCGCGTTGGTGGAGGTTGGATGTTGTATTTGGCGCAAACCGGGTTTCTGTTTTTTGACGAGACGTTCCAAATCCGATGGGAACTCGAGTGGAAATGGACTCCTTGCGCATTATATATTGAACCGCACGGTAGAAGAGCCGTCGCGCTATTCCGAGATTTGCAGACATACGGAGTCATGGATTTGACAAACGGGACGATGGAACGTCATCCGATTCCAAGGACGTTCCATGACGATTGGTTCAGTAACCTGCACTACTGGTCAAGGGACGATTTGTATTTGTACTCGGCCGAATCAGATATCGTCGCCTTGAACTTGAACGATCACACGTTTCGGTATAGCCGTTACGAGGAAATCCCGGAGTTCGGGAATATCATCGAACTCGCATATCAACAGATCTATGATTTCGAACGATTCACGGCACCCGGCCTCGTGACCTTGTACGATGAACGGAATCAACAGTTCGTGGTCGAGGACGTCGAAGCGGGCGCGCGTTGGAAGATTCCATACGGGGGTGACCGTGACTTGGTCATCGTCGATCAAATCGGTGTAACGACCGCCATCACCTCGATGACATCGTTCCAACTGTTTGAGCGCGATTGTGAAGTGTTCTCCTCCGAAGTATGTGCCGAGACCGAATTATTGAAAGTCGTCTTATTGGACGAGACGGGCGACAGACTCGTCGTCCTATCGACGCCGCGCCACTTCTGCCATAGCTGGTTGCAAGTGTTTGAGCGTTGACAATCCTGGACCGGGACATGGTTCAGGATTTTTTTACGAAGCTTATACAATCTCGCCTAAAAACGGGAACAGTCTTCTTAGATGGAGAGGAGTGGACAGGGATGGAACGATTAGGACAAGCGTTAGTCCGATGGCGTTACGCTGTCGTATTGATTTGGACGGTGTTACTCGCGGTATCGGTGTATTTCGGATTACAGTTGCCAGGTGAACTGCGCGGCAACGGGTTTGCGATTCAAGACGGGCGCTTCGCCCAAGTGGAAGATACGTTGAACGACCGGTTCGACCGGGCCGGTGCCTCGATGATCGTCTTGCTCGAAGGTGGTGATCTCGAGACGGTCATCGCACAGCAACGTGATCGACTAATGGACGTCGAGGGGGTCGACGGCGTGATCACGCCCTCGGAAAACCCAGACGCCCGCTCTGGGGACGCGGCTTACTTATTGCTCGAGTTCGAGGATTACGATACGGCTGAAGCGTCCATCGCTGATGTTCGCGACGCCTTGATTCGTGATACGGAGACTGAGGTGCGATTGACCGGAGAGCCGGTCTTCGCGGATGACTTGAACGAGGCGTCGAAGAATGACTTGATTCGGGCCGAGTTGATTGGGATTCCGGTCGCGTTGCTCGTGCTTTTGCTCGTCTTTGGGACGCCGCTCGCCGCGGTCATGCCGTTATTCGTTGGACTGATTACGTTCATTGTGGCGGCGGGTGCATTGTTCTTCTTTGCCCAGACGATGGAACTGTCCATTTTCGTCTTGAATGCGGTCGCGATGATCGCCATCGCGCTAGGTATCGATTTTTCATTATTGCTCGTCAACCGGTATCGAGAAGAGCTCGCGAAAGGGAATTCACGTGAAGCCGCCATCGTCCGTACGGTCGCGACGGCGGGACGATCGATTCTGTTCTCGGGGCTTTGCGTGTTCGTCGGACTGGCCGGGCTGTTATTCATCCAAGTCGATGTGTTTCAGCCATCGCGCTCGGTGCGTTGATCGCGGTAGCGGGTGCGGTCTTATCAGCGCTCACGCTGTTGCCGTCCGCCTTATATATCGTCGGGGATGCCATCAATAAAGGACGCCTCATCAAGACGAATGAGACGCGCTCGGAAGTACGATGGCAGAAGTTGGCCCGTTTCGTGATGCGACGTCCTGTCACGATGACGCTCGTCGCGCTCTTGCTGCTATTGCCAAGCCTCTGGTTCGTCCGTGACCTCGAACTGAACATCCCGGACGCCGATGCGCTCCCGACCTCGTACGAGTCACGGGCCGCCCTTGAGCGGTGGGACGACGTGTTCGGGGAGACGTCGACGGATGCGGTGCTCTTGTTCGAGACGAACGATTTGACCGACTCGATGATTCTTGATGAATTGACGGCACTCACCGATGAACTATCCGAGGATCCAATTGTCGACAACGTGACGACGTTCTTGACGGCATCCGGTCTCGAACCGGCCGAATTCCAACAACTCGCTAAAGCGGCACCGAAACAGCTCGAGGCGTTCAATCGTCTCGTCACGCTCGATGGGAATACAGACATCGCCCTCGTCAACATCAGTTTCAACGTCCCGCCAAGTGATAAAGACGCGCAGGCGTTCGTCAGAGATTGGCGCGAGAGCGGTTTTGACGTCGGGGGACCGGCCGCGTTCAACGAAGAAATTTATGAAGAAATTTATGACAGTATCCCGTATGCGGTCGTGACTGTCATCTTGGCGACGATGGTCATTCTCATGTGGGCGTTCCGCTCGGTCTTGATTCCAATTAAGGCGATCATCATGAACGTGCTCGGTCTTGGGGCGACGTTCGGTCTGCTCGTCATCATCTTCGAATCAGGCTACGTGTACGATGCCGAGACAATCAGTATATTGACCCCGGTGTTCATTTTCTCGCTCGTGTTCGGTCTGTCGATGGACTACGAGGTATTCCTCGTCTCACGGATTGAAGAATATTACCGGGAGACCGGGGATAACGATTACGCGACGGAGATGGGACTTGCCAAGACGAGTAAAATCATCACGTCGGCCGCAGTCATCATGATTGTCGTCACGGGAGCGTTTGCCTTCACCGGTGTAAGTCCAATCAAACAGCTCGGTGTCGGCATCGCGCTCGCCATCTTTATCGATGCGACCATCATCCGGATTTTACTTGTCCCATCCTTGATGAAACTGCTCGGGGACTGGAACTGGTGGTGGTTCGGGAAGAAAAATTTACCGAAACGTAACTTACACTAAATGTACAGTTAATGAAATAACTCCGGGATTGTGTTAGACTGGTTATATGATTACGCGCAATTTGGGAAAGGAAGGTCTTTATGGATACCGAGAGGACATGGCCTCTGTTTCAATTACCGGACTTCTAGCGTTGAGTTTTTACAAGCGACATCAATGTAAAAATCAACAAACGGAAGATCGGAGATGGAACAGATGGAACCGCGGCTACGACTGAGGATCCTCCTCTCCGTTGAAAACGGGGAGGACAATCGGAATGAAACGAGTTGCTACCATAGTGCTCGGAACGCTAATCATGGCGTTCGGTTATTATTATTTGAATGAACAGTTTGGTTTGGCAGAAGGGGGATTCGTCGGGCTAGCATTGCTCGGCCGCTATTTATTTGATATCGATCCAGCGATCTCGATGATCTTGCTCGATATCCCCTTCTTTTTAATCGCCCTTTGGTGGAAAGGCTGGCGCTTCGTCGGACAAGCCGTGCTTGCCGCCGCGTCGTTATCGCTCAGTTATGCGATGTGGGACCGATTGGATTTACTCACATTCGACATTCAAGTCTGGCCGGCAACGTTGTTTGCCGCCATCGCGAGCGGGATTGTGACCGGTTACGGTCTCGGTCTTGTCTTGAAGTCAGGCGGGGCGACCGGAGGCGACGATTTATTCGCCCTCGGCCTATCGAAATGGACCGGCGTATCGGTCGGGACGATTCTCATCATATTTGATGTCATCGTTTTGGCGATCTCGCTCATCTATTTGCCGCTGTCGAACGCGCTTTACACGCTTCTCGCGGTCTCGATCGCAGGTCGTGTCGTCACGAAAATGTTGACGGACGATGTGGTCGAAGTAGCCGTGCCAAGTGTGACCAAACTAAAAACAAAAAACGATCTCGCGTGAGATCGTTTTTTGTTTTGTAAAATTTATCACAGTTTTATAGCCGTCTTTCTTCTACACTGAACGTAGAAGGAGGGAGTCACATGACATGGATGATTCCAAAACAGCACGGCGCCTGGTCGATGCTGATTTTACCGTTCTTACTCGGCGGTATCGTCGGAGGTTGGACGCTCGCGCACATCCCGTTCACCATCGCCTGGTTGTTCGTCTATATGGGTACGTTTTTCTTGTTCCAATACATCAAGCAACGGAAGAAGTCACAAAAGTTGTTGCGCACGGTCGTGACGTATTTGGCAATTGCGAGTGTAGCCGCTATCCCGGTGTTTTTGGCCGAGTGGCGTATTGTCTGGTTTGTCCTCGCGATGATGCCGTTCGGTCTCATCAACGCCTATTTCGCCAAAATGAAGGATGAGCGCAACGTCTGGAACGATGTCAGCGCCGTCACTTCATTTTGTATCGGCGGGATAGCGAGCTATTACCTCGGAGCGCGCGTTTTGGACGAGACGATGGTATGGATGTTTGTCTTGCCGTACTTGTATTTCCTCGGCAGTATCTTTTTCGTCAAAACGATGATTCGGGAGAAGAAGAGCCGCTTCTATCGGAACGTGTCGTGGGGCTATCATTCCTTGCTCGTCGCCATCTTCATCATGTTCGGCTACCCGTTGCTCGCGTTCGCTTACGTGCCGAGTCTCGTCCGGGCGGTCGCGTTCTACGGCAAAAAGATCCCTATCGTGAAGATCGGGATCGTCGAAATCGCCAACTCGGTGTTCGTGCTCGGTTGTCTCAGTTGGTATTTATTTAGTTGAGAAGGGGAAACCCTTCTTTTTTTAGTCGCTCGAGGACGTGCTCGAGATGATGGCCACGGTCGCCGCTGCCGTGGCGGCTTGTTGCATGGCGAGCAAATGGGCGAACGTCCCGTGTAACAACAACTCGCTCGCACCTTCCTTCATGTTGTTCGCCGCGACGAGTTGAAGCGCGACCGTCAACGCGTGCGTGTGGAACCAGCGATTCCGCTCCTTCTCGGCGTTCGTGATGTCAATTAAGTCACGTTGATCGTCGTCGTTCGGTGCTGAGACGATGGCCAACAGGGCGAGTGCTGGCAGGTGCTCGTTTTTGACGGCAATTGCTTGTCCTTGGAGCCGTGTGCGCCAATCGAGGAGGCGGTTGGTGGCCTCGTCTGAAGGTGAGTCGCTAAAAGCGAGTAAGTGTGAGACGAGTTGGAGTTCGTTCGAGCGAGGTAACTCGGCTTTCAATGCTTCGTAATACGTTTCGATTCGTGTATTCAACGCGTCGTGGTCATCGAACGCTTGGACGAGGACGAGGGAGGACAGGAGGTCTTCTTCACTCGTCAACCAAGGATGGTTTCTTTTGAACGTCTGATAAAGTGCGCTCGCCTCGTCGAGCCGGCGTTCGGGCTCATCCACGTTGATCAGTTGGCTCGCGATAAAGGGCCGCAACATACTGAAACGGAAATGTTTCCGGTCGAGCAACGTGTCGAGCCGAAGTGCCTCGTCGATGGCAGGTTCGATGTCTTCATACTTAGCATCGAGAAACGACAGCCAGACGAAATTATTGCTGCCGCGAAATTTTGAGAACATGCCGGTCTTCTGTTTTAGAACTGCTTGAGCGTGTTCGAACCGTTCCGAATCGAATGGGGTATCGTGGATGGCGTAGTTGATGGCCATCAAACGTCGGAAATCGTCAGTGAACCACTTTGTCGCTCTCCTGATTCCTTCGAGTGCTTCGAGGTAACGGGTGTAACGTGTCATCATCAGCAATTCCTCCTTTTCTTACTCGTACGAAAGCATTGGACCGAATGTTTCAAAAAAAGATTCATTCTTTCTCTTCATTATGCCTGAGTTTAATTGGAAAATATGAGGGAATTGGGATGTTGTCCGAAAGTTTACGTCTTAATATGGGAGGATGGGAAACATGGGAGGTCGACCTTGTGGCTATGCGACACGCAACTTTGGCTCGGGATTTCTTTTCGGTTTAGGATTGATAGCGTTTTTGGATGAAATGGTGTTTCATCAATTGTTGGCCTGGCACCATTTCTATGATAAATCGACATCCGCTGTCGGCTTATTCTCAGACGGGCTGTTCCATGCGTTCAGTTGGTTTGCCACAGTGGCCTCGCTGTTCTTATTGGCCGATTTGCGACGGAGAGACTCGTTTTGGATGAAGCGATGGGTGAGTGGTCTTTTAATTGGAGTTGGTTTCTTCCAATTATACGACGGGATTATCCATCACAAATTGCTCCGAATTCATCAGATTCGCTACGGTGTCGAGATTCTGCCGTATGACTTGATATGGAATGTGACAGCTCTCTTCATCCTTATAGGCGGCGTGCTGCTATTCATCCATACACAGAGACAGAAAAAACTTGTGAGCGAAGGAGGGTAAGCAAGCATGCACACCCATGTCCAAACGACGGGAGGTGCCTATGAGATCGTTGTCACAATCTTATTGCTGATAGCCTTCTTGGCTTATCCGTTCGTCGCAAAAGTCACGAGTCGCACGTACAAACCATGGCCGCACCGTCGCTACTTCTTTTGGATGTCAGGAATGATTTGTGTGGGGCTCACATTGATCGGTCCGCTGGCCGCTTTCGCTCATATCAATTTTGTTGGACATATGATTGGTCATCTCTTGCTCGGTATGTTGGCGCCACTTTTAATTGCCTTATCGCGCCGATGACGCTATTGTTACGGACGCTCGACGTTCAGACTGCGAGAAAAGTGACGAATCTTTTAAAAAGCAGTCCCTTCAAATTTCTCACGAATCCGATAACGGCTTCCGTTCTTAACATAGGGGGACTATACCTGCTCTATATGACGAACTTGTATGCGCTCATGCATCAATCCATCTTTTTATACGCGTTGATTCATTTTCATGTGTTCGTAGCGGGGTACTTATTCACCGTTTCTTTAATTTATGTAGACGTCACTTCGCATCGCTATAGCTATATCTATCGCTCATTTGTATTGATTGCAGCTTTGGCGGCCCATAAAATCTTGGCAAAGTTGATTTATGCGAGTCCGCCGACAGGGGTACCGGTAAGGGAAGCGGAAGTGGGAGCGATGTGGATGTATTATGGCGGCGATGCGGTTGATGTACTTTTGATCGTGATTCTCTGTGCACAGTGGTATAAAGCGACCGCGCCTCGTCTGCTGACCGACGATACGTGAGTGCTCATCAAAAAGGACGATTCCCCCATTCATACCGGGAGGATCGTCCTTTTCGTCTCGTACGCTGTACTTATTGGACTTGCGTATACAACTTCTGCATGTACTCGTTCACTTCATCGGCCGCTTGGAACATCATGAATGAATGTTGCAGGATGATCTCAGGCGAGAAGCCGAGGTCGAGGTCGAGCGTCGAGGCGAGCGTGACGTCACGGTCGCTATCGAGTACGCAACGGAAGTATTTGAACTCTTGGTTGAACTCGTTCAAGGCGTTAAGAATCGGTAAATCTTCAACGTAATCCGGCACGTGAGTGACCGTGGCGGCATATAGTTCCGCATCTGTCGTCTTTTTATTGAAGGCAATAATCATAACGGGCTGAGCCCCGGATTTAGTCGTTTCACGCGTCAAAAATGTGACATGCGTTTCAGTCTCGCTCTCTTTGAACGTCATCTTACGTTCCGCAACGAGCGCTTTAAATGATTCTACTTTTTCTTCGAAGTTCACAAACAAGTCCCCCTTAAAAGTCGTTACTTTAACTTTCGCCCATTTGCGAAGGGAAAGCAAGCGGAACTAGCGTTTCATCAACATTTTGATCGCTTCTTCAACGGTTTCTGACGTATCTTCGCCATCTTGTTGGGCGGTGATGATGCACTGCTCCAAGTTTTTGGCGACGATGATGGTTGAAGCCCGGTCGAGCGCTGATCGTGCTGCACTTAACTGTGTCACGACGTCGCGACATTCTTTGCCTTCTTCCATCATGCGGATGATAGCCCGGATTTGACCTTCGACCCGTTTCATTCGGTTCATCACTTTGGCGTCATACTGATACTGTTCCATTCGTCTCACCTCTATCTTTAAATTGTTCAGTAACCCAACTATTTATTATGTAGTCTCATCTTAATACGTGGGGGAGTATGTGTCGAGCGGCAACGTTTGAGATCAACTGTTTTTAAAGTTTACCGTTTCGAAAACAAATCGCTTGCAATCAAATACCGCAGGGGGTATATTTATCACGTGGAAGCGACATGTTCAATGAATCACAAAAGTTTTGTCGGATGCCCGCTGCCAAGCTGACAACTAAATTTAACTAAATCAGGCGAGAATTCTCCCTCCTCTAAGCGTCTCGGGGCGAAGCCCAGCGTAGGTGGGAGATGAATCGCCCGTCTTGTCGAGATTGTATGTTCTTGATACAATCAGTGTAACCAATCAAAAGGACTGATATATGAATGAAAATGGATACAAACAAACATTCAGTCTTTCTTCTGAATTACCACCTCGTCCTGGGGGTCAAATATAGACGCAAGGTGATTGACGAAGACGTCTCGGAGTTCGCGAGACAGACGTTCGAACGGATCGGCGCGTCGTACCATATCACACTGACCGAGTGGAATCATGACGGCGACCATATCCATGTGTTGTTCAAAGCCCACCCGAACACAGAGATGTCGAAGTTTCTGAACGCCTACAAGAGCGCCAGCAGCCGACTGATCAAACGAGACTTTCCGCACGTCAAGAGACGACTATGGAAAGAAATGTTCTGGTCTCGAAGCTACTGCCTCGTGACGACCGGTGGTGCGACGATCGACGTCATCAGGCAATACATCGAAAAACAAGGAAAGGAGTGATCACTTTGCTGAAGGCGTACAAGTTTCGACTATACCCGACAAAGTCACAGAAAGGACACTTCGTGAAGACGTTCGGTTGCGTCCGTTTCGTCTACAACAAGATGCTAGAAGAGCGTATCCGGTTGTATGAGGAGTGGAAGCTGGACCCCGACGCGAAGCAGAAGCTCCCGACCCCGGCGAAGTATAAGCCCGAGTTCCCTTTCTTGAAAGAGGTCGACAGCCTGTCCCTTGCCAACGCCCAGATGGACCTGAACGAGGCATACGCCAACTTCTTCCGCGACAAGTCCGTCGGTTTCCCGAAGTTCAAATCGAGGCACAGCGACCGCGCCTCCTACACGACCAACAATCAGAACGGGAGCGTCCGGATCGAGGACGGGAAGGTGAGACTTCCTAAGATCGGCTTCGTGAAGTTCAAACAACATCGCTTTTTCGAGGGTGTCATCAAGTCCGCGACGATCTCGATGACGAGGACCGGCAAGTTCTTCGTCTCCATCCTTGTCAATCAAGATGAGGAAAAGTGGATTCCTGCTCAAAACAAGGTAGGGATCGACCTCGGGTTGGAACATTTCGCCATCATGACAAATGACGAGATGGTGTCTGAGAAGATCGACAACCCTCGCTTCCTTCGCAAGTCGGAAGAGAAGGTCAAGAAGGCACAGCGAGCCTTGTCTCGTAAGAAAATCGGAAGCAAGAACAGAGAAAAAGCCAAGCTGATTCTCGCCAAAAAGCACGAAAAGATCGCGAACCAGCGCAAGGACTTTCTTCATAAGCTGTCAAAACGGATCGTTGACGAGAACCAAGTCATCGTCGTGGAGACGCTGAAATCGAAGAACATGATGAAGAACCACAAGGTGGCGAAATCTATTGGAGACGTAAGTTGGTATGAGTTCGTCCGACAGTTGGAATACAAGTGTAAGTTCTACGGGCGGACGCTCATCAAGGCAGACCAGTGGTACGCATCGACGCAAATCTGTTCCTCTTGCGGCGAGAAAGGCCAGAAGAAGACGATGGATGTCCGTGAATGGACGTGTACGTGTGGCGCCCATCATGGTCGAGATATCAACGCGAGCATCAACCTGTTGATGTTGGCCGACTAAAAAACCTTCAGGGCAGGGACTTGCCCGATGAGCTTGGTAAACAATCGTGGCTAGTAAAAGTACGGTCTTCCCAAGAAGCTCCCACTTCAATTTGCGAAGCAAATAAGTGGTGAGTAGTTCACAAATCATAGATTAAAAGGATGGGTAACCAAGTATGAAAGCATCTGCTTTGAAACGACAAATGGATTTTGAAGTACCGGTAAACATCATCGACGTTCGCGAACGTGACGAGTTCCAAGAAGCGCACATTGCGGGTGCGGCAAATTATCCGCTCTCCGAAATGTCGGAATGGATCGAGGCACTCGACCCTAAAGAAGAATACATCATCCTTTGTCGTTCAGGGGCTCGCAGCACGCAGGCGACTTGGCAAATGGAAGCGAAAGGTTATAAAGTGGTCAATATAGAAGATGGCTTGATGAGCTGGCCCGGTGAAGTCGTCAAAGGAGGAAATGCGCAATGAGTAAAAAAATCGTAATCGTCGGTGGGGTCGCCGGTGGTGCTTCGGCAGCCGCCCGCCTTCGTCGTTTGAATGAAGAGAACGAAATCGTCATGTTCGACCGGGGCGAGTATATCTCGTTCGCGAACTGCGGCCTTCCATATTACATCGGCGACGTGATTCAAGATCGTCAAAAGCTGCTCGTTCAAACCGTCGAAGGGATGAATAAGCGTTTCCGACTCGACATCCGTAACTTGACGGAAGTGACAAAAATCAACCGTGCCGAGAAGACGGTATCGGTGAAACATGTCCAGACAGGTGAGACGTACGATGAGTCGTACGACGTGCTCGTCTTGTCACCAGGGGCGAAACCGATTCGTCCGAACATCCCCGGGATTGAAGAAGCAGAAGACATCTTCACGCTCCGAAACATCCCGGACACGGATCAAATCCGTAGCTACGTCGACGACAAAGCGCCGAAGCACGCGACGGTCATCGGTGGCGGTTTCATCGGCATTGAAATGGCTGAAAACTTACGGGAACGCGGCGTCGACGTCACGCTCGTCGAGATGGCCGATCAAGTCATGACGCCGCTCGACCGTGAGATGGTCTCGCCGGTTCACGAACATATGCGCCTCCATGGTGTCGACCTTCAGTTGTCTGACGGTGTCGACTCGTTCTCTGAGAAGGGGAAACGTGTCCACTTGAAGAGCGGTCGCGTCATCGATACCGATATGGTCGTCTTGTCAATCGGTGTCGTTCCAGAATCTTCGATTGCAACGGGAGCAGGACTTGAGACAGGTATCCGTGGCGCCATCCGCGTCAACGAGAAGATGCTCACGTCAGATCCTAACATCTACGCGATCGGTGACGCCGTCGAAGTGCTCGACTATATCTTTAAAGAGCCGACGGTCGTTCCGCTCGCATGGCCGGCCAACCGCCAAGGGCGTCTTGTCGCCGACATCATCAACGGTCGCGACGTCAAATATAACGGAACGATGGCGACTGGAATCGCCAAAGTCTTCGATATGACGGTCGCCTCGACCGGTTGGAACGAGAAGCGTTTGACAGCGGCCGGGAAAGAATTCGAAGCCGTCCACATCCACCCGGGTTCACATGCGGGGTATTACCCAGGATCGACACCCGTGTCACTCAAACTGCTGTTCCATCCGACGACAGGTGAAATCTACGGCGCGCAAGGCGTGGGGATGAACGGCGTCGACAAGCGCATCGACGTGATTGCGACAGCGATGAAAGGCGGCTTGACGGTGCTTGACCTCCCAGACCTTGAACTCAGCTACGCACCACCGTTCAGCTCGGCGAAAGATCCGGTCAACATGATTGGTTACGTCGCCTCGAACGTCGTCCTCGGCGATAATGAAGTCGTGCACTGGAATGAGATTGACGAGCTGGTCCAAAACGGTGCGACATTGCTCGACGTCCGTGACGAGTCGGAGCACGAACTTGGTAAAATTCCTGGCTCGATTAACGTTCCACTCAACTCGCTACGCGATCACTTGGACGACTACAGCAAAGACGAAACGATTTATGTGACGTGCCAAGTCGGGCTTCGCGGCTATCTCGCATCCCGTATTTTGCGTCAAAACGGTTTCAAGGTGAAAAACTTGAGTGGTGGCTACAAGACGTGGTCCCAAGTCAAACGTGACTTCGATGCGATTGAAGCAGGAACGAAGGCAGAGAGTGAGACTGCCGCAACAGCAACGGAGGAGGCACCACCAGCAATGACGAATCAACCAATCGGGGAACCGATTTTCCTAGATACGTGCGGTCTGCAATGCCCGGGACCAATCTTAGAAGTCAATAAAAAAGTAGCCGACCTCGGCGAAGGTGAGACGCTTCGCGTCCTCGCGAGCGACCCTGGCTTCTTCGCGGACATCGAAGCATGGGCGAAGAAAACAGGCAACCAACTCGTCACGAAACAATTTGTGAATGGGCGCGTCGAAGCGGTCCTCGAAAAGGGAATGGCCCTGCGGCTGTACAAGCAGGCGCACCAGCCACAGACGGCGCATCGATGGTCGTCTTCAGCGGAGACCTCGACCGCGCACTCGCTTCGTTCATCATCGCCCAAGGAGCAGCGGCGATGGGCAAAGACGTGACGATGTTCTTCACGTTCTGGGGACTCAACGTCATCCGTAAGCCAGATGCACCAGAAGTGAAAAAACAAGGCCTCGAGAAGATGTTCGGCATGATGATGCCGTCTCATGCGGGTGAGCTTCCGCTCTCGAACATGAACTTCGGTGGCGTCGGTCAGAAGATGATGAAGAAAGTGATGAGCGACAAAAACGTCCCGTCACTCGATCAAATGATCAAATCGGCTCAAGAGGCGGGTGTCAAAATGGTCGCTTGTACGATGTCGATGGACGTCATGGGAATCAAAGAAGAAGAGTTAATCGACGGCGTCGACCTCGGTGGGGTGGCAGCATACCTTGGGGCGGCTGAAGGCGGTAACTTGAACCTGTTTATCTAATCAAATGAAACAAGATGAGCGACCGATCAACTGATTGGTCGCTTTTTCTAGTGCTCGGCATCCGATGTGAAAAATGTCGAAAAAGATTGCAATTCTTAAACGTTTTTCCTATAATTCTACTCATGTAAAAAAAGTTGACATAACTTTTTCTTATAACTCACACATACACGGAGGATTTAAAGATGGAGAAATTCATAGAAGATCTCGTTACAAACGCCAACGACCTGCTTTGGTCGTCAGTGCTAATCATTGTCCTTGTCGCTTTAGGGTTATATTTCACGATTCGAATGGGGTTCGTTCAGTTTCGGATGTTTCCAGAGATGGTTCGTCTCTTATTCAAGGACGGCATGAAACGTGAAAAAGGACAAGTCTCGTCATTCCAAGCGTTCGCCATCGGGACGGCGGCACGCGTTGGAACGGGGAATATCGCCGGGGTCGCGACTGCCATCGCACTCGGAGGCCCGGGAGCCGTCTTCTGGATGTGGCTCATCGCCCTCATCGGCTCGGCGTCAGCGTTCGTCGAGAGCACACTTGCGCAAGTGTATAAAATTCGCGACGGCCGCACATGGCGCGGGGGTCCCGCATACTACATGGAACGTGCGCTCGGTCAACGCTGGCTCGGGATTCTCTTTGCCATCTTGATCACGTTCTCATTCGGTTTCGCTTTCAACTCGGTTCAGTCGAATACGATTTCGTTGTCAGTCAGTAACCAGTTCGGGATTAGCACGACGACAGTTGGTATTGTATTGTCACTCGTCACTGCGGTCATCATCTTCGGTGGGATTCAATCCATCGCCGTACTCTCAAGTATTATCGTCCCAATCATGGCCGGCGGATATATTTTGCTTGCCGGTTGGATCATGATATCAAACGCATCGTTATTGCCAGAAGTGTTCGGCTTGATTTTCTCAGAAGGGATCTTTGGACTTCAACAATTGTTCGGTGGTGCCATCGGAGCGATGGTGCTTCAAGGAATCCGACGCGGTCTCTTCTCGAACGAAGCGGGAATGGGTTCAGCTCCGAACGCGGCGGCGACAGCTGAAGTATCGCACCCGGTCAAACAAGGTTTGATTCAGTCGCTCAGCGTCTTCGTCGATACGCTTCTCGTCTGTACGTCGACAGCGATGATCATCTTGCTGTCAGGTGTCGCCGGTTCAGAATCGTTCGCAGGTGTCGAATTGACACAGGCGGCGCTCACGGCTGAAATCGGACCGTTGGCGACATCATTCCTCACCATCGCGATTTTCTTGTTCGCGTTCAGCTCGATTCTCGGGAACTATTATTACGGTGAGACGAACATTCAGTTCATCTCGGATAAAAAGATTTACGTCACGCTCTATCGCATCGGTGTCGTCGGCATGGTCCTCTTCGGAGCCGTCCGTTCGGCCGGTCTCGTCTGGTCGATTGCGGACGTGTTCATGGGTCTCATGGCACTCGTCAACTTGTATGCGATTTTCCGCCTCGCAAAAGTTGCCCGTCTCGTCCTAGACGATTACTTGGAGCAACGCCGTCAAGGCGACGATCCGGTCTTCTACGCTGATTCGATTGAAGATCTACCAGGCCGCGAGCACATCGAAGCTTGGGAATCAGAAGAAGAAGTCAAAACCGGTACAATCCGTTCATAAACGACAAACCGTCTACGAAAGCACGTAGACGGTTTTTTTGCGCCCGAAAGATGGGTAAACTGAAGAAAAGGGGGGCGTTCAATCATGGAGACGACACACTATATACGCATTTCCCCGGAAGTATGGGTCTCGTTCGGACAAGACCCGGAAATGATTTTAGATTGGCTGTTGCACGTGCACAGCCATCAGCGTGACACGTATGAGACGTTGATGCTCCCAAATATTAAACGTTTTCAAAAGATTCTCGGACAAATCGAGATTTATATCGCTGGCGATGACACGTACAATTTAGAGATGGCCGTCATCGGCGAAGAGTTGATTGTCAACGAGAAGCAGGCGGTCGTCGTCGGGATTTTGACGCCGCAACTGCTTCATATCGTCAAAGATGCGATGGGCGCGTTCACGAAAGAAGATGTGACCGACATGGCGTTCGTCGACCATGAGGAGCTCGATGACGTCTGGCTCAAATGGACGCTGTTGAAACGATTCTGTGAAGACGCGATGGAGCGGGATGAGCTGGTGTTGATTTATTATGAATGATATCGCCTAAATATTATAGTATTGAAAAAATGGCGGTGGGATAAGTGGGTAATTTCCTTGTTAATTTGTCTTTATTCTATATGATCGTTAGTCCTGTGTTTGCATATCGGATCGGGAGAAAACGCTTTGCGAGGCTGAATATGATTACGATTTTGCTTTATATCGTGAGTTGGGGATATGTACTTGGCACGGGGACGCCTTCCGACCATCCTGTCTCGATACTTTGGGGGATCTTGCTGTTCCTGAATCTTTTATTAACCTTGATGACTAGCGCAATGTTTTTATATGAACGTTGGCCAAACCATACTTTAATGCGAATCGTTGCCCTAGCAACCAGTTTCCTTTTAGGAAGCTTAGTAGTCGCGTATCGTCTCGATTCACGTGATGTGCTATGGGAGATGATGCTACAAGCGAGTATGATGACAGTCGTACTGTTTGTCACAAGTGTCATCTGGATTCGGTTGCGACAAATCGATCGGCAGCCGGACAAGTGAAAAGTTCGACGACATAGCGTCGAGCGGTGCTGTGACCTGATTAACTAGTAATGTATCTATAATTCAATGGAGGTCCACTGAATGTTATCTTGGTTAGGCATAACGAATACAGATCAAACTGAACGTCAGTTTTTCGGAAATGTGAAGAAAAAAACTAGAATCATCATTCTCCTTACGGCGCTACTAGCACTTTATAGCGTGAAGTCCTTATTCACTTACCTAATCCCAGCCTCATATTTAGCTGACCCGATCGTGGCCGTTTTACCAGGTACCGTGGGAGTTTTAGTTTCTCTAGTCTATGTCCTGGTCGCGGAACGACTTCTACAGGACAAAGCCAATCACGACAAACGCTAGTAAGTGAGACGAGTGTAATACCATTCCAAACAAACAAAAACTCGACGCCGTGGCGCCGAGATTTTTTATTTTACTTCAACGCTGTCTCAAGCGCTTTGACGTTCTTGCGCATGAGGTCGAAGTAACTCTTGTCCATCTGCTCTTTCGTGACCGACTCCAAGTTGTAAATCGTCACCGTCTCCGCAACGATCTCGTTTTGAACGACCTGGGCGACTTTCGGTGTCACCGTATCCTCGAAAGCGATATATTTCAAGTCGTGAAGTTGTGCCTCTTCGATGACACGCTTCAACGCTTGTTGTGACGGTTCTTCCGAAGGCGTGAGTCCCGTGATCGGGAGTTGATCAAAGCCGTACCGTTCCGCCAAGTAGCCGTAAGCCGCATGCGTGACGAGGAGCTCAGTCTTCGAACCGCCATCGACTGCCGCTTGTAGTTCGGTGTCCAATGTCGCGGCTTCTTCCTTGAAGGCGCTCAATCGATCCGCGAACTCGTCTTTATAGTCAGGGGCCTTGTCACTAAAGGCCTCTTCGACCGCTTCAGCCATCGAGACGGCGTTCATTGGATCGAGCCAGACGTGTGGGTCGTACTCGCCGTGGTTATGGCCGTCATTTGCGCTATGACTAGCCTCTTCCTCAACATGGTCGTCGTCCTCATGTCCGTGCTCGTCCTCACTATGCTCATCGTCACCATGGACGTGAACCGTGTCTTCTGCCGAGAGGAGTGCGACGCCCTCGGCCGTTCTCACGAACGTGACGTTCTCATTGGCCAAGCTCTTTTCCATCGACTCGACGTACGGCTCGAGCTTATGGCCCACCGTCAAGAACAAGTCGGCCTCGGCGATTTCGGCCATCTGCTTCGAGGTCGGTTCGTACGTGTGGGGATCAGCGCCAGGGGGGATGACCATCTCCACACGGACACGTTCGCCTCCGATTTCCTCGGCGAACGATTTCAAGGCAAACGTTGACGCATAGACGGTCAACTGGTCGCTCGTCTCCTCCGTCGCACCGTTTCCTTCATTGCTTGCACATCCACCTAATAAAAGTGTGCCGGTAGCGGCGACACTCAATATTTTTTTGTTCATATCTTTCCACCTGTCCTCTCTCTATAATTTTTAAATCGTAACCGTTACGCTCTGATACCGCGTTTTATATTATAGTAGTCGCATCTAGACACGTCAAGTCCGACTTCAGATGGATGAATTTCCGAAAAAAAGGGAATATGATTAAAAAAGAATGAGGAGTGGATGTATATGAGAAAGGAGACCGCTTGGTTTGTCGGCGGAGCGGCACTGGCGGCCGCCACGGCGGCCGGGGCCAGCGTGTGGAACCAGTACGGATCGCTAGTTCGCTGGCAAGAACCTGCATTGCCGGTCCATCCTTTGACCCGCAAACGCCGCACCCACACTTACAAACTCGTCGACGATCGACCGCTCCAGTTTGACGTGTATTATCCACAAGGGAATGGTCCATTCCCGGTCGCGGTCTATGCGCACGGTGGGGCGTTCGTTCGTGGGAATCGGGATATGGTTACGTTGTTTCACCCATTGCTCGACCATTTTCTCGCTAAAGGATTTGCGGTCATCAGTATCGATTATCGTTTGTTCGAAGACGGGGTCTACTTCCCGGACAACATCATTGATGTCTCCGACGCACTTTATTATCTCAAGCAACATGACGGACTGCTCGATCTTAACATTGACAAATTGCTAGTGTGGGGTGACTCGGCGGGGGCAGCACTCGTGCTCGCGACTGCGCTCGATCGAAGCAAACAATTCACCGGAGAACTTGGGGATGACGTGCCGCCAGTAAAAGGGGTCATCGCGCTCTATCCGCCGACGAATTTCTTATTATTTAAATTCATCCAGACATGGCTGGCCCATTTGAAATTTTATGAGGGTAGCCGAGAGACATGGCGTGAACTGATGGTGAAGTGCTCTCCTGTCACACATCTACATGATGACGCCCCACCGATTCTTATCTTACATGGGAAAAAAGATCCAATCGTCCCGTTCGGACAAGCACTTCATTTCTTGGAGCACGCGAGCGAAGTTGGGGCAAACGTGCAATTGATTTCCTTCCCGAACGGTACCCACTCGTTAGCGAGTTTTCTCCAATCCGACAACCCCATCAAAGAACCACAACTCATGGCTCGAATCGATCGTTTCATCGATGATGCGATGATGTGACGTTGCGCTTTTTCGCAAAGATGGTACGATGGGGTAGGATTTAGGAATCATAAAGGAGTGACTCGAGTGACAGAAATTTGTTTGGTCCGACATGGTCAGACCGATTGGAACTTTCAAGAAATCATTCAAGGACGGGAAGACATCCCGCTCAACGCACTTGGTCATCGGCAGGCCGAAGAGAGTGCGGCCTTTTTAAGTCAAGAATCATGGGACGTCATCGTGGCGAGCCCGTTGTCACGAGCCATGGACACAGCTCGATACATCGCAGAGGCTTGTGGCATCGATTCAGACGCCATCGTTCAAGATGAACGGTTTATCGAGCGTGAATTCGGCTATGCATCCGGAAAACCAGTGTTTGGTATTTATGAAGCTGTCCAAGCCGATGATCAGGAACGCGTTCCCGGGCTCGAATCAGAAAACGAGATGCGGGCCCGTGTACTTAGCGGGATGGAAGACATTGTTAAGACGTATGCCGGTAAGCGCGTCATCATCGTCTGTCATTCACATGCGATTAAAGCCGCCCTATCAGCCATCGATGACACGTATACATTCCGTCACGCCATGCGTAATGCCTGCTCGAACTATATCGAACATCAAGACGGTCAGTTCGTGGTCAAGGCGGTCAATGTCGCCGACCATATTACGAATGTGATTGTCGCGAAGTGAGGAGAAACTCATGACGACATTGCTCTGGATATTCATCATCGCATCATTTATTGTCGCGTTCGCAGGATTGATTTATCCGGTCATCCCGAGCGTCTTGTTCTTATTCATCGGTTATGTGATTTACGGCTTCGGCTTCTCGTTCGAGCCGCTCACGTGGACATTTTGGCTCTGGCAGATTTTGTTCTTGATCTTCCTGTTCGTGGTCGACTATATCGTCACCCGGGCTACGGTCGATAAACGAGGCGGTTCTGAACGGGCGAAATGGGGAGCGACGATTGGTTTGATTGCGGGACCATTCATCTTCCCGCTCGTCGGGGTACTCATCTTCCCGTTCATCTTCGCATTTTTAGCGGAACTCACGCTCGGGAAGTCGACGCGTGAAGCATGGAGTATCGGTGTCGGGACCGTACTCGCTTTCCTCGGCAGCACGGTGCTCAAAGTTGTCGGGATGACGATGATGGTCATCTTGTTTTTCATCTACATTTGAGGCGAAGAAATTTCTTCGCCTTTTTGGGTTGAGTTATTTATAAAAACGGGGAAAGAAAAACAAGACCGTTCGACTTATTCGAACGATCCTGTCTTGACGAGCTGTGTGAAGGCGGAACGGCTGAACGACTGCTGCTGTTCGACTTGTTTTTCGAAGAAGGACGGTTTGAGTTCGGCGTTCGCCACGCCTCGGAAATCAACGAATCGAGCACTTGCTTCGTCGGGTCTTGTTTCGGCATCAGCATGAGTCCTTCCGCGACGAACGTGTGGTGGTCGCTGAGCGACCGTTCGCTCGTGAACGTCAGCGCGAGTGCGGCTGGGCGGTTCGCCGGTGACGTGATGACGGCTTCGGCAAGGAGCAGGATTCGCTTATTCAAATAGTGATGAAGCGTGACGGCAAATTCGGTCGGAACGAGCATCTCGAGGAGCCATTCGTTGTCATGCTCTTTCGAGATAATCAACCCATCGAGCAGTTCGACGGGGAGGTTCAACTCGTTGCCATACTCGTCTTGGACGAGGCGAACTTGGACTAGGCGGAACGTTTTCATCGTATCGATCCCTTCCACATGTTCTTTAATTTATCTTAACATAGTCTGATTCGAAGATTGTGTTACGATAGCGGGGAAGCGACGTAAAAAATAGAGGACAAGGAGGCATCAAGATGAGTTGGGTTGTTGGCATAATCGGGTATATCGCGATTCTAGCAATCGGTTATTATGGTGTCCTTTTCTTCAAAGTAAAGCAGGAGCGGAGTCGGGCCGGATATCGAATTTGTCTCTTGCTCGCGGGATTGTTTTTCGTGAGCGGGAGCGATTATATCATTGCTTTGTTCCAAGGGGATACGGAAGCGACGTTTTGGCAACGGACCGTTTACTTCATATTGATTTTGGTCTCTCTTTCAATTGCCCTTTACTTTCGGAGAAAAGAAGATAAAATCCATGCGAACGAGATGACAGTCATTTGACGAAAAGGAAGTGGAGATTCCACTTCCTTTTTATTGTGGTCAGAGCACCTTGAAAAATCATCATAGATGAGTCATCAGCGAACTTTTAAGAAAAATAATTACATGTTCTTAACAGGAGAAGGGGAAGAAGTAACGAACCACCTTATTTAAAAACGTTGATACAAAGCGATAAAATGCTATGTCTCACTTCAACATACTCTATACGATGATGAAATATATAAATAAAACAAAAAATGAAAAGGCTTTCATAATTATTTAGGTCTTTTGGACTATATATAAAATTCAGAAAAGTCTATAAATTCAAGCTTATCTTTTAAAAGCATGGAGGAATAATGATGAGTTTATTGAGGAAGAAAGACGTGTCTGCAATGATTGCTGCTAGTCAAAGCGGGACCGTCTTAAATCGAAATCTTGGCGCCCTCGACTTGACGTTTTTAGGAATCGGGGCCATTATCGGGACCGGAATCTTCGTATTGACAGGAACAGGGGCATTAACGGCCGGGCCTGGATTGATTGTGTCATTTATTTTATCGGCCATCGCCTGTGGACTAGCGGCTTTAGCCTATGCTGAATTTGCTTCAACCATTCCTGTGAGCGGATCGGTTTATACGTATACGTACGCCACGATGGGTGAAATTTTCGCCTGGATGATTGGTTGGAATTTGATTTTGGAATACGGACTGGCTTCTAGCGCTGTCGCGGCGGGTTGGTCGGGTTATTTTCAATCTTTGCTAGGAGGGTTCGGAATTTATTTACCGACAGCCATTTCCGCTGCACCAGGTTCGATCCCAGGGGAGACGACTTATTTCAACTTACCTGCTTTCTCATCCTCTTCGTGATCACAGGGTTGCTTTCTCTAGGGATTAAAGAAACAAAACGTGTCAACAACATTATGGTCGTGATCAAAGTGGCAGTGGTGTTGCTATTTATCGGAGTGGGAGTCGGTTACGTCGAACCGTCAAACTGGACACCGTTCACCCCATTTGGATGGGGTGGGGTATTCTCCGGGGCTGCGATTGTATTTTTCGCCTATATCGGTTTCGATGCGGTCACTTCTGCAGCAGAAGAAGTTCGTGACCCTCAAAAGAATTTACCACGAGGAATTATCGGGTCGCTCGCCGTTTGTACCATCTTGTATGTGATTGTTGCTGCGATTATGACAGGAATCGTACCATATCAACAATTTGCGGGAGTTGATCATCCAGTTTCGCTTGCCATTCAAATGGCTGGTCAAAACTGGGTAGCTGGATTTATCGACTTAGGTGCCATTTTAGGAATTACGACTGTCATTTTGGTTATGACATATGGAATGGTTCGACTTGCTTTTGCTATTTCACGTGATGGCCTGTTCCCGAAATTCTTTTCGGATGTACATCCAAAATATCAAACACCGTTTAAAGCGACATGGGTGATCGGCGTTACGAGCGGATTAATTGCTGGATTCATCCCATTGAACGTGATCGCCAACCTCGTCAATATGGGAACACTCGCTGCCTTTATCTTGATTTCAGTCGCTGTACTGATTTTACGAAAAACACAACCGAACTTACCACGTGCATTTAAATGTCCTGGTATGCCATATGTGCCGATTGCGGCCATTGCGTCATGTTTATTCTTGATGTTCAACTTGAGCCGCGCCACGTGGACTGCTTTTGGCATTTGGTTGGCCATTGGCCTGGTCATCTATTTCGCGTTTGCCCGGAGAAACTCTAAGTTAGGTTTGTCAGAAGCTGCTCTTGTTGCGGAAGTTGCCGTTTCCCAAGAAGGCAGTCCAAAATAAAACATGGTCCGAACCGTTCGACCATGTCTTGACCGCAAACTCCTTTGTTTGCGGTTTTATTCGTTTTTAAGGATACGTGTGTCACGAATCATTTGAAGCTTCAAGTCCCAGAGTGGTTTGCTGAATGTGACCGAATATACTTCCGGTAAGCGGAGACGCTTGTACTCTTCCCAGAGACCGTTCATTTGTTCGTGGTGATACGCACGGATTTCTTTTGCGTCTGGTAAATCATATACACGTTTGCCGTCCTTGAAAATTGGGACGAGCAAACGTTTGACGCTAAAGTTTCTCGTCTTAATACGAAACGCAGGGTCACGGACGTCGATCAAGTCGATTTCATCGTATGTGGCGACCGGTTCGTCGGTTAGGGCGATATAATCACCTTTGAATTTACCGGTCGTATTATCGATGATGCGATACAGTTCTTTCTTGTGGGGCGTCGTCGTCTTCACTTTCGAGGACGACACTTTGATGACCGGCTTGAGCTTCCCGTCAGCGCCTTCTCGGGCGACGAGCTTGTATACCATTCCGAGCGCGGGTTGTTCATAAGCCGTGATTCCGCGTGTCCCGACGAGGAACGTGTCCGCTTCAGCCCCTTGCATCCGTAAGTCTTGGATGACGTACTCATCGAGGTCACCGGAGACGACGATTTTAACGTAATCGAGTCCAGCCGCGTTGAGTGCTTTCCGGGTCCGTTTTGATAAGTATGCCAAGTCGCCTGAATCGATACGGACCGATTTCAAGCGATATCCCTTCGCCTCGAGTTCTTTCGCGACCGTAATTGCGTTTGGGAGACCTGATTTGAGCGTATCGTACGTGTCAATCAACAGGCTCGTATTGTCTGGATACATCGAAGCGAATGAGCGGAACGCCTCGAGTTCACTATCGTGGAACTGAATGTCAGCGTGTTCCATCGTTCCGCCAGTCGGTACATCAAAATCACGTCCAGCTGAGACGAGACTCGTCACATCGAAACCGGCGATGTAGGCCGCTCGTGTTCCATAATAGGCAGCATCGACGCCTTGGGCACGGCGAGCCCCGCCTTCGAGCAGCGTCTCGTTCGGTGCTGCTTGGCGGATTCGTGCGTATTTTGTCGCGATGAGGGACTCATGGTTGGCGATATTGAGGAGTGCCGTCTGAAACAGCTTCGCCTCAAAAATCGTCGATTCAATGCGAACGACTTGTTCGTTCGGGAAAATAACTTCTCCTTCTCGGACGCTGTAGAGCGAGCCGGTAAATTTGAAGTTGCGGAGCACCTCTGCAAACTCGTCCTCGAAATCGAGTTGTTGTTTCAAGTAACGGATGTCTTCTTCCGTGAACGAAACGTTTTCTAAGTAGTGGACGATGTTTTGAAGGCCGGCGAATACGACATAACCTCCACTAAATGGGTTCGAGCGATAATATAAGTCGAATACGACTTGTTCATTGTGACGGCCTTGTTTCCAATAGATATACATCCAACGCGGGAGGTACAGGTCTGTGTGAAGTGCTAGGTTGCGATGTAACATAATCGTTCCTTTCTGTTTTACGTCACTTTCCGGTTACGGTTGCTCCGAGAGTCGTGACGAAATGTTCGAGCGCCCAATCGTGTCCGACGGGGTTAAAGCTTTGAACGGCATCGGCGTGGACGACGATGGTGTAACCAAGATTGTATGCGTCGACTGCGGTATGAAGCACACAAATATCTGTACATACACCGACCAGATGAACCTCCGTGATAGACCGTTCTCGTAGGCGTAAATCGAGATCTGTCCCGGCGAAGGCGCTATAGCGTGTCTTGTCGATCCAGTGATCAGCCCGGCTTGCTGCCGTTTTGACGGCTCCGTACAGTTCTCTTCCTTCCGTACCTCGAATATTGTGAGGTGGGAAGAGCGTTGTTTCAGGATGATACGTGTCTCCGGCATCGTGAACATCATTTGCGATGACGACGTAATCTTCGTCCGCAAATTCCTCGATCAACGTGACGATTCGGTCTTCTATGTCTTGCCCTGGTTTTCCACAAGTCAAACGACCCGTATCTGCGATAAAATCAAAGGTGTAATCGATAACGATCAATGCACGCATGGTGAGGACTCCTCTCTCATGTAAAATAGTTGGCTATCTTTTTTATTCTAAATCATTTTACGTGAAGCGAAAAAGATTATTTTTGTTCGCGGTCGGGTACTAAGTGTAAGAAGAACTGTTTGCGAAAGGAGAATCAGCAGATGCTGCTGTCATCGACCGAACTGTCAGAGCAACTGTCCCGTTTAAACGGTTGGGAGGTTGTCGAAGGGGAATTACAAAAGACGTATCGGCTTGAAACGTTTCCGGAGGCGATTCAATTTGTTCATCTCGTCGCCGATTTGGCGGAGACGCTCAATCACCATCCGAACATCTTAATCGAGTATCGGAACGTCACGTTGACCGTGTCGACGCATGACGAAGGTGGGATCACGGAGAAAGATGTCATGCTCGCGAAAGGGTGTGAGGAGCTTGTCTAAGCTATTCATGACATTCGCTTCGGGCACTGTCGCTGCACGATTACGTCAACAGCCAGGCGTCATCGTCGCGAACGGGACGGAAACGATTTTGCTCGCTGAAGGGGACAAGTCGCCATTTCAGAGTGGCAAGACATTTCAAATCGAGGAAGCGGAAGGACAATTTGTTCCGAAAGGGAATATTGTCTATGCGAACATTCCAGTCGATTCGAACGCCCGGTCACTTTTGTTCCATCGCTTGTTGAAAGACAAGTCACGTCTTGGATTCGGCCATAGCGGTTTTGCCGCCTATCGGCTCGGGTTCGATCCGGACGACAATCACGGGATTGTTTTCATCCAATTCGTCGAAGGCGGTAATCGTTTCCGTGATTCGACCGATTACGTATTGTTCCAGGAATGGTTGAAAGAATCCGTTGAAAAACCTGGATCAGGTCCAATCATAAAACACTATGTCGTCGATGAAGTGGATGATCTATAATAAACATAACGTCACGTTAGGGAGGATTTTTTATGAACAAGAACTATTTCTGGTTAGGTATGGCCGCCGGAGCTGTCATTGGAGCCGGAGCCTCGCTTCTCCACAAAGAGACGCGCGAGCAACAAGTTAGCCAGCTCAAACATATGAAATCACGAATCAAGTCGAAAGATACGTCTACGGAAGCCCATTCAGTCGGTCTCCAAGCTTCATCGAAAGGTAGTTTGAAAGATCGCGTCCTAGATTTAAAGGCGTTGTATGAAGAAAATCAAGATACGATTCAAAACCTGATCGAAGATGTGAAAGACCTCGTCGACGCGCTTCAAGATGCGCGCCGCAAAAATCAAATCTAATTCCTGCTCATGGTCCGGTGCTCTTGCACCGGGCCATTTTTTAATCTTGTTTATAACATTGAAGTCTGTCGATATGGCTTATTTCCTGATCAGGTGGATTATAGGATGGTTAATCGTTTGGAGGATATAAAAAATCCAAAAAAGCAAACAAGTCGAAGGAATGAACTAGTCTACTTTTTTGGAGCATATTTACGTTGTTTTCATCATAAGAAGCGGGCGAACATACCGAACACGGCCAGTCCGACGATCACGTAGAAAATCCATTTGCCTTCACCCGTATGAATGATTGGCGGCGAATACTTGCGCGGCTTATACTTCCCGTAACGCAGTGGGCGTGAGTAAGGGACCGCGAACCGAGAAAGGGGGATCGCGAGCAAGAGTCCGGCTAAGAAACCATACACATGTCCCCAAAGCGAGACGTTCGCCCCGATGAGCGTGAACACGGCGCTGATGGCAACGAAAATATAGACGAGTCGAGCGTCCTGGCTATACATGAGCGTCCGGCGGAACCGACCGATGTACACATAGAAGCCGAGGACCGCTAAAATCGCACCTGACGCACCGGCTTGCAGGTAGAATAGTTCACTCACTGTGAAAAACGTCAGCAAGTTGGCAAGTACACCGGCGACGATATAAAATACGGCGAATTTGATATGGCCGACCATGCGTTCCATGGCAGGTCCGAAGATAATCAACGCGAACGAGTTGAACAGCAGATGACCGAGCCCTAAGTGGATGAAGTTGGCTGTCAAGAGACGGTACCATTCCCCTTGAGCGAGCGCGAGATGGAACGACCCGCCGAGTGCGACGATTCGAAGGTCAGGTACCAAAGAATCGATGACAAACACGAGCAGTTGGATTACAATGAACAGCGTTACGAGCGGATACGCTCGGACGAACGTTTGAACATTCTCAGTACGACTAAACATAGCATCACCTCTTTCCTTAATTGTATAAGGAAACGAGTGAAAAAGGAAAGGAGCGAGTGTCCTGTGATTGTGGGAATCGGAATCGATATCGTCGAGCTCGAGCGGATTGCTCGCTCGATCAAGAATGACCGTTTCGTCGCGCGTCTGTTGACCGAAGCTGAGCGGGCGCTCGCTGACGCCTATCCAGAACCACGCCGCATCGAATTCGTCGCTGGACGGTTCGCGGCGAAAGAAGCGTATGCCAAAGCGGTCGGGACCGGGATTGCCCGGGGCCTTTCGTGGCAACAAATCGAAATTTTACCGGACGAGGCCGGGCGACCACATATGACGGCGCCTTACTCAGGCCGGATTCATATGAGTATTAGCCACAGCGAGCAATACGCCGTGGCACAAGTCATCATTGAAGAGGGGGATCACGATGTTTCGTCCAAGTTGGATTGAAATTGATCGGGCGGCGATCAAGCATAACGTAATCGAAATCAAAAAACGGATCCCGCAAGCGCTCATGGCCGTCGTTAAAGCGAATGCTTACGGACATGGAGCCGTCGAAGTCGCGAACATCGCACTCGACAACGGGGCGACGATGCTCGGTGTGGCTTTGCTTGAAGAAGCCATCGAGCTCCGAGAGGCGGGGATAAACGCACCGATTCTCGTCATGGAAGCCCAATTCCCAGAAAATGCGGGCGTCGCGGCCGAACACGATGTGACATTGTCCGTCTTTTCAGCTGACTGGTTGCGTGAGGCGCGCAGTTATCTGGCTGAACGTCCGCTGACCGTCCATGTGAAAGTCGACACCGGAATGGGGCGCCTCGGTCTGCGGACCCGCGCTGAACTTGATGCGCTGCTCGAGGCGGCCGACGACCGCTTCGTCGTGGAAGGCATCTATACGCATTTCGCGACGGCGGATGAGCCGGACAGCCAGCTATATTATGAGCAACAAGAGCGGTTCGCTCAATTGATGGACGGTCTTCATTCACGATTCCGTTACATTCATACATCGAACTCGGCCGGAGCAATTCGTATGGCGGGACTTGATGTGCCATATAACTTGGTCCGGGTCGGGATCGCACTGTATGGATTGTATCCGTCGGCTGAGATGGCTTCCTTCTATTCATTCTTGCGCCCAGCCTTCACGTTGAAGAGCAAGCTCATGCAAGTGAAACAGCTCGAGGCCGGACAGACGATCAGCTACGGGGCGACGTATACGACGACTGAAGATGAGTGGATCGGCACCGTGCCGGTCGGGTATGCCGACGGCTGGATTCGCAAAGCGAGCGGCTTTGAAGTCGACGTAAACGGACACCGTTGTCCGATTGTCGGTCGTGTCTGTATGGACCGTTTCATGGTGAGGCTTCCTGAAGAGCTACCGATAGGGACGGTCGTCACACTCATCGGCGGACCGGTCGCGATTGATGAACTGGCCACGCATCTCGAGACGATCAACTACGAGGTCGTCTGCCAATTGACGAGTCGTCTCCCACGACGTTATGTGTAAAGCGGAAAACGTGTGAAATTATCTGAATTCTTTCGGGAATCCTCTATATTTTCCCAAACTCGCGTGTTATATTGGTAAAGAACGCGGGAAGATTTCCGCCAGTCATTGAAACGATTCTGGAGGTGTAAGATGTTGAAACAGCGAACTGCGGGTGCTTTAGCGTCCGTTCCAGATCGGTTCTCGCAGCATGTGGGTCCGATTTCGATGAAAGACCGTGAATCATTGTCATTGAACGATGTGGTGACGTACTTGTCCAAAGAAATTGCTGATCGACAACAAACACTGCGCGAAGAATTGGCGAGAGGCTATCAAGAGATGGCCGCGTTTAATTTGAATATGGCAGAAGAGATGCTGATGATTGAGACGGAAGCCGAACATGCTCTCTTACGTCAAGTAAGTGGGGTGTGAGCGGAGTGATCGTAAAGCGTGGTGACGTGTTTTATGCGAATCTGTCGCCCGTAGTCGGTTCAGAGCAAGGTGGAGTTCGTCCGGTTCTCGTCATTCAAAACGATATCGGCAATCGCTTTAGCCCGACCGTCATTGTCGCTGCGATTACGGCTCAGATCCAGAAAGCAAAACTGCCGACTCATGTAGAGGTATATCAAGTCAAACACGGCCTTGAACGAGATTCCGTGATTTTACTTGAACAGATTCGAACGATTGACAAGCGTCGTCTGACAGATAAAGTCACTCATCTCGATGATGAGACGATGCACAAAGTTGACCGAGCGCTAGAGATTAGTCTGGGATTAATCCCGCTCTAGCTTACATATAAAGAAACCGATACATGGGTATCGGTTTTTTTCAAAAAAACTTTAAAATGTGGTTTAGGATTCTGTGAAACGGGAATTTAGTTTAATCGTACTCAATTTTTCTGTACGCAACATTAGGAGGGAATATACGATGGATTTAGCGATTCGCGAGCAAGTCATTGGAGAACAATTACACCTTTACGTATCCGGAGAAGTGGATACATATACTGCCCCAAAATTGAAGGAAGTCTTGCACCCGGCCATTACGGACCAAGACGTGACTGTTCATTTGGATGAAGTGGACTATATGGATTCAACTGGTCTCGGCGTCTTTGTCGGTGCCCTTAAAATAGCCAAACGTAACGAGAAAGAGTTGTCGCTCGTCGGCGTCACTGACCGCGTCAACCGTCTCTTTGAATTGACAGGACTGCACAAGTTGCTTTCAATCAACACGAACGTAAGAGGTGGCACGCAATGAGTAACATCGAACAGACGGTGATGACGTTCCCAGCCAAACCGGAGTATGTCGGTGTGGTCCGTTTAGTCGTCTCAGGAATCGCTAACCGTATGGGATATACGTACGACGAGATCGAAGATATTAAAATCGCGGTCTCGGAAGCCTGTGGCAATGCTGTGCAACATGCCTATGAAGATCAAGAAGGTGAAGTGAAGCTTACGTGTGGCGTCCATGAAGATCGTCTCGAAATGACGATTGAGGATTCGGGCAAAACATTTGCCGACGACGTGAAACGCCAAGCGGCGCCAGTCGAAGAGACGGCTGAAATCGAATCGCTTCACGAAGGAGGACTCGGTCTTTTCCTCATTGAAGCCTTAATGGATGACGTCTCGATCAACAAGGACAATGGTGTCAAGGTGACGATGACGAAACTCCTTAACAGGGACGAGGTGGATCAGAGTGCCAGCAAAATCTCAACAACGCCATCACAGTGATGATGAAGTATTAGAGTGGATCGAGCGATATCAACAGGACGATCAAAATGAGGAAGTCCAAATGCTTCTCATTAACCGATACTCGGATCTCGTGGAGGCGCTCGCGCGAAAGTTTTCGCGGGGCCGGGCCATCCATGACGATCTCGTTCAAGTCGGCATGATCGGCCTTCTCGCTGCCCTCCGCCGTTTCGACCCTGAGTTTGGACGTAGTTTCGAGTCGTTCGCCGTTCCGACGATTATCGGTGAAATCAAGCGTTTTATCCGGGACAAAACATGGAGTGTCCACGTTCCACGACGGATTAAAGAGCTCGGACCTAAAATCAAGAAGACGGTCGAAGAACTGACGACCGAGTTACAACGTTCCCCGCGCATTGATGAAATCGCGGATTATCTCGGTGTTTCGGATGAAGAGATTCTCGAGACACTCGAAATGGGTAAGAGTTATCAAGCCCTTTCCGTCGACAGCTCCATCGAAGCGGACAACGAAGGATCGACTGTCACACTTCTCGACCTTGTCGGGAGTCAAGAACGTGGCTACGAATCGGTCGACCAGCGTCTCATCCTTGAAAAGGCATTCAGTGTCTTGAACGAACGAGAACAGGCGATTTTAGAATGTGCTTATTATAAAAACATGAGCCAAAAAGAGACGGGTGAGCTCCTTGGGATTTCACAGATGCACGTATCGCGCTTACAGCGTCGTGCGCTCGAAAAGTTGCGCGAAGCCATCAAAGTCCCACTCAATGAAGTATTCTCAAACGATGACTAATCGGTCATCGTTTTTTTGTCGTCTACGCGTGAGTTTGCTACACTTCTAGAGAGAAGAGAAAAGGAAGTGATTCGATTGATTACGAAAGTCGCAAAAGATTTGAAGTTGAAGACGAGTCAAGTCGAGACGGTGCAACAACTTGCCGCTGACGGAGCAACGATTCCGTTCATGGCCCGGTACCGTAAAGAAATGACCGGTAATCTCGATGAAGTGGAAATCAAAGCTATTCTCGACGCTTTACAATATGAAGAGAGCTTGCACAAACGTAAGGCAGACGTCCTCGCCAAACTAGAGGAACTTGAAAAGGCGACACCGGAGTTGACCCGTGCGCTTGAAGCGGCGACGAGTCTACAACAAGTCGATGACATCTACCTTCCGTATCGTCCGAAGCGACGGACGAAAGCCGAACAAGGTCGGGAGAAAGGGCTCCAATCGCTCGCCGACTGGTATCGTCAACCAACGCCATACTCAGTAACCGAAGCGCAATCGTTAGCGGGAGACCTCTCGCTTGAAGAAGCGCTTCCGTTCGTCCAATCGATTATCGGGGAGGAGTGGGGCGAGGTGGCGACGCTTCGACAATCACTCCGTACACGAGTCCGGAAAGAGGCGCTTCTTCGTTCACAAAAGAAGAAACGGGCGGAAGATGAGAAAGAAGTGTTCGCCCAGTATTATGAATATGAAGAGAAAATCGCAGGAATCGTCCCACACCGAATCCTCGCCTTGAACCGTGGAGAGCGCACGGATGTGCTGCAAGTGAAGATCGTCTTCGATGAGACGGGCTTTATGCGACAAGCGCTGGGTAAGTTTGACCGCTTGCCGACGGAGAAACGCGAACTCGTTACGCTCGCCGTGAAGGATGCCTTCAAGAAGTCGGTGTTCCCGGCCATCGAACGCGAAGTCCGGAGTGAGTTGACCGAGACAGCTGAAGAACAGGCAATCGATGTGTTCTCAAAAAACTTGAAACAGCTCTACATGCAACCACCGCTTCGTGAGGTCGTCGTCCTAGGAATTGACCCGGCCTATCGCACAGGTTGTAAATGGGCCGTCGTCAATGAAATTGGAAAAGTCGAAGAGGTTGGTGTCTTCTATCCGACGGCACCGAAACACGATGTCGTGGGCTCAGAGAAAGTGTTGGCGTCGCTCGTGAAACGTTATCCGATATCGGTCATCGTCATCGGGAACGGGACCGCATCCCGTGAAACGGAGCAATTCGTATCGAACTGGCTAAAGAAGGCGGAACGCGAGATAGCCTATGCCATCGTCAACGAGGCGGGGGCGAGTGTCTATTCGGCTTCAGAAATTGCCCGATCAGAGTTCCCGGAATTGAAAGTGGAAGAACGTTCGGCCGTCTCGATTGCTCGACGCATTCAAGACGCGATGGCGGAACTCGTCAAAGTCGACCCGCAGTCTGTCGGGGTCGGACAGTATCAACACGATGTCAGTCAGAACAAGTTGAAAGGGTCACTCGAATTCGTCGTCGAGAGTGTCGTCAACATGGTCGGCGTCGATGTGAACCGGGCTTCGGAGTCACTGCTCACATATGTATCTGGGTTGAATAAGACGACGGCTAAAAATATTGTCGCGTATCGGGACGAGTTCGGCCGCTTTGATACACGGAAGGAAATCAAGAAAGTACCGCGTCTTGGAGCGAAGGCGTATGAACAAGCGGCCGGCTTTTTACGGATCACGAACGGGAGCGATGTGCTCGACCAGACGGAGATTCACCCAGAGAGCTATAAACTGACACTCTCTCTATTGAAGGAACTCGGTGTGTCGAAGCAAGCGGTCGGCACGGCCGAACTACGGGAACGATTAAAGACGGTTGACGCCAAAGCGCTGAGTGAGAAGCTGGATGCTGGATTGCCGACGGTCGAAGACATCTTGAAATCGCTCGCGAAACCGGGACGTGACCCGCGCGAAGATATTCAGAAACCATTACTTCGGACGGACGTGATGAACTTGGAAGATCTTCAAGTAGGGATGGAGTTCCAAGGGACGGTACGCAACGTCATCGACTTTGGGGCGTTTGTTGATATCGGAGTGAAGCAAGACGGACTCGTCCATATTTCGAAATTGTCGAATCGCTACGTCAAGCATCCGCTCGATGTCGTTGCAGTCGGTGATATCGTTACCGTATGGATTGAACAAGTGGACGCCAATCGAGGACGGATCAGTCTTACGATGTTAGAGCCAAAGCGTTAAATAAGAAGGAACTAGCACCGGGCAAAATGTTTTTCATTTTGCTCGGTTTTTTTTATGAAAAAGTGTTGACGCTCTTTTCTCCCCGTGCTATCTTATAGAAGTCGCCGAGAGACGACATGGAATATTAAAGCTTTTCTAAAAAAGTGATTGACAGGTTTCTGGTTTGCGGTTACAATTTAAATCGTTACTTCGATAATTTCAAGCAACGTTCCGCAATAGCTCAGTGGTAGAGCAACCGGCTGTTAACCGGTAGGTCGTAGGTTCAAATCCTACTTGCGGAGCCATTTTATTTTGGAGACGTACCCAAGAGGCTATAAGGGGCTCCCCTGCTAAGGGAGTAGGCTGGGAAACCGGTGCGAGGGTTCGAATCCCTCCGTCTCCGCCACTTAATTTTTAGAAAGCACATACATCTGGCCCGTTGGTCAAGCGGTTAAGACACCGCCCTTTCACGGCGGTAACACGGGTTCGAATCCCGTACGGGTCACCATCATATGGAGGATTAGCTCAGCTGGGAGAGCACCTGCCTTACAAGCAGGGGGTCGGCGGTTCGATCCCGTCATCCTCCACCATTTCAAATTAAAACACGTAATCTGGTCTCGTGGTGTAGGGGTTAACATGCCTGCCTGTCACGCAGGAGATCGCGGGTTCAAATCCCGTCGAGACCGCCATTTACGTTGGGCTGTAGCCAAGTGGTAAGGCATCGGATTTTGATTCCGACATGCGAAGGTTCGATCCCTTCCAGCCCAGCTTTTAGTTTGAGTCATTAGCTCAGTTGGTAGAGCATCTGACTTTTAATCAGAGGGTCGCAGGTTCGAGCCCTGCATGACTCACCATTTTTAATCCCTCATAACACTTTAATACGCTGCGGTCGTGGCGGAATCGGTAGACGCGCTAGGTTGAGGGCCTAGTGGTGGTTAACACCGTGGAGGTTCAAGTCCTCTCGACCGCACCAATATGCACCCTTAGCTCAGCTGGATAGAGCGTTAGACTACGAATCTAAAGGCCGGGAGTTCGAATCTCTCAGGGTGCACCATTTTTATTATGGGCCTATAGCTCAGCCGGTTAGAGCGCACGCCTGATAAGCGTGAGGTCGGTGGTTCGAGTCCACTTAGGCCCACCATTTAAACTGACGAACTTTGAAAACTGAACGATGAGGCAAAAAAAGTTTTACCATGTTTGAATGAAGCGCAAGCTTCGTCATTTTCAAGAGCTATATCAAATTCTTTGGAGAGTTTGATCCTGGCTCAGGACGAACGCTGGCGGCGTGCCTAATACATGCAAGTCGAGCGCAGGAAATCGACGGAACCCTTCGGGGGGAAGTCGACGGAATGAGCGGCGGACGGGTGAGTAACACGTAAAGAACCTGCCCTCAGGTCTGGGATAACCACGAGAAATCGGGGCTAATACCG
>NZ_QSGS01000040.1 GCF_003467445.1 Exiguobacterium sp. AM39-5BH
ATATTTTTTATAAAAAAACTTTCTTCATAAATATTAATACTATGACCTCCTAATTAAAATAGTAGTAATGGAGTAAGTACTTTCTGAAAGTATTAATGTTACGCGCAAAGTGAAGCTGCGTAAAAAATAACACACAGCAAATAGCAACATTGATTCCTTGGATTTTAAGTTAATTAATCATCTAGGTTTTTCAAGTCTAGACGAACTTTTCGACAAGGCGCCTTAAAAAGGCAATTACTACTTACTCCATTACTATTTCTAACTCCTCAATTATATCAGTTAACTCTGGAAATAAAATAGAAAAATCATATACTTTATTTTTCCCTTCTAATCCAGTATAAACGTATTTAATATAATCACTAACCCATCCTGAACCCTTTTTCAGTTTAGGTAAAACTAAAATTTCTGTATATCCTTTTTTCAAAACACCATCTGGAAAATCTGATAGATGTTTTTTGTTTAAAGGTACCAATGTATCTAATTTACCTTCAACTATAAATCTTAATAAATCTACCTTATACTCTGGGCTCCCAACCATGTTATAAATAGCTTTCAAGCTGTCTTTTCGTGTATACGCAGATTGATCACTAATTAACCATTCATAAAATAAATTATAGTTTTCTCTATTGATTAATACTCCTTCAATTGTTGTGTCAACTGGATAGACGTTGTAATAGTTACAGTAACTTTTTACTAGATACCTAAACTTATCAAAAAGTGGATCATTGAAATTAAAAGTATTATCAACAAACTTAAACTCTACTTTCTTAGAGATTCCCATTACTCTTTTTCTAACATTTTTAAGTATCCTCCACTCTCCATAATGAAACAGCTCTTCACGTTCAAGTTCTTGATTTTTAAGAGGATTGTAGGTGTCGCCAACAACTTTAAATTTTCTTGTTTCAACATTATATTTAAGAATTTTATCTGAATCTAGTAGTAACAAGTACGGAATTTTCATTTTTCGTTGATGAGGGTGAGAGATGTCAAGAGACACATTGTTTGAATCATAGGAAAAAACTTCTACTCGTTTCAAGATTGGATATAAATCTCTCAAAAATTTATTCGTAAACAATTCGTATTCAGTTGTGCCTTCAACAAATAAGATTCCATTAGAAAAATAATAACTAGCTTCTTTGTCAGTTATTATTTTATTTAATCTTCTATCTTCAAATGTCTTAACTTTTTTAATAATTGTTGTGTTTTTAT
>NZ_QSGS01000041.1 GCF_003467445.1 Exiguobacterium sp. AM39-5BH
CATGGGTGGAAGCACGGCGACGTGTGGAGCTGAATGATACTAATCGGTCGAGGCTTTGATCTAGTCTAATGGTTCGTGTGAATTGATGAGTCTTCAGTTTTGAGAGAACAATCTCTTAAAAAAGAGTTGACATTATGTTAAGATAATGTTAATCTCATATATGTCTGGTGGCGATAGCGAAGCGGCCACACCCGTTCCCATGCCGAACACGGAAGTTAAGCGCTTCAGCGCCGAAAGTAGTTGGGGGTCTCCCCCTGTGAGGATAGGACGCTGCCAGGCATTACATATTTGGAGGATTAGCTCAGCTGGGAGAGCACCTGCCTTACAAGCAGGGGGTCGGCGGTTCGATCCCGTCATCCTCCACCATTACACCTGCCGGTGTAGCTCAGTTGGTAGAGCATCTGACTTGTAATCAGAGGGTCGAGGGTTCGAATCCTTTCGCCGGCACCATTTTTTCTTAAAATAGTCTACCGCATGAATTATACCTTGCCGGGGTGGCGGAATTGGTAGACGCACAGGACTTAAAATCCTGCGAGGGTTTCCTCGTGCCGGTTCAAGTCCGGCCCTCGGTACCATCTTAATATCCCATGAAAGTTCATTCGTCTCGCACCCTTAGCTCAGCTGGATAGAGCGTTAGACTACGAATCTAAAGGCCGGGAGTTCGAATCTCTCAGGGTGCACCATCTATTTCGGGAAGTAGCTCAGCTTGGTAGAGCACTTGGTTTGGGACCAAGGGGTCGCAGGTTCGAATCCTGTCTTCCCGACCATCATAACTTTTGGGGCCTTAGCTCAGCTGGGAGAGCGCCTGCCTTGCACGCAGGAGGTCAGCGGTTCGATCCCGCTAGGCTCCACCAATTCTTTAAACCGACGAACTTTGAAAACTGAACGATGAGGCAAAAATAAGTTTTACCATGTTTGAATGAAGCGCAAGCTTCGTCATTTTTTAAAGAGCTATATCAAATTCTTTGGAGAGTTTGATCCTGGCTCAGGACGAACGCTGGCGGCGTGCCTAATACATGCAAGTCGAGCGCAGGAAACCGGCGGAACCCTTCGGGGGGAAGTCGACGGAATGAGCGGCGGACGGGTGAGTAACACGTAAAGAACCTGCCCTCAGGTCTGGGATAACCACGAGAAATCGGGGCTAATACCG
>NZ_QSGS01000042.1 GCF_003467445.1 Exiguobacterium sp. AM39-5BH
ATTGAACCAATGTATGTAATCACGTAATTCACGGTCGAGAACCGTCAGATTCGGGAAAGTCTGCTTCTTGACGAACTCGATTTTGAGAACCTTGTACGTCGCCTCTGACACTGCGTTGTCGTAAGGACACCCCTTGTCACTGAGCGAACGACGGATCCCGAAGCTACGCAACGTGTCGCTCACGAGTTTGTTGTTGAACTCGCTCCAACGGTCGGTGTGAAACATGCCCACCCGACGGAGGTCAGCTGGAATTGTTGCGATCGCCCGGGCCACCAGGTCCGCATCCTTGCGTTCGCCGACGCTATGTCCGATGATTTCCCGATTGAATAGGTCGACAAATACACAGACATAGTTCCATTTGTTTTGGACCCTGACGTATGTCAAATCGCTCACGATGACCGACAGTTCCTTTTCCTGACGGAACTCACGATTCAGCTCGTTTTTCACCGTGGACTCGTTAGGATTGCTTCGTTTCGGTTTGAATTGTGCGACGGTGTAGGAGGACACGAGCCCCTGCTCATTCATGATGCGTCCGATGCGTCGGCGTGACACACGCTTCCCTATACGCTGTAGCTCGACCTTGATCTTGCGCGTCCCATAATTGTCACGACTGCGGCGGAAAATCTCGACGACATCACCGGTCACCTCTTGGATTCGTAGTAGAAGGTGCTTCTTGATAGTTTCAGGACTTTACACATTGCTGATACCGAGTATTTGTGCATATTGTTCTTGATGACAGTTACTTTCGTCCTATGATCAGCGTGGCTTGCTTTAAAATGTCGTTCTCCATCTCGAGCTGCCTCACTTGCTTGCGCAGGTCACGGAGTTCACGGGCCTCGTCGCTCAGGTTGTCCTCTGCCTTGAACAAACCGGTCGTACGGCTCTGGTTGATCCAACGTCCCAGTGCCGATGGTGTCAAATCGTACTCGCGAACGATATCGATCCTCGGCTTCCCGTTGAGATAGAGCTGGACGACCTGTTCTTTAAATTCATCTGTGTAAACGCGGTGCGCTCTCTTTGTCATGTCTAATGTTCTCCTCGTGTTCATAATTTGTTTCAGTCTAATCGACCTCTTCATTTATGTCCAATTGAGTGTAGCCCATCCA
>NZ_QSGS01000043.1 GCF_003467445.1 Exiguobacterium sp. AM39-5BH
AGAAAAATTATACTAATAATATCTATTATCTCTTTATTCGGATATTATTTAGTTAATATTCAAAAATCTTCTTTCATGCAATCAATATCTATTATCTCTTTATTCGGATATTATTTAGTTAATATTCAAAAATCTTCTTTCATGCAATCACTCCCAGAATTCCTCAATTTAAACAATGTACCTTATCAAGGAGTATATTTGTTTTTTTATATTCCGTGGATTCCAGAAAGGAATTTAGGTATTTTTTGGGAACCCGGACTTTTTGCAACATTTCTTGTTATAGGGTTACTTTTTGAACTTTTTTTTAACAATAAAAAAATTTCAATCTTTAGGGTGATTATTTTTTCTTTAACAATTTTTACTACACAATCTTCAGCAGGATACTTACTTTTATTTATTGTTTCCGTCGCTTTCTTTATCAATTTTATTTATTGTTTCCGTCGCTTTCTTTATCAATTTTATAATAGAAAAAAGCATTACTATTAAAAGTATTTCTCGATGTACTTTTTAATAGCAATATGTGTTTTACTAATCAATTTTCAAAACATTATTTATTTAGTTAATTTGGATGGGAATGAAACTTTGAGCAAGTTAATCGGCTCAAATTTGATGGAGCAATCTCGTTTATCTGCTCCGTTTCATAATTTTGAAATGTTCTTAAAAAGTCCTTTTTTTGGTAATTCAATCGAGGTGGTTTTTGATAACATAGATTTTGTCGCAGATACTTCGACAAGTAGTTTTGCATTGTCAGTTTTCGGGATTTTTGGTGTTCAATATACTTTATTTTGGATTTATGGACTTACTAAAAAATCAGAGATACTAATCGCGGATTCAATTCCTGTAAAATTCATGATATTACTAGTTTTTTTAATTATTCTGAACAAAGAGCCTCATTTAGGAATTTTGTTTAGTTGGTGTATAATGTTTTATCTAGTTTAATTCAAAAAAACAG
>NZ_QSGS01000045.1 GCF_003467445.1 Exiguobacterium sp. AM39-5BH
AATTTTGACTTGCTCAGAATTCGGGTGCTTTGTCGAAATCCCGATCCGAGTTGTGCTCACTGATATTCCAAAAAAATGAGCGACCACCTTCGGGCGATTGCTCATCATCGTTCACCAACATTGCGTAAGAACCACATTTGTATTGCAAAATACAGCTGGCTGGTCTGTCGAAGAAAATCCCGTTCTTCCCAAGTTATCAAAATCAGCGCAGCATGATCCATATCAATAACTTGTCTGAGTTTTTGGCACAAGTCATTCTTCATGAGGACAGTGGCACGTTCCATCCGCAAAACAAAGAGTATGTCTGTACGTCAGAGCTCGTCTCGACCAAAGGATCTGTCCACGGTAATCGTGTGAGAAGATTAAACTTGTTCAACGGTGTCATCCGTCAGCTCGTAGACCGTAACGTGACCATCAATAAATTGTTCGGAGACTTCGCGTATGCGAAAGAGTTGTCGACGTATGAACATGACTACCATGTTCGTGATTTCAAAGAGAGTATAATTGCGACTGAAAAGAATTAACATGCTTGCCATCGACATTTGTATCGTGGATTGAACTTTTGTGTAATGCAAAATAGGAGTGGTTCTTACGCAATGTTGGTGAGGTAGTGATACCGACATTATGGGAATAAAATCAAAAAGGATTGATTCTCATGAACGAGTTGGAGTTCTTAGATGATCGACTGTGC
>NZ_QSGS01000046.1 GCF_003467445.1 Exiguobacterium sp. AM39-5BH
GTAATCGCAGGTCAGCATACTGCGGTGAATACGTTCCCGGGTCTTGTACACACCGCCCGTCACACCACGAGAGTTTGTAACACCCGAAGTCGGTGAGGTAACCTTAGGGAGCCAGCCGCCGAAGGTGGGACAGATGATTGGGGTGAAGTCGTAACAAGGTAGCCGTATCGGAAGGTGCGGCTGGATCACCTCCTTTCTAAGGAAAATGCCCATATGGCATTGCCCATCGTTCAGTTTTGAGAGACCAAATCTCTCAACAATCAAAATATGAGGGCCTATAGCTCAGCTGGTTAGAGCGCACGCCTGATAAGCGTGAGGTCGGTGGTTCGAGTCCACTTAGGCCCACCATTTTTTTGAGAATTCCTATATGGGGCCTTAGCTCAGCTGGGAGAGCGCCTGCCTTGCACGCAGGAGGTCAGCGGTTCGATCCCGCTAGGCTCCACTTTGTTCCTTGAAAACTGAAGATTCATCAAGACATCAAACCAATTATTTCACATATGGTCCGTGAGGACCGTGTGTCTTAGACGCTAGATCAAGGTAGAAAGGGCGTACGGTGGATGCTTGGCACTAGGAGCCGATGAAGGACGCGACGAACAGCGAAATGCCCTGGGGAGTGGTAAGTACAC
>NZ_QSGS01000047.1 GCF_003467445.1 Exiguobacterium sp. AM39-5BH
ACACAAACATTCAGACGGAGGAATCGCTATGAGCTACACCCATCTTACCACAGCCGAACGCGTGAAAATAGAGACCTATCTGGAGCTCGGGATGTCCATCCGGTCCATCGCGAGACGGCTCGGGCGACAGCCCTCGACCGTCTCGCGGGAGATCAGGAGGAACCCCGGGTACAAGTCGGAACGTGCACAGGAACGCTACGTGAGGGCGAAAGCGAACTGCGGCGCCAAGACGAAGCTCGACGAAACGATGCGTCGGACGATCATCAGGAAGCTGCGAGCGACCTGGTCCCCGGAACAGATCGCGGGGCGGCTCTTCGACGGAAGGATCGCCTTCTCGACCATCTATCGCTGGATCTAATCGGGGCTGATCGACGTGCCGACGACCGCGCTCAGCCAGAAAGGCAAGCGCCGGAAACCGGCGGAGACACGCGGGAGGTTCAACGTCGGGCTGTCCATCTCGAAACGGCCTTCGGAGGTCAGAGGGCGCCAAACGTTCGGGCACTGGGAGCTCGACACCGTCGTCTCCGGACGAGGGAAGTCGAAGGCCTGCGTCGCGACGTTCGTCGAGCGCAAGAGCCGGTTCTACCTCGCCCTGCCGATCGCGGACCGTAGCGC
>NZ_QSGS01000048.1 GCF_003467445.1 Exiguobacterium sp. AM39-5BH
CCCCCCATCGTTCAAACGGTGGTACGGCGGTACAGGAATATCAACCTGTTGTCCATCGCCTACGCCTTTCGGCCTCGGCTTAGGTCCAGACTAACCCTGAGCGGACGAGCCTTCCTCAGGAAACCTTGGGCTTTCGACGGAGGGGATTCTCACCCCTCTTTTCGCTACTCACACCGGCATTCTCACTTCCAAGCGCTCCACGGCTCCTCACGATACCGCTTCACTGCTGCTTGGAACGCTCCCCTACCATCCCTCACGGGATCCATAGCTTCGGTGGTATGTTTAGCCCCGTTACATTTTCGGCGCGGCGTCACTCGACTAGTGAGCTATTACGCACTCTTTGAATGATGGCTGCTTCTAAGCCAACATCCTAGTTGTCTGTGCAACGCCACATCCTTTTCCACTTAACATACACTTGGGGACCTTAGCTGATGGTCTGGGCTGTTTCCCTTTCGACTACGGATCTTATCACTCGCAGTCTGACTCCCGAGTACAAGTTGCCGGCATTCGGAGTTTGACTGAATTCGGTAACCCTGTGGGG
>NZ_QSGS01000005.1 GCF_003467445.1 Exiguobacterium sp. AM39-5BH
TCCTTTGCTTCTTAACTCACGAATCATAAAAAATCCCTCACTTCGGATCATGTCTCACACTCCATTTTCAGGTTGTCAGAATCATTATCCGTTAATTTGAGGGATTTTTGATTACGGCCACGAGTTTTTACCGCCTCTGACATTTTATTTACCACCAAATGCCATGTTCGGTACCACTCAGTGACATATGTCGACCATCATGTGACTTAAAGTCCGTTGGACAAGGGATTGCGGCATTGTGAGCCATCGATTGCGGACGACTGAGCCACCTAGTGCGGAGAAAAGAGCCATCACTTGGATGGCTCGGACGGTCAGCGTGCTGATATGCCATGGCGTTCCCTCATCGATATTTCACCGTCGATCATGATTTGATAAGAGTCATGGATGATCCGGTCGAGGATCGCCTCTGCGATGGTCTCGTTTCCTAATCGAAGATGCCATCCGCTCGGGTCGATCTGAGAACAGTAGATGGTGGAGACGGTCTTATGGCGCGACTCGGAAATCTCGAGGAGGATCGTCGCCTCGTCAGTCGTCAAGTCGGTCAATAGCCATTCATCGAGGATGAGTAGGTCGACTTTTGTATACTTTTTGAGGAGTCGTCGGTAGCTCCCATCGGCTGCGAGCTTCGCCAGTGTCAGTTCATCCAACAATTCAGGCAGACGAATGTATCTCACCTTGAACGACTGGCGACAGGCCGAGACCCCGAAGGCGGTCGCGAGATAGGTCTTCCCGGATCCTGTCGGTCCCTTCAGAATCAAATTGTGGCCGTCCAAGATGTAAGTTCCGCTTGCCAACTTGAGGATCTGCTCTTTGTTCAATCGACGGTCGGCATGATACTCGATGTCCTCGATGCAAGCATTCGAGTTGATGAACGAGGCAGCCTGGATCAGCCGGTGCAGCTTGCCGTTCTTTCGTCTGGAATGCTCAAAATCGACGAGTAGTGCCAGTCGTTCATCAAAGTCCATGCGTTGAAAATCGCGATTGGATGACTGTTCCTCATAGGCTTCGGCCATCCCGTTCATCTTCATCTCGATCAGTTTGGCAATCGTCTGTTCATTCATCTTTATCAGCTCCCCCATAGTATGCCGCACCACGCATGAAGCCATAGTGATTGTTGGCAGTTTCCGTCTTGCGTTTCAACTCCTGCTCGGCGTCGCTCTTCTTGTTGTTCGACAGGATGCTCTGGATGCCCTTGACCGTCGGTCTGTTGGTCATGGAGACGACCATCTTACAGGCGCGTTCGATCTCATACTTGGAATAACGTCGCTCCAGCTTCTTCAGCGTGAAGATGGATTGGAGTGCCAATCGCTCGGTCTGAGCAGTGCCAAGAAGGAAATCGATCACTTTCAAGGTGTTCGGACCGATCTCGTCTGCCCAGTCTTTTGCGTTCTCCGGGGTCTGGTCGATGTAGAGCTTATGATTGTCGGGCATGTGATCGCGGTTGGTCGATAATTGTCCGAAGCGTCCAATCAGCCGTTTGTGGGAGGCAATCCGCATCTCGTTGAAATACACCTCGACCAATTGCTCAGTCAGTCGCACCGCGACCTGACAGTTGATATATTCATAGGGCACCGAATAAAACATGCTCTCGACGGATATGTGGTAGTCCGGGCGGACCTTCGCGTCCCGCCAACTCGATTGTTTGTACGAATGCTTCGGCAGTGGTGCTAACGCGAACTTTTCCTCTTCCTCGAATGCGGAGAGACGGCTACCGGGCTTCCGGGTGAACGGACGACGGTTGAACTCTTCCAGCTTTTCATGAACCTCACGGTTCAGCTCCTCTAGGCTGAAACAGTGGGAGTTCCTCAAGGCGGCGATGATCCAAGTGGAGATGACACCGACGGAACCCTCGACACTCGGTTTGTCCTTGGGTGCGCTCACACGCGCGGGCATGACGACCGTCCCATAATGTTCAGCCATCTCTCGGTATGTCGGGTTGAGGATGAGTTCACGTGACGTGTTTCTCGTGACACCGGTCTTCAGATTGTCAGGGATGAGAATCTGGGTACTCCCACCGAAATAGCTGTAGGCATGGTTATGGCACGTGATCCATGCCGACAAGTCCATCGAGAGGCTCGCCTCGGCATAAGACAATTGGCTACAGGGCAATGTCGCTACGAATATGTACGCCTTTACTTTTTCTCCTGTGTCTCGGTCGATGATGAATGTGGTTGAACCCGCCCAGTCGACTTCCATCACCTCTCCTGGCTTTCGACGAATCCGGAGTGTGGCCTTATGCTTATTCGCATAGGCGCTATAATGTCGCACGAAACTCCGATAGGAGTAAGGGATTCGTTTGTTCGTACGGCACTCAAGCTCGTACTCATGATGTAGGAGAGACAAGGTGACGTTCGGCTTTGCCAATTCCCTGTGTACATAGTCAAAGTCGATCGGGTGTCTACCGGACGACTCAAGCGTTCTCTCAGGGAACAAGAACTCTTCAATCCACTTATCGGTCATGTCATCATCGAACGGCCCCATCAAGCCTTTATCTGTCGCCCGTTTGATCACATCCGTCACTTTCTGACGCGAGTTGCCGGTGCTGGCCGCAATGCTTCTCAGGCTGAGTCCTTGCTCTTTAAGTTTTAGGATGGCCGAATAGCGAAGCATAAAAAACCTCCCATGTAACGATGTCACACCATTGGGTGTGCACCTTAATAATAGGGAGGTGATATGAAGGATGGTCGGGACTTTGGCATCGCTCGGTAAATTGTTTGTCACTCTTTGGTAAATAAGATTGCAAGACTGGTACATTTCAATGGCCGTAATCAATTTTTAATACGTTGATATAAGGGATTATAACAGCGTTGATTACAGTCTGATTATTTAATCCCCGAATTCGTGACGCCTTTGACGAAATATTTGTTCGCCCAAAGGAAAATCAGAAGAGCCGGGACGGTCGCGACGACGGTCGAGGCCATCATCGCGGCCGGATTCACGAAGTTCGATCCTTGGACGAGTGTCGCAACGCCAAGTGTGAGCGTCTTCATCTCATCGCTGTTCGTGACGAGCGATGGCCATAAGAAGTCGTTATAAATGGCGAGGAACGTGACGACACCGAGAGTCGTGACGATCGGCTTGATAGACGGGAAGATGACTTTCGTCAACACTTGCCACTGGGTCGCCCCGTCGAGATAGGCCGCTTCCTCAAGCTCCTGCGGGAAAGAACGCAGGAAGTTATAGATGAGGAAGACGCCGAGCGTCCCGGCGGAATACGGCAGAATGAGCGGATAATACGTATCCAGTAAATTCACGCTTTTAAACAGATAAAACGCTGGGAACAACGTCACAATCCCAGGCACGGTCAACGCGATGATGACGATGGCCAAAATGATTTTTTTGCCGGGGATATTTAGCCGCGCGAGCGCATAGGCGGCGAGGACGTCGACGAAGATGACGATGACCGTCCCCATGAGCGTGACGACAGCGGTGTTGATCGTCCATTGCACCATGTTGGAGTCCGCAGAAGCGGAGAAAATGGTCCGATAGTGCTCGAGCGTCCACTCGTTCGGGAAGAGGCCGGCGCTCGAGAGTGATTCACTGAGT
Source organism: Exiguobacterium sp. AM39-5BH (assembly GCF_003467445.1). Lineage (GTDB taxonomy): Bacteria > Bacillota > Bacilli > Exiguobacteriales > Exiguobacteriaceae > Exiguobacterium. Next base: position 3,547 of record NZ_QSGS01000005.1, read on the forward strand.
GTCTTAAACGACGTCAAGACCATCCAGACGAGCGGGAATATGAACAAGATGGCAAGGATGGACGTGATTGTCACGAGTAAGATTGATTTCATTCGTTTCTTCTTCATGTGACTTTCCGCTCCTTTTTCTCAATCGTCGTGGCTGGGCGTGAGCTGACATTGGTCGGCCCCACGTTCGTGGCACGCGTGAACCGTTTCTTCTCAGACTTGCCACGTTCCGTCTCTTCTTTGTTGGTGCGGTACGACATCCAATATTGGACGCCCGTGATGACCATCATGATGAGCCCCATCAAGAGCGCCATGGCGGAACCGACGCCGAGTTGGTTGTTCCCGAACACGGTCGCATGAATGCCCATGATCAATGAACTCGTCGACTGGCCCGGGCCACCGCGTGTGATGAGGAGCGATTGCCCGTACAAGTTGAACGAGGCGATGACGGTCGTGATCATGACGAAAATCGAGATGTTTCGAATGTCGGGCAACGTGATGTAGCGGAACTTATTCCACGAGGATGCACCGTCCAAGTCTGCTGCCTCGTACAAGTTCGGATCGACCTCGTCGAGCGCGTTGACGAACAACAGCATGTTGAACCCGATCGTCCACCAGACGGTCGCGATGACGATGACGAACCAAGCGTACGGCTGATCACCGGTCCAGTTGATCGGCGATGAGATCACCCCTGTGTTCAAGAGAAGATTGTTGATAAACCCGCCATTGGCACCGAATAGCCAGAGGTAGAGCGCGGAGACGGCGGTGACAGAGATAGCATAAGACAAGAAGAAGACGGTACGGAAGAAGGTCTTCAATCGTTTCGGCAAGTTATCGATGAGGAGGGCTAACCCTAAACTGATCAAGATGAGCGGTGGCACGCTCAAAACGATAAACATCAGTGTATTCTTTAAGGAGTTCATGAACACGTTGTTGTAAAGCGTGTCTGGGGTGAGGATATCTGCATAGTTTTTCAGCCCGACGAACCCATTGTTCCCGACCGATAGTCGAAAATCGTGCAGGCTGATCCAGACACCGTACAGTAACGGTGTCAGCCAAAAGATGAGAAAGCTGACGAGAAAGGGAATGACGAATAAAAAGCCGATCCATTTCGTTCGTTTTGTCATATACATCGCAAGTCCTCCTTCCAAAACGATCAGTGTAGGAGTTCCCACACTGATCGCAAGGTCATCTTTACTGTTGGGTGTCGGCGACTTGTTTCGCGGCTTTCGTCGCTTTTTCGAGCTCGGCCATCAAGTCTTCTTTCGTCAGATTCGCTTCACCTGTCAATTTCGTGAAGACGACCTCGTTCATATAACGCATCTGTTCGTCAAACTGATACACACGTGGGGCAGGCTCATAGATTTCTAGCTGCTCCTGGTTTTGGTTGGCGAGGGCGTACTTCTCCGGGTCTTCCGAAATCAACTCAAGGGTGGCGATATGGGTCGGTGTTTGACCAGACTCGGCCCAGTTCGCTAAGTTCTCAGGCGTGTACATGAATTTCAAGAACTCAGCAATCCCATCTTTCGTCTCTTGATCGTCGACAGAGGCCGCCACTGAAATCGTGTGGGCGTTACCGGTCGTCGCTTCTTTCTCAAACAAAGTCGGCATTTTGCCGATGCCGAGCGCGTCACCATATTTCTCTTTCACCGCTTGGTAATACCAAGGGCCGGTGAAGGTGACCGCGGTCTGCTTCGAACTGTCTTCTGCTGATTTCATGAACGCTTGGAATTCTCCATCAAGTCCTAGCTTCTCAGGCGAGGTCTTGTCTTCAAAAACCATCGCATGATACTGCATCAATGCGTCGGCATAGCCACTATCGGTAAAATCCAAATAGCCTTCCTTGGCCAAATCGATTCCGTTTTGAGCGGCAGCGACGGTGAAGTAAAACGTTGTCAGACCTGTTGAGGGAAGACCGAATGCGTATAAGTTTGAATCTTTGGCTTGAAGCGATTCACCGAGCTGCTTCAACTGTTCATAATCGGTTGGCGCTTCTTTGACCATGTCTTTGTTGTAGAACATGGTGAGCGGGTGGATGTCGAGCGGAACGCCAAACATCTTGTCATCGATTGAGCCGGACTGCACGCCCGCATCGTTGAAGTCACTCTCTGAAATTTCGGCTGCCTCCATGAACGGTCCGACGTCTTGGATCAGTTGGTCTTTTTGATACGTATCCAAGTTCGTCTCGTGGATGACGACCAGGTCGTAATCACCGGATTTGAACTTCGTGTAATGCTCTTTTTCTTGAGACTGGACGACTTCGTATTTGTCTTGACTCGAGTTGAAGTCATCGACGATTTTTTTCATGTAGTCGCCGTCACCGCCTGTAAACCCATTAATGAATTTAATTTCGGTTTTTCCACTGTCACCTGAGTCGTTCGGGGTACAACCGGACATTGCGAACGTCAATAAGCCAGCCGACATGAGCATTGCATATTTTCGGTTTAACATCTCGTCCTCCTTTTAAGTAAGCGCTTACAAAAAACGACTTGACACAACATAACGTGACATTACTATTTCTTGATTATTAAACATGTGTTCGCATATTCATGGCATATCAGTTTGAATATTCCCTAAATTGTTGAATTCTTAAACACAAATCAAAGTATGAGAGTGATGAACAGAAAGAATGTGAGCATATAAACAGTTTCATTTTTATTGACAGGAAGTATCAATCAATGAAAAAGGTGGTATGCACTCATAGTGACATCTCCCAATATAAAAAAACGTGCCTCTCTATTACTAAAGTCCGGAGAGAAGCACGTTTTTATTATTTCGGAGTGATAGAAGAAGACATCGCTTCTTCAAACCGTGCTGTAATCTGTTGTGGCCGCGTGATGGCCCCGCCGACAGCACCACCGATACAACTCATGATGAACGGTTTCTTGAGCGGGAGCGTGACCCCGTAGATGGCTGGCTCAGTGACCCCGAAGATTCCTGAGATGAAGGCCGGGATACTGAGCGTTTTGATCTTTTGATTTTTGATGCGGAAGAAGACCGCGAGCACGGCACCGATTTGCGCGAATGAGGCTGCGAAGACGAGTGCGAGAATCGGGTCCAATCCGAGTGATGTCAAGTTGTTGATAGCGACCGGGACGAGTCCCCAGTGCAGGCCGAAGATGACGAATACTTGCCAGAGACCACCGAGGAAGATCCCGGCCCATGTCGCGATTGGTCCGATCAAGATAAACGTGAGCGGAACGATGATGAGCAACGTCAAGAGTGGGCGATGAACATTTTGATGACGTCCGGGATGACCGTCTTCAAGAATTTCTCAAGCTTCGCCGCGAAGAACGCCGCGATGATGATCGGGATGACCGATGTCGAGTACGTCATCAAGATGACCGGGACACCGAGGAACGTGATATGGATCGGTGACTCGAACATCGTGCCAGCGAAGACCGTATAAAGCGGGTCACCGGCCGTGAGCGTCGACAGCGTCGGGTGGACGAGCGCCGCCCCGATGGCCATCCCGATGAACGGACTACCACCAAACTTCTTGATGGCCGTATAGCCGAGGAAAATTGGGAAGAAGTAGAACAGCGAATCACCGATGGCGTTCAACAGCTGATACGTGCCTGATGTGGCGTCGAGCCAACCGAGGGCGACGAAGAGGGCGTTGAACCCTTTAATCATCCCGGTCGCGGCCAAGACGCCGAGGACAGGGGTGAAGATGCTAGAGATGATATCGATGAACCGGCTGAACAGGGATCCTTTCGGGCCATCCTCTTCTTCAATCGGTGACTGGTTTTGGAAGCCTCCGACCTCGACGACAGCTTTATACACGTCCGGGACGTGGTTCCCGATGACGACCTGGTATTGGCCGCCGTTCTTCATGACGGTGACGACACCGTCCATGTTTTTGATGGCTTCCGTGTTGGCCTTGCTTTCGTCTTTCAGTTTGAAACGCAAACGGGTGATACAGTGGACGACGCTGTTGACATTCTCTTTGCCGCCGACGTGTTGGATAATGTCGCGTGCGAGCTGTTCATATTTCATGTCCGTTCCCTTCCTTTTCCATTGGATTTTTAGGTTTGCGTCAAATAAAAAACCTGACCCGATGTAGACGTGCTACGTAATATACGTAACGACGCCTAATCGAGCCAGGTTATGCCCACTAAAGGTAACATTCCTGCGCAGGAGACCATTCAGTTGTTATTTGATACTTGAAATGTAGCACGGGCCAAAACAAAATGTCAACGCTTATATTTAGGAATTTTCAGATTTTTTTATTTAGACAAAAATGGACTCACCATGGGGTGAGTCCATTAGATTGGATTATACGGCGTAGTCTCCATTGTATTGGACGAGTGAGACGTCGCGGACTTCTTCAATATCGTTCAGTCGGTTCATGAAAGCTGTATTGTCGATCTTCAAGCGTAACTCCGCCGTCAATTCAACGACATCTTTCCGAACAATTTTTGATTTGAGCGTGTAATCGAGTTGTTGCAGTTCACGTCGTACTTCATCGTTCCCATCTTCATAGTAATGGATCACGAGAAGATAAAGCGTATCGGTATGCTTTTTCCGGGACAACATGAAGATGACGGCTCCGACGACCACCGCGCCGAACAACGTTAAAAAGTAGAGTCCGGCGCCACTCGAGATGCCGGCCGCGATTGCCCAAAACATAAAGACGACGTCGAACGGGTCTTTGATGGCTGTCCGGAAACGGACGATACTAAGTGCACCGACCATCCCGAGTGATAAGACGACGTTCGTCGAAATGGTCATAATGACGAGGCACGTAATCATCGTCATGACGAGCAACGTGGCATTGAAGCTCGGACTGTACAGGACGCCTCGGTATGTCATTTTATAGATGAGGTAGATGAAGCCGCCGGCAATAAAAGCGGTCAACAATCCTAACATCACATCGATAATTGATAAATTTCCGAAGGTAAATTCGTTTAAGAAGCTATTTTTAATGACATCGTTAAAGTTTATTGTTGTATCCATTGATTCCACTCTTTCATAATCCATGATAACGAATGCTGGCCATCCGACAGTGAACATACTTCGAAATGGCAGATCGTTGGTGTGACTCTAACTGCAATAATTGGCGTACATACTCCGGCAAGAATTCATCGTACTTCACTTCCAAAATCGTCTTTGGATAGTCGAGTACTTCTTCCGATACAGGGTGCTTCTCGAACAAATCGACACTGTTCGTGACGAAGCTAAGCTCTTTATCGAACGTGACCCGGACATTGCCGAGGGTCCCGACGTATGCCTCACGGACATAGTCGACGATGACACGGGGACGCATTTGGGAGCTCGTCAGATAGTAGTAAAACTCTTGGTATAGCTGCCCTGTTTTCTTCAACAAGAAGTCATAGTCCCAGTCTAAGATTTGTTCATATTCTTCACGCGTAATCGGGACAGAGGACTTTAAAATGTATTCACCTTGCCGACTTTTTTTCTCGAGCTTGATGACGTCTTCTGAGTAGTTGTACGTTCGAATCCGAAACTTTTTACGGCGGAAGATTCCACTGTTTTTTTGAATCAAATCGTGATCATACACGTTGTCGAAATAAAGACTGCGAATCAAGTAGCCGTCCCGACTGACGGAGTGCCGGTCTTGGGTCAGGACGAGACTGATTTTGTCGCGAAGGGTCGCGTAATCTTTTTCATTAATAAAGTATTTGAGTTCATGCCGGAATCGCTTCATGGTTTTGCTCCTGGTATGACAATTTGTTGGACTCCCCAATGCATCGTACGGTCGTTATCACGGTAATAGTCAAATGGGATTTGTGTATTTCCTTCCGCGTCTGTGACCGTGACACGCCAATAGTAACGACCGGGGTCAAGGCTTGGAATCGACTGAGAAAACGTCGTCATGTTTTGCTTTTCGGTGACGAGCGTCGAAAAATCAGGAGATTTACTCAATTCAAAGTGATATCGTAACTCATCGTTTTGGATGTCGTATGAAGCATCCCATCGGAAGACATCTTGCTTCCCTTCACGAGCATGGTTAAGGAAAATCGGCATTGGATTTTCGAGAGATCGAATAAAATCTTTATAATATTTCGAAGTGATATTTTCGAGTGTACGATAACTCGTCGCATAATCTTTTGCTTCGACGCTTAAGAAGCGAATATCTGGTTCACTCGTGACGAGTGGGGCGACAACCGGATAGAATCCATCAATTAATCGTTTTGTATTGTCCGCATTGATGACGCGCGTCAATTCCTCCATTTTTGTCTTCAGTGCCTCGACGTGATCCGGGTCTTTTAAATAACGGCGATGGAGGACAGTTCCCCAGTAACGTTGAACACCTTGTTGCCAACTTGGCATGACGTCCGTCCGTTCAGTATCTCGTCCGAGTGCTTTGTCGAAGTCCCAAGGCATGAAATACCATTTTTCCGAGTTGAGCGGACTATATAAATAATAGTTCGTCGACATCGTGTCATAGTTTCCAAACAAAATATTCGTCCCAAGCCATGTTAAGTAATTGTCCTCATCGAAATAGGTGTCGAATACTTCGTCGAACGGTTTGGATAAATCATTCAAATCATCGAGCATGGTCAACAACTCTTCATGATTATCCGAACCATTAATTTTGAGCACCGACTCGAATGTTTTTTTGTCATAAGTCGGATCGTCTTTCGCTTTTAAGGCATCCGGGTAGCGATGAAACTCAAAATTTTCTGCTTTGTATAAATGACCATCTGGGTTCAATCCGCGCGCAGAGAGCGCCTCCTCATTCAGTTGTTCGACATGCGTATAGAGGCCGTAACTGACAAATTCGTCAGCCTGGCTCGGATCCGTCATATCGCGGACATGCAATTGAACGAAGTTGGTACGCAAACTTGAGATATCATCGAGTTGTTCGTAATAGGCGAAGGCCAAACGATTGCGAACCCGTGTCCGGTCGTCCACATGTTTATTTAAATTCAGTACACTTTGGCCGTACCACAGCCCGGCGCTGTCTTGGAGTCGGATTTTATACGACTTTTGTGGTTCTAAACGGCTCGATCGCCCCCGTAGTTCGATGGTGGCATTGACGGTCGCGTCATCAAATAAGTTGAGGGAATCAGGACCCTCAGCATCGCCTGACTCAAAATGGACGAACAGCTTCGGACCGCTCTCGAGGTTGCTATACTGTTTATACGATTCATTTAAATCATACAGAGTGATGTCGTTTTCCGGTACCGACTTTTGGTCGAACACAGTGACGTATACGTGCTCAAGTCGGTTACCATCATGGCTGGCATACACCCGTTTGTCTTCAGCGAACGACGTTTCGGACGATTTCGTCTCGGGCGATGTGACAGTCGATGAGGCTGATGTCGACGTCGGTGTCGATGGAGACTTTAGAATGGCTTGAAGGCCAAGCAAAACAAAAAATAAGCAGATGATACTGACTGTCGTTTTCGGATAAGGCAACCGTTTCATTAATTAACTCCTTCTTTCATGACAAGCTGCCGATTCGTCGCAAGAATCGTTCGGTTTTCGTCGTGATTTCTTGGTAGACAATCGGCTGTGAACAGAACGTGGTATAGTCGATGTCATTTAAGCTTCGGATGAGCAGACGAGCTCCCCATAGAAACCCGAGGACGGAGGAGAGGAACATGCCGACGCCGTACATATCGAAACCGAGTACAAACAACAGGGTAGTCGTGAAGCTCGCCACCGCATAAAACCCAGTCAAACTGATGGCAGCGCGACGTTCGTCAAAATAAAGCAAAATCAAGAAGAACGTGATGATCAAACTGAGGAACCAACTACCGAGTACCACGATAATGTAAATATCGATTTGGTTTTGCGTCATCCCTAGGAAGGGAAGCAGACGCACACCTAAAAATAAGAAGATGAACGTGATTAACATTTGAACTTGAGCCATGAACAAGAGCTCGGAACTAAGTGTTCGATACATCTCTTGTTTTGCGTTCTGAATATCTTTGTACGGGTATCCGTTCAAAATCCGACCGTAATATTTTTTATACGTCGTATAAAAAGTCGTCTCGAGCGTGACCATAAACAACACGAGAGAAGGCAAGACGCTCAAATAGGCGTAGAACACCGGAGTGTCATAATAAGGCGCCATTAAGAAGGTCTCCCCGACAACGATGGCCCGGTCTCCAAACCAAGTCGCCAAATTATGTCCGTATAAACCAAAATAATAGGCAACACCAATTAAAAACAGGAGCGGGTACTTCTCGAGATAAACGAGAAAATAAAAGTAATTACGATCGTTCACTTGAAAGTAATTGTGGATGTCTCGGAATAACCGAATCAAGATGACAAAAAAGCCGATGTTTAGTCCGATGAAGACCGAGGTCGGTGTCGCTGAATCGAGTGGTCCCGTCAACAGCCAAATGAAAAATGCCGCGACAATCGTTCCGAGTAAATAGCTCTTGACGATTTTTTTGTAGTCTTTCAGAGCGGATACATTCATCGATAAAATCCAAATGACAGAGAGCTGGGTGAAGTATAAATACGTAACGAGCTTATATCTGAAAGGTAGCGGAGACCCGGCGTAGAAGACGACCGTCATCACAAACCCGATTAAGACGACGAGACTGATGAGTCCGTATAAAGACGACAAGACGTGCTCTTCTTTCTCTAAAAACGTCTGATCGGCTACGAACCGAGAAATCGTGAACAAAAAGCCACCAGTCAGCAATTGAGAGAAGATAAATGTGTATTGGACCGCTGCCATATAGATGTTAATCTCTGTTGCGGCGACGTCCAAAAAGAGAAGCCATTCGCGTGATGCTGTGATTAACAGAATGGATAAAAACATAGGACCGACCGCAGTGATCGAGGAATATCCATAGGCGCGGAGTTGTCCGAAAAAGCTAGATTGGTCATACAGACGCTTCAGTTGAAATCCGATTCCGGCCATGACGTTCTCCTTTCTCGTAATAAGATTTATAACGGTCAATCATCATGTGGAGCGTGTAACGGTTGAGGACGCGTTCCCGCCCATTTTGTCCATATGTCATTCTCAATTCCGGGCGCTCGATTAATTTTATGATCTCTAACGCCAGCAGGTGAAAATGCATGACAGGGACAGTTGCGCCGGCTGGACCGTAGTGATCTTCTGGTCCTTCTAACAATTCACGGCATCCTCCGACATCGGTTGAGACAAAGGGAATCTCCATCGCAAGCGCCTCTAAAATTACCAGAGGTTGTCCTTCGCTAATGCTTGAGAGGACAAGGATGTCCATGAACGTCAAGTAGTCCGTGACGTTGACAGGTCCAGTAAAATGTACGTTCTGTAAATCAAGTGTGTCGATTAAGTCGAGGCATTCGTCGTAGTAATCTTCATCTTCGTCCAAGGGACCGATGATATAAAAATTGGAGTCAGGTAACGTCTCCTGAACAAGCGCAAACGCCTGTAACATCGTCTTGATGTCTTTGATTGGGACAACACGTACGATGGCCCCGATATGAATCCCAGGTCGTGTCGCCCGGAGTTCGGGCGAAAATCGAGCGACGTCGATACCGTTCGGAATGAGAAACGTCTTGTTTGGGGGGCAACCGAGCTCCAATTGGATTTCACGATTCCCTTCGAACAAGGTACTGACGTCGTCGGCGTATTGATAGGCGCAGTTGGACAAACTATAGAAGTAATCAATCCATACATCCTTGAAGTAGCCTTTGATCCATGAGGACTTAATAATCTCTTCTTCACGTTCACGTGTATAAATCCCGTGTTCCGTCAGAAGCAATGGCTTTCCATACTGATACTTCGCAAGTGCCCCTAAGACACCGGCATACCCCGTCGACACGCTATGATAAACGTCGGCAACGGGCATTTTTTGATCGATGCAGACGAAGAGCGGCAGTAACATCGAACGTAGCGCCCAAAACATGTCCGTGAACGGAACTTGCATGAAACGTTTTTCACACAGGATGGTGACGATGTCATAAAAATCTTTGCTTCCTAAAAAGTTCATAACCGAGTCGATGCGTCCGCTCGTAAAGAAATTAAATAAGACATCCCAATCGGTCTGACGGTTAGACATAAGGGAGAGGAAGGCCAACCGTTCGGCTTCAGTCAATTTGTAACGTTTTCCGGTCACGATGGCTTGATCCAAGTAATCCCCGAGATGAATTTCTCGCAATTCAATCAAATTCGGAGGGAGCGTATATTTGGGCTTCGCGCCTTTTAACTCTTTAGCGGAAATCGAATAAACGATGAAGTCATGTTCAGGCATTTGCGTAATGATGGATTGAATCCAGCTCGAGACACCACCTGTGACGTGAGGATAGGCCCCTTCTGAAATCAGACAAATTTTCATATCGTTTCCTCCAATTGAATCGTGAACGATAACGATTCCGACTTCACGAGGTATAAACCTGGACCGATTGATTCAAGCTGACAATCGGTGTAGTCCGCTACCGGGATGGGTGTCGTGAAATAAAAGAATGTTTCATCCGATCCTTCGTCAAGCGTGAACGTGTAGGTGTTATCTGTTTTTTTCGTATAAATCGAACCGTTAAAGAAGTGATGGTTGTCTGCTACGTCTGACGCTTTTGTGGAGCGGAGCCATGGTACTTCTCGTTGTTGCATCTCATGACTGTCTTTAAAAGAAGCCAGAAATTGTTCGCCACCTTCTTCTGACGTGACGGCTTGAGGCATGATTTGTGTGGAGATGAGTCCGCTCGAGACGAGCTCATTAAACGTATACCACTTCGTCAAGTCTGTGTTGGTGAAGTCGCTTGGAGCAGAAGGGAGTCGCAATTGGTCCTCTTGCATGGTAGGGAATTGGGTACCGCCAAGGGCTACAGTCACATCTGAAAAGGATTTGTTGAGCCGCGTCTCGTCGAGCGGTGAAGTAGCGAGAACGGTTTTGACGGTGAGATCTGGCAACGCATATTGGAGTTGTTGACTATTGGCCTTATACCAACCTTCTTGCTGCTTTTCAGGGGCTGATATAATGGCGACCTCACCACCCGACCGTAACGTCTCGCGTCCATAGAGTGCCAAATCTTCGGAGTAAGCAGACGTCTCTAGTTGGGGATTCAAAGACGGGCTTGCCGTAGCCATCACGTAGTTCAAGTCATACTTAGCTTCCACCCGCTGGAGTTCTGCCCAAAAGATATTTCGATAATAGTCTCGATCTGTCATCGAGGATGAGATGTTTCTTTCGTCCGAGCTATGAAACGGGAAGCCATGTAACGCTGTGATTTTCGTATTCAAAATAGGGCGTAGCATTGGGTCTGTGTGTGACAGACCCACAAAGAACAAGGCATGTTCTAAAGGATCCTCCATCATCGTTCCGTTGAAGAAAATGAAACGTCCGGCTTGATAGTCGGTTTGCCAAAGTAGCGGGACATCTTGGCTCGAACGTGCGAGTAATGTCGCGCTCGGATCAAGACGAACGTATAGGGATGAATTAATTAGTTCTTCGGTCTCGAACGTTTGATAGTCAGAGGCACCGAAAACGGATTCGTTAATTGAATTCCGGTCGTCTCGACGAAGTTACCCACCTCAATCAAACCGACGTGACGGTATATCTCCATGAAACGGGGACTTGGAGAAGGTCTCGTCGCAAAAAAGACAGTCCCCCCTTTGCCTACATAATTTAAGAGAATGTCTCGGTCACGTAATAAGTCGAGCCGCTCTGTCGCGATGATGACGGTTGTGGCTTCTGGTAGACTCGTTAGCTTTTCAATCGAGGACACGGTCACACGTTTGCCGATGCCTTCAAGCCGTGCTTGTAAAGATGCACTAAGACGCGTTTCTTTTTGACTGTTGATAATCAAAAACGAATCGATTGTCCCGTCTTTATTAGGATCAATCGATTGGGTGCGAATTGCACTAACGGATGACTCGTTAAACAAAGGTAGCTTCAGCACATAGTCTGATCGAATCAAAACAAACAGAACACCTAATACGGCGATAAATACCCCGATAATATATAATCCTTTTTCAAGTTTGAACGCATGTTTCACTGTTTTCACCTATATCCAAAATCGTAGTTGATTGAGTCCATCCGGCGATAAACGTACTTCAGAGGAGCGAAGCAGATGAATCATTTCGTGGACTCGCTTTACATTTTTCATTGCATAATGAACGGCCATTGCTTCAAAATAGGCCGTTTCGTTCGTAGGATGTTGATGTAAAAACAAATCACTCGCTTGAAGCGCATGCTCATATTCATCGAGCGAAAGTGCCATCTGGATACGCTCCACATGATAGATGGTTTCGGCACGGTCATCCACATCAATCAAATTGGCTAGCGCATGGAGATAGGTGTAGGCATACTTCATTTGGGTCCGTCTGTCTAGAAACTCCATGTCCATGATCTGTTTTAAAATTTGTAAATACGATTTAATAACTTGTGGGTCCTCAGGCCGTTCTTCTAGTTCGCGTTCTAGATGACGCAGTTGTTTAGAGAGGTGCGTTTTAGCTTGTTGAAGTGCGGTTGCCGCGTAATGAGACGTCTCATTGTCTTCACTCTTCAAAGCAGCTGCAAGCATCGGTGCCTGTTGGAGGAAATCATTTTTTAAGATGTTCATGAGTGTTTTACGTTTAATTTGATTCGTATTTAAAATCAATGCATCTTGTAGGGAAATCATATTTGTCTCACTTGATTTATCCGGGAGGCTTAGACTTACGTCTTCATAGGCCTCTTTTCGTAAAAGCCAATCAGGGAGTTCTGTTGCATCGTGTTTCGAACGTTGTAAATAGTAGATGATTCCCCAACTGAAAAATGGTAAAGCAATCAGCGTGAAGGCCATTGGAATAAAATCTTTCCGTTGTTTGAGGAAGACGATGACAAGAGTAATCACTGCCAAAACATAGTGGAGGATTAAGGCGTTACTCAACATAAGATACGTCCTCCACGACCTCGGCATGAATGGATTTTTGGGCTAACCGTTCAATAACGATTTGCGATTCATCCATAGTCGCGTTTGATAATAGGGCATATAGTTCATTGTCATCACGATAACCTAAATAATCTGTTGTTCGTAATGTGGCATCTACCGAGTGTAGGACAGTGTCAGTTAGGGATTCGCGAATGTGTAATAACGTGTAAGGGATGTTTAACTCTACTTTGGCCTGTTCTTTTTGTATGACAATCCGTTCGAAATAGTCTTGTTTCAGAGCGTTTGTATTTCCGACGTATCGATCAAGTTGGACGGCATCAATATAACCAAATGAACGATCGAGCGATGAGTTGATCAAACGCGTCATAACATCGATTAGGTTTCGGTAGGACAGCGTCAAGTTTTGGAACGGAACTTGGTAACATAAAATCACAGCAAATATTTCGCCTTGGCGGAGCAATGGCGCGCCGAACATGGCTTCCTCTGGAGTGAGCGCTGTATTAAACACAATTTCTTTAGATTGAACCACTTCGTTCACTAGCGAATGTTGCTCGAGGTCTAGTGAATTTTTAGGGTGAAACTCGGGATTGGCTGATTTGGCTGCTAATCGTGCAAAAGCAGATTGATTTACTAAATAGATGGCGAAATGGTTAGCTTCAATGTTTTTTCGAGTACAGAAATTGATCCGACAAACAGTCCTTCCGGCTCTAAGCTGTCAAGTGCACGCGTCGCTTCATAAACACTTCCGATACTGTCTTCCGAACGAATGATTTGTTGATGTAACTGATTTTTGATATCGAGTGTTTCTTCATAAATCTCATTTAAGAAGTGGTGACGTTCACTCGTAGCGGCTAACTCATCTTTTAAAAACTGAATCTCAATTTTGCGACGGTCCATGACATAACTCACGATTAGTCCAATCAATAGGTAAATTGTAAATACCGCGAGAATTGAGTTATCGACGAACAAAGAGAGAATATTTCGACCGGTCGCAGCATGATCATAGAATTGAACACCAACAGCCAAAATCGAGGCTACGAGGGATTGGGTTTTCCCAAACAGTAAGGCTGCTAACAACACATAGATAAACCAATAATCTGGTGCATCTACAACAGGTGTCATGATGAGTGAGAGAGCAAAAAAGATGAGAAATAACGTTAAATTCTCAGCAATTCGAACAAACGGGTGCGAGAAGAGCGCGGTGAACTTCGTCGATTTCTTCTCGTCGGAGACAGACGTTGCAACTTCATGTTTGTCATAGTACAACCGAGTTGCGTGCAGTCCTTCTTCAATCGTATACTTTGGTACCCAATCTAAGTCGGTTTTTAATTTGCGATTTTCAAATGGAGCTGCGTGTGTTTTAGCAGTATGACTGTATGTCACGTCATTCAAACCGACAAGTTCAGATAAACGGCGCAGAGAAGTTTGAGTGCTAGATGATAGATTGTATATACCGGTTAATTGACTCATGACACTGCGATATACGGCATCGGCTACATCCCCTACAAAAATGAAGTCGTATGTCCAGTCAGGGCTACCATTTAGGAGAATATTCGTCCCTTTTGAAGCGGCAGAGGTCACAGTGGTGATGAGTGAACTCTCTGAACTCATATGTTGCTTCGGTCCATAAACATGACCCAATCGGAGTATGAGCGTTGGAAGTCCATACAATTCAGACCATTGTTCGCAGTACGCTTCGCCATGGAGTTGATCAAGTGCGAACGGTGTGGCTGGAGCAAGGGCTGTTGTCTCTGTAATGAGTCCTTCACTCTGATTTCCATATACCTCTGAGGTCGAACAATAAATAAATTGTTTCACCTGATATTTTTTTGAAAGTGTCAATAGATTAAGGAGACCGTTCACGTTCGATTGAACTGGGTGAGATAGATGGGAATGTTGATTCGATGCGGCACAATGGATCACGACATCGAAGGAGTATGTTCTAAAAAAAGCTTCACACTTTGGATCGGATATGTCTGAGATTAAGAAGCGATGTTTGAAATCAATATTTGATTTCGTGCCAGATGAGAGATTATCAAGTATATGTACGTGATGACCTTCTTTAAAGAATCGTTCAGCGAGAGTGCTGCCAATAAATCCATAGCCGCCTGTAATTAATATGTTCATCGTCTAGCCCCTTCATGATTTGAAAGTAAGAATGCGTAAGGAATATTATAATCGACGGATGTTGCATTTACCTAAAATTGAAGAAAGGACAATGTGCTCCTTATAATTAGTCGAATAATGTAGAATTTAAATGCTGATTCTACATATTTTCTCCAATATTAGTTTGAAACATACGTTACCTTTTATCCGTATAGATTTAATAACCTGATTAATAAGAAGGAGGAGGACTATGAGACGTGAACAACATATCCGCCGCCTCGTCGACTATGCACGACAAGGCAAAATGAAGACATTTATCCTGGGTGCCGCCTCGGCCATCGTGACGGGAACGTTGATTCCATACGTTTCCCGATTTGAATTTATCGTTCTTGGTATCGGATTTCTCGGCGTCATCCCGCTGGCCGTTCGAGAATGGAGACTCGGCACAATCCGAGCCTCGTTCAACGACAATGCGACGTATCAACGGCTCGTCCGCTTGCCGTTTTGGCTGACACTATGCGGATTGGTCATGCTGTACACGCTCATCGGCTGGTATGATTCCGGCTCGGCGGGACCGTCCTTTTTCATCCTGTTCGCAGCGCTCTGCATTGCCATGTTCGTCTTTCAACGGGCTTTTGATTACGTCATATTGAAACTCGAACCGGACTATATCACGGACCGTGAGTTGCATCGCGAGTTGAAGTAAAAAACGATGTCGCCCTTATATGGGGGACATCGTTTTTGCGTTTATAAGTACCGTTCATTCATCACTCGTCCTCGGACAGGCTTGGCAGGGGACCCGTAGGCGACGACGTGATTAGGGATGTTGTTGACGACCGTGGCCCCGGCCCCGATGACCGTATCGTGTCCGATTTGAAGGCCATGGATGATTGTAGCGCTCATCCCGACAAAGGTACGGGTACCAATGTGAACATTCCCGCCAAGATGGGCGCCTGGCGCAATAGAAGCGAACGGTTCGAGCACACAGTCGTGATCGACCGACGCCATCGTGTTGATGATGCTGTGCGGACCGATGACGGCGTTCGGGTTGATAACGCTACCGGCCATGACGGCCGTCCCGTCGCCGAGTGTCACGTTCTTGCTGATGATGGCGCTCGGGTGGATGGCGTTGATGAACACAAAGTCCGGCATCCGTGCCCGAATGTTCCGCTCCAGCAGCTCACGTTGCATATTATCGCCAATGCCAATGATACCTTTTTTGGCGACGACGTTGGAATGGACGAAACCAAGCACGGGGTACCCGGCGACGAATTTCCCGATGAGCGCTGGGTTGTCGTCATAAATTCCTGCGATCCGGTAGAGCCCCATCAACTCAATAATGTCGATGATGACTTGTGCGTGACCGCCTGCACCAAAAATCACAATCCATTCCATGATTGGTCACCCCTTTTGCCGAAAGCTGTCGAAAATCTGGTTCTGTACGATAGTTATTTCCGATTCCCTACATTTGAAACAAAACAAAAAAGAAGTTGCGAGCATGATTTGATGTCAAAGCATATTCACGGTCCGAACATGTGATTTCCTATTAACGAATCTGTTCAAAAATCTGTAAACCTTCCAATTAAAATCCAAAAGCATTCTCCGCATTTCCGTTTTGTTGTTTTTCGGACGGGCTATTTTCCTAAGGTAATCTACTGATGGGAGGAGTGCTCACATGCCTTTGAAACTGATGTATATCACGAACCAGCCGGAAATTGCGCTGCTCGCTGAACAGAACGGGGTCGATTGGGTGTTCGTCGACTTAGAGTTGAACGGGAAGGTGGAACGGCAAGGACATCTCGATACGGTTATTTCACGCCATGCGGTCCGCGACGTGAGCCGGTTGCGCGCGGTATTGAAGCATGCCGAGCTACTCGTCCGTGTCAATCCGATTTTCCAAGGGTCGCGTTATGAGATCAATGAGGTCATCAATCGCGGGGCCGATGTCGTCATGTTGCCGTACTATAAGACGGTCGACGAGGTCGCAACGTTCATCGAGCTCGTCGACAAACATGCTCAAGTCTGTCTATTGTGTGAGACGAAAGAGGCCGTCGCCTGTATGCCGGACGTGCTCCAGCTACCGGGCATCGACTACATCCATATCGGGTTGAACGACCTGCACCTCAGTTACGGACAGAGTTTTTTTATTCGAACCGCTCGCTGATGGGACGGTCGAGGCGGTCACGCAACAACTCCAGGAGACAGACATCTCGTATGGATTCGGCGGCATCGCGAGGATTGGGGAAGGGCGGCTTCCGGCCGAGAAAGTGCTCGGGGAGCATGTCCGGCTCAGTTCGTCACTTGCGATTCTATCGCACAGCTTCTGCAATATCGGGGTGACCGGGACATTTGACGCCAGACAGGCACAAATGTTTCAAGAAGGGGTATGGAAAATTAGGGTGTACGAGCAACAGCTCGAACACGCGACTCCGGAGTGGTTGGAATCGAATCGGTTGAGCCTCGTCTCGACCGTCGATGCCATCGCGACGGAAATCCAGAACCGGAAAGGGATTTTGTCATGAATTTGCTGTCAACAGGAGTGCGGTTGACTCCTGAACAACTCGCAAAAATTGAACGACTCGGTTATACGGTGACGACGCTCCGCGAAGAAGCGGATGTCACAGACATCGACGTCTCAGAAGTCGAGGGCTTGATTTGTAACAACGTGTTCCAATATTGTCACGTCGACGATTTTAAACAGCTACGGTTCGTCCAAGCCATCAGTGCCGGAATTGACCGCCTGCCGTTCGACGAACTCCAGGAACGAGACATCCGTCTCTATAACGCAGGTGACACATACGCCATACCGATGGCCGAATGGGTCGTTTGGCAACTGCTCGACTTTATGAAGCACGGGGCGTCGTTTCGAGAGAAGCAAGCGAACCGACATTGGGAGAAGGAGCGTCGGTTACGGGAATTGACCGGGAAGACCGTGGCTCTGCTTGGGCTTGGTCATGTCGGGGAGGCGATCGCAAAACGGCTCCGGGCATTCGATATGACCATCATCGGGGTCGGGCATCGTGAGAAACAAGTCCCATTCGTCGATCGTTACGTGTTGACGGATGCGTTGCACGACGTCTTGGCGGAAAGTGACGTCATCGTCATCGCTTTGCCGCTCACCGACGACACGTACCATCTGATTGACGCCGAGGCAATCGCGGCCATGAAAGAAGATGCCGTCCTGTTGAACGTCGCGCGGGGCTCGATTATTGACGAGACGGCGCTCATCGCGGCGCTCGAGGAAGGCAAGTTCTTCGGGGTCGCCTTAGACGTGTTCGAAACCGAGCCGCTCCCGTCGGACCACGCGCTCTACAATTTCGAATGGGTGACGCTCACCCCGCACAATTCGTACGTGTCGGACCGGGTGAACGAGCGCTTGTTCGAAAATATCGTCCGGAATCTACGGCACGAACAACCTCACTGACATGCGAAGCTGACCAAACGGTCGGCTTTTTTCGTTTTTTATAATTCACGAAAAGATTATCCACGACTCATTCCGTTTGTGAGTTACCAGAAAGGGCTTACGGGAACAACGAGGATAGACTCACAGCAATCACTCACATCATGAAACGACAACTAGAAGGAGTGACCTACATGTCAAGTCTTACCCCGCTCGTCAGCCTCGTCGTCCCCGTCTACAATACGAGCCCTTACATTCGGCAGTGTCTCGGCAGTTTGACGCAACAAACGTACCCGCACGTCGAAATCATTTGCATCAATGATGGTAGCACCGACGACAGCCTTCACATCCTGATGGAATATATCCATGACCCGCGTGTCCAAGTGCTCGATCAGACGAATCGGGGCTGCGCATTCAGTCGCACCCGAGGGCTCGGCATGGCGACAGGGGAGTACATCATGTTCATCGATAGCGATGACTGGCTCGACCTTGACGCGATCCGCATCCTCGTCGAGCACGCCGAACGGGAGCGTGCCGACGCGGTCATGGGCACGTACGTTCGGGAGTACAAGGGCCGGTCGTTACCGAAGAAGATTTTTGAGACGGACTTTTTGTCGTTTAACGCGGACGAGACGAAACGCCACGTCCATCGCCGTTTGTTCGGACTGGTCGGCGAGGAGCTGGCTCATCCGGAAAACGTCGACGCGCTCAACTCGAACTGTTTCACGCTCTATCATCGCGACCTCGTCAAACACTTGACGTTCGGGGGCGCCCCTTACGGTACGTTCAGCGACCTCTATTTCCAAATCGAGGCGCTCGAGAACTGTCGCCGATTCGTCTATGTCGATTACCCGGTCTACCATTACCGGAAGACGGACGCCGGCTCGATGTCGAGCGCGTACAAGCGTGACCTCGTGTCGTCACGGATGCAGTTTTTCCATATCTTGATGCGCTACATCGAGACGCATCATCTCGGCGAGGAGTACATGCGCGCCCTCTACAACCGGATCGCCCTTAGCATGATCGGCATCGGCTTGAACGAGCTGACGGCACCGAAATCGCTGTTCGCCCAGGCTGAGTCGTTGAAGCAGGTGCTACGTCAAGAGGAATATAAGCAAGCCTATTCACAGATGGAGTTACAGCATTTCGATGTGAAGTGGCGGACGTTCTTCCAGCTCTGTAAACATGAGCGAACCGTCCCTCTCGTCTTGATGTTACACGGCGTCGATTACCTTCGGAAACGTGTGTGAGGAGGAGAAACGATGAAACGAGTGCTCATGGTCGCCTCGGTCGTCTCCATGATCGAGAGCTTCAACCGCGACAATATCCGCATGCTCCAAGAGATGAATTATCAAGTCGACGTCGCCACGAACTTCGAATGGGGTAGCATGTATTCGCCTGAGAAAATCGCCCGCATCAAACAGGACTTGGAGGCGAATGATGTCACGCTGTACCAAATCGATTTCGAGCGTGACATCAAGAAGATGAACGGCCACGTCCGCGCCTATCAACAGTTGAAGGCTGTCATGACGGCGAACCGCTATCACTTCATCCACTGTCACTCGCCAATCGGCGGGGTCGTCGGCCGGCTCGTCGCTCGTCAGACGCACACGCCGTGCATGTATACGGCGCACGGCTTCCATTTTTTCAAAGGTAGCCCATCGCTCAACTGGATGCTGTACTACCCGGTCGAACGGACGCTCGCCCGTCTGACCGACACGATCGTCACCATCAACGAGGAGGACTTCTCGCGGGCACAGACGTTCAAGACGTCGCACACGTTCCGCATCCCCGGAATCGGTGTCGACACGAGGAGAATCGAGGCGGTTACAATCGACCGACCACTGAAACGTCGCAGCCTCGGCATCGACAGCGATACCGACTTCGTCTTGTTGTCGGTCGGCGAGTTGAACGAGAACAAGAACCACGAGACGATTATCCGCGCCATTGCCTCGCTGCATGAACCGACGCTACGTTATTTGATTGCCGGGACGGGTGACAACAAGGACCACCTTGAACGGCTCATCCGGGAGCTCGGGCTCGAGCGGCAAGTGACTCTGCTCGGCTTTCGGGACGACGTCATCGAAGTGATGAAGGCGTCGGACTGCTTCGTCTTCCCATCGAAACGGGAAGGGCTCGGCATGGCCGCGCTCGAGGCGATGGCCGCCGGGCTACCGCTCATCACGTCGAACGTGCATGGCATCAACGACTATTCGATTGACGGGGTGACCGGCTACAAATGTTCGCCGGAAGACGTGGCCGGATTCGCCCGAGCCATCCGGACGATGCAGCTCGATTTCGATTTGTCCCACCAGATGGGGCTTTATAACAGTGAGTCGGTTAAGGCGTTCGACGTCGACCGCTCGAAGACGGAGATGCGACGCATCTACGAGAGTTTTGATCGACCGATTGCCTGAAGAGAGGAGGGAGACGCATGAAACTCGATACCGAGGTCGGCGTCGTCAAGTATTTGGTGCTGTTCTATTATCTGCTCGCAACGACCGTCTTCTACGCGCTCGCGATTTACGCGACCGGGAACGGGGTGTCGTATCACTTGTTCGGGGAAGGGGATGACGGCGTCTTCTACTGGGAACAGGCGATGAACGTCTTTTACGACTTGTCGTGGATCCGGACGTCGATTTATCCATGGATTATCGGCAAGCTGATGCAAGTGATCGGCACCGAGAGTGTGTTCGCCATCCGGCTGTTCAACTTCGTCGGGATGGCGTTCCTCATCCATTTCGCCTTGAAACTCGTCGCCGTCCAGCTCGCGACGACGGAAATCGGGGGGAAACAGGAACGGATCCGCCACTACGCCTATCTGTATGCCCTGTTTTGTTTCATCGCCTATATCAGCCTGTTCATCAACATCACGACATCGATTTACCGGGACGTCTGGATTTACATGCTCTATATCGCGGCGACGTATCTCGCCATCCGTTGGTTGTTCGAGAAGAACTGGACATATTTCCTGCTGTTGATTCCGACCGTCTGGTTACTCGGTGAGTTTCGGACATACGCGCTCTTGTCGTTCGTCATGGCCACCGTCTTTTGGCTGACGCTACAAGCGATACGCAAAGTCGCCGGACCGTTCGTCATCCTGACGTTCGCGCTCGTCATCTTCGGCATCATCTACACGTTCTTCATGGACGTTCAAGTCCCGATCGTCGACAAGACGCTCCGCTCGGCGTTGCAGTATCGCTCCGACGGCATCGGTTTCCTCGCCGGGGGCAGTCAGATGGGCATCCGGCTTGACGCGTCCAACTACTTCGGCTTCCTATTCAATTACGTGCACAGTTATCTCGGCAACCTCGTCGGCCCGCTACCGTGGGACGTGCGAGGCCTCACCATCCTGCTCGTCTTCTTCATCGAGGCGTTGCCGATGACGCTCATCCTGTTGTTTCTCTGGTCACGCCGCGCCTACGTCACGAAAGTGCAACAGTTCATCTTGATGCAGGCGTTCGTCTGGAACGGCTTGATCGCCATCACGAACGATAATATCGGGACCGCCTTGCGGCTCCGAGCCATCGCCTATCTGTTGATTCTACTCGTCTTTGTCGTCGCTTATAGTCGGCATCGGGCCGAGCATGTGAAACAGACCGTCCCACCTGTCGTCACGACGTAGATAAATCTTTCAAAAAAATGATAGGCATCTCTTTCCCGTTTGCATTTGACGGGTAGGAGGACAGGGAAATGGGCATTATCCAACAACGCATACAACTTTGAGTCGCACCAATGAAGGAGGTCAGGTTGCCGTGAAAGACATCAACGCATCGATTCGTGATATTTGGTTCATCCTGAAAACGAAGAAGTGGGTCATCCTCTTCACCATGGTCCTCGTCGGGGGCATCGCCTACTCGCTCAGCCGCTATGTCATCCCACCGACGTACGAGGCGTCGACCCAAATTCTCGTCGTGCCGAAACAGACGGGGACGGAGACGCTCGACAGCACGCAGATCCAGTCGTCACAAGGTCTCGTCAACACGTATCGAATCATCATGAAGAGTCCGATTATCTTGAACGAGGTGCGCGAAAATATCGCCAGCGCCCCGGAGAAACTCGAAGACCAAATCGTCATTGAGAGCGAAGAGAATTCACAAGTCATCACGATTCGGGCGACGGCCGATTCGGCAGCCCTCGCATCGTCAATCGCCAATGAGCTCGGACGCGTCTTCTCGAACGAGGTACCGAAACTGATGAACATCGACAACACGCAAATCTTGTCGCCGGCGTTCATCCCAGCTGAACCGGTCGAACCGAATATCCCACGAAATACGGCGCTCGGCGTTCTTGTCGGCTTCATCTTGAGCAGCGGTATCGTGCTCATGCGCTACTTGTTCAATAAACAAATTCGCTCCGAGGCCGAGGCCGAAGCCATCCTCGGCATCCCGGTCATCGCGTCGATTCCGTTGTTTGATCGTCAAATCGCGAAGCCAGAGAAACGGAAGCCGCAGGAACCAAAAGTCGTAAAGGAGGGTGAACCGTATGTTCCGAAAACGCAACGAAAACTATCATAACCGGATGACGAAAAACTTGATTACGATTTACGAGCCGAAGTCACCGATTTCGGAGCAATACCGGACGCTCCGGACGAATCTCGAGTTCACGTCGCTCGGCTCGAAGTTGCAGACGCTCCTGATCACTTCGACGTCGATGGAGGAAGGCAAGTCGACGACCGCGAGCAACTTGGCCGTCGTCTACTCGCAGCTCGGCAAGCGCGTCCTGATCATCGACTGTGACATGCGGCGCCCGACAATCCATCAAATCTTCCATATCGACTCACGCATCGGACTGTCGAATGTGCTCGCCAAGCGCTCGACGGCCGAGTCGGCCATCCAGCCGACCCAGCTCGACAACTTGTACGTCATGGTCGCCGGCGTCGTCCCGCCGAATCCGTCCGAGTTGCTCGCGGCCCCGGCGTTCCGGGAGATGCTCGATCACTTGAAGGACGACTTTGATATCATCCTGCTCGACGCACCGCCGATCATACAAGTGGCCGACAGCCGAATCATTGCTCAGGAAGTCGACGGGGCCGTCCTCGTCCTCAGCTGCGAATCGGCCGACCGGGACGAGGTCGTCAAAGCACGCGACCAACTGCTCATGACCGGGGCGAAGATTCTCGGCATCGTTTTGAATCGCCGCGAGTCGCGTCAAGGCAAGGATGCCTATTACTATACGTATCAATGAGGAGGCACTCCCATGGCGACCAAATATGCCATCGAACCTGAACAGACAAGTTCGAATCAAATCAAATACGGCGCCTTGGTCTCGTACGGATCGATCGGATTCAACATCATCTCAGGGCTTCTCTACACACCGTGGATGATCAGCAAAATCGGACAAGGGGACTATGGGTTATACGTCCTGTCGTTCTCGATTATCGCCATCTTCGCGTTCAACCTCGGGCTCGATGTCGTCGTCGCCCGCTTCCTCAGCAACTATCGGACGCACGGTGACCGGGCCGGGGAGATTCGCTTTCTCGGCATCGCCTATAAGCTGTTCTTCTTCCTGACGCTCCTCCTGACCGTCGTCCTCGTCATCCTCTATTTCCTGCTCGACGTTGTATACGGCAACTTGAGTGCGGGCGACATGGAAAAGTTGAAAGTCATGTATCCGATCGTCGGATTCTACATTTTGATCACGTTGCTCGCCAAACCGATTGACGCCGTCTTTATCGTCAACGAGCGCTTCATCCAGCTAAACACATTGCTCTTCCTTGAGAAAATTCTTATCGTCAGCTTCACGATTGGAGCGCTCGTTATGGGGTACGGTGTCTATGCCCTCGTCATCATCAACGCGGCGATGATTTTGCTGATCAACTTGTGTAAACTGCTGTACGTCTGGAAAGGAACGGATACGGAAATCGACTTCACCGCATCCGGGAAAGGGATGTATCGAGAGATTTTCGTCTTCGCCTCGTGGCAGACGACGGTGTCGGCGACGCAGAATTTTTTGATGCACATCATGCCGACCGTGCTCGTGATCTTCGCGAGCGGGGTCGCCGTCGCCATCTTCTCGATCGGGATGGTCATCGAAGGGTACGTCCTGTTGATTGCGACGGCCGTCAACTCGCTGTTCTTGCCGAAAGTGACCCGGCTCAACCACTCAGGCGGCTTGAAGGACATCGAGAACTTGATGATTCGGGTCGGACGCATCCAGCTGTACGTCATCGGACTCATCACGATGGTATTCATCGCGATGGGTGCGGAGTTCATCCACTTTTGGGTCGGGGATGACTTCAAAGAGTCGTACGTCGTCGCGGCCTTGTTGATCGCGATGGGAATCATTACGCTGCCGCAAGAGATTGCCAACATCCATCTCGTCGCGACGAACCAGGTCCGTTACCGGGCGTACGGGATGGTGCTGTCGGCGGTGATCGCCTTGATTGTCTCGGCGTTCCTGAGCGGTCCGTTCGGGGCGACGGGGGCGGCGCTGTCGGTCATGATCGGCTATTTGAGCGGCAACGCGCTGTTCATGAACATCGTCTATGCGAGAGTGTTGAAGCTCGACGTGTTCCGATTTTTCCGAGAGTGTCACTTGAAGCTCGCCCCGGGCTCTTGTTCGTCCTCGGACTCGGCTTCATCGTCCAATATTGGTTTCCAGCTGACACGTTGCTCGGCTTCGTCTTCAAAGGAACGGGACTCGTGCTCGCCTACGCCATCTTCATGTGGGTGTTCACGGTCGATGCGTTCGAGAAAGGCTTGGTCCGATCGATGATTCCAAGCAAACGATTCGGGAAGGGGGAAGTGTGATGGGAGTGTATGAGACGTACGTCAAACGGCCACAAGATGTGGTGCTCGCGTCGGCAGCGCTCGTCGTATTGAGTCCCGTTCTTGTGACGATCGCGGGTCTCATCAAATGGAAGCTCGGGGGACCGGTACTCTTCAAACAGAAACGTCCCGGGAAGGACGGCGTCATCTTCGAGATGGTAAAGTTTCGGACGATGACCGACGAGCGGGATGAGCACGGCGAGTTGTTGCCGGACGAGGTGCGCTTGACCCCGTTCGGACAGACGCTCCGGTCGCTCAGTTTAGATGAGTTGCCGAGTCTGCTCAATATCGTCAAAGGCGACATCGCCATCGTCGGCCCGCGCCCGTTGCTCGTCGAGTATTTACCGCGCTATAACGACGAGCAGCGCCGACGTCACGACGTCCGGCCTGGACTGACAGGCCTCGCCCAAGTGAACGGACGGAACCGGCTGTCATGGCCGGATCGCTTCGCGCTCGATGTGAAGTACGTCGACAACGTCACGTTTCTCAATGATTGGAAGATCATTTTGCAGACGGTTGGGAAAGTCGTGAAGAAGGACGGTATCTCGTCGGATACGGCGGCGACGATGGAAGCGTTTACGGGGAGTGAAGGCAGGACATGAATCCAAATAGTCTAGAAACGAGCGGGGCATCATGCCGCTCGTTTTACTGTTCAGACGGGCCGCACGCGACGCCGTCCATATCTTCGTCGAGCAGAATCGAGTACGCCTCGTGCTCGCTATCCACGCTGTCCGGGTAGTAAAGTGTCATCTCTTCACAAGAATCATAGTACTCGACGAATACGACATCCGGTTCCTCTTCAAAAGTATTGTCGTACGCACTTTGCAAGTCATCCAATTCATTCCGTAATGTCTCATTCTCAGACACCGCGACGCGCACTTTGTCCTCGAGTGCGTAAATCTCACTGCGCTGACTTTTAATCGTCTCTTCCAAGTCAATCGTTTTCTCAATCAACGTCGCATTCAATGAGTTTTCTTTATACGCATACTTGGCTTCGAGCTCTGCGCGTATTTCTCGTTCCACTTCAATGCGCTGCCATTCCAATTTTTCCTCGTGGTCTTCCCTCAATTTCAATAATTCTTGATTATGGGCCGACTCTAAAACTTTCAAGTCGGTTGTCGTCTCGCTCAATGCTCGTTCAGATTGATGAAAATAGAGACTCGTACCAACCAGCACAACATACAGAAGCGTCGCAAATACTTTCAGTTTCGTTCGATTGACCGGACGTTCGGCGAGCCAAATAAAAACGAGACTGAGCGTGCTGAACAGGCAGACACCCGTGATGAAATACGTGATAGACATGAGAGAGACTCCTTTCAAACATTTTCCACTTCCTTCTCTTTTCCCACTGACAAATCCTGTATCATCCTCTTCCGTTATTCATTAGTTGACCTGGTCTGTATACAGCAACAAGGAGAGCTGTCACATTTTTCACTCCCTCGTTCATGAGAACGTCACTCGAGTATCATTCCAGAACATGGTATAACTAAATATGTGAATGAATGAACATAAAAGGGAGGTATCCATGAAACGATTTCTATTCTTATTCGTCGGACTCGTTTTGATTCTCACGGCTTGTGGGCAAAGTGAGGCCGTTGACTCGACGAAGCTACATACGTATAAACAATATAAACTCCCACTCGAGGATAAAGTCGCGTTCGGAGAAGGCGAGCATGAGATCGTCTTCGTCTTCGACTACAGTTGCCCGTGGTGCAAGAAGTGGATGGAAGAAGTACTTCCGGAGATTGAGGAGCGCTGGATTGAGACGGGCGAGGCGACGTTCAAAGGTCAGCCACTCGTCTTGTTGAATGAACAGTCGCAACTGCTGGCGAACGTGGACTATAACGTGGAACGTCTCGTCCCGGACCGCTACTATGAAATACAACGCGCCATCGGACTCGACTCCGGGTCGGACGGGTTTGGGACGGAAGCGTATGCCCGAGAACTCGCCGCTGAATTCAACCTCGATGCGGATGAACTGATGGAGAACCACGTCGACATCGGTATCCAGAACTCACGGCTGTTCACGCGCGACTTCGGCGTCCAGTACGTCCCGACGGTGTACGTCGACGGCATCCAGCTCGTCGACGCGTTCAGTTTAGAAGAGATGGAACACGTCATGGACGGCACCGTCCAAGCAGGCGACAAAGTTGAGGTACGAGAAGACTAAAACAAACCCCTCGTTGGTGGACGAGGGGTTGCGTCATCGTTAATTGGGGTGAATATACATTTAATGCTTGTCAAATGCCCTCTTGATTGTTCAGTTTCTTCTTTCGAGCTTGGCGCCATTTCCAAACGAACAAACCGATTAGCGCAAGGACGAGGGCCGCGACCCACGGACGGGCTTCGATGATGGCGACGAGCTCGAAAATTGAGAGCCAACCACTAATCATGAGCAAGATTAGCAGGAAAGTCTTGAGTCCACCTCGAATAGGAAACCAGTAAAACACGAAGAGCGTAATCAAAAAGAAAGCGAGCAATCCCATGCGGTTATTCCTTTCTAGCCTCATTTTGACTCATTATAGCAGAGAATATTCGTAGAGTGTTAGAGCCTTCCCATGTTCGCGACTTTTCGGTACTGTTAGGAATAGACAATTGAAGGAGGAACTATCGTGAAATTTGGAATCATCGGCCTTGGCTATGTCGGGCTGGCCACCCTGTGTGGACTAGTGAAAGCGGGACATGAAGTCATCGGTGTCGAAAAAAATCAACCGAGGCTGCTCCGTCTCATGAACGGGGACATCCCGTTCCACGAACCAGGCATGGCAGACGTCTTGCGCGACTATCCCGGCTCGATTACATTCACGGACAATATCGCAGATACGGAAACGGTCGACTACCTCATCCTTGCGGTCGGCACGCCGAGCAAATCGGATGGAAGCTGTGACTTGTCGTTCGTCGAAGCGGCCTTGTCCGAGGTGAACGTGAAACAAAAAATCATCATCCGTAGCACGGTACCACCGGGAACGACCGACATGCTGTCCATCATGTACCCGGCCCATACGTTCGCTGTCGTCCCGGAGTTTCTTCAAGAAGGACGCGCCCTCGCCGACGTGTTGAAGCCGCACCGCGTCATCATCGGCAGTGACAATCTCGAGATATGTGAAGAACTCGCGGGCATTTATGGGCGCCTCGGCGTCCCGATTGTCTGTACGTCACCGATTGACGCGGAGTTCATCAAATACGCCTCGAACGCGTTCCTGGCTACAAAGATCAGCTTCATCAATGATTTGGCGCGTCTCGCCGACAAGGCTGGGGCGGACATCACGACGATTGCCGACGGGATGGGGCTCGACCCACGCATCGGACGGGCGTTCTTGAACGCCGGACTCGGCTATGGGGGCTCGTGTTTCCCGAAAGATATGCACGCCCTATTGAACGTCGCGCGCGATCACGAGCTCGACTTGCCGGTCATCAGCGCCGCTATGCACGCGAACGAAGCGCAGATGGCGTACGTCGCCTCGAAAGTCGAACGGAAGCCTGGTCTCAAGGTCGCTTTCCTCGGACTTGCTTTCAAACCAGGCACGGATGATATGCGCGACGCCCCGTCCATCACGTTGGCCCAACATTTAGCGTTGCGCGATGTCGACATCGTCGGCTACGATCCGATGGCCAAGTGGAAATTCCCTCAAGCGACGTCGGTCGAAGCGGCGCTCGAAGGAGCGGACATCGCCATCCTCGTCACAGAATGGGAAGAACTTGTCAATCTGAAGCCGGAAGCGTTCGAGGGGATGCGGACGAAACGATTGATTGACGCCCGGAACGCTTGGAAGTATGCATGCGACCCAGGCACCGTCCAATATGAGGGCGTCGGCCGGATGCAAAACAAGACGAACACGCCGTCATCGATGTGACCAAAGGCGAGACTCTATAGGGTCTCGTCTTTGTTCATGCCTTCGCCTGTTCATTCGGTGAACAGGACGCGTACGTGTGAAACGTCTGATCCGGTTTTCTCGTATAGGATAGAAGAAAGGGGGAATGATTTATGTGGGTGTTTCTCATCATCGCATGCGCGCTACTCTTGCTTGGTTTTGCCGTCCATCGGTTAGGGTGGCACTTCCTCATTTCCGGCTATAACACGATGAAACGCGAGGACAAGAAGCGTGTCAATATTAAGGCGGTGGCGCGGTTGATCGGCTACATGTGTTACGGGATGGCAGGCATCTTTCTCGTTGTTGCCGCCAGCTATGGGCTTGGATTCGATGTCGACATACCGGTCGAATCGTTTTTCGTTTTGATGCTCGTCCTCATCGTCGCGACGCTTTGGCGCGCCCAGAAATATGACGGAAACATTTATGACGAGGACGGAACGATTCGTCCCGGGGCTAAAAAGAAACTCATCCCTCTCTTCGTCGTCATCGGCCTTCTCCTCACGGTCGTGCCAGGTCTTTGGCTCTGGTTTAGTCAGCCGACCGAGGTGACGCTCACCGACAAGGCGCTCGTCATCGAAGGTAGTTATGGCGAGACGGTGCCCTATGACGAGATGGAAGCCGTCACGTTGACTTATGAGCCAAGCCTCGCCCGCCGTACGAACGGCGCCGCTACCGGTTCACGTCTGACCGGACATTTCCGGACGACGAGTGGGGAAGACGTGCTCGTCTTCCTCGACCAGGACGTTGATGTGGCCATTCGGATTGACTGGAGTGGTAAGCCGATTTACGTGAACACGGAGACACATGAGGCGACTGAAGCATTATACGAGAAGATACGTATGAAATGACGGAGCCCTGTTCTTTTTGACTGAATAGGCAGTGCGTCAAGCGTTGCTTCGCCAACAGTACATCACACGAATGACCGGCTGACACACGTCAGCCGGTCGGATGAGGGCGCTCGCTCAAGCGAGGTGCTCTTTTTTTTGGTTCACCCATGTCTCGAAGGCGGTCGCGTCGAGGGCCGGGGCATAATAATAACCTTGCCCGAGTTCAACGCCTTCGGCGAGGATGCGGTCTAGGTCTTGCTTCGTCTCGATGCCTTCGGCGAGCGAGGTGAGTTTTTGTTCACTCGCGAAGCGCGATACGGCGCGAAGGAACGACGTGCTGTCCTTCGCTTTCCCGCTCACATACATCCGGTCAATCTTCACTTCTTGAATCGGCAAGTGCCAAATCGCTTCGAACGAGGCATAGCCGGTACCGAAATCGTCGATGGACAAACAATAGCCGAGGTCGGCGATGTCCTCGAGCCGATCGAGGTCGTTCGTGTGCGACATGATGTCAGCCGACTCGGTCAGTTCGATTTTCAGGCGGTCCGGGAGCCATGGATACGGTTCGAGCAAATCGTGCAACTTCGTGACGATGGACGGGTCGACCGAATGGGCCGACAAATTGTATGACAGCGAAATGTCGGCAAATGGTGTGTCATGCCAGGCGACAAGCTGTTGGACGACCAAATCGAGAATCGAGTGCGACAGCCAGAGAATCTGGTCCGAGCGTTCGGCGATTCGGATAAATTCATTCGGCGGCACGTAGCCGACATCGGGGTGCTGCCAACGAGCGAGCGCCTCGGCCCCGACGACACGACCCGTCTTCAACTCGACTTGCGGCTGATAGGCGACGGTGATCTGGCCCTGTTCGATGGCCTCCGGGAGTGCTTGTTCAATCAAGGCCGCCCATTGGATTTGGGCGAGGATGCTCGAATCGTACCAGACAAAAGGCGTCCGGGTCTCTTTGGCATGTTGAAGCGCCTTCGTGGCTTCAAATAAACAATCGTTATAGCTCGGGGTCGTATGGGTCGCCCCGATTTGAAGATGAACGGTCTGGCGTTTCTGATTGATCAGCAATTCGGTCGGGAACAACTCCAGCAACTTATTCTCGTCCGTGTCACGGAGCCCCTTCACGTACAGCATGAGCGTGTCATCACGATAACGGCCGAACAAGTGATGTGCATATTTCTCAAGCCTTTCCTCGACGTGACGAGCGAACTCGGTCATGAGCAGGTCGGCGTACGTCGGATCGTACCAGTCGACGAGGTGATGGAAGTCGTTCAGTTTGATCAACAGGAACGTCCCATCGATGTCTTGTTTCTCCCACGCCTGAAGGAAGCCGTATTCATTATAGAGCTCGGTCGCGAGGTCGAAACGGACGAGCCGATCGACTTTGCGCTCGCGCTCGACACGCTCGGTCTCATCCTCAAGGATCAAGTAATAAGTGAGCGTCTCGTCGCGTTTGAGCGGGATGATCTTGACGTTCAGGAACCGGACGTGCTCACCTTTTAAATGGAGGATGAACTGGGCGCTCGTTCCATTCTCGGTTACGCCGGCAAGGGCCTCGCGCAGTAGGCGACGTCCTGTAGCGGTGAAGAGTTGATCGATTTCATACAAGTTTCGTTCCCCGAAGAACTGACGGAATATCTCGTTTCGTTCGATGAAGTTGTATGTGTCATCGATTAAGGCGATGGCGAGTCCCGTCTCGGAGAACAGGGACGACCAACGTTCGTGATAGCGGAGTAAATCGTTTGATTGCGTCTCGAGCGTGTGCACCGTCGAGTGGACGCTGGTGGCGATGTCACGAAGTTCGTCCTCGATCCCGCGAAAGTCATGGCTCGGCGGGAACGAGTCCTCGACGGATTCCGCGCTCGGGTCGATGGCAAGGGCGCGCGCTTTCAAGTGCGCCAAGTCATGATCGTACAGTTTACGCGTATGGAATAGCGCGAGCAGAAGACTTGTCGCTAAAAAGAGCGTCATCAGGAGGACGGCGATGGCGAGCGTCCCGTAGCGGTCACGCTCGGTCATGAGCGTGTCCACGGCCTCCGCGCGTTCTGCTTCCAGCGCGGCGTGTGAATCTTCATAAAAACTCGTTCCGTTGACGTAACGGGCCTCGATCGTCGAGTCGGTTGCCGTTACTCGTCCGAGCGCAAGCGCGCTCTCGATCAAGTCTTTGATCGGTTTCGTCCCGAGTGATGGGTCGGTCGCGATGATGTCTTCAATCAAGCGGGCCTCGGTCACAATCATCGAGACCTCGAATTCGAGCTGGCCTTGATTCGGCGTCTCAGCAAGCAGGTTCGTGACGCCTTCGACGAACGTGATCTGCATCCGCATGATGGCATCGGTTAATTCATAGGACGTGTTCTCTTGGGCGGTCCGCTCGAGCCCTTGATAGAGCCAGCGACGATTGATGGACTCGATGACGTCGAACGGTACGGCCTCAAATCGGCTCGATTCAGTTTCATTCAACGTGTCCTCGAGTTCTTCTGAGAAACGAAGCAACGCCTCCCGTTCGCGTTCGTCGACCCCGGTCTCAAAGTCGTCGAGCAGTTGCACGTTATATTGGAGTGCCCGTTCGCGGTACGGTGCCGACAGCAGGGCGTTCGGTTGTTCCGAGTTTGTCTCGTATAATTTGGCCGCATGATGTAAGACGAGATATGACTCGACGCCGGCCAAGTCGGAGGCGTGGTTCAAGTCTCGCACCGTCTCGTCGACGGCGACATGCTTTTCTTTCCAGTAATAGCTCAGTCCGAGCCCAAATAATAATACGCCGATGAGACAAGCGACGGCGAGGGCCATCGTGTAAATCCGGTACGGAATTTTAGCGAATCGATTGCTTCCCATCGGACACCTCCTTCTTTCTCTTCTTATTCTATAGTCCCTGTTCGAGTCTTTCGAGTGAAATCCTGCACCATGAAAAAAAACCCGACAAAGGTCGGGTCTTTCAATGCGCCGAGGTCACGGTCGTTTGTAACCGATGACGCGTGATTTCCAATATGGCTCTTTGCTGATCGTGTTATACCCGAGTCCGTACGTCCCGGCATGGATGAACGTATCCGTGTTGATCATGATGCCCATATGCGATGGGCCGACCGTATACGTGTTCTCGAAAAAGACGAGGTCGCCTGCTTGGGGGACGAACGATTTGCTGAGCTGTGGTCCAAAATGAGACCCGCTCCAGTAAGTGGCGACATTCGTCCGCGGGATGCTAACGCCTGACTGATTGAAGGCGTAATAGATGAGGCCGGAACAGTCAAATCCGCCGTTGGCTGGGTTTGCTGAAGCCCACACATAAGGAGTGCCCACATATTTTTGCGCTACAGTGATGGCTGCGAGACCTGCACCTTGTGTGTTCGAAGGAGGGTTCTCCGCCGTATGTTTCGGCACAGCTTTGACGTAGGAAGCAGCGACGAAACCGGTCGTATTTCCGATATAAATTTGATGCCATCCGTTTGACGTTTGGACGACCCGAAGCGTCTGACCCGCCGTGACGCGGCCGATGACGGCGGAACTCGTCGAGGCCGAAGCTCGCACGTTCAACGATGGTGTGTTCACGACGTAGTCGAAGGCGGCGTTACCTGCACCTCCGTCCCCGGCGTTTGGGGTGACGGGCGCACTCGGTGCCGTCGTCGTCTGTTTCAAGTAGCCCGTACTGACGTAACCACTCTTACCATTATATGTGACGTATACCCACGTGCCGCTTTGTTTCGTCGCATTGACGGTCGTGCCGTTCGGGATGTTTGTCACGAGCGCATAGCCGACCCCTGGGCCTTGACGGACGTTCAAGTTGGCCGTCGTTACATATGATTGATTGATGCTCTGTTCTTGAGGAACAGCTGGTTTTGCCGGCGGACTTGGTGGAGCCGGTGGCGTCGGTTTGACAGATGAGTTCGTCAAGTAACCGTTATGTACCCAACCGATCTTCCCCCCATAGCTGACTTTCGTCCAAGCCCCGATTGTCTGACTCGGTTTGAGCGCTTGACCTTTCGGGATGGTGACGAGTACTTTATGCCATGTGCCTGCGGCGACGCGCATGTTCAAGTCGGCCGTTGTGACGGTAGTTGAGCCTGAAGTGGGCTTAGTGGCGGCGGGTTTCACCGTGCTTCCCAATTCGAGTGTCTGTCCGATGGCGAGACGGTCCGAGTTCAACTTGTTAAAGGCTTTCAAATTGGCTACGGACACGTCATGCTGTCGGCTAATCGACCAAAGCGTGTCACCGGCCCGAACGACGTGTGTGCTGGCCGCCGCGGTTTCTTCGGTCTGGGCGATGATGCTTACAGCGGTGAGGGCGGCGAATGAATACATGAGACCGGACTTGGGAGACATGGGATCGCTTCCTTCTCTTAAAATTTTTACACTGATCGACGAGATGATCCGATACATGTTTAATTGTAGGGTTTACCCATACAGCAAGCAATGCGAGAAAAGACTCAATCAGTCGTTTCCATTAAAAAATGAGGTCAATTTTTTTGAATAGGGGAACTGGAAACAATTAAAAAAAGGGAAATGAAAATTGACTTACTGTTGAATTTTGGAAACCCATTCACCTATCTTTTCATGCTATTATGAATGAAAAACGATTGAACGAGAGTAGGGGACTTATGAACGAGGGGAGCACGTCATCACAAATTTATCGAAAACATCAAGAAAAACTGTTCGAACTCGTCCGAATTCCCGAGGTGACGGAAGAGGCGGTGCGACAGACGCTCCACTACATGTGCGAAGTCGTATCCGACATGCTCAACGTCGACACGGTCTCGATTTGGCACTTTGACGAAACATATACGTCAATCAGTTGCCAAGTCGCCTATTCGAAAGCGAACGGTCCGAGCGAACCGGTGTTGACAGTCGTGCGGGAGGACGCGCCTGTTTATTTTGAGGCGCTATGTACGAACCGGGTGCTGCCGTTTGAAAATGTCCGGACGCATGAATGGGTGAAGGAGTTGTATCAGCAGCATTTCGTGGAAGGCCAACGGGTTTACTCGATGCTCGACGCCCCCATCTTTGCGAACAATCAGGCGAAAGGAGTCATCTGTTGCGAGACGTATGCGCCGCGACAATGGACGTTCATCGAAGAGTTGATCGTCAGCACACTGTCCGATTTTATCGCTATCCTTTACCATAGACTCGATCGTCAAGCGATCGATGAACACATCACGAGGCTCGCCTATACAGATGAACAGACCGGCTTGATGAATTTGAATAGCTTCATCGAACGAGTGGACGTGCTCCGTGAGCAGACGCCACACCAACTTGGGTCGTTGATTTATATGAGGGCGGATGAGTTTCGGTCCGTCGAGACAGCGATCGGCATCCAACGCGCGGACGACATTGTCGTCGAGCTATCGGAACGACTCCGCCAAATCGTCGACCCCTCGTTACTTGCGCGCGTTTCCCAATCGGGCTTCTTGCTTTGGACGCCCTATGGCGATCGGATCAAAGTGAAAGCGCTCGCCGATTTGATTTGTGAGACGGTGACGAATGAGCCGTTCGCGGTCGGGGAAATCGACGTCGTATTGACCATGAGCGCCTTCATCTCCATCGAAGACAAGTCGCGGTCCACGCTTGAAATGATAGACACGACACGGATCACGGCCAATGAGCGTCACGTGCCGCGTGGGGGCATCGCGTTTTATGAAGAAGAGATGGGTGAGAAAGCGACAGCCCGGCTCACACTCGAGATGGACCTCGAAAAGGGCTCGCTTTGAATGAGTTCACGCTTTATTACCAGCCGAAAATCGAGGCGGCGACCGGTAAGCTGAGCGGATTTGAAGGATTGATGCGTTGGATTCATCCAAAACAAGGACTAGTTCCGCCGCTCGACTTCATCCCCATCGCCGAATCGACCGGTGTCATCATCGCGCTCGAGGAGTGGGCGCTCGAGGCGGCGTGTCGCCAGCTGAAGGCATGGCACGACGCGGGTCGGATGTATCAGCTCGCCTTGAACTTGTCGGCCCGTCACTTCTTATCAGACGGCGTCGTTGAAAAATTGGCGCAAATCGTCAAGGAGACGGGCGTTTGTCCGAACTACTTGACGTTCGAGATCACGGAAAGTGTCGGCATGGAGAACCAACAACACGTCATCGAGCGCTTCATCGCCTTCCGAGAACAAGGCTTCTCGATCTCGATTGACGATTTCGGCACCGGCTTCTCGGCGTTCGTCTATTTGAAACACTATCCGATTCATGAAATCAAGATTGACCGTCAGTTCATTCAAGTGACGGACAACGACACGACCGGCAATGTCATCGTCCAATCCATCATCGAACTCGCCCGCGGGCTCGGGTTGAAAACGGTGTGCGAGGGCATCGAGACGACGGATCAGCGCGACACGCTCCGCTCGCTCGGCTGTGACGAGATGCAAGGCTACTTGTTCTCGCGTCCGCTCTCGATTGACGAGCTCGAGATGTGGATCGAAGAATATGACACGTCGAAAAAGGAATCGCTCCGCTGAGCGAACCCTTTTGATGAGTTATTGCAATGCGTTGAATCGAGCACATACGACAGGAATATATAACGACTTGATTGCCCTTGTCGCGACCGAGGTCGAAACATCGCTAGATTTGTACTTGAGCGCGATTGCCCCTCATCCATCCAAAGACAGTCCTTCCTGACGATTCAGGAAGGACTGTTTCATGTCCGCTCATTCATGCGGCGGTTCGGCTTTCAGTTCTAATTGGAGTATGTACGTCAGTTCTTTATGGGCGACCTCGGAAAAACATGTTTTTTTAACGTGCGTCCGGGGGCGTAGTCCGCATTCCAATGCGATGTCGACAATTGTCCGAATCTGATTTTCCGTGTAGAAACGCTTACGTCCTATTGTGAACGGGGTCGGCGGCAAGACGCCATCGGTTTCCCATTTGATCAGCTGTTGCTGGCTACGGGGAATCCCGGCGACATGAAACGCACGACTCAGTTCTTTCAATGGATAGACGGTCAATGGGCGTTCGTTATACAGAAGTGGTTTCGCGTTTTCAGGACGGTATGCATCCCAATCGGTCGCGTAAAACGTCAGGTCGGTTTGGTCGAAGTCGAGTTGAGCGGAAGGAATCGAAATGTCGAGTGCGATGTCTAAGCTGTTCATCTAGAGTATCTCCTTCTTCAAGTCAAACGGGTCATTTTGTAAATGCCTTCCTCCGTATAGTACCCCATTTTAAAATCATTAACTGTAAG
This sequence comes from Exiguobacterium sp. AM39-5BH, assembly GCF_003467445.1. GTDB lineage: Bacteria > Bacillota > Bacilli > Exiguobacteriales > Exiguobacteriaceae > Exiguobacterium. Next base: position 40,471 of record NZ_QSGS01000005.1, read on the forward strand.
TTTTTTCAAAGCGTGGAAATGAATTAGTGGGACTTTAGACGTATTTTTAAATTTGGTTGACGTTTATTAAGATACCCTAATTGGTATGGGAATTCAAGGAATAAAGCCGAATTGTAACGATATGGCTTTGTTTCTTTAAATGGGTCTATAGTCATCACGAAAAAAACTGCATATGAAAATGAGCAAACGTTCACCAACTTCGGTTAATAGGAGCGAAGGAGGTGAGACATATGGCAGTGTATCGAGAATACGCAAGCGTCTTTTATCTCGACACGAAGCGGCTCGTTGACGGGAAGGAAAAGCGTCAGCTCGTCCGGTTCGGTCCACTCGGTGCGCGGATGGAGACCGCCGAGATCAAGCAGTTCGGTGATCTGTTAATCCCGCTTCTCGCGGTCGAATCCGCCGCATACGTCGTGTCGCGTGAATTCCACGTGACGTTCTAATTGGAGGAACCCCTGATGCGTGTACCGAAGCGTTTCGCCGGGGCCTTTTACGATGAGCGGGTGGGCCCATGAGCTGGCCCGAACTCATTTCAAACCTCGGCTTCCCGATCGTCGTCTCGCTCTATCTGCTCCACCGGATCGAGACCCGCCTCGAGCGCATGATCCAACTGCTCGAGCGTCTCGACTCGACTTATCCATCTGAACCGTAATCCATCCTCGAAAGGAGCCATCCCCCATGGCCGTATTGACTGAAAAGAAAGCCACGCTCGTCTTGACGACGCACCACGATGTGAACAGTTTGAAACCGACGAAGAAAACGCAGCGTTTTGGTCCGATTCGGGCCGCGCTCACGGCGGACCATGCCGAGGCGTTCGGTCACCTCATGCTCGACTTGACCGAGCAAGAAGATTTCACCGTGTCGGTCGTTCGCGAATACGATCTCGTCTAATCACACCCACACCCAAGGAGGACTAACCCATGACTGAGACTAAAGTAGAAATCGCATTTTTAGATATGTTCAATAAAGTATCACGCTTCCGTTTGAATAACGTGAAACAGCCGGTCGACGCATTGAAAGTCCAGGCGCTTGCTGACTTCATGGTCGCCAACGATCCGCTCGGCAAAAGCGTCGTCAAATGGACGGAAATCAAGATGATTGAAGGTACAGAAACCGTCTTGAACGTCAAATAACGATTTGGAAGATGACTGAGTTTTCAGTCATCTTTTTTTATTTTGGTCAATTCGCTTTAGATTCCTCGACGTCAGGACGATAAAGGAAGAAACGTTGCACGTGAGAGGAGAAGATACATATGTCAGTGAAACAGAAGTGGCAAGCGGCGGTGAAGCGGTTGAACGTTCGCAGCTTTCAATGGAGACCGAAGCGACGAAAGTCGAGTACGCGCCAAAGCAAGCAAGTAATCGGTAAGCATCTGACCATCCGTCAAAAACTGTGGGGTCTCGTCATCCTCGCGCTCATTATGGTCGCCGGTGTCGGCGGTTATTCGCTCTTGTCGCTCGCCGATGCGAATCGGCAAGGTGACGATATCGTCAACAACTGGAACAAGGGGCTCGATTACGCCCATGAACTGAACACGCTCGCGGCGAACTATCGCGCGCTCGAACTCGAACATATCGTAACTGAAGATGCGGCCGCGAAAGAAGAACTGATGACCAAGATGAAAGACATACGGGCGCGGATCAATGAAATCGCCCCAAAATATGAGAAGACTGCTTCAGGTGAGACGGACAAAGAACTGTTCGCCAATTTCAGCAAACAGTGGAGATGTATCAACGTGTGTCGGACAACATGCTCATCTTCAGCACGTCCGGCAATAACGGCATGGCCCGCTCCTATTACGACGCTCAGTCCCAGTCGACGTATGACAATTTCACCCAGCGCTTGAACGAGCTCGTCGACTACAATTCAGAAGGGTCGCAGCGAGTCGGTGCCGATATGGAACGTGAGTTCGGGCAGTCCCTGATCGCGCTTCTCGCGGTGACGATTGGTGCGGTCGCCCTCCTATTCTTCCTCGGGTTGAGTTTGCTCCGCTCCATCATCAAACCGATGCGTGTACTCCAAGAGAAGTTTGAAGAGTTGGCGTCACAAGGCGGCGATTTGACGATGGCGATCCCGGTCACGTCAAACGATGAGATTGCTCAAGTGAGCCGTTCGTTCAACACGTTTCTTGCCACGTTGCGCGATATCATGATCGACGTCGACAAGACGGCGAAAGTCGTCCTCGTCTCGTCCAAAGAAGTAGCGACGGAAGTGACACAACTTAGCCGTTATATGGAAGAAACGTCCGGCACGGTCGAAGAATTGACGGCTGGCATGGAAGAGACGGCAGCGTCCTCGCAAGAGATGAGCGCATCAACGATTGAGATGGGCGGTTCGATCGATACGATTGTCGGCCTCTCGAACGATAGTGCGACGACAGCGAGCGAAGTAGAACGTCGGGCCCATACCATGCGTGAGCAGGCCGTCACATCGAAGACGGAAGCGAACGCCATCATCGAGCAGAAACGCATCGAGCTCGACGAGGCGATCAAAGGGGCACAGTCGGTCGAACAGATTCGCGTCTTGACGAGCGCCATCCTTACCATTGCCGACCAGACGAACTTGCTCGCCTTGAACGCGTCGATTGAGGCGGCTCGGGCAGGGGATGCCGGTCGCGGTTTCGCCGTCGTCGCCTCGGAGATTCGAAAGCTCGCCGAGAACTCGCGCCAAACGGTGAACGAGATTCAAGCGGTGTCGCATACGGTCATCGATTCGGTCGCCCGGCTCAACACGAGCTCGGCCGATATGTTGACGTTCCTCGACACGAAAGTGCTCGCCGATTACGACCGTCTCGAGGAGTCGGCCACGCAATATGAAGCGGATGCGACCGTGTTCGGACAGACGGCAGAGACGTTCGAGACGAACGCGCTCCAACTCCGTCACATGACCGACAGCATCCTCCATGTCATCCAAGAAGTCGCGACGACCGTGACCGAAGGGGCGGACGGGACGCAATCGATCTCGGAAAAGGTCCAGCTATCTGTCGAGCGGTTCAACGAGGTCCAAACGCGGATGCAGGAGACCGAACAACGCGCGGTCGAACTGTCGAACCGAGTGTCACAATTCAAGTTATGAATTAGACCGTAGCCACTGGCTATGGTCTTTTTTTGTGACAAAAAATGGAACAAGTAACTATTTAAATAGGTGAATAAACTGTCTAACTTTTCATTTTTGGTACAAATTCTGTTAAGTGTTCCGATGAAGAGTGTGGAAACAATATATTAATAAAGAAATAGAGGTGGAAGAGGACGTGTTCCTCAAAAGAAATGAAGCGATTTAGAAAATTATCATTAACCCAAAAATTATTTAGTGGAATCGGATTGATTCTTCTATTTGTAGGTATTGGAATGGGATACAACTTACTGGCCTTAGAGGATACGACCAGTCGCTATGAGAAAATGATTTCTAAAGACGTCATGAAAATGAAAGCAGCTGATGAATTGTCTCTCGGGATGGTCCGCCAAGCGTATGGACTACGCGGCTATATCCTTGAACAAGACGAGTCACGGCTGGATGACGAGCGCCATGGTTCGGAAGATAAGAAAGCGGCGATTGAAACACTGCTGAAGTTATCCGATTCAGAAGAGGAAACAAAAGACTTAAAGAATCTCTTATCCTACGCGACCGGATACGACGATTTAGCCCAACAGTTGATCCAAGCGATTGATGCAAAGGATGAAGAAAACATTGATCGGCTCGCCATACGTCTCATGCCGCCTGTGACTGCCTCAATCATCGAATCTGGAGAAACGATGCAGCAAGAGGCGGAAGCGAACATGCTGACAAAGCAACAGCAATTGAAACATCGGGGAAATAGTGCCTTTCTTTATTCCACGATTATTGCCGGGGTGATCCTCATGCTCACACTCGGGGCCGGCTATATGCTCCAGCGCATGGTGACGGTACCGCTCCGCCAACTATCTGACGAGGTCGGCATCGTCGCTGACGGCGATTTGACGCGCGCCGACCTTCAAGCGCTGACACGTGATGAAATCGGTCAACTCATCATTGGGTTTAATGGGATGAAGCGGAATCTTCGTGAACTGATCGACGAAGTGAGCCGGAACGCTCAAGAGATCACGGCCCAGTCGGAAGAGCTGTACGCGAGCACGGAAGAAATGTCCTCACAGACAGAGGAGACGACGCGGATGATCGAACAAGTCGTCGGCGAGACGGTCAACCAGGCGGCGGCGGCTTCGAAGAGCGGGCAAGCTGTCGCGGCGGCCGATGAAGGCATCGAACGAATCGCCACCTCGATCGGGACGATCAGCCAAGACGTCCAGACGAGTCTAGCGCTCGCCGAACGCGGCGAACAGACGATTCAACAGGCGAAACAAGAAGTGCTCGCGCTCGAATCGGAGACGGTCACGACTGGACAATCGATCACAGCGTTGAAACAGCAGTCGGACGAGATCGCGCTCATCACCGAGGTCATCCAGTCGATCACCGACCAGACGAACTTGCTCGCCTTGAATGCGGCCATTGAAGCGGCCGGGCCGGGGAACAAGGGAAAGGGTTCGCCGTCGTCGCCGAGGAAGTACGAAAACTCGCGGAACAATCGAAACAATCGGCGTCACAAATCGCCGGCTTGATTGAATCGATTCAAGTACAGTCGAACGCGGTGCTCGAGCGTCACGCCATCAGCGCCCGCCGCGTCGAGACGAACACGGCGCTGCTCGAAGAAGCGACAGCCTCGTTCCAACAAATCGTCGGGCAATTGCATGCCTCGGTCGAGAACACGGAACAAATTCGGGTCGCGTCGAACGAGATCGCGACGACGACGAAACAAGTCGCGACCGCAACGATCCATATGGCGAGTGACAGCGAAGGCACGGCTGAGACGATGCGTAACGTCGGGGAGACGGCCGACGCCCAGCTCGCGATGATCCAAGAGTTGAACGGGGTCGCCGAGTCGCTCGGCAATATGACCGGAGACTTACAGACGCTCATCGGTCGCTTCCAAACATAAGACGGACCGTCCTTTCCCGTTCAGGGAAGGACGGTTTTTGCGTGTTCCAAGGATTGAGTGGGTGGGGTTAAGGGAATTGCGGGATAGAGACTATATCTCGAAACCAGCGAAAAGGGGACACATCATGAAATATACCGTCATCACCGGGGCAAGTTCAGGTATTGGTTATGAAGCGGCGAAATTGCTCGCTACGCAAGGGAAGTCACTCGTGCTCGTGGCACGCCGCCACGACGAGCTCGAGAAGTTGCGGAGCGAGATCAAGGTGATCGCACCAAAGAGCGACGTCATCATCAAGGCGAAAGACTTGTCGTACAGCGAGAACGTGTACGGGCTGTATGAGTCGCTCGCCGATCTCGACATCGAAACGTGGATCAACAACGCCGGGTTCGGCGATTCGAATTTCGTGAAAGATGTCGAGGTCGGGAAAATCGAGAACATGATCCGTTTGAACATCGAGGCGTTGACGGTGCTGTCGAGCCTGTACGTCCGGGACTATCATAACGTCGAAGGGGCGACACTGTTGAACGTCGCGTCGGTCGTCGGCTATCACATCGCCAAAAAAGGCGTCACGTATAGCGCGACCAAATTCTTCGTCAGTGCGTATACGGAAGGACTCGCTCGTGAACTGATGAACGATGGGGACAAACTGCGGGCGAAAGTGCTCGCGCCGGCTGCTACGGAGACGGGCTTTGCGAACCGTGCCCGCGAAGAGGACGACTTTGACTACAGCCAAAACGTCGAGAAGTATCATACGGCCGAAGAGATGGCCAGGTTCTTAGTGCGATTGCTCGAGAGCGATCAAGTCGTCGGGATCGTCAACCACGAGGACTACTCGTTCGAGTTGCGCGGGCCGATTCATCCGTATATGAGTTAAAATGTGTAGCGACAATTGAATTTAGATGTGGGTGACAAAGTCTCGATATTGACGACAGATAAGGGCATCTTGATTCGACCGATTGAGCAAACATTACAACCGGATATCGATTCAGAATTTTCTGATGACATGGAAAAAATAATCGAGTAGCACAACGATACGTTCAAAGGATTCGTGGAACGTTAATGCTTTCGAAGAATGTAGGATCAAACCTGATTCGAATCAGAACATGCGTGCAAAACAATCATTTTGACGGTAAGTACGATAAACAACCCGAACTCTGATCAAAGAGTTCGGGTTGTTTGTTTACGTTTATGACGAGCGCATCGAATCACTATAGCCCCCGGTCAACCGGTGCGTGAGCCGGTGGTACCAATAGCGTAGACGCAAGCGGTATACATACAGTTTGGACGTGTTCGGCAAGACGACGTTGTCGATATAATCGGCGAACATGGCGCGGAACATACGATCCTCGCTGTCGTCATACGTCGCGCTCCACATGCCGTGCTCTTCGACCTCGAGCAGCATTGCGATCGTCTCGTCGTCGAGCTGATGATTGTCTTCCGGCAACCGTTTGACGAGCATCTCGACGCGATGGCTACAGATGGACGCATAGAGCGAATGGGCGCGTGGATTGTGCGGATTGGCGTTCAAATACCCGACGGCCGCTTTGAGCAGCTCATCGTTCATCTCGAGCGGAATCTCATCGAATACTTGAAAGAATTCGAGCAGCATCGGCACGGTCTCTTCGTTGAAGCCGACGAGCCGGACGTAATGCATCAAATGGAGACCGGCCTCCCCGTAAAACTTGCGGTTGAAGTAGTGGACGGCGATGGCACGTTGGACCACCGGCACGTCCGGATAGCGTTCGACGCCCCGAAGGAAATGTTGCTCGGCCTCGAACAAGAAATTCGTATCGTCGCTCAAGATTCCGTGGAGACAATGAATCATGTAATGGTCGCCTTTCGTGCTCGCGGCTTCGAGCACCTCTCGGGCCCGGCCGAACTCGCCTTCACGGATGAGCGGATACGCCCGCATCGCCGGGAAGAAGGGGTCGTCCGGGAAGTTCGTCTCGCCGCGGACGATGAGCGACTCGATGGACTCGGCGTTATAATCGTCGATCATTTCTTCAAGGAGCATCATCTCGAGGAAGGTGCGTTGAAAGTCTGGATGGTGTAAATCGATGGTGTGTTTCATAGGAGTCCCTCCCAAGTTCATGAGTGTTGCTTCATTATACCGAGCAATCGGGTGGACGAGTAGAATTTTTTCAAGAAATGGGAAAAGAAAAAGGAAAGGTTTTACGAAGAAAGGGAGGGATAGAGATGGTCACGTTCACAGGCTATATCGTCGAACTCGAACAGACACGAATCCGGGTCGCACCGAACGTGGATGCCGAACCGTTCGATGGCATCGTGTTTCAGTGGGAAGAAGCGCTGCGAGAAGACGAGACACCGCTCGCTATCGGCCAATACGTGCGCGTCGAACACGACGAAAAGATGACCCGTTCGCTGCCACCCCAGGCGACGGCGTACCGGATCGATGTGCTATGATAAGGCCGAGGTGAAAGAAATGGGACAGTCAAATTTCTTATGGATGGGAATCGTCATCGCCATCAGTGCGTTCTTCGTCTGGTTGTTGCAGGATGTGATGCCGTTTTGGATGTTGTCGATCATCCTGCTCTTGTTTGGAGCCACGGTCGGCAACTTGCAACGGCGCTCTCGAAAAGACACGTAAAAAAGCACGTCATCATTCAGATGGCGTGCTTTCTTCATCTTCAGTTTCAACTGCAGCCGGTTCGTCTGTGGCTTCTTCGGTCGTGTCATCGGCGACCGGTTTCTCCTTGACGACGGGCGGCGTCTCTTTCTTGTCAGGTTTAGCGGTGGCTTTCGGCTTGTCTTGTTTCTTGACCGGTGCCGCCTCCGCTTCTTTTTCTTGAACTGCCGGTTGTTCCGGCTCGACCGGTTCGGCCGGTTCGGTCACGGGGACGTCGGGCTCAGTCGGTTGTTCCGTGACGGGAGGGGTCTCCGGTTCTTCAGCAGGTTGTTCCGGTTCGGCCGGAGGCTCTTCCTCGACCGGTGCCGGTTCTTCAACTGGAGGCTCGGTCGGTTCCGGTGTGTCTGGTGCTGCCTCAGCTTCCGGTGCTGGTGTCGGTTCGGGCGCGGGTTCCGGTTCAGGCGCTGGAGTGGGTTCGACCGGGTCCTCGCGTTTCGGGACCGGCGTGATCGGTGCGACCGGTGCGAGTTCAGCGGGCGGCGTACTTCGTTTCGTCGTCGGTGGCGGGGCCGGTGTGTCCGACTCGAGGAATGACAGCACGTCTTGTTCAAATAAGGCGACCGGGAGCGTCTTCGTCACCAAGTGAATACCGAGCACACGCCCATTGGCCGTGACGATCGGGCTGCCGATGGCGCGGTTTGGTAAATCAAATTCGCGGCGATAGCTGTCTTCTTCGAACGTGAGCGTTCCTTCGATTTGCTCATCCGGTGCAAGTGTCAACACCGATTCCTCCGGTCCGACAATCGCATGACTGAATGAGAACGGGGTCGCTTTCACTTTTTCAATGCGGATGACGGCAATCGCGTCGGTCCGACCGACGACAGTACCAGTCACCGTCTTATCCCCGTGTTTCATTGTGACACGAGTGATGCCGGCGACGTTATGGGCCGCCGTCAACACGTCTTGTGGGCTGATTAAAAACCCGGAACCCGTGCCAACGGTATACAGGCTATCTTGCAACGTCTCAAGGTCGACAGTGGTGGCACTATCGGCTGAGACCGTGTCTTTCGCGATGTTCAATTCGACTTTGTCAGCGAGCGAATCGCTTGATCTCGTGCTGTCGGTAAGATAGGCGTTCGTTAAAAAAGAGATGAATGCAATCAGTGCGATCATGATGGGGACAGCAATCCATTTCAAGCGACGTGGGCGATGGCCACACGTCGAACAAACAGAGATTTTCGAGCGGGTCTTCGCTCCGCAGCGTGGACAAGTCACAGGATGGCACCTTCCTTCATAGACATGGTTGATATGCCTATTCCTCATATGCTCAAGGGATAAACAATAATTGACCAGGTTTAGAAGTGAAAATCGGGAATTGAATGATGAGCGCCATTTTGAGATGACTAGCATGACTCTAAAACTATGAATCTATGAATACGAGGTGACTTCCCTTGATTGTGAGATGTAGCCATTGCGGGTATGAACAGTTCGTCAAAGACTATAAATTTGACCGTCTCTACCGCAAAGAGTATGAGACGGCGATTCTCGTATTTTGTGACCGTACATGTTGTGACTCGTCACAGGTCCCAATCCCGAAAGGATCTATCAAATCCCTGATGTAGTTAGCTGGATGATCCACTCGTATTGGACACTGAATCTGAATGTGTTCACTCTGTCCAATGATGGCCACGGGTGAACGAAACGGTCAGCTGACGAGTCGAGCGATATGATATGCTGTTGAAAATGACAGTAGGGAGAGGTTAGACATGAAGTTCGTCGTATTATTCGGCCCTCAAGCCGTCGGCAAGATGACGGTCGGGCAAGAACTCGCACGAATCACTGATTTAAAGCTATTCCATAACCATATGACGATTGATCTCGTCAGCCCGTTCTTCAGTTACGGGACACCGGAAGGACGCCGGCTCGTCCAACTGTTCCGCCACGAACTGTTCGAAGCGGTCGCGAAAAGTGACTTGGACGGGATGATTTTCACGTTCGTCTGGGCGTTCGACTTGGAAGAGGACTGGGCGTACATCAAACAAGTGACCGATCTGTTCGAGGCGAACGGCGCCGACATCTACTACGTCGAGCTCGAGGCGGACATCGAAGAGCGGCTCGTCCGGAACACGACGGAGAACCGATTGACGCATAAGCCGACGAAGCGGGACATCGCCTGGTCGGAAAGCGAGTTGAAGCAGACGGCGACACTCTACCGCTTGAATTCAAGGGATGGGGAACTCGACGTCGACAATTATTTGCGCATCAACAACACACATCTCGACGCGGCGACGGTCGCCGAACGAATCAAACAACATTTCCAGCTATGACGAAAACGAGTCTATTAGGACATCAATCGCAAACTACAATACCATGGAAACTCCCTAATCAAAATTCATACCCATTTGGCAAAAGCAAGTCAGTATAATCATTTGAATAAAACCTTTACGAAAAAAGAATTATCACAACGGTGGAATGATTTTAACGGCGTCCAAGTCCAAAGAGACTTGTATTCGGCCTTCCTAATCATGAATATTAATGATGATTTACAGACTTACAATGAAGAGAAATGTATCAGCCGTTTTGAAGAATTCCTTTCGAAACATCACATTGAGATTAAACGTTGTAAAAAAATGAATATTATCTAATAAGTAATAACAGGATGTTGACATGCGTCCTATGCCATCACAAAACCCTGCTCAGAGGTTTGATGGTGAAAGTCTAATGGAAAAGAGTTAGTCTCCTTCTAAAAAAAGTATTGTCTAGAATCAGTAGCAAATATTATGCAGAGACGAGAAAATTTCTAAGAGTATGAGTTGTGAGAGTAATTTGGTGTCAGTCGGACGGCTTAACAAGTGCACTCAATCAGATGACGGCGAAGGGTACTCATCCCTCAGTGAGGACTTGGCGCGTTTGATATTTAGGGAAAAACCGACAGATATAATCGTATACGCCGTGTTTCTATATCGAGACGGTGACCGAGGACGCCTCTGGACGTACGATTGAATATTCACGGTCCTACTTTAGAGGGGATAAGACGAGCTTCGTCATCGAGCGGAGCTACTCTTGAACACGCCATAGTCTGGCGTGTTTTTTTGTAGGGATTACAGGAGTTTCACATCCGACAGTCATGGATGCGTCTCATTCATTGAAACGAGAGGATCTATTGCGTACAGTTAGAAGTAGAAAGGTGGGGGTATGATGTTATTTAAGAAGAAAACAGCAGAAGAAGCGGCAGGGACGAAACGGTTTCAAATCAAGTTGACGGAACAACTGCCCGAACTCGGACAAATCACCATTCTCGTCGATACGACCACCGGCGTGAACTACATTCAGACGTGGGTCGGGACAGGTGGTGGCATCACACCGCTACTCGATGTGAACGGTGATGTTGTCGTCGAGGAAGGGTTCCGACCGTGATGTCACTTAGCACCAACCGTCTGACGTTACGGCGGGTGACAGCGGACGATGCGCCACACCTGTTGGCGTATTTATCAAAACCTGAGGTCGTCCGGCATATGGGGCTCGATCCGTTCACGTCGTTAGAGGATGCGCTCGAAGAGATCGCCTGGTACGACTCGATTCTCGAGGCAGGGACGGGTGTCCGCTGGGGGATCACGTTGACCGGGCAAGACGAGGTCATCGGCAGTTGTGGATTTTTAAACGTGTCAGCGAAGCACCAGCGGGCCGAAATCGGGTTTGAGCTCAGCTCCGATCATTGGGGAAGAGGCATTGCCGGTGAGACGCTCCGTGCGGTCGTTCATCATGGGTTCACACAACTCGGGTTCCATCGCATCGAGGCGCTCGTCGAGCCGGCGAATACCGCATCACAACAGCTTCTCGAGCGGGTCGGGTTCACACGGGAAGGATTGCTGCGGGGGTATGAGTTCACACGCGGAAAGTATGATGATTTGTATATGTATGCATTGCTTGAGACAGACAGCATGACATGATGGAGGGGCGACGTCGATGCAGATTATCGAATTCAAGAACGTGAGTCATGGAGACATTTTACATAACGTGACGGGATACTTCCGGCAAGGACGCATCACGACGTTCGTCGGTCCGAGCGGGGCCGGCAAGACGACGTGCCTGAAACACATCAACGGCCTGTTATCACCGGACGCCGGCGCGATTTACTTCAACGGGGAGAACATCGATTCCATCGACGTTATCGAGCTGCGGCAACGGATCGGCATGGCGTTCCAAAGCGCGCCGATGATAGACGGGACGGTATACGACAACATGAACTTGCCGAAAGCCATCTTCGGTGAGACGCTCGAACGGGAGCGGGCGGCGGCCCTGTTACAGAAAGTCGACTTAGGCGGCATCTCGCTCGACCAACCGATCAAGACGTTGTCGGGCGGGGAACGCAGTCGTGTCGCCATTGCCCGGACGCTCGTCAACAAGCCGGACGTGCTGTTGTTGGACGAGATCACGGCGAGCCTCGACTATCGGACCGTGAAAGAGATCGAGCGGTTGATTGTGAGACTACAAAAAGACTTCGGGGTCACCGTCATCTGGATCACGCACGACTTAGATCAGGCCCGCCGTGTCAGTGATGACATGTGGTTCTTACGAAACGGGGAATTGATCGAATTCGGTGACGCGACGTTCATCGACGAGTCGGACAATCCGATGATCGGTCGTTTCGTGAGGGGGGAAGAGCTATGACGTTCATCGAACTGATGACCTCATTGATTTTCGTCGCCATCCCGCTCGGTTTGGCGCTATTTTTAAAGCTCGGACTCGAACGCGACATCTTGATCGCGACGGTGCGGTCGATTGTCCAGTTGCTCATCATCGGCTATATTCTGACGTTCGTCTTCGAGAGCGACAGCCCGGTGTTCATGGTGCTCATGATTCTGTTGATGATTGGGGCGGCGACGCAGAACATCATCAAGAAAGGAGACGGCATCCCCGGCATCACATGGATGATTCTGCTCACGCTCGTCACGGTCGAGACGCTGACGATGGGCCTCATGCTCGGACTCGGCATCATCCCGTTCGAGCCGGAGAAAGTCATCCCGATCAGCGGCATGGTCATCGGAAACTGTATGGTATTGTCGCTCCTGTTCTTGAACAAGTTCAAAGACGAGGTCGAGCGGAGCGATGAAGTGATTGAGCTCATCTTGTCGTTCGGTGGCACACCGAAAGTAGCGATCGAGCGCAGTTTGAAGAGCGCCATCCGCACGAGCATGATTCCGACCGTCGAGGCGCAGAAGACGATGGGGCTCGTCCAACTACCGGGTATGATGAGCGGTCTCATCATCGGTGGGGCCGACCCGATGGAGGCGGTGCTCTATCAATTGCTGATCTTGTTCCTCATCTTGACGACCGCGTCGATCTCGGCGGTCATGGTCGGCTATCTCGCGTATCCGCGCTTGTTCAACCAAAAACTTCAGTTCGTCGGGTTGACGTATCGAAAGGGGAAAACGACATGATTCAAGGCATCCATCACGTGCAAATCACGATCCCGAAAGGGAGGAAGCCCGTGCCCGTTCGTTTTATTGTGGCGTGCTCGGTCTTCAAGAAATCGAGAAACCGACGTCGCTTCAAGGACGGGGCGGGTTTTGGCTCGAGGTCGGCGACCGTAGCATTCACGTCGGCACCGAGGACGGGTTTGACCGGCTGTCGACGAAAGGACATGTCGCCTATGCCGTGACTGATTTGGCGGAATGGGGACAGAAGCTTGAGGCGGAAGGGATCGAGCGGCTCACGGGCATCCCGATTCCCGGATTCGACCGGTTCGAGTTCCGCGACCCGTTCGGCAATCGAGTCGAGATGATTCAAGCCATCTAAACGGAGAGTGCCCATAGTGGGTGCTCTTTTTTTCGTTCAAGAGATGCCGAACAGTTCGATGACAGCTTTCCAATTGGAAGGATAGGCGTTGCTGCCACTATGCTGGTGCAACAGTTTGCCGTTACGTTTCACGGTGAAGTTCCATTGCGTCCCGTCCATCGTGAAGTACCCTTTTTCCTCGAATACTTCAGGCCAGCGATGGGAGACGAGTGACACGAATCGCTCATGGACGCGGAAGGCATCGGTTTCGTCGTACCAACCGGAACGTGGAACCGCTGTAGTCAAGTCGAACTCTTCACGCCAGATGATTTCTCGTTTGACTGCGCCATCTTCAAAAAACGTGAAGGTGGACTCGTTATGGACGCCGAAACCGCCGACCGTGAATGTGACGGTGATGGTCGGTTTCTTTTTACGGATGGCATCGAGCGGGATGGTCGGCTCGAACGTCAACTTCGCTTCTCGCGACGCTTTGATGGCGAGCTGCTCTTCCACGGAACGCCTCGGACGAACGGATTGAAGCCATTGTTTTTTTGTGTGTTGACTCATGTTCATCTTCCTTTCACCTCATCGGATGGGTTGATTATAAGCAACATGAGCATGATGGGTATGTACAAAAATGAACCAGGTATGACGAAAGGGAGTGTCGACTGGGACACTCCCTTTTAACGTGACGATTTAGTTTCGAGAAGGTGGGACGACTGTACCTTGATGGAACCGCATCTTCCACTCGCCATCAACGTTCACCCAAATCGAACTGCGCAAGGCGATGCGTCCGCTGGAATGGTCTTCGGTCCGATACGTGGCCAGGACGACTTCGTCTTGAATCGTCTCCAGTGAGAAGTCGGATAAAGTGATGTGAATCTCGCCGAGGTCCATCGTGGCGGCATCTTCCGTCCGATATAACATGCGTCCCGAACTGCCGATTTCAAAGAAGTCGTCCGTCAAGAGACGACGCAAGTGCTCAGGCGAGGTGCGCACTTCAGTCGTCAGTAATGCCCGTTCTTGTCGTTCGATCAAGTCAGCCAACATGTGGTTGCTCCTCACGTTTTCCAAAGTTCATGATGATAACGCCGAGCACGATGACAATCAGGCCGATGCTGTTCAAGGTCGACAGCACTTCACCGTACACGAACACCCCAATCAGCCCGGTCGCGACCGTGCCGAGCCCGGCCCAGACGCTATAGGCAATGCTGAGGGGGATGGTCTTCAAGACGATGCCCATCAACGTGAACGAGATGGCGAAGCTGATTAAGAGAACAAGACTCGGGAACAGATTGGTAAATCCGTCCGACAGCTTCAACATCGACGTTCCGAGCACTTCGAATGCAATCGATACGAGTAAGATCCCTAGGCTTTCATGATTTCCCTCCTCACAGTTTCATCAAGACGAGCCCGACAATGACAAGCGCGATGCCGACGACAGTCTGAATCCGGACTCGTTCCTTGAAGACGAGGAAGCCAATCAGCGCCGTCGCGGCCGTGCCGACCCCACTCCAAAACGCATAGGCGAAGCTGAGCGGGATGGAGAGCAGGGCGAGCGACAACAAATAAAATGCAACTACATAACCGAACGCGACTCCGAGGACGGGCAGGCGGCTCGAAGACGTCGCATTCAGTTTCAACATGCTTGAGCCGAACAGCTCGGAGACGATGGCCCCGACGAGATAGACGAAGCCCATCTTACGTGTCGCCTTTCGATAACGCATCGCACTTTTGTCGGATGATGCGGGCGGCCCGGTCTTTGAACGCAGCGCTATAGCCGTATGTCAACGCGAACCAAAACCCGTCACAGAGCAGTCGAAGCTCGAGCACACGATCGGCGTCAGGGCCGTCCGCGGCGAATTGTTCATCCCAACGTTTGGCGGCATCAGTCCAAAGCTTTCCGCTCGCATCTTCTTGGGAGGAGATGAAGACGGCAATCAAGTCGGCATCGCCTTCGCTATAATCAAGCGTCGCGAGGGCGTAGGCGCGTGTGAACGGATAAAGCCCTTGCATCTCAGCCTGATGATGGGCGATCCGATTTTCAAATTTATCGAGCGCCATTTTATTCATCTGTTGCAGCAAATTGGCCTTGCTTTCAAAGTGATACAGGATCCCGCCTTTCGTGATGCCGGCACGTTTGGCCAAGTGCTCCATCGACAGTTGTTGGATGCCCTCGGTTTGAATGATATGGGCGGCAGTCCGCAGTAACAGTTGTTTCTTGCTCATGTGTTTCCTCCTCACTATACTGAACGGTCAGTATAGTGAATATATCAGACGGGATACGGGTTGTCGAGATGAATACATGAATGGGATAATTAGGAAAAGGGGGAGAGATGATGGGTTCACATTTGATGCATCTCGTCATCGCGAATGAGGTATGGGCGCATTTGACAGATGTCGATCGCACGGCTTTTTTGTTGGGAAATCTTGCGCCCGATGCGACGACGTCTAAACAAAACACCCACTATTACGCGGGACGGCATGAGGATATGACAAGACGGCTCGACCTTGATCAATATTGGTTGGACAGTGTGGACGAAGATCGATCGTTCCGCCTCGGGTATTATTGCCATCTCGTCGCCGACGAGATTTGGTTGCAAGGATTTTATAAGGCCTGGCTCAAGCAAGTCATCACGAAAGACCCGGAAAAGCAGGCGATGTATTATGCCGATTTTGATGCGTATAACGCTCGTTTGACGCAGCGATTGGACGCCTTCGAATTCGACGTGTTAACCGATGCCGCACGAGACGAGCTGCTGGCGCTGATTCTCAAAGTCAAGCGGGATGCGGAGGCGACAGAGGAAGGGACGTATAAGATGTTTTTGCCGCACCAGCTCGATGGATACGTCGAGACGTGCATTCTTCGTTGCCGACAGATGGTGCAACAGAAACGTGAGGTGACCACATGACACAACGCCGCTATGCGTCGCTCTACGTGACGTTCGGACTCTCGATTCTGACAATCGTGGCGCTGTTCACCTTGAACGCTCGTTATTTTCCGAATTTGGACTTGATGATGGCCATCTGGGTGTACATCGCTTTAGATATCGCCTTGATCGCCACATTGATTTGGGGCCTATTCTCGAAAGAGAAGACGGTGCGCGTGTTCAGTCTCATTGGGAACTTGGGGTTGATCGTGCCGCTATCGATTTGGATTTTTTTGTTGGTGCTCGCCAACGGCATTTCGGAAGCATAGGGGAGGGGGAGTCCTATGAAAGAAACCGAACCTAAATTACCGTTCCTTATGCGATCGGTCCCGTTTTTCATCTTGCTTGCCTTATGCGGACCGCTCGCGTTTATCCTCGTCTTGATTTATTGGCGGGACTTGCCAGAAGACAGGCGAGGTCCCCATCTCATTATTTCAATCTTGTTCTCACTCCTATTCATTTCAAAAATTCTTCCGGACGGATGGTTGCGAATCCTCGTCTTCTCATTCACGTACACATTCATTCTATTTCTCACCTACAGCATATGGGGTCGGAAAAGAAAAAGAGAGAAAGAATAGCATAACCATTTGGAAAGCAGCCATATCAACTGCTTTCTTTTTTATTGGCGTTATATAGAAAGAATAATATTTCCATTTCCAATTTGAAAATTTGGCATTGCACAACCTATTTTTGTTTGTTATGCTTCTCAATGAAAACGACAATGATAATCATTATCAGTGAGAAAGCATCAGTATTCCTTACATAGAGCAGAAACGTGGATTAGTCGCGGACCCACTGAGAAGGTCGTCATTCAAAAACAGATACATAGGGGGATGGAAAGAATGGGGAAATGGAAAGCAGCAGTCATGCTCACATCACTCGTCTTCACGCTAGCCGCATGCGGTAGCACGGACGAGACGAAAGACGAAGGAAGCGCGGAAGCGGAGACGGCACCGAAGACAGTGGAAATCACGGACGCACACGGAACGATCGATGTGCCGGTCAACCCAGAGAAAGTCGTCGCACTCGACAACCGAACGTTCGAAACGCTCGCGGAGTGGGACGTCGAACTGGCAGCAGCGCCGATCGGATTGATTCCAGCGGACTTGCCTTACAAAAACGATAAAGACATCGTGGACGTCGGGATGCACAATGAGCCGAATCTAGAAGCAATCGCCGGTGTCGATCCGGACGTCGTCATCGTCGGTCAACGATTCGCCGATTACTACGACGACATCAAAAAGTTGGTCCCAGAAGCAGCCGTTATTGATTTGAACATCGAGCTCCCGGAAGAGGCGGGCACGCCAGGCGAAATCTTGGTGGAAGGCTTCGAGACGACGACGCGTTCACTCGGCCAAATCTTTGAAAAAGAAACGGAAGCAGACGAACTTATCGCCGACTTTGAAGCATCAATCGATAGTGTGAAAACGGCGTACAACGGTGAAGACACAGTGATGTCAGTCATCGTCTCGGGTGGTGAAATCGGCTTCTCAGCACCGAACACAGGTCGTGTCTTCGGCCCGATGTATGACATCTTTGACTGGACACCGGCCCTCGAAGTAGCGAAAACGACAGGGGACCATCAAGGGGATGAGGTCTCGGTCGAAGCGATTGCGGAGAGTGACCCGGATTGGTTGTTCGTTCTCGACCGCGATGCCGCCATTTCGAGCATGGAAGACGCAGTTCCTGCAGCGGACGTGATTGACAATGCACCGGCACTCAAAAAAACGAAAGCCGTGACAGATGAAAAAATCGTGTATGCGCCGAACGACACGTACATCAACGAGTCGATTCAAACATACTCTGAACTATTCAACGACATCGCAGCCGCGCTTTCGAAATAAGGGAGTCACGTTGTGCAAAAACCAATGACAGCAAGGGTTGAGACATTGTCTCAGCCCTCCTTTTCTAACATATGGACGAAGTCCTTTATCGTTGCGGTACTCATGGTGTGCGTGTTGGCGGGCCTTTCGCTCGTGACTGGCGTCTATGACACTCGTCAAGAAGGCGGGTCGGACATGTTTTGGATTACCCGCGTTCCGCGCACGTTGGCCATCATGTTGACCGGTGCCGCCATGGCGATGTCGGGGCTCGTCATGCAACTGATCACACAAAACCGTCTCGTCGAACCGACGACGACCGGGACACTCGAATGGGCGGGGCTCGGCCTGCTCGCCGTGTATCTACTCGTCCCGGCACCGACGCTCATGATGCGGATGACGGGTGCCATCGTCTTCTCGTTCATCGGGACAATGGTCTTCTTCTGGTTCCTGCGGTCGGTCAAACTCCGCTCGTCGTTGATTGTCCCGATTATCGGGCTCATGCTTGGAGCGGTCGTCTCGGCCGTGTCGACGTTTCTCGGTTTATTTTTTCAAGCAAGTCAGACGATTGAAGGGTGGTTCGTCGGGTCGTTCGCATCGGTGCAGGTCGGTCGCTATGAATACTTATGGCTCATCGTCATCGTCACGTTCTTCATTTTCATCCTCGCGAACCGATTGACGCTCGCCGGTCTCGGAGAAGATGTCGCGACGAGCCTCGGCGTCAATTATAGCCGTCTCATCTTGATTGCGACGGGATTGATTGCCCTCGCGGTCGGGGTCGTGGCGACGGTCATCGGCAATCTGCCGTTTCTCGGGCTCATCGTCCCGAACATCGTCTCGATGTTTCGCGGGGACGACCTTCGCAGCAACTTGCCGTGGGTATGCGTCATCGGGATGGGAACGGTGCTTGTCAGCGACTTGATTTCGCGGACGATTATCATGCCGTTCGAATTGCCGGTATCGCTCATTCTCGGGACGGTCGGCTCGGTCGTCTTCATCGCGATCTTACTCAAACAACGGAAGACGGGAGGGGTACGATGAGCACGCTGATTGAAGAGAAGACGAAACCACGCGACGCGTATGACGTCGATGCTCGGTCCGTGCATACAGAAGAACGGTGTGCGACGGCGTTTCGCTCGAAGCGAGAACAGCGCCGTTATTGGTTGTTCCTTACGTTCTTCATCGTCGGGGGATTACTTTGTGCGTTCGGGTTGCTCGTCTATAACAATCCGGTCCCGTTTGATTCACCGTCGTTCATCCCGGTCGTCGAACGTCGGGTCGTCGCCGTCATCACGATGGCGATTGCCGCGCTCTGTCAGAGTTTGGCGACGGTCGCGTTTCATTCGGTGACGAACAATCGCATCATCACGCCATCATTGCTCGGGTTCGACGCGCTCTACTCGACGATTCAGACGAGCATGATTTTCTTCTTTGGAGCGGGTGCGCTGATTGGCTTTTCGGGAACGGGTGCCTTTTTGAGCCAGGTCGGTCTCATGGTGCTCATGAGTTTGCTGTTGTACGGCTGGCTCTTGTCAGGGAAATATGGCAATCTTCAACTCATGCTCCTCGTCGGAATCATCATCGGGACCGGTTTGAACTCAGTGTCCTCGTTCATGCGACGCATGCTCGCGCCGTCCGAGTTCGACGTCCTGCAGGCCCGGTTGTTCGGGTCGGTCATGCATGCTGATGCCGCATACTTCCCGATCGTCATTCCAATCGTGCTGATTGTCGGAATCTTGTTGTATAGCTTTTCAAATCGCTTGAACGTCGTCGCACTCGGGAAAGATGTGGCGACATCGTTCGGGGTGAACCATCGGGGGAGTGTCATCTTTACGCTCATTCTGATCTCGCTGCTCATGTCGGTCTCGACGGCGCTGATCGGACCGCTCACGTTCTTCGGATTTTTGGTGGCGACGCTCAGCTATCAAGTCGCGGCGACGTATGACCATAAGTATGTGTTTCCGATGGCGTTCGCGCTCGGCTTCTTCGTGTTGACGAGCGCGTATTTCTTTATGTATCACATTCTCAATACACCGAGTGTCGTGTCCGTCATCATTGAACTGTTCGGCGGCATGGTTTTCTTAGCACTGATTATAACAAAATCAAACGAGAATTCTCTCTCCTCTAAGCGTCCAAGGCGCAGTCTAGCGTAGGTAGGAGATGAATCGATTAGCCTTGAATCCTTCAGCCAACCTGTGACAGATATAACGAACGAAAGTTCGTATTTCTGTCAGATTTCCTCTCCTCCTCCGCGGGTATGAAATGAGGAAGACGCACATCACGATTTTCTGCCGAGGGGAGGGATAGACGTGCTGAAGGGCTACAAATACCGGCTCCATCCGACGGCTGCGCAAGCCGAATTCCTGATCCGAACGATCGGCTGCGCCCGGTTCGTCTACAACAAACTGCTCGAGGACCGCATCACCATCTACGAGGAGGCGAAGCTCGGAGACGGACCGAAGCGAAAACCGCCGACACCGGCCTCCTACAAACCGTTATTCCCGTTCCTGTGTGAGGCGGACAGCCTCGCGCTCGCCAACGCGAAGCTGCACCTCGACGCGGCGTTCACGAGCTTCTTCGCCGGGACGGCCGGTTTCCCGGTGTTCAAGTCGAGACGGAAGGCGCGTGCCTCCTACACGACGAACAACCAGCACGGCACGATCCGCATCGAGGCGGGAAAAGTCCGTCTGCCGAAGGTCGGGTTCGTCCGCTTCACACAGCACCGAGGCTTCCAAGGAGAAATCCGGTCGGCGACCGTGTCGATGACGAAAACGGGCAAGTTCTTCGTGTCGCTCCTCGTCGAGCAGGACGACGAGCCATGGGTCCCGGCCGAGCACAAAATCGGGATCGACCTCGGCCTCGGACACTTCGCAGTCATGACGAACGACGAGCTTGTCACGGAGAAGGTCCCGAACCCGCGCAACCTGCGCGAGGCCGAGACGCGGCTCAAACGGGCGCAGCGTGCGCTCTCCCGCAAGAAGTCAGGCAGCAGGAACCGCGAGAAGGCCCGGCTCCTCCTCGCGAAGAAACACGAGAAGGTTGCCAATCGGCGCAACGACTTCCTCCACAAGCTGTCGCGACGCATCGTCGACGAGAACCAAGTCGTCGTGATCGAGACGCTGAAACCGATGGAGATGATGAAGGATTGTCGCCTGTCAAAATCAATCGGGGACGCCGCGTGGGGCGAGTTCGCCCGCCAGCTCGCCTACAAATGCAGGTTCTATGGACGCACGTTGATCCTTGTCGACCAATGGTTTGCCTCGACTCAAGTCTGTTCGGCCTGCGGCGAGAACGGCGGCAAGAAGGAGCTAGACATCCGCGAGTGGACATGCGCCGCGTGCTTCGCGCACCACGACCGTGACGTCAACGCGAGTCTCAACCTGTTGCATCTCGCTGACTGAAAAAAATCAGGGCAGGGACTGTCCGACGAGCTTGGTCAACAACCGTGGCTAACAAAAGCACGGTCTTCCCAAGAAGCTCCCACTCAAGTTGCGAAGCAAACAAGTGGTAAGTAGTTCACGGAAGAGGTCACTATGATTCAGTTTAGTTCACGAAAGAGGTCGCTATGATTCAATTAGAACAAGTACAAAAATCGTATTCGGATAATGTCCAAATCGGACCAATCAATCTCGACATCCCGAAGGCTGGGTTCACGTCGTTGATCGGACCGAACGGGGCTGGGAAATCGACGACGCTCATGATGATCGGCCGTTTGCTCGATTTAGACGCGGGTCAAATCCAAGTCGCCGGCATGGACGTGTCAAGCACGAAATCGAAAGACTTGGCGAAAATCGTCACGATTTTACGGCAAGAGAATCATTTCGTGACGCGTCTCACCGTCCGTCAGCTCGCGGGATTCGGACGTTTCCCATACTCAAAAGGACGGTTGACGCAAGAGGACGAACGGATCATCTCGAAATATATCGACTTCCTTGATTTGACGTCGCTCGAGCATCGCTATCTCGATGAACTGTCGGGCGGGCAGCGCCAGCGGGCGTACGTCGCGATGGTGCTCTGTCAGGAGACGGAATACGTGCTCCTCGACGAGCCGCTCAACAACCTCGATATCGCTCGCTCGGTCCAGATGATGGAATACTTGCGTCACGTCGCCGATGAATTCGGACGGACAATCGTCACGGTGCTCCATGACATCAACTTCGCGGCGAAATATTCGGACCGCATCTGTGCGATGAAAGACGGGAAGATTGCCGCCTTTGGTACGGTCGAGGAGATCATGGACGCAGACATCTTATCTGACATTTTTGAGACGAAGCTCGAGATTATTCAAGGACCGTATGGACCAATCGCGGTGTATTAATAGAAGGAGGGGATGAAGAAGATGCAGATTTACTGGACACCGATTCAACAAGTCGTGCAGGAAGCGCGAGATACATACACGTTCAAACTCGAGTTACCCGAGGGCTTCACATGGGAAGAAGGGGCGCACACACACTTCGCGCTCGAAGGTTTCAATCAAGAAGACAAGCCGAACCGCAGTCTGATTCGCCACATGTCGATCTCGACGTTGCCGCATGAAGGGGCGATTGGGATCACGACGCGGGTCAAATCAGAATGTTCGACGTTTAAATCCATCTTGCGTGACATGAACATCGGGGACAAGGTCGCCATCTTCAAGACGCATTCGAACGTGCCGTTGAAGCGGGAGGGGAAGAACGTCTATCTGTTGTCGTCGGGAGTCGGCATCTCGACGTTCCGTCCGCTCGTGCTCTCGTATTTGGCGAACGGGGAAGGCGTGCCGCATCTTCGTTCGGTGAACGTCGAGTCGTCGCAGGAATATCTATTTAGCGATGTGTTTAAGGCAACGGATGCTTTCACGGCCGAGTTCGTCGACAGTCGACGCGCCTACCATGAGGCAGTCGAAACACTCGCCGCAGACAAAGATGGCTTGTATTATGTCGTCGGCAGCGACGACTTCTTGCGGGAGACGATCGCGACGCTGCGTGAGCGGGGCATCGCTCGTGAACAAATCGTGCTTGATAAGCATGACTTCCAACTCGATGACTTTTTGAATTGACTCAGACCGGGGATCCGTTCCCCGGTTTTTCAATGCATCCTGGTACCTGAACCATTCAATTCCCTTTATACTGGATACAACGGTCAAAGGGGGAACTCACATGGAATACTTGTATCTATTGCTCGGGATTATATTCATCGCGGTCGCTGTCCTCGTTTGGAAGAAGCGTCACACAGCGGCTGAACTACCAGTCCCGCTCGATTTAGAAGACGATTCAATCGTTCCGTCGAGCGTCGCGCATGAATTGGTCAAACATGAGCAATCGGCGACCGTCCTGCCGGTCGTCATAGAAGACGTCACGAATAAAGAAGAGATTATGGTCGGGCCGGACATGGCGCAACTGTTGAAACGGATGGTTCAATCTGTCGGCGTCCCGGCTGCGATGCAATCGCTCGGCAAAAAGCTGCGTACGAACTCGTCTTCTCACCTGAAGTGGAGTCCGCTCTAAAAAAGGGCGTCTATTCATTGAAGAAGTCAAAAGAAGACGGGTATTGGCGAGCCATCGTGGTGGACGGGAAGAATGTGATTAAAGCGCAAGCGAATTTGAAGCAAGTGAACCCGCTTCAAGTGCGGCGAATTGCCTTAGACTTGGCGACGACGGTCGTCGCCCAAGAGCATTTACGCGAAATCAAACAGGCGCTCGACAAGATTGAGACGGTTGTCAACAAGTTGGTCACGATGAAACTGAACGAATATCACGGACAAGCGCGCAGTTCGTTCAGCTATTTGGACCGCGTATACGTGTTCTTGAAATCAGATACTATCGACAGCAAAATCACCCACCAACTTGAAAACAACTATAAGACGGACATTGACACGGTCTATGCGCTTCTCAAACATATCGATACCCCACTCGGGAAATTGAATGAACTGAAGAAACGGGCGCTCGTGTTCAAAGAAGCGACTAAAATTCAAGCGATGAAAGACGTCATCGGTGAGTTTCAAGAGTACGAAGAACTCGTCTACATGTTCCTTTTGAGTCTACAGGGTGAAATCCATGCGATGCGCTTGTTAGGCGACCCGGAAGAAACGATCGAGCAAGCAACGAGACAAGTGAACGCGATTAGCCAAGAATTTGAAGCGAAACGACAAGCGTTTCACCAAGGCCTGCAAAGCTACGAGCAAGAGTTCAAAGTCCGCTTCGCCTTGGCGAACCGTGAACGACATCAAATCCAGCTGATCGCGAACGAACGTGCGGCGGTGGAAGACCGGTCCGCAGCTCGAACAATTAACCGCGATTTCAAGGCAGAAATCGAACCGCGAAAATTATTCATCGTCTCAGAAGGGGACGACGTCAAAGTGTTGGCGAATCGATAAATCAATGCTCAGACCGAGGATACGTTCCTCGGTCTTTTTGCGTGACACAACGCGACGAATCGCTCGAATAAGTCCTGTCCGTCCGGTGTGCCAATTGACTCGGGATGGAACTGGACACCATACGTCAGGTGTTCGGGATGTTCGAGCGCCATGATGACACCCTCTTGCGTGTGAGCGGTGACATTTAACTCCGTCTCGTGGACGACGAGCGAATGATAGCGCATGACGTCCATCGGCTTCCCATCGAAGAGCACACCGGGTATGGTCTCAATCATCGACGTCTTGCCATGCATGACCTGTCTAGCCCGTCCGACCGTCCCGCCGAACGCCTCGGCGATGACTTGATGACCGAGACAGATACCGAGAATCGGGACGGTGCCAGAAAGTTCGCGGACGACGTTGAGCGAGACACCGGCGTCCGCAGGGCCACCGGGACCTGGCGAGATGATGATGCCGGCCGGATCGAGGTCACGGATAGCGTGGACCGTCAGCTCATCATTGCGGATGACTAACACGTCGCTGAACCGGGCGACATCCTGATACACGTTGTACGTGAACGAGTCGTAGTTATCGATCAGTAGAATCATGCGAACACCTCCAGTAACGATTTGGCTTTATGCAACGTCTCTTCATATTCCGATACCGGGTCCGAATCAAAGACGATGCCGGCACCAGCTTGAACATAGGCCTTGTCGCCTTGAACGATCATCGTCCGAATGGCGAGGGCGAAGTCGAACCCGCCCCGGACGTCGAGATAGCCGACGGCCCCGGCGTACACTTCGCGTTTCACCGTCTCGAGCTCGTCGATGAGTTGCATCGCCCGAATCTTTGGGGCTCCGGAGACGGTACCGGCCGGGAGACAGGCGCGTAACGCATCGATCGGGTTCAAGTCGTCACGCAGTTCACCTTCGACCTCGGAGACGAGATGCATGACGTTTTTGAAGCGCTCGACTTCCATTTGTTTCAGAATCGTGACCGAACCGACTTTGGCGACACGGCCGATATCGTTCCGACCGAGGTCGAGGAGCATCCGGTGCTCGGCGAGTTCTTTCTCGTCTTGAATCAGATCAGCGGCGTGACGGACGTCCTCTTCGACCGTCTTGCCGCGAGGGCGGGTGCCGGCGATCGGGTTCGTCGAGACGCGATTGCCCTCGACGCGGACGAGACTTTCCGGAGACGCCCCGAGGACGATTGCCTCGCCCAAATCGATATAGAACAAGTACGGACTCGGGTTCTGTTTCCGGAGCGTCCGATAGAAGTGGAACGGGTCGCCGGTGAACGTCGCATCGATCCGTTGGGACAAGACGAGCTGGAACACCTCACCGGCGAGGATGGCTTCTTTCGCCTGCAAGACGCGTTCGACGAACTCATCCTTGCTGGTCAACACCCGTTCACTCGTACGGACGACGGGGGCGAGCTCATGAGTCTCCGCCGTCTCGAGGGCCCGTTTGACGTGGTCGAGCCTGTCCGCCGCATCGTGATCGCCAGTGTCGATCACGATGACTTGTTCTTCGACGTGGTCGTATAATACGACCGTCTCATATCGTTGGAATAAGGCGTCCGGTAAGCCGCGGCTCTCGCTCGGGGTGTTCGGGATTGGTTCATACACGCGCTGCATGTCATAGCCGATATAGCCGACGGCACCGCCGATGAACGGATAGGGGGCGTCCGGGGTGTCTCGCGTGATGAGCTCCGACAACAAGGCGAGCGGGTCGTCCGTGTGCATCGTGCCGGATGCGTCGGTCACTTCGTTGCCGTTGGCGCGAATCGTCTCGACTGGATTGGAGGCGATAATCGAGTAACGGCCGTGCTTGCCTTCGGCGCGGCTCTCGAGCAACACTTTCCGTTCACCTTCTAATCGATGAAAGATTGCCACTGGTGTCAGTTCGTCGCCATTGATAATCAGTTGTTTCATGTAATCTCCTCCTTGAAATGAAAAAAGTCCTCCCGCCCGACATGTCACAATAGACATGAAGGACGGGAGGACCCGTGGTGCCACCTTCGTTGGGGGAGTTCCCCCCACTCATCGCGAACCATCATTCGCTATCCTCGGTAACGGGAGGACCCGTCAGAGCCTACGTATCGGTCTGAACGCTCAAAAGCCCATTCACGCAAGACACGTCGCCGGTTCGCATCGACCACCGGCTTTCTGGAGACGAATCTTCACGCTACTCTTCTTTCTCATCGCGAGTTCGTATGAATGTTATCGTTACTTTAACGGGGTGAAGCAAGAATGTCAAGATTAAAAAAAGATGGAGTACCTACTGATAGGAACGGTAAGGTGACTTGATGGTGAAATGAAATACGCGCTCGCATAGCGGGTCAAGCCACTCAATCCAGTTGACGTTCGGTTTTTCGTTTCTCGACGAACGTAAAGGCAAGGACGAATGAAATGAACGGTAGAATGAAGTTCCACGAGAACAAGAGAAACACATACGGATCATATAAGAATCCCATCACGAGCTCGATGCCGACGTTAAGCACGAGGGTGACGAGTGGAGCGATGTAGGCCTTCTCCGTACGTATTGCGACAAACACCCCGACGCCGATGGTGAGTACCGGGACGATCAGCAATTGCCAGATAAAAGGATCAATCCATTGATACATCGTCATCATTCCCCATTTCGTTATAAAATTATGGTAGGAGATTAGGTCTCATACAAATCACGTGTTCTGGAGTACAGTCGTATCCCTTCCTACCGTAAAGAATAGCAATGAAAAACCATTATGAATAGTGTAGCGCAGAAGCGTGTAAGAAATTGGATGTTTTTGATTAAAAGGGAAGAGGAATTCTCATAGGAATGAATAGCAAACGCATTCGGGCAGAAGACGAAAACAATCTATGCTATGATGGACGTTGAAAGGCAGGGGCAGCTATGGAAACACTCAATTTGAAACAACTTTCTGACGACCGGGCCGAGCTCCAAATCAAGGGAGACCTCCAGGCGATGCGTAGCATCATGCATGACGAATTTCGCTACGTGGACTCGAGCGGGCGTCAGTTCGATAAAGAAACCTTTTTAGACCAGTTCGTCGATCCGGCATCGGTCCAATGGATCACACAAGAGACGGTCACATTCGATGAGACGGTCAAAGGTGATATCGCTGTCGTTCAATTGCTACTCGAGGAACGATTCATCCTTGGGACGAATGCGTACGAGGGTCGGTTCTGGGTATTGCATCTCTATGTGAAAGAAAACGATACATGGCTCTGGCAAGGCGGTCAAGCGACGATGATTCACGAAACGTGAGCGACAAGCATCTCCAATGATGGAGGTGCTTTTTATCGTTGCGAAAAAACGAGAATGGGATTTTAAAAAAAATCCGACAAAATTAGATAATTATGTACCTGTTTTCAAAATAATCCAGTAAACTGAAGGTGTTGTCTATCGCTATACTTATTTTAGGAGGATTCATTGATTATGAAACAACCAAAGCATTTAGCCTTGTTCCTCGCTGGCACGCTCGCGTTCGGTGGCTTCACGCCAGCCTACGTCTCTGCCTCGACGACAGTGGACGTGACGGCACCGTCAGCGCCGACCGTGTCCGCGCCACTCCATACATCGACGGAACTCGTCATCTCGGGTGAGGTCGGTGCGAAAGCCGAAATCGTCATCAACGGCAAGACGTATGTTCGTACCGTTTTAGAATCAGGTTCGGCCACGTTCAAGATGTCTCCGCAATCGGTTGGAAAAGTGATTGACGTCCGTCTCGTCGACGCAAGCGGTAACGCGAGCGACGTGACACGTGTCATCGTCGCCGAAGACGCGTCAGCCCGTCCATCGGCACCGGTCGTCAAATCGGTTACGAACTCGTCACGTGTCCTTACCGTGCTAGGTGAGCCAGGGCAGAGCCTTGTCCTGACGCTCGGTAGCTCGACATATTCAGGCAAGTTCGATGCGAATGGGACGTACCGCCGGGCGATCAGCCTGCAAAAAGTCGGGACACCGATCACGGCGCAGGCGAAATCGAACAAAGGCGCGCAAAGCGACCTCGTCAAGACGAAAGTCGTGACCGACCGCTACGCACCGAAGCCAGGACGCGTGAGTCCAGCCGTCACGACGACGTCAACAAGTGTCATCGGCAAAGCGGAGCCGTACGCGACGGCACTCGTCACGGTCGGCACGAAAACGTATTCGGCACCGGTCATGTCAACAGGCAAATTCGTCGTCAAAATTCCGAAACAGAAGATCGGACAAAAGATGTCGCTCGTCATCCGCGATGGCGCCGGCAATAAGAGCGCACGTGCCACGATTACGGTGCAACATGCGTTCTACAACAATTTCCACAGAATTAATGCAGAAGGGATGCCGTTGATTCTTCACAAAGAGGTGTTCTGGTCGGATGGGTCGACACGCTATGACCAGACGTTCGTCCCGTTCTTCCTCGGCGAAAAATCAAAAGCAGGACTCCACTTCTTGTTGAGTTCTTATGCGGAAGACGGTGAGCCACTTTACTTCGAGAAGCTCCGTGTGCGTGTCGGTAAGGCAACCTATGAGGAAAACATCTTGCCAGAAGACGCGGGCTACATCGAGTATGACGACGGCACGCTTGAAGAGACGTATTTAGTGAAATCGAACCCGAAACTCATCACTTTCCTTAAACAGCACGTCCGTCCGGAAAACCGGATCGTTGTGACGATCGAAGGCGAAGAGTATGAACTCGAGTTCGCACTCTCAGGCGCTGAGAAGCGTGCGTTCATCCAAACACTTCAATACGCAGGATACTAACAATGGACCGGTGGCGACACCGGTCTTTTTATATGGCTCATAAGTGAGTGCGCATTGGCTGGGTTCTCTCGTGTAACGGAGTGGCTCGCTTGACCGGACAAAGGAGAAGGCCGGGAATGAGATCGACACCGTCTCCCGGTCACTTATCAAGTCATTGACGGGGCAATAGCCAGACAACCCTATACAAAAGAGGAGGTGCATGTGGAAACGGGTGCGCCTGTTTTAGCGCCTAGGTAAAACATACCGGATTCCTTCTGTATACATTTCTTACGACCGTAGGTACATAGACCTGATGAGAAATACGAATGATGCGTTAGTCCCCTCCCGAACGTGTATCCATAGAAAAAGAGAAGTTGAAAAACATTATCAAAAGATGGGTTATGATACTGGGCAACAAAGGGGATAATGGATAAACATGGTTTTAATTAATAGGTCAATGTTTTCGGGATGGAAATTAAATATACAAAAGATGGATGTTTAAAAATGATAATGTAAAATAAAAAAAAGAGGATAAAAATGTAAATAAAAAGATGTAAATCTCCAAAAAACCATAAAATCGCTTTAAATCAACAAAATACGACCAAATTCGACATTTACAAAATCGGTAAATCAGAAAGTGAATTAAACTAAAGTATCCAAAATTCAAAAACGTTACCATTTCTGCGAAAAAAAACGCTTGTGTCGTCTGGAAGGGTTATGTATATTATGGATGTAAGGTTTTCCAAGAACAGTCTTGGTAAATTGTTCAAGATTCATTTCTTGAAAAAACTTCTACCGGGGGAGAACGCTCGGTCTTTGAAAGGGTCAGTTACATAAACATTAGTACTTTATTCATTGTTATGGATACTCGACACGGAACGAAGATCGGCTGGACAAGGACGGTAGAAAAACCTATCTACCTAAGGGAGGATTTACATCAGATGGCTAAGAAGAAACAATTCGTTACTGCAGCGGCAGCGTTCGCAGTAGCAGCATCAGCAGTAGCGCCTGCAATTACAGCAGACGCAGCAACACAAACGGTTCGCCTCAAAACAGACTACGTGCGTTCAGCAAACCTTGACGCGGTACTCGATCAAGAGTACAAAGGTAGCGAGATCCACTGGTACAAGTCTTCAATCGACTTGAACAAACTCGGCGTTTTCCAAACAGCGAAAGGTTTCGTTAAAGGAAAAGGCATCAAAGTTGAGAAGAGCCTCCGCGTATTGAACTACGTGAAAGAAGTACAACCTGCTAAGGAAATCGTCCTTGAGCAAGGTGTACCAGCTTCTGGCCTTCGCATCCAACCTGTTCTTTTCGCAGACGGTAACCTTTACAACAAACCAGTTTCAGTTTCTGGTTTCAACACAGATAAAGTTGGCGAGTTCGAAGGACAGTTCACTTACGCGAACAAAGCATTCGGATCAGTCACGACTAAAGTGAAATATAAAGTTGTTGCAACGAAAGTAGCTATCTCTGAAGTGAAGAGCGAAGTTAACGACGACGTTCTCTCAGTAACTGCTGACGTGAAAAACCTCAAAGATGGCGAGAAAGTTGAACTCGTAATCTACGCAGGCCGCGACTTAAACGCTGCACTTCCAGCTGTTCAAGCTGAAGTAAAAGACGGCAAACTTTCTGTTAAATCTGGTAAACTTCCAGCGGGCAACCACTCATTCATCCTTCGTTCTGGCGAAGTGAAGACTGAAGTTATGAACTTCGTTGTTGAAGGACCAATGGTTAAAGAAGTGAAGGCGATTAACGCTAAAGAAGTAACTGTAACTTTCAACAAGGCTGTTGATGCTGATACGGTGCTTGGGACTTCTAACGTGGTAAAAAATATTTCATTCACTGGTGTAGGAACTGCCACAAATCCTGGTACACTCACTGGAAAATTATCTGCTGATGGAAAAACTTTGACAGTTTCTGCTCTTAATACCTTCAACGGTAGCTATGCAATCGCAACTACTGAAGATATCAAAACTGTTGC
This sequence comes from Exiguobacterium sp. AM39-5BH, assembly GCF_003467445.1. Classification (GTDB taxonomy): domain Bacteria; phylum Bacillota; class Bacilli; order Exiguobacteriales; family Exiguobacteriaceae; genus Exiguobacterium. The sequence goes on from NZ_QSGS01000005.1 coordinate 71,600, forward strand.
TGGTGCAAAAGTTGATAAGTTTGAAAAAGTAGTTTCACTTGTTGATGAAGTACGTCCAACAGTTTCTTCACCTGAGTACCTTGCAAACGGTAAAGCGACATTCACTTTCTCTGAGCCAATCAACGCAACTCAAGGTGAACTTGCTAATGCCATCAAACTTACTGATGCTTCTGGTGCATCATATACACCAGTTGTTACTTTAGCAGCCAACAAAAAATCATTCGTTTTAGATCTTACTGATTCTTCATTCACGGCTGGAAAAACTTACTCAGTTGCAATCAGCAGTCTCGTTGACTACGCTGGTAACTTGATGACTCCTAACCCAGCAGTATTCACTGTTGTGAAAAAAGCTGTTGATGAGGTTAAGCCTACGGTTGAATCAATCTCTTCGAAGCAAGCTGGTTATGTAGTGGTCAACTTCTCTGAAAAAGTAACTGCTGATGCTGGAAACGTTGTAGCAACAGTTGGTGGAGTATCTGCTGACCTTGATACTAATGCTACTCTTGATACCTCTGGTCGTGTACTCACTGTCCGTTCATCTTCGTTCAACGGAATCAAAGACATCACAGTTACAAGTTTCTCTGATGTTGCAGGTAACATTGGAGATGCTAAGACTTCACTTGTTAACTTCCCAGTCGATACTGTAAACCCAACAGTAGCTTCTAAAGAAGTTAAAGTGATTGATAACAAACTTTACCTTGTATTGACTTTCTCTGAAGATGTTACTGTTACAAATACTGCTGCGAACAACATCACTGGAACATATATCAATGAGTCTGGTGTGGAAAAAACTGTTGCAGCAATTGATGATACTACTACAAACGTATCTGCTGTATCTGGAACTAAAAATCAAGTTAAAGTCCTCATCGATGCTCAAGAAAAAGGAAACTATAATGTAACTCTTCCTGCTGGTTTAGTAACTGATGTAGTAGCAAATGCAAACGTATCTTCTTCAGTTGCTTACACTGTTGGTACTTCAACTAGCGAGAAAATCAAACCATCAGTTGTTTCTAGTATCCAATCTGGTAATAACAACGAAATTACAGTTTTATTCAGTGAAGAGGTTGGTGCTTCTGCATTGGATCTTAATAACTACTTGATTGAAGGATCAGTTATTGCTGAGAAGGCTGTTTTCACAACTGACGCAAAAACCACTGTTAAATTGACTCTCAAAGAGGGTGCAATCAAGAAGTCTGGAACATACAACTTTACAGTTAAAAATGTTGCTGATGTGGTTGGAAACGTGATGGAAACAGAAACTTCACAAAAATATTTCGAAGAAAATGATAAACCAGCATTGACTTCGGCAGTTTTAACTTCTAATAACATTTCTGGAAACTCTTCAATCATTACCTTGACATTTGATGAAGCTATTCTTCCAGCGTCTATCGTCGAAAGTAGTTCAGTAGCAGATTTCGGAATCTTCTTAGATGACGCTGCGCTTCCAGGAGCTATTGTTTCAGAAACGATGGGAACTACAACAAACCAGGTTCTTTTAACAATCAACCGTTCATTGACTGCTGTTGAAGCAGCTAAAACGATTACATTGAAGCCAACTACTGATTTCAATGTTGCTGATTTAGAAGGCAACTTACACCCGACATTTACTTCTGTCACGGTGTCTAAGTAATTAAAATATATTCCTATAAAAAAAACTCTTGGAATATTATTCTTGAATTTTGAGACTGCAGACAAATTATTGTCTGCAGTCTTTTTATTTTCAATTAGTCGTTCCATTTCATCGCGCTCTCTCTTTTTGTCTCGACCTTACGTTTGTATTATTCATTAATCACCGGACAAGGTTTTACGTGGTTGGAGCTTACTCAGAAAATGAAATTGAGCATATTATGGGTTTTAGTTTGTTTACTTCGAAGGGATAGACTATTCATTACAATGAAGAAGTAAGCGATTAAAGAACTTTATCATCAAGAGATGGAACTCACTAATCCTACTAAATTGGTACATTTTCATTAAAAGGATTGGACACGGAATGATTATCGTTAGCAATCGTATACGATGTATGATGGTTTGAATTGAAAACAGGCTGACATTACGTATAAAAGCGTGATGTCAGCCTGTTTTGTTACTATATCGATATCGTGAAGTGTTTACTCTGCCGACAGTAAGTGTGTCACAACCTAACTTGTATTGAGGGCTTTGAGAATCGTTCAATATTTTTTAATTGTCTGATGCGACATACCTAGATGTAACAATACGTCTTTGATAACGTCTTGCGATGGATGAATACTTGGTGGATGAGAGATTTGGGCTGAAAGAAATACGTAAAGATTTGGTGAATTTCAAATTTGTCAAATCTTGTCGAACGTTAACAAACCAAATTTTAATAACTTGCTTACCTTAATTCCGAATTCAAAAACGATGAGAAGAAAGGGTGCTATAAAATGAATGAAAGACTCATGTAGAGGTAGGGGAGAACCAATGATGATGAAGAAACTTCTCTGGATGACTGTTTTTGCTTTTGTTCTTTTTGTAGGTCCATCGGTTCAAGCCGAATTCGATGTAACGGAAATTACGGAAATCAATGAAATCAACCGAGATTCATACGTTGTCCGGAACGAACATATTTATCTCGGTGGAAAAGATGGGCTACGTATCTATCGCTTAGATACAGGGAAACTCGTCCATCAACTTGGCAATCAAGCGGTCCATGTATTAGCCGTCAACGAGGAAGAGACGCGAATCGTCACGAAAGAAGGAGCGCAAATTCGTATCTATGACGAGACGGGCACGCTCCTACGCTCTATCGAATCCTTCTCATACGGCCATAAATCGGTACGTGTGACCGCAGACGACTTGCAAGCAAGCTTTCTCCCCCATTCATCGCAGCTCGTCCTCGTGAGCCGTCCGATCGGGATGGTGTTTTATGACGTCGAGACAGATCAAGTGACCCTGCTTCAAAATGATCATCCGTACGGACAGTTGCGGGTGTCGGCACAACAGGTCGCCGTCCAATCGGGCCGGCAAGTGTACATGTATGATGTGAACGGTCGACTCGTGAATGTGTTCGGTTTAGAAGAATCGACATCTTCTTTCGATCTCACGACAGACGGGATACTTGTCTACAATAAGCCGAACGGCGAAATTGGCGTTATAAAACCAAACGAGCCTAGCATTTTCATCCGCGATCTCGGTATTAGAGGGGTCATCGACCTCGATGACAGCGGTACGTTCCTCTCGAACGAAGATACACTGTTCGATTTCAAGACCGGGAAGAAGATTTATGCGTCGCTCCAACCTGGCCGTTACATATTCACACCAGATGCCACAAAATTTGTGTCGTTTGGGAAAAAAGTGATTGTCTATGGTGCTGCGGATTTAAATAAACGAATTAAGGCGATCAAAATCAATCCGGAGTTGAAACAAATCATGCTAGGTGAAGAAGTGACGCCTTCACTTGTTGTGACACGTGTTAACGGGAAGACAGAAATCATCACAGAAGGAATCAAATGGAGAGCGGCACCCGATTTCAAGATTGTCTATAAAAATGGGAAGTTCGTCACATCTATTAATGGACCGGCTACTCTTTATGCGGAGTATGAAGGATATGATTTATTGCTCAATATAAAAATATTACTTCCGCCTCCTTTAACCGATCTCGAATGGCTAGAGAGTCATAAAGCATCCCTCGAGAAACGACGGACATTCGTTGGTGGGGACTACAAGCTGCTCGATGCGTATTCGAAAGTGAGAGGGCCGGTTGGAAAGTTGTTGTTCAATAAAAAAGTGATGACCAGTGGAAAGTTCAATGGGGATTGGATTTTTGCCTCGACAAAGAATAAACAACGTGTGGATGAAATCGTGTTCTCGTTTACGAACTATCGGCGTACCGACATTACGGCGAGCGAAGTGAACGCGGTCTTTGGGAAGCCGAACAAGGCATGGAACGAAAAAGGACATTTCGAAGTCATTCGCGGCACTAAACATATGGAGAAGCGCTATATCACTCAGGTCACAGAACATCGCATCCGCCCGAGCCAAGCGCTCTGGGTGTATTACGATGCGAACGGAAAAGCGCGGATGGTGCGCTATTTCGAGACCGTCCCGAAATAAATCGAAAACTTGAGAATGATTGAAGGAGGAGTCATCGTGAAACGTTTGGTCAGTGGTTTGATCGGCATCGTGTTTCTCATGTCCACACTCAGTGTATCGGCAGAAATTAAAATGTCGACACGGAGTCAAATTAACGAAGGCAACCTGTACGGATATGTCGTCAAAGGAGATACCCTTTACGTGTCCTACGGCGGGTTGAAATTATACGATATGGAGACCGGCGCGCTCCTTCGGAAGCACGAAGCGGACTATGGGGATCGCGTGTTAGACGTCAGTGACGACGAAGCGTGGACGGTCATGTCCGATAGTTACAGAGGGATCCGCATATATAATCAGTACGGGGAAGTCAGCAACGAACTCAGATTGTTAGAGTATCAAGGTGAGACGTACCAACTGTACGACACGAAGCAAGCGAAGTTTCTTCCGGGCACGTCGACACTCGTGATCGCGACAGACGACGATCAACTCATTTTTTATGACGTCGAGCGAGAGGCTGTCCAATTCGTGCGGGGCCTTGACACGTCAGGCGAGCTGCACGTGTCAGATACGTACATCGCGCTCGGTTACCGGCAATCGATCATCTTGCTTGATCACAACGGACGCAGTGTCCACGAATTAATGGAAGACCGGACGATTCTCTCCTATGATTTAAATCGCAATGGGCAGCTGGCCTATAACACGGACGATGGCATGGTGACGTTGCATGAAAACCCACTCGCTGAAGGTGAAACGACGAAGTTGGGGTTGACGTCGGCTATTCATCTCGATGAAACGGGTACGTTCATCGGTACGAAAGGTGGACGCGTATATGATACCGAATCATGGAAACGAATCTATACGAACATGACGTCAGGCATGGTCGATTTCAATGAAACGACGTCACGTGTCTTCACGGTCGGGGACGGACCGATTAAAGTGTATGATGCCTTTAACTTGAAGAAGCGAATTGATTCCGTGAAGATTCAGCTCGGGAAAAGCGAATTGATGGAAGGTATGGCATTGACGCCATCGATTCTTGTGACCGGGAAGGATGGGTCGACCACGGTCGTGAAAGACAAAATCGTCTGGCGGACGAGCAACTCGCAAGTCGCGTATTTCTCGCAAGGAAAATTACTATTGAAGACACCTGGCCGCGTGTCTCTGAAAGCAACGTACGAAGACCACGAGGTGACACTGGATATCACCGTCAAAAAGGATCCTCGTCCGTCTGATGTCGAATGGTTGAAACTGCAAAAGCAAACTCTTGAGAAAAAACGCACCTTTTTGAATGCGCCGTATCGCTTGTATTCGGATTACAACACGATCAAAGGGGTCGCTGGCAAATTCTATCTGGACCAAGATTTGATCATGCGCGGAAAGTATAAAGACAACTGGCTGTATGGGACGTATCGTGGAACGAAGAAAGTGGATGAGATTTTACTGTTTCTCGACTATGAAAAGCGTGACATCACAGCCGATGAAGTGCGAAAAGTGTTCGGGAAGCCACTGTGGGACATCGAGGTGGATGGAAGCACGAGCCGGTTGATCCGAGGCACCAAAACGATCGACCGAGCAGAACTATCGACTTTCACATTGCATCCAATCAATAAAAAACATGGGCTCTTCATCTTTTATGACCTTGAAGGCAAAGCCACGTCCTTCTATTTTACCGAATCGATGCCATCAGGCTAACTATGATCATGGAGGAATACAGTATGAATTATCGAATCAAAGGAATGATTTTAGGTCTTGCCTTACTCTTGGTATCAATCCCGGCGGAAGCCGCACAATCGACAGACGAATTCGTCAAACAGTTACAACGGTCTTACGTGAACGGGTACACGTACGACGACCATATGCTCATTCAACTGAATACTTCGAAACCACTCGAGGTCGTGTCCATTTTCAAGCGGGAAGAAGATTATTGGAATGATTATATGATTTATGTTCATGAGTTACACCAGGGAGAGTGGAAACAATCGTATCAACGTTCGATCGAAGACCGCTCGAACCTCATGTTCGTGACGAAAGGGCGGATGGGTGCGACCGATAAAGTCGTGCTCGGCAGTTTTGAAGGGAGCGGCGGATTCATGGACGCCTTCTTGATCGGTTCACCGAACGGGCGCGACATCCGGCTCATGCAGCAAAAGACCGGTCTGTTCCAAGGGGGCGCCATCATTCTGGACGGCACGCTCTTCTACTCGTCTGCGGGGATCGCCCATCAAAAATATCGCGTCACGAATGGGAAGGTCGTCTCGAATGGACGCACGGCCGGACGTGACGACCGCTTCATCTCGGGCAACCCAAACATTTGGATCGGTTTGACGAAATCGGGTTCCCGTTCTGTCTATACTGGAAAGAAAACGATTTATGCAAAAGTCGGAGATCGCATCGGGATCGGGCGTCAAGGTTTGAGCGACAGCCGAGGTTACGGCTATCGCCTCATGAGCTATGGTTCGTTCATGTTAGATGACAACCCGAATCGATATGGCTTCATCGCCAAGCGAAAAGGGACGACCGTTTTTTCGCTAGAACCAGAAGCTTATGGCGACGCGGTCGAGATTAAAATTATCGTTCGATAAGCGGTGATAGTTGGCGTCTCTCTAAAAAGAGAGACGTTTTTCTGTTTTCAATGAGACTCGTTTTGGATTAGGCCTACTGTATCGGAATGGAGATGAGTAGCATGAGTGTGCCAAGTCGCGTCTTTTTTTAGCCATTTAACCGGTTGTCGAACGGTGTCGAGAACTTTCTTTAACCCTTACTAAAATAAATATACCTTCACGTAAGGAGATGATGATATATTTAATTACGGAAAAATTAATTTTTTTACATTTTATTTTGAAGAGGGACTTGAAAATGAATAAAAAAACCATATTTAGACAATTTATCTTATATGTGATGGTGGTGCTATTGATCAGTACATCCGTTACGCCGGCCATGGCCACGGAAAAGAATGTAACCATCGATCCATTCACATACTATGACGCCGAAATCAATGGGGTGAGCACGATGGGTGAACCGCTCTATGTGAACATCCATGATCGGATTGAACCGCTCTCAATCCGGTCAGACGGAACGTTCACATTGACGTTGCCCAGTCGTGTCGAAGGACGTGTCATCTATTTCTATAAAAAGTCAGGAGACTTTTATCAAGTCGTCAAGCGGACACAAGCTGCTGACTTTTTAATGGATTATGCCTTCCCAGTACCAACGTTCTATGGCGTGAAGGACGGCAAGATGCGTCTGAAAACGACAGAAAACTTAGAAATCGTTGCGGTTTATGAAGGCGTGACGCACACGGGACACGGTTTCCTTGAAATCAAACAAGGCACATCAGCAGACGTGAAAGCATACGCCCGGGACCCTTATCGCCGAAGCGTGACGGCTACGTACCGCTTTGATGACGTGGTCCATCTCCCGTTACAGATTGATCCGTTGACACCAGGAATGTGGGAGTTGAGCGGCAAGACAGCCCCGTTTCAACATGTGCGACTGACATATGACGGACAAGCGTATGATACACAGTCAGGACCTGACGGCCGTTTCAGTATGTGGGCACCGTTCTTCATGATGCTGTACACGAAAGGGTTCACGTACAAAGTGGAATTGATTGACGCTCATTTATTGAATCCGGTCGTCCTCGAACAGACGGTCGCGCCGCTTGTCCCTTCGGCGACACAGCCCGTTCATTTATCTGATTTTGGAAATATGGGCGAAGGGATTACTTACCCAGGTGCGACGATCGAGTATGCGGGACAAACCTTTAACGCGAATGAAGAGGGTTACTTTTTTATCCCGTGGCAGATTGACGGGACATCGAATAAAGAAATTGTCTTTAAACGAGATGGGAAAACCTATGCCGAAAAAACGGTCCGTCAATACGTGAGAGAAGATGAGTTTCCGTTCGAGTTGACGATCGAACCTTCGACGTTGTCAGGGAGAATCGCGGGGAAGACGGAGCCGAATGTCGAACTCGTCCTCAAATCCTCAAACGGTGACTTTTCATTCATGTCAGACGAAAGCGGGAATTTTACAGCGGAACTTCCGCGGTTCGAGTCTGGGGAATACACGCTCCATCTGAAGACGGGGAGCCAAATCCAACCGCTCAATCATGTAGTCAAAATCAAAGAGAGACGTGCGCTCGCGCGACCGATTCTCACGTTTGAAAACGAGACGCTTCACATCGATGCATCGACTTCGGTGCCGGTCGCGACGACCGCAGAGATTCAAATCACAAAACCAGATGGCGAAATCGATGTCAAAACAGTTCGACTTACGTCAGGAAAAGCGTCATCGTTCATCTCATATGGCGACAGCTATCGAATCCGTACGAAATTCGATGATCAATATTCGGACTATATTAGTGGGCAGCACCAGGAAGTGAAGGCACCGAATTTTTCCACGTTCCATGAGGGGAGCACGGTCGTCGCGGGAACGGTCGAACCGTATGCGACCATCACTCTCCAATACGATAGTAGGAATTCGGATCAGAAAGTGGTGCAGACAACGGACGGGACCGGTGCTTTCTCCATGACAGTGCCGTCTCCATTGAAACTGGTCTCTTATCCTTTTGTCGTGGAACGAAAAAATGGACTTGGGAAGACGAGGTTTTCTTTAACACCGACCGATACGACTGCTCCACGAATCTACATCGATGGTGGGGAAGGCGTTGTCGACGTATCGGAGGATGCGAAACTTGTCCGTGTGAGTGTGGATGATGAAATCAAGAGCATGACCGCCGTCTTCACGACCGGATCTGACAAGACAGAAATGAAGTTCGATGAGACAACCACACGCTACTGGGAACTCGAGGCTTCAAAAGATGGAAAGACGTTCAAGGAGATGAACATCTCTTCGATCAATGTGACGATGGAAAACAAGGCTGGACTGAAAAAGACCGTGACGTTACGGGTCAAAGACACGACGCCTCCGACAGTCAATATCGACCGTATCTTGTTTGGAGATCGAGTGATTCACGGAAAAACAGAACCAGGGGCGACCGTGCGTTTTGGACGCTCGGACAATACGGTAACGAAGCAGGCAGCGGCCGACGGCAGTTTCTCATTTGAACTTCCAGGTCCAATCACGACCTATACAGCGACCATGTACTTGTTCGTCGTCAAAGACGCAGCGGGTAACCAAACGAGCAAGTATGCACAAACCCTTGACTATCCAATCAAAGACGTACGGATGAACGAGGCGGGGACAAAGCTGTGGCTCGGCAATGAAAACCGTCAGTTTAAACAACACGCCTATGACGTACTTGTGAACGGGAAACGGCTTACACTCAAAGAAGACTACATGCACTCGACGACGCTTGATTTACCGTCTCCCGTCACTTTCCCTGTCGACGTCGAAGTCCGTTTGAAAAACGAGGACGGGACACTCAAGTACGCGTTCAAGAAGACGTTGACGAAATCATCGGTACTCTCGACACCGAAGCAACTGTACGCCGAGTCGGGCAAGAAGACGATTAAAGGTCAACTCGACCCGTACGTCGCGTACGAGATTTATGATGCTTCCGGGAAACGGATCAAGACGAATGTCGCGAGTGGCGACGGCTCATTCGTCTCAGCAATCACGCGTCCGCTCGTCCAAAACGAATCACTCCGTGTCATTGCGAAGGACCCATTCGGTCAGACGAAATCGATGACGTTCAAAGTGACAGACAAGACGCCACCGATTCGACCGACGGTGAACACCCTCGTCGTCCCTCTGAAGCAGGTATCCGGAAAAGCGGAAGCCGGGGCCACGGTCCGCGTTACGTATCGTAACAAGACGTATACGACGAAAGCGGACACGAAAGGTGTATACCGTCTCGCCGTCTCGAACTGGCAAGTCGGACAAATGGTGTCGGTCACGGCACGTGACGCTGCCGGTAACACGTCGACGGCCACGACGACAAAAATTATGAATGCATTCAAGGCAACGTCGGTCGCACCGGTTCGGACGACGAGCGCGGCCGTCACCGGAAAGGCTGACGCTGGTGCTTACGTGAACGTCTATTCGGGTAATCGTCAACTCGGCAAGACGATGCGCGTTTCGTCGAAAGCGACGTTCTCGGTCGCCATTCCGAAACAGAAGAAAGGGACCGTGCTCACCGTCCGCTTTACACGCGCTGGCTATGCCACCGTCGAACGGAAAGTGACCGTTTATTAAGAATAAGCACGTCTGCTCGTGAAGAGAGCAGGCGTTTTTTTATGTTCGATTGTACGAAAAGGTAAATAATATCCACTTTTTATTGTTTATTGTTCATTTATTGGATACAATTTACAAATGACAGACTTTTAGAATTGTGAGGCAAAAATATATGAACCGATTCAATAAATCAATCACCGCGGCATTTCTCAGTGGCACACTCGTCCTAGCACCGCTCGCGGCCGAGGCGAATTCTGACTTCAATGCCCGTGTCGCTCCAAAGACGACCATCCATCAGATGAAAGATAAAAAAGTCGTGCCGCTCCAAACGGTCAGCACGACGAAAGAATATCGAATCGTCCGCCCGTCCGGTTGGTATTATCTTGCCATGTCAGGTGGAAAATCGATTTATGTGAAGAAGAGCCAAGCCCAAGTCGTCCCGGCAAGGTCGCTTACGAAGGCACGGCTCACGAGCCCGGTGAACCGCGCGCTCATCCACGACTACGTGCGTTCGACGGCAGGGCACGTCCCTTACGAATACGACCGCTTGACGACGGAACAGGCGAAGCAGTTCGCCGATCGCGCGCTCCGAGGCGATTGGTACATCCCTACGGCACCGAACCGGCTCCTCGTCCCGAACATTGATACGTTCAATTGGCACAAGGACGTGCCGGCGGTCGACAGCACGTCGTATCCGTTTCAGCTGCATTACTTGACGGTGCTCAATCAGTTGACGCAAGCGTACAACGACTCCGGGAACCTCGCTTACTTACAGTACGGGGAGCGCCTCATCAAAAGCTGGACGCGCGCACATCCCGCGTCGAACTATAAGCGTCTCAAATGGGGCTATAACGACCAAGGGACGGCCATCCGCGTGTTCCACTTGTTGAACTATTGGGACATCTACAAGAAGACGTCGCTCCACAAAGACCCGGCCTTCACAGAACTCATGTTGAAGACGATCTATGAGCACGCTGAAATTTTGGCGTCGCCTGACTTTTACAAGACGCGGCACAACCATGGGATTTTCCAAGACATGGCGCTGACCGCCATCGCTCAAAGTTTTCCTGAGTTTGATCAGAGCGGGGCGTGGCAAAAGCTGTCGAGCACACGACTACAAGAACAAATCGCGCACAGCATCTCACGGGATGGCATTCATCTCGAGCATTCGCCAGGCTATCAAGTGTACGTCTACCATACGTTCGGCCGCTTCCTCGAATGGGCCGAGGCGAACGCGTTCACGTTGCCGTCGCGCATCGAGGACATCAAAGAGATTCCGGTCCAGCTCGCCTATATGATCAAGCCGAACCGGACGTTGCCGATCTTCGGTGACACGGCCGGGCACTTACGGGCCATGAACATCATCCCGGGCACGGCGGACTACCCGGAGCTCGCCTATGCGGTCAGCGGCGGGGTCGAGGGGACAGAACCGGCACTGTTGACGAAACAGCTCGGTAGCCAGTATAGCTTCATGCGCGAATATTGGGCGAAGCCACCGCAGACGTTCTCCGGCGCGACGCAAGTCATGATGACGGCCGGCTATCATTCGAACGCCCATAAGCACGCTGACGACCTCAGCATCGACTTGTATGGGCTTGCCCGCGACTTTATCGTCGAGACGGGCCGTTACGGGTATTCGAACCGTCCGGAGCGGCGTGAAGTGTTCAAAGCCGAGTCGCACAACACGGTGCACCGCTACGGCGAAGGGCTCGATTTGAGTGAGGGCATGGTCGGCAAGAGTCGGATCGTCTCCGTGGAGGACCTGGGGGCGACGAGCGTCGCCATCGGTGAAAGTGAACTCGTCGGGAAAGGTGGGGTCCATCGCCGGACACTTGTGTACGACAAGGCGAAGACGCTCGTCGTCTACGACAAAATCACGTCACCGGAGCCGGACATGTTCGTCCAACGTTTCCATCTCGGTGACGGATTGAGTTTGTCGCGCGGTTCGGTCGAAACGAATGATGTCCAGTTCCGTGATGCGAGCCGCCGCACGATCCAACTGATGCAGCTCGAAACGGATGAAGATTCCTATATGTCGATTCAGCCGAGTCATCTGTCGGTCCGTGACTTTGAATGGAAGCTGCGCGAACAAGTCGTCTCCGTCGAGTACGGCACGGACGTCCGCTACATCACGCTCATTCGGATCGACCGGTCGAACACGTATATCGAACGGGCGGAAGTCGAAGACCGCGAGACCGACTACCTCGTCACCTATACCGTCTCAAACGGAGAGACGGGCACGTTGGCCGTACCAAAATGAGAAAAGTTCGGCGCTCGTGGATGGCACCGTAAAACTTCCGTTCGATCCCAGTATGAAAAAAGAAGAAGGGCGATTGGACGGACTCATGCCGGCGCAATCGCCCTTTTCTTTGATTCCACGTGATTTTTATTTTGCAGGTAGATGATCCGCTTTACCTTGACCGCGACGCTGGCAATACGTCTATAGTCGTTGCACTCCGGGGCGGCGCATAGCTTACCTGCTTCAAAAGTCCTGACGAAAATATGATTGCCATTGCCTATTGACTCCTACTCATAAAAATTAAAGTTTTACCTCTTTTCCGCTTGCGAACGATTGGAAACTAATTTAAAATCAGTTAAGGAAATTATAATTTTGGATATTCTTAACATATTTTCGAATGTTATTTGGATATAAAGGAAGGTAGAGGCGACATATGAACAAATGGATGACAGGGACGGTACTCGCTTTGGCGTTATGGGCAGGCGGAGAGCCGGTCCAAGCCGAACCGATTGACATGAAGAACCGACAATTGATTGTTGGGAGCGACTACGTCGTGGAACAGACGTATGACCGTGAAGCGCAAAAGAACGTCTATCATTTCGTGAACGAGGAGACGGGGGCACATGTGCGCGCCCCACTCGATAGTACATATGACATCAGCATCATCGCGTATGGGGAAGATGTGTTGATTGAGCGGTCGCGTTCGGTTGAACGTTTCAATTTGTCGACGGGCGAGTCGACGCAAATCGCATCCCCACAGTTCTATCAAGCCATTCTCGACACGGATGCTGAACGGGGGCGAATATTGCTCAAGATGAACTTACAGGAAGGGGTCGTCATTGATCTGAATGGGAACGTGCTCCACCGCTTCACAGGCGAGGCCGCCACGTTCCTTTCGAACGGGGATGTGCTCGTGACGAGCGGCGAGAAAACGGTCATCCTCGACGCTACGACCTTTACCGAGAAAGACGCCTTCCCGATGAAAGATCGGGTCGCCTCGCTCTACTCTTTTAAAGATGAGGGCGTGGTGCTCGTTCGGACAGAGGAAGGGCTCTATTTCTATGATGACGAGACACGGACGTTGACGTATGAGGCGTTCGCGCATGAATATCATATCGACGGCGTCTACATGTATGATGGAAAGATGTACCTCATCAACCGGATGAAGTTGACGACATATGACCGGAATAGCCGCGTGCTCACGACCGAGCCGTTGGAATATAGCCGCAATAGCTCGCTGTGGCTTAAAGCGACGAGCCGAGGCTTACTCATTGAAGATACGTTATACAGCGGCGAAGACGTTTACGATTTCCCGAAGTCGATTTCACTGACCGTACCGAAGACGACGAAAAACTGGTATACGCACACCGCCTATACACCGCAGCTCGTCGTCACGACGATCGGCGGTCAAGTCCTCCGTCCCGCTTTGAACGAGACGCTCGTCGATGTCCCTACGAACGTGACGGTCCGTGACGACCTTCGGATCACGGAACCGGGAAAAGTAGCGCTCACGTTCACGACGGCCGGTCTGACGTTCCCGTGGACCCAGACGTTCTATGACCGAGTCCCGCTCACGGTCGAAGCATCAGGTACGTTGACCGAGATCACAGGCAAGACGGCACCGAACGCATCCGTCTGGGTCGCCTATCGCCAGTTCGATGAGACGCAATATCGCGGCACGAGCGTGCAGGCGGACGCAGAAGGTGTATACCGTCTCAAACTCGGCACAACGCTATGGGCGGGCGGGAAGATCACGGTCAGTCACTCGAGCAACACAAGTCTGGCTGAGAAGGTGGAAGTCACGACGACAGAGCGCGAAGCGTTTGACAATGGAGTAGCGCTCGTCTCCCTCAGCCGATATAACGGGGCCGTCTTCAAGACGCGCCGGGCGAGACGGTCGAGATCATGTATAACGACCCGTACATGCGGACGGGGGCGACCGCGGTCGCGGATGCGTCAGGCATCGTCCGTTTTAAAAACGAATTCCCAATAAATGGGCGCGTCTACTACAAACTAGGGCGTGATACCGATGAGTCTTACCGGATGGAGACGGTGAAAGAGGAGTATGGCTTACCGACCATCGATGTGACCGATGTCCTACTCATGAAAACAAATGCCGTCTTTTCTTTGAAAAAGGATGCGGGGGTGAGCGTCCGTTTCCTTGTGGACGGACAAGTCGTGACGGCGAAACAGCTGTCATCGACTCGCTACCAGCTCCCGGTCAAACCGGGCGCGACCGTTACGATTCGTGCGACGAACCGGACGAGAACCCGCGATGAAACGGTCGTCTTACCGGCGACGTTGCTCAGCCAGTTGAAAATTAACAATGAAATCAGCTCATGGACGGGCATTTTCTTGCCGAACTCGGCCGTCACGTTGACGGGACCGAATGGGGTGACGAAAGCGACAGCTAGTGCGACAGGCCGGGTGACGCTACGCTTCCCACGCTTCACGACGGGGCAAACGGTGACGCTCTTGAGCAAGGATGGAATATTCCGTCATCAACAGAAGATGGCGGTCACGGAAGGGATCACCCCGAGCATCACGGTCGGTGTCATCACGAGTACGAGCCGTTCGGTCTCGGCGAAAGCGAACATCAGCTACGGTACGCTCACCGTGTCGCGCGGGACGACGGTGCTCGCCACGCGTAATGTGGCAGCAACGAGTTCGTCACTCGCCATCGCCCCGCAGCGCAAAGGGACGAAACTGACAGTCAAGCTCGTCACGCCGCGAGGCAAAGTGGCGACTAAAACGGTTTACGTTAAATAAAAATGAATGAGGCGATGTGTCTCGAGGGAGGAACTATGAGCCGTGCAGAGTTACGAATGAAACAGAAAATGAAGAGATGGGTGCAACTCGCCATCGCCTGTGTCCTTTTATTGACCGGGGTGTTCTGGACACAAGCCGAGGACGACGCGGACGCGAACTCGGAGCTGTTGCCATCGGTGACAGGAGAGGCGCTGACGTTTAGCGGGACGGCGCTCCGTTTTGACCCGAAGAACGGACCGTATATCCTTGCGAACGCGTCGCACTATCCGCTCGGGTTCAAAACGGTGACCATCGACCCGAACCGTGGCTATGTGACAATCCGGCGCGACCGTGTCGACTCGGTCGTCTCGATTATTGTCGATCCGGACGAAACGCTCGTAGCCCGCGGCATTACGATCGGCGCTTCGGGCGGCGGTGTCGTCACAAACTTGTTTTTCTATCAAAACGGCCGTCTGCTCAACTTGGCGGACCCTGCTGATTACGCGATTGTTGCTGGGCCGTTCTCGAACGCCTGGATCACCATCATCAGCCAACCGAAATAAGCCCAGCTCTCGCCGGTTCGCGAGGAGGCCTGGGTTTAGTTTTGTTTCGCATTTTGATAGCCGAAGGCATGAAGGGTCAAACTGTCATTCAATTTCCCGTCAAGCTGGGATAAGACGATTGTCTGTTTGGGGTCCCAGCCGGCAAGGGCGACCTCATCCGAACTCAGGTGTCCGTTCGCCCGAAAGGACGAATTGACTTGTAAGGTGTAGCCGTATATACGTTCCAGCCAGCGTTTGTCGCTTGAGCGGACCGCCAAATACGATTTGCCGCTACGAATGCCTTTCACGACCTTCATGTCAAATGCAGGCGGCGCTTGGTTGTAAGTTTCGAGTGGCTTGCCGTTAATCCGGACGAGTTCCTCTTGCTCCACGTAGTTATGTTGATCATATGAATAGCGTCCTTTATCGATTTCATAAGTAAATCCGGCTACTTTTAGTCCGTCAATCGTGACGACGCGGAATGTCCCTAGTCCGTGCGGATGATTATGAATAAAGTAACGGTCGCCACGTACGTTTCGAGAGATCACGGTCGACACAACGTCAGGCCGTTTAAATGTAATGTCGATTAGACCAGATTCACCAACGAGAGCACTGATGGCATGCTTATGATAAATGGGAGCTGCCCAAGAATCATATGGTACATTCCTAGTTTGGATTTGGATGTGGCTGGAATGATTTTGTAAGGCGACGAACGGTTCGTCGAATGTATCGGTCATCAATATGCGATCGACTGCCTCGATGACGTAACGAACATCCGTCTTTGTCACGAAGAATCGCTCGTTTGGACCTGCCTTGGCATTCATTGTGAACGCTTTGACGTACTCGTTCAAATGGTTTGGTGTATAGGTAAGGTTTAACTGGATGAGCAACTGAGTGAGTTTCGATGAGGTCACATTTTGTAGCGCCGAAGCAATCGCTTTTTCCTCCATACCCATCCACTTACCCTGGATGACGACGGTCGGTTTCGTTGAGCCGAGCAATCCTTTCGGTCCGTCAAGGATATGTGTTTTCGTTGGAGCGGACACGGCCCGAACTTTAAATGTGTTATTGCCGCGTACAAGAACCTCGTTATGCTTGACGTTCAAAAGCCCGACTTCACCGTTATACTTGACCGGTAATTCGAACGAGTGTTGCGCCTTGTCGATATCCCAACGCTCGATGGTCCCTGTCCCGCGTAGCGTGAATCGTGTATTCGAATGGAGCTGTTGGATTGGTCCGTTTAACGTAACGTTCCACTGCGAAGGCTTGCTTTCGGTTTGGAAATCCCAGCCGCGAACGATGACTTGACGGAGCGGAGCGGCCGTGGTCACAGTGACGTGAGATCCCGGCACTTGTAAACTATCGATGCGACCGGCGGCCACTCGATCGATGATGAACGGTTTTTTGACCGCGGCGAACTGACCAAGTTTTAAAGATTCGAACCCGACGAGCGTATTGTTTTTAATCATCGATTTCACGAGTGTGCTGCGAAGCGCATCTGCGTTCTGTTTAAAGAACGGCAATAATGCCGGATCAATCTTGGCGCTTTTTCCATTGAGGCTGACGATAGTCGTGCCTTTATACGTCATCACCTCGGGGTAATCGATTGCCTTGATGGGGATTTCAAACGGGACAATGGATTGTGTCGTGACGTATCCCTTCGTCTTTCCAGACTGGACATACGCCCAAGTGCCGGTCTTACTAAGGACAGTCACACGGGTGTTCGTTTTCAGCGTTTGGAGCGTTTTCGCTCCAGACTTCGCCGATGCTTTCATCGGAGTCGACTGCACCGTTTTATAGAGAGGTGCCGCAGCGTCCGCCGATTGGACGGAAAAAACAAATAGAGATATTAATAGGAACGAAGCTAAGATTCTATACATGATCGTCCTCCTTTTCCGTATCCATTATATAGAAATCGTGACGTGTAGATGTCACTTATTCTTAAATGACGTAAACGTATTTTATGAATCGTGTAAAAAGTCTTAAAATCTTCAATTCGTGATTGTTGAATGAGAGGATATCCGTTACATTAGAACTAGAGCGAATCGTACATAATGAGGGAAGAATTGGACGACTTTGGGGTAACGGGAATAATTTAGGGTCGAACGATGTAAGCGATTACCTCCATTGTGCTGTTTGCCAAACATGAAAGGGGAACTGAACATGCCACAAAAAACATCACGGAGGCTCTACACGGCACTTGCGGTAGCAGCTGTCTCGACAGCATCACTCACGCCGGCAGCAGTTGAGGCCGCGCCGAAAGCTGCGGACATCAAATTGGGCGCTGCCTATGTTACGGGAGGAAATCTCGACAGCGCGTTGGATGCTACATACAAAGGAGCGCCTATCCATTGGTATAAGTCGAGCGTCGATTTGAAGAAACTCGGGAAGTTCCAAACGGCACGAGGGTACGTCAAAGGGAAAGGCTTGATCGTCGAGAAGCGCGTGCGCGTCCTCGATTACCCGATGGCAATCGTGGCACCGAAAGAACCACTCGTCTTCAAACAAGGAAAGCCAGCGACAGGAATCGTGAAACAACACGTCGAGTTCGTGAGTGGCACGTACGAGAAACCGGTCCGTTGGAGCGGCATTGACACGAGCAAAGTCGGCGAATTCGTCGCGACGGCTACGTACACGAGCCGTGACAAGACGATCACGCTTGAAGTACCGTACAAAGTGGAAGGGTATAAGCTTTCGGTCATGCACACGAACGATACACACGCCGCACTCAAGTATGCTCCGAACCGTGCGACGGCCATCAAGCAAGTACGCGAGCAAAATCCGAACGCACTCTTGATCGATGCGGGTGACGTCTTCTCAGGATCGCTCTACTTCAATGAGTTCAAAGGTCAAGCCGATCTTAAACTTATGAACTATATGAAATATGACTTGATGGTGCCAGGGAACCACGAGTTCGACCTTGGGACTGCCGAAGGCCATAAAGAGCTGTCGAACTTTGTCCGCTACGCGAACTTCCCGTTCGTCAGCTCGAACGTCGACTATTCGAGTGACCAGTACATGAAGAATCTCTATCGCGACGAAACGACAGAGAAAGCCTACAACGGCCGTCTTTATGAAGGCGTCATCAAAGTCGTCGACGGCAAAAAAGTCGGTTTCTTCGGATTGACGACAGAAGAGACGGCAGACATCGCAAGTCCGGGCCCGATCAAGTTCCAAAACTATGTCGAAGAAGCTGAAAAAGCGGTCGCGGCATTTGAAGCGATGGGCGTCAACCAAATCGTCGCCGTGTCGCACCTTGGCTACAACGATAACCCGAATGTCGACAACGACTTGCTCCTCGCGGAAAAAGTCGACGGCATCGACATCATCCTCGGCGGCCATACGCATACGCGTCTCAACGCACCGGTCGTCATCAGTGAAAATAAATCGGAGCCGACGCTCATCGTACAAGCGTATCAATACAGTGAGTTCCTCGGGACGCTTGACGTCGAGTTCGACCACGCCGGTAAAGTCATCAGCCATGCTGGCAAGTTGATCGATGTGAAAGTGCTCGAGCCAGACGCGCGTGCGGTCGAACTTCTCGCGCCGTTCAAAGAAGATGTGGACAAGATCGGCCTCGAGCCGATCGGTGTGACGCTCACAGCTAAACTTGAAAACCCACGTCTCTCTGACCCGTCACCAATCAGTGTCCGGACCACAGAGACGCCACTCGGTAACTTGATCGCCGACGGCATGCTCGCGAAAGCGAAAACATTTGATTCGGGCGTCATCGCGGCCGTTCAAAACGGCGGTGGGATCCGCGCCGGTATCGATGCTGGCCCAGTGACAACAGGAGCAGTGTTGACGACACTTCCGTTCGGGAACACACTTGCGGTCATGGAACTTACGGGAGCAGAACTTCTAGCTGCTCTTGAGCGCAGCGTGAGCGTCTATCCACTTGAGAGCGGCGGCTTCCTCCAAGTGTCTGGGCTCAAAGTCGAGTTCGACAGCTCGAAACCTGCCAACGAACGCCTCGTCAGCGTGACGTATAACAACGGCACAGAAGATGTGGCCATCGAAGCAGGTGGCACATACAAAATCGCGACGAACTTCTTCACAGCTCAGGGCGGTGACAACTACGCTGAGTTTGCGGCAGCGTTCAAATCTGGACGCGTCACGGACCTCGGTTTCAGCGACTGGGAGAACTTGCGCGACCACATGATCAGCCTCGGGGAAATCACACCGAAGGTTGAAGGACGAATCGTCGACGTGAAAAAATAATACAAGGTGTGGGAACGGACCAGGTCGCGAAGCGCGTCTGGTTCGTTTTTTTGTCGTTTCGCCGCATATGGGCGAGAATTCTTTCACTTTTGAGCATCCTGTAGATGGAAGGAATTCAAGTTGGAAAAGAAGCGTTCATGTGGGTCAATTGCGACCGACATGTAACTTTGTTACTATACAAAAGGATGTGACTCAACAAAAGGCGTTGAGTTATTGATAGAATGAAAGAACGACTAACGGAAAAGGTGGACCAAACGCATGGATGTGAAAACGACGCTGCGAGATGTGCAAGCGCACATTAAGTGGTTGAAAGATGAGAAAGAACGAATCAAAAGGAATGACCGCCCTACTGGTGACGAGCTCGTCCTCATCGACGACCTACCGTCCCTTTCAAGGAAAATGCAACAGCCCCGTCTCGACGACCAACTTTTAGCCAAACGATTAAACGAACTCGAAACAGAAATCGAGGCGGCGAAAAATCGTTTGCCACGCGAGCTCCCGACCATCGTCCCGTCGAACGGGACCGGCTATTTCGAGAAGACGGACGTGCACGTCGCGTTCGTCGGACCGATCAAGCGAGCGAATGAACTCGAACGTCTCTGTCACACGCATCTCTTCGAAAACGTGTCTGGTTTTTTAGAAGTGACTGAAACGGAAGATCTTGACTTCTTATTGATTTCGGCCGCGCTCGCGGGAGAAGCGACGACGGCGTTTGAACATATGGGCACGCCGATGTCACATTCTCGGCACTGGCTCGAGAAATTGATTATCCAGGCGCGCCGTAAGGACGTCCCGGTCGTCTTTGAGACGACCTACGATACGAACCATTACGATCGCTTCTCGTCGCTTGCGGCACAGTGTGATTACATTTTCACGTCAAACGAGGAACGATTGACGGATTACATGGAGAATGCCGGGCATGAATGCGTCTTCGTGCTTCGTCCTGGCATCGACCCGCTCCGTTTCAACCCGATCGGCATGCGCGCCGGACGGCAAGACATGGCACTCGTGACGAACGCGTTCCCGGTTCATCGTTTCACGAACGATTTGACGATGCTCGCTGAAGGCGTACGCGCCGCGAAGAAACCGCTCCTCGTCTTGCGCGAACGGAATGAGACGAGCTTGTCAGAAGCCCCGCAATCATTGCGTGATGCGCTCGTCTTAGCGGACGAAGTGCAAACCGAACGATTGAAGCGGGCGAGCGACTGGATTCTGCATGTCAACGAGGTGAAAGGTAGTCCGACGATGACAGAGACCGCCATCTATGAAGCTCAGGCGCGCGGGAATCTCGTCATCACGAACTATAACGTGGCCGTCAACAACGATTTCCCGAACGTGTTCATCGCGACGAGCGCCTTGGACGCCCAAGGCATCCTCGACATGTTTGATTCGAAAGAAGAACGGTACGAGCATCAACTGTCAGGAGTCCGTAACATCTTCTCGAACCATACGATGTATGATCGATTCAGTGAGATGCTGTTCGCGCTAGGGATTGACAAGCGGGTGCAGCGAGATGTCCTCGTCATCGGACGAGGCGACACCGAGAAGATGAAAGCGCAGTTTGACCGTCAGTCCTACCCGCAAAAACGCTTTGTCACCGAGGCAGAATTGACGGAAGCGGACGTCCGCGCTGCTGATTACGTGACCGTGTTTGACAGCCGTCACACGTATCTGGACTATTATGTCGAAGATTTAGTGAACGCCTTCAAGTACACAGATGTCACGTTCGTCACAAAACCGCGAGACGGCGGTCCAGAGCACGAGTTCGTCGAGACGTATGACGAAGTGGGGCTCACCTTGTTCAAGGCATCAGCCGTGACGCTCGAACAGCTGACCGGTGAATCGACACAATCGGTCGCCGGGACGGGCTACGTGATCGACCGATTCGAACGCCTCGATGGGGCGGACGAACTCGTCGCGAATTCTCCTGGATCCTACAAGTTGTCGATGATCGTCCCGATTTATAACAACGGGCGCTATTTGTACAACAAGTGTTTCTCGAGTTTACGACGTAGCTCGATGTTCGAACAGATGGAGATTTGGCTCGTCGATGACGGGTCGACGGACAGTGAGACGCTTAGTTACATCGAGCGTCTTGTGCGCAAGTACCCGAACGTCTACACATACGCCTTCAACGACGGCGGCAGTGGCAGCGCCTCACGCCCGCGCAACAAGGGTGTCGAACTTGCGACGACACCGTTCATCGCCTTCCTCGACCCTGACAACGAGGCGGTCAATGACGGATATGCCGAACTGTTCCGCATCATGCAGGATGACTCGCTCGATCTCGCCGTCGGCAGCATGTTGAAGCTCGCCGCCCGTGAAGCGATGATCGAGTTGAATGAGCTCGAGCCAAACGGGGTAAGAATACTCGACGACCCGCGTGCGTATTTGCTCGAACATCATTTTAAAGTTCAAAGCATCCAGACGATGGTCATTAAAAAATCGTTCCTCGTCGACAACGGATTGGCGCAAGTCATCGGAGCGGTCGGGCAAGACTCGCTCTTCTTCCAAGAAATGTTCTTACGGGCCGAACGGGTCGCTTTGGTCGACTTGACCATCCACGACTATTACGCGGCCGTGGCCGGCTCGACGGTCAATACGATCACGAAGCGCTACTTCGACAAGTGTGTCATCCGCGAGACGGCGCGCGCGAAGGCGTTCGCTCGGGAAGGCGTCCTTGACGCTTACCGCGACTCACGGTTCGAATACTTCTTTGAGATGTGGTACTTGGTGTTCATCCGCCGGAGCCGACCAGAAGACTTCTTCGATAACGCGGCCAAGCTGTACACGATCGTCGAACAATACCGTCCGCTCGAATTGACGCGTCCGCTCGTCAAACAGTTCGTGGAATTGTATGAAGCGGGCCAACAATCTGAATTGAAGCGTCTTTATTTCGACGCTTATCTGTGAGGTGACGGGATGAACAAGGAGACTGAATTAGAAAAAGAAATCGGGTTGTTGAAGCAACGGCTCGAACAACAACAGTTAGAAATCCGTCGCTTAAAGTATGACGAACGGATGGCGCGTCAAAAGTACCGCCGCCTCGTCCAGAAGTACGGAGATCTGTTATATACGTTCGAATGGCTCGTCAAAGCGCACGAGAAAAGCGAGCGCATGGTCGCGGACTGGTCCAGAAAATATGAGGTGCTCGATCGTCGCTATCGCCGCCTCGTTCAATCAAAGGCCGGAAAAGCCATCTTGAAAGTACAGGCGGCCGCAAAACGAATTAAAAAATAAACGGTGGGCGAAGTGGCGAAAGACGTCACTTCGTTTCGCAGTTAAATCGATAGACGGAGGACATCAGATGGATTGGCAGAAAAAAGCACGTCGCGCCGCCTACCTTGGGGTGCAACGGTCAAAACGTCTCGGGCGTAAAGTGCTCAACAGGACGAGTCAACAAACAGGACAAGCATGGCGAGAGGTCGCACCGAACTGGTACACCCGTTCGCCGTATGTGCATACCGAAGGAACGGACTTCGTCGTCACGGGCGACGAGACGGTCGTCTTGACGTATCGCCCTGATGGGAAGAGTGACGTCGTTTCGATCGATCAATTGCTTAACGAAGGGACGAAAACGTTCACGTCTTCGTTTCGTGTCAAACAGCGCGACGGTCATGCGCCCGTCTTGCATCTTGAAGTGTATCGGAAAGGCGGCCGGAAACGGTTGATCACGCTCCATGACGGAGACGTCGAGGATGTGGAGCTCGGGATGGGCGAACGGATTTTGCGGGCACATCTCGAAGTACAAAAAGGCACATTTAGCATCATCGAGATCCGAGTTGGTGCAGCGTCGATTTGGAGAGGGGAAGGGCTCGCCTCGACCATCTCACTCGATACGTTCGACTTCGTTCACCCGCTCACAGAAGCGACACTTCGCTCGATGACGCCTGAACGTCACATCGTCCGCTTCGAAGACGACGTCCTCGTCCTCGAGGCTGAAGGGAATCAATACGCCCATTACGGTGTCGGGGAGACGGCCTTGCCGCATCTCGACACGAAACGTGGCATCGACTTCTCGACCGGGGATATGGACGATGATTTGTACCGGTTCTACTTTAAAGGTGAGATGACGGGGACGGCGAACGCGTCGCTCTTTATCGCCACATACACGTTGTCAGGGCGTGACCGTCTCATCGAAGTGCCGCTCGGCTTGAGCGGGATCGTCCGCATCGCCCCGTCGCATCGCTCGATTCGCTATTTCGTCCGCGTGAGCGGGCAAGGGAGTTTGAGTGAGATGCACATTGGGATGATTCGGGAGAAGAGCGTGCGGAAAGAAAACGTGTTCTCCCTCAAACCTTCGATGTGGACCGTCCCGGCCCCAGACTTGATCAAGTTGAAGTCGCGGGACAACCAGCTCGTCATCGATTTGAAAGGGGAAGACGATCAACGCCGTTATATCTCATACGCTGAGATGAACAACAGCTTTAAGAAACTGCCGACCGAGTTCCCGTATGAAGTGAAGGCGAACTGCCGCTATCGGGTCACGGTCGACGGTGAAGCGGGCGAAGGCACGAATGTCGTCTTGTATCTCGTCGCCTACTCGGCGACAGAGCGTCAAATCATGCAGCAAGTGCAAATCGGGAGCGAAAAAGTGTTTTACTTCGACCGTTCGGTCCGGTTCTTGCGCTTTGCCCTCCGCGTCGATGGGAAAGGCGAGGCCCGTGTCGACCGCATCCGTGTCGCCGAGGAACTTGTCAGCGACGGGACGGAGCATCCGGACTTCAAGGACGTCCGCGAGGCCCGGTTCTTCGCGCAGCAACCGCGCGAGCTACACGAGTTGAAAGTCGCAGCCATCTTTGACGAGTTCACGATGGCGTCGTATGAGCCGGAATGCCAACTCATCACGTTCACGCCTGACAACTGGAAATCAACGCTCCTTGACGAGCAACCGGACGTCTTGGTCGTCGAATCGGCCTGGAAAGGGAATCGTGGGACGTGGGAGAAGAAAATCGTCAAGTATGGAACGAACACGTGGGAAGAACTCGATGCCTTGCTCGCGTGGTGCCGGAAACAGAATATCCCGACCGTGTTCTGGAACAAAGAAGACCCGATTCACTACGACCGCTTCATCGAGACGGCGAAACGGTTTGATTACGTCTACACGACCGACTTGAACCGCGTCGACGATTACAAGCGCGACTGCGGGCACGATCGTGTTGATGCCTTACCGTTCGCCGCGCAACCGAAAGAGCACAACCCGATCCGCTTGCCGGGCGCGCGTGAGCCATACGCGAGCTTTGCCGGATCCTATTACGCCAACCGCCATGAGTCGCGTAAGGCGGATATGGACCGTTTGTTCGCGGCGGCCGACAAGTATGGGCTCGTCATCTATGACCGCAACTACGCGGTCAACCAGCGTGGCGAGAGCGACCAGCTCCAGTTTCCGGAGCAGTTCCGCCACTCGATCCGGGGGAGCTTGAAATACAATCAGATTGCCAAGGCGTATAAAGGATTTAAAGTCATGTTGAACGTCAACTCGGTGAACGATTCACCGACGATGTTCTCGCGCCGTGTGTTCGAAGGTCTCGCTTGCGCGACACCGGTCGTCAGCACACGCTCGATTGGTGTCGAGGCGATGCTCGGCGATTATGTCTTCCTCGACGATGGTGAGTCGGATTTAGACGAGACGTTCCGTCGTCTCATGACGGACGAATCGTTCTATGAGGACGTCGCCATCGGCGGAATGCGTCACGTGTTGACGTATCACACGTACACGCAACGTCTCGCGAAAATCGCGCAAGACGTTGGGATTCCGTACCGTGTCGAAAACCCGAACGTCGCGGTCCTCGCGTTCGTCCGTTCGAAGGAAGAGGCGGAACAGGTCGTGGAACAGTTCGAGGCGCAGCAATATGCCCATAAGAAACTGCTCATCTTCCTTGACAAGTTCGAGGATTATATCGATGTCTATAACACGTATAACACCGAGTCGATCTCCACGTTCATGCGCAGCTATCTCGACCATTACACATCGCTCACCGAGATTTTGGACCCGTTCGACTGGGTCGCGCACTTGGACCCGTCCGACTACTACGGTCCGAACTATTTGGCGGATTACTTGCTCGCGGCGCGTTATGCGGATGCCGACATTTTGACGAAAGCCGACTATTATTCATATGAAGGAACGTTACACAAACATGACCAGGACGAGTCGTTCCGTTACGTGTTCGATGCAACCCCGTCGCGCTCGATGATCGATCCGGCGGCCCTTCGTTTCGATACGGTCGAGGCGGCGCTCCGCCGTTTCGAGGGCGATGAGAGTCTTCGCGACCTCGCGCGCTCGGGCAAACGCATCTTCAGCGTCGACCCGTATCAATACGTGAAAGGTGGCGTCTCACTCGACGAGGCGTCTCGACAGGAGGTAACACGATGACGCAACAGAAGCTTCGGATTTTAGTGTACGGGGACGTCAACTTGAACTTGATCGACGGGTCGGCCATCTGGCTGACGTCGGTCGTCCATATGTTGAACCAAGACCCAAATATCGAGGTCGACGTGTTGTTGAAGCGCTCGATCGTCAAACCAGAAGTGACCGCCTCGATCAAACAGCTTGACCGTGTTCGCTTCATCGATGTCTTCACGAAAGACTCGGGCAAACAAGATCAGCCCTATTTTGAGAAAAAAGTGCTGCAACCGGACGAGGCGGCGCAACTCATCCATGAGCTCGTTCAAACGAACGGCTACGACATGGCGTTCATCCGTGGCTTCCAGCTCGCTTACGAACTGACTTCGTATGAGGATACGATGAAAAAGACGTGGACATACATCACAGATTTTACCCATGACCAATCGGAAGCGTCGCAAGAAGAACTCGCGCGATTGAAGCAGATCGCCGGGCTATCGGCCCGTATGCTTTGCCAGACGGCCGAGATGAAGCACTACTTCGAGACGTTCCTTGAGACGCCGCGCCCATTCCTCATCCTCAATCCGATGATTTCGAACATGCGCGATGAGGAACCGGCCTTCAAACGTCAGAACAAGCGACTCGTCTATACAGGCAAGTTCGCACCGCTCTGGTATTCAGTGGAAATTCTCGACGCCTTCCGAAAAGTGCGGGCCCGAATGCCGGACGTCGAATTGAAAGTCGCAGGCGACAAGTTCAATCAAGACCCGAACAACCCCGACTTCCGTAAAGACGTGACGTCACGCCTGCAACACGACGAGGGCATCGACTGGTTGAAAGGAATCCCACGGGCCGAAGTCGAGACGCTCATCGCCTCAAGCGACATCGGCCTGTCATGGCGCCACCCGGATCTTGACTCGAGCTTGGAGCTGTCGACGAAACTGCTCGAATACGGTGCGCTCGGTAAGCCGGTGCTGTTGAACCGCAATAAGATGCACGAGATGTTGCTCGGGACGAGTTATCCACTTTTCGTCAACTCGGAAGACGAGTTCGTCGATAAAGTCGAGCTCGCCTTCACGCATCCGGCGATTTACCGTGACGCCGCGACCCGGCTTTATAACATGGCGAAATACTATACGTTCTCGAACACTTACGCGCGTTTGCGGGACGCGATTTGGGAGATGCGTCCGAAGACGATTTTGTTCGCCGGACACGATTTGAAGTTTATCCGGATGTTCATGGAACGGTTCGAACGAAACCCGAACTATCGCGTCCTCGTCGATGAGTGGGAAGGACATAAGATTCATGACGTCAATCACAGCAAGGCGTGTCTCGCCGAGGCGGACATCATCTTCTGTGAGTGGGGGCTCGGTAACGCCGTCTGGTATTCGAACCATAAGCTGCCTCACCAGCGCCTGATTGTCCGCATCCACCGGCAAGAGAAAGAGACGCCGTTCCCGACCGAGTACAATCTCGACAACATCGACCGCATCATTCTCGTCTCACCGTATATGCTCGAAGAGATGCACCGCCTGTTCCATATCCCGCGCCATAAGATGACGATGATTTATAACGCCGTCGATGGTGATAAACTTCAAAAGCCGAAGCAGACGGACGCTTTGCCGTTCCATCTCGGCATGATCGGCATCAATCCGAAGTTGAAACGGCCTGATCTCGCGCTCGACGTGCTCGAGAAATTGCTCGAGCGAGACGACCGGTACCACTTGTTCTTGAAAGGGCATCATCCGAACGACGTGTACTGGATCGCTAAACGGGAAGAAGAGCGCACGTACTATGAGGCGTTCCTCGCCCGCATCGAACGAGCACCGCTGAACGGACACGTCCATTTTGACGGGCACGGCAGCGATGTCGACGAGTGGCTACAAAAGATCGGCTTCGTCTTATCGATGAGCGACCTTGAAAGTTTCCACTTGTCACCGGCCGAAGGAATGGCATCTGGGTCGTACCCGCTCATCCGGCATTGGACGGGGAGCGAGACGATTTATCCGGACGAACTACTCGTCGACGATCCGCTCGCCGTCGTTGACACGATTTTGTCATATAAAGACGAACCAGCACGCCTCGTAGAAGCTGCGTCGTCGTATCAACAATACGCGCTCAAGCACTTCGCGATTGAACGCCTGTTTCCGAAGATGGAACGGGTTGTCGTCGGGGAAACGTCGACAACATTGTCATGAAAATGTAATTGCGTCCCTGATTTGTTCAAGAGTATAATGAGTATTGTTTTATTATCGAATCTGAACTAAACTAATGGGCATGCGCTTGAACAGAAAAGCATTAGAACATTTGGAGGTTACTACACAATGAAAGTATGTACAGTAGGTCTTGGATATATTGGATTACCGACTTCGGCAGTGTTCGCCAACTATGGTGTGGACGTCGTAGGTGTTGATATTTCACAACACGTCGTTGATAAGTTGAACCGTGGCGAAATCCACATCGAAGAGCCAGGTCTTGGCGAAATGGTGGCGGACGTTGTCGCGAAAGGGAAGTTCCGTGCGTCACTCACTCCTGAGAAGGCAGACGCTTTCATCATCGCCGTGCCAACACCGAACAATGACGACGAGCACAAGTCTTGTGACCTCACTTATGTTTTGGACGCGACACGCAAAGTGTTACCGTTCGTCGAAAAAGGCAATGTTATCATCGTCGAGTCGACGATCGCGCCACGTACGATGGACGACTTCGTGAAGCCGCTCGTCGAAGAAGCTGGATTTGTCGTCGGCGAAGATCTCTTCCTCGTCCACTGCCCAGAGCGCGTCTTGCCTGGTCAAATCTTGCATGAACTCGTGCACAACAACCGCATCGTCGGTGGAATCACGTCAGCTTGTGCTGAAGCGGGCGCACGTGTCTATGGGACGTTCGTCGAAGGCGAAATCGTCAAAACGGACGCGAAGACGGCTGAGATGTCAAAACTCATGGAAAACACGTTCCGTGATGTGAACATCGCGCTTGCAAACGAACTTGCGAAAGTGTGTAATGACCTCGACATCAACGTGCTTGACGTCATCGAGATGGCGAACAAACATCCACGTGTCAACTTGCACAGCCCAGGCCCAGGTGTCGGCGGCCACTGTCTCGCGGTCGATCCGTACTTCATCGTCGCGAAGTCACCGGACCTCGCGAAGATCATCAACTTGTCACGTGAGACGAACGTCTCGATGCCGGCTTATGTCGCCGACAACGTGCAAAAATTGACAGACGGCATCGACGCACCGAAAGTTGCGGTCTTTGGTGTGACGTACAAAGGAAACGTTGATGACATGCGTGAAAGCCCAGCGGTCGACATCTGTGAAATCTTGCTCGATCGTGGCGTCGATATCGCGGTTCATGACGGACACGTTGAAAAATCGACATCAAGTCGTTTCGAGCTCGTTTCGAAAGAAGAGGCGCTTCAAGACGCGGACCTCGTCCTTGTCCTCGTTGACCACAACGAATTCAAAACACTCGACTTCGCTGAACTCAACACGTCAATGCGTCGTCCAATGATTTTCGACACACGTAACATCGTGAAGCCTGTTGGCGAAGATGTCACGGTCGTGAACTACGGAAATCTCTATAAATATACGAAGGAAACGAATCTCGTACTTTGATTCAGGTGAATGCACATGTTTAAATCCGCGAAAGCTATTCTTTCAGAACTGAAGTCGAGCATGTACTTGATTTTTCGTCTTGCCACGTATGAGACGAAAAGTAACAACTCGATGCAGTACCTCGGATTTTTATGGGAGTTCGTGACACCGTTATTGCAGATTGGAGTATACTGGTTCGTATTTGGATTTGGTATTCGAAGCGGCAGGCCGATTGATGGCGTGCCGTTTCTTCCATGGCTTGTCGCCGGGATTGTCGTCTGGTTCTTTATTGCCTCGGCCATCACCTCGACGGCCCGTTCCGTCTATTCCAAAATCGGGATGGTCTCTAAAATGAGTTTTCCCATCTCGACCATTCCCGCATACGTGTTACTTTCGCTCTTCTATCGCCATGCGGCGCTAGTCGGCGTGTCGTTCATTCTCATGTGGTCATTCGGTTATCCGATGGGGCTGCACTCGCTTTGGTTTATTTATTTGGCAATCAGTGCACTCGCTCTCCTTTATTCGCTGGCATTGATCACGTCCGCGCTCACGACGATCGTGCGCGACTTGCAGAATCTCTTGCAATCGATGATGCGCATGTTGATGTACTTGACACCGATTTTCTGGATCCCGCCGGACAAACTTGCGCGCATCCTTCAAATCAACCCGCTCTATTATTTGGTTGAAGGGTATCGGTCGATGTTCCTTGGGTCGGATTGGTTGGCGACTAACTGGGCTTACGGTCTCTATTATTGGGCCATCGTCCTCGTTCTCTTCTTCGTCGGGTCGATGATTCACCTACGTTTCCGTCGACACTTCATCGATTACATTTGAGGAGGACATTATGTACCAAGTTAAGTTTGAAAATGTCTCGAAACGATATACGTTGTATAATAAACCGATGGACAAGCTGAAAGAGATTTTCTTCAGTAAAGCTTCCGGCAAACAGTTTTACGCCCTTCGCAACGTCAGTTTTGAAGTGCCGCCGGGAGAAGTCGTCGGCATCATCGGCATCAATGGATCAGGGAAGTCGACGATGTCGAACTTGCTCGCTGATGTGATGCCGCCGACGCACGGAAAGATCGAGTTGCATGGGAAGACGGCGCTCATCGCCATCTCTTCAGGATTGAACGGAAACTTGTCGGGTCTTGAGAACATTGAGTTGAAAGGCTTGATGCTTGGAATGACGAAGCAAGAGATTATCGATCTGACACCGGCCATCATTGACTTCGCCGACATCGGCGACTTCATCACACAACCGGTCAAGACGTACTCGAGCGGGATGAAGTCTCGTCTCGGCTTCGCCATCTCGATCAATGTCAACCCGGACATCCTCGTCATCGATGAGGCGTTGTCGGTCGGGGATCAGACGTTCGCCGACAAATGTTTGGCGAAGATGAATGAGTTCAAAAAGCAAGGCAAGACGATCTTTTTCATCAGCCACTCGGTCTCTCAAGTCCGTCAATTCTGTTCACTCGGTCTTTGGCTCGAGTTTGGGGAAGTACGCGAGTATGGACCTGTCAACGAAGTACTCAGTGAATACAACAAGTTTTTGAAATGGTTCCGCAGTCTGTCGAAAGAGCAACAAGACAGCTTCAAGGCAGATAAGCTGAAACGGCGGACGACTGTCGTCGACGCGACGAGCTCGGGGAGACGTATATCTTGCCGGCCCTTTCTGAAGAAGTGTTGAAGAATCATCAAGCAGTCTCTTTATCGAGCTGACGTGATGAATTCGAGAGGAGGAAGCACGTCCGCTTGAAGGACCGTGCATGACAACTTATGAAAAAAGTAATGACTGTATTTGGGACGAGACCAGAGGCCATCAAAATGGCTCCACTCGTGTTGGAATTGAAAAAACGTGAAGGCGTCGAACCGATCGTCGTCGTCACGGCACAGCACCGTCAAATGCTGGACCAAGTGCTCGAGTTGTTCGAGATCAAGCCTGACTACGACCTCGATATCATGAAAGACAAGCAGACACTTTATGACGTCACGTCACGCGTCTTAACAGGCATGGGTGAAGTCATCGCTGAGACGAAGCCGGACATCGTCTTAGTCCATGGGGACACGACGACGACATTCGCAGCGTCGCTTGCGGCGTTTTATAACCAAGTCGCTGTCGGCCATGTCGAAGCGGGACTTCGCACGTACAATAAGTACTCACCGTTCCCGGAAGAGATGAACCGTCAATTGACAGGTGTGATGGCTGATTTCCACTTCGCACCAACGGAGACATCGAAAGATAACCTGTTGCGTGAAGGGAAAAACGAAAGTACCATTTTTGTTACAGGAAACACGGCCATCGATGCGCTTAAAACGACGGTACGAGACGACTATTCGAACGAGTTGCTCGATTCGATTCGTTCGCAAGATCGTCGTCTCGTCCTGTTGACGGCGCACCGTCGCGAGAACCTTGGTGAGCCGATGCGAAACATGTTCCGTGCCGTTCGTCGTTTGATCGAGAAGTATGACGATATCGAAGTCGTCTACCCGGTCCACATGAATCCGGTCGTCCGCGAACTCGCGAATGAAATTTTGCATGACGTCGACCGCGTCCACCTGATCGAACCGCTCGATGTGTTTGACTTCCATAATTACGCTTCAGCCTCACACTTGATTTTAACGGACTCAGGCGGCGTTCAAGAAGAAGCTCCTTCACTCGGCGTCCCTGTCCTCGTCCTTCGGGATACGACAGAACGTCCGGAAGGTGTGGCGGCCGGTACACTCAAGTTGGCTGGAGTCGAAGAAGAAGTGATTTACTCGCTAGCGGACGAATTGCTCTCAGACAAGACAGCATATGAGAAGATGTCAAAAGCATCGAACCCTTATGGGGATGGAGAAGCGTCACGTCGAATCGTTGATGCTATCCTTGCTAACTGAATGAATGAAGTTTGGAGTTGTCTTGTGCCTGGCACGGCAACTCTTTTCTATATGATCCGATGTTTGGAGGAACCTATACTATGTCAACAAAACGGATTCGCCCAGCAATCTATCACTACTATCCGCGCGACCGCATAAAGACCATCTCTCGATGCGCGAGGAAGCGTATAAAACAGAAGTCACGTTTCTGCCGAAAGCCGAGACGGATTCGATTTACGTCCAATTGTTTGATTTAAAGTTTGAGATTCCACCATCCAAAATCTTTTTGACGGATGCAAAAATCGAGGATGGAGAAGAAATCGGAATCGAGACTCAGATTTTTGTGGAAGGTAGTAAAGGCATTGCGCTC
This sequence comes from Exiguobacterium sp. AM39-5BH, assembly GCF_003467445.1. Classification (GTDB taxonomy): domain Bacteria; phylum Bacillota; class Bacilli; order Exiguobacteriales; family Exiguobacteriaceae; genus Exiguobacterium. Next base: position 104,703 of record NZ_QSGS01000005.1, read on the forward strand.
GAGCTCTACTTTATGCAATATGGAGATGTAGAACGGCTATCGAACAAACGGTTTCGCTTGACGCTTGAGCCGGGGATGAATCAAGTGCGCGAGACTGTGAAACGAATCGAGGACGCCAAGTATTTCAAGATGTCTTACAAATACGTGGTCGACACGCTTGAACCGGTCACGATTCGTCTAGACGACCTGTACGTTACGTTCGCGTGATGTAAACACGTCGATTTTTCAAGGAGAAAGGAACAACCAGGATGTTATTCAGTTCCACGGTTTTTTTGTTTTATTTCTTGCCAATTGTTTTGTTGATGTACTTCTTATCACCGCGCGTGATCAAGAATACCATCTTGCTTGTCACGAGCCTGTTCTTCTACGCGTGGGGCGAGCCACGGTTCGTTGTGATCATGCTCGCATCCATCTTCATGAACTACGTCTTCGGACTGCTCGTCGATAAGTATCGGCATCAAGAGACGCGTTTGAAATGGACGATGGCAGCCATGGTCGCGGGGAACTTGTTGATGCTCGGTGTCTTCAAGTATGCGAGTTTCTTCGTCGAGAATGTCAATACGATTTTTGGGTTCTCATTGAATGACCCAGAGATTCCGCTTCCGCTCGGGATCTCATTCTTCACCTTCCAGGCGATGAGTTACGTCATCGACGTCTATCGTCAAGACGGTCGCCTGCAACGAAATATATTTGACTTGGCACTCTATGTCTCGTTTTTCCCGCAGTTGATTGCGGGTCCGATTGTCCGTTACCAGACGGTCGCCGACGAGATTGTCGAGCGTCGGGAGACGATTGATGATTTCGTCTCGGGGATTCAACGTTTCGTCATCGGGTTGGGGAAAAAGATGATTCTTGCGAACAGTGCCGGCTATGTGGCCGATCAAGTGTTCTCGCAACCGCCAGGGGAGTTGTCGACGACTCTCGCTTGGATTGGAATCATCGCCTATTCGCTTCAAATTTACTTTGATTTCTCGGGTTATTCTGATATGGCGATTGGACTCGGGCGGATGTTTGGCTTCCACTTCTTAGAGAACTTCAACTATCCGTACATCTCGACATCCGTGTCTGAGTTTTGGCGCCGTTGGCATATTTCGCTCGGTAGCTGGTTCCGAGATTACGTCTACATTCCGCTCGGCGGGAACCGGAAAGGCAGTTTGATGACGTATCGCAACTTGACGATCGTTTGGCTGTTGACCGGGGTATGGCACGGAGCGAGTTGGACGTTCATCGCCTGGGGTCTCTATTACGGGATTTTCATCATGCTCGAACGAGCGTTTCTCGGTCGCTGGCTCGCCGCGTGGCCGACCTGGCTTGCCCGGACGCTCACGTTGTTCATCGTCGTCGTCGGTTGGGTATTCTTCCGTGCCGATAACTTCGAGTATGCGCTCGGTTATCTTCAAGTCATGTTCGGGCTTCATGGCGGCGAATTGTTCGATCAGACGGCATACTTTTATCTCGTTCAATACGGTGTCGTGCTCATCATTGCGATGATTGCGGCGACACCACTTCCAAAGTACGCTGTCTCGTACTTCTTGCGTCACGAAACGGACAGCGAGCGGACAGTGCTTGCGATGGGCGCTGGATTGGCGCGAGCAACGTACATCTTATTTATTTTTGCCGTGTCGATTTCCTACGTCGTCTCGAGCACGTTTAATCCGTTCATCTATTTCCGGTTCTAAGGAGGACTGTACTATGAAACGTTTGTCGTCTACTGAACTTAAACACGAGAAAAAGCGAAAGCTGTCCTGGGTGACGAACAGCTTCATCTTTTTCGGTTTTATCGGTATCTTGTTTTACGGTCTGACCGTCTTCGCCTTCGGCACTGAAGAAGCGACGTCTGATATTGAAGGGCGCTCGCTTGAAGAACGACCAACTTTCTCCCCATCTTCTTTTTTAAACGGGACATATATGGAGACGTTTGAAGCATCAGCGAACGATCAAGTGTTTCAACGTGACTTCTGGATTGAGAGCCAATCGTGGTTCCAACGCAACATTTTACGACAAGCGATGAACAACGGGGTCATCAACGTCGACGGGATGCTGTTATCTCCAGAAACGAATGCGAGTGAGTATTCGAGCCTTGGGGTTTTCATGAAAGATTTTAAAGCTGAAATGGACGAAGTGGACATTCCGGTCTACTTTGCATCGGCACCGAGTAAGCCGGTCTACGCGACACGACGGGACCTGTTCCCACCGTATGTCCAAAGTGTGGACGCAGCGAACCGAGGCGAGCTTCATCAACGAATCGAAGAAGCTGACATTTCGTTGATTGACCTTGAGAAGCGCCTTGGCGAGTATGAGGGTGGAGAGATTTACTTCATGACAGACCACCATTGGCGGGCTGAAGGAGCGTTTAAAGCGTATGAGCAAATCATGAGTGAACTTGGGGACGTGTTCCCGGACGCAGATGCACTCGACTTTGGTGATATGGAGACGAAACAGGTCGACGGTCCGTTTTATGGATCGAGTGCCCGTGAGATTTCAATTTCGTACGTCGAAGATCCGGACACGTTCACGTATCTTGAGCCGAAAGACGGTTTCACGACGACCGTGTGCCGGAACGGAGACGATTGCGGGTACGAGGTGCTCGATCGTGACGTCCTCGACAACACGACCGACTTCACGAATTATTACAACATATTCATGGGAGATAACTACGCGCAAGCGACCATTACCCAGGAAAAGCCGAAGAACGATTACCATCTGCTCGTGTTGAAAGATTCCTACGCGAACCCGGTTCTTGGTTACCTAGGGGAATCGTTCGGGAAAGTCACCGCGCTTGACGTCCGTTACTTCGAAGACTATCCGGTCGATATTAGTGAATATGCGAAAGAGAACGACGTCGACGGGGTGCTCTTCCTTCATAACGACCGCATCTCTGGATTAGGTTCGACTTATCAAAAGAACTTGTGAAGGCGGTGAGCGTATGCGCATCTTGATTCCTGTGTTTTTTCACGCGCCGATGGGCGGTTTGCATCACCACGTGTTGGCGAGCACCCGTCATCTGCTGACGGCCGGTCATGACATCACCATCGTCTGCAAACGAGGACCGTTCGCTGAGAAAGCAAGTGCTCTCGGAGTCGACGTCATGACGACCGATTTTACAGCGGATGACGTACACCGTTTGCTACGGGACCTCTCGCTACGTCCATTCGACATTGTGTACGCCCATCCATTCGACTCGCGACAAATCGGTCTCGCGATCGCGGAAGTCCAACAGATTCCGTTCGTGCTCGTCATCCATGGGATGTACGATGATGACTTAGCCTACTATGCTGAGAAGACGACTCACGTCATCGCGGTGTCACAGGCGATTGCCGAGTATTTGTTCGAACGTTGTCCCGGAATCGAGAAGAAAACGACTGTGCTCATGAATGGAGTCGATCACCGTTACACACCAACCCCGTTGCCACCGTCAAACGAGCGGATTCGAGCCACTTATGTGTCTCGGATGGATGCCGATATGGTGTTCCCGTTAGACGTTTTATTAGACGGGATCGGTGACAATCGGTTAAGCGACGCCGCGATCGATTGGACGTTTATCGGGTCCGGGACGCAACGGGAGAAGTATGAGACGCGCTTTAAGGACGTGCTCGACGGAACGAACCAGTCGATCGATTGGGTCGGTTGGCTAGAGACAGAGGATGTCATCGATGCGATGCGTCAATCAGATTTCGTCGTCGCCCCGAGTCGGGCGGCAATCGAGAGTCTGGCACTCGGACGTCCCACGCTCGCAATCGGCAGTAAAGGCTATCACGGCTTGATCACGAAAGATACGTGGCAGGCGGCTGAAGCGACGAATTTTGGTGGCATCGGGACACGGCAAGCCTCGTATCGGTCTGGAATGGTCGGGGCAGAGATCATCAAGCTCTTCGACCCAACGTATCGGGAAGATGTCGCAGCGTTTAGTGCCTCGTTGGCTCAGAGATATCGGGACGCTGACGTGCAAAGCCGTCTCGAGCGCCTGCTCGAACAAGTCATTGAAGAAGGACAACCTCCGTCACCGCTCGACTATGCCGTCGCCCGTTATGAACAGCTACATCTTCATCGGGCGAACGGGCTATTGGCACGGCGTCTATCAGCCCGGGAGAAAAAGTTGAGAGAACGACGCAACCTATAAAAAAGTGTTACGCATCGAATATTCGATACGTAACACTTTTTTGAATTTCATGTCATGAGACGATCTCTAGGTTAGGCCATATATACAGACTGGCTAAATTCATTCATCTCTGGTGGCAGCTGGTATAATGGAGTCTAGGTAGGTGAAGCAGATGATCAGACATCGAGCGAATGGCACATATCGATACGTCCTCGTCCTAGGAGCGAAAGTGAACGGCGTTCATCCGTCCCGGGCGCTCCGTCACCGAATCGAGGAGGCTGCGTCGTATGCAAGTCGGTACCCGCATGTCGAGCTGATCGCTTCGGGCGGGCAAGGCCCAGACGAAGGCATGGCGGAGGCCCGAGTCATTGCCCGGGAATTGATTGCCCGTGGTGTCGCTCCGGAACGAATCCACATCGAAGCGGATTCGACGTCGACGTATGAGAACTTTCTTTTCAGTCGTTCCGTCTGGAAAGGGCAACCGGGGCTAACGGTCGTGACGAACGACTTCCACGTCAGGCGGGCCCGACTCGTCGGACGGCTCTATTTCGGATTGAAGACGGACGCACTCTATGCGCCGACCCCGGCCGCGACGAGAGTGAAGTATGTCATTCGTGAACTGTTCGCGTATGTGAAGTTGGGGATCAACTACGGACGGTGGAAATGGCGTCCATGAAACAAGGACTTAGCGGCCGCTAAGTCCTTGTTTGTCGTGGCATCCGATTTCTTCAGATAGTAATTCTCCGAACGCCTCGGCTCCATGAATGTTCAGATGGACACCGTCGTTCTCGAAATAGTCGGCGTGTCCGGCAGAAGCCTTGTGCCAGTCGATGAGCGTCACAGAATCGTGTAGCTTGCTTGCGCGCTGTAGCTTCTCGTTCACTTCGCGCTCCCACGGGCGAGGGACGCGTGTGTTGATGAGATAGATTTGATCAGAAGAGCTGAACATGTCGATCAACGTATCGAGCTGCTCCATCTTGAAGGCACCGTTCGTCCCGAGATGGAAGAAGACGACGTGACCGGGGGCGTCGTACTCGCGATAGTTCATCGCCACGCCCTGGGCATCTTTGACTTGTCGGCCTAGCTCGGCGTCGATTTTCATATGTGGGAACTCGCTGCCCAAGTACTCGTTCAACCCGAGTAGGACCGAGTCTCCGATGGCAAGCGCGGGCGGGCATGATTCGACCGGAGGCTCTTCAATTGGCTCCTCAGCGGGTGGTGTCGGCTTCGGTGCCTCGACGACTGGCAGTTCGGTCGGTTCTGATTTCTCTGTGAAAGCGAGAATCGTCAAGTTCCCGACGAGAACGATGGACAATACGGTTGCCATCGTCACGACGAGCAGGCGGGCCGGTCGAACGGGCCCGGTCGGTATGAGTTTACGTACGGAGACACGGAAACCGTCGCGGCGAATCGGTGTCTCGATGAAACGATAAGACGCCTCGGCGATACCGAGGGTGAGCGCGACTTGACCCAGTGCGAGAAAAGCGTCAAACGAGCCGATGCGTTCCAGCGGTGTCGTCAAGATGATGACCGGATAGTGCCATAAGTAGATTCCGTACGTTCTCGTCCCAATCAAGCGAAGCCATGTGCTTCCAAACAGCCGGGACCAAATGGTTACCGGATGAGCCGTCGCGGCAATCAACACGCCGGATGCCACGGCGACGAGCAAGAAGCCACCGTAGTAGAGAAACGAGTCGTAAGCGTTCGCGGTCATCATGACCGCGACGAGGGTGATGAGCGCGATCGTCCCGCCGATGTTTAAAATACGGTGTCCAAGTCTCGGCATGTCGGGCTTGAAGGCATCCGGACGCCAACCGAAGGCGAGCAACGCCCCAATGAGGAGGGCGAACAGTCGGGTGTCCGTGCCATAATAGACGCGGCTCGGATCAGCGCCGGGGGTGAAGCTGATCGCCATCCAGACGCAGGAGACGAGCAGGACGACCCCAGTGAGTTGGAGGAAACGCTTCTTCATCGTCAGCCCGATGAGCAGAAGCAAGGGCCAAACGAGGTAAAACTGTTCCTCGATGGAGAGGGACCATAGATTCTGGAGCGGTGACGGCTTACCGAAGCTCTCGAAATACGAGACGTCATGGAACACGTACCACCAATTGTTCACGTAAGTGAGCGCGGCGAGCGTATCTTCCCGTACGGTATCAAGCAAGTCGCGCTCGAACAGCGTGACATATGTCATGACGACGGACAGCATGAAAACGAGCGCTGGTAACAGGCGGCGGAACCGCGCGACATAGAACCGTTTCAAATCGATCTGTCCGCGAGTCGCTTGTTCACGGAGCAGGATCCCGGTGATTAAGTAACCAGACAGGACGAAGAAGACGTCGACGCCGAGAAAGCCGCCGGGTATGTAGGATATGTTCAAATGGAATAGAATGACTGCGAAAACGGCGAACGTGCGCAAGCCGTCAAGACCAGGCATATATGTCGCCTTCGGTTGTGATAAGGGTTGCATGCCCCCACTTCCTTTCTTAAATCCGTACCGGTATTTCCCATTTGTATAAATTGATCCATAGTTAAGTATAACGAGCTGGGGACTAGAAAAAGTTTCAAAGGATTAACATTTCGTCTAAGGAAGTGGAGAAATCAGGGGATAAAAAAAAGGGACACGAGGTCCCTGATCACGTTAAATTATCCCGATAAGTGTTCCACCGATGATCCCGACAATGACGAGCGCCCAAGGCGGCATTTTCCAGTAGGCGATCATGGTGAACAAGAAAGCGGCGAAGACGAAATCGACCGCACCGTTGACGGTACTTGTGAAGATTGGCTGATAGAACGCGGCAATCAAGATCCCGACGACAGCGGCGTTGACGCCGATGAGCGCGCCGGCGACTTTGGGGTTGCGACGGAGCGCGTCCCAAAACGGCAAGGCACCGAGAATCAATAAGAACGCCGGCAAGAAAATGGCGAGCGTCGCGAGCAATCCGCCCGGCACACCGTTGATGACCGTCCCGAGATACGACGCGAACGTGAAGAGCGGACCAGGTACGGCCTGTGCTGCCCCATAACCCGCGAGGAACGCCTCCTCGCTCAAGAAGCCGGTCGGCACGAGCTCACGTTCGAGGAGCGGCAAGACGACATGCCCGCCGCCGAACACGAGTGCTCCGGCCCGGTAGAAACTATCGAACAAGGCGATCGATTGACTTTCAATCGTCTCGCGCAGGATCGGCAAGATGACGAGCAACGCACCGAACAGACCAAGGAGAGTCGCCCCGAGGCGTTTCGAGAGCGGGAACGAGGCCGATTGGACATCGAGGTTGCTCGGTTTAAACAATAAGAAACCGGCAACGCCCGCGAGCAAGATGACGAGTACTTGGCTATAGGCGGTCTGCCATAACAAGACACCGGCGAGCGCGAAGAAAGCGATCGTCCGTGTCTTCGCATCGGGCGTCAGTTTGCCGGCCATCCCGAGAATGGCGTGGGCGACGATGGCGACGGCAACGACTTTCAACCCGTAAAGCCAGCCGGCGTCCGAGACGTCGAGTCCCGACACGAGCAAGGCGAACAAGATGAGGGCGATGACGGACGGTGAGGTGAAGCCGATGAACGACGTGATTCCACCTAGGATGCCTCCGCGGACGATGCCGATACCGATACCGACCTGGCTACTCGCCGGACCGGGCAAAAATTGACAGAGGGCGACGAGGTCGGCGTAGGCACGTTCGTCCATCCATTTGCGACGCCGGACGTACTCCTCATGGAAATAGCCGAGGTGGGCGACCGGTCCACCGAACGAGGTCAGACCGAGCCGGGTCGATACGAATAAAATTTCCAGTAACGTTTTGAACGTTACGCGTTGCTTGGGCATGTGCTTCACTCCTTAATCTCTTTGAACAGTTCATATGCTTTTTGACGAGCTTCCGCCAAGACGACGAGCCCTTTTTCGGTCGTCGTATAATTCTTCCGGATATGGCCTCCGACGAGCTCATTCGTCCGGACGAGCAGGCCGTCCTGCTCCATGCTGTGTAAAATCGGATAGAGCGTGCCGGCACTGATCGAGTAGCCGTGCTCTCGAAGCTCCTCGACCATCCACGCACCATACACCGGGTGCTCGGCAGCGTGATATAAGATGTGGATATGGATGAAGCCAAGAAACAGTTTCCGAAGGACGCGGTCTTCCACGTTCATCATCTCCTTGAAATTGAATTCCGATATCGGATATCGAAATCAGTGTAACAACCTACGTAAATTTATGCAACCGTCGGACATACGTTTTTACAAATCATAATCGAACAGTTTCCGAAGAATCGATTCGGCAAATGTAGGGAATCCATAAAAAATGAGTTAAACTGAAAAGTAGAATTGAACGGAGGAGGGATCGACGTGGCAGACTTAGACCAAACAAAATTCCAATCCTTGTTGCGCCATATGCCCCAAGGCTACGTCGAGTTTAAAGTGTTGTACGATGAAGCGGGGGAGCCCGTCGACTATGAATTTTTCGAAGTGAACGAAGCGTTCGAACGAATCATGAAAGCGAAGCGGGAACACTTTCTCGGAGGTAGGATCACCGACAAATTGAAAGATTTTGAATACAGCGAGCGGGAATGGATCGTTCAAGTCGCCCGGGCCGTCGACAGCGGGGAAGCGATCACGTTCGAGCATTTCTCACGCCGCAACAAGGCCTGGTATGAATTGTCCGTATTCAGCGAACGCCCAGGGTACGTGTCGACATTGTTCCACGACATCACACCGCACGTCCAAGAGAACAACGCGTTGAAACAACTCATCAACGTGTCGCACCGTTTCGTCACGACCGGGCGCGAACTGTTGATGAACCAACATTTCCTTGATCAGATTCGTGGTTTCACCGGTGCCAAGGCCGTGACGCTCAATTTGATGGATGATGACGGCGACACGTACTCGACCGTGGCCTTATCCGGTGTCGATGAGTTGCTTGAACGAAGTATCGACGTGCTCGGCTTCCATCCCGTCGGCCGTAAGTGGCCGATGAGTTCGAAGCGTTTGAAATTGTTGGAGGCGCCGAGCCCGATCGTGTTCGACAATATTTTACCGTTGCTTGAGGGTATGTTGTCGAAGCGGTTGATTAAAAATATTTTCCGCATCTTTGACCTCGGTCAAGTGATCGTGTTCAAAATTGAGAAAGATGGGGTCTTCTACGGAGACTTGACGATCGTCATGCAAGGCAATAAACAGGCAAGTCGTCTCGGTCTCGTCGAATTGTATATTGTGCATATTCTCGAGCAGATGACGAAAGCGGACCGCCAAATCGGAGATGCGAAAGAATCGATGTTCGAAGGGTTCGCCACCGTCGATTTGGAGTGTATTATGTCGCTGTCCAAACATGAAATTTTTCACTTGAACGTAGCATGGGAGCGTGTGCTTGGTTTTCCGCTCGAAGAACTCGAAAACATGGACTTTACAAGTCTCGTCCATCCCGATGACGTCGAGAAGACGAACGAGGCGTTCTCCTTGCTAGAAGAAGGGAAAGATATCTTCCGTTTCGTCAACCGATACCGGACGATCGACGGGGACTATCGCTCGATCGAATGGCATTCAAAAGTACAGGGCAATTATATATATGCCGTCGCCAAAGACGTGACGGAGCGGGTCCAGCTCGAGGAAGAACTCGCCGAGCGGGACCGTCTGCTCACGAAACTGTCGGATCAAGTTCCTGGCGCCATCTATCAGTTTGAGCGCCGGCCAGACGGCAGTTTCCATTTTCCGTTCTTTAGCCGAGGATTCGAAGTGTTGACCGGAATCACATTCAAGGAGATGAAGGACGACCCGGAGCTCGTGTTCTCGAAGATTCATCCCGATGACTACTCGAACGTGATGGCGAGCATCGAGGCATCGTATGAGAATTTGACGATTTGGGACGCGGAGTTCCGTGTCATCACACCGGATGGCGGAACGACATGGATTTTGGGGTCGTCACGTCCTGAGAAGCTCGGTGAAGGACATGTGCTCTGGCACGGCTATATCGGCGACGTGACCGAGAAGAAGAAGTATGAGATGGAAATCGAATATTTGAGTTACCACGATCAATTGACCGGAGTAAAAAATCGTCGTTATTTCGATGAGGCACTCATCACGTACGACGAGCCGAGCTATTATCCGCTCGCCTTGATCGTCGTTGACGTCAACGGTTTAAAGCTGACGAACGATGCGTTCGGGCACCTCGTCGGGGATCGTTTGTTGATTGAGGCGACGATGACGCTCAAACGTGAGATTCGTGGGAAAGACACGGTCGCCCGGATTGGTGGGGACGAATTTGTCATTATCCTGCCGAACACGACGCTCGATGAGGCGACGCGTTTGTCCGATCGCATGAGCCAACTGTTTCTCGACAAATCAATTGAAGGGTTGCCAATTTCGGCATCGTTCGGAGAAGCAGTGAAAGTCGACGACTCGCTTTCCATTGCCGAAGTATTCAATTTGGCTGAGGACCGGATGTATCATCATAAAGTGTCGGAAAAACAAAGTCGACGCCACCACTCGATTCAGCTCATCATGCGTACCCTCTACGAAAAGATCCCACGGGAGGAGGCTCATTCACAACGTGTCGCTGAACTGTCACGACAATTGGGGCAGGCGATGGGCTTTACGAGCGCCGATGTAAATGAACTAGTCACGGCTGCCACGCTCCACGACATTGGCAAGGTCGCCATCAGCAATGAGATTTTAGACAAGCCTGGAGCTTTGACTGAGGGAGAGTGGCGTGAAATTAAGCGCCATCCCGAAGTGAGTTATAATATTTTGAGCACGGTCCCAGAATATGGGCCACTATCCGAAATTGTGCTCGCCCATCACGAGCGTTGGGACGGGACAGGTTATCCGAAAGGAATCCGTGGGGAAGAGATTCCGCTCGCGTCACGCATCATCTCGATTGCGGACACGTTCGACGTGATGATGACCGGACGCCCGTATCGGAAAGCGAAGACGCTTGAGGAGGCACTCGCTGTCATTGAAGAAGAGGCGGGGCGACAGTTTGATCCCGAACTCGTCAAGGTGTTCTTCCAAAAAGTCGTGCCGACGTTGCAGCGGTGATGAAAGCATAGAAAAGGAGAGCCGTCGCGGCTCTCCTTTCTCATGTGAGCGGACGCTTCTTCAGCACCCAGGTGATGACGAGGAAGACGATGAGTGCCATCCCGAGCAACATGAGGACCGAGGTGAGCGGGAAACGGTCCTCATACATCTGGACGATCCCATAGTTGAACCAATACGTCGGTAAGAAACGTCCGACGACTTGGAGCGTATCGGGCAACCACGTCAAACTGATGAAGGCGCCGCCGGTGATGGCTGCCGCCATCGTCAAGGATGTCTGCCAAATGTTCGCCTTCTCTCGATTCGTCGCAAGAATCGCGATGAGCGACCCGATGGCGAGACAGACGAACAGATAGACGATGAACAACAATGTGAGGACAGGCAGGTGTGTCAAGATGTCTTGTCGGTACAGCACGGCACTGAAGGCGAGCAACATGAGCACATAAATCAGTCCGACTGCGCAAAATGAGAGGAACAACGAACGGATGTAACGCCGCGGTGTGACCGGTGCCGCGAACAGTCGTGAGTAAATCTTCTCGTCCCGGTCGTCGGCGACGAACAACGGGATGAACTGGAGGAACGCTGACATCATGACGAATGACAGTAACCCCAAGAACGCCTGCGTCCGTGCCGTGGTCGCCACGCTCTGTTGGAACGGCTCACTCGAGAGCGTATAGCCATTCTCCGTCTCACGATCGGCCAACTCGGCGAACCGTTCTTCGTCAAACTCGCTCGCGACGAGCAGTTGTCGCTCCCGGGACAGATGCGAGTTGAGTGCTTGTTCGATCAATGCGGCATCACTGCCTCGGTCGCACTGAACGATAGGCGCGGCGATTCACCCGCTAAGAGCGCATTGGTGAACCCATCTGGAATCGTCAATACGATATCCTGTCCTTGAAGCAACGCCTCATCGGTCTCGCTCGTTTTAAGCAACGTCACGGACCCGAACCGCTCGGCCTCTTCAACGACTCGTCCGGCGAGTGTTCCGCCGTCACGGTCGAGAATGCCGATCGAAGCGTTCAAGGTGGACGTCGAGTTGAGAAAGGACAGGATAAGGGCGAATCCGAAGACGGAGACGAACGTGAACACCCACAGTCCTTTTTTCCGGAGCATGCGCTTGGCGACATGTCTAAATAGCACCACGACGGTTCACCCCTTTCCAGAGCAACAGACTGAGTATTGCCAACACGAGCAGATGTATGGCGAGCCAACCGAGCTTTGCCAAAACACGGACGTATCTCCACCACGCAACAGGATTTGGAGTATTCCTTCCCGCATGAAGATCGGCATGAACACGTACTTGGCCCACGGCGCCACGCTTAACGTCACTTGATCGAAACCAGGGACGTAACCACCGGAGAGGATCATGATGATGGCGACGAATCCGTTGACGATGGCATCTTTCGTCGCGCGCGAGAGACGAGGCAAGCTCGACACAAAGAAACCAAAGGCGGTGCCGTAAAGTGCGAGGGCGAGCCAAGACACGAGTAACAGCCCGAAATGCACGTAGTCGAGCGAAAAGCTGCGATAGACGAAGTGACTGAACCAAAACACGAGCACGAGTTGCAGGAAGATGAGCGTATAGCGGCTCAAACTGCGGGCCAGGCGATACTCGATCCGTTTGACGGGAGCAGCTTGGATGCGAAGATAACTGCCGGTCATCGGCTGTTCCTCGCTAAGCATGCCGGTAATATAGAACGCACCGAACAGCGCCGTCATGATGGAAATCGTGACGGTGAAATATTCAAGCGACGTCGGGGTGCGACCTGACAAGTCAACGCTCTCGCTATCGATGAACGACTCCGGCTCGAAGGGGGCGGTGACACCCGCCTCGGCGAGCATGATCTGCTGATTGGCGACGTCCGTATATTGCCGGAGGATGGCCTCGATCACGTCGAATTCGATTGTCGACGGTTCCTCGTATAGTAGACGGACGTCTGGACCGTCCAAGTGGAGGATGACGTCGGCATCGCCATCGTTCACGCCCGTCTCGGCAGCGGCAATACTGGCATATGGGACGAGATTGATGAATGCTTTGATATCCTTGTCGGCAAGAAATGTCTCGAGCGGCACCCGGTACTCGTCCGTCGATTGTTCGACGTAAGCGACGTCTGTGACAGGGAGCGAGAAGTTGTTGTTGAAGACAGCCGACAGCATCGTCCCGAGCCCGAAGATGAGAATGATCGGGAAGATGAGCATCCAAAAGAGGGTCGAACGGTCCCGTAGTTGCTGTTTGACATCATATTTGATGAACGTCCATAGTCTCATCGTGATCACTCCCTTAGCGTCTTGCCGGTCAGGGAAAGGAAGACCGTATTGAGAGACGGGCGGTCGACGGTGATCGAAGTGAAACGGACCCGCTCCCCATGCAGGACATCAAGGAGGGGGGCGAGGGGTGTATCTTTCTCAAGTGACACGTCGAGAAATGGTTCTTCATATTCGACTTTCTTCACTCGGTCAAGCGATTCCAGACGTTCGAGGAGACCTGGGGTGAGGGCGTCGACTTTAATACGGGCCCTCTCGAGCGTCATGACTTGGTCTTTTAGTTCGTCTTGCGTCCCTTCGGCAATAATCCGACCTTCATCGACGATCGCGACGCGGTCACAGAGCATCTCGACTTCTTCCATGTAGTGGGACGTATAAATGATTGTCGCACCGCGTCGATTCAATTCGCGGATATTCTCGAGGATGGTATTGCGCGACTGCGGGTCGATGGCGACGGTCGGTTCATCCATGAAGATGAGTTCGGGCTCATGGACGATGCCACAGGCGATATTGAGACGACGAAGGAGCCCCCCGGACAGTTCCGGCGGACGTTTCTTTTGATGGGGCGTGAGTTCGACAAAGTCGAGGGCGGCCACAGTCTTTTGTTTCGCCTCATTCGGTTTGAATCCATACAGTTCGGCGAAAAATTGAATATTCTCAAATACCGTCAGTTGGTCGTACACGGAGACGTGCTGCGGCACGATGCCGACACGCCGCTTAATCGTCTGTTCGTCTTTAGGCATCGATTGATCAAAAATTCGAATGGTGCCGCTGTCGGCGGGATATAAGTTCAGCATGACGGAGATGGCGGTCGTCTTCCCGGCCCCGTTCGGTCCGAGTAAGCCGAACAACTCACCGGCCTCGACGTGAAGTGAAAAGTCGTTCAAGGCAATCGTCTCACCGAACCGTTTCGTGACATGGTCGAGCGCGATGATAGACACGTGGACGCAACTCCTTTCAAATGAGGAACGTGAAAGAGCATACAATGTTTTGTTCCCGTTTGCAGGAACTCCTGAACCCGATGCCGAATAAAATATAATAGTCGAATTATTCAGACAATTAATGGAAGTTGAAGTGAGGGATCGCGATGAAAGGGTGGCAGTTCAATAAAGAAGAGTCGAGCGAGAAGTTTCCGGACGAGATGGCGTGGGCGTTGTTTTGTGCCGTCGAACCGAAGCGAATGGATACGACACTCCCGTTTTACTATGATGAGTCGGTGTTTCGTTTCTCGAACGGGACGGAGTCGTTTTATTTTAAAATCTCCCCGAGTTATCACGAGTTCGAGGTGAACGTCACAGACGTGACGGGCGAGTTGCTGTACTATCAGCTGCTGCGAACGGTCGGGAAAGTCGAGGTGCTCGAGGATCGGCGCGACCATGGCGAGCTGTTGATTGTCATGAACGAGGACCGGAACCGTACGGTGACCACAATCGAGTTGACCGTCAGACCGCGTTTCCGGGTACTCGTCAAAGAGCACTACGTTTGAGTTTTTCCGAGAGTGGTACATGAATTAGACATGATACCATAAGGAGGAGATCCACATGAAAGACGGACTTAACAAAAAAGTGGATGGGTTAATCGACAAAGCGGCAGGCAAAGCGAAAGAAGCGGTCGGCAACGCGACGGACAACCAATCGTTGAAGCGTGAAGGCAAAAAAGATCAAGTGAAGGGGACGGCCAAAGAGAAATTCGGACAAGCCCAACAAAACCTCGAAAGCCTGAAAGACGAACGCCGCTAACAAAATGGGGAAGTCGCAATCGATGCGACCTCCCCATTTTTTCATTTCGTCAAAAAGACTTGGACGTGAATCGTCGAGCCTTGCGCATTCTTGGCGGCGCCGACACCGAGATGCGTGAAGTTGCCGTTCAAGATATTGGCGCGGTGGCCGCTCGAGTTCATCCAGGCGTTCACGGCTTGAGCCGGATCGCGCGACCCCATATAAATGTTCTCGCCCCAACCGCGATAGCTGACGTCGTAGGCATCGAGCGTGTCTCCCGGGCTCCCGTTCTCCCGGAGCTGATGCGAGAACTGTCCCGTCCGTGCCATCTCGTCGGCCCGGACTTGGGCGACGCGGTTCGCCTCGCTCGACGCTACGAGCGCCGACAAGCCTGCCGTCTGCCGCTCTTCGTTCGTCTCGGCCAAGATGCCACTGGCCGGTGCTTTGAACGTGATATGTTTCGCCAAAATATACCCCGTCTTCGTGCCGATGTTCACTTTATACCAACGCGTCGTTCCCGTGTACCGGTACGAGATCGTCTCGAGCTTCATCCCTTGGCGCAAGAACACGACGTTCGATGAGGTCGTGAGCGGACGCGACTTTAAGTAGACGCTCGATGGGGCGACGTACGTTGTCTTCGTGAACGCGACTTCGGCTGTCGATAGCTTGACATACGTGGCCGGGACGTACCCATAGCCCGTGCCCCATTGGATTTTGTACCAGCGAGTCCCGTTCGTCGTGAATGACGTTCGGACCATCATCGTGCCGTCCCGAACAATTTTACCGACACTTATCGCTGAGCTTGACGGTGTTTTGCGGACGTTGATTTGACTGATGCCCGTAACGGAACCTTTCGTGTTGACGGACGTCTCGTAATAGGCGGCCTCCACCGTTGTCGGTTCGAGCGTGAGCAGGGTCGGCGGAGTGAACGTGAGTGTGACCGCAAGCGCGGACGTCACGAGAGCTGAGGCGATTTTTTTCAAAATGGGAAGCTCCTTTTTCGATCATATAACCATATAATATATTGGATAGGGCGATAATGGGTATTACCATTTGATTACAAAAAGAGGCAGACTCCGTGGAGCCTGCCTGGTCCTTATTTATAGATCAAATACTCTTTCCGAATCGGCAAGAACGCATCACGCTCGGCATCGACTTTCGTCATAATCGCCTCAAGCGACTCGCCAGTGAGAATCATATCTTTCACGTAGGCGTTCCCAGTCAGCTTCGTGATAAAGTCGTTGGCGAGGAACTCGAACTCGTCCGGATACAAGTCGTGCGCCGTCTTGACCATGGCGATGCCGGTCTTGACCGCTTCAAACTTCGTCGGCTCCGTGACGTACACCTCGACGCCGTGCGACAGTTTGCCCGCGTTCTTCGAGAACGTAGGTGTGAACGAGGCGGCGCGGAACGTGACGCCCGGAAGTTCGAGCGCGTTCAACTTCTTGGCATAGTCATGCGCCTTCACGTACGGGGCGCCAATCAATTGGAACGGCTTCGTCGTGCCGCGTCCTTCCGACAGGTTCGTCCCTTCGAACAGACCGGTCGCCGGATAGACGTTGACCGTGTCCGTCGTCGGCATGTTTGGTGACGGCATGACGAACGGGAGTCCCGTATCCTCGTACAGCATCGAGCGCTTCCAGCCCTTCATCTTGACGACTTCGAGGTCGGCTTGAATCTGATACTCGGTGTTGAACAAGTGGGCGAGCTCACCGACGGTCATGCCGTGCTTGAGTGGGATTGGATAGAGGCCGATGAAGCTCGAGTAGGCCGGGTCGAGCACGGGACCTTCGACGCGAAGACCGCCTTGCGGGTTCGGCCGGTCGAGGACGACGAACGGGATGTCATTCTCGCTGCGGCTTCCATCGCGTACGCCATCGTATAGATGTACGTATAGAAGCGGGTCCCGACGTCTTGGATATCAAAGACGAGCACATCGACGTCTTTGAGCATCTCGGCCGTCGGTTTTTTCGTCGCCCCGTACAGACTATAGACCGGAAGGCCCGTCACTTCGTCGATATAGGAACTGATCGTCGATCCGGCTTGCGCATCACCGCGGACACCGTGTTCCGGTCCGTACAGTGCCATCAATTCGAAATCATCGGCGTTGTGGAACAAATCGACGATACTTGTCATGTTGGCATCGATTCCAGTCGGGTTTGTGATCAAACCGACGCGTTTGCCAGACAAGATGTCAGGGTTGTCCATCAACCGGTCGACCCCGAGCTCGACTTTCGGTTTCTTCGGCTCTGACTTGGCATCGGCATCGAGTAACATGACAGATGACGTGACGAGTGTGAGAGCGGCGAGGCCGCCAATCCATTTCTTCATAAAAGTTCCTCCTCTGTAAATGTAAGCGCTTTACTACTTAATGGAAAGTGTACTATTTTGTATTTTTAATTCAATATAAAGTAACTAAAATAGGAAATTTTATTTCTATATTTGATTCGTTGTACCTAAAAAGCCATCAGATTTCTCTGATGGCTAGATGCTTAGCGTACCGCGAGCGCTTTCCATCCTGTCGCGCCCATGACAGAGCTGACTTGGCTTTTCGGGATGACGAGGCGACCGCGATATGGGTCGTTGATGTAGAGGTTATTCTTGTCATAGCCCGTCGCGAGCATGACATGATAATTGACGAAACCGGTGAACTTTTGGTTCGAGGCGGTGTACCAATTGAAATATCCATACGGCTGTTTGAAGTCGACGCTCGCCCAGACGATGACCGGGTTGCCGAGTGACAGCTCCCGCTCGATTGACGCTAATCCTTGGCCGGACAAATCTTTCACGGGCCGGTATTTGCTCGAGAAGTTGATCATGCCTTTCGGATAAATCCCGTAGTTGCGATATTTGCTGAGCTTGCCTTTCGGGTCGCCTGTGAACATGACGTTCGGGTCGACCCAGCGATAAAGTCGGTTCTCATAGCGGGCGTTCCACATGCTTTTCGGCATCTCCCGGTACAGCGTCTCGGCGCTGACGACGCGTCCTTTTTTCTCGAGCGCCATCTTGAGCGAAAAGAACTCGCAACCGGATGGATAGCCCATCTGGAACTGGCGATAGAGCGGCACGCTCATCTTGTAGCTGGAGAGCGGGTTGCTATAGGCGCCCCGGGCATCGAACGCGGCGTTACCGATGCGCTTGTTCTTATACATGACGCCCGACGGATCGAAGAAATACCATTTGCCGTTGATGACTTGCCAATCCGTCTTCTTCGTCAAGGTCGGTGCAAAATATTCGTATTGCGTCGTATATTTCCAACCAGTCTCACGGACCCCGGTCGAGTGGAAATGGTAGTAGTGGCTCCCGACCTTATGTTTTCCTTGTAGGCGATAGCCGTATACAGGATGGAACCCGTACACTTTCCCGTCAATCGTCTGAAGACCGTAACGACGTTTTCCGTCCGACCCGAAATAATAATAGCGGGCGGCGACTTTTTGGACGCCGGCCAACCGATAGCCGTACGTCTCATGGAACCCGTAAACGGTCGTCCCGATTTTCTGTAACCCATGGCGACGCGAGCGTCCGTGCCGAAGTAGTAGTGACGGGTGCCGACCTGTTGCCAACCGGTGGCGACACGTCCGTCTTTCAAGAGCAAATATTTCTTGCCGTTAATCGTATACATGCCGGTGCGGATCGTCCCGTTGTCGAACACGTAATGCTTCGCCCCATTGACCGTCTGCCAACCGACGAGTTGCTTCCCTTGCGCCGAGAACAAATAGCGTTTTCCATCGACCGTCACGAAGCCGGTCGCCATGGCCCCGTTCGATTTGAAATAGTATGTACTGCCACTGAGCTGTTGCCAACCTGTCTGCCGTTTTCCGTCAGCGGCGAACAAGTAGGTCGCCCCGTCAATCGGATAAAGACCTGTGACGAGGACGCCATCCGTTTCGAAATAATATGTAGCGCCATCGATGCTTTGCCAGCCGATGACCATCGTCCCATCTTCCGCGAAATAGTACGTCTTGCCCTCGATCACTTGCCAACCGGTAAGGACTGTCCCGTCTTCTGACGTATAGACCGTTCCCGTTTCCGTCTTTTGAAACCCGGTCGCGGCCTGGACGTTGTCGGCGCTAATCACGATGCTCATACTGACGACCAATCCTGCCACTACATGACTCCACTTCATAGTCCGTCCCTCCACAATCAGTTTGCAAATTTGGTATTATTTTGTAAATTAATTATACATGAGAAAAGCCGCCTTGACTCGGCGGCTAAAGGACTATTTAAAAGGGTGGTATGTCAGGACGAACGGCTCATAAATAACAACCGTTTCGAGGCGACAAAGAGCGTCACACCAATCAGCAACAGGCTACTGACAATCGGCCAGACGAGTAAGCTCTCACCCATGAGCACTTCGGCCGATAACGAGCCGAGCCGCCATGGCATCCAATCCCACTCGAGCCAGCCGATGAGGAGCGACATGATAAAGTGAAGACCGAGCGTGATGACAAGGGCGACGAGACCGCTCTCGAGCAACGCCGCGAACAAGAAGAAAATCGACAGCTGGACGACGAAATGAAGCATGAGCAGCCCGGTCGCGATTAAGAAATCGGTGACGTCGAACGAATCGAACAGAACAATCGTGTAATAGACGGCGCTCAATTGGGCGAGGCCAATCGCGACGACGGCAAGTAGTGAATAATGTCCCCATTTGCTGAGGACGATGCGCGTCGCCGGGATTTTGAGCGACTTGAGCCAGGCGAGCGTGCCGAGCGACCGTTCGTGACTGAACGTATGCATGGCGGACAACAGCATGACGAGCAAACCGATTTGTCGCAACTGTTCGCTCGCCGACATGAGCACTTCTTCCGGTGATGGGGTCGGAATTTCGATGACCGCGCCGTCCGGCAAGTTGCCGCTCGAGGCCAAGATGTCCGGAAGGAAATAGAGCGTGAGCGGCTGCATCGCCGCGAGCAGCATCAACGCAATCGGGACCCAGATGAGGCGCTTGTTGCGCCATGACTCTTTCCACTCTTGTTTGAAGATGGCCAGTCTCATCAGGCGTTCATCTCTAAGAAGAGTGACTCGAGCGATGGATGCCCCACATGGAGCGATTGGAGACGGAGGTCGCGTTCGAGCATCAGTTCCAGGAGCGCCCGTTCCGTCACGTCTTTTGCCTGTGTTTCGAGTTCCCATGTCGTCCCGGAGCGGGAGACGTGACTGACACCCGGCAGCGTCCGCCACTCGTCTTCCGTCACGACATCGTTGAACAGGCGGACTTGAATCGAGGACTTCGAGCCGAGCAGATCGGTCACGGTCCCTTCCATGAGCAGGCGTCCTTGCCGGAGCAGGAGCACCCAATCGCTCGCTTCCTCGGCGTCGGGGAGCACGTGCGTCGAATAGAGAATCATCCGCTCCCGTTTCAAGTCGCTCAACAAGTCGAGCACTTCACGCCGACCGCGCGGGTCGAGCGCGGAGACGGGTTCATCGAGCAATAACAACTCGGGGTCATGCACGAGCGCCTGGCGATGCCGAGCCGCTGTCGCATGCCACCGGACAAATGGGCCGCCGGTCGATTGACGGGATCGAGTCCGACCCGTTTCAACAAATGGACCGGGTCGACATTCGTGACGCCGGTCAACTCGGCCGCATAGCGAATCGTCTCGACCGGTGTGAGCGATGGATAGAGCGCCGGTCGCTGTGGCAGATAGCCGATACGGATGGCGTCATGCCCGACGATCTGTCCGGACGTCGGTGTCGTCACGCGGGCAATCATATTGAGCAGTGTCGTCTTGCCGGCCCCGTTCTCACCGAGGAGCGAGGTACAACCGGGGCGGAGTGAGAAGCTGACGTCGTCGAGCGCGGTGAACGTGCCGAATCGTTTCGTCAGTTGAGTGACGTTCATCGCTTCGTCCGTCCCCATAGGAAGTAGACAATCGGCCCGAGAATGTTGATGAATAGGATGACGAGGAGCCATACCCATTTCGGTCCATTCGTTTCTTGCCGTTTGAGCAAATCAATCAAGGCGACGACGAGCAAGATGAGTTGCAACACGAGCAACGGCAAGAGGATGAGCAATAAATTTGAGTCATTGGTAATGTCCAATTATGTTCCTCCTTCATAAATGAGTTCACTACTTCATTCCACATATAGGACCTATTTCCTGTATGGAACAGAAAAAAGCCCTTTCTCCGTAAAGAAAGGGTGACAATCATTTGACGATGATGACCGGGGCGAGCGCTCGTTTGGCGAGCTTGTGGCTGACGCTGCCGAGCACGAACTCTTGGAACGTGTTCAGTCCGCGTGAACCGACGACGACGTACTCGTACGGTTGATGGTTCGCATATTTGACGAGCTCGACGTCCGGCTCCCCACGAAGTTCGATGTATTCATACTCGAGCCCGGCTGCGACGACTTGATCGAAGAGCGGTTGCAACATCTGTTGGCGCTTCGTTTCAAGATCGATGTTACCGGTCGAGTTGAGTGCGGCTTCTTTCGATTCTTTGGCGCTGACGACATGGACGATGTCGATGGATGCGTCTGATGCTTTGGCGAGCTGAATCGCTTTCTCAAGTGCCCGCTTCGAGTGGGCAGATCCGTCTGCCGCTAAAAATACCTTTCCCATTGAAACGTCCTCCTCTTTCACACAATCTACTTTTAGTATATGCGATTTACTAGAGCCATGGATATAAAAAAGGGAGCGAACGTGAATGTTCACTCCCGAAGAAATTGAATCAATGGCCGGCGCTTGTTTCTTGTTGCTTCAAGTGCAGCGCGAGCGTGTTGAGCAGTTTCTCTGAATCTTTGTTCAAGTTCAACAGTTCTGGCTCAATCCCGACGTCACGATACTTGAAGACGACTTTATCGATGGCACCGATGGCCGAGTCGTCCCATAGATGCGTGTTCGAGAAGTCGATGGTGACGTGTTTGACGTTGGACTCAACGTCCTCGGCCACATCGAACTGATTGACGAACTCGGACGTCGACGCGAAGAAGAGCTGACCGTTCACGATGTAGCGGGCACGGTCGGCGTCCACACTGCGGTCGAGTTCGACTTTCGAGATTTTTGCGGCGAACAGGATGGCTGCCGTCAAAATCCCCGCGAACACACCGAGTGACAAGTCGTGCGTGACGACCGTGACGAGCACCGTCACGAGCATGACGACCGTATCCGACTTTTGTGCCGTACGCATCGCTTTGAGCGAGCTCCAGTCAAACGTCGCATACGAGACGAAGAACATGACACCGACGAGCGCTCCGACCGGGATGAGCATCAATACGTCACTCATCGTCATGATCATGATGAATAACGCGAGTCCGGCGACGAACGTCGACAGACGGCCGCGAGCACCTGACGAGACGTTGATGACCGATTGGCCAATCATCGCACACCCTGGCATCCCACCGAAGAGACCGGCGATGATGTTGGCGATACCTTGTCCTTTTGATTCTCGGTTCTTGTTTGAATCCGTGCCCGTCATGTCATCGACGATTTGGGCGGTCAACAGCGACTCAATCAATCCGACGAAGGCGAGAGAGATCGAGTAAGGGAGGATGATCATCAACGTCTCAAACGTCAACGGGACGTTCGGGAATAAAAATTCCGGGAGTGTTGCTGAAATCGTACCCATGTCGCTAATGTTTTTCGTCTCGAGCCCGAGCGTGACCGCAAGAATCGTCATGACGACGATGGCGACGAGCGGTGCCGGGATGACTTTATTGATGCGTGGGAACAAGAAGATGATGGCGAGCGATCCAGTGACGAGCGCCCAGATGATCCAGCTCTCACCTTCAAAGTTCGTCAACTGCGCTTGGAAGATTAAAATCGCCAACGCGTTGACGAAGCCGACCATGACGGCACGCGGGATGAACTTCATCAATCGGGCGATACCGAAATAGCCGAGCGCGATTTGAATAATTCCGGCGAGAATCCCGGCAGCGAGTAAATACTGCAACCCGTAATCGGCGACGAGCGAGACGATGACGAGCGCCATCGCCCCGGTCGCAGCCGAAATCATGGCCGGACGTCCGCCGGCGATTGAGATGACCATCGCGATGATGAACGACGCGTACAGCCCGACCATCGGATCGACCCCGGCAATCAATGAGAACGCGATTGCCTCAGGGATGAGGGCGAGTGCGACGACGAAGCCGGCGAGGACGTCGGCCCGGACGTTTCCGAGCCAATCTTGTTTAATCGCATTCAATTTTTCCAAAAGAACACACCTCTCTATATATTTTTTGACTTTGATCTCCGAGTCTCACGAAGATCAAACGCCGCATTATATGAAAGAAGTCGTTCGACCGATACATGTTTTCACAACGTGTTTCATCATACCGAACTTTTTCTGAGAAGACAATTGCTTATCATGAAAAACTATGGTACTTTCATAACGTGAATGTTATATAACGGTTTTGTTATACAGAGAAGGAGAATGACGATGCATACTGTAGATGATTTAAGTAAAGTGCTCAAAGTGCTCGCCGATCCGACCCGTTTGACGATGCTGAAGCAGATGCAGGGCGGGGAGCAGTGTGCCTGCAGTTTTGTCGACTGTTTCGACATCTCGCAACCGGCAATCAGCCGCCA
Organism: Exiguobacterium sp. AM39-5BH; assembly: GCF_003467445.1. Taxonomy (GTDB): domain Bacteria; phylum Bacillota; class Bacilli; order Exiguobacteriales; family Exiguobacteriaceae; genus Exiguobacterium. The sequence continues at coordinate 128,335 of NZ_QSGS01000005.1, forward strand.
CTTGAAGATGATGCGGCAAGCAGGGCTCCTGTTAGAGCGCCGCGACAAGCAATGGATTCACTATCGGTTGAATGAGACGAGCCCGTTCTATGCGATCGTCGTCGAGTTGCTCGACAAAATCGAGATGGTCGAGGCGAATTGTGACTGCGAAACGGACTGTGCGATTTAAGGAGGAGTCAACGATGAAACTTGAAGTATTCGAACCAGCCATGTGCTGCCCGACCGGACTTTGTGGTCCTTCAATCGATCCGGAGCTAACGCGGATTGCGACCATCCATTACGTATTAAAACAACGCGGCTTTGATGTGGCCCGTTATAACCTTGCCTCCGAGCCGAACCGATTCGTCGAGAACGTCCATGTTCAAGCTGAAATCGCGAACGGTCTTGAGACGCTCCCACTTACGGTCGTCGACGGTGCCGTCGTCAAACGAGGCGCTTACATGACGAACGAGGAGATTGCCGAGTTGACAGGACTCCCGGTCGAAGCGTTCGCGAAACAAGATGGCGAAAAGCCGAAAGTCCGCATCACGCTTAAAAAATAAGGAGGCGGGTCATGATGAATCGCTTTGATTTCACGACAATCGAACCAACGCGCTATGTGTTTTTGACCGGTAAAGGCGGTGTCGGCAAGACGTCGACCGCTTCGAGCCTCGCGTTGACGCTTGCTGACCGCGGTAAGCGAGTCTTGCTCGTGTCGACCGACCCTGCGAGCAACCTTCAGGACGTGTTCGAGATGGAGCTCGACGAGACACCACGCCTCGTCCCGGGAACCGGTCTGTTCATCGCGAACTTCGACCCGGAAGAGGCGGCGAAGCAGTACATGGAACGGATGGTCGGCCCGTATCGCGGTGTCCTTCCGGACGTGGCCATCCAGTCGATGGAAGAGCAACTATCGGGGGCCTGCACGGTCGAGATAGCGGCGTTCGACCAGTTCACCGAGCTGTTGACGTCCGAGTCGGCACGTGAGACATACGATCACGTCATCTTTGATACAGCCCCGACCGGTCACACGTTGCGGTTGTTGACGTTGCCGAGTGCGTGGGATGAATTTTTAGAGACGAATACGACCGGTGCGTCGTGCCTCGGTCCGCTCGCTGGTCTGGCCGACAAGCAACTGCAATACAAACGGGCTGTCGAGACGCTCACCGACGGCAGCGAGACGACATTGTTGCTCGTCGCCCGTCCCGAGACATCGACGCTCGTCGAGGCTGCGCGTGCCGCGACCGAGCTTCACGCGATTGGCATCGAGCGGATGCAACTTGTCATCAACGGCGTCGTCACATCAGACGAAGGGACGGACCGCTATACGAAACGGTTCATCGAGCGTCAACAACAGGCGCTCCACGAACTTCCGAAAGGTGTCGCCGACCTCGAGACGTTCACGCTGTCATATGCGTACGAGAACCTCGTCGGTGTCCCGGCGCTCCGACGCTGGGTGAACGGGGAGACGGCCACCGTCCCAACTACACGTTATGACACGAGTCATTATGGCTCGATTGACCGACTCGTCGATGAAATCGAGATGGATGGACCGAGCGTCATCATGACGATGGGGAAAGGTGGGGTCGGCAAGACGACGCTCGCCTCGCTCGTCGCCGTCGCGCTCAGTGAGCGAGGTCACGCTGTCCATTTAACGACGACAGACCCGGCCGCACATGTGGCTTTCACAATCGGGTTGGATGTCCCGAATACGTTCACCGTCGATGCGATCGACCCGAAAGTCGAAATCGAGAAGTACCGGATGGACGTGTTCCGGGAAGCGGGGGATCTGAACGAGGAGCAGCGTATGATGCTCGAAGAGGACTTGCGTTCGCCGTGCACCGAAGAAATCGCCGTCTTCCGCGCCTTCGCCGATCAAGTGGCGAAAGCGAAAGACCGCTTCGTCGTCATCGATACGGCGCCGACAGGTCATACGCTTCTTCTCTTGGATGCGACTGAAAGTTATCACCGCGAACTCGAACGGTCGACCGGGGTCGTCCCGGAAGCGGTCCGCGAGCTGTTACCAAACTGCGCGATCCGAAACAGACGCACGTCATCATCACGACGTTGCCTGAAACGACACCGGTTTATGAAGCCGAGCGACTCGTCGCTGACTTGGAACGGGCCGAGATTCAACCGTTCGCGTGGGTCGTCAACCAATCGTTCACACCGCTCGATGTGACAAGCAAGTTGCTGACGGCGAAAGTCGCGAGCGAGACGCCATGGCTCGAGCGGGTGAACGCCTATCCGCGTCCGACGTTACTCGCATGGCAAGAACAACTGCCAGTCGGTTATCCGGCACTGTCACAACTACTCAAGGAGGAAGTTACATGAACATCACGAATGAAGCCATCGATTTTATGAAAGACGCACTGGTTGAAGAGGAAATCAAATCAGTTCGTATTTGTATGGAAGCCGGGTGCTGTGGACCGACGCTCGGTCTCATCGTTGCGGCTCCGGAAGCGACGGATGACGTCAAAGACTTTGACGGCCTCACGTTCGCCGTCGCGAACGACGCTGAAGCGATGGCGGAAAACGTCACGCTCGACGTCGAGTCAACGGAAGACGGTGTCAGCCTCGTGCTTCGCGGCTTGCAACAGACTTGCTAAACAAATAGAGAATTATTGGAGGAACTCATTGTGCAGTGGATTGCTAGTATCATCTTTTTGGTGACGCTCTTCCTCATCATCAAGCAACCGAAAGGCCTTGGCATCGGTTACTCGGCGATGGGGATGGCGGTCATCGCCCTTCTCACCGGGGTCGTCAATTTGGATGACGTCGGTACCGTTTGGGGCATCATTTGGAACGCGACGTTCACGTTCATCGCGATTATCATCATCTCGCTCATCTTGGACGAGATTGGATTCTTTGAATGGGCTGCCTTACATATGGCCCGCATCGCCAAAGGCGGCGGCGTCAAGCTGTTCGTCTATATCACGTTGCTCGGTGCGCTCGTCGCGGCGTTGTTCGCGAATGACGGGGCGGCGCTCATCTTGACGCCGATTGTCCTCGCCATGGTGCGGGCGCTCAAGCTTCCGGATGCGGTCGTCTTGGCATACGTCATGGCGTCTGGGTTCATCGCTGATACGGCGAGTCTGCCGTTCGTCGTCTCGAACCTCGTCAACATCGTCTCGGCCGATTTCTTTGGCATCAGTTTCGCCGAATATGCGGCACGGATGGTGTTCGTCAACGTCTTCGCCGTCGCCGGAAGTTTGCTCGTCTTGTATTTGTATTTCAAAAAGGACATTCCGAAGCAGTACGATTTATCGAAACTCGTCGAGCCGGCCTCGGTCATCAAAGACCATAAAATGTTCCGCTTGTCGTGGGTCGTGCTCGCACTTCTCGTCATCGGATACTTCACAAGCGATATCGTCGGGATCCCGGTCTCGCTCGTCGCTGGGATTATCTCGTTATTCTTCCTTATCATGGCGAACCGTTCACCGGTCGTGCCGACCCGGTCCGTCCTACGCGGTGCGCCATGGGCGATCGTCTTCTTCTCGCTCGGGATGTATATCGTCGTCTACGGTCTGCAAAACGCGGGACTGACGCAAGTTCTCGCCAACTTCATCGACTGGTTCGCCGTGAACGCCTTCAGCGCCACGTTCGGGATGGGCTTCTTGGCCGCCATCTTGTCATCGGTCATGAACAATATGCCGACCGTCATGATTGACGCGCTCGCCATCGATTTGACGAATACGACCGGTCAGATTCGGGAAGCGCTCATCTATGCGAACGTCATCGGGTCCGACCTTGGTCCGAAGATTACACCAATCGGGTCACTCGCGACGTTGCTTTGGCTCCATGTGCTCCGTACGAAAGGGCTTAAAATCGGTTGGGGTCAATACTTTAAAGTCGGCGTCATCTTGACGATTCCGACGCTCGCCATCACGTTGCTCGGACTATATATCAGCCTAATACTTTACTAAGGAGTGTTTTTCTATGAAATTGGTCATCATCGGTTCAGTCGCCGCCGGTACGTCGGTCGCGGCAAAAGCACGTCGTAACAATGAAGACGCACAGATTACGATTTACGACCGCGATTACGATATCTCGTACTCGGGTTGCGGCATCCCGTACTATGTCGGCGGCGAAGTCGAGTCGCGCGACGATTTGACGCCTCGCGATGCGGCGTTCTTCAAGAAACGCTACAACATCGACGTCATGACACGTCATAACGTGACGGCAGTCGATGCCGACGCACAGACGGTCACGGTCGAGAACCTTGAGACGGGTGAATCGTTCACGGACAGCTATGATTCGTTGGTCCTCGCGACAGGTGCCTCGAGCATCATCCCGCCGATTCCGGGTGTCGATTCGGACAACGTGTTCCCAATCCGTAACATTCAGAACGCGGAAGCGACACGTAACTTCGTCGATGCGACGAACCCGAAACATGCAACGATCATCGGCGCCGGATTCATCGGCCTCGAGATGGCCGAGCAGCTCAAGCTACGTGGCGTCGATGTCACGGTCATCGAGCGTTTCCCGCAAGTGATGCCACCACTCGATAAAGATATGGCTTGTCGCGTCGAGGATCACCTCGAGAAGAACGGGATCGAGCTCATGCTCGGTGAGACGGTGACGGAACTCGTCGGTAATGGTCATGTCGAACGCGTTGTCACGGAAAGTGGCAAGACAATTGATACGGACCTCGTTATCCTCTCAGTTGGTGTCCGTCCGAACACGGAACTCGCGAAATCGATCGGTGTCACAATCGGCGAGACGGGTGCGATCGCCATCAATGAGCGGATGGAGACGAACGTGAAGAACGTCTATGCGGCTGGCGACGTCGCCGAAAGTTTCTCGCTCGTCACGGGCAAACCGATTTGGCGTCCGCTCGGTTCGACGGCGAACAAGATGGGGCGCGCTCTCGGTGACCTCATCACGGGCGGCGATCTTGAACATCGAGGGATCCTCGGGACGGGCATCTTCAAAGTGTTCGGCCAAGCGGTCGCGCAGACCGGTCTATCGGAACGTGAGGCCCGCGAGCTCGAGTATGACGTCGAAGTGCTCCATAACACGAAGCCGGACAAGCCGGGTTATATGGGCGGGAAAGACATGACGATTAAAGCGATCGGTGACCGGGCGACGCGTCAACTGCTCGGTGTTCAAATCGTCGGCTTCGACGGCGTCGACAAACGCATCGATGTGTTCGTCACGGCGATAACGTTCAAGGCGAAAGTCGATGACCTGTTCCATCTCGATCTCGCATACGCCCCACCGTTCTCGACGACGAAAGATCCCGTCATGTACACGGGCATGGCGCTCGCGAACAGTATGGACCAATCGGCGCGACTCATCACACCGGGTGAGTTACAGAAACGAATCGATGCGGGTGAGGACATGCAGATTATTGATACGCGCAAAGCTTCGCAGTTCGAGAAGGCGTGCGTCGACTGTGCGGTCAACATTCCGCTCGGTAACTTGCGCGAAGCTGCCAAGGACATGGACAAAGACAAGCCGACGGTCGTCTACTGCAATGGTGGAGTGACGGGGAACGCGGCGCAAAACGTGCTCCGCAACCTCGGATTCACCGACGTCTATAACTTGTCAGGCGGGAACAAGAACTATCAGCTGTTCAAGAAGTACGGGAACTAAAACAGACGACGTCCGAATCGCTCGGGCGTCGTTTTTGATAGGACTCAGATGAACGGAATTAACGATAAGGAACCCCTGATGTGCAGCATCGAGGGTCAGTTCGCTTTCTTTTGATTCCACTTGCCAAGCCGGTTACGTCCACTCTGTTTGGCGACATACAGACCGGCATCGGCTTGTTTGATCAGTTGGCTCGACGTGTCTACTTTTGATTCTGACGTGCTGGAGATTCCGATGGATACGGTGACTTCGATGAAAGAACCATCAGGCAAAGTAAAAGGAGATTCGGCGATTTGTCGCAAATAGCGTTTACCGATGACAAACCCTTGCGACAAGGTGCAGTCAGCCAAGAGCACGGAGAATTCCTCCCCACCGTTGCGGCACACCATGTCATCAGTCCGCGCCGTCTTCGTCAAACGGTTGCCAAGTTCGACTAAAATCGCATCTCCGGCATCATGGCCATACGTATCGTTAATTGATTTAAAATGATCGACATCGAGCAAGAGCAGGGCGACCTCTTGTGTCCCCTTGAACACTTCCTCGTCGACCCGTCTCATCTCTTCTTCAAAACGGCGTCGATTGCCGAGACCTGTCAATACGTCAGTGAAAGCTTCTTCTTTGTATTTTGAAATGAGCCGTTCTGAACGTTGAATTTTGTGAATTCTTCCATAAACGATATGAAGGACGAATCCGGCCGAATAACCGATTACAACGAACGTCATGAGTGTCATCACGTAAGCTTCTATGTGATCGTAGGTGCTGACATTTAAAAGAGAAAATAGCGTGATGAACCCGAGACTGATGGCGTTGACGATTCGGATATCTCGGGCTGGGGTGATTCGTTCACGAAATCGCAAGAAAACGACAGCGGCCAGTGCGGCGAGCGTATAGTCGAGAAAGGCGATTAATAAAAGCGTATCGGTCAAGATGAACGGCAAGATGAGAATGCTTGTGACGTACGTGATGCGTACGCCAGGCAGGTTAAAATAGAGTGCTGAAATGATGATGGGGACGAATCCATATTGAAAGTCGGCTTGCGCGTTCCAGAGAACACCGTGGAGGGTAATCACAACGGAAAGACCGGCCAATAAAAGTGAGATGGTAACTTGTCGCTTGAGCGGAAGCTTTTTCGTCATACCAAGATTTGTAAGACGGGAGATGATGTATAAACCGACCAATAAGAGACTGGCGTTGGCAATCAAGTTATTCACTAGGTTTGATAGGGACATTATTTAAAAATCCTCCTCTAACTTCTATATACAGGGTAACGATTAAATAATGCAATCGTTTTATATAACGAAACTAGAGGACGTGAATAAAACTTCACGCAAAGTAAACTTCACGCAAAGTGTGGAGGGGAAGCGTTTCTCTAGAAAAACATTGAATTCAATAAAGGAAACGTTTACAATTTTTGTGTAAGCGTTTTCCTAAAATGATGCTACAAGGAGGGACCCACATGGTCAATAAACGATGGAAACAGGCATGGGCAGTTGTGCTAACGTTTGCACTAGTGTTCTCAATGTTTCCGATGTCATCGTCCGCTCTCGAGAAAGACAAGTCGACACTCGTCGTCGTCCACTATCAAGAGGCACCGGACAATCAAATGGATTGGAACTTATGGCTTTGGGCGAACAACCCAGATTATTTCCCGAACAAACCGTTCGCCTTCAATGGCGAAGACGACTTCGGAAAGGTGGCGGCCTATGAATTCCCGGTCGACTCACCTGAAAAGCTCGGTCTTATCGTCCGTACGGACAACTGGGAGAAAGATAAAGGGTCGGAGAACGACCGTTTCATCACGAGCGATATGATTAAAGACGGCGTTGCCGAAGTGTGGATCAAGTCAGGCGACTCGAAGATCTATACGTCGAACCCGGACGGGGAGACGACAGCAACGGATGTGGATATGAAAGTTCATTACTTCCGTTACGATAATACATACACGGACTGGGGCCTCTGGGCATGGCCAGACGGTGGTGACGGTCAAAGCATTAACTTCGATGAGACGGACGCATACGGCGGTGTGGCGAACGTGAAGTTCGCGAACCCGGACGCGAAAAAGCTCATCGGACTCGTCACGAAAAAAGGCGAATGGGCTGAAAAAGACGGTACAGACCGGTTCGCGCTCAGCACGGCGAAAGAAATATGGCTCGTCGAAGGCGATTCGACGATCTATTACTCAGAACCAGTGATTGATCGCTCACCGAAAATCATCTCGTTCGAGGCGGACACGTTCCGTCAAGCGGAACTCACGCTCAACCGCGTCATCGACGAGACGTTCTTGAGTGAACTGACGGTCGAAGGCGCGACGGTCGAGTCGGTTGAGAAATCAGGCGACAAATCAGTCACGGTCCGTTTCAGTGCCGATATCGACTTGGCGGCGGTCATCACGGCGAAGCACCCGACGTTCGGAGACAAAGTACTCCAAGCGGGCGACGTGCTCCGCTCACCGGAGTTCGATGCGAAGTACGCTTACGACGGCAAGCTCGGTGTGACGTACAAGCAGTCACAATCACAATTCGTCCTCTGGGCCCCGACGGCACAAGACGTGAAGCTTGAACTGTGGAACATGCCGAAAACGCGCCCTGCTTCAGATAAAGATTTGAAGAAGACAATCTCAATGAAGCGTGGCGAGCGCGGCACATGGGTCGCTACGGTTCGCGGTGACTTGGACGGCATCGGTTACACGTATAACGTCAAGCATGCCTCCGGCAGCGTCCGCGCGGTCGATCCGTACGCGACAGCGGTCGGTGTGAACGGGGACCAAGGGGTCGTCGTCGACTTGAGCGAGACGAAACCGAAACGTTGGAACTCGATGAAACCGAAACTCAAGCAACGGACAGACGCCATCATCTATGAGACGCACGTCCGCGACTTGTCAATTTTCGATGTCACATCAGATAAATACGATTCAGGCATCACAAACAAAGGCAAATATCTTGGCGTCGTCGAGCCAGGCACACGTCTCCTCGTCAATGACAAGAAGACAGCCACGAAGACGGGCCTCGACCATATGAAAGACCTCGGTGTCACGCACGTCCAGTTCATTCCGGTGTACGACTATAACACGGCCTCGGTCGATGAGACGAACCCGGACGCATCGTACAACTGGGGCTATGACCCGAAAAACTACAACGCGCCGGAAGGCTCGTACGCGACGAATCCATATGACGCCAAAGTCCGGATTCGTGAGATGAAACAAATGATTCAAGGGCTCCACGACAACAACTTGCGCGCCGTCATGGACGTCGTCTATAACCACATGTTCGATGCGCAAGCCTCGAACTTGCACAAAATCGTTCCAGGTTACTACTACCGCTACACAGAAGGCGGCGACTTCGCGAACGGAACGGGTGTCGGCAACGACACGGCGTCTGAGCGCAAGATGATGCAAAAACTCATCGTCGACTCGGTCGTCTATTGGGCGCAAGAGTACCATTGGGACGGGTTCCGTTTCGACCTCATGGGGATCCATGACGTCAAGACGATGAACCAAGTCCGTTCGGCGTTGAACAAAGTCGACCCATCCATCCTCGTCTTCGGCGAAGGATGGGACCTCGGCACACCGCTCGACCCGGCGAAAAAAGCGAACCAGAAGAACGCCTATAAGATGCCTGGTGTCGCGCATTTCAACGACAATATCCGTGACGGCTTGAAAGGTAGTGTCTTCGTCGACACGGATAACGGCTTCATCAACGGAAAAGCTGGCCTTGAGAACCGCATCAAGACAGGGATTGTCGGTGAAATCGACTATAGCGCCGACATCAAAGGCTTCACGAAAGAACCGACGCAAGCAATCACGTACGTCGAAGCGCACGACAACCATACGCTTTGGGACAAGCTCGAACTCACGAACCCAAAAACATCGGAAGCGAACCGGACGAAGATGCACCGTCTCGCATCAAGCATCCTCTTGACGAGCCAAGGTACGACGTTCATCCATGCCGGTCAAGAGTTCATGCGGACGAAAGAAGGCGACCACAACTCGTACAAATCGCCGGACCGCATCAACCAAATGGACTGGAAACGGGCCGCTGACCGCAAGGCGGACGTCCAGTACATGAAAGGCTTGATTGAAATGCGTAAAGACAACCCAGGTCTCCGCATGACAAAAGCGGTCGACGTGAAGAAAAACTTAAAATTCTACAAAGCCGAAGCGAACGTTATCAGCTACTTGATTGACGACAAAGCGCCAGGCCAGAAGAAAGACTTGTTCATCACGCACAACGCCAACGCCAAGACGGTCAAGGTAACATTGCCGAGCGGGCAATGGAACCTCATCGTCGATGGAAAACAAGCGGGTACGAAGACGATCAAACGCGTCTCAGGCTCGGTCGACGTACCAGCTTACGGCTCGGTCGTCGTGAAGCAACGATAAACAGCACCCAGAGACATCACCGTCTCTGGGTTTTTTGTTATCTCTTATCTGAAACAGCAATGTAATCTATATTTCAATCATTGAAACGTGACATTTCTCCAAGAATATGAGCGGAAAAAATCGTTCCCATAATTTTCGAAAATTCTCCAGGGTGAAACGGTGCATTATGAATTGAAAGCGGCCAATGCGGACGGAAGCCGTATCCATTTATCAATCACGAACACCCCACTCTACAATGGGCGGGTCATCACTGGGCTTTACGGAATCGTGAAAGATTTGACGACACAAGTCGAGTTGAGAGAAAGCTATAACCGTATGAAAGTGAGTCGAACTTTATTTGAGCGAATCCCAGGTCTGATTTTAGTTGAGCTTGATTTAGAGACGATTGATCAGACAGAATGAGTGCAAGCCTTCACTGGCTCGCTTTTTTGTATGTCACAGGTGGAAACTCGGAGCGATTTTCTCTAAGATGAGAAGGACAGATTAAAGATAGAGGAGATTGACGATATGGACATCGAGGCAGCCCGACACTTTTTCTCACAACTTGAAGGCGATTATACGGACCGGCTCGAGGCGATCGCCGTCGAGCTTGAGCGGACGGGGACGTACACGCTCACGACCGACGAGTTGACGGCAGGCGCAAAGCTCGCCTGGCGCAACTCGAATCGATGCATCGGCCGTCTGTTTTGGCAGACGCTCACCGTCCGGGACGCCCGCGACGCGAAGACGTTCGACGACGTGTTCGAGGCACTCGTCGACCACCTGCGCTACGCGACGAACGGCGGGAAAATCCGCTCGACGATGACGGTTCTTCCGAACGAGTTTCGGTTGTTGAACGCGCAGCTCGTTCGCTACGCGGCATATGAGACGGAAGACGGCATCGTTGGCGACCCGCTGTCGCTGTCGATTACGAGGCAGGCCGAACGACTCGGCTGGGTCGGGGCCGGGACCGAGTTTGATGTCTTGCCGCTCTTACTTACGGACGGGCACGAGATTCACCTGTATGAGTTGCCGGACGACGTGGTACTCGAAGTCGAGATCCGGCACGAAGCGTATGATTTGTTCGGTGGGCGCTTGATCAAATGGCACGCCGTTCCGGCCATCGCCGATATGGAGCTTGAGATTGGTGGCTTACGTTTTACCTCGGTCCCGTTCAACGGCTGGTATATGGAGACTGAAATCGGGGCTCGTAATTTGGCCGATACGGATCGCTATAATCTCTTGCCGCTCGTCGGCACGTCGCTCGGCCTCGATACATCGAAAGAGCGGACGCTTTGGCGTGACCGGGCCCTCGTCGAGTTGAATGTGGCCGTTTTGCAGTCGTTCGAGCGGGCCGGCGTGACGATTGTCGACCATCATACGGCGGCGAAGCAGTTCAAACGGTTCGAAAAAAATGAGCAGGACGTAGGCCGCGACGTGACCGGCCAATGGAGCTGGCTCATCCCACCGTTGTCACCGGCCGCGACGCACGTGTTCCACCGCCATTATGATGACAGCATTGTGACGCCAAATTTGTTCGCACGTTCAGGTTGTCCGTTTTCAGCGTTTCAAGCGAAGCCAAAAGAGGAATCTAAAGCCTAGAACCGAAACGAGAGGATGATGACCGTGGCAGTCCCGATTTGGAAACGTGCCGTTGCCAGTCAAATCGATCAACTCATTTTTCAAACGCCGGCGAAACTCGTCGAGAAGACGATTCGGAAGAAGTTGTTTCCCGGGAAAAAAGTGAAACGTTATTACTTGCCGACGCTCGTGACGATGGCCGGGGAAGTGTATTTCCTGATCAACAAAAATGGGCAGACGATCGGCGACCGCGTCGTGGGGATTAAAGTCGTCAGCCAGGACGGACGACCGCTCTCGCTCGAACAAGTCGTCATGCGGACGCTATACAAAGATGTCGTCTATCCGGCGACCCTTGGGTTCCCACTACTCAAGGCGCTCCAACAGATCAAGTCAGGAAAGGACATGGAGTTACCACACGATGAGTTTGCCCATACGAAATTGATTTCGACACAATAAGTCGAAGCCGAAGACAGCGCGACGATGAATCGGGCTGTCTTTTTCCTGTGAATGGTCTGAAAGGAAGGAATTCGAAAAATAGGGTATAATGAGTTAGGAAAAAAATGAACGACCACTGGAGGATTATTGTTATGAGCAAAATCGCATGGATTACCGATAGTATGGCCAACTTTTCGAAAGAAGAGGCGGCCCGTCTCGGTGTCGACATCGTCCCGATTCAACTGATTGTCGACGGCAGCGGCTACAGCGAAGTGGACTTGTCGCTCGAAGATTTGCACCGCTATATGATTGACCAAAAGAAAGAGGCGAAGACATCCCAGCCCATCTTCGGTGATTTCATCGCCCGCTACGAGCGCTTGAAAGAGGAAGGATACGACTGCGCCATCGCTGTACATTGCTCGAACGGTTTGAGCTCGACCGTGAAAAATTCGAATGCCGCGGCCGAAGCGGCCGATTTTAAAGTGTACACGGTCGATTCGCACGCAGCACTCGAGGCACAGCAAGAACTCGTCCGTCTCGGTCTCGCAGCCGAGGCCGAAGGCAAGTCGGCTGAAGAAATCGTTGCTTTGATTGAAGCATGGCGCGACAAGAAGAACTTCTTCATGATTATCGGCAATATGGAAACGATGCGCCGCGGCGGTCGCGTCTCGTCAGGGGAGATGTTCCTCGCCAATATCTTGAACATCAAACCGATTATCACGCTCGATGAGACAGGCAAAGTGATTCCGTTCAAAAAAGCACGATCGCTCAAGAAAGCATATGCTGAGATGGTGACCGAGCTTGAACGCCGCCATGCCGCGAAGGGAATCCATAACAATCGAGTCTTTGTGCAGACTGCGCTCGCACCTGACATGCAAGCCGATTTTGTCGCGCTCATCCAAGCAAAATTACCGGATATTGAAATCGTCAAGACACGTTTCTGTCCGTCGATTGCGGTCCATGCGGGCTTTGAGACGGTCGGAGTTCTCTGGCTCGACGCTTAACTAGCAAAGGAGGGATTCGATGGAAGCTGTCACCACGCTCAAGGCCCTACAAGACCGGATTGCGGATTCGAATCAATTGCTCGTCTACGTCTCGCATCCAACTTGTAGCGTCTGCCATTCGCTCAAACCGCAAGTCGAAGCGATGTTGATGGAGTTCCCCGATATCGAGGCGGTCGCCATCGATTCGGATCAAGTGCCGGAAATTGCCGGTGCCTACTCGATTTTCACTGTCCCGGTCGTCCTATTTTTCCTCGATGGGAGAGAGACGCTCCGCCGAGCCCGGTTTGTCCCGATTGGTGAGCTGACTCATCAACTCGAACGTCTTCAAGAGATGCGAGGATGAATCTGCGGACACGTGTCTGTGGATTTTTTGATTGTCGTATCGCCTGAACGGGAATCAATCACCAAGTCGCCACGAATTTAGGGAAAGGATAGTCGATTTACACATACTCTATTATTTCTTTCCGTTTGATCAGTTAGTACGACCAAAACAAGAGCCCACAGACGAAAAAGTCTGTGAGCTCTTGTTTTATTCTGCTACGACTTGTGGCACAAGGTAAACCAAACCGAACGGGTTATGGAGCAAGTTGTCAATTGACGTCCGCTCGTCTTCCCCCATCTCGACCGTGAACGTCTTGCCGTCCTCGAACGTGAAGCTGTCCCCGTCTCCGAACATCGACCCACCCGAGATGAGGTGGAAGTTGAACGAGTGGACGACGTGAATCGCGTCTTCGATCTCGAGCGTGGCCGGGACGGCGACGTCGGCGTGACCGAACGCCTTCATGCCCCACGAGACGTAGGCGTTCTCTTCTTCCGTGATGGCCGTCAGAAGCGAGTAGTCGAGGGCGAGGTCTTCTTCTTTCGACTCTTGCCATTCGTCTTTCGAGTAGGCGACACCAGCTGTCTCGACCATGACGCCGAGTCCGCCCGCGTTCAAGATGGCGTTGGCCGCACGGCGCGCCGCCGCAATGTCCGTCACGTCATTGACGTCGACAATCAAATAGACGATATGGGTGTGGCGGGCGAGCCCTTTGGCGATTTTCGGTGTGAAGCCGCTCGAACTCGCGTGAATCATCGCCTCGGCGAGCGCCGGGTCGCGTTCGACGACTTCGACGGTGAACGCCTTGCCCGTCTCGTCTTCTAATAGCAACAGACCGGCCATCGTGTAACCTTCGCTATGTAAACTGATTTGTTCGCTAACTGCCTCGGCCGATGACCAGTTCCCTGGGATGGCGAGTAACACTTGTGTACGGTTCATAAGAATCATCCTTTTCTACAAATAGTCAGGCCCCTCACAGGGAGAGGCCCAGTCTCTTCTCTTATTATGCCCTATTTGGCGATAAATTATTCTTGATATGTCTTCAATACTTCTTGTAGCGGGATTTGATCGATTTTACGGCGACTGATGAACGTGCTCGCAAAGAAGAGGATGGAGACCGCTCCGAGCGTATAGAGCAGGTAGATCCATTCGAATTCGAGCGGCAGGATGAAGCCATAGTCTTCTGCGAACACGACGATGATGACCCGTAAAATGATGAGGGCGATTGGAATGCTGAGGAGTGCCGAGGCGAGCGCATACATGAAGTAGCTGTTCAAAATCATTGAGCGCACCTCACGGCGGTCATAGCCATCACTTTCAACAGCGAGATGACGTAATAGTTTTTCTCGACCGTGAGCGCGGTCAAGACGAACAAAATGCTGAACGCAATCAAGGTAGAGCCGCCGATCATGACGTTCATCATCAAGTTCATATACTCGTTAATCGAGGTAGATTGGTCGATCAAACTGTCGCGCGACAAAATCGTCGTATAGTCGGTCTCGTCCGGTCGCTCGGTCGCATAGATGCCGTTGAACAGTTCATCTGTTTCCCCGTCGGTCAGCTTGTCGCTCAAACTCGTGCGTGACAAGTAGATGGTGTCACCTATATATTCGTCAGCGATTCCGCGAATCGGATACGACAGCGTCTCGTCGTCGAGTTCGATGTCGAGCGTCTCCCCGGTCTCGAGTCCCAGCTTCAAGGCGAGCGAGGCACTGACGATGATGCTGTCTGCTTCTGGCGTCAATCTATCTCCGTTCTCGTCTTCGAGACGGTAGAGTGTGTTCACTTCATCGAGCCCTTTCAACGTGACGAGTTTGTCATCGACAAACGCGAACGGGTAGGTAAGGAACGGCTCTTGTCCGTCACGAAGTTCGGGTTGTGTCGTCGTGTACGCCTCGTACGCATAGTCGGCCTCATTCAATTCCCCGACAGTCATCCGATCGACGGCCCCGTTCATCATGAGAGCGAACACGATGAGGAGCGTCGAGAAGAGAATCCCAAAGAAGAAAATGATAAAACTTCCCGTGCTTTTGACGGCGTACAAATATTTGAACTTCGTCTTGCCGCGGGCGTTGTGGAGCAGGCGGCTGACGAACCGGCTGAGACGATTGAGCGACAAGTTGTCTCGTGGCGAAAGTAAGGCGAGCGCGCTCTCACCCATGAGTTTATAAATGACAGCCCCGGCGACAAGTGCGAAAAAGAGAAGCGGGGCGAAGACGGCCGTGAGAAAAACAAATGGGCTTTGGGCGATGGTGATGGACGGCAAGAGATAAAAGTCGAGATACAAGGCTTTGAGCAGGTCGGCGAAATAGAGACCGAGGAAATACCCGATGATGAGCATGATAGTCGCGAAAGCTAGAATAAGCATGAGATACGGCGTCGCGATTTGCCGGCGGCTATAGCCGATTGCTTTCAAGAGACCGA
Source organism: Exiguobacterium sp. AM39-5BH (assembly GCF_003467445.1). GTDB lineage: Bacteria > Bacillota > Bacilli > Exiguobacteriales > Exiguobacteriaceae > Exiguobacterium. The sequence continues at coordinate 144,029 of NZ_QSGS01000005.1, forward strand.
TTTGGCCACGTTCAGACTCGAGCATGTTCGAAATCAGAATGCCGACGATGATGACGGCAATCGAGACGATGAACAGACTTAAACCGAGGGCCATCGCCTTTCCGGAAGAGATTTCGCTATAGATGGCCCCGCTGCGCATGATATTTTCCGTCTCCATGACCGAGATGACGAATGGGAGCTCGACGTCCGTCACGACCGTCCCATCGGTGATACCGGCCAGACGGAACGATTCGGTCCCGTTCATCGTCTCGTAGGCTGAATCTGTCATGAGCAGGAGCGTCTGTGTGCCCGGGTCGAGATTGAAGAAATTGTCGTCGAATAGCGGCAACGTATAGTCCGGGAACAAGACGAACCCGGTCACCGTGAACGGTTCACCGAAATCGATCGTGTCACCGATTTTGATTCCGTTCTTTTCAGCCGATTTCGTATTGATGGCGACCTCATTGTCCGCGCTCGGACGACGACCTGACTCAAGATAGGACAAGTTGATGGCGTCCGCATCTTTTACAACGAGCCCGCGATGTTCGCGGTCTTCGAACGTGTAATTGAATAGCTTCATGGAGCGTAGCTCGAGCGTCACGTCGCCCATCTCGCGCTCGACGGCGTCGAGGCGTGCCAGCATCAAGTCATCGAACGCTTCCGCGTCGGCTTGTTTCAAGTCGGCGAGCGTGTACTTCCCGGAGGCGATAAAAGCAGTCAATTCGGGCGCGGCCGCCTCTTCCTCGGTGACGCGGTTGAGCATCTCGACGGCAAAATCTTCTTGATTTGAAGACGCGAGATACTCATCGGTCGGGACCTCGATGCCGCTGATGCCATAAAACATCATCGTATACGTGAGGGAACTCATGACGATGATGACGGCGATGGCGAGGAGCTGCATCCATTTGCCCGCGAGCGTCTTCCATACGTTTGTATAGAGCATGTGTCTCACCCCCAGTGGATGTCACGTGCGGAACGTTTGGTCGGGTTGCGCGTCAATTCAATGATTCGTCCCGAGTTCATTTTGATGACGTCATCGGCCATTTCGCTGATCCCGGTGTTATGGGTGATGACGACGACGGTTTTCCCATATTCTTTGTTCAACCGTTCGAGCAATTCGAGCACCCGTTTCGAGTTGTCTTCATCAAGTGATCCCGTCGGTTCATCACAGAAGACGATGGTCGGATTTTTGGAGAGGCTCCGAGCGATGGAGACGCGCTGTTGTTCACCACCTGACAATTGGTACGGATATTTGTCGCGAGCGGACGTCAGCCCGACTTGCTCGAGCAATTCATCGATTGGGAGTGGGCAGTCTGATAAGTCGGCCCCGATTTGAATGTTCTCCTGCACGGTCAAATTTTGCAGTAAATTATATTGTTGAAAGATAAAGCCGAGATGGTCGCGCCGAAAAGCTGTCATCTGTTCGGGAGACAAGTCGGTCAAGACGGTGTCGCCGAACGTGATCGTCCCGGACGTCACCGTATCGAGTCCGCTGATCACGTTCAAAAGCGTACTTTTACCACTCCCACTCGGTCCGAGGATGACGACGAAAGTTCCGTCTTGAATCGTCAACTCGATCTCTTTCAACGCCACCGTCTCGATTTCCCCCGTCTTGTAAATCTTGTTGACGTGCTCGATGTGAATCATGCCGATCCCTCCTTTATCCGATGCTATCTTTTACCCGTTTCAGGCACGATATGGAGGGGAATATGTGAAACTTCAAAGGAATTCGTTTTTTAATAAATAGTGAAACCGCTTCACCTGTGATAAAATAATATTACCAGGTACTAATTTTAACTGAAGGAGCACTCGAACATGAAAATTGCTTATATTACGGACAGCACCGTCGTCCTTCCAGATTCGATTCAACACCATCCGGATATCCATATCGTCCCGCTCTACGTCGTTAAAGGTGATCAACCATACAAGGACGGCGTCGAGGTCGATGCAAAGACCGTCTATGAATGGATCGATGCGGGTGTACGCGTCTCGACGAGCCAACCTGCCATCGGCGACTTCGTCACGTTATATGAAGGGATCAAAGACCAATATGACATGGGGATCGCTCTCCACTTGTCATCCGATTTGAGCGGCACGTATTCGGCCTCGGTCCAAGGCGCCGAGATTGCTGAATTTAAATTGCTCGCCCTCGACTCGCGGGCTGGCATCTATACGATGGGACTCATGCTCGAAGAGTTGATCGAACGCGTCGAGCGCGGGGATGCGCTCGAGGACGTCGAGGCGTATATGAAACAGCGCACCGAGGACGTCCGCATCGAGTTAATTTTGCAAAACTTGACGCAGATGCAAAAAGGTGGCCGCATCTCGAAGTCGAAAGCGCTCATTGGCAACATGTTGCAGTTGAAACCGGTGCTCCGCTTTGAAGACGGGCTGATCGTCCCATATCAGACGGTTCGGACGTATAAAAAAGCGCAGGCCCAGCTGTTCGAGGCACTCCGTCAAGCCATCGATTCGGGTGAGTGCACGGACGTCTCAATTTTCCACGGAAACGTGCCAGAGCTGGCCGAGTCGTGGAAACGCGAGCTCGGGGATAAAGCCAAAATTCGGGTCGATACACTCGCACCGCTCCTCGGAGCACACACGGGATCAGGCTCAATCGGCATTTCGTTTTTACAAGCGAAGTGATGACAAGATCGTGACGAGGGTCACGGTCTTTTTTTCATTGTCACAACTTTCAAACAACGGCTGGCATCTTCAGTCAAAACCCTTCATACTATGTAGGAATGATAATGGATTAGGAAAGGGGGGAGACGATGCGATTTCGGAAATACCTTATTAGGAGCTGGCTCTCGTGGTCGGTCGTCTTCATGGGAATCCTCGCTTATATGTGGCTCGGTATCGGCCTATTTGATTGGTCGCTGTTTTGGTTCATTTTTACGCTCGGCGCTCTATTCGTCATGAACCCGCTCAAGCGGCGACATCTTCATTTCACCTTTCATGAGATGTTCGTCTTCATGACGTTCTTTTTGTATGGATTGTTCCCGGCCTTGTTGATGGGACAACTTTTGCTCCTCACATTTCAGGCTCGGACGTTCACGAACAAGGTCGGACGTCGGCGCTTTCTCCATTTCTATCCGCTTAATACGTTGATTGAAGCGATGTTGCTCGTCTTACCGGGGCTCGTCTATTTGCGGCTCGGCGGAGAGATCGGTCCGAACGTCCATTTGCTCGAGCAAGGTACGGCGCTCCTCGGCTTCTTCGCCGTCCTCTTCCTCGTGCTTGGGTTCAGTTTTCTCCTCTCACGCTTCTTGATCGGAGAACGGATTCCGCTGCCGATCATGTGGCGCTTACTCCGCTTCGACTGGCTCGTCATCTCGCTCGAACTACTGTTCACGATGGTCGCCATCGAAGCGTTTCAACGGTTCGATTATACGGGCCTCATGGCGACGTTTCTCATTCTGTCTCTCCTCAAGATGGGGTTATCAAAAGCGACGGAGACCGAAGAGACACAGTCGAAAATCGATCAAGTCGAACGATTGAAAGAGCAACTTTACCGGGTCGATAACGAACAACTGCTCATCGAGAAATTTTGGAACGGATTGCGGGAAGTCGTCGAACTGGAACGTGGCTGGCTACAAGTCAATCGGGACGGAAAACGGACATTTTATGACATTAGCGGCCGTCAGTCAAAACCTTTTACCGACGCCTACACGCTTGAACGACACCGCGACGCGGAGGAACCTTATTTCGTATACGACTCACTTCATGAATGGCATCCTGATTTACAAGCCCAGCAGACGGAGCTCCATCATTCCGCGCTCGTCGTCCAGCCGGTGTCGAGTACGACGAACGCGGTCAGCTGCATGATTTCGACGACTGCGAACGGAGCGTACGAAGGAGCGATTGCCGCCGATATTCATCGGCTGTTAAAGACGTTGTCTTGGTCACTCGAACGGATTGACGAGCGGAACCTGCTCCAACATGAAAGCCTGACCGACCCGATGACGGGGTTACCGAACCAGCGGGCGTTGAAACGATGGACAAAAGAGCGGTTGAACGACATCGCCTCATATCCGTTGTCCGTGTTCTTGGTCGACCTCGATCACTTCAAGGCGATCAATGACACATACGGTCATGCATTCGGGGATAACGTGTTGATTGAGACCGGGGCACTGTTTAGTCGTCTCGTCCGAAGTGTGGATCTCGTCACTCGCTATGGTGGTGAGGAGTTCGTTTTTGTTTTCCCGCGCATGAACGAGGAAGTCGCCATCACGACGGGCGAAAAGATTCGGCAAGCCCTTCGTGCCCATTCGTTTGGGTCTGAGGGGATTCACGTTCAAGTCACGGCGAGCATTGGCATCGAGACGATTCATGAGTATGAGGACCTCGACACGTTGCTACGCCATGCCGACCGGGCCATGTACGTCGGTGCGAAATTCAACGGCCGTGACCGAGTCGCCCACTATCGCGACACGTCGACGGAACGGATTCAATGATTTTTTGTCTCATCAACATGAACGATGTTCGGCCGGTGCCCTTCGTTCCTTGAGCGATGCGGCTCCGGCATTGCCTGCAGAAAGACGATGACGGAACATCTACAAAACAAGGAGGACACCGGATCCCCGGCGTCCTCCTTATGAATGAAAGATTATAATTTCTGGTTGAAAATCTCTGACTCGACCGCGTGAATCGCGGCTGACCACGAACCGTAACGATGAAGAATGGCTTTTGTCGATGGTTTGTTATTTCGTTTTGCCCATTCGCGATACGCTTCGAAAGAAAGAGAGAAGCCCATCTCGTGAATCGCTTCACGAAGAGCCGTGGAGAGTTCAGATTTCGAGTATGTCACACTCGCTTCGAGTCCAGCTTCGGCACAGGCGTCATGCCACGAGCCGAACGTCTTGACGATATGGTAATGGCTCGGCGCTTTTGGATGAAGCTTGCGCCACTCCTGATACTTTTTAAGCGTGATGATTGAACCCATGTCGCGCGAGTAGATCGCGAGTGTCTCAATGATATCTTCACGCGTATATTTTGGCATCTTGTCAGGGAGGTCGACTGTCGCCTCTCCGTGCCATTCATAGCCGGCAATGGCAAGTGCCTCGGCCCATGACCCGAACTGTCGAATGATTGACTCGGGAGAGGGCCAGCTTTGTTCCATCGCGAAGCGACGATACACGGAGCGTCGTGGACGTTCCTTCAATAAATCACCGAGCAATCGAATGCAATGGATCATCCTCTGCTGCTCGGTGGACAAGTGATGGGATTTAGTGGATAACGTTTGACTCAATGATGGTTCCTCCTTCCATGGACTCGTATCTGAACCGACAAAGATCACAAAGTTGCTTTTACAATCATACTATCGGCCAGTTTTTACAATTTATAAGTGCATTAAACAAGTTTTTTAAATCGATTTCTCGACTAAGATGGTCCTAAGGTCCCGCTTCCCCTTTAAAAAACGGTAACATTTCTATTACAAATTTAATATTAAATGGATTCATTTGTAAACAAAAAAAATTACACAATCTAAAATTGTAATAATTTGTACGAAAAAGTACCCAACTAGCCGATGGGGTCATCACCGTCGCACCAGTTGGATACTCTTTTATAATAAATTTAATTTTCAGACTAATCAATAAAATTTTTGGAAATAACGTTTTTTTTAATAGTGGTCAGTGATTCGGACATTCTGTTAAAATGTTGGAATTGACATCAACAGAGAAAAGAGGCAATTGAGATATGACAATTTGGTTATTCTATTTACTGCTCGGTTTGATTCAAGGGTTGACAGAACCCATCCCCATCTCGTCAAGTGGTCACTTGGTAATCTTCCAAGACCTATTCAACATTAAATTGCCAGGCCTCTCGTTCGAAATTTTTGTGAACTTTGCCTCGCTCCTCGCCGTCTTGACGATTTATCGAAAGGACGTCATCCGGCTCGTTGTTAGTTTATGGGCATTCTTAGTTAAAAAAGACCGCAACGACGAAACGATGATCGACGTCAAGTTCGTCGGGCTCTTGCTCATCGCGACGGTCCCGGCCGGTGTCCTCGGCGTCTTGTTCGGTGATTGGATCGGCGAGACGCTTGGAGGGGTCGCAACGGTCGGCTACACGCTCATCTTGACCGGGGTCGCGCTCTGGTTCATCCGTAACTTGCGAGGGAGTAAAGGTGACGGAGGTATCACGATGCGTGATGCCATCCTCATCGGTCTCGCCCAAGCGGTCGCACTCATCCCTGGCATCAGTCGCTCTGGGGCGACGATTGTCATGGCGATGTTGCTCGGCATCAAGCAAGAGTCGGCCCTCCGTTTCTCGTTCTTCTTGTTCATCCCGGTTAGTCTCGGGACGATGATTTTAGATGGTCCCGCGCTCTTCACGGACCCGTCGACGCGCGACCTGTTCGGACCGCTCCTCTTGGCGTTCATCGCCTCGTACGCGCTCACGGCCATCTCGCTCAAATGGTTCCAGCACATCATGGCGCAAGGCGAGCTCAAATACTTCTCGTTCTATTGTTGGATCGTCGGACTCCTCGTCATCCTATTCTTGGCTTGATTAGAAGCGTCGCTCATTCGAGCGGCGCTTTTTTTGCACATTTCATTTTGCCATCGACTTATTTTTGCGCTAAAGTGTAGACGTACAAACAAATATTCCTTCGGGGTCGGGTGAAATTCCCAACCGGCGGTGATGGGCGCGAGCCTTAAGTCCGTGACCCGGGCGCACGTGTGCGAACGGTGGATCTAGTGCGATTCTAGAGCCGACAGTATAGTCTGGATGGGAGAAGGAAACAAAAACAGGTCCACACGACCTGTAGTTCGTCGTGCGTTTTTCTGTAAAAGGAAGCGTTTATTTGGTATGCCCAAATGACGACGAACACCTCCTACCGAGACCTTGAGGATTATTCCTTAAGGTCTTTTTGTTTGTACGAAACAAGGAGGGAGCTTATGAAACAGTACATGCAACAAGCCATCCAATTGGCCGAGTCAGCCTCATCGACCGGCGTCAATCCGCGCGTCGGAGCCGTCGTCGTCAAAGACGGTCGGGTCGTCGGGTTCGGCGCCCACTTGAAGGCGGGGGAAGCGCACGCTGAAGTGCACGCCATCAGCATGGCCGGGGCCGCCGCCTATGGCGCGACGATGTACGTCACGCTCGAACCGTGCTCACATCATGGCAAGACGCCGCCATGTGCCGATTTAGTCGTGGAGTCCGGCATCAAACGTGCCGTCATCGCCATGGAGGACCCGAACCCGCTCGTTTCAGGGCAAGGCATCGCTCGGTTGAAAGCGGCCGGGATTGATGTCGAGGTCGGGCTGCTCGAAAGCGAAGCGCGAGCGCTCAATGTGGCGTTCCTGCGTTCGCTCGAGACGAGACGGCCGTATGTCATCTTGAAAACGGCGACGAGCCTCGACGGCAAAGTCGCCCTCAATACCGGTGACAGCAAATGGGTGACCGGGACGGAAGCGAGACGGGACGTCCACGAACTGCGGGCGACGGTCGACGCAGTCTTGACCGGTGTCGGCACCGTCCTTGCCGACGACCCAGCGCTCACCGTCCGGCTCGACAGCGAGACTACACAACCGCTCCGAATCGTGCTCGACCGAGAGTTGCGGACACCGCTCTCGAGTCAGCTCGTCCGGACGGCGAACGATCTGCCAGTGCTTCTGTACACGACGTCGAATGATCAAGCGAAACGTGACGCGTTGGCAGCGAATGGCGTCGAGATCGCCGATTACACGTCGCTCGAGGCTGTCCTGCAAGACGTCTACGCACGCGGCATCGGTCGTCTGCTCGTCGAAGCGGGACCGACGCTCGTCACTTCACTCTTGGACGGACAATTCGTTGACGAGTGGGTCATGTACCAGTCGCCACGGGTGTTCGGCGGCAAGGGCGGTTTCTACCGCTCGCATCATGCCGGTCCGCTCGATGTGATTGAGCGGTATAACGTGCGATCGGTCGAGACGGTCGGGACCGACATCAAACTCATCATGCGAAAGGAGGAGTCCGATGTTCACGGGAATCGTTGAAGAAATCGGTAGTGTGAAGGCAGTGAAACGGAACGGGCCATCACTTCGGCTCACACTCGCCGGACAGGTCGTCCTCGAGGACGTGAAGCTCGGTGACAGCATCTCTGTCAACGGCATCTGTCTCACCGTGACGACGTTCGACCGTGACAGTTTCTCGGTCGATGTCATGCCAGAGACGCTCAAGGCGTCGAGTCTCGACGGGGTCCGCCCCGGCACGAACGTCAACTTGGAGCGGGCCATGCCCGCGAACGGACGCTTCGGCGGTCACTTCGTCTCGGGTCACGTCGACGGGGTCGGGCGCATCGTTAAAAAACGGTCGCTCGCGAACGCCGTCTATGTCGACATCAGCTGTGAGCCATCGCTCCTCCGTTATATCGTCCCGAAAGGTTCGATTTCGGTCGACGGGACGAGCTTGACGGTGTTTGACGTCACGGAACGTGGATTCACGTTGTCGCTCATCCCGCATACGTACAGTGAGACGGTGCTCGGGATGAAACAGGCCGGGGATACGGTCAATTTGGAATGTGACATGTTGGCTAAATATATGGAAAAACTCGTAAGTCAAAAACCGATGACGCTTGAATCGCTCGCGTCACAAGGATATGGGAAGGCGGGATGGTAATGTTCTATACAATCAAAGAAGCAGTCGAAGATTTAAAGATGGGACGCCCCATCATCGTTGTCGATGACGAGGACCGGGAGAACGAAGGAGACTTCGTCGTGCTCGCGGATAAAATGACAGCGGAGACGATGAACTTCCTCATCACGGAAGGGAAAGGACTCGTCTGCGCTTCTCTCGCTGAAGAAGTGGCCGTCCGGCTCGACTTACAGCCGATGGTCGCGAACAGTACCGATCCGCACGGGACGGCGTTCACGGTCAGTGTGGACCACGTCGATTCGACGACAGGCATCTCGGCGAGCGAACGGGCCCATACGGTGCGCGAACTCGCGAACATCAACGCCCGTCCGGCCGATTTCCAACGTCCCGGTCATATCTTCCCGCTCATCGCCAAAAAAGGTGGCGTCTCGGTCCGGCGCGGGCATACGGAAGCGTCGGTCGATTTGGCGCGACTTGCCGGAAGTGAACCGGTCGCCGTCATCTGTGAGATTATCCGTCCGGACGGCGAGATGGCCCGGGTGCCGGACCTTGAACGTGTCGCACAAGCGCATGATTTAAAATTGATTACGATCGAGGCGCTCGTCCGCTATATGGAGACGGACCTCGTCGAACGGGAGGCGGACGTCTCGCTCCCCTCGGTGAAAGGGGACTTCCGATTGATTGGTTATCGGAACGTCCTCGATCGGGAAGAACACGTCGCGCTCGTCAAAGGTGAGCTCGAACACGCACCGCTCGTCCGGATTCATTCCGAATGTCTGACCGGCGACGTCTTCGGGTCCCATCGTTGCGATTGCGGGCCACAACTGGACACAGCGATGGCGAAAGTGGAGGCCGAAGGCGGTGTCATCTTGTACATGCGTCAAGAAGGGCGTGGCATCGGTCTGCTCAACAAGTTGAAGGCGTACGAGTTACAGGAACAAGGGCTTGATACGGTCGAGGCGAACGTTGCGCTCGGACTTCATGCCGATTTGCGCGATTACCGAGTCAGCGCGGCCATGCTTCGTGACCTCGGCGTCACGAATGTCCGGCTCATGACGAACAACCCGGAAAAAGTCGATGCGTTAGAAGCGTGCGGCATCACGGTCATGGAACGTGTCCCGATTCTCGTCGGCGCTCATGCGGCGAACGAGAAGTACCGAATGACGAAACAACAAAAAATGAACCACTTTGGAGGAGTAGAATCATGATGCATACATTTGAAGGAAACTTGGTCGGAAAAGGTTTGAAAGTCGGAATCGTCGTCGGACGGTTCAATGATCTTATCACGATGCGCTTGCTAGACGGGGCGAAGGATGCGTTGAAGCGCCACGGCGTCGAACAAGACGACGTCGAAATCGCGTTCGTCCCTGGGGCGTTCGAACTCCCACTCGTCGCGAAGAAGATGGCGATGAGCAAGAAATATGATGCCGTCATCACACTCGGGGCCGTCATCCGTGGGGCGACACCACACTTCGACTACGTCTGTAACGAGGCGGCGAAAGGCATCGCCCAGGCGAGTTATCAGTCAGAAGTACCGGTCATCTTCGGTGTCTTGACGACCGAGACGATTGAGCAGGCAATTGAGCGCGCCGGTACGAAAGCCGGAAATAAAGGGTGGGAAGCAGCGACGGCGCCATCGAGATGGCCAACTTGATGCGCGCGTTTTAAAGGCAGACGAAAAGGAGCGGGGACACGCGTGTCATCGCTCCTTTTCTGTCCAGTCAACGCCAAACCGACGTGTGGCCGATTTTATCCTCTCAAAACAGCCCGACTCATATGAGCCGGGCTGATAGATTAGAACGTCTCAGACGTCGTTTTCGCTTGCATGTGGAGCTGGATGTAATCCGGTCCGCCTGCTTTTGAGTCTGTACCAGACATGTTAAATCCACCGAACGGCTGATAACCGACGATGGCGCCAGTGCAACCACGGTTGAAATACAAGTTCCCGACGTGGAAGTTCTGACGCGCGTACTCTTGGTTCGAGCGGTCACGCGTGAGGACGGCACCCGTCAAGCCGTATTCCGTGTTGTTGGCGATGTCGATTGCTTCTTTGAAGTCTTTCGCTTTCGTGAAGGCGACGATCGGTCCAAAGATTTCTTCTTGCATGAGTCGTGCTTTCGGATCCACATCCGCGACAACAGTCGGTTCAATGAAGTAACCTGTCGAGTCGTCTGCCTTACCACCAGTGAGGATACGTCCTTCTTCTTTGGCGACGTCGAAGTACGATGTGATTTTCTTGAACGCTGACGCGTCAATCACTGGTCCCATGAAGTGTTCGTTTTGCTCCGTGTTGCCGACCGAAAGTTCGTTCGTCAATTCGACGACGCGGTCGAGTACCGTGTCATACACGCTGTCGACGATGACGGCACGAGAACAAGCCGAACATTTTTGACCAGAGAAGCCGAACGCCGATTTGACGATTGACTGGGCCGCGAGTTCGAGGTCCGCTGATTCGTCGACGACGATCGTATCTTTTCCGCCCATCTCTGCGATGACGCGTTTGAGCCAGATTTGGCCGTCGTTCAATTTAGAGGCACGCTCGTTGATGCGTAAGCCCACGTCACGTGAACCTGTGAAGCTGATGAAGCGTGTCTTCGGATGATCGACGAGATAGTCACCGACTTCTGCGCCTGGTCCTGGGATGAAGTTGAGGACGCCTTTCGGAAGGCCTGCTTCTTCCATGACCTCGACGAATTTCGCAGCGACGATCGGTGTCGTCGATGCTGGTTTCAAGAGGATCGTGTTACCAGCAACGATAGCCGCGACGGCCGTCCCTGCCATGATGGCGAACGGGAAGTTCCAAGGGCTGATGACAATCCCGACCCCGAGTGGGATGTAGTCATAGCGGTTGTATTCGCCCGGACGGCTCTCGACTTTTTTACCTGGTTTGAGTTCGAGCATTTGACGTGCATAGTACTCCATGAAGTCGATCGCTTCTGCTGTATCCGCGTCTGCTTCGTTCCAAGGCTTGCCTGCCTCTTTGACGAGGTAAGCCGAGAACTCGTGCTTGCGCTTACGGACGATGTTCGCCGCTTTGAACAAGACGTCGGCACGGACGGCCGGGTCGACATGGCGCCATGAGTCGAACGCTGTGAGCGCTTCTTGCATCGCACGCTCAGCGAGCTCTTGGTTCGCTTTCGAGACGTGACCGATGACTTCTTCTTTATTGGCCGGGTTGTAAGACGTGATTTTGCCTTCCGTCGTCACTTTCTCCCCACCGATTACGAGCGGATAGTCTTTTCCGAGCTCACCGTTGACTTTCTCGATCGCCGCTTGGATGGCTGCGGCGTTCTCTTTGTTTGTAAAGTCTGTGAATGGTTCATGTTTGTATGGAATCATTCTCGTTCCCCCTTAAAAGTGATCGTATATTGAAGCGCTTACGTCTGTATTGTATCGAAAATCGTGGTGAAATCCTAGTGAAACAATTTTCCAGAAAAGCACGTCCTTTTCGCTCGAAATCGAGTCGTGGTAGGATGAAGGTACAGGATGTTTTGTGGAAGGGAATGATGGAATGAGAAAATGGATGTTGCCGCTCGCGCTGACCGTATTGCTCGCGGGATGCGGGACGGCAGAAGAAGCACCGATCGAAGATGCGACCGAAGAGACGAAAGTGCCGCTCCCGGAAGCGGTGGAGACGTTATATGTATCCTACCAGCAAGCGCTCGAAAATGGGGATGCGGCCGCACTCAAAGCAATCGATTATGCGGGCGAGTTGACCGATATCCCGGCGACGGGCGCCAAGACGCGCGACCTCAAACCTGGCGACATGTATGAGAGCTGGGTGAACGAGGACGGGGACGTCGCCTTCATCGTCCATGAGATGGAAGACGCGGATGGCAATGAACTGCCGAACCGCCTCTCGAAAGTCGCTATCAAAGACGGGGAGGACTGGAAGCTCGTCGTCACGCCAGCGTTGCTCCCAGCCGACGTGATTGGTGAGGTCGGCGACATGTTGACAGGGATCGAGGCGAACGAATACGGCGTGAACCCGGAAGCGAACGCCCGTCTCGCCGAAGTGCCGGAAGACGAGGCCGGTCCAATCTACGACCAAGTGAACGCCCAGACCGACTACGTCGCGCTCGAGGCTGACAATAACGTCTTCCTGCTCATGGCCGAGACGCTCACCGTGCCGGAAAACCAAGACACGATGGCCAAGTATTTCGAGGCGTATCGCACGTGGTACGTGGACAATGAAACGGCGCTAAAGAGAGCCGCCGCGACGGAAGATCCGGTCGAGTACCTCGAAGTGCTCGACCCACTCAAAAAAAAGCTAGAAGAAGCGATCGATGGGTATGACGAGAACCTCGTCGACCCGTCGTTCGGCTAAGGAGGAACCCACATGTTAGCACCGACATTCACACTGCCGAACCAAAATGGAGACATGGTCTCGCTCGAGGACTACCGGGGACAGAAAGTCGTCCTCTATTTTTACCCGAAGGATGCGACACCGGGCTGCACGACGGAGGCGTGTGACTTCCGTGATGCGATGCCGAAATTGAACGGCGCGGTCGTCATCGGCATCTCGCAGACAGCCAGAAGAAACATCAGAACTTCATCGCCAAGCACGAGCTCCCGTTCGATTTGCTCGTCGACGACACGCACGAAGTGTCGGAGCTTTACGGCGTGTGGCAGCTGAAAAAGAACTATGGGAAAGAATACTATGGCATCGTCCGCTCAACGTTCCTCATCAACGAGGACGGTTATATCGAACAGGAATGGCGCGGTGTGAAAGTGAATGGGCACGTCGACGAGGTCGTCGCAGCGCTCACGACATAAAACGGTACGGCTTCCTTCAACGGGAGCCGTTTTTTTTTTATGGGATGGTCATTACAGTTTTATTTCAAATACTAAAATCAAAATCAAGGTCGTACAAAGTGTTAAAGAGATATATTACAAAAATATTACACGGTAACAGAGGAAATAGATGCCCCGTCACCTTGACGAATTTGAGAATGTTCTGAAAAATATGAAGGAACGGTGAAGAACAGAAATACATAGGGGGCAGAGTAGCATAGAAAAGTTTGAAGCGGCCCTGACGAGTCTATCGAATCTCGTCTGGGGCCCACATCTATTGATTTTATTGATTGGGACAGGTGTTTATTTGACGTTCCGGCTCGGATTTATCCAAGTGACCCGGCTCGGATTCGGGTTGAAGGAAGCGTTTCTCCCGAAACCGAAGACGGGAGCGGAAGCGGAGAAACAGAAAAAGCAACGCGGGGACATCTCGCACTTTCAGGCGCTCATGACGGCGCTCGCGGCCACGGTCGGGACCGGGAACATGGTCGGGGTCGTAACGGCGGTCGTCCTCGGTGGTCCGGGGGCTATCGTCTGGATGTGGCTCTCTGGTTTTATCGGGATGGCGACGAAGTACGCCGAGGCGATTCTTGCCGTCAAATATCGTGTCGTCGATGAGCGGGGCGAGATTGCCGGCGGACCGATGTATTACTTGGAGCACGGCTTGAAGAAGAAGTGGCTCGGGATGACGTTCGCCTTGTTCGCTGCGATCGCCGCGTTCGGTATCGGCAATGGTGTCCAGACGAACTCGATCAGTATGGCGCTGAAGACGTCATTCGGGGTGCCGATGCTCGTGACGGGGATCGTGCTCATGGTGTTGACGGCGTTCGTCATCCTCGGTGGTGTCAAGTCGATCGGGAAAGTCGTCGGCGTGTTCGTACCGGTCATGATTATTGGATATGTCGGCGGGGGTCTCGTCATTCTCGTCATGAACTTCGAGTTGATTCCGTCGGCATTCGCGACCATCTTCTCGAGCACGTTCAGTGCAGAAGCTATCGGAGGTGGGGCGCTCGGTGCCGCGATCCGTTACGGGGTTGCCCGTGGTGTATTCTCGAACGAAGCCGGTCTTGGCTCGGCACCCATCGCGGCTGCTGCCGCGAAGACCGACTTGCCGGGACGTCAGGCACTCGTCTCGATGACACAAGTGTTGATTGATACGCTCATCGTCTGTTCGATCACCGGGTTGACGATCGTCATGAGCGGTCAGCATACAAGCGGGCTTCAAGGCATCGAGTTGACGCAAGCGTCATTCGCGTATTTCCTCGGCCCAATCGGTGAAATTATCGTCACGGTGTCGCTCGTCTTCTTCGCCTTCTCGACGGTGATCGGCTGGTGCTATTACGGCGAGCGCTCGGTGTATTATTTGCTCGGCGAACGGTCGATCGTCCCATATCATGTCGTCTATATCTTTGTCGCCGGTCTCGGTGCGATGACGACGAACTTGAATCTGATTTGGGCCATCTCAGACGTCTTCAACGGATTGATGGCAATCCCGAACTTGATTGGTCTCTTGTTCTTGTCGGGTGTCGTCGTCGCCGAGACGAAGCGTTTCGAATTGGAACGGAAAAAAGAACTGCGGCAAGCGGCTTAACCAAAAGGAAGCATCCTCAAGCGAGGACGCTTCCTTTTGCCGATTCATACATGTTTTACGTCTCATCCTTTTTGGCGCCTCCGCTTTCCTAGGGGTGAGCAGGGAGCCGCATCGCTTAACGCTGCTGGGTCTCCCTTCGCTCGCTGGTCCCTCAGGAGTCTTCGGCGCCGTCGGATGAGTCACGCAAACGGTCGTTTTCGGGCGGCCGTTTGTCATGTTCTGAGGCGTCGAGAGACCGTGTTACAATCATGACTGAAATGCTCACACCTAGACTGAAAAAAGATGCACCGACTCGCTTTTCGCGAATCGATGCATCAACCGTTTACACTTTAAATTGCCCAATCAACTCGTTCAATTCATCCATTTTCTGTTGGGAGGCTTCGGTAACGCGGTTCAACTCGCTGAAGCGGTCGACGGACATCGTCACTTTTTCGGCAATCTCCTGCGTGCTGAGTGCACCATTGTTGACCGTGACGGCCACGTCTTGAATGACGCCAATCATATTGGACGTCAACTGCTCGAGTTCGCTGGCTGCATCGGCGAATTCCGATGCGGTCGTCTCGAACCGACCCGCGTCCTCGCTATAGCGTTCCGCCGCTTCCTCGAGCTGGTCGTAATCCTTTAACACGTTCGTATCGAGGAACCCGAGCATCTCGCTCGACGTGTCGTTCAAATGATCGACGGAATGGAGTACTTTCGTCGAGATGGCTTGAATCCGTTCGACGGTCGACCGGCTCGTCTCCGCCAGTTTCCGAATCTCATCGGCCACGACAGCGAACCCGCGACCCGCTTCGCCGGCCCGAGCGGCTTCGATTGAGGCGTTCAATGACAGAAGATTCGTCTGGGCGGCGATGTCTAAAATATCGTTCGTCAATGTCGCGATCTCCTGGACGGCTTTGGCGTCTTGCATCGCCTGTTCCAAGTTGACGCGTGTCGACGAGAGAACGTGGAGCGCGGACGATTTCGCCTCGACGGCATGGTTGCGAAGTGCCACGGCGCGGGCATCGACTTGCTCGGCCTCGGCTTTTCGCTCGGCGGCCATCGTCACGATGTTATGGAGCGTCCGTTCCATGTCGGAGGCCGACGCGTTCATCTCTTGGGCGCTCGCGGCCGTCTGTTGCATGCCGGCCGTCAAATCTTCGGTCGTTGCGGCGGTGGTCGTCATATATGTGTCGAGCTCTCGAAGCTCGTCGTACATGCGTGCCGACTGTTCGGTCACCCCACGTGTCACGCCGTTCACTTGCAAAATCAACTGCCGGAGATTGGCGAGGAATTGGTTGAAGTCACGGGCAAGTCCTGAGAATTCATCGCGTCGCTTCACCGGGATGGCCGTCGTCAAGTCGCCTTGGCTCGAGGCAAGTTCCCGCATCTTCGCTTTGAACTCGTTCAACGGTTCGAAAATGGAGCGGAAGATGAACACCATCATGAGCACGGTGAAGATGACGGCGGCGGCCATGATGACGAGAAGCGTCAGTTGAACTTGTCCGAACAACGCCGCACCGGCTTCTGTGTCTGCCCGAATTTCATCACGGTTCAAGTTGACGAGCAGGCCAAGTGTGTTCGACAAGGCATCAGCGCTCGGTGTCGCCGTGTCCCGGAAGTAGGTGTCAGCCGCCGCTTGTCCATCCTCGTTCGAGATGCGAATCAATTCATCGATGTTCGTTTGGAACGACGTCCACTGGTCTGTCGCCTGGTCGAACAGCTCCTTATTGGCTTGTGTGATGATTGTTGATTTATACCCGGCCATTTGTTGTTCGAGAATCGTGACGGCCGTTTGCAGGTCACGCTCGATATTTTGTTTCATCACTTCGTCCTCGACCAAGGCGTGACGGGTCATATAGCGGCGAATCTCAAGCAGTTGCTTGTCGACTTGGTGGATTTGGTCCATTCCAGGCACCCACGACACGGTCATATCTTGTTGGGCATCTTTAGACGCGTTCAGCGCATAGAACGAGTAGCCGCTTACCCCGAGCAACAACACGAGCAAGACGGTGAAGGCGATGATCAGTTTGTTACGGATTGACATAGGGATCCTCCTCGAAAGAATAATGCTTCTCCTTAAGCATAATAAGATTGAGGGACAGACCGAATAGGGGTTTTCGGAAACGAATCAATATTCCAGGCACATTCCCTAATTTTTCAAAAAAGGGTTCACAATTGGTGAGACGGGATTTTCTTTTTTGTCTTATGAAAAAGTGGTATGATAATGGACGATGTATTGAAAACTGTTGGAGGTGGAACCTTTGGCTCGAATCACAGAAGCTGAAGTTCGGCACGTCGCCGGACTCGCCCGACTTGCGATCACAGAAGATGAAGTGACGCACTTCACGGAGCAATTGACAAAAATCCTCGAGTTCGCCGAGCAACTCGATGAACTCGATACGACGGGCGTCATCCCGACGACCCATGCCCTAGATTTGAAAAACGTACTACGCAAAGACGAGGTTCGTCCTTCACTTCCACGCGAGGAAGTCGAACGGATGGCACCTGATTGGGAGAACGGCCAAGTCCGTGTCCCAGCGGTCTTTGAATAAGGAGGCCCTTCATGAGTTTATTTGATCACGGTGTAGCTAAGCTGCATACGCTTATAAAAGATGGCGAAGTCACGGTATCCGACCTCGTCAAAGAATCATTTGACCGCATTGAGGCGACCGACGAGAAAATCGGTGCCTTCTTGACGCTCAACGAAGACGCGTTCGAACAGGCGAAACGGATGGACGAGCTCGCCAAGACTTCGGACAACCCGCTCTTCGGTTTGCCGATCGGTGTCAAAGATAACATCGTCACGAAAGGGACACGCACGACGTGTGCCTCGAAGTTCCTCGAGAACTTCGTCCCGGCCCATGACGCGACGGTCGTCGAACGTCTCCATGGCGCCGGTGCCGTCACGATCGGGAAGTTGAACATGGACGAGTTCGCGATGGGTTCATCGAACGAGAACTCGGCGTTCAAAGTCGTCCGCAACCCATGGGACACAGACCGGGTACCAGGCGGTTCGTCAGGCGGCTCAGCGGCAACGGTCGCGGCTGGCCAAGTGCTGTTTAGCCTCGGCTCGGATACAGGCGGCTCGATTCGTCAGCCGGCGGCCTATTGTGGCGTCGTCGGGATGAAACCGACGTATGGTCTCGTCTCACGTTACGGCCTCGTCGCATTCGCCTCGTCGCTCGACCAAATCGGTCCGCTCACGCGTACGGTCGAAGATAACGCCTACTTGTTGAACGCGATTGCCGGTCATTGCGACATGGATTCGACGTCAGCAACGGTCGACCTTCCGGATTACACGAAATCGCTTCACGGCGACATTAAAGGCATGAAGCTCGCGCTTCCAAAAGAGTTCATGGCCGAAGGCGTGTCAGACGGTGTCCGCAAACAGATTGAAGAAGCGGTCGAGACGCTCAAGTCGCTCGGTGCGACGGTCGAGACCGTCTCGCTCCCGACGGTGAAATATGCGCTCCCGACATACTACTTGCTCGCGTCATCAGAAGCGTCTTCGAACCTTGCCCGGTTTGACGGCATCCGTTACGGACGCCGCGCCGAGGCCGAGGCGCTCGAAGAAGTGTTCACGTACTCGCGCGAACAAGGTTTCGGGGAAGAAGTGAAACGCCGCATCATGCTCGGTACTTATGCACTCAGCTCGGGTTATTACGATGCGTTCTATAAGAAATCGCAACAGGTCCGCACGCTCATGAAGCAAGACTTTGCGAACGTATTCGCCGACTACGATGCGATTATCGGACCGACTGCGCCGACGGTCGCGTTCAAACTCGGTGACCAGCTCGAAGATCCGCTCACGATGTATGCCAATGATATTATGACGATTCCGGTCAACTTGGCGGGTATCCCGGCCATCTCGGTACCGGCCGGCTTGTCAGAAGGCCTCCCGGTCGGTTTACAGATCATCGGGAACCATTTCAGTGAACCAACACTCTACCGCGTGGCCCATGCTTTTGAACAAGCAAACGGCGGTTTCAAGATGCCACAGCTCTAAGGAGGACGTACGATGAACTTTGAAACGATCATCGGGATCGAGGTGCACGCCGAGCTGAGCACGAAGTCGAAGATTTGGTGTGGCTGCTCGCGCACATACGGTGCCGAAACGAATACACAGACGTGTCCGATTTGTCTCGGACACCCGGGCGTCTTGCCTAAATTGAACGAAGAGGCGGTCAATCTCGCCATCAAGGCCGCGATGGCACTCAACTGCGAAATCGCGACCGACACGAAATTCGACCGCAAGAACTATTTCTATCCGGATACGCCGAAAGCGTACCAAATCTCGCAGTTCGACCAGCCAATCGGCTTCAACGGTCACGTCGACGTCGAAGTCGACGGTGAGATGAAACGGTTCCGCATCGAACGCGTCCATCTCGAGGAAGATGCCGGGAAGATGAACCATACGGGCGAGAAACACTCGGTCGTTGACTTCAACCGGACCGGGTCACCGCTCATCGAGATCGTCAGTGAGGCCGACATGCGTTCACCGAAAGACGCCGTCGCTTACCTCGAGCGCTTGAAAGAAGTGCTCTCGTTCGCGGGCGTCTCGGACGTCAAGATGGAAGAAGGGTCGCTTCGTTGCGACTGTAACATCTCGGTCCGTCCGTTCGGACAAGAGCCGTTCGGGACGAAGACGGAACTCAAAAACTTGAACTCGTTCTCGAACGTCTTGAAGGCGCTCGAGTTTGAGGAAGACCGTCACCGCAAACTGCTTATCACGGGCGGCGTCATGCGTCAAGAGACGCTCCGGTTTGACGAGGCGGCGAAGAAGACGATTCTCATGCGTGTCAAAGAAGGGGCGGCCGATTACCGCTACTTCCCAGAGCCGGACCTCGTCCGTCTCGAAATCGATGAGGAGTGGAAAGAACGCATCCGCGCCACGCTTCCGGAACTGCCGGCCGCACGTCGCGAACGCTACATGAACAACTATGGCCTGTCGGCGTATGACGCCAAGGCGCTCACGTCGACGCGGGAGTTCTCGGACTTCTTCGAAGCGACGACGGCGGCCGGTGCCGAACCGAAAGCGGCCGCCAACTGGCTCATGGGCGAAGTGCTCGGTCACTTGAACAAATCGGACGAGACGATCGAGACGATGAAATTGACGCCGAGCTCGCTCGCGGAGTTGATTCGTTTGATTGGAGAAGGTACAATTTCTTCGAAGATCGCCAAACGTGTGTTCACAGCCATGATCGAAGAAGGCGCCGAGCCGAAGGCGTACGTCGAAGCGAACGGTCTCGCCCAAATCTCGGACGAGAACTTGCTCCGCGGCTACATCCTCGACTTGTTCGAAGCGCATCCGCAGATGATTGAAGACTTTAAGAACGGGAAAGACCGTGCGAAAGGCTTTATCATCGGGCAGATCATGAAGCAGACGAAAGGGATGGCGAACCCGGCCCTCCTCGATGGCTTGTTCCACGAAGAGATCGCCAAACGCTAAACAAGCGGCGAGGCACTTGTGTCTCGCTTTTCGCTCGACTTGAGCATGGGGAGAGAATAGTATGCAACGAAAACGCGCACGGGTCATCTATAACCCGACATCTGGAAAAGAAGTGATCAAACGGGAACTCCCGTACATTTTGAACCGCCTCGAGGATGCGGGTTATGAGACGTCGACGTACGCGACGAAAGCCATCGGCGACGCGACGCTCGAAGCCGTGCGAGCCGCGGAGGCCGAGTTCGACTTGATTATCGCGGCCGGTGGAGACGGGACGCTGAACGAGGTCATCTCGGGACTCGCCCCGCTCGACACGCGTCCGACGATCGGGCTCATCCCGGTCGGTACGACGAACGACTTTGCCCGGGCGATGCGGATTCCGCTCAACGTCGTCGGTGCCCTCGATGTCATCTGTGACGGCTTCGAGATGCCGGTCGACCTCGGGGAGATTGAAGGGGAAAAGGGAGACATCCACTACTTCATCAATATCGCTGGGGGCGGCATCATGACGGAACTGTCGTATGAGGTGCCGTCGAAACTGAAGACGGCACTCGGTCAGCTCGCCTATTACGTCAAAGGGATGGAGAAGCTTCCACTCATCAAGCCGACGTATATCGAGCTCGAGCACGACGAAGGAACGTTCAGCGGCGAGGTCATGATTTTCCTCACGTCGAACTCGAACTCGGTCGGTGGCTTTGAGAAGATTTCACCGCACGCCTCGCTCAACGACGGACTGTTCGACTTGTTCATCTTGCGCAAGTGTAACTTGTTCGAGTTCATCCACGTCGTCCGCTTGTTGCTGCGTGGCGAGCACTTGTCGAGTCCGCTCGTCGAACACGTCAAGACAGGACGCGTCAAGATGAAAACGACGACGGAACGGATGAGTCTCAACATCGATGGCGAATACGGCGGCGAATGCACGGGCGAGATGCGGAACTTGTTCCGTCACTTGACGGTGCTCGCACCGAACGCGCGCATCCGTGAGATGGAAGACTTGAACGCCCAGTATGAACGCGAACAGATGATCAAACAGCTGTTCAACGTAGCGAACGAGAAAGCAGAATGAGTCGGCTCGGCGTGGCGCACACGCCGAGCTTTTCGTTCGCTTGGAACGGGTATGAACCAATACACACTATTTTTTGAATCGGGAAAGGAGAGACTCATGTTACCAGTCCAAAAGAATGACCGTCTCGACGTCTACATCCACGACCTCACACATGAGGGCGCGGGCGTGGCACGGGTCGACGGTTATACGTTGTTCGTCCCGAACGCACTTCCGGGAGAGACCGTGGAGATCGTCGTGACGAAGACGAATAAACAGTACGGGTTCGCCCGCTTGATCGATGTGAAACAAGCGAGTGCGGACCGAGTCGAGCCACCGTGCCCGATTTTCTATCAGTGCGGGGGCTGTCAGCTCCAACACTTCAGCTACGATGGTCAGCTCCGCCAAAAACGGGACCGCGTCGTCGATGCATTGAAGCGACTCGGCCAATTCGATGTGCCCGTCCACGAGACAATCGGCATGCCGGAACCATGGCGTTACCGAAACAAGGCGCAAGTGCCGTTCAAAGATGAGGCTGGTCGCCTCGTCGCCGGTTTCTATCGCCCACGTTCGCACGACATCGTCGAAATGAAAGAATGTCTCATCCAAGATGAGCGCAACGATGAGGCCGTCCAAGTCGTCCGTGACGTACTCGCGGCGCACGGTGTGCCGGCGTACGATGAGAAGACCGGGCGCGGCGTCATCCGCCACGTCATGGCCCGTTACGGGTACCATTCGGGCGAATTGATGATCGTCCTCATCACGAAGACGACGAAAATCAAAGGCGTCAACGAGATCGTGGCCGACATCTTGAAACGTCTCCCGGACGTGACGTCGATCATGCAAAACATCAACCCGGACAAGACGAACGTCATCTTGGGTTCGACAAACAAATTGTTGTATGGCCATGAGACGATTGAGGACAAGATCGGTGGACTGACGTTCACGATTTCTCCGCACTCGTTCTTTCAAGTCAACCCGGTCCAGACGGAGAAGTTGTACGGCAAGGCGCTCGAATACGCGCAACTGACTGGGACCGAACAAGTCGTCGACGCCTATTGTGGCATCGGGACGATCAGTCTGTTCCTCGCCCGGAAAGCGGCGCACGTGTACGGCGTCGAAGTCGTACCGGAAGCGATTGAGGACGCGAAACAGAACGCGCTCGTCAACGAAATCGACAACGTGACATACGCGTGTGGAGCGGCAGAAGATGTGTTGCCGCAGTGGAAGAAGGATGGCATCAATCCTGACGTCATCGTCGTCGACCCGCCGCGTAAAGGTTGTGCCGAGTCGTTCCTCGAGACGATGGTCGAGATGGCACCGAAGCGCATCGTCTACGTGTCGTGTAACGTCGCGACGCAAGCGCGCGATATGCGTTATCTTGCGGACCGTGGCTACAAATTAGTCGAAGTCACACCGGTCGACATGTTCCCGCATACGGCGCACGTTGAGACGGTAGTATTGATGTCAAGGGTTGAGAAGTAAGAGTGTAATAAGATAAGTAAATAAAGGCTTTCCGTGGTTTGAGGTCCGGTTTTGAAACGGAAGGATAATCACGGATTTTTATTATGTGGGAACTTATCCAAAACTGGATAGGCTACACTAAGTTGGACAATAATTATAAGGTCTTATACACTTAAGTCAAATCACAACGGAGGAAAAACATCATGACTAAAAGAGAGAGAAGATCGTTTTCTAAAGACTTTAAAGAACAAGTTGTTCAACTGCATTTAGCTGGAAAGCCTCGGGCAGATATTGTTAGAGAATATGATCTGACGCCTTCGGCCTTGGACAGATGGGTTCGTCAACACCAATCATCTGGTTCATTTCAAGAAAAAGATAATCGTACGCCTGAAGAAACAGAATTAATAAAGCTCCGTAAAGAAAATCAACGTCTTATGATGGAGAACGATATTTTAAAACAAGCAGCGCTGATAATGGGACGAAAGTAGATGTGATTCGGAATAACCTTCACAAATACTCGGTATCAGCAATGTGCGAAGTCCTGCAAATCTCAAGAAGCACCTACTATTACGAAGCGAAACAACGTGATCATCAAGAAGAAGAGCTAACACAGTTAATTGTTCAGGTGTTTAAAGCTAGTCATAACATTTATGGTCAGCGAAAAATAAAAGTCGAACTCCAAAAGCTGGGCTGGCAAGTCTCACGTCGTCGAATTAGTCGAATCATGAAAGAACAAGGTCTACTCTCTAAATATACGATTGCTCAATTCAAACCAAGTAAATCGACCGTTAATGAGTCTGAAACAGTTAATGTACTGAATCGAAGATTCAATTAAGAGAAGGAATTGACTGTTATTGTCAGTGACTTAACTTATGTGCGCGTAAGACAAAAATGGCACTATATTTGTGTTCTGGTAGACTTATATAATCGTGAGATTATTGGGTACAGCTCTGGTCCAAATAAGACCGCGGAGTTAGTTCAACGCGCTTTTTCAACGGTTCCGTACAATTTAACTCGTCTTAAATTATTCCACACAGACCGGGGAAGTGAATTTAAAAATCATCTCATCGACAAAGCACTAGATACCTTTGGTATCAAACGCTCTTTAAGCAATAAAGGCACTCCATACGACAACGCTGTAGCAGAAGCTACCTTTAAAACGATTAAAACAGAATTGATTAATGGCCGTGTTTTTGAACATCAGAAAGAACTGGACCTTGAACTGTTTGATTACGTTAATTGGTACAATAAGATTCGTATTCACGGGTCGCTCGGTTACTTATCGCCACAAGAATACAAATTATCAAACCTTTAAAAAGTTGTCTAATTAAGTGTTGACATACCAGAGTACGACGATAAGCTTGTGAGAAAGATAATCCAGAGCGTTACAGTCTATGAAGACCACTTTATCATAACCTTTAAATCTGGCATCGAATTGGAAGTATGAGACTCATTCCATAATTTTTATATTGAACATATCATCTTGTTGTGTTATTTTATAAATTGATATAAATAAAGATGTAGGAGGAACCGAAACTATGACAGCCTCAATGCGTTTAAGATAAGCTGGCAATAAAAAAGGCAGAATCTATCCCTTATGATAGGCTTTTTTGTTGTGCTTATTTATACGATATTGAGCATTCATTAGTTGCGGTCAGAATATAGGTTATTTAACTATACCTTTATTTAACTGTGTCTTTAATATGAATGTTTCCAAATTGTATGTATGCAGACCAAAAGCCACATTGTGGATTTAGGCCTGCATTTTTTATTGCCTAGAATGCTATTCAAAATAGAAATTCAAGCAAAATAATTATGCAGGAGAAAATATAAATGGAAAAATACAACAATTGGAAACTTAAGTTTATTACAATATGGGCAGGGCAGGCAGTTTCTTTAATCACTAGTGCTATCCTGCAAATGGCGATTATTTTTTACCTTACAGAAAAAACAGGATCTGCGATGGTCTTGTCTATGGCTTCACTAGTAGGTTTTTTACCCTATGCTGTCTTTGGACCTGCCATAGGTGTATTAGTGGATCGTCATGATAGGAAGAAGATAATGATTGGTGCTGATTTAATTATCGCAGCAGCTGGGGCAGTGCTGGCTATTGTTGCATTGTATATGGAGTTACCTGTCTGGATGGTTATGGTAGTATTGTTTATCCGCAGCGTTGGAACAGCTTTTCATACCCCAGCACTCAATGCAGTTACGCCACTTTTAGTACCAGAAGAGCAGCTTACGAAATGCGCAGGCTATAGTCAGTCTTTGCAGTCTATAAGCTATATTGTTAGTCCAGCGGTTGCAGCATTGTTATATTCTGTTTGGGAATTAAATGCTATTATTGCCATCGATGTATTAGGTGCTGTGATTGCGTCTATTACGGTGGCAATTGTACGGATTCCTAAGCTGGGCGATCAAGTGCAAAGCTTGAAACCAAATTTCATAAGAGAAATGAAAGAAGGAATTGTCGTACTGAGACAAAACAAAGGATTATTTGCCTTATTACTCTTAGGAACAATATATACTTTTGTTTATATGCCAATTAATGCACTATTTCCTTTAATAAGCATGGAATACTTTAATGGAACACCTGTGCATATTTCTATTACCGAAATCGCTTTTGCATCTGGAATGCTAGTAGGAGGCTTACTATTGGGGAGATTAGGAAGTTTCAAAAAGCGTGTACTACTAATAACAGGTTCGTTTTTTATAATGGGGGCCAGTTTAGCCGTTTCAGGAATACTTCCTCCAAGTGGATTTGTTATATTTGTAGTTTGCTGTGCAATAATGGGGCTTTCGGTGCCGTTTTATAGCGGTGTGCAAACAGCTCTTTTTCAGGAGAAAATTAAGCCTGAATATTTAGGACGTGTATTTTCTTTGACCGGAAGTATCATGTCACTTGCAATGCCAATTGGGTTAATTCTTTCTGGGTTCTTTGCTGATAGGATCGGTGTAAATCATTGGTTTTTACTATCAGGTATTTTAATTATTGGCATTGCTATAGTTTGCCCCATGATAACTGAGGTTAGAAAATTAGATTTAAAATAAACAATATTGGAGGGATATTTATGTATCTTATTTTCATGTAATTCTTCCTGCTTAAATCGCAGGGTTTTCCCTGCGTACAAGCAAATGAAAACATGCGATTATAGACAGGAGGATAATGTTATGGAATTGATATTAAAAGCAAAAGACATTCGTGTGGAATTCAAAGGACGCGATGTTTTAGATATAGATGAATTAGAAGTATATGACTATGACCGTATTGGTTTAGTAGGAGCAAATGGTGCAGGGAAAAGCACTCTACTCAAGGTACTTTTAGGAGAATTAACTCCCCCAGGATGTAAATTAAATCGTCTGGGTGAACTTGCCTATATCCCTCAGTTGGACGAAGTAACTTTGCAGAAAGAAAAAGATTTTGCACTTGTAGGAAAGCTTGGTGTTGAACAATTAGATATACAGACCATGAGCGGTGGTGAAGAAACAAGGCTTAAAATAGCACAGGCTTTATCAGCACAGGTTCATGGTATTTTAGCGGATGAACCTACGAGTCATTTAGACCGTGAAGGAATTGATTTTCTAATTGGACAGTTAAAATATTTTACAGGTGCACTGTTAGTTATTAGCCATGACCGTTATTTTCTTGATGAGGTAGTAGATAAAATATGGGAACTGAAAGATGGCAAAATCACTGAGTATTGGGGAAACTATTCTGATTATCTTCGCCAGAAAGAAGAAGAACGCAGGAGCCAAGCTGCAGAATACGAACAATTTGTTGCGGAACGTGCCCGATTGGAAAGGGCTGCAGAGGAAAAGCGAAAACAGGCTCGTAAAATAGGACAGAAGGCAAAAGGTGCTTCAAAGAAAAAAAGTACTGAAGGCGGAGGGCGTTTAGCTCATCAAAAATCAATAGGAAGTAAGGAAAAAAAGATGCATAATGCCGCTAAATCCCTAGAACATAGGATTGCGGCCTTAGGAAGTGTAGAAGCTCCAGAAGATATTCGTAGGATTCGTTTCAGGCAAAGTAAAGCATTGGAGCTCCACAATCCATATCCTATTGTCGGTAAGGAAATTAATAAAATATTTGGAGATAAAGTATTGTTTGAAAATGTATCTTTTCAAATTCCGCTTGGCGCAAAAGTGGCATTAACTGGTGGTAATGGAACAGGAAAAACAACTTTAATCAAAATGATCTTAAACCATGAAGATGGAATTTCTATTTCACCTAAGGCAAAAATAGGCTACTTTGCACAAAATGGTTACAAGTACGACAGTAATAAGAAAGTATTGGAGTTTATGCAGGAAGATAGTGATTACAATGTTTCAGAAATTCGTTCAGTGCTAGCATCGATGGGGTTTAAACAAAACGATATTGGGAAAAGTTTATCTGTTTTAAGCGGCGGAGAAATTATAAAATTGTTGCTAGCTAAAATGCTTATGGGCAGATATAACATCCTACTAATGGATGAACCAAGCAACTTCCTTGACATACCAAGCTTAGAGGCTTTGGAAATTTTAATGAAGGAGTATGCTGGAACTATAGTGTTTATCACCCATGACAAACGGTTGCTTGATAATGTGGCTGATGTGATTTATGAAATTAGTGATAAGAAAATAAATCTGAAACATTAAACTTAAGGTAGTCGCTGGTCAGAATAGTCTTCTCTGGCTGGCGGCTTCGTTGTTAAAGTAAAAAGACTTTTTTTCTTTGGCAAACATTACATTAATGAATATTAAAATAATTTAAATAAGGGAGGTTGGTTATAGGTGGTTGATAATAACACAGTCATGAAATCTGGGAGATGTATAGAATGTGGAGCTAAAGAGACCGATGGTTTTTCATGCCATGAGCTATTCGGGTTCCCTCTTGTATGGGAGCATAATGATCCAAAGCTATATGAGTTACATTTTTGGCTTGTTTCGTGCTATATGATCCAGCATCCTTCGAATTTTACTGAAGAAGGATATACAAATTTAGTAAATCTTTTTATTAACGCTTTTGATAATGATTGGGATACACCATATATTCTTAAGAAAAATCGAGAAATAGTAAAGTCATTAAGCAAAATAACAAACCCTTTACCAAGCAACGCAAGAAAGCGTGAACTAAGACTTTGGCCTATGACAATTGAAGATATATATTTAGGTCGGGAGCAAAATGCAATCGTTAATATTAATAAATGGAAAGAGCAAATAAGAAACGAATTAAGGTAATGAAGTAATTAAAGATTAAAGGAGCTAATATTTTATGATAGGACCAGATAAGAAAAAACTTTATCCAAATGAAAATATAAAGACGATTTGTTTTATAAGCAATCTACCTAAAAGACCCAATGTGGAGATTGGGGAAAATACCTATTATAGCGATAATAAAAAAACACCGGAGAAATTTTATGATAATATAGAGCACCATTACGAATTTCTAGGGGATAAACTTATAATAGGAAAGTTCTGTGCAATTGCAGAGGGTGTTAAGTTTATTATGAATGGTGCAAATCATAGAATGGATGGAATTACAACCTATCCCTTTAATATCTTTGGCCATGGATGGGAAAAGGTGACTCCTACAATTGAACAACTTCCTTTTAAGGGAGATACAGTGATTGGCAATGATGTATGGATAGGTCAAAATGTTACCATTATGCCGGGTATTAAAATTGGTGATGGTGCGATTATTGCCGCTAATTCAACAGTAGTGAAAAGTGTTGAGCCATATACAATATATGGTGGGAATCCAGCTAAGTTTATCAAAAAACGCTTTAGTGACGAAAAGATTGAATTCTTGCTAAAGCTACAATGGTGGAACTGGAGCGAAGAGGAAATATTTAATAATCTTGAAATGTTAACAACCAAAGCAGGGTTAGAGCAATTCATGAAAAATTCCTAGACTTGGGGCCTTTCTACCACGGCACAAAAGGGAACTTAAATCTAGGGGGTGCTGGAACCTCGATTTAGCTCTAATTATTGCGAGCTAAAGAAGGCAAGCTTCATCTTTAGCTTTGATTGGAACAATAGACATTATATTAAGGAGAAATAGCTTTGAGATTTATCACTTATAGATTTAATTTGAACGGAGGGATTACATGGTAAGTAAAACTGATGCCATTGAGATAATAACATACGCTGAAGAAAATGGAATTAACATATGGATTGATGGCGGTTGGGGAGTAGATGCACTATTAGAAGAAGAAACAAGAGCACACAATGATATTGATTTATTTGTGGAAGAAAGTAATAGTAAAAAGTTTATTGAAATAATAAAAGAAAAAGGCTTTGCGGAAGTTACAGAAGCATATACCACCACATCTCACACGGTTTGGAAGGATACTAAAGGTAGGGTAATTGATCTTCATATATTTAATTTCAACGAAAAAGGATACATTGTTTTTGAAGGAGAAGCATATCCACCAAAAGTGTTTAGTGGCATTGGGAAAATAGGCGATAAAATGGTTAGATGTATTGATGCTGAAAATCAAGTATTATTTCATCTGGGCTATGAGTATGATGAAAATGATATGCATGATGTAAAACTATTGTGCGAGAGATTTAATATTCCTGTTCCGAGTGAATACAAGTAACTGACAAATTCCAATTTGTCTATCAATAGTGCAATAAATTAGAATTTAGAGGAGGAATAGATATGGCACGTTCAATTAGAGATTCCCTTTCGGGATTTGGAAGTGAACTGTTGGAACGAATAAGAGAAGATAGCAATGCATGGCTAGATGAAGCTGCCTTTGAAGAAAGAGTCATTGGGATTGAAAAGGCAACTGCGGCTCTGAAGGAAGCCAAAGTTGAAGATGAGAAAATCATTTACCTTTTGCAAAAATATTGGGATTTACGCCTTAGCGAGGCAAAGGGATTTTTGCAGCAAGAAAGACACACTGAAGAAAAGTAAAGGATTCCTGTGGTAAACATCCCAAAGATAAATTCAGTTTAACGATACTAATTACATGAAAGGGAATCGACAATACTGTGCACAGATTGTCGGACGGGTAAATGCATCCCCTGATAATATTGATGATGAAAGGAGGTTGTTTGATGGATTCTTTAAGAAGTATGAATAATGCATTGGAGTATATTGAAGAGCACTTAACAGAGGAGATTGATTATAGTGAAGTATCTAAAATCGCATATTGTTCGGAGTATCATTTCAAGCGAATGTTTTCTTTTTTAGCAGGAATAAGTTTATCAGAATATATTCGGAGAAGAAGACTGACGTTGGCTGCACTTGATTTGAAAGATAGGGATTTGAGAATAATTGATGTAGCCGTCAAATATGGCTATAATTCGGCTGATTCATTTTCCCGTGCTTTTCATTCTCTGCATGGCTTTCTCCCTTCTGAGGCAAGGTGTGAGAATACACAATTAAAAGCTTATCCTCGAATGACCTTTCAATTATCAATTAAAGGAGGATGCGAAATGAACTATCGTATTGTTGAGAAAGGACCTTTTAAGTTAGTAGGATTTAAGAAGAGAGTTCCAATTATTTTTGAAGGTGTCAATCCAGAGATTGCAAAAATGACTGAACTTTTAACCATGGATGTTATTAATCAATTAAAAGCAATTTCAAATGTAGAACCTACAGGTATTATTAGTGCTTCCACTAATTTTTCAGAAGGTAGAATGGAAGAGAAAGGAGAATTAGATCATTACATCGGGGTAGCAACATCAAGTAATGAAACTGCAGATTTTGATGTATTAAAAATTGATGCTAGTACCTGGGCTGTATTTGAATCGATTGGACCATTTCCGGAAACACTTCAAAATGTGTGGGGTAGGATATACTCAGAGTGGTTTCCATCTTCAGGATACGAGGCGGTTGAAGGTCCTGAAATTTTATGGAATGAGAGTCCAGACACTGGAAATCCAAAGTATCGAAGCGAAATCTGGATTCCAGTAAAGAAAAAAGACTATTAATGACATCAATGTTTATGATTGAGGGCGCTCTAGTAAGAGTGCCCTTTTCGTAAATGGTACGATTGGTGGATATGTTCCCGTCTACTGACAGTGCCAAAAACGTAGTGGATATGTTTCCGAGAACGGGCAACTTCAAATGACATTCATTCTGTCCTCTCGAGCCATGTGGAGACGGTGGCGTGGTTAGAAAAAGTGGAATAAGATGAATGCAGATGAACCTTCGGATGTAAACTTCGGAGGTTTTTTGTACATTTGTTTAGAAACTAAGTCGTGATAAAGAGGTGTTGTCATCATTCAGCGTGAACAAGGGAATAGGATAACGATTGACCGCCATATGGAGATGGGGACTGGTTATAAACTTGATTTCTGAAGAAGGAAACTCGATTTGAAATCATTGAATGAGTTGATTCGAGCGTACACATCTACCGTCCAACAAGGCGACGTACCGCTTGCTTATCGAAGCATCCTTGAGTTCATGGGACGGTTGCGATCTCGTTTCGCCAAGAGCGAATACGAGGTGAGTGGTTTCTATCCGGGCTATATGGATATGTCCTACGTATCGGTAAACACATCGCACTTAAAAGGGAACGGGCTTAAAATCGCTGTGGTGTATCTCCATGTGACCGGACATTTTGAAATATGGTTGTCCGCTCGCAATCGAGTGTTAACGGAACAGTACGCGACCACGTTTCAAGCAATGTCGGGTTTCCATGATGACCAAAACCGAGATGCCGTCATCGAGCGGACGTTGACATCGGCACCGAATTTTGATGAGCTGGAGCAGTTGGCTGAATTGATTGAACGGGAAGTCGAACAGTTCATTCAAGATGTGGAAGCAACACTTGAGGGAGGGCGCTGATGGATTGGATGGCCGAAGTAGAAATGAGACTGAAGCGAGGCAATCAACTTCTATTTGCGAAAGAAAGTGCGCTTCTAACCGATTTGAATGCGTTGATTCAAGAGCAGAACCGGCGCACGCTGGCGTTATGGGCGTTCGAATTGGCCGATGCAACCGTTCAAACGCTATCTGAACGTTATCCGGATGAAACGAGACTGAAAAATGCGGTCCAGCTGTCTAGAGAGTGGGCTGCGGGTAACGTGAAGATGCCCGTCGCAAAACAATCGATTTTACAGGCCCATGCGGTGGCGAAAGAACTTGATTCACTTGAAGATCAGGCCTTGTGCCATGCCATCGGGCAAGCCTGTAGCGTCGTTCATACACGAGGACACGCGCTAGGGTTTCCGATCTATGAGTTGACAGCACTCGTTCATCGTCACGGTGTACGGGTGTGTCAACCAATCGTCGAAGCACGCATGAAGCACTATATGGAGCGGATTGAATTTTGGCGCGAGCATACTATTGAATATGAATGGGCCGCGTTCATGATGAAAGACTAAAGACCCTTCAAGCAAGAACCCTTCAATCGGTAGATGGGAGGGTTCTTGCTTCGTCATGACCGGAACACGCGTACGAAGAGACTGCGTTGTGAGGCTAGTAGGGTCAATCCGCTCCGCTCGGCGATTTCCTCGACGGTCTGTTCGACTGTAAGGTCATCGATCTCGATTTTATCATGTGTGATGTCGTGACGAAAGGCGTGGAGGCAGCGGTCGATTTGTGCCTTGCCCCACGAATTGAACCATTCGAAGCGCTTATTCAATCGTCTTACAAGTGTCCGCTTATCGGCGTGGAGAATATAATGGTCGACCCGAATCCCGTCACGTTGTAGGGCTCCAATGATTTCATCGTAGTAGAGATGGTCCACGAGCGTCATCGGGACGATGATTACGCCATCGTATGAACGGGCAATCTTCGCCAACATCTCAACATTGAATGCCCGCCATTCCGGATGATGTTGGAAATCGGCAAGTCGCATGTCTTTGGGCAGATTGTCGCGAATGAAAAAGCCGACTTGTTCCGGGTCATATAAAAACGCGTTCGGTAACCGTTGTTGCAATTGTTTGGCGGCTGTCGTTTTTCCTGATCCGAAAGCGCCGTTGATCCAAACGATCATCTTTATCCATCCTTCCAAAATACTTTCTGTATTACCATTCTGATTGGTTTGACGATTGTCCTGAAAAAATAAAAAAGACGGACTGTCACGCAGCCCGTCTCATATTTACAGCACTCTACTGGCCGCAGTTTCCTGTTCAGAAACAGCGTCTTCACGCATCGCGTTGATTTCTTTATATTCGTTCGTGTCTTTCCACAACTCATCTTTCAACGGATTGAGTTTGTATTTGACAATCCGTGTCACTTGCCAGACAGCGAGGACGACGTTCAGTGCCAAACTGATCAGGGCGATCGTCCAGTTCGCTGCCGGATTGTAGGACACACTCACATTGAACGTACTACCGACAGCAAAGAAGTAAGGGAATGTCATGACCCACATCATCCAAAATGTGAGCGTCTGCGCCCGGTTTTGCATCCATGTGCCTTTTGCCCAAAGCAAGGCGGGAACCGTCGCGGCGATGTTCAAGGCGAAGCCTGAATAAAAAGCGTTACCTGGTGCGCATGAATAGACGTAAGCGATGTTCCAAATGCCGTAAGCGACAATCCAAAGTTTCGTTTGGTCCGGCCAGAGCATGTCTTTTTTCTTACCAGATGTGGCAAAAATACCGACCCAGCCACAGATGAGGACCAAGTTCAAGATTCCCGCGACGGCGTTCACGTAGTTCCAACCGCCCGAGATATAGTACATCCCATCGACCATACCTTCAAATCCCATGATACCGACTTGGAACTCTCGAACGACGGCCTCGGCGATGTTGAGTGCCAAAATACCTGGGACGAGCATCAAATACCATGGATGTTTCTTATGATAATCCGTGAAGCGGATGACCATGTAAATCAAACTTCCGGCTAATGCTGAATACACTTTCACCCAATGGAACCACGAGGTGATTTCAGGATCGGCGGTGAAAAACCAAATCGGGGTCAAGGCGATCGGTACGGCCATGAACATGAAGATACTCGCTTTTTTGCTAGATCGGACGATTTCATTCAACCCGATCAATAGACCGAATACGACGAACCACATCACGACATTGTACCAAGGGATAGACTCAAAGAAGAACATCGATAACGCTCCTTTCATTTCTAAAGGATAGTGATGAAGCAACGATGAAAAGATGATGTCACCAAACATACCGACGTTCGTTATGTTTATGTGAAAAGTGTAACAAATTAATGAAAGCGTTGTCAATGTGATTTGGCACGTCACGGTGACATGTCATAATTCGGATAAATCATTATGATATAATTAGCCATTATTACGTGAGGAGCGTCGGAGCATATGATGAACGAAGGAAAACAAAAGATATTAGAAGCGGCGCGAGCGACGATTATCGAAAACGGGATTCAAGGTACGACGCTTCGGGGAATCGCAAAAAAAGCAGGGTTTAGCACGGGCGCGATCTATCATTATTACAGTTCGAAAGAGGCCATTCTGTATGACGTGATGGACGAAGGATTAGGTGAGATTCGACGAATCGCGACCATCTCGATTGAAGACAAGAAAGAGGCCCGCGAAATCATTCAAGAAATCTTCGATGGGATGCAAGACCGACTCAAAAAAGATGCGGAAAGCCGTTTGCAGTTTTATTTGGCCCATGAGGCGATGCTCGGGAATGTGGAGTTACAAAATAAGTTTAAGGAAAAATATGAGGATTGGATCAATCGCGTCGAAGCCATCTTTGTGAGAGCGTACGGCGTTGAAAGCGGACCTTCGACGAGAGCGGTCGCCGCATGGACGATGGCGGCAATTGATGGGATGGTGCTCCAAACGTTATTGAATGTTCAAGTCGTCGAGTCTGTTCATACGAATCGTATACTGGAGTATTTGCTGCAGGACGGGTTTTCACACTTCTTTAAACTCATCGAAAATGAATAGCGCATAGATTCTTGAAGTATTGTCAGTTGATACATTCCCGCGTCCATAATAAGATAGATAAAGTGATTTTATTGGATTGACTACGAAAGGGAATGATTTTATGAACGAAAACTTCTGGCGCGACCTTCCGCGTCCATTCTTTATACTTGCCCCGATGGAAGACGTGACCGATGTCGTCTTTCGACACGTCGTCGCCCATGCCGGCCGACCCGACGTCTTTTTCACCGAGTTCGCCAACTCGGACAGCTACTGCCATCCAGAAGGGAAAGGCAGCCTGCGCGGACGCTTGACGTTCACCGAGGACGAACAGCCGATGGTCGCCCACATTTGGGGAGACAATCCGGACTACTTCCGCGAGATGAGCATCGGCATGGCCGAGATGGGCTATAAAGGCCTCGACATCAATATGGGTTGCCCGGTTCCGAACGTAGCCAAGCGTGGGAAAGGGAGCGGACTCATCCTCCGCCCTGACGTCGCAGCGGAACTCATCCAAGCGGCGAAAGCCGGCGGCATCCCGGTCAGCGTCAAGACGCGTCTCGGTTTCGCGAAACTCGATGAGTGGCGCGACTGGTTGACGCATCTCTTGAAGCAAGACATCGCCAACTTGTCGATTCACTTGCGCACACGTAACGAGATGAGTAAAGTCGACGCGCACTGGGAGATGATTCCGGATATCGTCAAACTGCGCGATGAGATTGCACCGGATACGCTCATCACGATCAACGGCGATATCCTCGACCGTCAGATGGGGTTAGAACTCGTCGAGAAATATGGCGTCGACGGCGTCATGATCGGCCGCGGGATTTTCAAGAACCCGTTCGCGTTCGAGAAAGAGCCGCGTGAGCATTCGATGGAAGAGTACCTCGATTTGCTTCGTCTCCAACTCGATTTGCAAGATAAGTTCCAAGAAGAAGTGCCACGTTCGATTTCAAACTTGCACCGCTTCTTCAAGATTTACGTGAAAGGGTTCCGCGGGGCGAGCGACCTCCGTGTGAAGCTCATGGACACGAAATCGACAGACGAAGTGCGGGCACACCTTGATGCGTTCGTCGAGAACTATCATAGAGAAGAAGCGGCGCTTGCCGAGGCGGCGTCGACAGTCGAATAATGTTTTACGGGGATTCAGTGTATACTGGGTCCCTTTTTTCTTGTAGTCAATCACCAAATTTTAGGATACACTAGATATATCGGTAGACGATATATCGTTAGACGTAATAAAGGAGATGAATTATGACGAAATCAGTGGGAAGTGTCGCTTTGACAGAGGCGGTCTATTACGTGTTGTTATCGCTTCAAGTCCCGAGACACGGATATGGCATCATGCAGTTTGTACAAGAATTGAGCAACAATCGCGTTCAATTGGCGGCAGGGACCTTATATGGGGCACTTAGCAGTCTGGTAGAGAAGGGATGGATCGAGGCGGTCGAAGGAGCGAGCGGACGAAAAAAGGAGTATGTCATCACCATAGATGGACAATCAGTGCTTGAAGCCGAACTCGTTCGCCTTGAAGAACTCGTCGCAAACGGGAAACAGTGGATTGGAGAAAACCGGTCATGAAAACAAAAACAGTTTATCGCATTTATGTCGATTACGAAAAAGAAGAGAAATGGTTGAATGAGATGGCAGCAAAAGGCTGGTTGCTAGAACGATTCAAGATTGGACGTTACGTGTTTAGTGAAGGGAAACCAGGTGAATACATGTATCGAATCGAATTGCTCGAAGAACTTCCGAACCATCCCAAATCTAAAGCGTATCTTGAGTTTTTAGACGAGTTGGGAATCGAAGTGGTCGATACATCGTTCCGGTGGATTTTTCTACGGAAGCGTACAGAAGACGGCCCGTTTCATCTCTATTCCGATTTTGACTCGATGATTGCGAAAACGAATCGCGTGTTGCAATTGTATCAAGTTGTGCTGCTCGTCAATATCATCGCTGTCTGCATCAATGTGTTGAGTCCATTTGCGGTATGGGTGATTTGGCCGAACCTCGCGCTTTCCGCATTCGTCGCTTATTTGATTCAACGGCAGACACAAAAATTGCGTACGTTGAAAGGACTGCGTGAAATTTCAGAACAAGACTAAAAGGGAGGAAATTAGCATGAGTGAATTCCAATTTATTACGAGCGATCACCCACTTAAAGAAGTCGAAAATCCATATATCCAGCTCTTATCAATCAACGAGGCCATCAAAAAAGGCGTCGTGTTGCCTGACATGCTCACAGACGACGAGGACCTCGACCGTGATGAAAAGATTTTGATGAACGTCGAGTCGGAAGAGCAGCTCGACGAGATTGAAATCAAGCGAGACTTGTACTATGACGTGGAGAACGTCGAGGCGTACTCGGAAAAACCGCACGTCGTGGAGTTGCGTTGGCGTTATTCCGATGCGAGAGCCGAACAGCTCATCGAGTATATAACCGACCACTTGAAGACGGCGGAGGAAGTCGAGATTTGGAAAGTGTGGGTCGAGGAACAGACGGAGCCGAACGTTCAATCCATCACGCTCAATGCGTTGACGATTGATGCGCTACGTTTTTTAGGTAAAGTCGGGTTCGAACGACCAGAGTGCCTTCGTGTCACGAAAAGTATGATTTGATTCCAGAGAAGCCGACACATGGTATACGCAAGCGGGATTCAGTATGTGCTGGGTCCTCTTTTGTGAAGTGAGGGTGAGGAAAGAGGTGGAAGAATGGACATACGAGATGTGTTAAGCGACGGAGATTTGCGTTCGATCGGTCACGTCGAAGCGGTCGTCATTTTCATCGGGAATGACCCGGAACGATTCAAAGAATCGATGACCGGTCGTCCGGATGCGGAGCTCAGATGCGATGGAGAAAGTGACACGCCGTCACCCGGACCTGCTTCAAGGGCACTAACCGTCCTTGTTCTAGCGACTGTATCTCGCAATCCCACAAGAAGTGAGAGGGCACTTGGCCCAATTGATGCCACGGATGAGGCGGACAGAGGAAGAGGCGCCCGAGATTATCCGTCTGCTCACCGCTTAGATAGTCACTGAGACGAGTAACATTGTCATCGTCAATTCCTTGCAGGCGATTTATGACTTGAGTGTGTACCTTCGAAAGGATGGGTGAAATGGTTTCGAATGAGTGGCAAACATCAGTTATCGGACTCGGACTTGTATTTGGATCAGGCATTGGCATCATCGGTTCGCTCTTGTTTGGTTTCGAACTGGTGTATGGGATTGCAGTAGGTGCAGCCTTCGGTTACCTCATTGGACTGGCGGTCACGTTGACCAGAAAAACGTGACTTCGTCGTAAAAGGGGGAACATGCCATGAGGATAGCGAAGAAAGTCATACAGTGGATGAAAACGAAAGGGGGGTCGCGACATGGTGGAACAAGCGCTCGAGATTAAGTTCCGAGTTGGGGGTTTCGGGATCATGAACGAATCTACATTGACATTCTTTCCGGACGGGACGGCTGTCCGAGTCATTGACTGGCAAGAAGACAGCCGTGCGATGCCGAAGGATACGTTCGTCACGTATGATGAAACAGAAACGAAAGACGTGTACGCCGCGTTCGTAGCGTTAGGGACAGACAAGTGGCCAGCGACGTTTGAAGTAAAAGGTGACTTGATGATTCTCGACGGGACGCAGTGGAGTCTGACCATCACACAACCGGACGGCATCGTTCGGAAACATAGCGGCAGCAACGCCTATCCGCGCAAGTGGAGGGCCGTCACGAAACTGTTCGGCATCTCGTGAACCAAAAGGAGGAAATCACATGGACCGCACCATCACCGTCAAAGGTACGGGAAAAGTATCGGCCAAGCCAGATTTGATTGTCGTGAGAATGGATTTGTCGTCAAGAGCCGTCCGCTATGAGGAGACGATGAACGGGGCGGCACTCGCCGTCACACGGCTGCAAAAAGCGATTGAGCAGGCCGGATTCGAGAAAGCAGCGCTCAAGACGACCGACTTCTCGATCGACACAGACTACGAGAGCTACCGGGACAAACAAGGCAATTATAAATCGCGGTTCCGGGGTTATGTCTGTCAGCAGAAGACCAAACTCGAGTTCCCGCTCGATACGAAACAGTTGTCCGCGGTCATTGAACACGTCAGCAACTCGCTAGCCGAGCCGAAACTGTCCATCTCGTTCACCATTAAGGATGCGGACACAATCCAAGACGAACTGCTCGCGAGTGCGGCGGCGAACGCGCGCCATCGGGCCGAATTGTTGGCGAAAGGTGCCGGGGCGACGCTCGGCGATTTGCTTCAAATCGACTATACGTGGGGCGAACTTCATCTTTATTCGCCGACGCGTCTCACGCTCCATGACGAGGTGCTCTTCTCAGAGGCGGCGATGCCGGAACTTGAACCGGACGAGCTTGATTTGAGTGACTCGGCAACGTTCGTGTGGGCGATTCAATGAGGCGCGTCGGTTGGCTGGTCGCCTTGTTGCTGACGGTCTCACTGTCGGCCCAAGCGTTATCATGGGCGTATGCGTTCGTCGTGTTGGATGGACGGGTGTATGAAGTGATGGATGTTGCCGTATTGGAGGCTGACTTGGGAGAAGTCGTCGGCGAGGTCAAGACGATGGCCGACGATATGGATGGTAGCTATTATGGGGATGCCTCGAACATGTATCCGGTCGGGACGACCTATCGAAAAGTGAACGGGGAAGCGATGGAGGATGTGCTCGCGGTCGAGGACGAGTCGGGATGGAAGCGGGCCGAATATCGGCATGACGCCCCGTTCAGCATGCGTGACCATTTGGATAAGATAGCATACGCTGCCGTAGGGATTGGGGCCGCATTGTTCATTTTCATTAGAGTGAGGAAACGGCAATGAATTTATATGATTTTGAAGATCAGATTCCGAGTCGTATCATCGACCGTGGCTATGACTACTGGCTTGAAGGCAGAGTTATGATTGAGTCAGAACATGAATCGACTTACCGGTTTATAGCGGAAGGGTCCGAGCAATATGAAGTCATCGTCACGTTGACAGGTATCGATATCGAGGATTCTTTTTGTGATTGCCCTTATGCGAAAGGACACTGTAAACACGAGGTCGCCGCCTACTTTTTGTTGCGTGAAAAGGTGGCAGCACCTTCGAACCGTAATGTGAGACAACAGCTCCAAAAGTTAAAGAAACAACAACTTATCGACCTCCTCGTGGGACTGGCAAATGATCCGGAACTGTATCCACGAATCGCGCGTTCGTTTGATACTAGCCATAAATCGTTCGCTCAAGTCATCAAGGAAATGCGACGTCGATTCAGTGATAAATTTCCCATGTTCGAACTTGATTATACTTCGTTGTCGAGCTTCCAGTCGTTCGTGGATGCACGTGTTAGTGATGTACTCATTGTTCAAGATCATGAGATGAGGTTGAAACAAGGCATCGCGTTGATGCTCGGAATGTCAGACTATGACTTTGAAGAGTTGAGCGAGATGAGTCTGGAGACGGCAAATGAACTTGATCCGGCTATCTGTTCTGCTATCAACATGTTATCGAATGATGTGGTATATCTTGAACTATTAGATGTCTTGAAGTCGGTAGATACATGGAACTGGGCAGATTTACATCTAGAAATTCTGAAATCACTCACGTTTGAGATGAAGGACGGATTGGATGTGTTGCGCACATATATCGAGACGTACCGCGAGACCGAAGCAGATGATTATGAAGTCGAGGAGTTAGAGGTGCTTTTAAGGATTATCGGGAAAAGAAGAGATTCATGATGAACGTCTCACCATTAAGGGAATAGTTCTGTGTAGATAACAGCGACCGTTCATTTAGGGGAGGGAAATCGCATGAAAATCCTTATCATCTTTGACTCGATGTACGGGTGCACTGAAAAAGTTGCTTATGCCATCAAGGACGGGTTCAGCGACTTGCACCAAGTTGACATCATGCAAATCAGCCACGTCGGATATGGCGACCTCGCCAATCTTGATTTGTTCATCGTTGGCTCACCGACGCACGGCGGTCGCGAGACCGAGGACGTGAAGACGTTTCTCGACGGACTATCGGATCATGCGCTCCGAGGCATCCGGGCCGCGGCGTTCGATACAAGCATGGCTGAAGAAGACCAAGGCTTTTTTGTCGGAAAAATCGTCAAATGGTTCGGCCACGCGTCAACCCGAATCGAACGATTGCTGCTAGACAAGGGAGCGGAACCGGTGTTGAAAGAGTCGTTCATCGTCCTCGACAAGGAAGGACCGCTCAAAGACGGCGAGCTCGAGCGGGCGACCGAATGGGCTCGTCACTTGATGGACAAATAATCAGGCGTGTTCCTTATAGGACGCGTCTTTTTTAATATAGATGTGACCGAAGCATCAGCAAAACGGGTAAATATAAGAGTAGCTCTGTTGCGTGGAACGGAGGGAGAACCATGAAAAAATGGGAACGTGATGTCCTCGTCGGTTGGATTGTCGTCTTATTGGTGCTCGTCGCGCATTACGTTATTACGGTATCGCTCGGAAACACGTATTTTGCCGAGTCGACATTGAATCGGATGCTTTGGTTCAGTAGTTTCCCTGCCTTTTTAGTCGCCTTTCTCGCAGCCCTCTTCCAAAAAACGAACTCACTCACGCTGGCAGTCCGTCGTGGTATCATCTGGACGGCCGAACTCATCGTCGGCTTCACGGTCGTCGCCTGGTTCTTCCGGGCATTCGATACGCTGTTCGAGAGCCCAGGCGCGTATTGGTTGTTCGGTGCCGTCCTGCTCGCCCCGCTCGTCTACTTGCTTGAGTTCCGGCGTCAAAATCGAGGTACAAAGGCCGAGGCCCATTGATTCCAGAAAACGTCTCCGTATGGGGGCGTTTTTAGTCTGACCTGTAATGGGAAAGGGATACAGAAGACAAGAATGGAGGGAGTCACTATGAGTCAGTATTTTTCATCATCATATGAAGAGTCGCGCGAAAAGTTTCTCGCCCTGCTCGACCGTGTCAAAACCGATTATCCGACGGCACGCGTGATGTCCCACTCGATCGGTGACGACACGATCGACATCATCATCGGGGAACCGGCGGGGTCACGCGAGGCGATCCTCTTCATGACGATTGGCGAACATGGTATCGAAGGATACGCTGGTGCGGCTGTGACCCATCAATTCGTCGAGACGCAACTTCAACACGTCCGGCATGAGTCGACCGGCATCTGTCTCATCCATGCCGTCAATCCGTGGGGCATGAAACACTTCCGACGTGTCAATGAACATAACGTCGACTTGAACCGGAACTATGTCATCGACCGGGAGTCCCTTCCCCGTAACGTTAACAAAGAGTATGAGGTCATGCGGCACTTGTTCGTCCCGGACGGCGTCATCGACAACTATCACGAGGCGCGCGAACAAATCTATTCGTTCCTCGGATCGGGCATCAAACTCGACGGGTTTGACGCGATGACCGAGGCGAAAGGGATGGGGCAGTATCAGTTCCCGAAAGGGTCTATTACGGCGGCGAGTCGGACGAACCGTCCGCCATCTTCTTGAAAGAAGTGCAACATGATTTGCTCGACCGCTACGACCGCGTCGTT
This sequence comes from Exiguobacterium sp. AM39-5BH, assembly GCF_003467445.1. GTDB lineage: Bacteria > Bacillota > Bacilli > Exiguobacteriales > Exiguobacteriaceae > Exiguobacterium. Next base: position 186,225 of record NZ_QSGS01000005.1, read on the forward strand.
CATATGGACTGGCACACAGCACTCGGTCCGACGAACGAAGTGACGATGGTCGTCAGCGAACGTGACGGACGTGACGTGGACGAATTGAAACGGACGTACGGGTTGAAGAACATCCAGACGTATGACCCGACCGACGTCCTCGGGGACTCGACGAACCATTTCTACTATGTGCGGGACACGCACTATCCGGACAAACAACTCGTCTCGGCGTTGCTCGAATTCGGGACGTTCGGGACGTCGACAAAATCGACGATTCGGGAGTTCTTGACGATCATTCTTGAGAATCGGCTCTATTTTGAAGGGACGAAAGACCCGGAAGCCCGCAATAACATTCGAAAAGAGTTCATGGCGATGTTTTATCCAGAAGACGCGTCATGGCGGACGTCCGTATTACGTGAAGGTGCGGTGGCAATCGAACATATTTTGAAAGCCGAATCACTATGGCGCGACAGTTGACACGTCGCTCAGATTCATCTAAATGCGTGCAAAGCCGAGGACACTCCTCGGCTTTTTATTATGAACATTTGGAGTACGTTTATTAGTATGATTGAGGCTAGAAAGACTTTGACTCGGGTATAGCTAAAATGAAGCTGTTTCGTATGACTCCGTTTATCCTGGATGACATATAATGTTTGATTCACGGTCAAGGTTGGCATTATAAAAGCCACTTCAGACCGTGACTGTTTGTGTGGTCGCATCCCCTGTCTGGAAACGATGTTTAAGAAAAAGAGAATGCGTTTCCTTTTGACGAAGCACATGCAGATTAGATTGTCAATTTGTACTGACTAGACCCTAATACATGGTACAATGAAAAGGTGGATTTTTTAGATTGAGGAGAGATTGTATATGAATATCGCTTTCTTTTTATATCCGAAAGAAGACGTCAAATATTTAGACCCGGAGTCAACGGTACGTCAAGCGCTCGAGAAGATGAAGCACCATCGCTTCACTTCGGTGCCACTTGTATCCGAGAACGGTTTTTACGCCGGGACGATGACGGAAGGGGATTTACTCTGGGCACTCGCCGAGCAGCTTCGCGGGGAAGAAGACTACGAAAAAGTGCTCCGGACACGTCTGAAAGACATCAAGCAACGCGTACGGTATAAGCCGGTCGCCATCACAGCGCAAATCGAGGAGCTCGTCGATGCAATCACGGATCAAAACTTCGTGCCGGTCGTCGATGACGGGAAGTACTTCATCGGTATCATCCGGCGACGCGACATCATCGAGTACTACTCGACGAAGTTGAAACAGCTCGAGAATAAAGTGAACTGAGCAAATGGACCAATCTGTGAAAGCGGGTTGGTTTTTCTATGGGAAAAATAGGAGCATGCCTTATACTTGTACGTATAGAATCAAGAGGTAAATGAAAGGAGTGACGACTGATGATCGATCCAGACTTACAGACGTTGCGTGCGTCGCTTCGTCCGGACTGTTCCAAATGCTTCGGTCTCTGTTGTGTGGCGTTCCACTATTTAAAATCGGAGGATTTTCCGTTGAATAAACCAGCGGGACAGCCCTGTGTTCATTTGGCAGATTCGTATGCCTGCAATATCCATTCTGAACTGCGTGAGCGGGGCTTTAAAGGATGTACGGTGTATGACTGTCTCGGGGCCGGGCAGTTCGTGTCACAAGTGACGTTTCACGGACGAAGCTGGCGGGAGGACGATGTGGACGGTGCGCGTATGTTCGCGACGGTACCAATCATGAGCCAAGTTCATGAGCTGTTGCTCTACATTGTTGACCTGTTGAATCACCCGATTCCAAAGCGCGATGCCGAGTCATTGCGGTCTTTGCTAGAGGATGTGTTAGCTTTTCGCGAATCGCCGCCTGAACAGTTGACGGGGACCGTCCTTATAGGGTTCCGTCAACGAGCTCGTCCGATGTTCGTCCGACTCAGTCAACTCATTCGAACGAACGGCTTAAAACAGAGCGGGCTGAACTTGACGAAGCGACACGAAGCGGACCGGGCCGATTTGGTCGGTCGAAACGTGAGCCAGCACGACGTAAGAGGAACATGTTATCGAGGCGCCTTGTTGATTGGTGCTAACTTACGTGGGAAAGACCTATCCTATGTCGATTTTATGGGGGCGGATGTGCGCGACATGGACGTCCGGGGTGCTGTGTTGACCGATAGCCTATTTTTGACACAGATGCAAGTGAACGCGATGAACGGGGACCAGCATACGAAACTGTCTCCTGTGTATACGAGACCTTCCCATTGGCAATGACGAAATAGACGACTTCCTTTTAGAAGGCAGTCGTCTATTTTAGTGAACTCATGTTCGAGAACGGGGAGAAAGGCATATCGAACAGGCGAGGGAAGACATCATCTTTTGATAAAACGGTTGTTCGTGCCAGTTATCGTTTTTGGTTGCCCTATGTCGGGTAGAAAGACATAGACAAGGAGGGGACACCATGGAAGTAAAAACATATCGATTTGAAGATGACGGGTCGATTCCGAACAACCCATTTTTCCCCGTACTCTTGTATCGGGGCGTGTTCGACGAACCGGACGGTATTCAAGTGACGTTTGAACATAACGGTTGGAGCAATAGCTGGGTCAACGGGGTGTTCGATTATCACCATTACCACAGCAACACGCATGAAGTGCTCGGTGTGAAGTCAGGTCGGGCGACGGTTCAACTCGGCGGCGCGACCGGGGAGCACGTCTCGATTCAAGCGGGAGACGTCTTGATTTTGCCGGCCGGGACAGGTCATCGTCGTCTCGAGGCGAGTGAAGACTTCGCCATCGTTGGGGCGTATCCGGAAGGACGCGACTATGACACGTTGACGGGAAAACCGGAAGAACGACCGGACAGTGTATTGCGTATTGAACAGGTCGATAAGCCGGCCACCGATCCCGTTTTCGGGACGACGGGACCGTTACATGAACAATGGACGAAGGAGGAGATGGCATGAACCGGATACCGCATACATTGATATTAGCGGCGTTGAAACAACACGTGGTGGAATTGCCGGACGGGCGTGAGATGCGCACGCTCGGACAAGGCACGTGGCGCATGGGGGACGACGAATCGAAACGGGATGCTGAAATTGAGGCGCTCCGGACGGGACTCGACTGCGGGTTACACGTCATCGACACGGCCGAGATGTACGGGGAAGGGAAAGCAGAGTCGCTCGTCGGGGAAGCGATTCAAGACCGACGGGAGGACGTGTTCCTCGTCTCGAAAGTGTATCCGCACAACGCCGGGGGCGACAAACTTGTTCAGGCGTGCGAAGCGACGCTCGAACGGCTCGGCACTGACTACCTCGACCTATATCTCTTGCATTGGCGGGGGAACATCCCGCTCGAGGAGACTGTCGATGGGCTCGAGCGATTGAAGGAGCAGGGTAAGATTCGGGCTTGGGGTGTCTCGAACTTTGACGTCGACGACATGAAAGAACTGCTTGCCGTGCCGAACGGGAAACATTGTGCCGTCAACCAAGTGCTGTATCATCTCGGCAGCCGTGGTGTCGAATATGATTTGTTGCCGTTCCTAGAAGAGCAACGCATCCCGATGATGGCGTATTCGCCGCTCGCTGAAGGGAGTGACGTGAAAGACAAAATCTTCAACGATGAGACGGTGAATCGGATAGCGGACGCCTATAGCGCGACACCGGCCCAAATCCTGCTCGCGTGGACGGTGCGGAGCGGAAACGTCATCGCTATCCCGAAAGCGGGTCAAAAAGCGCACGTCGAAGAGAACGGAGCGGCGATGCTCCTCAATCTGACCGAAGACGATTTTAAAGCGCTTGACGAGGCATTCCCGCCCCCGAGCGGGAAAGAGCCGTTAGATGTGATTTGATGGACGAACCGGTGGGCTCTCGGGCTCACCGGTTGTCACGTCTTGTAATCGGAGAATAGGAGACGGACGTCTCAATCTATCCGCATCACGCTGCGCTAGAACGAGAAAACCCACTCACAGTGACGTGAGTGGGTTCATTTTAGTTCGCTAACGGATGCTTCAACAAATAGTCTTCAATCTGTCCGACCGTCTGTTTCAACACGCCGTCCTCGAACGGAGACTTGAGTCCGGCCAATTCGACGAGCTCGAGGAACGAGCGGCTGCCGCCGGCTTGGCAGAGGGTGAGGTAATCGCTCCACGCGGCCTCGCGGTCTTCATGCATGCGCACCCAGAATTGGAAGGCGCACACTTGCGCGAGCGTGTAGTCGATATAATAGAACGGGCTCTGGAAGATGTGCCCTTGTTGATGCCACCAAGCGCCTGACTCGAGATAGTCGTTCGTCTCATAGTCACGATGCGGGAGGTACACCTTCTCAAGGTCACGCCATGCCTGGCGGCGTTCAGCGGCCGTCATGTCCGGATTACGGTAGACGACGTGCTGGAACTCATCGACGAGGACGCCATACGGCAAGAATGTGATGCTTCCGGCCAAGTGATTGAACTTGTACTTGTCGACTTGGTCACCGAAGAACAGCTCCATCCACGGCCAGCAGAAGAACTCCATCGACATCGAGTGAATCTCACACGCCTCGTACGTCGGGAACGCGTATTCCGGCGTCGTCAAATGACGACTCTCGTACACTTGGAAAGCGTGACCGACCTCGTGCGTGAGCACGTCGATATCGCCGGCCGTGCCGTTAAAGTTCGAGAAGATGAACGGGAGACCTTCTGACGGGAGGTACGTGCAATAGCCGCCGCCGGCCTTGCCCGGTTTCGCCGTGAGATCGAGGGCGCCGCGCTGTTGCATAAACTGGAAGAATTCGTCCGTCTCTTTCGAGAGTTCACGATACATCGTGTTCCCGCCTTCGATGATGAACGCTTCGTCGCCCTTCGGTGTCGCGTTGCCGTCCGGGAAGACGAACGACTCATCGTAGTACGTGAGCGTGTCGACGCCAATTCGTTTCGCCTGCTTGTCTTTTAACGTCGTCGCGAGTGGGACGATGACGTCGCGCACTTGCTTGCGGAAGTTATCGACGTTCGACTCGTCATAGCCGACACGTTGCATCCGGGCGTAACCGAGCTCGACGAACGACGGGAAGCCGAGCGCGTGCGCGATGTCGGTCCGGACACGTACGAGTTCGCCGTAGATGCGGTCGAGTTCGTCCCCGTTGTCGGTGAGATATGTATAACGGGCCTCAGACGCCGCTTTTCGTACCGAACGGTCAGGGGACTGTAGATACGGGCCGAACTGGGACAAGTTGAGCGTCTTGCCATCGAATTCGATTTGGGCCGCCGACATGACTTTCTGATAAGCGGTCGCCAAGCGGTTCTCTTCCTGCAGTTTCGGGATGAGCGACTCGTCGAACGTCTTGAGCGCGCGCTCGGCGAGTTCGAACAATTGGGTGCCCCATTCCTGTTCGAGTTGGCTGCGAAGGTCGTGCTCGGTCAAAACGCGGTAATACGCTTGCACTTCTTTTTCGTACACTGGTAAGGCGTCGTCAAAGAACGTCTGCTCGGCTTCGTAAAACGCATCGCGCGTGTCGATCGAGTGGCGGATCGAGACGAGCTGACTTTGCGTCTCGAATTCGTTCCGTTCCTGGTTGATTTGGCGAATCAATTCGTTCGCTTCTTCGAGTGTGCTCGCTTGTTGCAATTCGACTGAATAGTCCGACAATCGGTTATTTAAAGCGTCCAAGTCGGGCCGTTCATATGACAATTTTGTGAAATTCGTCATTGTAAGCGCCTCCATCATGTGAAATTTTTATAAAGTGTAAAAAGGGCTTGCAAAAGCGATTGCACACTCGTATTCTTACGATGTGTAAACGAATTCGCACTACCTTATTACAACTATACCGTTTCTAGGGTAGGGATTGAAGAGGAAGCTTTTCGGGTATAAAAGCTAAGACTTCGATTAACAGAACATGTTGGAGGGATTAAGCTATGGGATTCTTTAAAAAACTATTCGGTGGTAAAGAAGAACAACTTAACGCGGTTTCACCGCTTACAGGGAAGGTCATTGACATCACGAACGTTCCTGACCAAGTGTTCTCGCAAAAAATGATGGGTGACGGCATCGCCGTCGAACCGACAGACGGCAAAGTCGTCTCGCCGGTAAACGGTACGATCGCGACTGTCTTCCCGACAAAACATGCGATCGGGATCAACGCTGACAACGGTGCCGAGTACTTGATTCACATCGGTCTCGACACGGTCAACCTTAAAGGTGAAGGCTTCGAAACGCACGTGACAGAAGGTCAAGCCGTTAAAGCTGGCGACACGCTCGTCACGTTCGACCTCGACTTCATCAAAGCGAACGCGCCGTCGACGATCACACCGGTGATCATCACGAACCATGACAGCTTCGGCGTGAACAAACTCGTTGCTGAAGGCGACACGGTCACAGCCGGTTCTACAGAAGTCGTCGAATTGACGAAAAAATAAGTGGAACATTTTACTCGGAGGCAGACGCTTCCGAGTATTTTTTTATGGATTCGGGAACTATACTAAAAAGAGAGGGGGAGAGACACATGGATGGAAAGAACGCACCGTATCGGGGGTATGGGGATCGGATTCGAATTTTACGTGAGCGGGCCGGCATCTCGGTCGAGGCACTCGCCGACAGCATCGGCGTCGCCCCGTACTTTATTCGCCGGACCGAACTGAGTGAAGTCTACCCAACGATGCCTTACATAGAGGCGCTCGCCAAGGCGCTCAAAATCGACGCGAACTATTTGGCCCGTCATATTTGGACGGGCGAGTCGCTCAAAGTGCTCATGAAAGGGACGGTCCCAGAGCTCGAACAGATGAAGCTCGCCTATGACGAGGCGATGCACGGCAAGTCGACCGAGGACATGCAGCGGCAGCTCGAGGCGCGTATGCGCATCTTTGACCTGATGCACGAGGAAGAACTCCGTCGCATCTTCGCCGAAGACGAGGAACCGACGTCACATCAAGCGCTCGAGGCGCTCGTCGATGCTGTGCTCGACCTGGGTCGCTCGCACGAACCGACGCATCGGATCGTCCCGTTCGCTCGCTATATCGAGCAACTCGTACCGGACCAGTTCGTCGACAACTCATTCCAATACACGAAATTCGGGGTCGTCGCTAAATCGTATAAATTGCAGTGAAGGCCGTGGGGGATCATGGCTTTTGCATACAAAAACGGCCGCCCGAATGGGTGGCCGTTCTGTCGCTTAACGCGCCATGCGCGCATCATAACGTACTTTCGGTCGTGTCCCGGCAAGTAGGAAGCCGAGCACGATATTGAGAATCGTGAGCACCCAGCCGACGTAACCGAACGTATAGGCGAGGCTCGCGAGCATCGTCTGCCAGTCGAGTAAGGACGCGGCGTCACCGCGAACGGTGAAGCGGATCACCGTGAACCCGATGAGCGTCGCCGCCGTGATCAACATGCCGATCCATGCGCCGCCGAACCGCGACGTCTCCGGACGCGGCTGACCGGATACCAAAAAGCGAGCGTCCCGAGGAACGTGCTTCCCGCGTATGCGAGCAAGATTTGCCACAGCGCATCGGCGTCCAAGAAGACGGTATAACAGATGAACGTCGTGAGCGTCGTCATGAAAGTAAAGATTAAAGCTGCGAGTAATCGTGATCGCATAGTTCGTTTCCTCCTCATTTTGCACATTCTTTAGAGTATACGAAAACGAAAATGCTGTAAACGTTATTGTCGATTCTGTAATATTTGTCGCCATTGTTTAATCGCATTGTTGCCATAGAACAAGACGCCGCCGCGATAAAATTTCGAACCGACCCACAAGATCACACCGATCGTGGCAATCATAATTCCGATTGATAACGCGACTTCCCACACCGATACGTCGACGAGCATGACGCGAAGAAACATGAGCATCGGCGTGAAGAACGGCACGAACGATAAAATCGTGACGATTGGGGCCTCCGGGTTGTTCAAGCCAAACATGGCGGCAAGGAACCCCGCGACAAGCAGCATGATGACCGGCATCGTCATCTGTTGGGACTCCTCGACACGACTGACGAGCGAGCCAAGCACGGCAAACATGGCCGCATAGAGCAGATACCCGAGCGTGAAGAACGTCAACAAGTAAACGACGGCCCGGACGTTGCCGGCGTTGTCGATGACCGACTGGGCCATCTCGTTGCTGCGGGCACTGAAGTACCCGAAGCCGAGGAAGATGGCGATTTGGAGCAGGGCGAGCGTCCCGATGGCCGAGATTTTAGCGAGCATGTGCGTCACCGGATGTGTCGTCGAGATGATGAGTTCCATGACACGCGACGATTTCTCGGTCGTGACCTCGGTCGAAATCATCGAGCCGTACGTGATGATTGAGACGTAGAGCAACATGAGCATGACATAGACGAGGGCGAACGACGAGAACAGCTCGTCCGAGTTTTCTCCGCCGCGGCCAAGATACGATTCCTCGACCAAAACGGGTTCATTCAATGCCGCGAGCACGGACGGGTCGATGTTCGACGTCTCAATCAGTTCAGCGTTACGCACTTCGCGCAGCGCCGTCTGCAACACGGTCGTGAAATCTGGTTCCGGTCGTTCTGATAAGACACGGGCCGAATCCCCGTCGATGAAGGCGACGATCCCGTAATCCCCATTATCGATTCCTTTGCGCGCCTCGGACTCGGTGATGGCGGCTGATTCGATATCTTCATAGCCGAGTGACTGCATGAGCTTCGTCAGTTCATTGTTCTCCGTGACGAGGACCGCTTGCGCCTGGTCCGTGTCCTCAAAGTTCGCGAGCAGACGGTCGATGTTCGTGAAACCGAAGATGAACAGGATGGTTAAAAGTGTCGAGATGAGAAACGCTTTCGAGCGTAACTTCGAGCGTAACGTGAACGAGTAGAGCGGTCCGAAGTTATGAAACATGTTGGCCGACCTCCTTGATGAAGATATCGTTCAATGAGACGGGTTGGCGCATGAACGTCTTGATGGCAGCCCCGTTCGTGACGAGGGCGCTGAGGACAGCATCGCTGCCATCGAACGAGTCGAGCCGGACGAAATACCCGTCCTTGTGCGGTTCGACCGTCCGAACGACCGGAAGGGTTTGGAGCACATCAGGACGATCCGTTTCGATGAAGAGCACCGGTTCCTCGTAACGTGTCTTAATCGTCGGGACGTCACCGCTGACGACGGCGCGCCCACCTTTCAAAATACCGATATGTTGGCACAGCTCCTCGACGTGTTCCATCCGGTGGCTCGAGAAGACGATTGTCGTTCCCGCATCACGGAGAGCGAGCACTTCACGCTTTAAAATTTCGACATTGACCGGATCGAGCCCGCTGAACGGTTCATCGAGGATGAGCAGTTCCGGGTTGTGGAGCAGGGCGGCCACGAGTTGGATTTTCTGCTGGTTCCCCTTCGACAGTTGTTCGACACGCATCGTCTCGTACTGTGGGATCTCGAGTCGTTCGAGCCATGTCTTGACGGCCCGTTTTGCCTCGGCCTGACGCATCCCTTTCAGACTCGCCAAAAAGACGAGCTGGTCCCGGACCGGTGACTTCGGATAGAGGCCACGTTCTTCCGGCAGATAGCCGACGATGCGATGGTCGACATGTCGACCGTCCCATGTAATCGTCCCGGCACTCGGTTTGAGGATGTCGAGGATCATGCGGAACGTCGTCGTCTTACCCGCACCGTTCGCCCCGAGCAGGCCGAACATCTCACCTTTCGGGACATGGAAGCTCAAGTCGTCGACGGCCGTGAAGTCACCGAACTGTTTTGAGACACGATCGATTTGTAACGTCATATATGTACCTCCTTATAAGTGTCTACTATTAGCGTACGCCATATTGAGCAAAAAGTTTCACATTTCTTCGAAAATGATTTATCTTGAAATCAAGATAATAAAAGGAGGACATAGGATGACAAAGCAATCAGCGGGCATCCATCACATTTCGGCGATGGTGAAAGACCCACAGCGTACATTAGATTTTTATGGGAATGTCCTCGGCCTTCGGTTCGTCAAACAGACGGTCAACTTCGACGACCCGGGCACGTATCATTTTTATTTCGGGGACGAGACAGGATCACCGGGCACGGTCATCACGTTTTTCCCAATTCCAGGGATCGGGAAAGGTAGCGTCGGCAGCGGACAAGTCGGGGTCACGGCTTATCTAGTCCCGGAAGGCAGTCTATTGTTCTGGGAGAAACGATTGAACGACCATGGCGTCGGCACGGTCGCGACCGAGCGCTTCGGCGAGCCGTCGCTCCTGTTCGAAGACCCGGACGGACTCGTCGTCGAGCTCGTCGCCCGAGCGAGTACGAAACAGACAAGTTGGGTCGTACCGGGCGTGACGTCACGCGAGGCGATCACCGGCTTCGCCGGGGCGACGCTATTGTCAAAAGACCCGGAGGCGACGGTACGCATGTTGACCGGGCTGTTTGGCTTTAAAACCGTCGGGGAAGATTCAGAATGGATTCGCCTCGAGGCAACGGCCGACTATGGCAACGTCATCGACGTGAAAAAGACAATCCTGCCGAACGGGGTTACCGGTTCAGGGACGGTCCATCATATCGCGTGGCGCATTGGCGAAGGGGAAGACTATACGTCATGGCAAGATGCCATCTTTGACCTCGGGCTGCGTCCAACCGAAGTGAAAGAGCGTCATTACTTCCGTTCGGTCTATTTCCATGACGGAGGCCGGATTCTCCATGAATTGGCGACCGACGCCCCTGGCTTTTTGATCGATGAAAATTTGGAAGACCTCGGCTCGACGCTCAAGCTCCCGGCCTGGTTCGAACGAGACCGTGAAGCGATTATCCGCACGTTACCGGCGATTACAATTCCGAAAGGAGATATAACATGATTCATCAATTCATTAAAGGAACGACTGAGACAACACTCGTTTTATTGCATGGGACAGGGGGCACGGAACAGGACTTGATCCCGCTCGCCCGAATCCTCGCCCCCGAGGCGAACATTTTGACGTTGCGCGGAGACGTCCTCGAGAACGGCATGTCCCGTTTCTTCCGCCGTCACGCGGAAGGCGTCCTCGACCTCGAGGACTTGAAGAAACAGACGGAACGGTTCTTGACGTTCTTGGATGACGCCACAACGGAGTACGGCATCGACCGGGACAAGATGATTCCGCTCGGTTATTCGAACGGCGCCAACTTGATCGGTTCGGCGCTCTATCGGAAGCATGCGTTCGACGCGTCACTGTTGTTCCACCCGATGGTCCCGGACCGCTCGCTCACGCTTCCGGACCTCGCGGGGGCGAACGTATTCATCTCGGCCGGGGAACGTGACCCGATTTGCCCGCAAACAGAAACAGAAGAGCTCACGTCGACGCTACGGGGTGCCGGAGCGGACGTCGAACTCTTCTATCACGGAGGTGGACACGAGCTGCGTATGGAAGAAGTCGAGGCAGCTCGGGCATGGCTCGAACCGTTCCTCGGTTAAGCCATCTTCTTCGGTTTTGATGGTCTCGAATAGACGACGAGCACACCGCGATCAATCAAATAAGCGGCGAACAGACGTTTCGCTTCTTCAGAACGGACGGTTCGGTCGATTTGGATATACAATCGGCCGAGCTTTTTTTGTGACGTGCGGGTCAATAACCAGATGGAGTCGAGCGTGTACTGCCAACCGCGGAGCGTATCCGCCCCGATATACATATACCGGTCCGACGTGCGTTCGAGCAGATAATTGAGCCACCAGACGTCCCGCGCAAGTTTCATGACGACACCGATGAAGAACGAGAGGAAGACGAACGACAGGACAGCCAGAATCGGATGGATGGCGGTAAATCGTTCCAGGATAGGTTCGAAGGCGACGAGGAGCAGTCCGACGGAAAAGGCGCCGGTGAACCACCAAAATCCGAAGTTAGAGAATGAACGTTTCGGGTCATGTACCATGTGATGACGGTTACGGATGACGGAAGCCATTCTCTACACCTCCTTTTATTAGAATATTCTGATTATTTAGTAAGACTACTATACTATACTGTACCCACTCTCGTCTATTTGAATACGCACGAAACCTGCTGTCAGATGAAGATTTCTTGACGTTTCGGCTTGAGGAATGTAAATCCGGGGAATGATGACAGTGGCGTCATCATTTTTTTGTCGAATCGTCATGTCGCAGGTCAAAAAAATCGGCTATGATGGGTAAGGAAAAATTGAAGCGAGGGAATTGAATGAAGAAGTTGAAAGTAAGCGAGTTGCGGGCCGAGCTCAAGCAGTTCGATCAAAACGAATTGATTGAATTGATCGTCGGGTTGTATAAACAGCATGCGGAAGTGAAGAGGACGTTGAACCGCTATTTCATGGAAGGATTCGAACAGGAAGAAGTGGAGCGCTTGATTGAATCCATCAAGAAGCTTGATTCCTCCAACGCAAGGAACATGTTCCGATTTGATCAATTACGCGAGGGGGCGAAACTCGTCAAACAAGCGGACGCGTTCGCAGACCCTGTCTTGCGAAATTACGTCCGTATTTTCTACCTGTACTATTTCGTTGAATACGTGGAAAAACAAGCCGATGTCATCCATTCAGTCGCACCCGGCGAATTGAATGCGTTCTTTACTGAGTTTGAACGATTGATTAAGACGATTCAAACCGAGCCGGAACTCGTCGTCTTCGGCTTGACAGAAGAAGTCGATTTCTTGATGGAGCATGTTCCGGCCGAAGATAAGGCTAGCTTGCTCAAATGGTGGGAACAGAAAAAACGGTCACTCAATCAGCTGTGATCGATTAGAAGAAATATGTAAGATATGAGGAAGAATTATGCGAAATCATTGGTACGACAATATTAAAGGCGTGCTCGTCCTGCTCGTCGTGTTCGGTCACTTGCTGACCGACGTACGCGGCGCTTATGACGACATTTTATCGAAGTGGGTTTACTTATTCTTATATACGTTCCATATGCCGTTATTCATCATGTTGAGCGGTTACTTTTTCCGGGAGAACCGCTATTTGCGTGTGATCCAGCTGTTCGTCGTCTATGTCATTTGGCAGGTCATTCTAGGATCTTGGTTCGCTTTCACGGAGGGCATCCCGCTCTTGTCCCTTGAGAACCCTGGGCTCACCCCGTTGAAACCGTATTGGGCGCTCTGGTATTTGATGGCGATCATCATCTGGTACGTCATCACCCCATACGTGACGCAACTGAAAGGGTATGTACTGTATGCGCTCTTGTTCGCGCTCCTATTCGGTTTCCAAGCAGAGTCGACCGGCTTCTTCGCGCTCCGAAAAGTCATCATGTTCTATCCGTTCTTCTTGATCGGGAACTGGATGAGCGAACGAAACACGCTGAACTTTTTTGAGTTGCCGAAACGGGCCGAGCAGCGCAATCGTTACCGGACGGGCGGCTTCGTCGTTTTCACGGCGCTCACGCTCGGACTGCTCGCTTCGATGAGTTTTCAAAATGAAGATACGTTCTATCATGTCGGAAATTTGTTCAAGTTCCGGTTCGCCTATGAGACGGCGGTGCCGGAAGCGATTTGGAGCGGTCCATTCGCTTTCTTGATTGTTTATATCGTATCGACGCTCATGGCGATCAGTTTCGCGCTTATCATCCCTGGGCGCGAGTTGCCGGTGTTCACTCGGGCCGGTAAATATAGTCTCTACATCTACTTGGTGCACGTCTTTCTTGTCGTCGCTTGGAAGGCGGTCGTGCCGGCCGGGTTCATGCCGACGTCATGGCTCCAATTGCTCGTCTTGTTCGGTGTCGCCTTCCTAATCGTCCTATTGATTATAAGCCCACCGGTCGTCAAACTGTTGAAGCCGCTCGTCGAGATTGACGTGAGTGGCGCCCAAGAAGCAAAAGATGCAAAGTCGTAAACCCTTTTCTAAATGGTCGTTTTCCGCTACACTTTAAGGTGGGAAGCGAAACTAGAGTTAAGGAAGTGACACCATGCCATACGAAAATGGAATGCATAACACAGAAGGAGACGTCAACGTCTCACGCCACGTCGTTGAGATGATCGCCGCCGTCGCGGTCAAAGAGACGAAACACGTGTCGTTTACGCAAGAAGACACAAAACTGTCGGAACGAGCGCTCATGAAGCACGTCAAAGTCGATGAAACGTCAGAAGGCGTCATCATCAATTTGTCGCTTTACATCGCCTACGGCCAATCAATCGTCAAAACAGTGACGGCAGTACAAGAACAGATCACGCAAGATATGGACACGATGCTTGCGATGACACCGCTATCGGTGAACGTCAAAGTTGTCGGCATCCAATTATAAGGAGCGGGAGAGGCAAATGCTTCTCCTGCTTTTTGATTTTTTTGCGAAAGCGGTTGCATGACGATGGGCTTTTCCTATATAATAGAAATCGAACAAGTGCAACCGTTTGCATCAATGACCAATCGTGCAACGGGTACTTGTCAAGTTCCCTTAATGTAGTCTGACGACAGAAACATGAGAAGGAAAGGCGGAAAGCATGTATGTCAACGATTGAAGCAGTCATTTTTGATTTGGATGGTGTCATCACTGACACTGCGGAGTACCATTACCTCGCATGGAAACAACTTGGAGAAGAGCTCGATATTCCGTTTGACCGTGAGTTCAATGAGACACTGAAAGGCGTGAGCCGGACAGACTCACTTGAGCGCATTCTCGTACTCGGTGGAAAGCAAGACGATTTCACACCGGATGAGAAAGCGAAACTCGCCCAGAAGAAGAACGAGCATTATGTTGAACTCATTCAACATATTTCTTCAGCCGATTTGTTGCCTGGCATTGTTTCATTCCTCGATGAAATCAAAGAGGCTGGTCTCAAAATCGGAATGGCATCAGCTTCTAAAAACGCATTTGCGGTCGTAGACGCACTCGGTGTCCGTCATTACTTCGATCACATTGTCGATGCAGCAACTGTCGCCGAATCAAAACCACATCCCGAAGTGTTTTTGAAGGCTGCCTCTGCCCTTGGCGTGAAACCCGAACATGCCATCGGTGTTGAAGACGCAGCTGCAGGCGTGACTGCAATCAAAGCGGCAAACATGTTGCTGTCGCCGTCGGGGAAGCTTCGATGCTCGGTCATGCGGACCTCATCGTTTCTTCGACCGACGAACTCTCGCTCGCACGCATCCTCGAACGCGTCGGCGCGTAAAGACTACCATCATCTTCCGTGAGACGGCGACTGCCCCGAACAGTCGCCGTCTTTTTTTGTGGTTCAAAAGTCCCAAATAGGCGAAGATGCCTAAAAATAGATGACAACCACATTACAAATCCGTTACACTTTGAAAAGAGAGCAAGAAATAATTAGAAATTCTTGATTCAAAATAGGGAATAATGATTTTTATTTGGGTGTAGAAGGAGATTTGTGTATGGAATCTACGAACGTGAATGAACACATTTATCGGGAGCTGATGGAAATTGAAGAGTCGTATCGACAGTTACAACGTCGAGCCGAGTATTTAATTTCTGAATTAAACCGAAGCAAGGGAGAGGAAGAGTCGCTCCTCGATCCTTCCAAACGCCTTCGCCCCCGCCGTGTCAATCAACGGTATCCGCTCGAGGTCTATGTCCATCAGGTAACAGACCTGTTAAAAGAACGGAAAACAATGAGCGTGCGAGATATACAAATGGAACTCGAATTACGATATCGCCACCATATAAGTAATATTTACCAATTGATGGTAAAAGTCGAGTCGGTCAATCCTGAAATTAAAAAAGTGGGGCGCGGCTTGTATACATACGAAGCTACGGATGAAGTGACGACGCAACCGAGCCACGCCTGAATGTGACCCGACGAGATTAGTTCGTCGGGATTTTTTGTTGTAACATTTCTGATACGTCTTGCCTTAATCGAAATATGCTATAATTCGCCAGAGTCTATTTTTTTATGAGAGAGGAACGTTGGCCCATGCTATGGATTGCCATGTTGGTCAGTTTTGTGATGGCCATCTTGATCACGCCGCTCGTTCGCCGATTTGCTTTTCTGATCGGGGCGGTCGATCACCCGAACGCCCGAAAAGTACATTTACGGACGATGCCACGAATCGGTGGTCTCGCCATCTTCATCGCTTTCCTGATCGGTTATGCGCTTCTATTGCCGACGAGTCGTTATAATGATGCGATTTTAATCGGGGCGGTCGTCATCATCATGACCGGTCTTATTGATGACCGCTTCCAGTTGACGGCTCGCGTCAAATTGATGGGGCAGATGATTGCGACGGTCATCGTCTTGAACTCAGGCATGCGTATCGAATTGATTAACCTCCCGTTCGACCAACAACTTTATCTCGGTTCATGGAGCATTCCGGTGACGGTACTCTGGTTGATCGGGATTACGAACGCCATCAATCTGATTGACGGTCTCGACGGACTGGCTGCAGGTGTCTCAAGTATCGCTCTCGGGACGATTGCCTTGCTCGCCATCATCCAAGGAAACGTCTATTTGACGATGATGGCCTTGTTGCTCCTCGCGAGCACCCTCGGTTTTCTCGTCCATAACTTTTACCCGGCCAAGATTTTCATGGGTGACACCGGAGCGCTTTTCCTCGGTTATATGCTCGCCGTATTCTCGCTCATCGGTTTCAAGAACGTGACACTGTTCTCGCTCGTCGTACCGGTTCTCTTGCTCGGACTGCCCATCTCGGACACGATTTTCGCAATCGTCCGTCGGCTCGTGCAAGGGCGACCACCGATGTCACCCGATAAGTCACATATGCACCATCAATTGATTGATATGGGGTTCACGACGAGACAGGCCGTTTTACTCATGTATGGGATGACGTTCTTCTTCGGCATCGCTTCGATTTTATTCGCGAAGACGACGATGCTCGGAGCGGTCATCACATTCATCGTTGTTCTCGTTGTCATCGAACTGATCGTGGAGTCGACAGAGTTGATCCATCCGAACTATAAACCGTTCATTCAAGCGTCACGACGTCTGCTTGGACGTCCCAAAACGTAACCACGATGCATCAAAACGACCAAGGACACGATGTCCTTGGTCGTTTTTGTGGTCAGTACGTTGTCGTCTCACTGAAACCGTCATTAGAATCAGGCAAGCCGTTGTCTGTATCATTTTCGCTATCCTCCGCCGTCACGGGGAGCCCGAGCTCGGTCTTTAAGAGTGTACGTTTTTTACTCAAGTCGGCCGGGTCGAGTTCGTAGTAATACACGCCATCGATCGTCAAATCACCACCTGCGAGCGTCTCTTGATTGAACGAACGGAGTGACTTTGTGTACGGTTGCAACTGTGACGCCTCTGAGAGAGACATGTTCGTTCGGATATTATTGCCGACCGCGTTCATGATCCGGTTGAGTTTCGTGAACGAGTTGATTGTCGTCGCTTCGTTGATGATGGCTTCGAGCACTTGTTGTTGGCGTTTCGCTCGTCCGACGTCACCTTCTGGGTCGTCTTTACGCATACGCGCGTATGCGAGCGCTTCTTTTCCATTCAGTGTCTGGACACCGGGTTCGAGTTCGACGTTTCCAGTCGCCCGTCCTGAAATTGGAATGAGCACGTCGACTTCGACACCACCGACCGCATCGACGAGATCCTCGATGCCATCGAAGTTGATCGTCGCGTAATAGTCGACCGGGATGTCGAACAGCTTCTCGACCGTCGCGATGGTCGTGTCGATCCCGCCATACGAGTAGGCATGGTTAATCTTGTCTTTAAACTCACCGTCCGTTGTCACGACGTCGACGTATGAATCACGCGGGATGCTGACGAGCGTTACTTGACGTGATTCTTTATTGAACGTCGCCACCATGAGCGAATCGGTCCGTCCCTCTTCGAGTGAGGCACCGCCATCGACACCAGCGAGTAAGACGGAAAAGTGGTCTTTTGTCAGGTCGACCGTCTCGTCACGACGTTCCGACTTGTCACCGCGCGTCAGTTCGCTGTTCGCGTTCTCCGCCGTCTCGTTCGCCTTGTAGACGAAGTAGCCGAAGGCCGACCCACCAATCAGCAAGACGAGGCCGAGCACGAGCAGGGCAATTTTCCATGCGGGGCGTTTCTTGCGGGAGTCTTGTTCCATGTCGTCTCCTCATTTCATTCGTTTCCTTTAGTATACGGGACCTACCGTACAAAATCACGTTCGATGATGCGCTGGTCCTGGGTCTCGAGTCCTCCTTGACCGTTCGTTAAATCGACGAGCCAGGCGAGGGCGGCCTCGGTCTCTTTGACGGGCACCGAGATATGGAACGTGACGGTATCGGCGTAGACGATGTCATCAAGAAGATAAGCCGATTGACGGAGCTCGTTCTCAACTTTGCCGATCCACCCGTAGTCGACCGTGAGCGTCAACCGTTGCATCGGGATACGCTCGACGATGCCGACCGCGTCGAGTCCTTCGCTCACCGTACCACCATAGGCGCGGATCAATCCGCCACCGCCGAGCTTGATACCGCCGAAGTAGCGCGTCACGACAACGACCGTGTCCTTCACCTCGCGCTTACGGAGCACTTCAAGCATCGGCAGCCCGGCCGTGCCACTCGGTTCTCCGTCGTCGTTCGCTTTTTGAAATTCGTTCCGTTCGCCGATGATGTAAGCGGAGCAGTTGTGATTGGCGTTCCAATGCGTCTTCTTGATGGCTTGGATGAACGCCTGCGCCTCGTCCTCGGATGTCACGCGTTTGAAGTGGGCAATAAATTTTGACTTTTGGATGATGACCTCGTATTCTCCGTCTTGTTTTATAGTATAATTTTGTTCAGTAGACATTTCTGAAAATTCTCCTTTCTATTTTTGAATATTTTTTTTAAAATTCAACTAAATCAGGCGAGAATTCTCCCTCCTCTAAGCGTCTCGGGGAGAAGCCCGGCGGAGGTGGGAGATGAATCGCCTGTCTTGGCAAGGTTACAATCGTTTGATACGATCAGTGTGACCAATCAAAAGGACTGATATACCAATGAAAATGGATACAAACAAGCACTCAGTCTTCCTTCTGAACTACCACCTCGTCTTGGTGGTCAAACACAGGCGTGACGTGATCGACGACGCCGTCTCCGAGTTCGCGAGACAGACGTTCGAACGCATCGGTGCGTCATACCATATCACACTGACCGAGTGGAACCATGACGGCGACCACATCCACGTGTCGTTCAAGGCCCACCCGAACACAGAGATGTCGAAGTTTCTGAACGCCTACAAGAGCGCCAGCAGCCGACTGATCAAACGAGACTTTCCGCACGTCAAGAGACGACTGTGGAAAGAAATGTTCTGGTCTCGGAGCTACTGCCTCGTGACGACCGGCGGTGCGACGACCGACGTCATCAGGCAATACATCGAAAAACAAGGAAAGGAGTGATCACTTTGCTGAAGGCGTACAAGTTTCGACTATACCCGACAAAGCCACAACAAGAATCCTTCATAAAGACGTTCGGTTGCGTCCGTTTCGTCTACAATAAGATGCTCGAAGAGCGTATCCGACTGTATGAAGAGTCGAAGCTGAACCCCGACGCAAAGCAGAAAAGATCGCGAACCAGCGCAAGGACTTTCTTCATAAGCTGTCGAAACAAATCGTTGACGAGAACCAAGTCATCGTCGTGGAGACATTGAGATCGAAGAATATGATGAAGAACCACAAGGTGGCGAAATCAATCGCAGACGCCAGTTGGTATGAGTTCGTCCGACAGTTGGAATACAAATGTAAGTTCTACGGGCGGACGCTCATCAAGGCCGACCAGTGGTTCGCATCGACGCAAATCTGTTCTTCTTGCGGCGAGAAAGGCCAGAAGAAGACGATGGATGTCCGTGAATGGACGTGTACTTGCGGCGCTCATTATGATCGAGATATCAACGCGAGCATCAACCTGTTGATGTTGGCTGACTAAAAAACCTTCAGGGCAGGGACTTGCCCGACGAGCTTGGTAAACAATCGTGGCTAGTAAAAGTACGGTCTTCCCAAGAAGCTCCTACTTCAATTTGCGAAGCAAATAAGTGGTGAGTAGTTCACAATTCAAGTAGGCGTCAACGCCTGATGCGGCGAATGGGAAGGAGAGCCTCTATTTTTTACTGTAAACGAACGTTCTGCAGACGATAATAGGAATAGATGAGGACTAACTACCGAATTATTAGGGGATGGCATCGTGAATCATATTACCGATCGTACAGCTTTAGAACATATCATAACAAATATGATTGATACGGTGACGGAAAGTAAAGAGGAGATCGTCCGGATTACCGAGAGTTCGGCCAACGAGTATTCGTTGATCCAGAATGAACTGAAAGAGTTGACGCAAAAGATCGAGTTTTACATTGAAGAGTCGGAACGACTCGACTTGCTTGTGAAAGCGGCGAAAAATAAACTCGTCCAAGTGAGCAAGAAGTTTCATATACATAGCGAGCAAGAGATTCGGGAAGCGTATGAACGCGCGAACCAAATGCAGCTCGAGCGCTTTCTCATCCAAAAAGAAGAGATGGCCGGCCAACAACGTCGCAACGACCTCGAACGCCGCCTGCTCGTCCTAGAGGACACAATCGAACGGGCCGATAAACTCGTCAGCCGCGTCTCCGTCGTTTTGAACTTCCTTCGGGATGATCTCCAGCAAGAGTACTCGGACATGATGAAGAAGCAAGAGATGGCGATTAGCGTGTTCGAGGCGGCTGAACGAGAACGCCGCCACCTTGCCCGTGAGATGCACGATGGACCAGCGCAATCGCTTGCTCATATTTTGATTCGAGCCGACTTGATTGAAAAGACGTACGACAAGCGCGGAAAAGACGAGGCGTTCGCCGAGTTGCACGAACTGAAGCGCTTGATTCGCGGCGCGCTCGTCGACGTCCGACGACTCATTTACGACCTTCGTCCGATGTCGCTTGACGACCTCGGCTTCTTGCCGACGCTCGAACGGTATTTGCATCAGACCGAAGAGTACACGTCCATCAAGACCCGGCTCAACTACCGGGGCTCCCGAGGCCGGCTGCCCGAGAAATTGGAGATCAACGTGTTCCGACTCGTCCAGGAGGCAGTCCAAAACGCGATCAAACATTCGAAGACGGCGGAGATCATCGTCAACGTCGAGCAAGCGCATGATGCGATACATATTCACGTACGTGACCATGGGGTCGGTTTCGTGCCGAGTTCCATTGGCGAAGAGTCATTCGGGATCGTGGGGATGAGAGAACGGATCGAACTTGTGAACGGAAGCATGACCATTGACTCGGAAGTCGGCAAAGGGACGGTCGTCCGCATGTCGATTCCGATTACGTAAGACAAGAACAAGGGGGAATATCAAATGGAACAATTACAAACACGCATCGCGATTGTGGATGACCATGAGCTGTTTCGAGAAGGCTTGAAACGGATTTTTGATTTAGAAGACGAGTTCACGGTCGTCGCCGAAGGGCGCACCGGGACCGAGGCGATTCGCATCGCCGCGGACCACAAGCCGGAAATCTTGATTCTCGATATCAACATGCCTGAATTGAACGGGATTGAGGCGACGAAGCAGTTATCGGTGCTCTCACCAGAAACCCGCGTCCTCATCCTGTCGATTCATGACGATGAGTCGTACATCACGCACGCGCTCGAAGCGGGGGCGTCCGGGTTCTTGCTCAAAGAAGTCGCATCGACCGAGCTCATCTCGGCGGTCCGTTCGGTCGCGAAAGATGGGGCGTACTTGCACCCGAAAGTGACGACGAACGTCTTGAAAGAGTACCGTCGTTTGCTCCAATTCAAAGGAGAGCACGCCGGACGTAACGTCGAGAGCCGTACCGACGACCCCGTCTATCAACTGTTATCGCGTCGTGAAGTCGAAGTCTTGCACTTGCTTGCTGAAGGTCGCTCGAACCGCGACATTAGCGACATGCTGTTCATCAGCGAAAAGACGGTCAAAAACCACGTCTCATCGGTGCTCCGCAAGATGGAAGTGAACGACAGGACCCAAGCCGTCGTCGATGCCATCCGCCGCGGATGGGTCGAGATTTGACCTCGACCGATGCAACACATCGTTTTTATGCTACAATATGGGATGGAATCCACATTCAATTGGAAAATGAAACGATGTAAAGTGAGGATATAGCATGGGAAACATAGCCATTTTGACCGACAGTACCGCCTATTTGCCGGCCGAATTTTGTGAGCGCCACGACGTCCACGTCGCACCGCTCAGCGTGATTTTTGACGGGGAGTCGTTCCGCGAAGCCGTCGATATCACGACCGAGGCGTTTTATGACCGGATCGAGGCAGGGAACTTGCCGACGACGTCCCAACCGAGCATCGGGGAAACGATTGAAATGATTGAAACGCTCCCAAAAGAGGTGACGGACGTGATCGCCATCACGCTCTCGAGCGGAATCAGTGGAACGTATCAATCGATGATCGCCTTGAATGATATGGTCGACGTCAACGTTCATGCGTTCGATTCGGAGATCTCATGTATGCCCCAAGCGTTCCTCGTCGAAGAAGCGATTTATTTACGTGACGCAGGTGCGTCGGCACAAGAAATCATGGCGCATCTTGAAAAAGTGCGAGCATTGATTCGTGCGTACTTCGTCGTTGACGACCTTGATCATCTTCAACGGGGCGGGCGACTCAACGCGGCGCAGGCGCTCGTTGGATCGTTCCTCCAAATCAAGCCGGTCCTCCATTTCCAAGACCGGTTGATTGTCCCGTTCGAGAAGATCCGGACATACAAGAAAGCGGTCCGTCGCATCGAAGAGATGATGGAGCAGTCGATCGAGGGAGATGGGGATGGGTATTGCATCGGCATCATCCATGCCAACTGTCCAGAACGACAGGCCGAGGAAATCGCTTCGATGAAACAGAAGTTCCCGCAGGCCCATGTCACGGGCGCTCATTTTGGACCGGTCATCGGGACACATCTTGGACCTGGCGCGATCGGCATCACGTGGTATCGCCGCGAATGGTAAACGAAAGACGGCCATCCGGTCGTCTTTTTCGATAGAGAGGAGTGAGCCTGTGGCCAAATATCGTCAAATTTATGAGCGTCTAGCCGAGCGGATGAAGACGGGCGAATATGCGGCGGAGTCGAAACTGCCGTCCGAGACCGAGCTCATGCACGAGTATGACGCGAGCCGAGGAACGGTCCGGAAAGCGCTCGATTTGCTTCAAGAGCACGGCTACGTCCGCAAGCATCACGGTAAAGGCGTCTTTGTGCTCAGGCGCGACCAAATCGAGTTCCAGTTTAACGGCATCGTCAGTTTCTCCGAAGTGTACGCTTCCTTGCTCGGTCGCTCGATCCAGACGTCAGTCGCCTCGTTCGAGGACATCGAGGCACCCACCTGGCTTGTCGACCGGATGGATTTGACGCCGGGCACACGGATGTACCGGATTGAGCGGGTCCGAAACTTTGATGGAGAAGATGTCATCTTGGACGTCAATTATTTTGTCAAAGACCTCGTTCCAGGACTGACGAAAGAAATCGCCGAACGTTCGATTTACGAGTACATCGAGCAAGAACTCGGCCTACAGATTAGCTACGCTAAACGAAAGATTGCGGCCGAGGATGTGACCGAACTCGATCGGCTACGCCTCGACCTGCACGATTACGAGTATGTCATCGTCATCACGAACGACACGTTTTTATATGAAGGCAGACAGTTCGAATACACCGAGTCCCGCCACCGGCTCGATAAGTTTCAGTTCAGTGATGTGGCACGTCGTTAAGGCTCTTTCTTCGGAAGGAGTCTTTTTTCGTTTTGAAACAAGACAAGAGGGAACAAAAATAATGAGCAAGGTCACGCTTTTGTCACATGTAACTTATATAGATAAGTTGTTGACAGTACTTATCTATATAAGTTACACTTTGTTTGTACTCATAAGTAACCGTTTTCAACAAACGCTTTCAAACAAAGGAGGCCTACAATTATGAAGGCAGATTATCGTCAAATCGCCGCGGATGTCCTTGAAGCCATCGGGGGCAAGGATAACGTTGACAAAGCGGCGCACTGTGTCACACGTCTCCGTCTTTCGTTGAAAGACCGGTCGCTCGTCAATGAAGCGAAAGTGAAAGAAGCCGATCTCGTCAAAGGGGCATTCGAAAACTCGGGTGTGTATCAAATCGTCATCGGAGCCGGAGACGTCGAACGGGTTTATGCTGAATTTATCAAACTCGCCGGTCTCGAAGCGGCAACGGTCGCCGAGGTCAAATCGGCCGGCGGCAAGAAGATGAACCCGCTCCAAAAACTCGTCAAAGTATTCTCGGACGTGTTCATGCCGATCATCCCGGCCATCATCGTCGCCGGTCTGTTGATGGGGATCAACAACTTGCTCGCATCAGAGGGATTATTCGTCAAAGATGCGACGCTGATTGAGGCCTATCCAAATCTTCAAGGTCTGTGGGATCTCATCAACATGATGGCGAACACGGCGTTCGTGTTCTTACCGGCGCTCGTCGGTTGGTCAGCGACGAAACGGTTCGGTGGAAGCGAAGTGCTCGGGATCGTCATGGGTCTCCTTCTTGTTCACCCGGATCTTCTCAACGCTTGGGGCTACGGACAAGCTTCCCTTGAAGGTGAGGTTCCGACGTTTAACATCCTCGGCTTGTTCGAAATTGAGAAAGTCGGCTATCAAGGTCAGATTTTACCGGTGCTTGCTGCAGCGTACATTTTGAGTCATATTGAGATTTTCTTGAAAAAACATGTGCCGAACGCGATTCAATTGCTCGTCGTTCCGATCACGGCAATCGTCGTCACAGGATTCCTCGCGCTTGCGATTGTCGGTCCGGTCACGCGTGGACTCGGTAACGTCATCGCTATGAGTCTCGTCAACGTCTTCGAAGCGGTACCGGTCCTCGGGGCGCTCCTGTTCGGATTGTTTTATGCGCCGCTCGTCGTAACAGGGATGCACCACTTGTTCATCGCCATCGACCTTCAGCTTGTCGCTGAAACAGGCGGTACATTCATTTGGCCGATGATTGCCTTGTCAAACATCGCTCAAGGTTCGGCCGCACTCGCGATGTTCTTTGTCTACAAGCACAATGCGAAACAAAAAAGTATGGCGTCGACGTCTGCAATTTCGGCATATTTCGGAATTACCGAACCCGCCATGTTCGGGGTGAACTTACCGAACAAGTTCCCGTTCTACTCAGCGATGATCGGATCGGCCGCGGCCGCCATCTTTATTACGCTCAATAACGTTCAAGCGATCGGGATCGGGGTCGGGGGCCTTCCTGGATTCCTATCGATTTTCACAGACAAAATCTTACTGTTCATTGTTGGGATGATTATCGCCATCATTTTCCCGTTCGTCTTGACGTTCGTCTTGTCAAAACTTTACATGAAGAAAGGTGAGCTCCAAGAAAATAAAGTAGCATGATGACTCGGGAGGGAGGGACGGCGGTTCTTCCCTCTTTTCGATGCAAATGAAAACTCTTACAAAAGGAGATGTCGCATATGACACAAAAAAACTGGCGCAAATCCGTCGTTTATCAAATCTATCCGAAAAGCTTCTATAGTCCGGAAGGCAATGCCACGGGTTCGATCAAAGGGGTGACGGCGAAGCTCGATTACTTGGCTGAACTCGGAATCGAATACATTTGGATGACCCCGGTGTACAAATCGCCGCAAAATGACAACGGCTATGACGTCAGCGACTATTATGCGATCGACCCATCGTACGGGACGATGGATGACCTCGAGGAACTCGTCCGTGAGGCCGAGGCGCGCGGGATCGGGCTCATGATGGACATCGTCGTCAACCACTCATCGACCGAGCATGAATGGTTCCAAAAGTCGCGCGCCGGTGACGATCGTTACCGGGACTACTATATTTGGCGCGATGAACCGACGAACTGGGAGTCGAAGTTCGGCGGCAACGCTTGGAAGTATGACGAGGTGAGCGGCCAGTACTATCTTCATTTGTTCGATGTGACCCAGGCCGACTTGAACTGGGAGAACGAGCAGATGCGGGAAGATGTCTATGAAATGATGCGTTTCTGGCGCAACAAAGGCATCAAAGGGTTCCGACTCGACGTCATCAATTTGATTTCGAAGCAGCAGGATTTTCCGCAAGACGATTCGGACGGCCGCAAGTTCTACACCGACGGGCCGCGCATCCATGAATACTTAAAAGAAATGAACCGCGAGGTGTTCGACGGCCACGATGTCATCACGGTCGGTGAGATGTCGTCGACGACGCTCGACCATTGCGTCCGTTATTCGAATCCGGACGAGCACGAGCTCAGCATGACGTTCAGCTTCCATCATTTAAAAGTCGACTATCCGAACGGGGAGAAGTTCGTCGCCGCTCCGTTCGACTTCGTGCAACTGAAAGACATCATGTCGACGTGGCAGGAAGGGATGCACGGCAAGGGATGGAACGCCATCTTCTGGTGCAACCACGACCAACCGCGCGTCGTCAGCCGTTTCGGGAATGACACCAATCACCGTGTCGAAAGTGCAAAAATGCTCGCGACCGTGCTCCACGGCCTCCAAGGGACGCCGTACATCTATCAAGGCGAAGAGATCGGAATGACGAATCCGGGCTTCGACTCGCTCGAGGAGTATCGTGACATCGAGACGCTCAACGCCTACAAGTTGAAGCGCGATCAGGGCGTCTCGCATGAGGACATGATGGCCGCCATCAAACAGAAGTCGCGGGACAACTCGCGGACACCGATGCAGTGGGATGCGACACCACATGCCGGATTCACGAGCGGGACGCCGTGGATCAACGTTGCGCCGAACTACGCGGACGTGAACGTCGAGACGGCACTCGATGACCCGAACTCGGTGTTCTATCACTACAAGAACTTGATCTCGCTCCGTAAAGAGCTCGACGTCTTGACGGACGGGGACTACACGATCCTCACGCCAGACGCGCTCGACGTCTGGGCGTACACGCGCAAGACGGAACACGAGGAAGTGCTCGTCGTCGCGAACTTCTATGGACCGGAGACGACGTTTGAGATTCCGGGAGGGTTCACCCATGCGGAAGTCGTCAGCCATAACTATGACGTACCACAACTCGATGGGACGACGCTGTCGCTCCGTGCGTACGAGGCCATCATGTTCTACAGACGGAAATGAGGGAATGGGACGTCCGCAAGGGCGTTCCTTTTTAGTTGCCGAGAGGCGGACTCTCATATTAGGTTATTCATTAGACAAAGTCACAGTCTTGTGACCTTGTAAAAAATGATTAGTTGGAGGTGACCCTCGAGTCTCTCGAGGAACATGTGGACAGGATTTACTCTACACACGTAATGGCTGCCGGTGGCGGTGGCGGAGAAGTGGAAGGCCCGATTTGGCTGTTATTGTCGTTGGTGGCGTTGTTGATCGCACTCACCGCATTCTTTGTCGGATCGGAGTTCGCGGTCGTTAAAGTAAGGATGTCACGACTCGATCAGCTGGTGGCAGAAGGGAACAAGTCGGCGATTCTCGCGAAGAAGGTCGCGTCTGACCTCGACTATTACTTATCGGCGTGTCAGCTCGGAATCACGGTGACGGCGCTCGGACTCGGTTTCCTTGGAGAACCGTCGGTCGTCCGGTTGTTGACGCCGCTGTTTAACGAGTTCGATATCCCAGCGTCGGCTGCATCAGTTATTTCATTCGTCGCCGCATTCGCGATTGTGACGTTTTTACACGTCGTCATTGGCGAACTTGCACCGAAATCGCTCGCGATTCAATACGCGGAGCGAATGACGCTCATCTTCGCTCGGCCACTCTATTGGTTCGGACGAATCATGTTCCCGTTCATTCGGTTGTTGAATGGGTCGGCCCGGTTGTTGCTCGGATTGTTCGGCGTCAAACCGGCTGGGCATGAAGAAGCACACTCGGAAGAAGAGTTAAAAATCATCATGGCCCAAAGTTTCCAAAGCGGTGAGATCAACCAGACGGAACTCGCCATGATGCAAAACATCTTCTCGTTCGACCAACACGTCACGAAAGACGTAATGGTGCCCCGGACGAAAGTCGAGGTGATTGACATCGAGGCGACGCGGGCCGAAGTGCTCGAGACGTTCGCGGACAGTCAATATACCCGTTACCCGATCACAGAAGACGGCGACAAGGACAACTTGATCGGCTATATTAACGTCAAAGAGGTATTGATGGGACTCGCGGTCAGCCCGTCCATCAATCTTTCCACTTATGTGAAAGAGCTTCCGGTCGTGCATGAAATGACACCGCTTGAAGATACATTGAAACAGATGCGTGAGGCCCGGACCCATATCGCCATCGTCTTGGACGAATACGGCGGGACGGCCGGTCTCATCACGCTCGAAGACTTGCTCGAAGAGATCGTCGGGGAAATCCGTGACGAGTTCGATGAGGATGAGGTCGACCCGATCCATACGGTCGACGACACGACGTATGAAATCGATACGCGCGTCTTGCTCGAACAGCTCGAGGAACGGTTCGGTATCACGTTCGAACAGTCAGAAGGCATCGATACGCTCGGAGGTTGGCTCCAAGTGTACCGCGAGACGCATGAAGTCGACGATACGCTCGAGTTCGACCGTTACGTCTTAACCGTCATCGAGATGACGGAGAATCACGTGGAGCGGGTACGTCTCGCTTTGCGTGATACCCCGTCTGAGGAGACGGTCGAATGATTCAAGCAGGCATACCGCAAAGCGGTGTGCCTGCTTTTGGTTCGAAATTGGAATGGATCGATTTGCGCCGTGGTAGTCACGGATAGCGAGCCGCCGTCTGTCATGGAAGCGAGTTCGACCTACGAAAATAGGTCTGTTAGCGTGAACAGAAAAAGGACTGATGTTATGGGACAACTCATCGTGTCACCCGTTGGAACACCGGCGATCCGCTTTGGCGTCTGCCAGCGCTGTCTGAGCACGGACACACGTTCTTACACATGCTATCACGGGCAGTGCCGCTATTGCCGCAACTGTCTGCATCTCGGTCGCGTCTGTCAGTGCGACCGCCTCACCGAAGCGGACATCACGACACCGCTGGCGGCGACCGACCTCGTCATGCCGTTCGAACTGTCAGACGAGCAACAGCATGTCAGCCGTCAGCTCCTCGCCTGGTGGGAAACTAGGACGAGCGGACTTGTCCATGCCGTCTGCGGGGCCGGGAAGACGGAGATGACGTTCCCCGTCATCGCGCGCGCCGTGAATGACGGGAAGCGTGTCCTCATCGTCTCGCCGCGGCGTGACGTGGGCATCGAGTGGGCCGACCGGCTCGAGCGGGCCTTCTCTGTTCCGATCACGCGGCGTTACGGTGGCGGGAACAAGGAGACGATCGGGATGATCACCGTCGCGACCGCGCCCCTCCTCGTGAATCTCCGTCACGTATTCGATTACGTCCTCGTCGACGAGTCTGACGCCTTCCCGTTCGCTTTCGACCTTACTCTCTGGCGGACGCTCCGACGGGCCGGGAAAGGTCTGTTTTTGTTCGTGACGGCGACGCCGACCGTCTGGCAACGCCAGTTCCCGACCGTTCATCTGTCCAGGCGCTATCATGGCCACGATTTACCCGTACCCCGACTCGTCCGTGAGACGGAACAAGCCATCCTTGACTTCTGTCGCCAGTACGAGGCGTCACCGCGTCTGTTGTTCGTCCCGACGAAACCGGACCTCGTCCGTTACGGGGAACTGCTCGAAGCGAACGGATTCGTATACAAGGCCGTCTCGGCCGAAACGGACGAGCGGACAGACGTACTCGAGTGGCTCGCGGCGATGAACGGGATCGTGCTCGCGACGTCGATTTGGGAACGGGGCATGACCGTGACCGGGGTGCACGTCGCCGTCCTCGACAGCAGTCACGCCTTGTTCTCGTCGCGCGCCCTCATCCAGATGGCGGGCCGGGCCGGTCGCAAGCCGACCGCGCCGACCGGGGACGTCGTCTTCTTTTACGAGGAGCGCACGTTCCGGCAAGATAAAGCCATTCGCGAGATCGAGGAGGCGAATCGGCGATGAACTGTCTCGTCTGCCGAAAACCGTTCGCGGTCCCGTGGAGCCCGGCGACGCTCTTAAAGCGGGATTGGGTCTGTACGGACTGCGAGAGGATGTTGACGCCGCTCAAAGCGGGTTGTCCGCGTTGCGGGCATCCGACCGCGGACGGGGTGACGTGCTCGGATTGTGTCCGTTGGCTCGCTCTCGGTCTCGACTTGACCGTCCATTCTCTCTACGCCTATGACGAGTCGGGCGCGAACTGGCTCCACCGCTATAAGTTCGGCGGCGATGTCGCCCTGGCGCATCAGGTGCAGGAAATGTTGCGACAGACAAGGGAGCCACGCGTCATGTACGTGCCGATCCCGCTCAGCGAGGAACGTTTGCGGACCCGGCGTTTCAATCAGGCCGAGGTGCTCGCGAAGATGATCGGACCGACAAAACAGGTGCTCGTAAAATCCGAGGTTTCAAGTCAGCGTGAACTTGGGAAAGAAGAAAGGCGGCACCGCGCGAACCCGTTCACTGTACATACGTTGCCTCACTGTGACAAAATTGTCCTCGTCGACGACGTCTACACGACCGGGACGACGCTTCACCAAGCGGCGCTCACCCTCCGCCGGGCAGGGGTGGAACAAGTTTCTGCCGTTTGCTTGTTTCGGACACTAAACAAATCAAAAATGTGTCCGATATAAAAGACAGAGGTGAATGACTGTGGAAGCAACAACTTGTCAAACGTGCGGACGGCTGTTCATGAAACAAAGCCGCTCGCCTTACTGCCCATCCTGCGCGGAAGTCGATTTCCAAAACTTTTTGAAAGTCCGGGACTTCATCCGCGAACCCGCCAACAAACAGACGACAATCGGGGCCCTTGTCGAAGCGACAGGCGTCTCCGAGCTTGATATCACGCGATACATCCATGAAGGACGCCTGATCATCAAGGACAACCCGTCACTGAACATCACCTGCGTGCGTTGCGGCAATCCGACGAACCAAGGAAAGGTGTGCGCGGACTGTCAGACCGACATGCAACAAGAACTAATGGGATTGCAAGCTAGCGTTCCAAAAAAGAGCGCTCGCGCTTATCGTTTGGACTAACAACTGAGAAGAGGGGGGACACGCATGCGAATCGATTCTGCAAAGTGGGTACATTTACCAAACACTTATGAGAAGAAAACGCAACATGAGACGAAGCCCGAGCTGACACGCCAAACGGACCAATTATCGATATCGGCAGAAGCCCGCGCCCGGTTTGAAGAGCCGGTGAAACAACCGGATCGTCTTGAGAAGATCAACGCCTTGAAAGCAGAAATCAACGCAGGGACATACACACGGGATGCGCGTGAAATCGCCAAACGCTTTCTACAAGGATGAATGGAAGCGGGGTCCGCTTGAGGCCTTCGCACTTATAACACGGCACGGAAGCTGACTAGACAAGGGAATCCCTTTTTAGTCAGCTCTTTTTTTGAAAAAAGGAGAGACTTATGCTCACATTACATACACGTTTACTCGAACTCGCTTATGAAAAAGAACGATTGCTCGTCATCGGTGATATGCAAGCGTTCAGTGCGCTCGTCAAGGAAGAGGCGACCCTTCTCCGACAAATCAAACAAAAAGAAGCAGAACGACTTCAAGGAACGTACGTTTTGGACGATGAAGAGAAAGAAGCATTACGACCGGTCGTCTTCGAACTCAAACGGCAGAATGAACTGAACGCCGTCCTGCTCGAACAATCGCTCCGGTATATCACTTGGCATTTAGACATGCTCATGCCAGAGGCAGATGATTTCACGTACGGCCAACAAGCGCTCGAGACGCGCTCGTTTAGCCGGGACGTATAAGGAGGAAGTTACATGGGCTCAACATTTATGGGACTAGAGACGGCGCGTCGCAGTTTGACGACGCACCAGTGGGCGCTCCAGGCGACGGGGAATAATGTCGCCAACGCCTCCAACCCAGGATACTCGCGCCAACGCTTATCGCTCGGTATGACCGAACAGCTCAGCGTCAACTTCGGGGGAACGAAAGCGGGACAATTCGGGACGGGTGTCCGCGGCGAGACGCTCGCCCGGATCCGCGACTTGATGATTGATCAGCAGTACCGTGACGAGACGGTGAAGAACTCGTTCTATGCGACGAAAGAAGCGGCATTCGGTCGGATGGAGGACATCGTCAATGAGCCGTCCGAGACCGGCCTCGCCAAATCGCTCGACTTGTTCTGGGCCTCGCTCCAAGACTTGTCGGTCAACCCGGATGATACCGGTGCCCGCAGTGTCGTGCGCCAGCGGGCGATGACGCTCGCGGAGACGTTCAACTACATGTCGTCCTCGCTCCAAAAAGTGCAGGCCGATCTGGCGTCAGAAGGTGACGTCGTCGTCAAGAAAGTGAACGACTTGATGACGAAGATCAGTCAGGTCAACCGACAAATCGGAGACGCGGAACCACTCGGCGTACTTCCGAACGAATTGTATGACGAGCGTGACCGCTATATGGACGAGCTCGCCCAATACATGGACTTCACACGCGTCCCGGTCGACTATACGAACGGCGAGTCGCGTGGGAACTCACAAAAAGTTGCCGAGGGGCGCATCGACGTCGTCGTCTCCATCAATGGCGTCGACCATAAGCTCGTCGACGGCATCAATGGCACGATCGGCTCGTTCGATGGTCTCGATATGACCGATGCGAGCGGGACCGATGTGGCACTCACGCACGCCATGATGCCGAACGGCAAATGGAAAGCACTCGTCGAGATGTGCGGCACGGACACGCCAGAATCAGGCAGCGTGAACGGCGTCTACGCGACGATGCTGAAAGACTTGGACGAGATGGCCGGCAAGTTCGCTTCGGCGTTCAACACCGCCCATAGCACGAACAAGGACGCCAAAGGCAACGCCGGCACGGCGAACTTCTTCGTAGGGACGGCGAGTGCCGCGACGATCAAAGTGAGTGACGCCATCATGAACAATCTCGACTTGATCGCCGCTTCACAAGACGGCAACGTCGGGGACGGGAGCGGGGCGCTCGCCTTGGCAAACTTGAAGTCGGCCACGCTCAGCTTCGACGGGTCGGTCCAGACGGACACGTCGATCGGCAAATACTATCAGAACGTCATCGGCAACATGGCCGTCGCCGCCGACCAGAGCGGACGTCTCGCCAAAAGCACGTTCGCACTCATGGCGAGCTCGGACCAGCGTCGCCAAGCGGTGAGCGCCGTGTCGCTCGACGAAGAGATGACGATGATGATCCAATATCAACACGCTTATAACGCGGCGGCCCGCAACATCACGGCCGTCGACGAGATGCTCGACAAAATCATCAACGGCATGGGTGTCGTAGGGAGGTAATGCTTGATGCGAGTCACACAGACGATGCTCACACAGACGAACTTGAAACATTTATCAAGCAGCTATAACAAGCTCGCCCAAGTCCAAGAACAGCTCATCAGCGGCAAACGGATTCAACGGGCCTCCGAGGACCCGGTCGTCGCCATGCAGGGAATGCGCTACCGGACCGAGGTGCGCGAAGTCGACCAGTTCCGCCGCAACGTCAGCGAGGCGACGAGCTGGATGGACTTGACCGACTCGACGTTGAACGAAGTGACGGAGGCCGTCAAACGGATTCGTGAGTTGACGACGCAGGCGGCGAACGACACGTACGAGTCGTCACAGCGTCAAATCATCCAAAGTGAGGTCAACCAGTTGATCGAACACATCGGCTCGCTCGCGAACGCGAAGTCGGGCGAAAAATATATTTACAACGGTACGAAGACGGACCAACCGCTCGTTGACATGGACGCAATGAAAGCGTTCCTCGCCGACCCGAACGGGGACGTCAACAGCATCTACCTGGCGGGGCACCGGCCACGAGCGGGAAAGTCGCCTTCGAAGTATCGAAAGGCATCACCGTCCAAGTGAACATGCAACCGGAGACGGTGTTCGGCAGTGAGGTGTTCGCCGGACTGCACGACCTCGTCACGAAACTGGCCGACCCGAACACGACCGGGGAAGTGCTCTCGAACGAACTCGCCGACCTCGACGTCATCGCCCAGAACTTGATCACGGAGCGGGCCGAGCTCGGCGCCCGTGCAACCGGTTGGAACTTGTCGACAATCGCCTGCAAGAACATGAGATCATTGCCAAGACGATCATGTCCGATAACGAAGACATCGACATCGAAAAAGTCATCATGGAGCTCAAGTCACACGAGACGGTGCACCGGGCCGCACTATCGGCCGGCGCCCGCATCATCCAACCGACGCTCCTCGACTTCCTCCGGTAAGCGATGAACATCGCCCGGCTTGAGATGCGGCAAACCCACGCCGCGATCCAAATGACGTCGAACCGGCCCCACCTCGAGATGAGACAAGGCCGGGCCGATGTGTCGATGACGCAAGGCAAGGTCGAGATGACCCAACAGACGACAGGCGGCACGCTCGAGGTCGACTCGTCGGTCGCGCGCAGTGAAAGCAACCTAAAGGCCGCACTTGAGCTCGGCCGCCACTTCGGTCAGCTCGGGGAACAGGCGGCCCGGGAAGCGACGTCCGGCACGGCCCGGGACGGGGACAGGCTCATGCGCATCGAGAACGGCAATCCGATCGCCGCGATGTCCGCCGAAAAGACGATCGCCCCATACCCGGTCGTCGACATGGACTTCATGCCGAAGTCGCTCGACCGCGTGAAGTTGACGTATACGCCGGCGGATGTCAAAATCGAGTGGAACCTGACGCCGGCACAGATTGATGTATCACTCACCCCGGCTGAGATTTCGTTCACGCCATGGACGACAGACATCTCGCTCCGTCAACAGGCGTCGCTCGAGATGTGGCCGGTCGGTGGCATGTATGATGAGACGCGTTGAAAGTGAGGACAACCCATGTTCATTGAGACAGACTATTTTGGCAAGATCGAAGTAAATGAAGACGAGACAATCTCGTTCGTCAGCGAGATTCCCGGGTTCCCGGATTCGAAGACGTTCGCCCTTATCCCATACGGCGACGAGCTCCCGTTCTGGTCGCTCCAGTCGCTCGACGACCCGGCCTGCGCCTTCGTCGTGACGAACCCGTTCTGGCACAAGCCGGACTATGCGTTCGAATTGACCGACGGGGCGAAAGAGCAGCTCGGCATCGATGAGGCCGAACACGTCTCGGTGTATGCCATCGTGACGCTCCGCGAACCGTTCGACGCCTCGACGCTCAACTTGAAGGCGCCGATCGTCATCGAGACGAAAGAGCGCCGTGGAAAGCAAGTCATCTTGGACGACGTCTACCCGGCCCGGTTCCCGCTCGGCGGCCAGAAAGAAGAGGTGCGCTGATGCTCGTATTGAAACGAAAACAAGGCGAGGCCATCCATATCGGGGACGATGTGACGCTCACTGTGCTCGCCATCGAAGGCGACCAGGTCAAGCTCGGCATCGACGCCCCGCGCCATATCGACATCCATCGTCACGAGGTGTACGTCCAGATGCAGGCCGAAAACGAGTCGGCCCGCGACAGCGCCAACTTGATGAAACAAATGATGCAA
The DNA here is from genome assembly GCF_003467445.1 of Exiguobacterium sp. AM39-5BH. Lineage (GTDB taxonomy): Bacteria > Bacillota > Bacilli > Exiguobacteriales > Exiguobacteriaceae > Exiguobacterium. Next base: position 221,376 of record NZ_QSGS01000005.1, read on the forward strand.
AACAAGTCGGAAGCGTGAGCTTCCGGCTTTTTAGCTGACCGATTATTTAGAAGGGATGACAGGCTCGTCTGAATTGAGATAGGATGAAACAAGTAAAAGGGGGAAGGGATGGGTTGGATTGGGTCAGGTTTTAAACATTTTTTTCATCAACATTAGCATCATCTATCTATTGATTTCACTGACGTTTTATGTGATGCGTGACGTTCTGCCGATTCAAGCGTCATCCCCTGTCTCGATTCGCATCTGGTTCGGTCTCTCAACCGGGGTGATCGCCGTGTTTTTGACGACCAATTCAATCATGGTGGACGGGGCTCGGATCGATTTGCGCATCATTCCGTTCGCGCTCGCGGCCGTGTTTGCCGGACCTGTCGGGGTGACCGTGGCCATCATCGTATCCGTCGCGGCCCGATTGATGACCGAGGGCTTCAGCTCGATTATCATGAACGCACTCGTTATGATTAGCATCTTTTGGACGATCGCCATCGGTCTCAGCCATCAATACATACGGCGAGGTCAATTGTACGCGGGATATATCGCCATCGGGATGATGCTCGTTCTCGTTCGCGTCGTCGGTCAAGTCTCGCTCGACACGTTTATCAACGTGTTCATTCCTTATTTCATGATGACGTCAATCGGGGCCTGGATGTGCTATTGGGGCGCGAAGAAGTTGGAGACACATCTGTGGATGTTCCGTCTGCATACCCATCGGGCGACGGTCGACGAGTTGACAGGACTCCCGAACCGCTACAGGACCCTCGAGCGTCTAAGCGAGGTCGAACTGTCAGGTCGTCCGTGGACGCTATTCGTCATCGATGTCGATCACTTTAAACAATTGAATGATACATATGGCCACCGCGCCGGTGATGCGGCGCTCCATCATATCGGTAAAACGTTACAGGCGCACTGTCCGGCTGGTGGCTTTGTCGGTCGTTACGGCGGGGAAGAATTTTTGATGGTGCTCGAGGACGCGGGCGACGTCCGGTTGATGGCGGACGAAATCGTCACGGTCATCCGCGACACGCCGTTCTCGTTCGAAGGGACGCACATCCCGATGACAGTATCACTCGGGGCCACGCTCGCTGGAGCCGAACCAGGCACGGTCGTGTTCGAAAGGGCCGACGCCGCCCTTTACGCGGCGAAGACGAGCGGGCGCGATCAAGCAAAAATCGGATAAACAAAAAATCGGTCCCGCGAGGCCGATTTTTTAGTGGATATTTTTCTTTTTGAACTGGCCTCCCCGGACGTCATGGATATTGCCGATGGCGAGGAACGCCTTCTCGTCATAGTCGTCGAGGATGTCTTTCAGTTTCGTCTCTTCAAGTCGGCTGATGACGGTGAAGACGACCTTCTTGCCGTCGCCCGTGTAGGCGCCTTCCCCGTGCAAATACGTCACACCCCGGCCGAGTCGGTCCATGATGGCTTGACCGACGTCATCGGGTGAGGTGGTGATGATCCACGCGGCCTTCGACTGATCGATTCCTTCGAGCACGATATCGATCGTCTTGAAGGCGATGAAATACGTGAGGAGCGAGTACATGGCCCGGTCCCAGCTGAAGATGAACCCGGCCATTCCGAGGATGAAGATGTTGAAGAACATGACGATCTCACCGACGGAGAACGGCAACCGGTCCGTGAACGATACGGCCAAAATCTCGGTCCCGTCGAGCGACCCACCGGCCCGGATGACGAGCCCGACCCCGGCGCCGAGCAAGAAGCCGCCGAACACGGTCGACAACAGCAAATCGTCAGTGAACGGCTCGACCGAATGGAGCAAGATCGTGAAGCCGGACATGAGCGTAATCGCCAACAACGTGACGACGGCGAACGTCTTCCCGATTTGGCGATAGCCGAAGAAGATGAACGGGATGTTAAACAAGACGAGCCAGATGGCGAGCTTCGTGTCGGTCAAATATGACGTGATGATCGAGACGCCGACGATGCCGCCGTCGATGATCTGGTTCGGGACGAGGAATGCCTCGAGCCCGACCGCGAAGATGAAGGCGCCGAGCAACAGGAGCAGCCCCTTGGCGAGAAGCTCGGTCGGTTTGATCGGGTTATGGACACGTTTCAAGCGGAGCACTTCCTCCGGAGTCGGGGAAGGCATCGATGGACGCTGCATCGGGGGTCACTCCTTTTTCTTTTTAGTATAACAAACACCACACGGGATGAAGCAGAAGCGGCAGACAATCTGACACAACTTTTTGTCGATATCGAATATGTTATTCTACTATTTTTTTATGCTAGACTAGGAAAGTTGACTTAAAAAGGGGGACGTTACTCATGAAACGTAACAATCGAGCCTGGCTCATGGGCTTTCAAATCATCATGAACATCATCGGCGGGATGATCGCGGCGTACGGCCTCGAGTCGGTCCTGATTCCGAACAGCGTATCGGACGGGGGCATCACCGGCATCAGCATCGTCGGCTCCCAACTGACGGGTGTTCCGCTCGGTGTGTTTCTCGGAATTCTGAATATCCCGTTCGTCTATCTCGGCTATAAGCAGATCGGGAAGAGCTTCGCCATCCTATCGGTCACGGGCATCGCCTCGCTCTCAGTCGGTACACTCATCATGCACCGCGTCCCGACGATCATTGATGGGGACACGCTCCTCGTCACCGTCGTCGGCGGGATTATCCTCGGACTCGGGATGGGGCTGTCGCTCCGAAACGGGGGCGCGCTCGACGGGATCGACATGCTCGCCGTGCTCTTGTCGCGCAAGTTGCCGTTCGGGACGAGCGACTTGATTCTTTTCTTGAACGTGTTCGTCTTCATCGTCGTCTCGACGGTGTTCGGACTGCAAGGAGCGGTGCTGTCGGCCATCGCCTACTTCATCGCCTCGAAGGTCATCCATATCGTCGAGGAGGGACTGAGCGGCGCGAAGACGTTCAAAATCATCACGGGCGCGCCCGAGGTCATGGTCGAGACGATTCGTGATCGGCTCGGCCGGAGTGCGACGCTCAACCAGATTCAAGGCGCGTACTCGAAAGAGTGTTACTACGAAATCACGTGCGTCATCAACCGGCTCGAGGAGCGGAAGATGAAAGAAATCATCAACCAAGTCGACCCCGAGGCGTTCGTCGTCGTGTACGAGGTGTCGGAGGTCAAAGGCGGGAATTTCCGAAAACGCGATATCCATTGAGACGAATCAAGCAGCCGGCGCTGCTTGATTTTTTTGGTGGAGGCAGGGAAATGCGGGACGGATAGGGAACAAGTCGGGATTCAGAAAGGAGAGAACGTATGCGTCCGTTAGGTTTAGGTGTGCTCGCCGCCTTGTTTTTCGCGAGCACGTTCGTCTTGAATGAATCGATGCAGGTCGGCGGTGGCAGTTGGGCGTATAGCGCCTCGCTCCGCTTCCTGTTCATGATCCCACTGCTCATGCTCGTCGTCGCCATTCGGGGTGGCATGACTCGAGTACGCTGCGCCATCGTCGACGAGCCGTGGCCTTGGCTCGTCTGGGGGACGGTCGGTTTCGGTCTGTTCTACGTCCCGATCTGTCTCGCCGCCGAAGTCGCCCCACCTTGGCTCATTGCCGGTACGTGGCAAGTGACGATTATCGCCGGGGCGCTGTTGTCACCGCTGTTCCGTCGGAGTGACGGGACACGGGAACATATTCCGTGGACGGCGCTCCGCTTCTCGACACTCATCCTGTTCGGCGTCGTCTTGATGCAAGTCGAGTTCCTCGCTGATTTCGAGCCGCGCTTTTTGTGGATTGGGGTGATGCCGGTATTGATTGCCGCGTTCGCCTATCCGCTCGGCAACCGGAAGATGATGGCCCACACCGACCTCGACGTGTTCGAGCGCATCCTCGGCATGTGCATCGGCTCGCTTCCGGTCTGGCTCTTCTTGTTCGGCTACGGGCTGACGACGGGGGCACCGACGAGCTCGCAACTGACGCAGACGCTTCTCGTCGCACTGTTATCGGGCGTCGTCGCGACAGTGCTCTTCTTCAAGGCGACAGACCTCGTCAAACACGACATGGGGAAACTGGCCACGGTCGAAGCGACCCAGGCGCTCGAGGTGTTGTTCGCGCTCATCGGCGAGCTGATTTTTCTTCAGGCGCATCTGCCGTCCGGGCTGTCGCTCGTCGGCATCTCGCTCGTCATGGTCGGGGTCGTCCTGCATAGTCGCAGCCAATTCATATGGAAAGGAGAGTCTAGTGCCGGCGGCGAATCGATATGACAAGGAGGGATGAACATGTCCTATGGATTGATTGGGAAACTGACGGCCGTACCGGGCGAGCGTGAGACGCTGCTCGCGATTTTGCTCGAGGCGGCGACAGCGATGGAACGAGAGCCGACGTGCGCGGCGTATCGGGTGAACGTCTCGCTCGACGATGAGTCGATCGTCGTCTATGAGGTATGGGAAAGTGTCGAGGCGCATCAACAGTCGCTGTCGCTTGAGACGACGCAGACGTTGATCGGACGGGCGAAACCGATTTTGGCCAATATCGAGCGTCTTGCCGTGTTCGAGCCGAGAAGCAAAAACTAAAATACTCACGTCCGAGGACGTGGATGGCGGGTCAAGCTTTCGTTAAACTGCCTTTGACTTTCTCGTAAAACTCGTCCATCATCCCAGTCCGGCTACCGAGCTGGCAGATGAGTTCGAGCGTCTCTTTATAGAACTTTTTGACGAGTCCCTTGTTTTTGATCCCGTCCATCGACGCGAGCGTCTTGTCGAGGTTTTGGAGGATTTCTTCGATCTGGTCGTCCGAGTCCGGTTTGACGACTGTCATGTTGTCCGGGATTTTGACGACTTTGTCTTGCTCCTGGTGACGGAACGAGGCGCCGAAGCCGAGGTTCTCGATGAACAAGTGCGGCATCACTTTCTGACCGAAGAACTGCTTATGCCATTCCGTCGCTTTCATCGTGTCCATGTCCTGCTTGAACGTGGACGCCGTCGAGACGTACTTCTTAAATAGGTCGGTCATAAACTTCTCGATGACCGGGATTTGAAGGGCGAAGACGTTCTTTAAGAGCGCGTCGAGCTGTGCGCGTGACAATTGTTGTTCGTTTGACATGTCGGTTCCTCTTTTCTATAATACGATACTTTTATCGTATGGGATTGCGGAACGTGCGTCAACGCATCCCTAAACATTTTTTCAGAATATTTAATGATTGGCGGTCATTTTGTGCGATAATCGTCTCATAGCAAGACCAAAGAGGAGTGAATCCATATGAACAAAACAATGAAATGGGCGGTCGCGCTTGGCGTGACGGGTGCCCTTGTCGCAACGGTCGGTGTCGTCTCGTCCCGGGGGCGGACCGATGATACATCACAGACGATCCGTGACCGTGAGCTCGGTTACGAGATCATTCTCCCGTCGAAAATCGTCGAGGCGATCGAGCGCGGGGACGTCTATATCGAGAAGGCGCAGGACGTCGTCGATGTCGGCGACAAGAACAGCTACGGCACGTTCGACCTCTACTATAACGTCGAGGATGGCGACGACCAGTTGTTGTTCCATTTGGACTTGATTGACCGTGAACTATCGGAAGAGGCGTTCGCCCAGGAAGTCGGTTACGGCAACTACCTCGGTGCGAGCGACAAGACGTTCTTCTGGGTCGAACCGACCGAGGCCGTCCCGGGTGCCGAGGCGCATACGGATGAGATCGCCGAACTGCTCGAGACGCTCCCGGAGCTCGAATTCCGGACGTTATGAGTCCGCCCGCTACGGCGGGCTTTTTCAGTTATGCTACAATACAGTTGAGGTGATTTCATGAATTGGACAGTAGAAGAAGTGAGACAGGCAAAACAGGTTGGCGCGCTCGAGGCAGCGGTCAACGCATACGACAAGATTGACGTGAAACTCGGACACGTGGCGGTCGGTCAGAACGACTACGCCGTCTATGATGACGACACACTCGTCGGCTATATGGTGCTCTTCCCGTATCTTCCGAACGAGTATGAAGTGAACGCGCTCGTGCATCCGGACTACCGGAAGCAAGGTGTCTTCACGGCGCTGTTGGAGACGGCGAAGCAGGATGCGAAACAGAACGGCTGTGAGGCGTTCACGTTCGTCATCGACCGCAAATCGAAAGACGGCAAGGCGGTCATCGACCATCTCGGCGCGGCGTATCAGTTCTCAGAATTTAACTTGGTGCTCAAAAAAGCCGAGCTGTTCTTGAAACCGACTGAGGTATCGCTCCGTGAGGCGACGGAAGCGGATCGTCCGCTCATCATCGAGACGCTCAGTGAGGCGTTCGGCGACCCGCTCGACGTGACGGAGAACATCTATGAACAAATCGACACACCGGACCGAGTGACGTACATCGGTGAGGTCGACGGTCGTCCCGTCGGCATCATCCGCGCGCTCCTTTCGGGCGAAGATGCCGGCAGCATCCACGCGTTCGGCGTCAAGGCGGACGAGCAAGGCAAGGGATACGGCACGAAGATGTTGAAACAGATGGTCCAGCAACTGTTCCGCATGGGACGGACGAAACTCGAGCTCGACGTCGAGACGGAGAACAAGGCCGCGCTCGAGATTTACAAGCGGGCCGGATTCGCTGAAAATGGCGGCTATGAATTCTATTTGTTAGAACTGTGAGGTGAGACGGATGGTTCGGAATTTGAAATGGCTCGGGGCCGCCTTTGAGGCGTTCCTCGGCATCCCGGCGCTCGGTGGGCTGTTCATCATCAGCATGGGTTACACGCCGCTCGGGTTCATGCTCGTGTTCCACATCGTGGTACTCGTCTTGTCGATTACGCGGCTGAAGCGGATTTCGGTTGGACCGATCGTCGGCATCACGGCGTCGGTGCTCGGGTTCATCCCGTTCCTCGGCATGATGCTACACGGGGTAGCTGCGATTGCACTCGTAATCGATGCGCTCATGACACCGCGCGAACAGATACACATGACAAAAGAAGACGATCGTTTTTAATGTGGACGCTCTCGATAACGAGGGCGTTTTTTTCATTGACCAAAACTGCAACTGAAAACGCTATACAGAACCTGGAATTCGGACGATATAGTAGGTGATGAATTACACAGAGGAGGAAGTTATAGTGAAGCTATTCAAAAACTTTACGACCCAGCTGCTCGCTTGGATTTTGGTCACGTCCTTTATCACGGGCGGAGCGGTCGGCTGGATCACGCTCTTGCTGCTCACGGAGCTTGAGCTGGCGAAAGGGCAGGTCATGCTCGTCGGGACGGCTGTGGCCTTGCTCATTTCAGGTTTAGGTGGAGCTGTCATCTACTTGATCGCCCGTCGCCCGCTCAAGGCAATCGAGTTGGCGTCGGACAAGGCGGTCGAGGTCGGTAATGGCGACTTGACGGTCATGTTCGCGGACGAGACGACGACAGACCGTTCGGAGATGGGCCGTCTGCTTCTGTCGATGGACAATATGGTCGGACACCTGCGGGAACAAGGGACGAACATGCGTTACACGGCGGACCAGCTCACCGGTTCGGCGCAAGAGATCGCCGCAGCGGTCCAGGAAGGCAATATCGCCGGCGAGAACATCCGTCAAGCGATGGACGCATTAAACAAGATGCTCGAGGACAACGTCAGCGCGACATACAGCTCGATGGATCTGCTCGGGGCCGTCGCCCGAACGATGGAGAATATTCGTCATGAGATGGGCTCGGCGCTCGAATCGGCGAACGAGATGCAGCAGGAAGCGGAGAGCGGCAAAGGGCTCGCCTCGTCGTCAGTCGATGCGATGCATGCGATCGCCGGTAAAGTCGATCAATCGTCGACGCTCAACAGCAAGTTGACAGAGATGACGGGTGAGATTTCACGCATCACGGACGTCATCAGCGACATCTCGGCGCAGACGAACTTGCTCGCCTTGAACGCGTCAATTGAAGCGGCCCGTGCGGGGGAACATGGACGCGGATTTGCAGTCGTCGCAGCGGAAGTCAAGAAGCTCGCCGAACAGACGGCGAACTCGACGCAAGAGATCACCGATTTGATTGTCGACGTCAAACGCTTGGTCGGCGACACGTCGTCATCGATGGCGAACGTGAAAGCGGAAGTCGAGACGGGCGTCGGTCTCGTCGAGAAGGCGGGTGGTGCGTTCGCATCGATCCACAACTCGGCGAACGAAGTGTACAGCCACGTCCATTCGGTCGATACGCTCTTAGATGAGTCGCGCGGTCAAATCGACTCGGTCGTCACGAACTCGGCCGGCATCGTCGGCATGGTCGAAGAGGCGTCACGCTACGCGACGGAAGTCACGTCAGCGGCAAGCCAACAGGCGGCCAGTCTCGGTGAAGTGAACGGCGCGATGACGGAGCTCGTCCGTGCCGCGGAGAGTTTGCAGAATGAGACGGAGCAAGTGAAGGTGGAGGTGTAAAAGCTATTTGGAAGTATAAAATCCTTAAAGGATTTTATACTTTTTTTGGTTTTAATGTATTTTTTTGTAATAATTTTAGTGGTATGGTGAATAAAATGTTAATTAAATTAAGGGGTCAACGATATGAAATTATTGATTGAAGAAAAATTTTATAAAACCGTTCCGATTGAAAAAAGAGAAGAAGTAAACAAACGAATTAACTATTTGCTCGAATCGCTACATAAAAAAGATTTTAACTTTAACAAATTACCTGCAGGTCTTGATTTTAAGAAGATTCAAGCACTAGACAAAGTTATTTACAAATTTAAAGTTAATAGTGGAGATCGCATCCTATGCGCTCGTTCTGAAGATTTATATTCACAATCACACGAAGAAAATCAAAATGCTTTAGTTTTGTTGGAATATTGTTCGCATGATACTCAGATTCGCGTGGCTAAAGCGAAAGATCTTTCTAATGAAACACACCTAAATGTATCAGTTTTACCCGTTGAAATTTTAAAACCAAATCTTCCGAGTTACTTAGTAAATTATTCTTTGTCTTCATCACATTCATTTATTAAGGATTTTGAAATAGATTCAAAAGATTTGTTAGATATTTTTGGGGACGAAGCTGTATTTTACTGTTTAGATGAAAAACAGAAAGAGATTGTACAAAGTGAGCAAAAAACACAGTTCATTTTCGGATCTGCCGGGAGCGGAAAAACAACACTAAGTATTTATCGAATTCTTCAACTATTAAATAGTAAAGATGGAGAATCTACTAAAATTGCGCATTTTACTTATTCATCTAAACTAAAACAACAAACTGAAGCTTTATTTATGAAAATAGCAGCCAAGATGTCGTCACACAGCGAAAAAGAATTAAAAAAACGAGTCAATTTTTATACGGTTGAAGAATATATTGAAAAAACACACAGTGACAAAACTAGAATTGTCACATTTGAAATTTTTAAAGAATGGTACATCAAACAGAAAAACTTACCAAAACTAGATTTACCTGCCCTCTGGAAAGAGCGAAGAGGGATTCTACAAGGATCACTTGGGACAAGGTGGCAATATGAATTAGAAATTCCAACCATTCGAGAGAGTTATGATCTATTAAAACAACTAGAGAATGAGTCTTTAATCAGCTTTTCAGAAAAGGAAAAAACTTTTATGCTCTGTTCGGAATTTGTGAATATCCAAAAGAGGTTGCAACATGAACCAATTTTTTTGAATAAATTTAAAGAACAAATGATTATTTCTCTAAATGCCAATCTAGTTGACACACCATCACTAAATCCGGAGAAATATTTTCAATTAAAAAATCGTGACAGTATATTCACACTCGAGGAAAGAAAAAAAGCTATTAACATATTCGAAAAATTTGATATCTATATAACCCATCTAAATAAATCAAATTATTTTGAGGAAGGTGCATTAATTAGAGCGGTATTAAAAATGAACTGCTCCCCGTCAAGTAGACAGGGCAAATAATGAAAACCGGACTATGCGGCTTGAGACCTGTATTCTACAGGGCTCAAGCCGTTTAGTCGTTTCTGGAAACGATC
>NZ_QSGS01000006.1 GCF_003467445.1 Exiguobacterium sp. AM39-5BH
TTTCTTTACTTTCATTTGTTCTTAAATCCACCAGATGACTATAAGCATCATGTAAGAATATCTTTTTCCCTATTTTAAAAACAGTTTTTGATTTCTTATTAAAAACTTTTTTGAATTTATATAAATTATCTTCCTTACTCCCTAAACCGCCACCTAAATGGAAAGTTTTAAATTGATTTGAATGTCCCCAATTAGCAACCTCATAGAGAAGTAAATTTGTTGCGCCTAAGTTTCTAAAATTGTTGTCTGATGCGGACAAGTGATAATGAATTTGAGCATTACTAAACAAAATCATAGACATTGCAATAATTTCGTAATTATAAATAGCATAAAAAATCAAACAGTTATGTTTTAAGTCATTAAGCACACTAGAATAAAAGTTATCTTTAAAAAAGTAATATGGAGTCGCTTGATCTCGCTCCATCGTTGATTCATACATAGTCTTAAATTTAACGATAAGTTCGGGACTTCTACCCCAATATATATGAACATTATTTTTTTGAGCTTTTCGAATCATATTTCTATTTTTCGCATCCATGTTTTTAAGAATATTTTGTACTTCCGTAATATCCATAGTAATAGTTTTTCCAAGTTCGACAATCTCATAAACGCCTTCAAAAGATATATAATTCTCCAATACAGGGTGGAATCTAATGACCTCGCTCACTATATTCATTTCTTGACACTTTGCTATATACTCTTCATCGAATTTTATTAAATCAGTTTTATTAAATACACCTTCAATTAATGGCCCACCATAGCCATAAACAGTAGATAAATCATAGAATTGAGTTTTAAGAACATCGTTAGACTCAGATGCATTTACTTTTATTTCACGCTTCATAGCAACATTTAAAATTTTAATATCTTCTGTTTCATAATGAAATAAAATCGGTTCACCATCTCCGTGAATATAAAAGGCCTTTAAATACCCAGCTAAATAATATACATCGTAATTACTAAAGCTTCTCACAATGCTATTCCATTTTTCAATTTCATCAATATGCACTACTTTTAAACCGTTTTCACGTTGCATATCAAGAGTAAACACCTTTCTTAAGTGAATCTGTTTGAAATTTTTTTAATAACTCTCACTACATGACTCATTTCTTGCTCTCCATACCTTTGATCGCATGGAATGGAAAGTATTTCATTGTATATTGAATTCTTCCTATCAATTATTTGGTTTTCTATTAAAACTTTTGGAATTGGCCAATGAACAGGGCAATATATTTTTTCATCTATTAACGCCTTTTTTACTTCATTTCGAACTTCTTTTATTAATATGGGATAGAAAAAAGGACACTCTCTTCCTTCTAAATCTCCAAATAGACTTTCAACAAATGAAACGTTTTTTAACCCTTCCTCTAAAACTTGGTAATTCTCTCTACGTTTATTTACTAAATCCTCTACATCAAGATTATCGTAAAATAATTGTGATGCTTCATCCATTGCATATGGAGAACTTTGTTCGTCTAATAATAGTTCCGCTTGATTAAAAGAATTTAGAAAACTATTTTTTAGAGTTTCATTTTGTGACTCAATATACATCTTTTTAAGTGACAATCCTTTTAGTCTTAATTCTAAAAAGTTGATTTGTTCATCGATTGGTTGTAAAAGAAAGTGCGTATTCGATGCTGCAAATCCTCCAGTAGCAATTCCCATCCATTTTCTGATGCTCGCCACATAATAATCATTCTTACTATGTCTAGTGAAGTTAGAAAATAGAGTATGTGTTATATCTTCAATAACTATAGTGTTTGCTTCATTAAGTTTAGTAATATATTCCCGCAAGTTATTATTTGTATTAAAACCGAAATAGCCCAAATGAAGAAACACGCCGACTTTTTGTTCTACTTCTAGAGTTTCTAATACAGGATTCAACTTTTCATCCAAATCATAAAAAATGCATTGGTACCCACTTTCAGTGAAGGGAAGGATCATTGAACTACAAATATATTTAGGTAGCAACACAGTGTATGCGATTGGTTTTATTTGCTGTAAAACTAAGCTGATTGCTCCTCTTCCTGATGAAGTAAAGGAGATATTTTTAAATTTTAATGTGCGTTCAGATTCTTGGTTAGCTTTCAGGTGACTTTGTTCGGTAAGCCAAAATTCACTGCCTATTTCCATTAAAGGTCTCACCCTATTCATTTAAGATTGAAAACACTAACACATCGTGAAATTTCCCTGCTTTAAAAATCCTATTTCTTAGTGTTCCTTCTTTCACAAAACCTACATTTTGAAATAAGATTTGAGATTTTTGATTGTAAACATTTATATGCGCATATAAACAATTTAGACGAAGTTCAGAAAAAGCATAATCGACAATCGTTCTTAGTGCAGAACTGCCGTACCCTTTCCCTCTCGCATCAGATACAAGTTTAATATGAACTTCAGCATTCCCATTTTTGTAATCAATATCAGATAAAATAAGAGTCCCCATAGCGTTCAAATTATCATTGTCACAAATAATAGATCTCAAAATACTGTTACCTTGCGTTTTTGATTGTGACTTAATCCACTCTTCTTGAATCAAGCTTGAAATTGGAAACGACCATCCTCCCAATTCATGTTCTGTATTAGCATCGTTCATTATGTTTTTAAGAAGTTCATTGTCGTCGAGTTCAATAGCACGTAATGTAATTTTCTCGCCTATGATATTCATCTATATATCACCTCTTCACTGTCTTATTGATTATTGATTCGATATTGGTCTAAATCCGGCGGAGCATCTACTCCTCTTTCTCCAATATCCGCTCTTTGAAGAATTTTTTGAAAAGTTTTTAAAATAATTTTTAAGTCACTTAAGAAACTGATATTTGAAATATAGCTTAAATCATATTCAAATCTTTTTTCCCAAGTAGTATTATTTCGCCCATTGATTTGTGCTAGCCCTGTCAACCCTGGGCGTACGCTATGTCTTACTCTCTCTTCGTCAGTGTAATAAGGAAGATACTGAACAGCTAATGGTCGAGGTCCTACAATGGACATGTCACCCCAAAGTATATTAAACATCTCTGGAAGCTCGTCTAGTGAAGTTGATCGTAACCATCTTCCAAACTTAGTTAACCTAATAGCATCAGGCAATAAATCACCATCCATACCTGATTGATTTGTCATTGTTCTGAATTTATACATAGTAAAGATTTCTTCGTTTAGACCTGGACGCTTTTGTTTAAAAATAATCGGACTTCCTAATTTCACACGAACTAGTAGAGCAACAATCAAAAATAAAGGACTCAAAACGATTATTCCAGTTAAGGATAATCCAAAATCCAAAACTCTTTTAACTTTATTTTTATACATGCGATTTCCTCCACAACTTTCGAATTGCAGTAACCACATAATCTAAATCTTCATTTGTCATCTTTGTATCAGAAGGTAAACAAATACCTTTTTCAAACAGCATTTTTGAAACGTCCGCTCCGATATAATCATATTTTTCAAAATAAGGCTGGAGGTGCATTGGCTTCCAAACAGGACGTGATTCGATATTCGCTTTATCCAAAGCGTTCATAACATCGATTGAAGTAATATCACCCTCAATCGTTGCGCAAGATAACCAGTAGTTCGGCTGATCCCAATCATTTACTGGCATGAATGTAATCTCTTCGATTTCTGCAAGCGAATTTTTGTAAAACTCAAAGATTTCTTTTTTCCGTTGGACTCGCTGTTCAAGAACTTTTAGTTGCCCTCTACCAATTCCAGCGACAACATTACTCATCCGATAATTAAAACCGAGTTCACTATGCTGGTAGTGACGTGCTTGATCACGTGACTGCGTCGCCCAAAACCGAGTTTTTTCAACAGCAACTTCATCATTTGAAACGAGCATGCCTCCACCAGAGGTCGTAATGATTTTGTTCCCATTAAATGAATAAATACCAAACTGTCCAATCGTACCTGTCGGTCGTCCTTTATAAAAACTTCCTAAACTTTCCGCTGCATCTTCAATCACTGTAACGCCATACCGAGAACAAATTTCCATAATACGGTCCATATCAGCAGCAAGACCATATAAGTGAACTACTATGACAGCCTTTACATCAGGGTATTTTTCAAATGCGGCTTCAAGTGCTAGAGGATCCATGTTCCATGTCTTATAATCGCTATCAATAAACACAGGTGTCGCACCTTGATAAATAATTGGATTAGCGGTTGCGGAAAACGTCAACGTTGAACAAAATACGATATCACCTGTTCCAACACCTGCTGCTTTAAGCGCTAAATGGATGGCAGCTGTGCCTGAACTCAAGGCCGCAGCAGCATTCACATTGACTTTTGCAGCTAACTCACGTTCAAAACCATCAACATTTGAACCAAGTGGTGCAATCCAATTTGTATCAAACGCTTCTTTTACGTATTCTTGTTCGTATCCTTCATCACTCATATGAGGAGACGCTAACAAAATGCGTTTGCTCGTACTAACTTGAGTATTTATATTCATTCAACAAAATCCTCCATCGCTAAATTGTTTGTTTAATATCGTTCGTGAAAGTTAGCTGGTCATTTGCCCAATTCACGAGATATAGTCCGAGCGCCTCACTTGTTTTTAGTTCATTCATGCGCTCTAGCTTACCGTTTAAATCTTTTTCTGCTGTGACAATTCCAGTAAAGATTTTTGGATATACCGCTTCCGGATGAATTTCGCCTTCCTTCAACAACTCTTCAAACATCTTCTCGCCCGGACGGATCCCACTAAATTCAATTGCGATTTGTTCCTCCGTAAAACCACTCAGTTTAATCATATTTCGCGCAAGATCAACAATCTTGACCGGCTCTCCCATATCGAGGACGAATACTTCTCCACCATCCGCCAGCGTTCCTGCTTGAATAACAAGACGACTCGCTTCAGGGATCGTCATGAAGTAGCGCGTCATATCAGGATGCGTGACCGTCACGGGTCCACCTTTTTCGATTTGAGTTTTAAACAGTGGAATGACTGAGCCTCGACTCCCTAATACATTCCCAAATCGGACAATCGCGTATTTCGTTTCACTCGAGTTCGCCAAGTGTTGAACAACCATTTCCGCAATTCGCTTTGTCGAGCCCATGACATTCGTTGGATTGACCGCCTTATCCGTTGAAATCATGACAAAACGGTCTGCTTCGAATTCGTCCGCCATCTCAGCTACATTCTTCGTGCCGTAAATGTTATTTTTTACTGCTTCATGTGGGTTTGCCTCCATTAACGGCACATGTTTATGCGCCGCCGCATGGAAGACTAAATGCGGTGTATATTTAGTGAAGACTTCTCGCAATCGTTCTACATCTTGCACGTCGGCAATGACCGGAATAAGTTCTGCATCTAAGTTCAATTCACGTAACTCACGTTCGATCAAATAAATACTATTTTCCCCATGACCGAGTAATAACAGGCGGCCTGGATTGAATTTTAAAATTTGTCGACAGATTTCTGACCCGATTGATCCTCCAGCCCCCGTGACGAGGACCGTTTTGCCTTCTACTTCTGTTTTAATTCCTGAGATATTGAGTTCGACCGGCTCACGTCCCAACAAATCATCAATCGAGACTTGCCGCATTTGATTGACGGCTACTTTTCCGGCCGCCACTTCCTCAATCATCGGTAGCGTATGCACATTCGTACATACTGCTTTTGCTCGCTTGATGATCGCAAGGCGATCTTGATAGCTCATCGAAGGGATGGCGAAGACAATCTTATCAATCGCATGCGTGTCAACTACCTGTTCAAGCTGTGCCATCGTACCGAGTACGCTTACGCCATTGACCGTCAACTGTTGCAGATGCCGATTGTCATCGATAAAGCCGATCGGATTCATCCGATGGCTGTCGGATTGATTCATTTGGCGTACCAACATGCGCCCAGCCTGGCCCGCCCCGATAATCAATGTCCGCTTTTCTTCTTTCCGACGACGCTTCATCGTTCTCCCTGCAAGTATGGCGCGCCGATCATGATTCCACGTCACATAAATTCGTGACGCAAGGCGGATACTTCCTAACAATAAGAGTGAGAGACAAAAACTAAGAAATAGCATCCGTTCCATCGCTTCTCGATAGACGATGAATTGAAGCGCGTATAACGTTAACGTACTCATCATCAGCGTCGCAGCGAGTCGAAGCGCTTCTGACATACTGGCAAAGCGCCAAGCGACCCGATAAAGACCACTCAGGCTAGCCATAAGAATAAATAAAGCGCTATATAATAAGGCCGATTCAATAAAATGATTTCGGTCTACGTTTTCAATAAATTCAACAGGATATAAAAAGAAGTACGTGACGAGCATCGAAGATAAAATTGCTGAAATATCTAGAGCGACTAGCACGCTCGTCCGAAATGATTTGCGACTTAACTCAGGAATGGACATTGGTTCCCCTCCTTTTATTTAGTTTAATTTATAGAAACGCGTCCCTAACCCTGCTACCGGGATGACTGCTTTTTCAACGATTTTGTCTACCATGTCGCTCCTCCTTCTGTAAGAAAATATATATTTTCTGACTAATCCATATAAAAAAGGATGTAACTTACATCCTTTCAAAATTATAAGTTAAAAATAACACTTTTGACCTACTATAAAAACGTATGAGGAGGAAAAATAACCTAAAATCGTTCGACACTTGTCGACAAATAGTTGGTTTTTTAAGAGTTTTAGTCAATTCTTTACGAAAAAACCATATCAGTCATTTTTTCCATTTCCCTCGCCAGTTTTTCGTCGGTAACGTTGGCGGATCGATGAAGACGAATTCATCCTTCATGACGGCGTCGGCATTGACGACGTATGACTCCCACTTTTCCTCTCCGAGCTCGGCACGGACGACTTTTTCGACATCTGTCCAATAAAACGTCCGGCGTCCGGTACTATGTGCGTCCGAGGCGATTAAATGACTCAGTCCATTACGAAGGAAAGCGAAGGCGAGTTCTTTTACGTTTTGGCCAAACTCACCGGTCAAGCTGCTCGTTGTGATTTGTGAGAGTGCCCCTGACGAGACGAAGTCCATCAATCGCTTCGGATTAGTCGCGAACTCCTTATTGCGCTCGGGGTGTGCAATGACCGGCGTGTACCCTTCGGTCTGGAGACCGAAGAAGAGCTGCTCGGCATATGCGGGTACCGAGTCACTCGGGAACTCGACGAGGACGTAACGAGAACCGGCAAGCGATAGCGCCTCGCCTCGCTCGAGTGCGTCGACCAGCTCACCGAAGATGCGGATCTCTTGCCCGGCATACAAGTCGAGCGCGACCCCTTCTTGTCGCAGGATCTGTTGAAAATGATCGACCGCGTTTTCGACGTCTAACTGGCTCGTATCGAATTGTGGGTGAAACGCGTGAGGCGTGACCACGATTGCCGTCACCCCTTCACTTACGGCGCGTTTCGCCATCTCGACAGCCTGTTCGACAGTCCCAGGGCCGTCATCAACGGCCGGCAATAAGTGACAATGGATATCAATCATGGCACGCTCTCCTTTTATTCATATGCGTAGTAGTAATAATAATCATCGCTGCCTTGCGGCTCACGTTTGTTCAAGACGACGCCAAGGATGTGTGCATCCGCAAGCATCAATTGTTCTTTCGCCTTGACGACCATCTGGCGGTCCGACTTGTCACACCCGACGACGAGGACGACACCGTCTACTTTACGAGCGAGGAGGCGCGTATCTGCCACTTGCATCATCGGCGGGGCGTCCAAGATGATGACGTCATAAATCGCTTTTAACTCTTCGAGGACACGGTCCATCATTTTCGATGACAATAGTTCGGACGGGTTCGGCGGGATCGGTCCTGCCGCAATCAAGTCCAAGTTTTCGACTTGTGTCGAATGCGTCGCTTTTTCAACCGTCGTCTTTTTCGCGAGGACCGTCGACAGACCGATCCCGTTCGACAGACGGAATGTGAAGTGGGCGGTCGGTCGGCGCATGTCGCAGTCGACGAGGAGGACGCGCTTTCCTTGTTGGGCATAGACGACGGCGAGGTTTGACGATGTCGTCGACTTCCCTTCACCTGACGAGGCGGACGTGATGACCATCGTCTGGAGCTCATCGTCGATTGCCGTGAACTCGAGGTTCGTGCGGATCGTCCGATACTGCTCCGAGATCGGGGACTTCGGTTTTAAGACGGTGATCAAGTCACGACCTGATCTGTCATATTGAACGTGGTTACGCTGCTTCTTTTTTCCGAACTTAAACATGGGCTTGTTCACCTTTCGTTTTAGCTTGTCGTTGCTGGCGCATGTCGACTTTATCGATCACCGGAATCGACCCGAGGACCGGGAGCTCTAAAATCGTCTCGACATCTTGCTCCGTCTTGATCCGACGGTCGAGGACGACTCTCAAGAAGGCGATCGCGACACCGATCATCAATCCGAGTACGGTAGCGATGGCTGTGTTCAATAAGATATTCGGTTTGACCGGGAACATCGGCACGGATGCGTTTGATAACACTTTGACGTTATCGACGCTCATCAACTCCGGTACTTCTTTTGAGAACACGTCGCTGATTTCGTTGGCGATATCTGTCGCGAGGACGGGATTGGTATGTTGGACTTTAATATTGATGACTTGCGAGTTTTGTTCGCTGTTGACCGTGATCAAATCAGCGATTGTATCTGGGGCACCTGTGACATTTTCTTGAACTTGCTCTAAAATGGCCGGGCTTTGGATGATGACGCGGTATGTGTTGACGAGCGTCACGGACGATTGGATCTGACTACTGTCGATCATATTATTTTGTGATTCCTTCGGTGCGACGAGCACTTGTGTCGACGCTTCATACGTCGGACTGATCACGAATGAACTGACTAAAAAGGCGATAAGTGCCGCAATGATTGCTAAACTGATGATGAGCCACTTGCTCCGCTTCAAGATGGAGAACAGTTCTCCCAGGGAAATCGTTTCTTCATTCATATCGATGTTTTCTCTCCTCTATTCTTTAAACTAACCTTTGGAAAATTTCCGCAGATAATATTTAACTATGCGAATACCAACACATTATAGCAAAAATATTCTCAGGTGATGACTCATTTTTTAAAATTTGGGTTTTTTGGTATGTAAATCTGATAAACTTTTATAGGAAGAACTTAGTAAAAGGAGGAGACTATAGTGCACGTTAGTGAGCGCCTGCTCCAGTTGTATGCAGAAACGACTGCAGCAACACGTACAACCCTACAACATGTAATCAAACAAAACTTAGGGGACGGAAAATCATTAGCGGTGTCATTCGAAGAATTGACCGGGGAGACAAACAACGCACTCCCAACCATCGAAAAATCGGCGGCAGATTTTACAAATTGGATTAAAGATGGAAAACGAGATTCCACATTTCTTCCATATTATGTGTCGTTACTCGAGATACATGAGGACGTATTGAACAAAGAGGCTCCGACTGACAAGCCAGTTGTCAAGGCGGCGCCTACCGCCGAGCGTGTAGATGTGACCTCGCCAACGTCACAACCGAGTGAGACGCCACGACAAGCAGACAAGACATCTGCCCCAAAACGACGCTACACGCCAGAGATGCCCGTCCCATCGCGAGCCGAACGAGCCAAGTATCAACGGACGATTGAGCCAGCAAGTCCGCGGAAAACGTCCGGCGCAAAATGGATCGGGGCTCTCGTCTTGATCGGCTTACTCATCGGTGGCGGCTATATCGGGTATCCATATGTCATGGACCTGTTTGAGCCGAGTCCAACAGTCGAAGACGCCGAGAAGGACGTCCCAGAACCGGAACCGGTCGTCGAGACGCCTGAAGCGAACGAAGTATGGCTCACCGAAAAAAACGTCTCGCTCGTCAGTGAACCGAACGGGACTGACGTGACCTATGTCGGAGATATTGGAGACCGTTACGCCGTCCTTGACAAACAAGATGACCACGTCCTACTCGACCTCGGTGTCGATGATATGACAGCGTGGGCCCCGGTTGACGCGACGACGACAGAATGGAAGCCGTTCACACTCAGCGACCAACAAGTCATCAACTTCTTGCGGACGGGTGTCGATCAGACGTATGTCGAGGCCCCTTCCGTCGAATCGTTTTTAGCGATGAGTGAGGCCGAACTGTATGAACAGCTCGGTCAACCGTACGGTGGTGACGAAGACGCGTTAAACGACTATGCGTTCTACAACGGTGTGTTCTTCGTCATTCAAGACGAGGCTGTCCATGCCATCGACTGGACGAACACACCGACGACGAAAGAAGTGTTCAAACAGCTCGGCAATCCTGTCTATGAGACAGACGATGCGATCGTGTTTGAAAGTCCGAAATATTCACTCCGCATGTTCGTCGGCGAGAACGGGACGACGACACGGATCCGCGTGACCGAAATTTGAGTGTGAGAGGAGCCTATTTATGCCAACGATTCTCGTGACAGGCGGTGCCGGCTATATCGGCACACACACCGTCCTTCAACTGCTTGAAAACGACTACGACGTCATCGTCCTCGACAACTTGTCGAACAGCCGCCGCGAGGCGCTCGACCGGGTCGAGACGTTGACCGGGAAATCGGTCACGTTCTATCTCGGCGACATCCTCGACCGTGAACGGCTCGAGCAGATCTTTTTGGCGCATACGATCGATGCCGTCATCCACTTCGCCGGACTGAAAGCCGTCGGCGAATCGGTGTCGGAACCGCTCCGTTACTACGAGAACAATGTCGTCGGCACGACCGTCCTGCTCGACGTGATGGACGCGTTTGACGTGAAACAGATCGTCTTCAGCTCGTCGGCGACCGTGTACGGCATGCCGGAACGGACGCCGATCGACGAATCGTTCCCGCTCAGCGCGACGAACCCGTACGGCCGGACGAAGCTGATGATCGAGGACATATTACGCGACCTCGCTGTCGCCGACCCGTCGTGGAGCATCGCGCTCCTCCGGTATTTCAACCCGATCGCGCCCACGAATCGGGGCAGATCGGGGAAGACCCGTTCGACGTCCCGAACAATCTGATGCCGTATATCACACAAGTCGCCGTCGGTCGCCTGAACGAACTGAGCGTCTTCGGTGACGATTACGACACACCGGACGGGACCGGCGTCCGCGACTATATCCACGTGGTCGACTTGGCCGAGGGTCATTTGAAGGCGCTCGACTACGTCATGGACCACACCGGCGCCGAGGCGTTCAACTTGGGGACGGGGACCGGCTATAGCGTGCTCGACCTCGTCAAAGCGTTCGAGACCGAGAGTGGCAAGCGCGTCCCATACAACGTGACCCCGCGTCGACCGGGCGATATCGCCACGTGCTTCGCCGACCCGTCGAAGTCGAAGCGTCTGCTCGGCTGGGAAGCGAAACATGACGTCCGCGCCATGTGCCGCGACGCTTGGAACTGGCAAGCGAACAATCCGAACGGTTATCGTTAATCCGAAAGCAGGTCCCCATCCAACTCGATGGGGACCTGCTTGTTTTATCGTGTAATCCAGGCGTAGCCGTAAGAGTCGAGTTCGATTGTCTCGATTAGCTCGTTGATACAGAACGAACATCTCCTGTTAAATTTTACGTTCGGCCTTGAAGATATGTTTATTAGATTTATCGATTCGTTAGTCATCATCCGGCGAGAACGCCATATACGTCCATTTATTTTCCTAGCTCCTTAAATCGCAAGACTCATTTTCAATTCTGTTATGATGTTCTTTGCAAAAACTTTCCCATGATTTCAACTATTCTCATTCATTCAAATTGTCTGCTGAGCGTACAGGACGTCACATGTTCATCATAACAACGTTCGCATAGTTCAGTGTAAATACAATTCTTATTTGGACATTCCCTCAGTTCATCTGGATGTGTCTCTTGTTCACATATTTCACAATTCCCCATCTATAATCCTCCTTATCCTGTAACAGTGACAAAAAAACAGGAACCCTAATTCAATACAATTCACTTTGCAGAAGCCAAGCATATCCGTATGGCTCCAATTTGATACGGTCGACGACCTCACCCGTGAACAAATTCGTCCCACACGTCCGGATTGAGACCGATTCTTCGCTCACGTTCGTATACAGCATGAGCGTCTCTCCTTCAATCTTCCGCTCGACCGTGAAGACGCGCTTATCGGACGTATCGATCCGCTGCTCGGCATACGGCGAGAACGCCGGGTGCGTCCGCTTGACGTTCAACTGGCTGATGATCCCTGAGAACACCTGCAGGCGATGCGTGTCCGTCTTCAATTCGTGGATGAGCGCGTCGCGGTCGACCGGTGTCTGCACGCCGAGCAGCGTCCGGTAATCGACGGCAGGGATCCCCTGGAGTGAGAACAAGATGCTGTGGGCGGCGAGAATCATCTCGACGCTCGGATTGATCAAGTTCTTCTCGAACGGGTCACGCTCATGGATCGACAAGAAGTTGAAGTACGTCTTCCCGGCAGCCGGCGCATCAATCCGGTTCGCCCAGTCGGACAGCTTCTTGGCGTCACCTTGCGCGAAGGCGAGCATCGTGTGCGACGCGAGGTCGAAGTGACAGATGGCGTCGGCGACGCTAAAGTATGACCCTAGTACCCGGGCGTCCCCTTCATACGCCAAAATCAACTGGCCGTGTGGTTTATAGTGACGGAGCACCGCATGCCAGAGCGAAACGACATGTTGAATGCTCTCCTCCGACATACCGCGGAACGACTGCACATGAACGCGCAACTTCGTCGCGCCTTGGGCGAGCCGCTCGATGAAGGCGTCCGTCTCGTCGAGCAGATTGAACTGGATCTCGTTATAGACGTCAGGGTGGGTGTCATACATGAGCTCGAACTCATGCTTGAAACGTCCGAGGTCCTCATATAAACGGATGCGCGGATTGACGGCCGTGTCGGTCGGCTTCGTCTGATACGGGAACAGCGAGACGAGATACAAGTCGCTGATCGAGGCCTGGACGTGTTCCTTCAACAGCTCATGGAGCGCGCCCAAGTCCGGCCTCCCATTCGTCGTGACGGCGTTGGCGTCAATCATGAGCACACTCGTCTTCTCACTCACCCTCTCCCCGTCGTGCCAATGATGACTGTCCCACTTCATGAACAGTTCTTGCCAATCTTTCGGTGTATGGTCATCCTCTAATCGATTGATGATCGGTTCAACAGTTTCCCAAAGCATGTGGATCCCTCCTCAGTGTCTCTTTATCAGTCCCACCGATACAGGATTTTCAAACGCAAAAAAAGCCGTCCCTTAAGGAACGACTCAATTCATCAAGCGCTGTAGCTCGGCTTGGACGTCGGCGAGTGAGGCCGAATCCGGATGCCAGTAATAGATGCCGTCCGACTCCAAACCGCCCGCCCCTTCGATCCGGAGCGTGCTGGCGTTACGGAACGCCTTCATATAGTCCGTCGACAGCGTCACGAGCTCGTTGAACTCGATGTTCGTCTTGGCCCGGTTACCGGCGACGTCGAGCAACTTCGTCACTTTGTCGACCGAGAAGTCGGAACGTCCCTTCTCGACGATGGCCGCGACGACGGCGCGTTGCCGTTCCTGTCGACCGAAGTCCCCGTTCGGGTCGTCATAACGCATGCGTGCGTATGACAACGCCGAGGCACCGTTCAAATCGACCTGGCCAATCGGATAGTTGTAGCCGTCCGACGAGAAAGCAAAACTGTTCTCTACCGTGATACCGCCGAGTGCATCGACGACCTCGGTGAACGCCTCCATGTCCGCCTCGACGACGTAGTCGATCGGGATATCGAGTAACCCTTCGACCGTGTTCATCGCCATCTCGGCCCCACCGAACGCGTAGGCATGGTTGATTTTATCGTTCATACCTTTGCCGACGATCTCCGTCTTCGTATCGCGCGGGATGCTGAGCATCGCGCCTTCGTCCGTCGTCGGGTTGAGCGTCATGACGATGATCGAGTCACTCCGTCCCTGCTCCCCGTCACGGCGGTCAATCCCGAGCAGTAACACCGATACCGATTCCTTCTGTTCAATCGTCTCGACTTGTTTCCGTTCCTGACTGATTTCGAGATTATCGTTCACTTTCGTCACCGTTTCGTTGACGTCGCGGTACATCGACCAGACGCACAAGCCCCCGGCGACGAGGAAAATCGTCAGGACACCGAGCGTGATCGCCAAAACCTTTTTCCAGCGTGATTTCTTCTTATGTGTCGCCATGCGTTCACCCGCTTTCAAAAATCTTAGATATGGATTATTTTCCCGCTTAACGTGTTGTATTATAGCACGTTGTCAAAAAATGCTAACCATATCTTTTCAATTTTTATGGAAAATGCGTCTTATAACGGGTGCGCCGCATATGGTCGGGCCAGGCCGCGTTGATTTCAGCCCCGAGCAACATCGTCGCCGCTGTCAAGTAGAGCCAGATCTGGAACAAGATGACGATGCCGATTGTCCCGTACGTATCCCCAAACATCGAGAACTGGTCGACGTAGACGCTATAGCCCGTCGACAGCATCTGCCAGGAGATGACTGCGAAAGTGGCGCCTGGGAGCGTCTCGATGAAAAGGACGCGTTGTTGCGGTGCAATCTTATAGAACAGCGAGAACGCGAAGATAAGGATGACCGTTGACACCGTATACCGGGTGAGCGTCGCCAGCCGGTCGAAGTCCTCGAGCCTTGGGAACCACGTATACATGAGCTCGACGAACTCACGGCCAAAAATATGGAACACGATCAAGATGACGGCACCAAGCTGAAGGCGATGAGCGTGAGTAACCCAATCAAACGACGGACGACATAGCTCCGAGCTTCCGTCTCCCCGTAGGCGAACACGGTCAGTTTGACGAGACGGGCCGTCCCATTAGATGCCGACCAGACGGCGATGATGGCCCCGATTGAGACGAGGCCGGCGTTGATGTTGCCGCTGACGTCATATACAATCGACAACATGTCCCGAACACTCGAACCCGGGATGAGAATCTCAATCTGTTCAATCAACAAGGCGTCGTCAATCCCGAACCACGCCATGACGGCGAACAAGAGGACGAACGTCGGAAAGATGGCGAGAAACCAAAAGAACGCGAGCGTCGCACTATAGTCGTTGATATGGTGGTCCTTGAACCGATGGCGGACGTCGACGAGGAGACGGAACAGGCGATCGAACACAGACGTCACTCCTTTTCTATTTATTATGACATAAATCAAAACGCCCCATCCGATTCGGATGAGGCGATGCGTCACTGTTCCATCAATTCGCCGAGATACGACTTCACGTCTTCGAGTGAAGCGGCGTCCGGGTTCCAGTAATAGATGCCGTCGCTTTCTTTCCCGCCCGTTCCTCGAGGCGAAGGACGTCCTGGTTTTTGAAAGCGACCATATAGTCGCTCGAGAGCGTCCGGATGTCTTTGAACGTCATGTTCGTCTTGGCGTTGTTGCCGAGAACGTCGAGCATGTTGTTGAACTTCGAGATCGAGAAGTCGTCTTTGCCTTTATTGACGAGCGCCGTGATGACGTCACGTTGGCGCTCTTGGCGACCGAAGTCCCCGCTCGGGTCGTCATAGCGCATACGCGTATATGCGAGCGCCTCTGACCCATTGAGCGTGAGTGCGCCCGGTTCGAACGTGTGCTCACCTGACGTGAACGCCAAGTTGTTCGTCACGTTGACGCCGCCGAGCAGGTCGACCGTGTCTTGGAAGCCTTTCATGTCGACTTCGGCCACGTAGTCGATCGGGATGTCGAGCAGGTTCTCGACCGTGTCGAGCGCCATCTCGGCCCCACCGAACGCGTAGGCGTGGTTGATTTTATCGGCCGTCCCTTTTCCGACGATTTCCGTCTTCGTGTCCCGCGGGATGCTGAGCATCGCGCTTTGATCCGTGTTCGGGTTGAGCGTCATGACGATGATCGAGTCGCTTCGTCCCTGCTCGTCGGCACGACGGTCGACGCCGAGGAGAAGGACCGAGATCGGCTTCTTGTCCTTGATGGCTTCCGTATCCATGCGCTCTGGACTGAGTCCTGTCGACTCGTTCAACCGTTCGACGGTCGAATCAACTTGATTGTACAGGTATGCCGCCACCCCGACTCCGATGAGCAGGAACAGCCCCACTACGATTCCCGCAATCATCGCGATGCGTTTTACGGGTGATTTCTTCCTGCGGCGTTTCTTGACTCTCTTTTTCTTTTGCTCTTCCATGACATAGCACCTTCCTCGAACCTTTGATGAAGTAGACCAGGTTTTATTTTATCATGCAACTAATTTTCGATTTTTGTTTTTTTATAAAAAGGGGAATAGATGTCACTTCATGTCGACTCATTCGTCCGTTGTTCCTATATCGGGTTTTCGCCAAAAAAGTTTAGCCAGTGCCCCTAGGAAGGTGTCACATGGCCTGCTCTTTCTCGGCGCACCATCTCCCTTCCTCCGTACAAGGTCCTATTTTTTATGACGGGTGTCCGCTACGATTATTGTCGAATCTGCATCAAATATGTCATTTTTAGGTATATTTCCTTATATTTAAAAAACATAGTAGGACGTACGACGGGTTTTTTGCAATAATTATCTTGCTGCATGGAAATTGTGAGAACCAATTCAAGGGACGGTCGGAGGAATCAACAGATGTGTTATATCGTCACGTGTTTTTTAGAGGAAGAAAAGTCACGTTCTTTTGTCATATATGGGGGATCAAAGCACGAAGCCATATTGACGTTTGAGAAAATGTTGAAAGACGCGAGCCCGCTCAATGATTACGTCAACTTAAGTGACGGGGAGCAAATAAAGGTCGGGTCCATCCTCGCCTACCGCATCGATGAAGTAAAGCCCCTCTTTTGAAGTTCCTCCATTTCGGGTAACCCTTATAAGGAAACCAAATCAACGAACGGGGTGAACCGATATGGAATTAGGAATGATCGGACTTGGGAAAATGGGAATGAACTTAGCACTCAACTTGACAGACGGCGGCCACCGCGTCCTCGGCTATGATCCCGGCAACGTGTCGACGAGCCAATTCGAGACGAAGCAGTCACTTGAAGAAGTCGTCGACGGATTGAAAACACCACGTGTCATCTGGGTGATGGTTCCGGCAGGTGAAGTGACGGAACACGTCCTAAACGACCTACATGCGCTCTTGGCACCAGGGGATATCGTCATCGATGGCGGGAACTCGAACTATAAGGAGTCGATGCGGCGGGCCGAGCACTTCAAAGACAAACTCATCTACTTCTTTGACGTCGGGACGAGTGGCGGCATGGAAGGGGCCCGTCACGGTGCCTGTACGATGATCGGGGGCGATTTGGAGGCGTTCGGCAAAATCGAGGAACTGTTCCGCGACGTGTCGACGGACAACGGCTACTTGTACGCCGGACCGAGCGGCAGTGGTCATTTCTTGAAGATGATTCATAACGGCATCGAGTATGGCATGATGCAGGCGATCGCCGAGGGGTTCGAGATTCTCGAGAAGAGCCCGTTCGAGTATGACTATGAGCAAGTGGCCCGGGTCTGGAACCACGGCTCGGTCGTCCGCTCTTGGCTCATGGAGTTGACCGAGAGCGCGTTCCATAAAGATGCGAAGCTCGACGAGATCAAAGGCGTCATGCATGCGTCAGGGGAAGGCAAGTGGACGGTCGAGACGGCGCTCGAGTATGGGGTACCGGCACCGGTCATCGCCATGTCGCTCATGATGCGGCAACGTTCGCTCGAAGAGGACACGTTCTCTGGGAAAGTCGTCGCTGCGTTGCGGAACGAGTTCGGCGGGCATGCGGTGGAGAAAAAATAATTGCGGTAAGCGTCGATCGAGTCGAACTCGGGCGACGTTTTTTTGTACTGTGACAGTTATCCGCTCGTCTCGTTGTGAACAAACGTTGATATGAATGGAACATCTATACATTCGGTGATTAAATATACTAATTTCTGTAAAACTCTTTTCGCTTCAGCAGACGTATGATGAAAGAGCAGCATATCTTGTGACACAGAAGGAGCAGGCATGATGCGTAAACTACCGGATTATAACATTTATATCCTGAAAGAGCTTTATTAGTCCGGAGACAGGCCAGTATTTCGTCGACAGACAAATGATTGGCGCGATTTGGATGCTTGCTTTATCAGTCTCGTCCAGCAAGCGTTTCATGCTTCCGAACATGGCGGTCTGTTCTACTTTCAGGCCTATGCCATCCCTGCTACCCGAGCCCATTTCCTCAGGCTCCGACGAACGGCAGAGGATGGTAGCGGTGTCGAGATGATCGTGATTTATCAAAAGGGAATGAAGAACATTTATGTCACGCTCCGTGTTGATCAAGTCATAATGCATGCGAGGACGACCTGGCTGTCGAACGGGATCATGGTCCTCCTAATCGGACTCGGCTGTGAATTGGTTACACTTGGAGCCACGCTGGGTCGGGGAAGACTTCATCGATGACATCTCGATTTGGTTGTTAGAACATTTTCGCAAGCTAGAGACTAAAGTGCGCTTCTAACAAGAACAGCCCCTCATGTCTAGGGGCTGTTCTGTTGCAGTCTAATCCATCACATTACCTTCCGCCGGGATTGGCGTTTGCTTCAATAGGTTCGCGAAATCGTAGAGGTGGTACGCCGTGACACGCCCGTTCTTTTTCGTGAAGACGTTGTCGCGGCCAGCATCGATGTACGAGTCACCCGGACCGGCCTCACCGACCCAGTACGTGTCGACGTTCGGCGGGACAGGCTACTTTTACTCGTCCTGCAGTTCAGCCAATCTGATAAAATTAGAAAGCAAATTGCTGAAACGAGTATCTTGATGGATTGTTTCATGAAGTTCAGCAGATATTCTCACAAAATTGCTGTTCCCAATGTTGTATAGTACTTCCTCGTCAAAGTCATTCAATACTAAATACAACAAAAAATCTTTTACATTTCGCGTAGCAATGATACCTTCCTCAAAAAATGCATTGTATAGAATACGGGCATCGGAAGTTCGAAGGTATTCAGCTTTTACCCCTGTTTCTTGTTCAAACTTCTCTCGGTAATGCTTAGAAATAAAAGCACTCATAAGCCGAAGATGTTGTTCCATTTCTGAACTTAGTTTGCTTGAAGATTGCGTGCATTGGTTAATTAACTTAGCAATCTTTCGCATTTCACTTGTTCGCAAACCTTTTGCAACCATTTGAACCATCAGTTCGAGTTTTACTTCATCAGGAATTAACAAAATCGCTTTCTCGTCATCCACCATTTTCCGAAAAAATTCTTTCGCTTGCTTACAGATTTTACGAGCGGGAAAGCCCATACCGGGCATAGCCCGCCTTTAGGCATGGGATGAACGTGAGTTCGGATGTGAAAAACATCCGACATTCGGGTATATATATCCCATAGACAAGTACAAGTCTCTAAAACGCCCGTGTCCATCGCTCCTTGAGAATCGTATCCGGTTCGGTCACGAAACCATGTGACCGGTAAAACGATGCCTGTCGTCACGTAAAAGACGCTAAAACATCAGGTGGGCACACCTGCAACGACCTGTGATGGATGGTAACAGTCTATCAGCTGAGAACCTATAGGGTCTGTCTCAGGAGGGGTGGTGACACACCCTCAACTGAAGGCTTGAGCAAAACAGAAATGGACTGCGCTCGCACAAGCACTTCAGAATCCCACGGTTTCAATCGTGGGAGTGTCAAGTCTAGTTTTAGTTGCTTCGTCATTCCCTGGCGCACTAGCATCTCGAAATATATTTGTATCTACAATATACTTATGCATCTTGCAAAGATTTCTCATCTTTCTCAGCAAGTTTCACCATAGTAGACGCCACTTTTTCACTAGATTCTCTCAAAAGCTGATATTTCATGACCAACTCTTCAAAGCGAGGATGTGTCATGAATTGATTGGCAGGAATCCGCCACTTACCTTTTCCATTCAACGTACGATGAGCTAGAATCTCGCCGGTCATACATTTTCTTCGGACCATTTGGGGAGATACTTCAATTAGTTGCGCCACTTCTGAAACAGTCAAGTGTTCAGGAACGGCCTCAAGCGCATTTTTCGGTAGGGCATACTTGTGAATCAGTTGAATATCTTCATCAGTCAAATCTAGGTCTATCTCTTTTTCCATCTCTTTTAAGCGATTTATCGCTCTGCCAATTGACGCCCGAAGCCGTAAACGTTCACTCGTCAAATCTTTAGTCGTCTCAATAACTTTGAGTTGTGGATCATCTTCAATAATTTGAAAGAGCATATCCATCAATTTCTTTTCCATTCTAATCACTCCTTTTTCGAAATAAATGAAACAAACGAAACAAACGAAACCTAATACTTATTATAGACCCAATTACAAAAAGTATCAAATGCCTCTCTATTCTCAGAAATATGTGCTTTCCCTCATTATCAATAATGGATGTTGTCTGATACAAAAAAGACGGCCGAGGCCGCCTTTTCACTCCATCATATTCCCTTCAGCCGGAATCGGCGTCTGCTTTAACATATTGGCGAAATGATACAAGTTGTACGCCATAACACGCCCGTTTTTTCTCGTGAAGGCGTTATCGCGGCCGGCATCGATGTACGAGTCACCTGGACCGGCCTCACCGACCCAGTACGTGTCGACGTTCGGCGGGACAGTGAAGCCGATATGGGATAGTCCGTACAAGATGGACGCACAGGCATGTTTCGCCCCGTCCTCGTTCCCTGTCACGACGACACCGCCGACTTTGTTGTAGTAGATAGCCTGTCCTTTGTCGTTCGTCAAACTGCTACCACCATATAGCCGCTCAATGACTTGCGTGGCGACGCTACTCTTCTCGCCGAGCCAAAGCGGTGTACCAACGATGAGGATATCGGCCGCCTTCACTTTCTCGAAGATTTGCGGCCACTCATCCCCGTCCCCTTCATCTTCTGTCACCCCGAACGCGACGTTGTAGTCGACGACCCGGACAATCTCCGAGTCGACCCCGAGCTTATCGAAGTGCGGGATGATGTCATTCATCAACCCTTCCGTGTGCGAGGTCGTGTCCCCGCCCTTCAATGAACAGTTCAAGAATAAGGCTTTCATCGAATCCCTCCTTAAGTAATCAACAGTTAGGTGTTCCCGGTGAGTAAGAAGCTTAATCTTGTCGACAGGTCTGTCTCCACATGGGAAAATGAGGATAAAACAGATTCGGGAGGTCCAACCAATGACACGCTTCATCCATATTGCCGATTTACACTACGCGAGACATACCGGGAATGCCATCACGGCCGAACGGACGAGTTTTGACGTCCAATCGGAGAAACTCGCCCAACTCGCTGACGTGATTCGGGAAGAGTCCATCAAGGCCGTCCTCATCGCCGGCGACATCGAAGTGAGCGACCCGGAAGATTTTGTCCCGTATTTAAAGACGTGGACCGCTCTCGGCGCATCCGTCTATGTTGTATATGGAGACCATGATCTCAATCGGATCGCTTACGACGACTGTTGGCTTCAGATGGAGCATG
Source organism: Exiguobacterium sp. AM39-5BH (assembly GCF_003467445.1). Lineage (GTDB taxonomy): Bacteria > Bacillota > Bacilli > Exiguobacteriales > Exiguobacteriaceae > Exiguobacterium. Next base: position 21,263 of record NZ_QSGS01000006.1, read on the forward strand.
TGCATAGCTTCCTTCAACCTGGTTACATCTTCGATGAAGCGCTAGGTGCCGGAATTTACGGACTCAGTTGCGAGACGAACCAAGCCGGATTAAAGGAAGAGTTCGCGCACACCCCTTTACGGGACGACCCGTATCCGAACATCTTCCTCAGTCACGGTAGCCGTGACCAGTTCCCTGCATCTGTCGTCACCAGACTCGGTTTCAGGTACTATGCCCTCGGACACCACCATCGCTATGAATCAATCCATCGAGGCGGAGCAAACCTCGTCTACCCCGGTCATATCTTTTCGGTGTGGGACGGATGCGGCAAAGCGTGGCCGACCGGCTATGTTATCGGCGAAGTCACGCCTACTGGCATCACCCACGAGTTCCGCACGTTCAAAGGACCGGAAACGCGACGAATCAGCTTCAACCCGTTCTTCCGAGACGGCTCGCGCCTCTTACTCACACAAGACAATCTTGATGGACCGCCCGAACAATGGGTCGAGGATGATGAGACTGTGCTACGAGAACTCCTCCATACGACGTTGGCCGCCTATCCGGATGACTACTTCGTCACACCGAGCCAGTCGAAAGGTTACCCGACACGCCGCCTCTCGATGACCGGAAGATTGTTGCTTGAAGACGACAAGCGATTCGAAGAATTCTTCGCTCGTAGCTTCAAAGCGAAGAAGACGACCCAATAAAAATGACCCCCGATGAAACCATCGGGGGTCATTTTACAAACATATGTTCGTTTTATGATACAGCGCAAACAAGCGCCTATATATTCGCTTTTTCTATTCTTAGCGTAGCAAATCCCGCAACATAAGTCTATACTTTCTCGTTCCGACTCCCTACAGTAAAGATAGACTCTGGAAAGGAGCACAACGATGGAATCATACCGCTGGGACCTCAACCTGAAGGTCCGCTTGTTCGGCGAAGGCCTGTTCAACCTGTTGTTTTGGATGTACTTCCCGTTCATCACCGTCTATTTCGCCCAGACGCTCGGCGTCGAGCTGGCCGGTCTGCTCATGGCCGTGCCCCCGCTGTTCCTCCTCGTCGGCAGTTTGATTGGCGGTTCGCTCGCGGACGAGATCGGACGCCGCCCCGTCATGCTCGTCGGGACGTTCGCACAAGGATTCTTGTTCGTCGCCTTCGCCATGTCGACGAATGCCTACGTCGATTACATCACCTATATCGGCATCGGTTTCGTGGGTGCCATTTATAAACCGGCGAGCTCGGCCATGGTCGCCGACCTCGTGCCGACCGAACATTTGCGGGACGTATTCGCGACGTTCATGGCGTCAAACAATATCGGCGCCGTGCTCGGTCCAATCCTCGGGGCCGTGCTCTTCTTCGAACATCGTCAGGCGCTCCTCCTCGGTTGCGCCGTCGCCCTGTTCGGATACGGAGTGCTGCTCGCAGCGCTCACCCGTGAGACACGGCCGGGCTCGACCGGGAAGACGGTCGCCAAAACATTCCGCACCCAAGGAAAATCGTACGCGACGATTTTGTGCGACCCGTTGTTCCGGCTCTATTTGATTGCCGGGGTGTTCGCCTTAATCCCGATCATGCAGCTCGACGTCTATCTGCCGGTCTATTTGATTGAACAGGCACCGGCCATGTCCGACGTTTCGAACACGGTTCTGTTCGGCTGGCTCGTCGCTTATAATGGGTTCTTGTTCGTCGTCTTCATCATTCCCGTCACGCGCGTGTTCCGGACGTGGGACGAACGGCGCGTCTTCCTGCTGTCGACGTTTCTCGCCGGCTTCGGGACGTTCCTCGTCGCCTTCTCGTCGAACATCTGGTATTTGCTCGTCGTCACGACCGTGCTCACGTTCGGTGAGTTGATTCGCTCTCCGGTCAGCCAGAGTTTCGTCAGCCGCTATGCACCGCCCGAGTCACGTGGCCAATACCTCGCGGCCGATACCCTTCAAAACACGATTGGCAAGTTCCTCGCGCCGGTGACAGTGCTCGTCTCGGGCTTCGTCTCCCCGATTGCCGTCTTCACGCTCATCTTGCTGTCGGCGCTGATCGGAATGGGCCTGTATGCGAAACTGTTTCACCAGCTCACACAACAAGACGGATGACCACGTTCATCCGTCTTTCGTCTGTGCAAACAATTCCTCGCCCCGTCTCACCCGACCGTCCGGGTATTTATAGGCGATGTGCTCGAGTGACAGCTTCGTCGGCGTATCGAGACCGGCTGCAGCCGTCATGTTATACAGTCCCTCCCGGAGCAAAATGATATAGTTCGTCACCCGATAGCTCTTCTCGTCGACGACGAGGGCACGTTGCAATTTCGGGTCGGTCGTCGCGACGCCGACCGGGCAACGGTTCGTATGGCACACTTGCGCCTGGATGCACCCGACGTTGAACATGAGTCCGCGGGCGATATTGACGCAGTCGGCCCCGAGCGCGAGCGCGACGGCGATTTTGTCGGCCGTGACGAGCTTGCCGGAAGCGAACAGTTTGATGCGGTCCCGCAGTCCATGTTCGACGAGCAGTCGATGCACATACGGGAGCGCCGCCTTCAGCGGCAGACCGACCGTATCGGCGAGTTCTTGGTACGTCGCCCGGTCCCGCCTTCCCCGCCGTCGACCGTGATGAAGTCAGGATGTCGACCGGACGTCGCCATCTCGTTGACGAGCGCCTCGAAGTCTGAGAGTCGGCCGATGACGAGCTTCATGCCGACGGGTTTGCCACCGATCGCGCGCAGCCGCTCGATAAACGCCAACAGCTCTGTATCCGTTTTGAACTCGGAGAAGCGGTTCGGGCTGTCGATGGTCACGCCAGCCTTCACGTTCCGGATGCGGGCGATCTCTTCGGTCACTTTCTCCCCCTCGATATGGCCGCCTCGCGTCTTCGCACCTTGGGCGAGCTTCAATTCGAAGGCACGTACTTGAGGGATCTTGCTCTTTATTTTGAACGCCGTTTCGGGGAACGCTCCGTCCTCCGTCCGTACGCCGAACAGCACCGGCCCGATTTGATAGATGAGGTCGACTCCGCCCTTCAGATGATGGTCCGACAGCCCACCTTCCCCGGTGTTCATCCACGTCCCGTGCGCCCGGTTGAGACCGATTGACAGCGCGGTGATGGCGTTCTCGCCGAGGGAGCCGAAGCTCATCCCGGTTTGTCGGATAGAGCACGTTCTGGAGATAGAACCCGCCATTCTCAAAGTCACGCTCCGAACCAAACCCGATCATGCGCGATTTATATTTCCCGGAAATAACGGCGGCCTCGTAATCGTTTCGTGAGAACGGTTTCGCCTCGTTGTCGTTCAAGAACAAGTACTGTCTCATCTCGGGCCCGACCTTTTCCAAAATGTAACGGACCTTGCCGAGAATCGGGAAGTTCCGGAGGACGGAGTGCTCCCGCTGGTGGCGGTCTTTGCGCCAGAAGTAGAAGACGAATAGGAACGGAGCGGCAATCATCGACACGATCAGGACGAGCACGATGGCGAGCATCATCGTATTCACGGACATGAGGATCGGCCTCCTTCATTCATCGTTTCTATCCGATACCACGGACCCGTTTCGCCGAAACGAAAAGGCCAGCGCAAGCGCCGGCCCTTCGTTCAATCCTTGATTAATTCCATCGTCTTCTCGACTTTCTCTTTGTCGTGCTTCAATTGCTTCTCGATATCATACGCCATATACATATCGTTTTGAATCATATACTCCGCGATCTCGGCATGGTCTTCGATCGCCTGATTCAATTGCTTCACGAGCACTTTCCGGACTTCCGGTGATGCCGTCTCGGTCACCGCCACCGCATAGGCACGGACGGCCGATTTTGCTGTGATGAGCAGATCGGTCGCGATCAATTCATCACGCTGCTTGCTCGCACGTTTCAAGTTTGCTGTAATACTCATAGAACGACCTCCTTCTCATTGACGATTTGGTAGTAATTCTTTTAGCTCTTTGATGACCTGCTCAGAATGCGTTAACTGTTTTTTTGCGATTTTTTGTAACTTCTCATCTTTGATGAGTGGCTCGCTCACATACCCTTTCACAAGACCCGCTTGTTTCAGCGTTAAAATCTCGTGGATCTCTAATATTTCATGGATGGCCAATTTATTCTCTGCCATTTTGATCCTCCTTCGCTTATCGTGTAGATGGTCGCGCGTTCGCTCGCGCTTCTCCTCGTTTGTGCTTTAACAAAATCAGGCGAGAATTCTCCCTCCTCTAAGCGTCACGGGGCGAAGCCCGGCGTAGGTGGGAGATGAATCGCCCGTCTTGGCAAAATTGTATTCAATTGATATAATCAGTGTGACCAATCAAAAGGACTGATATATTAATGAAAATGGATACAAACAAACATTCAGTCTTTCTTCTGAATTACCACCTCGTCTTGGTGGTCAAATATAGACGCAAGGTGATTGACGACGACGTCTCGGAGTTCGCGAGACAGACGTTCGAACGGATCGGCGCGTCATACCATATCACGCTGACCGAATGGAATCATGACGGCGACCATATCCATGTGTTGTTCAAAGCCCACCCGAACACAGAGATGTCGAAGTTTCTGAACGCCTACAAGAGCGCCAGTAGTCGACTGATCAAACGAGACTTTCCGCACGTCAAGAGACGACTATGGAAAGAAATGTTCTGGTCTCGAAGCTACTGCCTCGTGACGACCGGTGGTGCGACGATCGACGTCATCAGACAATACATCGAAAAACAAGGAAAGGAGTGATCACTTTGCTGAAGGCGTACAAGTTTCGGCTATACCCGACGGAGCCACAACAAGAATATTTCAAAAAGACGTTCGGTTGCGTTCGTTTCGTCTACAATAAGATGCTCGAAGAACGTATCCGGTTGTATGAGGAGTCGAAGCTGAATCCCGACGCAAAGCAGAAGCTCCCGACCCCAGCGAAGTATAAGCCCGAGTTCCCTTTCTTGAAAGAGGTCGATAGCTTGTCTCTGGCGAATGCTCAGATGGACTTGAACAAGGCATATGCCAACTTCTTCCGCGACAAGTCTGTCGGGTTCCCGAAGTTCAAATCGAAGCACAGCGACCGCGCCTCCTACACGACCAACAATCAGAACGGGAGCATCCGGATCGAGGACGGGAAGGTGAAACTTCCTAAGGTCGGCCTCGTGAAGTTCAAACAACATCGTCCTTTCGAGGGGATCATCAAGTCCGTGACGGTCTCGATGACGAAGACAGGCAAGTTCTTCATCTCCATCCTTGTCGATCAAGGCGAGGAAAAGTGGGTTCCTGCCAAAAACAAGATCGGGATCGATCTCGGTTTGGAACACTTTGCTATCGTGACAAACGATGACATGGTTTCCGAGAAGATTGACAACCCTCGCTTTCTCCGAAAATCCGAAGCGAAGGTCAAGAAGGCGCAGCGCGCTCTGTCACGAAAGAAGATTGGAAGCAAGAACAGAGAGAAAGCCAAGCTGATCCTCGCCAAGAAACACGAAAAGATTGCAAACCAACGCATCGACTTCCTTCATAAGCTGTCGAGACGTATCGTTGACGAGAACCAAGTCATCGTCGTAGAGACATTGACATCGAAGAACATGATGAAGAACCACAGGATCGCCAAATCGATCGCAGATGTCAGTTGGTACGAGTTCGTCCGACAGCTAGAATACAAATGCAGGTTCCACGGACGGACTCTCATCAAAGCAGACCAATGGTTCGCATCGACGCAGATCTGTTCCACTTGCGGCGAGAAAGGCGAGAAGAAAACAGTGGATGTACGCGAATGGACGTGTGCTTGTGGCGCTCATCATGACCGCGACATCAATGCGAGCATCAACCTGTTGATGTTGGCTGACTAACAACCCTTCAGGGTGGGAACCACCCGACGAGCTTGGTAAATAAACGTAGCTAGTAAAAGTACGGTCTTCCCAAGAAGCTCCCACTTCAATTTGCGAAGCAAATAAGTGGCGAGTAGTTCACTAACCAATTGTGGAAGAAGTATTCCACTACAGCGGTAGCTAGAGCTGTATAGAGTGCCATCAACGCAAAATTCGTGTCAGCGGCAATATCGAAGTCGAGAATCCATAAGAAGAACCACGTCAACAAAAAGACGAGTCCGAAATCTGCGATGGTCGCAGGGAGATTCCCGAATTTTCGTAATACGAACATATCACCTACCCCATAGGCGATTAATCCGACGGCAATTGAGATCCATGCGGCGTGATACCATGGAACCTCGAACCCGAGTGTCAATATCGCGATGAAGACGACGAGCAGTGCCCCTAATTTGATACTCAACGCCTTTCCATGATTCACTTCCATTCTTGTCCCCTCCTCCCCTATGTTTGTCTTCGTACATTTCGTACATAGAGTAACCTTCCCTCGATTCCATCACTCAAACGAAGACATTTTTCAGTTCTATCCTGATAAACTATGCATCGATTCAATTTAATCATTTTGGTTGAAAGAATCGGGGCCTTTCCACGCTTAGCCCGCTTTGAAAAAATGAATTCGTTTCCCGTCATAGTTTTTTAGAAATATTTACAATTTGATTTCATTTTTTTGAAGGGAGATTTTTCACGGCTGGTCCTTCGATGACTTCTCCGTTCGGTTTGAAACGGGATCCATGACATGGACAGTCCCAAGACCGCTCCGCCTGATTCCAATTGACCGTACAGCCCATGTGCGTACAGGCCGAACCGACCATCGAGACGTGTCCATCGGGATCGCGGTAGGCCGCGACGTGTTCACCGTTATGTTTGACGATGGCACCTTCGTCGAGTCCGAGCTCTTCTAACGACTTGTCCGCCGGTTTCAGTTTGCCTTTGACAAGTTCCTTGGCTACATCGGCATTCGTTTTGATGAACCGGGCCGCGTCGGCAAGTTTCCATTTCGACCGTGTCGGGTCATATAGGTCCTCATAACGGTTCGGCTGCTTCGTGACCAAGTCGGCGATGAGACGCGCCGCGACGATCCCTTGGCTCATGCCCCATTTCGAGAAGCCGGTCGCCACAAAGACGTGCGGGGTGTCATTCGTCATCCGCCCGATATACGGTACTTTATCAAGAGGAATCAAATCTTGTGCCGACCAATGGTGGCTGAACGTCTCCGCGCGGAAGTGCCGAGTTCCGAACTCCCCAAGCTTCTCATAGCAAGTCATCGTCTCTTCTTTATGCCCCGTCAAGTGATTTTCGCCACCGAACATGGCCATCTTCTTGCCGTTTTCGAGCTTCACATGACGAATCGAGCGGCTCGGTTTGTCGACGCTGATGAACATCCCTTCCGGAAGTTGCTCGACTTCGGACGAGACGACATAAGACCGCTCGACTTCCATCTTCGCGAAATAGAGACCTTTGAAGTCGTTGAACGGGAAATGGGTCGCCACGACGACATCTTGTGCCTCGATCGTATGGCCTGTGATGGTTTCGAGACGGTTTGGCGTGCCATACTCAATCCCTGTCACCCGTGTCATTTCGTAGAGCGTCCCCCCGAGCTCGAGGAACCGGTCCATCAGCCCTTGTAAGTATTTGACGGGATGGAATTGAAGCTGGTCGCGCATGACGGTCGCTTTCTTGACCTCATACGGCAAGAGACCATTTACTTCTTCCGTCGCATCGCCCCCGATGATCCCTAGCTTTTGGTACGTCGCTTCTTCTTTTTCAAGCAGTTTCGCCGAGCTCGAAGATGAGAGCGAGTACATATAGGCGTGTTGGCGCTCGAGGTCACAGTCGATGCCGAGCGTGTCGACTTGCGTCTCAAGGAAACGGAGCGCTTCCATGTTCGCTTCATAATACAGTCGCGCTTTCTCTTCCCCGATTGACTTCACTAGTTCCGTGTAGACGATGCCGTGCTGGGCCGAGACTTTGGCCGTCGTATAGCCGGTCGTCCCTGTCGCGAACCGAGCCGCCTCGACCAAGACGACCTGCTTCCCTCGTTCGACCAATTGTAATGCCGTAAGTACGCCGACGATGCCAGCCCCGACGACGACGACCTCGGTCTGGACGTCCTTATTGAGCGGGTTCACCGTCTTGACGACGACGTCGCGCCAATACGATTTCGGAAAATCTTGTAGCATACGTGTCCCTCCTCCGGTCCAATTCGTAATTTTGAATGCATGGTTGAATTACCCTTGATTGAAGAACGAGAAACAAAAAAGAGACCTCGCTCAGGTCTCTCGGTCACTCGGGATGACGACTTCATCGAATTGTTGGTCGCGACAGAGGCTGATGGCCTGCATCGCGAGTTGGTAATCCGGCTCCGGCAACGTGATCAATTCGGTCGGTAACACCCACTCCTTGTTGTTATAAAGATGGATGATGAGTTTGACGAGGATGAAGTCCTGCTTTTCAAACGTATTGTCATCGATGATCGTCGCCGTCTTAATTTTCCCTTGCTCAAGGTCCATGTACGGCAACAGCAGGTTCCGTACCCGCTCATTCCCGGCAATCACATAAAGGGCGGAGAAATACTCTTTCTTGACGTCGCCAGGATCAATGAGACGCTGGGCCAACTGTTTGACACGTCGTAGTGTTCGGTCGTCAAGAATTCCAGGTTGTTCATAGCTGTCGTTCCTCTCTGTATGGACGAAAATCAATCTGTTTCTACTAATTCCACCCTTTGCACAATTGTAATCCTCAGACAATTCCTATACCTATACCCCTACTTGTATTTGGAAAACTTTTTCAAAAATCAGGTTTTATAAATAGTGAGAGTGGAACTATACCTTTGTCGTGTATTTACCAATTGTTCAAACAATAAATAAAGGAGGAGTTCTATGTTTCGCCATCAGAAGGAATTGCAGTTCGAAGTAAAAGTCGATCGTCCCGACCCGCAGCTCGCCCGTCAAATCCAAGAGGTGCTCGGCGGTCAATTCGGGGAAATGACCGTCATGATGCAGTATTTATTCCAAGGCTTCAACTGCCGTGGAGAAGAAAAGTATAAAGATATGCTCATGGACATCGGGACCGAGGAAATCGGTCACGTCGAGATGTTGTGCGCCCTTATCTCGCAACTGCTTGACGGTGCGTCACCGGACGACCAGGCCAAGGCGGCGAAAGACCCGGCGACGGCAGCCATCCTCGGGGGCATGAACCCGCAACACTTGATCGTCAGCGGGCTCGGCGGACTGCCGACGAACTCGAACGGGGTGCCATGGAACGGATCGTATATCGTCGCGAGCGGAAACTTGCTCGCCGACATGCGCTCGAACTTACACGCCGAGACACAAGGACGGCTCCAAGTCGCCCGTCTGTATCACATGACGAAAGACGAAGGTGTCCGGAAAGTATTCCGCAAGATGCTCGCCCGTGACCGCTACCACCAGTATCAATGGATGGCGGCCATCGATGAACTGGAGCAGAAGAACGGCGTCATCGTCCCGGCCACTTTCACAGCCAAGGACGAACTCGAGGCCGAGCCACACGGTCTCGAATTCTGGGACTTGTCGGAAGGCAATGAGTCGAGCCAAGGCAAATGGGCGACCGGTAGTGCGCCGGACGGTGCCGGCGACTTCGTCTACTTGGACAATCCGGCCCCACAAGGTCAAAAGCCGGTCATGGAAATCCCGGACAAAACACTCTACCATGACTTGGACGCCCCGAGCGGTGTCGAGAAAGTCGTCAAGAAAGTCGCAGATCAAATCAAAGGCAAATAACAACAAGGCTGGCCCGTGGGTCAGCCTTTTCATATGCGTCGAAGCGAGATGGCTTCCCGCATCTTTTGGAGTGAGTCTCTTCCTTCTTCCCCGCGCCGGATCATGACGACGGTGAACAAGGCATCGATCAGACTGAGCTCGGCGATCCGTGAGGCGAGCGCTTCGGAACGGAACTCCGTCTCTTGTGACACGGTATAGAGGGCGATGTCACAAAGTTTCGACAGCGGGGACTTCGCGTAGTTCGTGATGGCGATCGTCGGGACGCCGTGTTCGTTCAACACTTTCGCCACGTCGAGCGTGTCTCTCGAGGCTCCCGAGTGCGAGATGAGGACGGCGACGTCGTCTTTCGTCAGCTGAGACGCGACATGAGCTGCATGTGCGACTCCAAGTTCGCCGTGACGAGCAATCCGCTCCGGATGAACTTGTGATACGCATCGAGTGCGATGACGGCCGAACCCCCGCTCCCGAAGAACTCGATGCGACGGGCCGACAACAGCAGTTCGACCGATTTGTCGAGTGAGGCCGCATCCAAGATCTGTCGTGTCGCCTTGAGCGTCTTCACGTTCGACGTGAAGATTTTCTCAGCAATCTCATGCGGTGTGTCCTCGTTCGAGATGTCTTCATGAATGTCTTGGAGCGGTGCGACGACATCGGTGGCGAGCGCGATTTTCAGCGCCTGATAGCCTTTAAAACCGACGCGTTGGCAGAAGCGGAACACGGTCGACTCGGCGACGTCTAGGTCGTCGGCGACTTGGTTGATCGTATGGTGGATGATGCGTTCGGGCTGTTTCAAGATATAGTCGGCGATGCGTTGCTCTTTCTTGCTCAGTGTCGAGTAGGCGCCACGGATGCGGGCCAGGCCATTCATCGTTTCCATATGTCTCACCCTTTCTTTTTTCAACGATACCGTTTCGAAAAAAATTCCGCAATCGAGGGCTATAGAATTCGTATAAATGAACGTCCTTAAAAGGAAAAAAATTACTTTTGTCGAATTCTTTGAATATGTTCGCACCTATAATGCTTAGGAGGTGATGTGTTGTTAGCAGAAATCAAAGGCAAAGTCAGTCGTACCGGTTCAAACTTATCAGAACGGTTGGAGGACAATCTAACCGGTAACGTATTTGGTGCTTTACGCTACATCCCATTTTCAGAAGGTCTCGGCACAATATTAGCAAATGCGGTTAATTCATCGGATATCAAATCGTGCATTCACCAAATCAACACTCAGTGCTGGGCAAATGCAATCGAATTTTGGCCGTACGATCAAGCTGGGGAACTAGACGCGCTAATAACTTTTAAAGATACGATCATCGGAATCGAAGTAAAATACTTGAGCGGGCTCTCTTCGGTAGATGAGGCAGACTATATTCCGACAGAAATTAGTAAACATCAATTGGCACGAGAATCTCAAATCATTTCACGAAAAGGTGGTGGGAAAAACAACATACTGCTTTTTGTGGCCGATCGACATATGTGCAAAACTGTCTACCAAGATATAACGGAAACTAAAAAAAATATCCTCGCGAAAGACGTCATGTTTGGCTACGTGTCTTGGCAAGACTTCTTGTATGAATTGAAACAATTGAATGGACTCGATCCCTTTCAACAAATCATCATCAAGGATTTAATCGACTTGTTGACTCGGAAAAGATTTGAAGACTTCATCGATATGAATATGAACAGCGTACCCTTCGTTAATTTAAATACATACTTTAATTTCGATGTGTCCCATCAAGTTGAAATTGATTTTACGACAAACCAATCTATCCACGAGGAGCTTTATTATGAATTCAACTAATAATGTGAACAATGCGTTCCATGTCGTCTATAAAACGTATGAAAATATACATAAATTGATGGATTACACGAAAACCATCGCACCAGAAAAGAGCCACTATGTCAGTGTCGTTGATAAGTTTTTGCGCTATAAATCGGACAATGATTTTGCCGGTTGGTTTATCGGCGACTTCATCCTCATCTTCCAAGATCGAGATCATAGCGAATTTGAAAATGAATGGCGGGACGGACCCCTGTATGTTATGGAAATCGAGTTATCTAACGGGGAATCCGAGATGAACAATACCCATCTCCCTTGCATCCATTTATCCAAATTTATGTATGGCACTGAAAATATGCAGAGTTGGAGTAAAGGTTGCTCGCCTGCAAACCATTGGAGATTCTATTTTCCGCTACGTAACAAAGAGCTTATGAATATTGAAATGGGAAAAGATCATGTCCTTATTACACCAATCAATCAAGAAAGTAGCGATCGCCATTACTGGGGAGTTCAACAAATTATTAGCAAGCAAATTCCTCTGATGGATGTCACTGCCGACAATGTCGTCGACAAGATCTTTGCTACGTTTGATTCACTTTAATCTATTCAGGTTATACCTATTCGATCGTTCCTCCTTTTTGTAGGAGGGACGATTTTGTTTGAACACAAACGTGTTTAGAATCAGGCATCACGCGGTCCTCCACTTCTTGCTCAGTTTTTGTTAACGATTACTCCTGTAGGAAAGAGGGAAATATAGTAGTCGGGTACGACACTCATTTCAATCGAGGTCGTCTTTTGGATCAGCCCTTCACTATTCATGTTAGGAAGTGATGTGTGTGTACACGATTGGCGTCGATATCGGGACGACGAGCGCGAAAGCCGTCCTGTTCCATAACCAGCAACAACTCGCGGTACATAATGTGCTGTATCCGCTCCTCACTCCAGACACGGAGACGGCCGAGCAAGACCCGGTCGTCATCTATGGGGCCGTGCTCGAGGCGATCTCCACCGTCCGCGCGAAAGCCGACGGTCCAATTCGCTTCGCCTCGTTCAGTTCGGCGATGCACAGCCTGATCGCGCTCGATGCGTCAGGGCGCCCGCTCACCCACAGCATCACGTGGGCCGACAGCCGGGCCAACCCGTATACGCAAGAAATCAAACGCGAGTTCGATGCGAGCGCGCTCCATATGCGCACCGGCACACCGGTGCATCCGATGGCGCCGCTGTCGAAGCTGCGTTGGTTGAAAGCCGAACACCGTGACGTGTTCGACCAGGCGGCCAAGTTCGTCTCGATCAAAGAGTACGTCTTCTATCGCCTGACCGGACGCTTCGTCATCGACCATTCGATCGCCTCGGCGACCGGGCTGTTCAATTTGAAGGAATGTGATTGGGATACGGAGGCGCTCGACGTCGCCGGGGTCACGCCAAACCAGTTATCCGAACTCGTACCGACGACAGCGATTCTCACGCTCAAACCGGACGTCACCGAGACGCTCGGCTGGGACTTCCCGCTCGTCATCGGGGCGAGTGACGGCGTGTTGTCGAACCTCGGGGTCGGGGCGTTCGAACCAGGTGTCGTCGCCGTCACGATCGGGACGAGCGGTGCCATCCGTACGGTCGTCCGGGAACCGGTCGAGGATCCGAAAGGTCGCATCTTCTGTTACGCCTTGACCGACAAGCATTGGGTCATCGGCGGGCCGGTCAATAATGGCGGCATCATCCTGCGTTGGCTCCGCGACGAGTTCGCGGCGAGCGAGGTCGAGACGGCGAAACGGCTCGGGATGGATGCATATGACGTGTTGACGCGTATCGCCGAGACGGTCAAACCGGGCTCGGACGGTCTGTTGTTCCATCCGTACTTGATGGGTGAACGGGCCCCGCTTTGGGACTCGAACGCACGTGGTTCGTTCTTCGGTCTCAGCATCCACCACAAGCGCGAGCATTTCATCCGCTCGGTGCTCGAAGGCGTCATCTTCAACTTGTATACGGTCATGCTGGCGCTCGACGAGTTGACGGGCGCACCGAACCGGATCCACGCGACGGGCGGCTTCGCCCAGTCAAGCTTGTGGCGCCAGATGATGGCCGACATCTTCGATACGCCGGTCGTCGTGCCAGAAAGCCATGAGAGTTCGTGTCTTGGGGCGGTCATGCTCGGGGAGTATGCGTTCGGGGACATCGACGACTTCACGGCTGTGCCGCAAGTGACGCATGAACATTCACCTGACGCGGAGGCGACGACCATCTACCGGGAGCTGCTGCCGATTTACATCCGACTCTCTCGCCATTTCGCGGAAGAGTATGAAGCGATTGCCGCGTTTCAGCGGAAGCATGTATGAGACTAGGCCGAGTTCATCGCGAACTCGGCCTTTCGTTCATCTCTCGTACGTCACCATGACGAACTGTCCGGACGCGCGTTGGCTCGTCAGTCTCAATTTCGTCTCTTTCGTGCCTTCCGGGAAGAGCGGAATCCCCTCCCCTAATACGACTGGGGCGATGGCGATCTCATAATTGTCAATCAAGTCGTGAGCCATCGCTTCCTTGATAATCTCGCCCCCTCCGACGAGCCAAATGTCCCCGTCAATGTCCCGCTTCAATCGTTCAATGAGCTGTTCGATCGGCTCGTCCGTGAACGTGACATACTCGGCTTCTCGGTCCGGACTCCGCGTCAAAATATAGTTCGGAATCTTATCGTATGGGTAACCGTCCGGCTCAAGCACGAGAACTTCCTCATACGTCTTCCGCCCCATAATGACGGCGCCGACCGTTTTGAAGAAATCGGCATAGCCGTTGTCCCCTTCCCCCTCGACCGCGAACAACCAGTCGAGTTGGTCGTTCGTGCGGGCAATCTTTCCATCTAAACTCGTCGCGATATATAAGAGACGTTTGCCATGATGTATTCCTCCTTGATTCGTGATACATTCAGCTTATCTGACAAACACGACAAAACATGACGGGAATGGATGATATGAAAAAACGACACCTGCACTTGATTCGATTGTTGAATCGGGGACGACGCTTCACGGCGGACGAACTCGCCCAAGAGACGGGCGCCTCGGTCCGGACGATTCAGCGCGATATGCTGACACTTGAAGAACTCGGCTATCCGATTTGGAGCGTACCCGGCACGGGCGGCGGTTATGAGATGTTGCCGAATCGGCTCTTGCCTCCGCTCCAGCTTCGGGAACAGGAAGCGGTTGCGCTCTACCTCACCCTCAAATGGATGGAACAGATTCCGGACGTGCCGTTCGGGGACGTGCGGGACACGCTGTCTGACTGGTACGTAAACGAGTTGCCCCACGACCTCGAGATGAAAATCGCCCGGCTCGAAAAGAACATCCTTTGGCTCGGAAACAAGACCGTTCCACCGGCCCCATTCACGAAAGACGTGTTTCAAGCGGTCGAGCAACGTCGCAACATCGAGATGACGTACGCGACGACGAAAGGATTACGCACGTTCACCGTCGCACCGGTCGGGATGGCGCTCCTCGATTTGAAATGGTATGTGTATGGCCTCTCGGATTACGGTCTGCGCCAATATCGGATTGACCGGATTGAAGCGATACGTCTCCTTGATGAGACATTCGAAGCGGACGATTTGACGACGCTCCTCGAGGCGAGTGACGGACGAATCGGCGTGACCGTTCGGCTGAACATCACCCCGCTCGGCCGCCGTCTGCTTGAAGACGTATTACCCGATATCGCTAAAAAGAATGAGTGGGACGTGCCGGAAGCCGAGCTCCCGTTCTTATCGCGGCAATTGCTCGCGGCCGGTGCGGAAGTCGAGGTCGTGGAACCGCTTGAATTGCGGGTAATGATGCGGAATCAGGCACACAAGTTATGGGATTTGTATAAATGAAAATGGACTCATACCAACAAAGGTTTGAGTCCATTTATGAGTAGTGATAACGGCATTGTAAAATCTCTACATATTGATTCGTAACTCGATAGACGAGTCTGTGCTCTGAATCAATTCTCCGACTATAGAAACCTTGTAAGTTCCCTTTTAATGCTTCTGGTTTACCAATCCCATTCAAATTTCCGTTTCTTCTAACATCCTCGATTAACAAATTGATTCGCTTCAATTTCTTTTTATCTTCTTTTTGCCAATACAAATAATCTTCCCACCCATTGTCAGTGAAAAATAAAGATTTACTCATTCATTAATTCTCTTTCTGTAGCTTCATTATGTTCAATCTGTTTAATAGATTCTAATAGCCGCTCTGCATTCTTCGGGCTTCTTAACAAATAAATGGTTTCCATTAAGCTCTCGTATTCTTGTTCCGACATAATGACCGCATTTTCACTATTCTTTCGTGAGATGACAATCGCTTCACTATTTTCGTGAACTTGATCTAATACTTTTTTGAAGTTTTTACGTGCATCACTATAGGTAATTGTAGACATTATAACCACTCCTTCCATGTTCCAATTGTACTTTTTTTTGTACAATAAAACAACTGACCGATACTACGTGAACTACTCACCACTTGCTTGCTTCGCAACCTGAAGTGGGAGCTTCTTGGGAAGATCGTACTTTTACTAGCTACGATTATTGACCAAGCTCATCGGGCAGTCCCTGCCCTGAGGTGTTTCGGTCGGCGAGGCGCAACAGGTTGAGGCTCGCATTGACGTCGCGGTCGTGGTGCGCGCCGCACGCGGCACATGTCCACTCACGGATATGCAGGCCCTTCCTGCCACCGTTCTCGCCGCAGGCCGAACAGACCTGGGTCGAGGCGAACCACGGGTCGGCCTTGATCAGCGTCCGCCCGTAGAATTTGCATTTATATTCCATCTGGCGGACGAACTCGCCCCACCCGGCGTCCCCGATCGACTTCGCCAGGCGGCGGTTTTGCATCATCTCCCTCGGTCTCAGCGTCTCGACCACGACGACTTGGTTCTCGTCGACGATGCGTCGCGACAGCTTGTGGAGGAAGTCGTTGCGCCGGTTTTTGACCTGCTCATGCTTCTTCGCGAGGAGGAGCCGGGCCTTCTCACGGTTCCTGCTGCCCGGTTTCTTGCGGGAGAGTGCGCGTTGCGCTCGTTTCAGCCGTGCCTCGGCCTGTCGCAGGTTGCGCGGGTTCGCGATCTTCTCCGTGAAAAGCGTGTCGTCCGTCATCGTGGCGAAGTGCACGAGGCCGAGGTCGATCCCGATGTTGTGCTCGGCCGGGACCCACGGCTCGTCGTCCTGCTCGACGAGGAGCGACACGAAGAACGCGCCCGTCCTCGTCATCGACACGGTCGCCGAGCGGATCTCGCCGTCGAAGTCGCGATGCTGTGTGAACCGGATGAACCCGACCTTCGGCAGACGAACTTTTCCCGCCTCGATGCGGATCGTGCCGTGCTGGTTGTTCGTCGTGTAGGACGCGCGCGATTTCCGTTTCGACTTGAACACCGGGAAGCCGGCCGTCCCGGCGAAGAACTTCGCGAACGCCGCGTCGAGGTGCAGCTTCGCGTTCGCGAGCGCGAGGCTGTCCGCCTCGCACAGGAACGGGAACAGCGGCTTGTAGGAGGCCGGTGTCGGCGGCTTCCGTTTCGGCCCGCCGCCCGCCTTCGCCTCCTCGTGGATGGTGATGCGGTCCTCGAGCAATTTGTTGTAGACGAAGCGGGCGCAGCCGATCGTCCGGACCAGGAACTCGGCCTGTGCCACGGTCGGGTGGAGCCGGTATTTATAGCCCTTCAACATGTTTCCCCTCCTCTCGGCCGATGATTGTGATGAACGCCTTCCTCATCCGATACCCGCGATGGGGGAAGGGAAATCTGACAGAATCACGAACTTATGTTCGTTATGTTTGTCACAGAGTCAGCCCGTGGATATGGGACCAGGCGATTCATCTCCCACCTACGCTGGGCTTCGCCCGAGACGCTTAGAGGTGGGAGAATTCTCGCCAAATTTAGTTAAATTTGAACAAATAAGAAAGGTGTTTTCTAATATGTACTCTTAAAATAAATAAAAAGATAACCCCTTGGACTCATATTACGAATGTAATTTAATGGTAAATTCGATGTGTAGCTATCATAAGGAAGGAGTCTTATTATGAATTATAAACTATCATTCTCCACGCTATTCGTCTCCATCAGTGTCATCTCATTGTTCGCTATCATGGTGTACCTTAACGTCTCGACGCTCGAGCTAAACAAAACGATTGGTACAGGCCTATTCTACTTGAAAGGCTATTATGAGGAAGGAAACATGATTGTCACCGAGCAAGGTATCGGCATCATCACCTTGCCGCTCGCTATCGGTCTCGTCGCTTCGACACTCATCAAAGGCGCTCAATTTTATCGTGCCTCGTCGGTTACGAACTAACCTTCTCATCTCGGACAAAGAGCCCAACCGTAAATCGGTTGAGCTCTTTTTTCAATTCGCTTGGTCCATCTCTTTATGCAGTTTGAGCAACTCATTCTTGTACAAATCCGAGCGTCCTCCAAAGATGGCCTGGATGTTATTTTTCACTTTCACGACCCCGGCTGCCCCGAGTGCCTTCAACTCGTCCTCATCGATTTGGGACACATCTTTCAATTCGACACGGAGACGTGTGAAACAGGCATCGATATCGATGATGTTGTCACGGCCACCGAGCGCCTCTTGAATGGCAAGTGCCGTCGTTTGGATTGATGTCTTTCCTGATTTCTTTTCATTGTAGTCTTTGCGGGTAAACAGTTTCGTCTCTTGTCCCCCTCGGCCCGGCGTCGCCAAGTTCCATTTTTTAATCGCGAACGTGAAGATGCCGTAATAGACGAAGAAGAATCCGGCCCCAACGACGAGGTTCATCCACCAGCGCGGCGTCCCTGGCAACACATTCACCAAGACATAGTCAATCAATCCCGAGCCACCGGCCCAGCCGATATGGGCGTCAAGAGCGTACATGAGCGCAAACGACACCCCTGTCAACACACTATGCACGACGTAAAGAAGTGGTGCAATGAATAAGAAGGTGAACTCAATCGGTTCGGTGATCCCGGTCAAGAACGCCGTCCCTGCCGCTGCGAGCAAGAGACCACGCACGACGGGACACTTGTCCGGGTCGGCCTGAGGGTACATGGCGAACGCCGCTCCAAGAAGACCGAACATGACGATTGGGAACTTGCCGGCCATAAAGCGTCCGGCCGTCACGTCGACACCTTCTGCGATTTGGGCGAGGAAAATATATTGGTCCCCGCTCACAATCGAACCGCCAACCGCCGCCGTGCCGCCAAGTGACGTCCATAAGAACGGTGCGTACCAGATGTGATTTGACACTCCCACGATTGAAACCGTGGGATTCTGAAGTGCTTGTGCGAGCGCAGTCCATTTCTGTTTTGCTCAAGCCTTCAGATGAGGGTGTGCCATCACCCCTCCTGAGACAGATCATATAGATTCTCAGGCTGGTGGACTGTTACCATCCACCACAGGTCGTTGCAGAGGTGTGTCCATCTGATGTTTTAGCGTCTTTTGCATGACGACAGGCATCGTTTTACCGGTCACATGGTTTCATGACCGAACCGTATACGATTTTCAAGGGACGATGGACACGGGCGTTTTAGAGACTTGTACTTGTCTATGGGATAAGTATACCCGAATGTCGGATGTTTTTACCTCCGAACTCACTTTCATCCCATGCCTAAAGGCGGGCTATGCCCGGTATGGGCTTTCCCGCTCGTAAAATCTGTAATCCGGTCGGAATCAATAAGCGTTCGAGCATTCCGTATAACCCGACGTAAGCTGGATTCGTCGCATCACTCGCGATGACGTTCGCCATCGCCGTGAGGCCGGTCTGAATCGGCGGCCAAATGAGCATCATAAAGAAATCGAGCAAGATGGAGAAGAATACCATGACGATACCGACCGAACGATCTCCGGCGAAAAAGCCGAGCATCTCTGGCGGGTTGAACGTATGGAATTTCTTATACACCCAGACCGCAAGCAAGCCGACCGCGATCCCGCCAAGCACACCCGTCTCAAGTGACGGGATACCGAGCAACATGCCGTACTCCCCGCTCTCAGCCGCCATTTCCGGTGTGATCCCAAGGGCAATCGAGATCGTCGTGTTCATGATGACGTAGCCGACGAGTGCGGCAAGTGCGGCAAGTGCCGCAATTCCCGACCCGCCGGACAGACCAACCGCGACGCCAATCGCAAAGATGATTGGCAAGTTGGCGAAGATACTCAACCCGATTTGAAGCATCCCGGCACTGATCGCTTCGACCGTCCCGTTCTGTAAAAACGTCCAACTTTCTGCAAGCGGACCTGTTAGCGCCGCGCCGAGACCAAGTAAAATACCGGCCGCCGGCAAGAGCGCGACTGGTACCATGAGCGCTTTCCCGAATTTTTGAAATACCCCGAACCATTGACTCATTTGATTCACTATTCATGTGTAAGCGTTATCAATTCACAAAACGAACAAAGGGGAGTGACTCCCCTTCGTCTTTAGCGTGCGACCGTCTCCCGTTGTTTGAGGGCCGGCCAATAGTTTTCGTTCTCGTTAATCAAATCGTCAAGGATTTGACGGGCGACCGGCGCATCGACGACGGTCCGGTTGAGCGTGAGTGCCTGGAGTGCCTTTTCATAGCTGTTCTCGAAATAGGCGTCGACGACGAGCTGTTCGTAGGCGAGCTGTCCTTCAATCATCCCTTTGTAGAAGCGAGGAATGTGTCCGACAGCGAACGGTTTCGGTCCACGGTTCGTGAGCATCGCCGGCACTTCGACCATCGCATCATCCGGCAAGTTAGCGATGATGCCGTCGTTCTTCACCATGACGATGAAGATGTCGCCATTGTTGTAGGCGAGTGACGCTGCGACGCGAATCATGTAGCAACCGTGGATGTCGACTTCAAGATGCACGTTCTCGAGCGAGTCGTCAGCGATGATTTGATCGCACATCGAGAAGACACGTTGTTGGCGGCCGTTGATGACTTGACGGGCCCGCGTGTTCTCTACGTCTTCCTTCTCCGCCATGTCGGACGGATACAAATAATACTGAAGGTACGTGTTCGGCAAGTATTCCGGGAAGTCGGTGAGCATCTTCTCGACTTGCTTGAACGTCTTGATCCAAGATGGGTCGTTTGCGATCTCTGAGTCTTCTGGGATAAACCCGTCCTCTAAGATGGCGCGCTTGATGTCTTCCGTCAATTCGTTGCCTTCTTTGTCATAGATGCCTGTGAACCAACCGAAGTGGTTGAGGCCGAAGTATTCCGGCACGAGATCCCAAATTTCTTTGCCAAGAATCTTCGCGTAGCTCACCATGATTGCGGCCGGCATGTCACAGATATTCAAAATCTTTTTGTCATTCGGGTAGGCACGCTTCAACGCCTCGGCGACGATTGCGGCCGGGTTCGTATAATTTAAGATCCAACCGTCCGGTGAGCCTTGGCGGATGTCTGCGACGAGATCAATCATGTCCCCGATCGACCGCATCCCGTACGACATCCCACCCGGTCCACACGTCTCTTGTCCAACTACGCCGTGACGGAGCGGAATCTGTTCATCTTTCTCGCGCATCTCCAGGCCGCCCGTTCGAATTTGAACGAAGAAGAAGTCCTTGTCGCGGAAGGCGTATTCTTTGTCCGTCGTATACTCGAACAGCTCGAGCTCTGGGTAATGCTCACGCAAGATGATTTCAGTCGCTTTGGCGACACGCTCCTGGCGCTCACCATCCGTATCGTAAAACGTGATGGAACGTAGTGGGAAGTGAGCCTTCTCTTCGATCAAGCTCATAATCATACCGATTGTGTACGTGCTGCCGCCACCGACGACGACGAGGCGTTGTCCTTGTTTCATGTGTGCGTTCCCCTTTCGAATACATACCTTATTGATTACAATACAAATTTAATACATATTATTTTAAACGTCAACAATATTTTTGAAAACATTTTACTTTGTGTATACTAGAAGTATGAATTCAGGTCGAAATCGGAGGGTCAGTCATGAAAGCAAAATCACCGCTCTACCAACAAGTCGCCCACAAAATGCGCACGTTTATCGAGTCCGGCACGTGGGCGCCCGGTGAGGCGATTCCGACCGAGGCTCAACTCGTCGAAGAGTTCAGCGTCAGTCGAGTGACTGTCCGGCAGGCGGTCAAATTGCTCCAAGAGGAAGGTCTCTTATGGAAACGACAGGGCAGCGGCACATACGTCCAGTCCGAAAAGATTGAACACAACATGTACGAATTAAAAAGCTTCACGGAAGACATGAAACGAGAAGGGAAAGAAGTGACGAACAAAGTACTCACCTTCACGTTGCAGCCACCGAGTGAGAAAGTGCGAGAGGCACTCGAACTCGAAGATGGCGAGCTCGTCTTCTACGTGAGGCGCCAACGATTCGCAGACGGCGAACCGCTCATCGTCGAGGACACATACTTGCCGCTAAAGCTGTTCCCCGACTTGACGTACGAAGTGATGTCGCAATCGAAGTACGCCTATATCGAAGAAGTCAAACAGTTCAAGATTGCGGACAGTGTCCAAGAGTTCATCCCGGTGCTTCCGACAAAAGAGATTGCCGAGATGCTCGGAGTGAGTGAACGAACGCCCGTACTCAAAGTCGAACTTTATTCGTTTCTTATGGATGGCAGTCGGTTTGAGTTCACAGAAACGTATTTCAAGAGTGAAGAATACCGCTTCATCATCCGCGCCGGACGAAGACATTAAAAAGGACCTATGAATCACAGCGATTCACAGGTCCTTCGTCAGTTAATGACGATCGACAACTTATAATTGACGTACTTGCTGAGCCCGTCCAAAAAGGCGTTCAACTCTTGGTTCGACGGGAATCGGCACTCCAAGACGTAGCAGCCGTCCCCGCTCACCTTGTAGTTATTGCGGACATACGGCCGGTGCTCCTCGAGGAATAGGAGGTACGGGTCGTGGAACGTGCTCGACGTAAAGATGGTGATCATCGCGTGGACCGGTAGCCCGAGCTTGTCCTCGTTCACGCGAATCGTATACCCTTCGATGATGCCGAGGTCTTCGAGCTTCTTGACGCGCGTCGCCGTCGCCTGCCCGGTCAAGTGTACGTGTGCCCCGAGTTCTTTCATCGTTATCCGGCTGTTCGCCTGTAGCGCCTCGATGATGAGGCGGTCAGTTGGATCGAGCATAGGTGGCTCCTTTCACGATTCAAGCCAATCCGTCCAAACACTTGATTCGTGTTATGTATGAAACGACGGCTGCTTGTTAGACTGTACATACATTATAGCTAAAAGGAGAGATTTTTCTATGCACGTGCAACTGATCCGTAATGCCACACTCCGCGTTGAATACGCCGGAAAGACGTTCCTCATCGACCCGTTCCTCGGGGAGAAGGGCGCCTATCCCCCGTTCCCGAACTCTTCTCGGCAAGACGCTAATCCATTGGCCGACCTGCCAATCGCGATTGACGACATTCTGACAGGCGTCGATGCCGTCATCTTGACCCACCTGCATCTCGACCACTACGACGAGGTCGCGAAACAAGTTCTGCCGAAAGCGATCCCGCTGTTCGTTCAAAACGAGGATGATTTGACTGTCATCGAAGGCGACGGCTTCACGAACGTGACCGTGTTGAGCGACACGACAGCATTCGAAGGAATCAGACTCACGAAGACAGCAGGGGAGCACGGGCGCGGTCCGATTTTAGAAATGGCCGGTCTCGTGTGCGGTGTCGTCTTCACCCACCCTACGGAACAGACGCTCTATGTCGCCGGGGACACGGTTTGGTATGACGAAGTCGCCAAGACGATTCAAGCGCATCAACCAGCAGTCATCGTCGTCAACGCCGGGGACAACCAATTCGTCGAAGGCGGGTCGCTCGTCATGAACGAAGAGGACGTCCGCCATGTTCACGAGGCTGCCCCGTCGGCGACGATTATCGCGGTCCACATGGAAGCGGTCAATCATTGGAAGCTGTCGCGTCCCGACTTACGCGCCTATGCGGCATCACACGGCTTCGCCGATCGCCTCATCGTTCCTGAAGACGGCGAGACGATTTCACGCTAACGAAACGATGCCCCTGACCTTCCACGTCAGGGGCATTTTTAGCTTCATCTTTGACTCCTGTTTGTGGTATTCTATGCTTCATACCGATGCCATGTCACCCGTTTTTTGCCTCGAGGGAGTTTTGTTAAGATGAAGAAACGCGTCATTTTGCTCATGTCGATCTTTTTGTTGATCAGCTCCCTGTCTCAGGCGGCGATCCCGAAACCGAAAGCCTATAACGACCGCAGTCTCATCTATTTGACGCTCGATGACGGACCGAATCGGAAGACGGGAGCGTTGCTCGACGTCTTGAAAAAGCATCGGGTGAAAGCGACCTTCTTCATCCTTGGGAAGAACATCGAGGGGAATGAGCATCTCATCCGACGCATCGTCGCCGATGGCCATCTGATCGCCTTGCATGGGATGACCCACGTGCGCGAGGAGTTTTATGCGTCGCCGATGACGGCCGTGCGTCAAATGAAGGACGTGCAACGTCTCATTTACGAAGTGACAGGCATTCATACGAATATGGCTCGTACGATTTACGGTAGTGACGCAGGCATGACGCCTGCGCACTGGCAAGCGATGGACGAGGCCGGTTTTGAGATTTGGGACTGGAACGTAGGCAGTCTCGATCATATTTATAAGAAAGACAACGACCCGATTGAGCAGCGTGTGTTCAATCGGCTTGAGGCGAATTACGAGATGAATATAGCCTCCATCATCTTGGCACACGATCACTCGATGACACCGCAAGCGCTCGATACGATTATCCGCTATGCGAAAGAACGCGACTATGAGTTCCGGACGTTAGAAGGGGTACATCCCCCGTACAACTTTTTCAATCCGTGGGAACCGAATCAATAAAGAATGCCCCGCATCGATGGATGCGGGGCATTACTATTACATCTCTAACTCTGTGAATGCGAGCGGGACGAGCTCTTCCAGCGTCACTTCTTTCACGTCGGCGTTGCCGTTCGTGAGCAACACTTTGAAGTCCGGGTCGCCGAACTCGACGAGCACTTGGCGGCAGATACTGCATGGCGGCAAGAAGTCGACCGTGTCACCTGACACCGCGACGGCTTCAAAGTCGCCTTTTTTATACCCTTGCGCGACCGCTGTGAAGATGGCCGTACGCTCGGCACAGTTCGTCGCACCGAACGAGACGTTCTCGACGTTGACGCCGTCGATGACCGTACCGTCCTTCATAAGAAGCGCCGCTCCGACGCGGAAGTTTGAATACGGCGAGTAGGCGTTCTCTTTCACTTGGCGGGCACGCTCGACTAGTTGTTGTTGGTTCATGGGATCATGGTCCTCTCTGACTCGAAATGAACTGATGCCAGTTCCCGGCCTCTCTTTTTTGGGCAGGATTTTTAGCATACACCTTAGGCCATCGCCACGTCAACGACTTTTTGATGACGCTTTCACTTGAGTCTTAACATTCTTGCCAACTGTTCATTCATTTCGTTCGGAGTGGCCGCAAAGTCACGTTCGGCCCAATGGATGATCATCCCGACGATGGCGTTCGCTTGATATGAACAGAACAACTCATGGTCAATCTCATCTTGCTTGTGTGACGCCGTGTCACGGAGAAGCAGCTTCCGCACCTCGTCGAACAGCATGTAATAGTACGCGAGCGGCACATTTTTCGAGAAGACGATGCGATAGAAGTCGACGTACGTCTGGACGTGATGAAAGATACGGATTGTCGACGGTTCAAGCTCACGCGGATTGAGCAGCTTCACATGACGATACGGCTCCTCATACGACTTGGCGAGGTCGGCGGTGATCTCTTGGAAGTACTCCTCGAATACGTCCTCGACCCGGGCATAGTGCAAATAAAACGTGCCCCGATTGACATTTGCCACACGACAAAGTTCCGAAATCGTCACTTGTTCGAGTCGCCGATTCTTCAATAATTCGACGAGCGCCTCATGGAGCGCTCGTTTTGTTTTGATAACACGCAAGTCGGGCTTCATGATTCGCACATCCCTCTCAACAGTTATGGCCTAAAGTGTTGATTACTCAACAGAATGTCTCTTTTTTGATGGTTGTAAGCGTTTTCTAAAATTCATTATAATAATTATTGAACACATGTACAATAAAAGGAGGAGTCAGTTATGCGGTTATCGGGGAAAGTGGCGATTGTCACAGGTGCAGCATCAGGAATGGGGAAAGCGATCGCGGAACTATATGCGAAGGAAGGAGCCCGCGTCGTCGTCTCGGATATGAATCTCGACGGAGCGCAGGCCGTCGTCGAGGGGATTTCGGGCGAGGCGTTCGCGATCCAGACGGACGTCACATCTGAAGAAGCGTTGCAACAGTTGTTCGACGAGACGGTGAAGACGTTCGGTCAAGTCGACATCCTCGTCAACAACGCCGGCATCATGGACGGGATGGAGCCAGTCGGTGAGATCTCGAACGACCGTTGGGAGAAAATCTTTGCCGTCAACACGGTGTCGGTCATGAAATCGATGCGCATCGCCGTCGACTTGTTCACGAAGCAAGGGCACGGCGTCATCGTCAACAACATCTCGGCCGGGGGCTTGTATGGGGCTCGAGCCGGTGCGGCCTATACGGCGTCGAAACACGCTGTCGTCGGATTGACGAAGAACACGGCGTTCATGTATGCCGACCAAAACATCCGTTGTAACGGGATCGCACCGGGCGCGGTCGCGACGAACATCGGCTCGACGATGACGAACATGAGCCAGGCCGGGTTCGGTCGTCAACAACTCGGTATGGCCATCAACCCACGCATCGGACAACCGGAAGAGATCGCTCAACTCGCCCTCTTCCTCGGCTCGGACGAATCGAGTTTCATTAACGGTCAAGTCGTCGCCATCGATGGTGGTTGGACCGCCTATTAATCAAAAAAATGAGCCACATCCGACGCCGGATATGACTCCTTTCTCGTTATAGCTCCCCTCTCCGGTTCATCCGGATCAAGAGATAAATCAAATACGGCGCCCCGACCATGCCGGTGATGACACCGACCGGGTAGCGGGCCGTGAAGGCGAACTGACCGATGAGATCGGCCGTGAGCACCAAGATGACCCCGACGAGTGCCGCCGGGATGATCGTCGAACGACCGTCCCCGACGAGCCGCTTGGCAATCGGTCCCGCCAGGAACGCGACGAACGCGATCGGGCCGGTCGTCGCCGTCGCGAACGCCAGCATGAGCACCGAGGCGACGATGAGCAAAACGCGCGTCTGGTTCGTCTTGACACCGAGTGACGTCGCCGTCATCTCCCCGAGCTCTAAAATCTGGAGCTGTCGGCTGAGCCGAAGGATGACCGGGAGGCAGAGCGCGACCGCGATCATGAGCGGCGGGAGCGTCTCCATCTTCACCCCGTTCAAACTACCGCTCAACCAGCGCATCGCCGTCCCGACATCGTTTTGGCGGCTGATGAGCAACAGATAGTTGATGACCGCCGTCAGCATCGCTTGAATCCCGATGCCGACTAAGACGAGCCGGCCGATCGAGAAGGCGGCGCCTTTCGACAAGAAGTAGATGGCGAGGACGGTCAATAACCCGCCGATAATCGAGATGATGGAGACGAACGTATCGCTCGCCTGGAAGACGACGATGCCGAACACAGCTGCCGCACTCGAACCGGTCGTGATGCCGATGACGTTCGGGTTGGCGAGCGGGTTACGGAGCATCGTCTGGAACACCGTGCCGGCGATCCCGAACGCGAGTCCGGCGAAGACGCCGGCGAGCATGCGCGGCAGACGAATCGTGCCGACGGCGAACGAGGCGCCCGGTACTTGTTCCCCGAACAAGACACGGACAACGTCTGCGACCGGATAAATCGTGTTGCCGAGCATGAGCATCGTCGCGCTCAACGTAAGGGCCAGTGCGAACAACACGAGCGTCACAACGACGGTGCGTTGCCGACGCTTGCGACTGTTCTGGATGATGGGTTGAATCGTTTGTTGGTTCATACGCCACGCACCTTCACTTTCATCGTCAACGCGATCAAAATCGGGCCCCAACGAACGCCGTGACGATTCCGACTTCGAGTTCACCGGGACTGCCGAGCAACCGTCCTGCCACGTCAGCGAACGTCAATAAAATCGCGCCGGTGAGTGCCGACATCGGGATGATATACCGTTCATCCGCTCCGATGACCAAGCGGACGAGATGTGGCGCGAGCAGTCCGATAAAGCCGATCGGCCCGGCCAGTGCGGTCGCCGCCCCGCACAAAATGACACCTGCGAACGAGGCGATCCCTTTCAACGTGCCGATGCGGACACCGAGACCTGTGGCGAGCTCTTCCCCGAGCGCCAAGATGTTGAGGGACGGTGCCGCCAAGATGGCGATGACGATCCCGCCGATAAAGAACGGCAGGAACGTCATGATCGAGTCCATCGTCCCGGCCCCAACGCTGCCGACTTGCCAGAACCGGAACTGGTCCATGACGTTCGAGCGCGGAATCATGATGGCCATGACGAGTGACGATAAGGCCGCACTCGTCGCCGCGCCGGCCAAGACGAGCTTGAGCGGCGTCGAACCGCCCCGACCGAGCGATCCGATACCGAACACGAACGCCGCCGTGAGGAGTGCCCCGACGAGCGCGAACCAAATATAGTCGCCCGCGGTCGAGATGTTGAAGAAGGCAATCCCGACGACGACGAACAGCGCCGCTCCCGTGTTGACGCCGAGAATGCTCGGATCGGCGATCGGGTTGCGCGTCACCGACTGCATCAATGCGCCCGAGACACCGAGTGCTGCCCCGCACATGAAACTGAACACCGTCCGAACGACCCGCTGCCGGACGATGTCCGCTTCATACGACTGAACAGCCGGACGGAATAAACCGTCAAGCAGTTCATCCCATCCGACTGTCCGTGAGCCGAAAGCAAGCGAAGCGAGCATACAGACGACGAGCAGGACGAGCGACCCTACGAGGAGGAGTCCGAACCGTCTCGGCGTGTGTAACTTCTTCGGCATATTCATTTAATTACTCGACTTTCGCGATTGCTTCTGACACGAGTTTCACGTAGTCGTCAATCGTGTATTCGATCGAGAGTGGTGATGGTGTCCCAGCAGCCGCAAGCGGCGTGTTATCTTCGATCATGACGACCGAACCGCGTTTGATGGCCGGCACTTTGCTGTAGAGCGGGTCAGCTTGAAGTGCTTTCAACGTCTCTTCGTTCCCGTAGGCGACGAAGATGTCGACATCGTTCAAGATGTCAGCGTTCTCTGAGCTGAGCTCGAGGTAGAAGCTGTTCTCATCTTTGATTTGGCTTGTGATGTTCTCAGGATACTCCATGCCGAGCTCTTCGATGAAGGCACCGCGTGGGTCACCCGTCGTGTAGATGTAGAACTTCGACAGGTCGTCCGGGCTGAGCGCGACGAATGCCGCTTTCTTCCCTTTCATCTCCGGTACTTCAGCTGCCTTGTCGGCGATGAGTTTCTCTGTGTCTTCAATCAACTGTTTGCCTTCTTCTTCCATGCCCATGGCCATTGAGTCGTAACGAACCGTGTCCTGCCATGATGACACCCAAGGCGTCTCTTGGTATGCGACGACCGGTGCGATCTCTGTCAACGTGTCGTAATCTTCTTGCGTAATGCCTGAGTAGGCGGCAAGAATGACGTCCGGCTGTGAGTCGGCGATCGCTTCGAAGTCGAGACCGTCCGTATCTTGATAGATGTTCGGGTCTTCTTCACCGAGCTCTTTCAACTTGTCAGCCGTCCATGGCAACATGCCGCTGCCGTCTTGGACACCGTAGTTCGCAGCCGAGAAACCGACTGGTACGACGTCGAGCGCGAGCGCGACGTCTTGGTTCGACCAACCGACCGTTGCGACACGTTCCGGTTTCTTGTCGATGACCGTCTCGCCTAACGCGTGTTTGATTGTGATTGGATAGCCTTCTGCCGTTTCAGCAGATTCATCTGTCGTGGCTGCATCTTCATTGTTCGAGCCGCATCCTGCGAGCACGAGCACGAAAGCAGACATGATGATGAACATATGTAGCAATTTCTTGTAGCTGTTCATGTCCTAATCCCCTTTTTCTCTATGACAACTTTCTAACGTCGACACTGATAATCATTATCATTTATGAGTATAGGATGAATCGTTAAACGCTGTCAATCTGAATTTCAAGATATGTTCTGAAAATAGAAGCAGCCCGCGTCTCTCATTCGGTGAGAAAGCGGGCTAACGTTATAACGTTTGATTGGCCAAATTGATCAATTGTTGAACCGGTAAGCGGGTCTCGTCGTCAAGTTCGACGGAGTTGCCATCGATGTAGTAGATGATTCGGGCGGTGAAACCGTCTTTGTTGATCCACCATAACCCTTGGGACGTCGATTCCGCCTCATCATAGAAAGCAGAGGTTCCGTCCGCAAGTACGTATTGGTCTCCGTATGACGAGATGTCCTCCATGTCATCCGATTCATCGACGACTTTATGGACGATGTAGCGCAGCTCTTGTGCCGTCTCCTCGTTCACATAATGAAACACAAAACTATGAAGATAGTGCGGCACTTGAATGTCGACTTCTGTGTAACGCCGAGTGATTTCAAACGGAAACGCAATCGGTTCTTCAAACGCGTGTTCAATCGGTGGGTTCGGTGGGTCTGGCCAATCCGTCGCCAGTTCAACCAATGCCAAAATGACAATCAGCCAACCTAGCAACCTCATCAACCGTTTCTTGTTCATCTGTCTTCGCTCGATTCATCATTGAATTTGATTCCACGATTGATGATACGCCTCACCGCTTCCCGTGGGTAGACGAGAATCGAACGTCCGGTCAATGAATCGAAATTATCGTTGCCTACGCATCACATCCGCAATCGGACACCCTTCCTGTTCGAGCTCGGAGACGATGCGCGTATAATCCGTTTCGTTTCGATTCTGACTCAGCTTGAACGCCGCCTGCATCTCCGAAATATCGATGCGGAACCCGACGACGCCATATTTCTGCCGCTGCACCGGCTCGGAAAGTTCCTCCCAGATGACGGCGTGCTCCCGGTCCCCTTCATGGTCTTGAAGCAGTCCGGCCAAGTCTTCATCGAGTTGGTCCGCATTTAAAATGGTGGCCTGTCCGTAGGCATGGACGGCCTGATAGTTCCACGTCGATACATCCTCATGTCCGTACCACGACGCCGACACATAGGCGTCCGGGCCTTGGACGATCAAGAGGACGGTCTGGTCTTCAATCGTTTGCCATTGCGAATTGTTTTTGGCGATGTGTGTCGTGAACCAGACGCGGCCCTCTTCCTCATGGAAACGGAGCGGCACGTGCGTCGCAATCGGCTTCTGTCCGTCATGCGTGACGACGGTGCCGAACGGATGGGCCTTCAGAAAGGCGTAGACTTCTTTCGGGTCATTCACGGCGTATAGGTTCGGGACGTACATCGTATTCCTCCTGTCAGTTGTTAAAGCATTCGTGTTCGATGTATACGGGACCTTGTTCGACGTCCATCCCGTCAAGGCGGCTTGTGACGAACAGTTCCCCGGAAAAGGTGACCAAATCAGCGGGTCGTGGCGGACGAAACAGACCATCGTTCTCTCGAACGGGACGGACGCGATGCTCGCGAAACTCATCCAAAACGCCGGGTTCACCGACCTGTTCGACGAACTCGTCAGCATTGACGGCATCAAACAAGCCAAGCCGTCACCGGCCGCCTATATGCACTGGTTCAAGAACAGTGGATTGAACCGCGACGAGGTGCTGTTTATCTCCTCGAACGGTTGGGACATCGCCGGTGCGAAAAACTTCGGGTTACACACGGCTTGGATCAACCGCGACGGCAAACCGGTCGATATGCCCGACCTGGCCCCTGACGCCGTCTACGAAGACTTGTCTGGAATCTTGGAATGGGTCACGGACGAAGCGGCTTGGCCATAATCAAATCGACTTGGGCGTCGTCACCCATATAAAACGTATGCGCCCCGGTCTGGACGAAGCCGTGCTTTCGGTAAAAGGCGAGTGCCTTATAGTTATGTTCCCACACACCGAGCCAGATTTCACGTTTGTTCAGCTCATCCGCAGACGTGATGGCCTGGTCGTACAACGCCTTGCCGACGCCGCTACCTTGGAACTTCCGTCGCACGTAAATCCGTTCGAGTTCGAACGCCTCCTCGCCCATGGCCTCGGTCTGGGCGTTGTTGGCGTTCACTTTTAGATAACCGGCGACTTCCCCGTCAAGTATGGCGAAGAAGAACTGTGAGTCCGGATTCGAAAGCTCTTTTTTAAGTTGCGCTACGTTGTACGCCCGCTCGAGGTATGCGGTCAAATGCGCCGGGTCATTCTCGGCTTCGAACGTTTCCGTGAACGTCTCGATGCTGATGGTGCGAAGTGCGTCAACGTCTTCAATTGTACAAGCTTTGATGGTGATCATGATTGTTCCCCCTAGTAGTCTCGTTTCTTCCCTTTTTTCGCGGCATCCCAGTCCCCTTCGATATTGTGGCGGACCCGTTTCAACAACCGGAGCAACTGCTCCGCTTCTTGATCGCTCAGCCCGGCGAGCGCGACGTCCGTCGAATGTTCATGCTCCCGGATGATGACCGGATACAACGCCTTGCCCTGTTCAGTCGGGACGAGCCGCTTGATTTTCTTATTGTGAGGGTCGTTCTGTTTCGTGATCAACCCGTTCGTCTCTAATTTTTGAATCGCCCGAGCCGCTGTCGTCCGGTCGACTTTGATCAGTTCGGCGAGCTTCTCTTGGATGATGCCCGGCTCTTCACAAATCCGGACCAAATACAAATATTGTCCTTTCGTCAGCTCGAGCTCTTTGAACTCGATATTGCTGATCGAGTCGAGGGAGCGGGCAATCATCCCGATTTCACGCAAATGGTCTCTCATACAATCCTCCTGATTGTTGTATTTACAATACGTTACATTCAGTATAATCCATTTAGTTGCATTTGCAACAAAAACTATTTTGGATATGAGTTTAACTTATGTGAGAAAATAAAGGTACCATTCCACGAAACGAGGGGATCTCATGGCACACCGTATCTACACGACGAGCTTCGCGAGCGTCTATCCGCTCTACGTCGCGAAAGCTGAACGAAAAGGCCGGACGAAAGACGAAGTCGATACGATTATTCGCTGGTTGACCGGTTATAGCGAGGCTGGGCTCGAACGTCAACTCGCGTCCGAGGTCGACTTCGACACATTCTTCGCCACGGCACCCAAGATGAACGAAGACCGCGCCTTAATTAAAGGCGTCGTCTGTGGCGTCCGCGTCGAGAACGTCGAGGAGCCGCTCATGCGAGAAATTCGTTACTTGGACAAACTCGTCGATGAACTCGCCAAAGGCAAAGCGATGGCGAAGATTTTACGAGGAGGTGGACAATAATGGACTACACGACGCTCGTCGATGACAAACGGCTCTACGCCTTCATCCGCTTGATCGACATGATCGACGCGAACTTGCCGGCCGGGTTCGAGATGACGACTGACGGTAACGGCATCCATTATGTCGTCCCGCTATCGGCGTATCCGGCTGGGTATCACGTCTCACCGGGCACCCCGCTCCCGTTTTTGAGCGTCATCGCCCAAAAGAACCACGTCGCCCTGTATCACATGGGCGTCTACAGTGACCCAGGACTGCTCCGTTGGTTCGAGGAAGCGTACGCCGCTCAAGTACCGACGAAGCTGAACATGGGCAAGAGCTGTGTCCGCTTCGGCAACGTCAAGCACATCCCGTACGCGTTGATCGGCGAGCTCGTCTCAAAGATGACGCCTGAAGAACGGGTCGCCATCTACCACGGCTCCCACAATCCTTCTACTCGTGGGTAAAAGAAAAACGAGCAGTCCAGCCACAGAAACATAATGACTGGACTGCTCGTTTTCAAGATTTCAAAGTAAATAGTTGACGTTGGACGTCCTCTAGCGCTACCGGTCTCGCATAATAATAGCCTTGCACTTCTTCACCGCCTTGCCGGACCAGAAAATCATTCTCTTCTTTTCGTTCGATTCCTTCGGCTAAGCACGTCACCCCGAAGCGGTTCGCCATCGACAGAATCGTCTCGAGGATATGCTGATTGTCAACATTCTCGTCGACGTAATCCACGAATTCTCGCGGAACCTTAATTGTATCGACACGCACCTTTTTCAATACATCAAACGATGAATACCCGGTACCGAAGTCATCAATCGCCACTTGAATCCCGTGAGACTGTAACTTCTGAATTTTCATCAAGTTGGCCTCGTCATGATTCAAAAAGGCACGTTCGGTCAATTCAATCTCAAGGAGTTCAGCGGACATGCCGGTCTCTTCAAGCGCCGCGAGTACCGTTTCCACGAAGTCGGGTTGTTCTACTTGAATGACCGAGACATTCACGGCCAGACGGAGCGGGTTTGCCAAACTGCTGTTTAGCGTTTGAATTTCGGCGCAGGCCTTGCGTAAAATCCATGTGCCGAGCTTTACGATGAAGCCGTTCTTCTCCGCCACTTCGATGAAGACGCCCGGTGGGACACTCCCGAGCTCAGGATGCTCCCAGCGGACCAACGCCTCTACTCCGCTCATCTGACCCGACCTCAGATTGAGTTGAGGCTGATAGACGAGGTGAAATTCATCGTCGAGATAGGCTCGGTGCAACCCGTCTGATAATCGGATCGTCTTAAGAGAGGAGCGCTTCAACTCAGGCGTACAATATATGAGTTGATTCATACCGAGTGTTCTCGCGTGATTTAACGCAAACTGTGCATTCCTCATCAATTCGTCACTGTGTCGTCCGTCTGATTCCGATTTCGTGACCCCAATACTGACGCTAAGCATATAATCAAATGATTCGAGAACATACATCCCGCTCAACGTCTCCGGCAATGTCGCCAAACGCTGTTCCTCCTGGTTCGATTCGTCCGCTTTGAAAGCGACGAGAAATTGACCGCCTTCTCCTTTCGCCACATGGGCAACGTCCGCAAGCAACTCTATAATTCTTTGTTTGAAGACATGGAGAAGCGCCTCACATTTCCGATGGCCCAATACGTTGTAGATAGCTTCATATTCGTTCATCTCGATTTTAGCAACGATCAGTTCCGTCTCCGGTAATTGATAATCGACATACAAATTGAAATCGAGCTGGTTCGGCATGGCCAACTGAGGATCTTCGTAGGCCGTGTTCTCGGCCCGATTCATGTAATCGTATAAAAGCGTTTCTTTCTCTTTGCCTACTTTTAGCCCCCACGCGACGTACGCGACAAAAATCGCGAATAAAATCAGTCGCAGCAGATGGTCTTCTCGATCGACGACTGCAATCGTCTCGGCCGAGGACAGCACCATAATCAAGATGAGTCCAACGAACGAGGCCACGACCGACGTTAAGACGAGCATCCGGTTTTGCAAGGCAAATGCTAATGTGACATATAAGAATGTGAGCGCCCAAAACGGGTCAGCCCCGTCATTCAAAAACGTATATAAATGAAGTGGAATGATCACGTAGTTCAATGAATAAAGCCGAACTTTCATCTCATCTTTCACGTCTGTCCGTCGAAGCCATACCGTCCCGTAACCGACGATTTGCATGACGAATGGAATCAAGTAATCGATCCATCCTGGGTCGGCTTTCAAAATGAGTATGTACAGTGTGAGAAGCGCTCCGCCGATGACGTTGACACTTCCGAGCACGAGGCCAGCCAAATGGAACGAGTCATTCCTTAGCTTATCAGAGGCCATCTCATAGCCTTGATTCATTCGATGCATATTTATATGTCGACGCCATTGCTTGGATTTCACTACATACCTCCCTTTCGCTTCAAACCTCTGTCTTCGTGACAAAGTAAGAAACCGTACGTTAGTAGAGTTCGTCTCATCCCATTTCAATCCATTTTCATTTCACGGTTGGAGCATAATCACATTATTACATCACAAATAAGGAAAAAATTACAAACTTGACTTTCAAAAATAGGGGAATAGCATTTGTTATTTGCTAGTTTGTCTCTAACTCAAATCTGTTCTATCAGTTGATATGAAAACGTTTCGTCATTTGACGCATCTCATCTGCCATGTTTGACAGTTCTTGGGCCGAGGCTGTGATTTCTTCCATCGAAGCCATCTGTTCTTCCGTCGCCGCCGATGTGTTCTCGCTCTCGGTCGCCGTCGTTTCAGTGATCCCTTGAATCTCGTTCACAGACGTCAAAATCTCGGTCGCCCCGGCTGCCATCTCTTGAACGGCGCCCGACACTTCTTCGACTTTTTGTCCGACTTCTTCAATCGCCCGCTTGATGTCTTCGAACGCGAATCCGGCTTGTTGGACGTTGACCACGCTATGGCCCATCTCACTCTCGACGACGTGCATCGTCTGGACGGCTTGTTTCGTCTCAGTCTGCGTATCCCCAATCAAACCGGAGATTCGTTTCGTCGCAACGGCCGACTCTTCAGCGAGTTTACGGACTTCCGAGGCCACGACGGCGAACCCGCGTCCGTGATCGCCAGCTCTTGCCGCTTCGATGGCTGCGTTCAAGGCGAGCAAGTTCGTCTGTTCGGCGATACCGGAGATCGTGCCGGTGATGCTGCCGATTTCTTGCGAGCGAACGTCGAGTTGACCAATCACTGTCTGAAGTGCCTTCACTTTCTCGTTCATCGCCTCAAGCTGGGATTCGAGCGTCTCGATTAACTCATTGCCGGTTTCGACTTTATGGAGTGCCCCGTCCGACAGTTCGGTCATGTGTTGAGCGCTCTCTGAGACGTGATGAATCCCGTTCGTCAGTTCGGTGAGCGTACTGCTCGATTCCTTCACTCGCATTAATTGACGAAGCGAACCGGAGGCGATTTCTTCCATCGTGACTGCGACCATCTCTGTCGCTTTTGTCGTCTCTTCGACGTTCGATTTCAAATCATCCGATGACGTCGCGACGCGTCCCGCCGTCGCCGTGACGCTGCCGATCAAGTCTCGCAAACTGTCTTTCATCTCGTTAAACGAGTTAGCGAGCGAACCAATCTCATCGCGTGACGTATACGTGCTGTCGACCGTCAAGTCACCGGCCCCAGCGCGGCTCATCAGTCCGTTCAACTCACGAATTGGACGAACGATCAGCCGCGTGATGTACACGCCAAGCCCAATCGAAACGAGTGCCCCGATGGCGACGAGCACCCAGAACAACGTGACCGATTCAGTTCGATCGTTTTGCATGATTTTACTTGCCGTCTCGGCTTCTTGGTTAATCCCGTCCATAAGGACTGTGGCCGTCTCGACGAGCTTTTGACGAATCGGCCGCAAGTCACTTAAGTAGACACGGTACGCCGCAGCGTTCTCGGCGCACGAGGCCGGCTGAAGGACGAGTTCTGTCCTTTTTAGATAGTCCTCGATTTGGCTGTTCAAGTCATCGACAAACCCTTGCATCTCGGCGTCCGTTGAAGCGAACGTTTTGTTGAACAAAGCCAGGTTCGTGCCGATGCTGTCACGGCGCTCAGTGACACTGCCTTGTAGTTCTTCAATCCGAGTCGTTTCATCCGTCAACATCATCTCGAGTAAATAGCCGTCGAGCGCTCGGTTATCCGTCCGAATCTGTCCGAGTGCACGAATCGGCAGCAATCGTTCCTCATATAATTCTTCTCCCTCGTCTGCCGTCCGAGTCATCAAGTCATGGCTAAGCATTGCGATGACGACGAGCGTCGTGATGAAAACGGTGATGAGCACCGCTAATTTTTTTGACATATTCAAATTTTTCATGATCATCCCTCCTGCTTTATATATCGTAGGAGTAAAGGCCATGATGAAGTATATGCCTACATGAATTTACCTTTTCTTCCATTTTTAGACACCATATAGGTAAAAACGCACATTGTCGGCGTATGTGCGGACCTGGTCGGCATCGCTCGATAGAGAAATGCGTTACGATAAATAAAAGAACTGATGGAAAGGAGGAATCCTCTGTGCCACGCCCGCTCAAACTAAGTCTCATACTCACCGTGTTTGGAAGCGTCTTTTATATCACGCACTTTCACTATGAGCTTCGACCGTCTGACGTCCGTGACATCGTCCTCTCGTTCGGTTGGTGGGGACCGGTCATCTTCTTCATCATTTACGCGATTGGCCCACTCATCTTCTTGCCTACGTCGGTGCTGTCGCTCGGGGCAGGACTCGCCTTCGGGGTGTGGCCAGGGATTCTCTACATCTTGTTCGGGGCGACGGCGGCCGCCGTGACGGGTTATGTCATGGCACGCTTGTTCGGTCGTTCGATCCTCAAAGTCGAAAGCTATCCGTGGTCAGAGAGACTGTTCACCCAGATGGAACAGCGCGGGTTCTTATACGTGTTCGTGTTGCGCCTCATTCCGCTCGTCAGTTTTGATTTACTCAGTTATGCCGCCGGGATCGCGAACGTTCAATTCAAGTCGTTCCTTCTGGCGACCGTCCTCGGTATGATTCCAGGGACGCTCGCCTACAGTTTTCTCGGTGCAAGCCTCGCCTCGGGGAGTATCACGCTGATCGTCATCGCCGCCCTCGTCTTCGTCACATTGCTCGGGGCCATCTACTATTTCCGTGAACCCGTCAAACGGTGGCTCGGGCTCACTTCAGACTAGAGAAGCGCATCGGCTTCTCTTTTTTTTGCGTGGATGTGTAAATTTGATAAACATTCGGGTCAATCGGACGATACTTTAGTAGCTATATCGACCTATCACCAGGAGGAATTTATATGAGTACTATGAAACGCAATCAATTGATGCTCGTCACCACGTTCGTCATCGTCTTGACGTCCGTCATTGTCCACTTGCTCCACCGCTTCACGGATTTCGCCTATACGTACACCGTGCTCCGGAACGGCGCCGTCAGCTACGCATATCCCATCGCGACATGGTCCTGTTTGCAGTCCCAATC
This sequence comes from Exiguobacterium sp. AM39-5BH, assembly GCF_003467445.1. Taxonomy (GTDB): domain Bacteria; phylum Bacillota; class Bacilli; order Exiguobacteriales; family Exiguobacteriaceae; genus Exiguobacterium. The sequence goes on from NZ_QSGS01000006.1 coordinate 59,319, forward strand.
GTACTATTGATTGCCATGGTCGTCAGCCAGCGCGTAAAACCACATCTTTTCCCGTACTTGATGATGCTGACGCTCACGTTCGCGAGCATCTCGACCGTCGCCGGCGGTCAAGGTCTCGTCGAATATCACTTCTCGATTTTCGTCGTCTTGGCGATTCTGTCGTTCATGCGCCGGATCGATTTGATCATCTACAGTACAGTCATCTTCGCCGTGCAACATTTGGCAGGCTATTTCTTGGTCCCTGAAATCATTTGTGGGACGGCGGACTATCCGTTCAGTCTGTTGCTCGTCCATGCGGTCTATCTCGTCCTACTCAGCGCCGTGCTCATCACACAAATCCATTTCCGAAACCTCGAGTCGTCGCGGATCAAGTCTCAAGAAGATGAGACGAAACGCTTGTTGAAACAAGCCGTCACCGACGCGAGCCAACTCGTGATGACACTCAAAACGCATGCGATCGAGCTCGAGACCGCCGCCAACCAGTCGCTCGCATCCGGTGAACAAATCGCTGTCACCGTCGATCCGATCGTTGGCCACGCGACCGAACAAGAAACGTCGATGAATCAAGGTGCCGATGAGATTCAATCGATTCGTTCCCTCACTGCCCTCATCCAAGAACGGATGGGTCAGACGGCTGCCGCCTCTTCACGGATTGCGGCCGACGCCCTTGCCGGAAACGGGGATATGCGACGGATGGAGACGAAAGTCGATGAGATCATCCAAGAGTCGGAACGACTCGAACGCGTCGTCGCGACGATGTCGAACCGGTCGACCGAGATTCAGGCGATTCTGCAACACGTGGAGACGATCAGTGACCAGACGAACATGCTCGCTTTGAACGCTTCAATTGAGGCAGCACGGGCCGGCGAAGCGGGCCGCGGCTTTGCCGTCGTCGCCTCTGAGGTCGGCAAACTCGCTGTCCAATCTCGTGACTATGCGGCCGAGATGACCCGCGTCCTCGGGGGACTGATGGATGACACGACCGTTGTCCGCGATTCGGCACAGTTATTCAAACGCGCGACCGTGAACTGTCAAACCGTCTCGGCCGATGTGACGGCCGTCTTCCATCGTTTGACCGAAGACGTCTCTGAAATCGACGGTCAAATCAGTTCGATTCAAGAGACGCGTCAACGCGTGACGTCCCAGATGGAGATGCTCGAGACACGCCTCGCGACGACGAAACGAGCGGCGAGTGAACTACAGCAACAGATTCAACACGTCGCCGCCGCAACCGAGGAACAAGTCGCCATCCAAAAAGAGTTGAGCCAGATGTCGGACCGACTCGCGTCGACCGCGAGCACGTTAGAAGATGTGACCGGCCAGCTCGAGGCCCGGGCCAACTAAAAATAGACCGCGAATGAGATTCGCGGTCTATTTTTATAGTGTGGCAATCAATTTTTGAAGCGCCTCTTTGAGTGGCGTCAACGGACGCCCGAGCACCAACTCGAAATCGTTCGACTCGACCTCGAGCGACCCGTTACGGATACTGTCTTGAATGCCGACAACGATCGGAATGACCTCTTCTGGCACACCAGCACCGCGCATCACATCGCTGTACGCCTCAGCACTCACTTCTTGGAGTGCGACCTCGCGGCCGAGCACTTCACTAAGCGCCTTGACGAGCTCGGCTTGTGTATGGAGCGGGCCCGACAATTCAAAGATGTCTTGTTCGAAATCGTCCGCCATCAAAACGTTCGCGATCGCTTCAGCGTAATCTTCTTGTAGCGCCCAACCGACCTTCCCGTCACGGGCTGCCGTCACCCAAGGTGCGCCGGCGAGCACACCTTGAATGCTACCGAGTTCGTTCTCTAAGTACCAGTTATTGCGTAGGAACGCATGCGGAATCCCCGTCCGCTCGATCGCACCTTCCGTCTCCACGTGCGGTGGTGCCATGATGTTTTGGCTCTTGGTCGCGTCGGCAAGGCTCGTATAGGCGATGAACGATACGCCGGCGCGCTCTGCCGCCTCGACTGCGTTCGCATGTTGCCGGATGCGTGTGTCGTTGTCCCCGTCCGTGGAGATGATGAGCAGTCGTTCGGCTCCTTTGAACGCTTCATCGAGCGTCTCGGGCTTGTCGAAGTCGCCGTGGCGCACATCGACCCCTTTTGCTTTTAACGCTTCCGCTTTTTCGGGATGACGCACGCTGACCGCGAGTTCATTCGCCGGTACCGATTTGAGTAATGCATCGACAATTTTCGAACCGAGTTTTCCGGTCGCACCTGTGACTAAATATTTCATAACCCGTTTCCTCCTTAAGCATATTTACTTCGGCAATCGTTATCTTTTCCCCGTCGTGAACGTCATCAATCAAAAAAGAAAATTCTTTCACATTCGACGAGCCAGTGCCTTCGAGTCGAAATTCAACCTCAAGCCGTATGTGCGTTCTTTTCGTTCATCGTGTATAGTATACGAAGATGTCTTATACGCAAGGAGAACCTATCAATGGAACAATGGATTCAACAAATCATCGAGCAATTCGGGTATTGGGGCGTCCTCTTCCTCATCTTCGTCGAGAACGTCTTCCCGCCCATCCCGTCCGAGCTCATCTTAGTATTCGGCGGCTTCTTCACCACGACGACCGCGTTGACGCCTGTATGGATGATTCTCGCCGCGACGGTCGGTGCCTTGATCGGGGCCATCGTCTTGTATAGCGTCGGCCTGTTTTTCGATCAGGAACGGCTCGAGGCGTGGGTCGAGCGCTACGGCAAACGTCTATATTTAAAAGTGGACGATGTCCGGATGGCGGATCGTTGGTTCGATCGTTTCGGCCCGAAACTCGTTTTCTTCGGCCGTTTTGTACCGGTCGTCCGAAGTCTCATCTCTATCCCGGCTGGTATGTCGAACATGCCGTTCATCAAATTTTTGACGTTGACGACGCTCGGGACACTCATCTGGAACACGGTGCTCATTTTTATCGGTGTATATGTGGGCGAGAACTGGCAAGTCTGGCTCGGTTACATCGAATCGTATTCTCACATCATGTATGGTGTGCTCGCCGTCATCCTTCTCGGACTTGTCGGTTTCATCGTCCGCATGGTCTGGTCACGTCGGGCCGAACAAAAATAGTAAACGTCGCACTCCGGTTATGTATTCCGGAGTCTTTTTTTATGGTTTTACAGGTTTAACACTTGACTTTAAGGTCATATGACTTTAAATTCTATATATAGAAGTTCATTTGAACTCAAAAGGAGGAATTATTGTTGACCCTACTCATCGCCTTTTTAGTCCTCATTGTTTTCATGCTCGCGCTTGACCTCGGGGTGTTCCATCGTAAAGCCCATGAAGTCTCACTCCGCGAAGCATGGACATGGACGTTCGTCTGGATCGGGATCGCCATCGCGTTCGGTGGTTGGTTGTTCTACTCGCAAGGGGGGACCGTGGCGACCGAATATGCCAGCGTGTACTTTATCGAAAAAGCACTCGCCATCGATAACGTATTTGTCTTCTCACTCGTGTTCGCTTACTTCGCGATCCCACTCAAATATCAACATAAAGTACTGTTTTGGGGCATTCTCGGAGCCATCTTCTTCCGGGCCGTCTTTATCGTCGCTGGTGTATCGCTCTTAGAGAACTTCGGTTGGATTTACTACGTCTTCGGCGCCTTCCTCGTCTACACGGGTTGGATGATGTTCAAGAACATCGGCAAGGACGAATCGCTCGAAGAGAACAAAACGATCCGTTGGCTCGAGCGACGCTTGCCGATCACGAAAGACATCTCGTCAGGGAAGTTCGCCAAACGCATCAACGGGAAGCTGTTCTTCACGCCGCTCTTCATCGCGCTCATCTTTATCGAGATCTCGGATATCGTCTTCGCCGTCGACTCGGTCGCAGCCAGCTTCGCCTACTCGCGTGACCCGTACGTCATCTTCTATGCGAACATTATGGCAATCCTTGGACTCCGTAGTCTTTACTTCGTCCTCGCCAACTTGATTGACCGCTTCTACTACTTGAAGCACGGACTCAGCTTCATGCTCGTCTTCATCGGGACGAAGATGATTTTCGGTGACGTCTACAAGATGCCAATTTGGATGTCGCTCGGCACGATCGTACTCGTCATCTTGATCAGTGTCGTCTACAGTTTCTACAAAACGAAACCTGGTCAGAACAAAAACGTATAACAAAAGGGAGACGTGCTAGCCTCCCAGGTGTATCACTTCTCGATTGTGGGTAAACCTTTAGTCTAGCAAACAAAGAAAAGGTGGTTATAAATGTTTGACCGTATGGGTGATGTGAGTATTGGACTCGTCTTCGGGATCGTGTTGATGCTTTTGTTCAACAGTCTTTGGGGACTTGGGGTCGGCGTGATGTTAGGGATCTTCTTCCTCGTCGCACCGCGCTCGACAAACCGCCGTACTAGAAAATATATACCGCAGACACGCTAAACCGGGGCACACGCCTCGGTTTTTCTTATGTATACTGAAGAAAACCCATCTAGGAGGACCTATGGATTATTCAACGACAGAACTGACAGAGGCGAAACGTCAAATCGATTCGATTCTCCATAAGCTGCAAGAGACGGTGACGACGCTCGAGGCGAAAGACTCCCCGGAGCGCTACAAGTCACAACTGACACTCGCCAAACGGCGCATTCAAGCGCTGACGATCGCCGTCGCATTGATTGAGGCCCAACTTCATCCCGACACATGACAACAGCGACCATATCACTCGGTCGCTGTTGTTGTCGATTTAGCTTCTTTTGCTGCTTCCTCTTCTTCTTTTTCTAACTCTTCAATCAACCGCTTCATCTCTTCAATTTCACGCCGCTGTGCTTCAATGATGTCTTCCGACAACTGTTTCACGCGCGGATCCTCGATCTCGGCCCGCTCGCTCGTCAAGATGGCGATCGAATGGTGCGGGATCATCGCCTTCATCCAACTGACGTCATCGACCGTCGTCTGGCTCCGGACGAGCCATAGCGAGAGCCCGAACACGAGCGCGCTCACACCTAAGATGACGGCGTTCAACTTCTTGTTTTTGTACATGCCCCACATGAACAGCAACATGACGAACGCCATGACCGATCCCATGATGAGCGCCATATACAAGCGTGTCTGACTGAAGAAGACGTGGTCGAGTTGGAACACGTTCAAATACATGAGCCAATACATGAGGAATGTCGACACGAGAATCATCACTCCGAATTTTGCGTAAGGTTTCATCGTCTACTCCTCCTTTGCTGATGGTCTGTCTACACAATTGATTGCCTAATCCAAATTCGTTAAAACATCGGCGACTCGCTCGCGACATGCGCCTCTGTCTCATTTCACTTCTTTTTCACAAACAAGGGCTATACTGTCAAAATGGACTTTGCCGACAAAGGAGAAATTCGAAGTGTTGAAAACCTTGCACGACCTGTTGACAGAGCTGAAACAGCTCGTGACATGGACGTATTTAGACAACCCTGCCGAAACGATGATTGAGGGCATTTCCTTCTCCTCAAAAGAAATTAAACAAAATTTTTTATTTGTCTGTATCTCAGGCTATCGCCATGATGGCCATGACTACGTGAACGAGGCGATTCATAACGGGGCGGTCGCCATCGTCGCCGAACGTCCGATTGAGGCCCAGGTACCTGTCATCTTTTGTAAAGATACGAAACATGCCCTCGCCGAACTCGCCATTGCGTTTTATGACCATCCCTCGACGCGACTTCGTCTGCATGGCGTCACCGGGACGAACGGAAAAACGACGACGACGGCGCTCGCCCATCAATTGTTTGATCACGTCGGCATGTCAGCCGGACTCATCGGCACACTCGGCATTACGTACGCCGGGAAGACGTTTGAGACACCGAACACGACGCCTGACCCGTTGACGATCAATCGCCACCTTCACGCCATGGTCGAGTCAGGTGTCACCGACTGTCTGATGGAAGTCTCGTCTCAGGCCATCGCGGAGGCACGGATTGCCGGCTTGGAGTTCGAGACGACTTCATTCCTCAACCTATCCCACGATCACTTGGACTATCATGGGACGATGGTGACGTACGCTTACACGAAAGCCCAGTTGTTTGCACAGTTGACGGAGTCTGGATGTGGGATCGTCAATGAAGATGATCCGCATCACACGCTCATGTTGTCGATGGCACCGTCCGCCGCCAACTCGTTTTTGTTCAGCCGTCAGTCGACTGCCGCGGACTTGGTCGGGCATCGAAAAGACGAGCAGTTCATGCTCGAATTGGGTGACGAAGCGGTCCAATCTCCCCTCCCATTCTATGAGGACTATAACCTCGATAACACGTTGTGCGCCATCAGCATTGTCCTGCAAACCGGGGTTCCGTTGGCAGAGGTCCTTCCTCATGTTAAGAAGTTGACGTTGCCGAGCGGACGCCTCGAACGAGTGACCGGAATCGTACAATCGGTCTATATCGACTATGGACATACGCCGGACGCCATCAAACAAGTCGTGACGGCATTGACGGCCCGCTACCCTCGTGTACTCGTGCTGCTCAGTGCTGCCGGCGAACGTGACCGAATGAAGCGAAACATCATGACAGAGGTCGTGGTTGCTTCAGGCGCGGATATGATTTTGACGGTCCATGACCCACGTCACGAAGATCCGCAACAAATCCTTGACGATTTGGCGACGGGACAATCTGTCGAGTTTGCACGTTTCAACAAACGCGAAGCAGCCATCCGGTTCTTCTGCGAACGGATGGACGACTACGACTGTGGTGTCTTATTCGGGAAAGGGCATGACCGCGTCGAGCGCATCGGAGACGAGGCCGTGCCGTTCGACGAACCCGCACTCGTCCGACGCTTTCTTCAATCGCCCGAACTACCCTGAGGGACAAGGAGAACGTTCCCCTTCTCTCGAAACCGTTACGTAGACGAGACGGCTCAGAATCATAGGAGGACCACATATGAAAATTTTGATTGTCGATGACGAAATGAAAATGAGACGGTTGCTCCGCCTATTCTTAGAAGGCGACGGCTACACCTGTATCGAGGCCGCTGACGGACGAGAAGCGATGGAACGGATTTCCGAACGTCCGGACTTGGTGATGCTCGACATCATGATGCCCGGTGTCGATGGGATCACGTTGTGCCGCCAAATCAAGGCGCTCGATGCCGAACTGCCCGTCGTATTGTTGACGGCCCGTTCGGACAGTGAGACGACGATTCGCGGTTTGGATGCGGGCGCTGACGATTATGTCACGAAACCGTTCGAAGGAAATGTGCTCCTGGCCCGGATTCGTGCGGTGTTACGACGGAGCCGTGTCACCAATTTGAACTACGGGCAACTGCGCTATGAGGAAACGAGCGGACGGATCCTCTATCGAGAACAAGAAGTCGTCATGACGCCGAAAGCGACGGCCATCTTGAAACTGTTCTTGCAACATCCGAACCGGCTATACAACCGGATGGATTTATACGACTTGGTGTGGCCCTACTCATCCGAGTCGGACCCGCGCACGGTCGATGCACATATCCGCATGATTCGCGACAAACTTGGTGAAGCAGGTTTCCCAATCGATGATTATTTGAAGACGGTGTGGGGTCGCGGCTATCGTTGGACCGAGGAGCGGTCGGACACATGACGTCCCGACGCAACAGCCTCCCGTTCCGAATCAGCCTGATCTTTTTATTGACGACGTTACTGATTGAGGGCGTCTTGTTCTTATTGCTGTACCATACGCTTCTCGGTGAACGTGTCGTCGAAGAGATTGATCGACTCGAATCGAGGGCGGAAAGCCATGCGAGCGTGCTGGCGATGAGTTTTGACGAGGAGACGATTGATCATGTCGCGACGATGGAGAGCGAGACCGATACGAAAGTCGCCATCACCGCTCCCGACCACTCGATTCTACAGGCGTCCAACCGCTTCCCCGACCCGCTCTCAGTGCTCGTTCAAGCTGAAGCGGGTGAAGGCGATATCAATAGGACGACCATCCTTGAAGACGATTGGGAGAACGAGCCATATCTCGCCGTGCGGACCCCGATTGAGGCGATGGAAGACGACACCCGCTACGGGTATGTGTATATGTTTCTACCGACCGAGATTATCCACGGGATCAGCCATCGCCTCCAACTCCGGTTTCTATATATCACCGGCATCGCCCTCGTCATCACCATCATAACGTTCGTCTTGCTGAGCCGGTTGATTTCCAATCCGATTCAGCTGTTGCGCCGAGCGACCGAGGATGTGTTGACGAATCCTGAGACGTTGACCCTGCCGACGTCCCGAGAGGATGAAATCGGCGAATTGGCCCGCTCGATTGAAGCGATGTCGCTTGAACTGACTCGTCTCCGGAAAGAACGGAACCAGTTCTTGTCCGACCTCGCCCACGAGATCAAGACGCCGCTCACGTACTTACAAGGGTATGCCGAGATCGCCTCCAAACCGCAGACGCCAGCGTCGTTAAAAGAACAGTCGATTCAGACGATTCTCGAGGAGAGCCAAGCGTTGACCGAGCTCGTCGAGAACGCGTTCCAGCTCGCCCAGTTGGACGAGAACACGTTCACGTTGCATCGCGAACCTGTGGCCATCGATGCGCTCTGTGACGATTTGCAACGTGTGCTCACCACGATGTTCCGGGTAACTCCGATCGCGTTTGCGAGCAGCACCGACTGTTCCTCCAAGGACGTCGTCTTACAGTTAGATCGACATCGAATCTTGCAAGTGTTCCGTTCCATCGCCCATAATGCGATTCAGCATAGCGAGGCACATCACGTCCGATTCGATATGCAGCTTGCGGACGAAGCACTCCGCTTCACGATTCAAGACGATGGGAAAGGTATCCCTCAAGAAGATCTGCCTTACATCTTCGATCGCCTATACCGGGTCGAAAAATCACGCTCCCGTCGTACGGGCGGCAGTGGACTCGGACTCGCCATCGCCCATCAAATCATCCGGTTGCATGACGGGACGTTGACGGTCGCCTCCAATCCATCCGGGACGACGTTCACGATTACGCTTCCGATCCACTAAAAATATCCGGCACCTGACTCAGGCGCCGGATATTTTTTAGTTCACTTTCCCTGCTTGCAACAGTTGCGTCCATTCTTCGGATTCATAGACGTATACACTGTTGTCGGATGTCGCCAACAACAATCGCCCGTCTTGGCTGACCAGTTCGATTGGAATGCTGTCCGCGTTCAGCGATGGCAGCTCAACCGTCGTCTCCGTCTTGTCGGTCAAATTCGAGACCACAAGATTGAATGAGGCGCCGTCTTTGGCGATTGACGCCAATTCCTCTTTGGTTGATGTCATCGTGACAATCTGTTTCTGTTCCAAGAACGGTTCGAACGTGTCTCCCCCGTCGTCTGAGACGAGGATGCCGTCCGGACCATAGACGAAGACACGCTTCGGTTCGCTTGCATCGGCCGTGATGCCGGCGATGCCACGACCTTCAATGCCATTCATCTTCATCGGCTCAAACGACGTACCGCCGTCGAGCGACCGATAAAAACCTGGTTCGAGTTCACTCGTCGCCGTTTCTAAATACACGTAGAGACTCTCGGATTCGAAGCCCGCACTCATATAGTGAAAATCGGCCTCACCTTCTAACGAGCGAATGTCGAGCGTCTCCCCTTTATCGGTCCCGTGGACGACACCGAGCGGATTTTTATACGGCGAATCCTGTTCCGGGTGACCGCTCGCATAGAATCCGTCTTTGACGAGCTCGAAGCCCATATAGTCGTGACGGTTCGACGACAATTCGTACCAGCCGTCTTTCCTGAATTCCATCAGTCCTGTGTGCGTCGCGATGACCGGGCGTCCGTCTGGCCAAAAGCCGGCACCGTGAATGTGGGAACTTCGGTGCCTATTTTTGTCGCTTTCCAGCGGTCCGGCACCTGTTCCGTCGACGTCTCTGTTTCTTCCGTGACCGGTTCCGTCGATTCGCTCGCTGGCGCCGCATCCCCACACGAGGCGAGGAAGACCGCCATCATGAGCGTCGGTACGAGAAATGTTCGTTTCATTATAAATCCCCTCCATCTTTAGCATCTTCCTCATTATAGAGACCAAAGATGAAAAACTTGTTAAAGCTTGAGCGTCCGCGCATTGAGCGCGACGATGACCGTGCTAAGGCTCATGAGCACCGCCCCGATGGCCGGCGACAAGATGATGCCGAGCGGTGCCAACACGCCCGCTGCGAGCGGGATGGCGACGATGTTATAGCCGGCGGCCCACCACAGATTCTGAATCATCTTGTTGTACGTGTTGCGAGACAAGTCGAGAATCGACAGCACATCTTTCGGGTTGCTCCGGACGAGGACGATATCAGCCGTCTCGACGGCGACGTCGGTGCCGCTCCCGATGGCGATGCCGACGTCCGCTTGGGCCAAAGCCGGTGCATCATTAATGCCATCCCCGACCATCGCCACTTTGCTGCCGTCGGCTTGGACGGTTTGCACTTGCCGCGATTTATCGTCCGGCAACACTTCGGCGTACACTTCCTCGATCTGAAGTTGCGACGCGACCCAGTCCGCGACTTTTCGGTTGTCACCTGTGAGCATGATCGAACGGACACCCCGGTCTTTCAACGCTCGGACCGTCTCTTTCGCTTCATCGCGAACCATGTCCGCCAAGGCGATCATCCCGACCAAGTCCCCGTCTCGAATCGTGAAGACGACGGTCTTGCCGGCGGCAGATAACTGGTCGAACGCCGCTTCGTCAATGGAGAGCTCATGCTCCCGAATATAGCGGGGGCTAACGACTTGAACGTGACCTCCCTCTACCTGTCCTTCTAATCCGACACCCGTAATCGAAGCGAAATCAACGACTTCAGGCAACGTCAACTTGCGTGCATCCGCTTCCCGAAGAATGCCTCGTGCGAGCGGATGCTGCGAGGCCGTCTCGACCGCGGCGGCCAGGCGTAACACGTCCTCTTCTGTATAAGCGGACGTAGCTTCAATGTCCGTCACTCCGAAGTCGCCTTGCGTCAACGTGCCCGTCTTATCGAAAATGACCGCATCGAGACGACGCGCTTCCTCAAATTGGGTCCGATTTCGAATCAACAGCCCACGTTTCGCCGACAGGGCTGTCGAGACCGCCACGACGAGCGGAGACGCGAGACCGAGCGCGTGCGGACATGAGATGACCATGACGGTGACCATTCGTTCGACAGCCATACTGACCGGATAACCGAGGGCCATCCAGATGACGAACGTCAGCACCCCCGCTCCGACGGCGACATAAAACAAGAGCTTGGCGGCCCGATTGGCTAGGTTTTGCGTTTTCGATTTGGATTCCTGCGCTTCTTTGACCAAGTCGATGACTTTCGCCAAGTATGTGCTCTCTCCCGTGCTCGTCGTCGAAATCGTCATGCTACCTTCTTGGTTGATCGATCCGGCGATGACGACATCCCCAGTCTCTTTTTCGACAGGCATCGATTCACCGGTCAACATCGACTCATCGACCGTCGTCCGCCCTTTCAGCAGTTCCCCGTCGACCGGAATCTGCTCGCCCGGTTTGACGAGAATCAAATCTCCGGCAGCGAGCGCCGAGACGGGAACGTCCTCGATGTCACTCCCGTTAATGCGGTGTGCCACGCTCGGTAATAGACGAACGAGCTGTTGCAACGCATTTGAGGCCCCCATGATGGAGCGCATCTCAATCCAATGGCCGAGCAACATGATGACGATCAACGTCGCCAACTCCCAAAAGAAGTCATGTCCATGCCCATACCCGAACACGATGGCGACACTATAGAAGTATGCGACGCTGATGGCGAGTCCAATCAGCATCATCATCCCCGGATTTCGTTGACGCAATTCGTCGATGCTGCCTTTCAAAAACGGCCACCCTCCGTAGACGTAAACAATCGTCGCCAACACGAATAGCGTCTCCTGTTCATAAGGAAACGTGAGTTCGAAACCGGCCCACTCTTGAATCATATCTGACAAGATGAGAATCGGGAGCGTCAACCCTAACGAGACGAAAAATCGACGCTTATACTCCTCAATCATCCCTTCATGTCCGCCGGCATGCGAGTCATGCATATCTCCGTGTTCATGATGAGATGACGCGTGGTGTGAATGTTCCACGTTGACCACCTCCTATGTATACCATATACCCCTATATAGTATATAAAAACTTATTTTTGTTTAACAAATATTTCATAACTTGTTGGTATAACGAAATAGGCTCTTGCTTTTAGCCGAAAGGATGATGCCTTATGAACCGCGTAATGAAATGGGTCATTGGGATGGGTATCGTAAGTGTCGTGATCGGATTGTTCTTGCTTTTGTTCACGGTCACTCCTTGAAACCGGATGATAGGTGACGGGTCATTCATGGGCCAACAGAACGGCGGCATGATGCATGACATCAGCGGGATGGGGCGTGGGGGTACCGTCGAGCTCGTCGCGTCGAACGAACCGAATCAACGACTCCCCATCCCGGAACGGCTACAACCCGACCGCGTGACGGACGAAGCGCTCTATTATACGGTGCGGACCGAACGTGGCGAGCATCGATTCTTCCATCAAGGTGTCCGTTCCGAGACGCTTGACTATAACGGAAGCTTGCTCGGACCGATGATTGAATTGCCGACTGGAAAGACCGTCTATATCACTACAATCAATCAACTCGATGAACCGACCTCGTTCCATTGGCACGGTCTCGTCATCCCGGGAGCCGAGGACGGCGGGCCCCATCACTCACTCGATTCGGGTGAGCAGAAACAAGTCCGTCTCGATATCGATCAACAACCGGGCACGCTCTGGTTCCACCTGCATCCGATGGGCGCGACGACCGAACAAGTCTACCTTGGTTTGGCCGGACTCTTATATGTGACGGATCAAGCGGAGACCGGGTTGCCGAATGCATACGGGGTCGATGACATCCCGCTCATCGTCCAAGACCGTCTGTTCACGGATGACGGACAGCTCGACTATGACCGCCAGCTGAACGTCGACGGGACGGTCGGTGATACGTTGATTGCGAACGGCGCAATCAATACGACGTTCGACGTGACGACGAATATGTTGCGCGTCCGCCTCGTCAACGGCTCTAACGCCCGGAATCTCGACTTCTCCTTATCGAACGGAGAAGCGTTCACTCAAATCGCGACCGACGGCGGGTTGCTCGATCGACCGGTTTCGCTTGAGACGTTGACGCTCACACCTAGTGAGCGAGCCGAGATTTTAATCGACTTCTCCGACTTGTCGCTCGGGGACGAGCTCGCTCTTCAAGCGGACGGGATCCCGTTCACGACGTTCACGGTGCGCGACCACATCGAGCAAGGTGGCGACTGGACAGATGCTTTCACGGAAGCCCCCGTCGCTCACAAGTCGAGCGAGGCCGACCGCCGGCTCACGCTGTTCGGGATGAGCAACATGGTGACGATTGACGGCAAACGGTTCGACCCTGACCGGATTGACATCAACGTCCGGCAAGGCTCGACCGAGGTGTGGGAAATTTATAACCGAGAGGACATGATGGGCGGAATGACCCACCCGTTCCATGTCCATGGCGTCCAATTCCGGATCCTTGACCGGGACGGCAAGCCTCCGCCTGACAACGAACGTGGCTGGAAAGATACGGTCGCCGTCGCACCGGGCGAGAAAGTGAACATTGAAATGACGTTTCAAGAGACAGGGACGTTCATGTATCACTGCCACATCCTAAAGCATGAAGAAAACGGGATGATGGGACAATTGAAAGTAGACGGATCACACTTAACTTGGAGGGAATAGGAATGAAATGGAATAAGAAACTTGGAATGATGACGATGGCACTCTCACTGAGCGGTTTACTCGTTGCTTGTGGTGAAGACGACACGACGAATACAAATCCGAACATGAATGACCAAATGGAAGAGACGATGGACGGGAACGACCATTCAGGGATGGACATGTCCGGTTCGGGTGACGTCCCCGAAGGATTGAAGTCAGCAGAGAACCCGACGTTCGCGGTCGGCGACACTGCCGTCATCACCGAGGCCCATATGCAAGGGATGGAAGGCGCGGAAGCGACCATTGTCGGCGCCTACGATACGGTCGCCTACAGTATCTCGTACGACCCGATGCACGGGGGCGAGCGCGTCAAAGACCATAAATGGATCATTCATGAAGAGATTGAAGGTGCACAGGAAGACCCGTACGTGGTCGGCGATGAAGTGGAAGTCAATGCCGAGCATATGAGCGGTATGGGCGGCACGACTGCTACCATCGATTCTGTCGAAGAGACGACTGTCTATATGGTCGACTTCACGTTAGAATCCGGTGAAGAAGTGACCAACCATAAATGGGTCACCGAGGAAGAACTGTCGACACCTTAATTGAAACGTTTGTCGGAACGTGGTCACGCATTCTTAGTAAGGCAGACACACTGAACCGAGGCGCATGCCTCGGTTTTTTATTTATGGGAGAAAGCTCTTCAAAGAAAAGACTGACCTAAGTGACCGATTCTGATCAGTTTTTCCTTTGATTTCAAACTTTTTATATTTCCCTGTTTTTAAAAAGCTAAACGTTGAGAAATCCTTGTTTTTTTAAATTTCAGGCATATATCCCTTTATCGACAAAACGTTGAATACGTCATTTTCGTTGATACTACGGCACTTTTTACTAAATGCCATTGTTTTCATAACGATTTTACTTTTTTGAAATATAAATGACATATTTAAATCTATTTTTTGATGGTAAAATTTTTTTGTAAAGTAAATATCATTGTTCTGTCGCATTGTTACATAATTGAAAGGATTTACCATAATATGAAAAAACAACTAATGACATTCACATTAGGCGCCCTCCTTGTAACTGGTTTGACCCTTCCCGCGTCGACACCGGTAGAGGCTGCGACATCGTATAAAGTGAAAGTGACGACGAATATCTTGAATGTGCGGACCGGTCCCTCGACATCGTATCAAAAAGTCGGCAGTGCCAAACTCGGTCAAACGTTCTCATATCTCGGCGCAACCGGATCATGGACAAAAATCAATTATAATGGCAGCACAAAATATGTTTCGAGCACTTATGTAAAAAAATATAGCGCTCCGTTCCTTATGCCGACGAAAGGTACATTGACGCAAGGTTATGGACCAGCGAGCGGCAAATACGGCTACACGTTCCACAACGGCATCGATTTGGCGGCTGCGAAAGGCACGCCGGTCCAAGCCGCAGCCACTGGACAAGTCATTGTCGCCCGAAATTACGGGGCTTACGGCAACCACGTCATGATTTCGCACACGATCAACGGTCAAGCGTACACGAGTGTCTACGCCCATATGGACCGCTTGAACGTCGTCAAAGGACAGACGATCACGAAAGGTGCGAACATCGGTACGGTCGGGAATACCGGCAACTCGTTCGGAAGCCACCTTCATTTCGAAATTCATAAAGATAAATACGTCTACAGCAGCTCGACAGCTGCCAATAGCGTCAACCCATACACGTTGTTCTAAACGACAAGCCCCTTCATTCGCCGATGAAGGGGCTTTTGTTAAGGTTGAAAGGTATGAAGATGTTCTTTAGCGAACGCTACGAACGTCCGGGGACGCTCCCCCGTCAATCGTTCAAAATCGTCGGTCACGGCTTTTGCTGTCCCAAGCCTTGTCATGACATAAAGTGCCATCGTCACATTCACATAGGCCGGCTCGAACCTACGAACATGTATATAATGGGAGCGATACGCCAACAGGCTCGGCCTCGCATATGTGATTCGTCGCTTCGTCAATAGCGTCAAGGTGTTCGCGATATCGACGTAATCGAGCGCCTCGGGACCCGTGAGCGTGTAAGCCGTGTTTTGATGCCTCTCAGGCTCTGATAACATACGGGCGACGGCTTTACCGATGTCTTCGGCATCGATGAAACTCACTTGGCTACGTCCAGCCGGGATATAAATCATGTCGTCTCGTTGAATCTCTTTAGCATGGACGCCGGTCAAGTTTTGCATGAAGAAACCAGGTCGGATATGAACGTATGGAATCCCGGCCGCTTCAATCATTTTTTCGATTTTATGATGAGGCGGAAACGGGTTGCGTTCGACTCCCATGAGAGAGAGAAACGCGACGAGACGAATCGATTGCCTCGCCATAGCGTCAACGAACGGTTGAAACACATCCGCATCTCCGATTTGTGGGGGACGCATCAAGAAGACACGGTCGATTCCGTCGAGCGCGGCCTCAAACGTCTCTGGATTTTCAAAATCAAGAAACACCGCTTTTGCCTTAGGAAAGTGTTCGTATAATGACTCCGTTCGACTACCCGCCACAACAAAGGATTGGTTTCGTGCCTCTAAATATTTCACTACATATTGTCCCACATTCCCGGTCGCACCGGTCACTAAGATCGCTTGGCCCATATCGTCACTCCTTTACTCCATTGTCATACACCTTTCGTATTTATTGTATGAATATTCTGTGCCAACTTTCTGTTTTGTCCCAAATCCTTTCTGTTTTCTCATAGGTCCATAGGTGGTATAGGGAATTAAGGCGAAATGCCGTATAATAAATAGGAATTCTATACACTTTTTTACTTCATCTATATGATGATTTGAATAGAAGGGAGGTTCACTGGTGAATCGGAAATCCTTTTATCCCGCTCGCCGTTATTCTACCCGCTCGACAGGGGTGAGGAGGAAGCGAAGACGCTTTCCACATACCTTCCCTATCTCCACCATTGTCGAAGAGGTCCAAGACGCCGTCTGCTACCTAGACTTCACGCAAAACTTCCTCTATTCGAATAAACAACTTCGGGCCATTTGTCCATCCATGGAAACGAGGCACTTCTCAAACATCGAGGAAGTCACTCGCTTCTTTTACGACACATTGGAACGACACGGGGCAGACATGACGAAAGTGACGTTATTTTGGGAAGAACTGTTGACGAATCGAACCGGGTGTTCCCCGAGCATGGAAGCTAAAACGTTCGAACTCGGTGAGTTCACGATGCAGCTCATTTTTAACTTTACCCATTCGCCACGCGGTGTCTTTATCATGTGGCGCGATATCACCGACTCCATTCGCTTCGAGGAACAAAAAGACGCCTTCCTCGCCGAACTGTCCCATGAATTCCGATCTCCGCTCACTGCGATCAATGGATATATCGAACTGCTCATGTATCAGCATAGCGACAACGAGAAGACACATGGGATGTTGACACTAGTGAAACGAGAAGCCGAACGACTTGAACGACTCGTCGACAACTTCCTCGACTATCAACGCGTCAACTATTCCGAAGAACTGTTGACAAGGTCGACGTTCGAATTGCGACCTCTTCTTGAAGACCTCGTCGTCCACTACAAGACGACATCTCCTCGTCATGACATCCTGTTGTCTGCGGAGAATGTGTCACTCGAGGCCGATTCGGAGAAGCTGTTGCAACTCCTTCATAATTTGATCGGCAATGCGATCAAGTATTCACCGGATGGCGGCAATGTGTACATCGATCTCGTCAAAGAAGACGAGTTGTTAATCTTGTCGGTCCGGGATACGGGCATCGGCATTCCACAAGAGGCCATCCCCTATATATTCGATGAGTATTATCGTGTCGATTCGGATGCCCACCGTCCCATCAAAGGGACCGGCCTCGGGCTACGGATTTGTAAACGAATCGCCGAAGCGCACGGGTGGGGGATTCATGCGGAGTCTGTTTACGGAGAAGGAACCGTTTTTTCGATTTATCTCCCCTCTTCCACTTACGTTCCAAGAGTCGATGCCTAGCATCGGCTCTTGTTCGTAAAATTTGACCACAGTGTCGTCGGCCTGTCCTCTTCATAATCGGATGACCATATCTCGACAGTCCCGGAAGTTTTTCATCGCAAACCATTCAAGTGATGGAGAAGGAATGGATTTGTTAAGCAACGGGAAAGGACAACCAGAAAGGATGATTCGTATGAAACGTCAACGTGGATTTTTAGCATTCCCGGTCGCTGTCGCCTTTATCCTCATCTTCGGGCTGCTGTTTGATAATTGGTGGCTCGGGATCGGCATCGGCATCGCCATGTTCTTCGCTTTCCAAGGCACGAAGAAAAAGGCGTAATTATTTTTTGGAAGAGACACAAAGAAAAGAGGCTGGGACATAACTCAGTAGATTTATAACAAAGATGCCACCGGGAGCGACTTGTTCGCTCCCGGTGGCATCTTGTCATTCTTATGGGTTCGTGCACGCATTTCGAACTAAACAAATAGGGGCGACCTCTGATAAAGTTAAAGTGACCAAACCATAACTTTGGAGGTGCCCCTATGTACAAAGAGTATACCATGAACCAATTGGTTTTGCCCCTAGATTTAGAAGTCCGTCTCCAGGAAAACGATATCGCCTTCGCCGTCCGTGACCTCGTCGAACAGATCCCGGACGAGGCCTCGAGCCGTTCTGGCGAACGACGGGATGCCCGGCCTATCATCCACGCATGATGATGAAGATCGTCCTCTGCGCCTACACACAGTCAGCATTCTCGGGCCGAAAGATCGAAGGCCTTCTAAAAGACAGCCTCCGGATGATGTGGCTGGCCCAGGGCCATGAGCCGAGCTATCGGACGATTAACCGTTTCCGCGTCCACCCGGCCGTCGCCCCGATCTTGAAGGCCGCGTTCGTCGCCTTCAGATGCCATCTCGTTGAGACCGGCGAGATCGACGAGGAAATCGCCTCGAAGACCGACAGGGACGCGACGTTCATGCGGATGAAAGAGGATCACATGAAGAACGGCCAACTCAAGCCGGGCTACAACGTCCAGATCGCAACCGAAGGTCAGTACACGCTCGCCTATGACGTCTATCCGAACCCGACCGACATGAAGACGTTGATCCCGTTCCTCGATGAAATCGAAACGTTCCTCGACCTGCCCGTTCCGAGAGCTGTGCACGAAGGCCGAACCGGGTAGACACCGCCAGGTCAGCGTGAATGGGGCATGGGAAGAACAAAAGCATATGACGAGAACGCTGCTTTCGGATGAGAAAACCGGTGCCCTCTACGCCCGACGCAAGACGGACGTGGAACCAGTTTTTGGATATCTGAAGGCCAATTTGGGTTTCACCCGTTTCTCCGTCAGGGGAAAACAGCGCGTGAAACGAGAGCTCGGCTCGCCCTGATGGCGGTGAACCTACGGAAGTTCATCGCCAAAGGCATCGGGGGAAGTGCAAAGAAGGGGTCCGGCCACCGAAAATCGGTGACCGGACCCCTCTTTTTATTGAAAAGCTCTAAAGCCGGCTAGTTATGTCCCAGCCTCGTTATTTAGTGATGCGACTTCGATTGGAACCGCTCGACTTCGTCCGTCATGATGGCGTCGACACCGGTCATGTCAGGCAGCTCGCTCGGGTCGTTGATTGTGTAGAGGCGTAGCAGGCGATTCTGTTCGCGTAGCGTCGCCGCATCTTTCGTCCCGACGAACTCGGGCTGGGCGTGGACCGCCTCGGCCCCGATTCGCTCGACAAGGTCGATTAATCCCGGATGACCATCTCCGGTCAAGACGGCGATTCTCGCGTCACGGGCGACGTCCCGCAACCGGACGAGCGTGTCCGGGTTGAACGACGAGAAGACGACACGCTGCTCGAGCTTGAACTCGGTGACAGCGAGCCACGTCAAATACTCGATGCCGGCGTAAGCAAATCGATCCGTCTTCAGCTCGATGTTGAGCGTGATGTCGGACGGTTCAATCAAGACGAGTACTTCCTCGAGCGTCGGGATCCGTTCCCCGCTCTCCGTCCGGAGCAAGCGCAGCTGCCGGAGCGTCATATCTTTGACGAAGCCGCTGCCGTTCGTCGTCCGGTCGACCGTCTCGTCATGAATGACGACGAGGCGGCCGTCGCGTGTCAATTGGACGTCGAGCTCGATGCCGTCGACGTGAGGGAGCGCCGCCTTGAACGCACTGATCGTGTTCTCCGGATACTTGGCGCTATAGCCGCGATGGGCGTAAATCAACATGTCATTGCCCCAAGGTGGAAGTCGTCTCATCGGCCGCGCGCTTCAACGCCTCTTCGACCGGTACGCCTTGGTATAGGCTCTCCATGGCGTTGACGACGCTTTGACGGGACTGCGGGAACGTCGAGATGAGTGCGCCTTGTGTCGCTGGTGAGGCCTTCGTCTCGCTCAATTGATCGACCGTCACTTTCAACTGCGGATACTCGGCCCACATCTTTTTGACGACCGGCTCATCATACGCATCCGGGTTGATGGCAAAGTAGCCCGTCTCGACGTGCCATTTGGCCTGTGCTTCTTTCGACGCCGCATACTTCATGAACTCCCATGCACCCTGCTTCGTCTCGTCGGCAATGCCGTCACCCATCCAGAGCGAGGCTCCGCCGATGATGACACCTTCCCGATCGGCTTCGTTCGGGACCGGCAAGTATGACGCCCCGACCTCAAAGTCGGCGTTGTCCGCGACGGTCCGAATGCCAGCCGACGAGTCGAGATACATGGCGACTTTCCCTGATTGGAAAGCGGCACGCATGTCGTCCCAGTTTTGACCGACGTTTAGAAACGTCTTCTCGTCATACATCTCTTTAATCAAGTTGAAGGCGTTCTGCCCTTCCTCCCCATCAAAGACAGCTTTCGTAGGTGCTCCGCTACGGCCATTGTCGTTGTCGACATAGAGCCCGCCTTGCGCGGCGACGAGTTGCTCGAAGAACCAACCGTAGTTGAGCATCGTGAAGCCGGTCTGGCCGTCGGTCGTGAGCGCCTTCGCCGCTTGTTTCAACTCGTCGTACGTGCGCGGCGCTTTCTCTGGGTCGAGCCCTGCTTTCTCGAATGCGTCTTTGTTATAGATGAGCACCGGTGTCGACGAGTTGAACGGCATCGAGTACTGCTTGCCGTCGACTTGGTAATAACTTAAGATATTCTCTTCCCAGACGCTCGTGTCGAAGTCTTCTTTATCGATGAACTCTTGGACCGGCGTGATTTTGTTCGAGTCGATCATATACTTCGTGCCGACCTCGAACGTCTGCATGATGGCCGGTGCGTCTGGTGAGCCGGCGACGGCGTTGAACTTTGTGAGCGCCTCTTCATACGTGCCTTGGAACACCGGTTTCACTTCATATTCTTCTTGCGACTCGTTGAAGGCATCGACTTGGTTGTTGAGCGCGGTCTCCAAGTCCCCGCTCATCGCGTGCCAGAACACAACTTCCGTCTTCCCGTCCGTCGTCGTGGTTGCCGCGGCCTCTTCCGTCTCTTGACTGCCACATGCCCCGAGCAATAACATCGAACTAGCCAACCCTGCGAATAATACTTTCTTTTTCATGAACGTTTCCCCCTATTATTTGATCGCACCTTGCGTCAAGCCTTCCTGTAACTGCTTTTGTCCTGCGAATAACAGTAGTAGCGTCGGGATAATAATCAGGATGACCGCCGCCATGACGACACCCCAATCCGAGGCGACCTCGTTCGACTGCATCTGTTTAATCCCGATTTGCACCGTGCGCGCCTGCTCCGTGTTCGTGACGAGGAGTGGCCACAAATACATGTTCCATGTCGTCAAAAAGCTGTATACCGACAACGTGACGAGTGGCGTCTTCGACACCGGCAAGACGACGTTCCAAAAGAAGCGGAAGCGGCTGATGCCGGCGATTTGTGACGCCTCGTACATCTCGTACGGAATCGTCTTGAACTGTTGCCGGAGCAAGAACGTCCCGAACGCGAGCGCGAAGAACGGCACTGACAGCCCCCACACCGAGTTGAGCCAGCCGAGCGACTGAATCGTCAAGAAGTTCGGTACCATCGTCGCTTCCCACGGCACCATCATCGTCGCGAGGAAGAGCATGAAGATGAGCCCTTTCCCTTTGAAGTCGATGAAGACGAACGCGAAGGCGGCAAGACTCGACAAGACGACTTGACCGACCATGACGAGAAGTGCGACGACGAGACTGTTCCATAAGTACGTCATGAGCGGGATCCGCTCGAACGCGGTGACATAGTTGTCGAACGTGACGTCGCGCGGGATGAGGTTGCCTTTTAACACCTCACTCCCGTCCATCAGGCTGATTGAGAACGCATAGGCAATCGGGAACAGCATGACGACGGCGCTCAAGACGAGGAGCGTATACGTGACTACTTTCCGAAGCGTCATTGGTAATGCACCTTCCTTTCGACGAGCTTGAACTGGAGCCACGTCAACGCCAGCACCGCGAGGAACAAGAGTACGGCCTGCGCACTCGCCCCGCCGACGTTATAGTTGATGAACGCGTCCTTATAGATGGCGTAGACGATGACGTTCGTCGAGTTCGTCGGCCCGCCTTTCGTGAGCAAATCGATTTGCCCAAACGTCTGGAACGCGTTGATGAGCGAGATGATGCCGACGAAGAAGAGCGTCGGAGACAGCATCGGAATCGTGATGGCCCGAAGTTGGGTCCAATATCCTGTCCCGGCGATGTCCGCACTTTCATACAGCGTCCGGTCGATGTTTTGCAGGCCGCCGAGGAGAATCAAGAACGTGAATCCGATGTTCATCCAGACGGTTGCGAGCGATACGGATAGGAGCGCATACTGCGGGTCGAGGAGCCACTGCACCCCGCTCGCCCCGACCGCTTCCAAGAAACGATTGAAGATGCCGATCGACGGGTTGTACATGAACATCCAGATGACGGATGAGGCTGCGACGCTCATCCCCATCGTCGCCGAGAATGCCGTCCGGAAGAACCCGATGCCGCGCAACTTCTCGTTGGCAAGGAGGGCGAGCCCGAGCGCGATGATGATTGTGAGTGGTACGGTCAACAGGACGAAGCCGACCGTCGCCTGAATGCTCTGCCAGAACGAGGCGCTCGTGAACAGCTTGGCGTAATGCTCACCCCCGACATAACTGAGCGGCGTCCCTTGCGTGTCCGTCTGAAAGAAACTCAAGTAAATCGTCCGGAACAGCGGATAGACGAGGAAAATCCCGAACAGCGCGATTGACGGTGACAAGTAAAGTAGTCCACTCGCCGCGTCCGACAATCGGGTCCGGACGCGCTGTCTCGGTAAGGCGACCGTCATTGGAACACCCCCAACGCCTCGAACAGTTTCGGTTGGCGCGGCTCGATGCGATTCCCGTTCGTGTCAAACAGTGACATCTGTTTCGGATCGACGTGACAGGCGATCTTCTCCCCAATCGACAGCGGCCATTGTCCCGGCCATTTGGCGAGCCATTCGACGCCACCCATATCGAAGGCGAGAATCGTCTCCGTACCGAGCACCTCGATATTCTTCAGCTCGGCATAGAACGTGACATCCTCTTTCGCCGGCGTGATTTGTTCCGGGCGGATGCCGAGCGTCGCCGTGTCTTCCCGCGTCAGTGTGTTCGGATGGAACAAGCGTCCGTCCGAGGCGGCCCAACCGTTGTCCGTCCGTTGTACCGGTGTGAGATTCATCGGCGGTGACCCGATGAACGAGGCGACGAACGTGTTCGCCGGCTTATTGTACAAATCGAGCGGTTGACCGACTTGTTGGACCTCGCCATCGTTCAACAGCATCATCCGGTCGGCCATCGTCATCGCCTCGACTTGATCATGGGTGACGTAAATCATCGTCAAGCCTAGCTTGCGTTGCAGCTGCCGAATCTCCGAGCGCATCTTGGCCCGAAGCTTGGCGTCCAAGTTCGAGAGCGGCTCGTCCATGAGGCAGATCGGTGACTCGGTCACGATCGCCCGGGCCAGTGCGACCCGTTGCCGTTGCCCGCCCGACAGTTCACGCGGCTTTCGTTTCAAATAGTCCGTCAGTCCGAGCGTCTCGGCCGCTTCCAAGCAACGTTCGCGCTGCTCGAGCTTCGTCAGTCCTTTCGTATGTAACCCGAACGTGATGTTTTTCTCGACGGTCATGTGCGGATAGAGCGCATAGTTTTGGAACACCATCGACAGTTGGCGTTCGCTCGGTTTCAAGTCGTTCGCGGCGACGCCGTCGATGCGGAGCGTCCCGCTCGTGATTGACTCGAGCCCAGCAATCATCCGGAGCATCGTGCTCTTCCCGCAACCCGACGGTCCGACGAGGGCGAAGAATTCACCGGCCTCGATCGTCACGTCGACGCCGCGGATGACTTCCGTCTCGTCGTATGCTTTTTTGATGTTCTGCAGTTGAATCGATTTCATATGATATCCTCCTTCATTCCTTGCGACGCCCATAATCGCTCATCCCCGGTCGAGACGGCGAACGCCCCGTGGGACAAGGCTTCATGCACGTGAATCGGTTTTCGAATCATCCCACCCGTCACAATCGGCAACGAGACGTGTTCCGCGACGTGCTCGATGACACTCGGAATGAGACCCGGCATCAGTTCGAGCGCGTCCGGCTGTTGGTCTTTCGCCATCTTGATGCCTGACGAGATGGCGTCCGAGTCGACGAGGAATAGGCGCTGCACCGTCATCAGGCCGGCCCGTTTGGCATGTTGGATGACAGATGCCTTCGTCGTCACAATCCCGTCGGCGCCGACGCGTTTCGCCAAATAGTCGATGCCGTCACGGTCGAGACTGATGCCGTTGATGCGTTCGGCGTGCAGGAACACGGTCCGATTCTCGCGCTTCAAATGGGCGACATAGCGGTCGAGCGTGCTAAGCGTCCCCATCATGAGGAACGTCGTCGTCACGTCCGACTGCAGGAACTTCTCGAGTTGTTTCGGTGATTTGATGGAGGCGATCATCTTCTCTTGTCCGATCGTGCGAAGTGTTTCATTCACTTGAATCATCCTTCCCTAAAAAAGGACCAACAGAAACAGGACGTCATCGACGTACGGGCTTCTGTTGGTCTCTCGAATGTTCTACCGGTTGCTATTCACTTGGCATGAGGGGGTCTCACAAGTCATATCATACCGGATGAATGTAAAGCGGTCGTGAAGGACGTGCAAAAAAGCGTAAACCTTTCATGAATGAGATTTACAAACCATTTAACCGAAACCCACTAACATCCATGCCGATAGATCGAACACGTTATAATATTGAAGAGCCGTAATCGAACACAGTCTTCACTTGATAATGAAAAGGAGTAGTCGAAATGAATAAAATCCAACTAACCGAACATGGATGGACTCGTCAAAACATATGGGAAGGTTGCATCCTCGCCTCAATCGCCCATGCCATTTTTATTGCGAATGCTCCTGATTTTGCTTACGAACATTCATGGGATGGTGACAACTACAGTACCAATGATGGCCAAGGGAGCAGAGGGACGCTGACATTTGGTCAAGAGTTTTATGTCGCAGGTTTCCGAAATGAACGTTTTGCTTTAAATCCAGTAGAGGCAAAACAATACTTCATCGAAGCTCCGGACCTAGTACAAGAAATGGCTGAACAAGAAACGCTTCAATACTTGTTAGATGAAGTGGATGGAGAGGTTCGTCCGGTCGTCACGACCGTCTTATGGGAAAGTGACGAGCGCGTTTTTTCGAGTCATCCTTATGACATCATGATGGAACGAGGGGCAGATCTTTTAGAGGTACAGGCATCTGGGTATGAATCAGCTCTTGAATATTGGGAAGAGTATTACGAACTCACAGAAGAACAGCTAGCATTGGTGGAAAAACTATATCTTTTAAAGTTGAAAGATCCTATTAGACGTATTCTTTTAACGGAAGCGGACATTCAATCAATTAACGGTAATGACGTTGAAGGAATTGAAGAAAGTAAATGTTCTTTTTCTGAAATCGGAATCGAATGGCCGAGTACATGATGATTCGATGAACAAAAGTTCTTATAAAAACGTGATCCTGGAAGTTTACCAGGCTCACGTCATTTGTTTTGATCACTTCGTCGCAATCACATATCTTTTAGCGTCTGTCTCGCCTTCGCCAAGATGTCGACTTTGACGGCATCATCCCGCCCTTGCCAGTTGCGGACCATCATCTTCATCCGTTGATTTTTCTCGAACCGCTCTTCATGCTTGTCGATGAAGTTCCAATAGAGCGCGTTGAACGGACAGGCGTCGTCTTCGGTCGTGTGTTTCGGGTTATACTTGCAGCCTTTGCAGTAGTCGCTCATCTTGTCGATATATTTTCCCGAGGCGATATACGGCTTCGTCGCCAATCTCCCTCCATCGGCATGGAGCGCCATCCCGAGCACGTTCGGCAACACGATCCAGTCGTAGGCATCGATATACATCTCGTTGAACCAGTCGCTCGTCTTTTGCGGCGACACTTCGAACAGCGTCGCGAAGTTGCCGAGCACCATGAGCCGCTGGATGTGGTGGTTGTGCGCCCGCTCGATGACGGGTTTCACGCTCTGGTGGACACAATTCATGTCGGTCTTTGCGTCCCAGAAATGGCTCGGCAAATCGCGCTCATGCTTGAACGTGTTGACCGATTCATAACCCGGCATCGACGCCACATAGACGGCGCGCATATATTCGCGCCAGCCGAGGAGTTGACGGACGAATCCTTCGACCGAGGCGAGCGGCGCGTCCGACGCCACCGCCGCCTGGACGACCTCGTCCGGTGTCAGGAGCCCGATGTTGATGGCCGCGGACAACAGGCTGTGCGACATGTTTTGATTGTCCGACAGCATCGCGTCCTGATACGGACCGAACGTCTCGAGACGCGCTTCGACGAAACGAGCGAGCGCACGGCGTGCCTCACTGCGCGTCACCGGCCAGACGAACGGGGTGATGTCTCCGGGGTGGTCCTTAAAGTCCGTCTCGACTTTTTGGATGACCTCTTTCGTGATCGCGTCCGGTCGAAAATGGATCGGTGGCGGGAACGTGAGTCCTGCTTTCGGCGGCTGGCGGTTGTCCGCATCGAACGACCACTTGCCGCCCCGTGGCTTCCCGTCCTCGAACAACACATCGAACCGTTTCCGCATCTGGCGATAGAAACGGTCCATCCGCCACGGCGTGCTGCCAATCGTGTCGACGGCTTCCTGCTTCGTTAAATAGAAGAGCGGCACGTCCGTATGTTCGACGAGCTTGTGCTGCTGACCGAACTGTTGCAACTTCTTCTCCATCGCGGCATCGGTGACGGCCGTGTAATGGACCTCTTCCGGTTCATACCGTTGGAAGTGGTCGTCCCACGCATCATGGAAAGAGTCCGCCTCGTGATAGTCGACCGTGTAGCCCTTTTCCCTTAGCTCCTCAGCGAAGTGACGCATCGCCGAGAAGATGAGGACGAGCTTCTGTTTATGGTACGGCCGCCACGTCGCCCGTGATGTCGCCTCGATCATGACGATGACGTCATCCTCCTCGATGTGATTGAACAGCTCGAGTTCATGCGACAGTTGATTGCCGAAGATCCAAAAGGAACGCATTTACATCCACCTCTGCTTTGTACGCATTCTGTTAGAACGTGATTCTGAATTCTTCATTCCGACATACAAATTGAACGAGTTCTTGATTATCAAGTTGTCTTTGATCCACATCTCGAACTGAATACGAAAATCTTATTTTTCGATGGAGGTGTTTTCCTTCACGATGCTTAGACAAGAATATTGCCATTTCCTCTTCATTCCAAGCGTCTCGTTGTTTATTCAAGATGCTACATAACAAACAATCAAATGATTCTAGCTGATACGTTGCGAGAAAGGATGGCTGATTCTGAATGTGCAACAACGCGAGGACTTTTTCATCAGCACTGAGCAGACGGCGCACATTGTACACACCCTTTTCTTCATCACTGAATAGACGAACATCAGGAACTCCATCTTCTAAAAGTACAAAAGCTAACAGATGTAATATTCTTTCTCCTAAATCTTTTTTCTGTTGTGATAACGCGTGAAAGATTTCGTCTGGTGAAGCGGCCCTCTCAACCTCATGTTGAATCGTTTTGTTCGTTTGGTTCAAATGGACATTCAATAATCGAAACTTGAGAAATGCCTGTGCTGACTGATCCATTGTGGTCGCTAAGATGTCATAGATCATCTCAAACGAAAGAACGCGCACTTGAACATTCTCAGACAGTTTTTCGAACAGGGGCTGGTGTAAATCGCGATATCGCTCCATCGTCATACCTTGATTTCCGGCCGTTTCTGCAAGAATAGTTTCCGGGATATAGAGAACAGCATCGATTGCAACCAACTCGTCGATAAAGAGATTCATGTCTTCAGGGTGTTCTCGCGCGATTTTGGCTAATCGAGTCAAAATCATGGTGTCGAACAGACACGCTTGTTGAAGAGAAGTCGGTGGGACATACCTTCTATCGATAAAAGGATTAATTGAAGTGATTAACGAATCATTCAGCTCACTCATCGAAAGTCACCATTTCTCCTGCTGCAACTCGACAAGACGTTTCATGTGTTTCGTATAAACTGATTCAAGACTTTCTAAATCCGTTTCTCTAAGCATTGGATTGATTCGTTGTTGTTGGAGCATACGATTGATTTCGTTCAGTTTAATTGCAAGCGTAGGGTTGAATAAAGAATGGTCGATATCACTAGGCAGTTGATTACGATAGTCATAATCGATTGCACCCAATCCCTCTTTTTCATCAATCACACCATCCTGAGTCAT
The DNA here is from genome assembly GCF_003467445.1 of Exiguobacterium sp. AM39-5BH. Taxonomy (GTDB): domain Bacteria; phylum Bacillota; class Bacilli; order Exiguobacteriales; family Exiguobacteriaceae; genus Exiguobacterium. Next base: position 87,589 of record NZ_QSGS01000006.1, read on the forward strand.
TTTTATGACCAACGATTTATAAGGCACTTCAAAAATTGGTATGAGACGGATCACGTTCAACCGATAGTCGTCCTCTGGATAAAGCTCTTTGATTGATTCATATGACTCTTTCAAAACATGGCTGTTGATTAATAGTTCTGCAGCAAATAAGTTAGCTTTTCTTTCATTCTCACTTAAAACAGAGTCGTCAAAAAACGTTTGCGTGGTGCTGTTTTTAATTTCTTCTTGTTCATACATGTAATGATAATACTCATGAGCCCACATAAAATTTTCGTAAACCCTTGGTTGCGACGTATTAATGTGAATATAAAAATTTCCGTTTCGATATGTGACTAATCCTCCGTAATTTTGCTCTTCGCTTGGAAACAACAATACATGCGCGTGTTTCATTAACTCATTTTTGATGGCTTCGTGGGTCTTTAAACGAAATGACAAGCCTTTGTCTTTCGTGTTCTCTACTTTGCTGATTACTTCTGGCAGCAATCGTTTATTCTGTGTAATGACTTCTAACAGATTCTGCTGATTGATCATAAGATTACGACCGCTCCTTGTCTATTTGATTCAATCGTTCTAATACATCAATCATCGAGATGAAATCTTCAAGCATTTTCATCGTTTCATCAAGACGATGTTCATCCCCGCTCTTATGATAGCTAGCAGCCGCAACATTTATAAGATTAGACTCTAAATCAATCTGTTCGATTGTTTTTGGTGGCACAAACTGTTCATTATAGAAATAAAACGGTTCGTTGATTCGAAACAACCTGTTTATTTTTTGGACGTTTTTATTGATATCGCCGCTCCCTTTTAACAGGTCATAATAGGTCGACTTCGTCATACCGGCTCGCTCATATACCCACTTCGGAGATTTTCCCGTCGCTTCAATGTAAAGCTTGATATTTCTACCGACCAATTGATTCAATTCATTTTGATTCATTTTAATCCCCCTTTACTATCAATTCCTTTATTCCATTTAAAGCAAACTAAATAACTAAAAAATAAATTTATAATCTTTAATATGATCATTTAATTCATTTTAAGTTTGTTTTAACCGGAATATCAAGAAACTTTTTAATTGGAGGTCAATTTTTCTAAGTCTCTTGCCCCCAACGTCCCGTTTGCGATTTTCAGTTATGCTACACTCGACTTACAAAAAAATCTAACGAGAGGACTAAGTCAATGCTCCCAAAACGTCTCCAAACATGGATTGACAGTCAATACGAGAACCCACGCGGCGTCGTCGGCACGTATATCGGTGAGAAGATGGTCAGGCAACACCGGGTCGAAGTCGATTGGACGATTGAGCAACTTCATATTCAGCCCGACAATCGCGTCCTCGATCTCGGTTGCGGGGCCGGCGACGCACTGGCACAGATGCTACGTGGCTATAATCACGTGCATGTGACCGGACTCGATCGTTCCCCGACCATCGTCCGCTCGGCGCTCCGACGAAATCGAGTGGACGTGCAAACCGGGCGAGCCGAAGTCGTCCAAGGCGACCTCGGGACGCTCCCGTTCCCGGACGCGCAGTTTGACCGCGTCTTCAGCATCCATACACTCTACTTTTGGGAAGACGTGCCGGCGGTGCTTGCCGAGATTGATCGCGTTCTCGCACCAGGTGGGTCATTCGTCATCACGTACTGCGATGGGAAAGCTGACGTGACGTGGGATGCCATCGCGTCTATCGTGCGGGAACAGTTCATCCCCGCCGCTTCCGCTCTTAATTTGACCGATCTCGTCGAGACACGTGGACCTGACTCACGCGACTATCATACGGTCGCCGTGTCCGGACAAAAGCCCATCTAACGTCAACTCCGGCTCTTCCGGGTGACCGCAATCCCGCCAAAGCCGCTGATGATGGCGATATAGAAACCTAAATCATAGAACCAGCCGGTGTTGTTCACCTCATAGACGCGATACGTGTCATTGAACAATCCTAAAATGAGTGACACCGGTGCAATCCAACCGTGCCAGATACCCCAAAAGAATCCGGCCGGGTCGGTCGTGTACGTCCCGTCGCCCGGCACACAGCCGCCGAGGACGAGCATCAAACTGAGCATGATGGCTAATAATCCGATTCGTTTCATCATAAATCCCTCCTGCTTGTAGTATTCCCGGTTTTAAAGAATTCAGTACGGGCCAACATGCGTCAAAAGAATGAAAACAAGCAGCGACTCATTATGAGCCGCTGCTTGTTTTTCGTTACCGCCAAAGTTGGACCGTGTTCGCGAACTCGATGTCGGTCGCGATTTCCCCATCGAGGGCATGTAAATCGAAATCCTTGCCGTCGAGCCACTCCTGAAAATCGAAGATGACCGGGTCGCGGTCGCCACCGAGAGCGAACCACGTCTCGAGCGTCTCCGGGAAATAGGCGGCCGTGTGAATCGTGCCGGCCCAGCTCTTGTAAAGTTCCGAGAAGACGCCTTTGTCCGAGTCGTTCATGAGCCGGAACGCGCTCTCCGCATCTTGGACGATGTGTTGATACATCTTGATCTCCATCATCCGGCGCGTCGAGTCGTCGAGATGGTAGCGGTTCTCGTGCTGCAACAGCTCGAAATGGTTCGTGCAGATGTTCGACTCGCGGACGCGGATGTCGCGCGGTGTCGCTTCGATGACGCGCGTCTTCGACGATTTGTCATGGACGACGTACGTGAACGAGCCACGGTGCGGAATCTCATGGAGCAAGTCGACGGCTTCCTCGACCGTGGCGCACGTCTCGAGAATCATTCGGCCGATCATCTGGCAGACGAAGCCGTCCCCGGGCCGGCGCCGGTTGATGAAGTTATAGCCCATGGCGAGCCCTTTCTCATTCATCCCATCCATCCGGCCGGTGACACGAGAGACAGGACCGATGACGGCGTAACCTTCATCAGGCTGGAACACGTTATAGCGTCCGTCGTACGTCATCGGGTGATAGTCATAGTTACGGACGAGGAAGTTGTCGCCCGTCAAAATCGAACAGCCGCTGACCGGGTTATTGACCCGGAAATGACCGAAGTGAAGGAGCGTGTCGGCGAGCGTCAACTCGAGCTCGTCTTGGAGTCCGAGCAGTTCTTCCCAAATCTTCGGGGCGAACCGGTCGAACGCCTGCTTCGCCTCACGCTCGTCAATCTCGAAGCGTGGGACACGGAGCTTCCACTGGTCGGTCCGGTTCTCGAGCAGTTTGCTGCGCTTGATGTATTTGCCTTGAAAGCGGCCAAAGTCGTAATGACTGCCGCGGAATTGTGTGAGTTCACTAGAGACACGTTGCATGAAAAAACCTCCCTTGCGCCTAGTATACCGGACGCAACGGAGGTCTGTCTGACTTGAGACTGTTTACAACTTGAACTGTTGGCTCATGCGTTGCATGTCCTCGGCCGTGTGCGACAAGTCTTTGACGAGCCGGTTCATCGTCTCGCTCGTCGCCGACATCTGTTCGGTCGAGGCGGCCACTTCCTCGTTGCCGGCCGTGCTCTCCTCCGAGATGGACGCGATATCCGATAGTCCACGTTTGATGTCTTCCTGGTTCGTCTTGACGCGTCCGAGTTGTGCTTGCATCGAACCGGTCAGGCGCTGCATTTCCCGCACGCTCTGCTCGATTTCGTTGAAGGCGCGCTTCGTCTCCTCGAGCGTCCGCTTGCCGTCCTCGGCGGCGTTCATGCTGTCCGTGAACGTCTCACCGAGGGCAATCGAATTGCGTTTGACGCTACCGACGATCTCCGAGATCTCGCTAACCGAATGGGCGACACTGTCCGACAGCTTCCGAATCTCAGAGGCGACGACGGCGAACCCTTTTCCATGCTCGCCGGCCCGGGCCGCCTCGATGGCCGCGTTTAAGGCGAGCAAGTTCGTCTGTTCCGAGATTTGACGAATCATCGTGACGAGTGCCGTCACTTCGTCCGCTTGTTGCTCGAAATCTTTCACCTGGCCTTGCGACTCGCGCACTTGCAGGTGGATGTTCGTCATCTTGCCGACGGCGTCCTCCATGAGGAGGAGTCCTTCGGCCGTCACCCGGCTGACGACTTCCGCCTGTTCGCTCACGCCGTTGCCGTCGTGTGCCGTCTGGTCGACGAGTCCCGAAAACTCGTTCATATGCCCGTACAGCTTCATCGTGAGCACGCTCTGATTCTCGACGCCACTCGCGATCTCTTCCATCGTGAAGGCGATTTGTCGCGAGGCGTCGTTCACTTCTTCCGAGATGCTCGCCACGTTGCCGCTCTCGTCACGCACCGTCTGGGCGGACGTCTGCAATCCCGAAATCAAATCGCGGAGCATCTTCGTCATTTGGTCCATCGAGGCGGTGAGCCGCTTGATCTCATCGTTCGCCTTCAACTGGATATTGTCCACTTCACGGGCCGCCGTCGCTAAGTCACCGCTTGCGATATGCGTCGCGACCAGCTCAAGCTCACGGAGCGGTCGGAGCTTCCAGCCGAGATAGCGCCAAATGAGGACCGAGGCGACCCCGAGCAAGACGACGAGCCCTATCAGAATCGGCGGCAAGCTTTCTTGCAACACGTCTTCCGTCACCGCCGCGACGTCGCTCGCCCCTTTATCGATCCCGAGTACACCGATGACGTCCTCGCCTTGTTTGATTGGAACGAGCACGGTCATATAGTCGCCGTACTCCGGGTCCTCGACAATCGGTGTCGTAACGGTCTCTCCTTCAAACGCAGCTTTCGCGTCTTCGAACGATGTCGCCGTCGTCGGTGTGCCGATCTCGACCGCATCGGCCGCGCTCATGCCATCGACGATGATTTGGAGTTCTTCCCCGTCGGTTGCAAGCGTATACACGTACATCGCCCCGATTTGTGTCCGATACGTATCGAGCTGTTCCCGAAACTGCTCGAATTGTTCGTCTTTCGTCGGGTTCTGTAAAAAGGCCGCATATGCCTCCGTATCGATTGCTTCGCTTATGCGGGCCCCGTCGGCCAACAGCACGGCCTGCATCGAACTCTGCACCGTGTGTTTCGTGCTGACGTACTGCAACACGCCGAATGTGACAATGAGTAGCGTGATGAATGCCAACATCATCGCCAAAATCCGCGTCTGTAGCGATTGTGGTTTATTTCGTTTCATGTGATTCCCTCCATTCGTCCTTACTGTATGTATCGGACGATTTCCGAAAAAACTGCACAAAAAAACGGATGATTTTCGACAAAATTCATCCGTTCGTTCATTCATTTGTCGAATCTACAACCTCGAGCGGCATCGACACCTCAGCTCTCCCTCTTCTCCGACATGGAAGAGAGGCAGCGTCTCGGTGACGAACAAGTCAGGATTCAAATCCGCTTGATAGACGTACGTCCGCACGTCCCCTTCGCGTTCCGCGACGAGTTCACCGAACGGAATCGGGACACGCGTGCCGTCGACTTCATAACTAATGATCGTCGTCGGATTGAGGCGGCGGTCTTCGAGCATCCGAATCGTGAATAACATCGTCGAGCTGTTCGTCCGTTCGAGCGATACCGCGATTGACTCGGATTGGCCGGCTCGCTTGTCAATCATCGCATCATCGACTTTCTGCTCGAACACGACGTTTTCTTCGACCGGGTCATCTTGCATCTGTTGGCATCCAACGATGGTCGCCAAACCGATGATCAAGGCAATCACCAATGCACGCATCTCGTTCTCTCCTCACTTCAAGGCGAAAGTGAGTTCCGCTTCACACGCAACTTCTCCATTGACTGTCGCTACGGCGCGCCCTTTACCGATCGGTCCGCGCACTTTCAAAATCTCGACCTCCAGACGCAATTGATCGCCCGGGACGACTTGACGTTTGAAGCGACATCCGTCGATGCCTGCGAAGAACGCGAGCTTGCCGCGGTTCGACTCTTGCTTGAGCATCGCGAACGCGCCGACTTGCGCGAGCGCCTCGACAATCAAGACGCCAGGCATGACGTTATAGTCTGGGAAATGTCCGTTGAAGAACTCTTCGTTCGCCGTCACATTCTTTAACCCAACGGCCCGTTTGCCCTCTTCGACTTCAAGAATTCGGTCGATGAGCAAGAACGGGTACCGATGCGGGATCACTTCTTTAATCTGTTCAATCGTGTACATGGTTCCACCACCCTTATGATGTTAGCCAAAAATCGGTGATATGGCGCCACGTGTCGATGTTGAACACGTCCTTCCACTCGCCTCCGCCAATCACGCTGTACCCGATGATGGCCCCAATCGCAAGCATCACGAAAGCCAACAGCAGGACAACGATGATGCGTAACAAGATTGGGAAGCGTCGATGGTTCGACAATCGCTTCCGCTCCGTCCGCTCTTTGGACTCGGTCTGTTCCGAGCCGTTCTGTTCTTCGTTCGCCACGTCCATACATCCTTTCAGCTGAATTAATCATAACATATTAGTACCAGGTAATAAAACTATTCCATGAGTTCTACTCAAGTGTAACGTATGTACCATATGTCGAACAAGCGCCCGGCCTATGGCAAAGGCAACGCTTCTGTGAAAAATGCTGTCTGCTTTCGCCTGTACTGTGCTACCGTAAGGGTATTCGTTGTTTAGGAGGGGTTCATTTTCATGTGGAAAGAGTTCAAAGAGTTTGCCATCAAAGGCAATGTAATCGACCTCGCCGTCGCCTTCATCCTCGGGGCCGCCTTCACGGCCATCGTCACGTCGCTCGTCAATGACATCTTCATGCCGGTCCTCGGCATCCTCATCGGTGGCATCGACTTCTCGAGACTTACGGTGTCAGTGCTCGGCGTGAAGATGATGTACGGCAATTTCTTGCAAGAGGTCGTCAAGTTCTTCCTCGTCGCCTTCGCCTTGTTCATGATGGTCAAAGTGTTGAACCGTCTGAAACGCGAGAAAGCGGTCGAAGAGACGCCAGAGCCGGAACTGTCGCGTGAAGAACAGCTCCTTTCGGAGATTCGTGACCTATTAAAAGAACGTTCGTGACGAAAAGATGCCTGAACCGAAGTTGGTTCAGGCGTCTTTGTCGATTAAACGGAACGCTCGGCTAACGGCGTCCGTCAAGAGTGGTGCCGCTTGCTGCATCGCTTCCTCGAGCGTCATCACCCGGGAAACAATCGGGAACACGGCCTGAATCCCGACATCCGGGACGGCGATCAGTTCCGATTGTCCGGCGAAGACAAGTGTCGGGACCCCGTGCGCGTTGGCGAGACGGGCCAACCCGTACGGCGCTTTCCCGTGAAGCGACTGCGCATCGAAGTGGCCTTCTCCGGTAATCAACCAGTCGGCCGTTTGCAACGTCTCCTCTAGGTTCGACCAGCGCACGACGTCCTCGATTCCGCTCACATACACGGCCCCGAGCTGATAGAGCGCGAAACCGATGCCGCCGGCCGCACCCGCTCCCGGTTGTCCCGTCACATCACGCTCGAAACAACGGGCGTATGAGGAAAGTCCTTGCTCGTAGCTAACGACGTCTTGTGGGGCCAGTCCCTTCTGTGGTCCAAACACGGCCGCCGCCCCCTTTGGTCCGATCAACGGGTTCGTCACGTCCGAAGCCATCCGCCACTCGACATGACGTGCTTCCGGGAGGAGTCCTGTCCAATCGACTTGAGCGACGTGCTCGAGTTGATGTGGGAACGGCCCGATGATACGTCCAACCTCATCGAAGAATTGGACGCCGAGCGCCTCGAGCAAGCCTTTGCCTCCGTCGACGGTCGCACTCCCGCCGAGGCCGACGGTGATGCGTGTCGCCCCGCGCTCGAGCGCATGCCGAATTTGCAGCCCCGTCCCATAGGAGCTGTAGCGCCACGGGTCGAGCGTATCGACAAGGGTGAGCCCGGACGCCTCGGCGACTTCGATGACTGCTTCTCGCGTCAGTTCTAACCAACCGTACCGCGCTTGTCGCATCGTCCCGTCAAGCGACAAGACGTCTTGCGTGACCACTTCGGCATGTGGATGTGTCAGGAGCCACGCATCTAAAAATCCTTCGCCTCCGTCTGAAATCGGCACCTTGATGACATCGTGTCCAGCGAGTGCCCGACAAACCGCCCGATTCGCTTCCACGCTCGTCAACGACCCTTTGAACGAATCCATCGCCACGACAATTCGCATGTCCATCCCTCCTCCTATTCAGTGTAACGCAAAAACCGCCCTTCCGAAGAAGAACGGTCTGTGATTAACGGAGTGACGTGACGAGTCCCATCATCTGGTCACTCATTGACAACGCCCGTGAATTCATCTGGTAGGCACGTTGCGTAATCGTCATGTCGGTCATCTCTTTCGTCAAATCGACGTTCGACGATTCGAGCGTCCCTTCGATCAACAGATTGCCGAGCGGACGGTCAACGTCCGCCGCCAAGTCAGCCGCATAGACGTTGTTACCGAGCGGTTGGAGCGCTGACGTGTTACGCACCTCGACAATATCGAGACGGCCAAATTCTTGTTCGACCCCGTTCACGCTGGCGACGACCATCCCATCTTGACGGACGCGATGCGCCGTCGCTTCGTTCGGCGTGACGATCGGGTTCCCATCCGCACCCAAGAGGGCGTTTCCGTTCACGTCGACGAGCGTCGTCGTCTCACCGACCGAGAGCTGCATATTCCCGCTCCGAGTCAATCCGACACCATTCTCCGTCTCGACGACGAAGAACTGACGGCTCGCTTTCAAAAACACATCAAGGGCACGGTCCGTCTTGCGGATTTGACCGATATTGAACTGCTGGCTAATATCAGCGATGTGGCCGCCGACACCGATGCGAATCCCGTTCGGCGTGTCACGACCGATTTCGAGTTCGGCGCGCGGTTGGTTGTCATACGCTTGCGATAAGAGCGAGGCGAAATGGGTCTGTTCCCGCTTGTAGCCGGCTGTATCGACGTTGGCAATGTTGTGACCGGTCACATCGAGCTGACGCTGGAGCTGGGTGAGCGACGACACCGAGTTATAGATTGATTGCATGGGCTTCCTCCTTAACGAATCCGAGCGATTTCAATGGCACGCTCAGCACTCTTGTCATACGCTTGGACGACTTTTTGGTTCGCCTCGAATTGCCGGTACGTCGTCATCAAGTCGGCCATCGTGCGGTCGAGATCGACGTTCGCCTCTTCAATGAATCCTTGCTGAACTGGACGTTCGCAGCGGGTGGGGCGTCTCCATTGACCCGGTAATCATTCCCGACTTGCTCGAGCGTCGTCAAATCATTGATTTGAACGGCACCGAGCGTCGCCACGTTCTGACCGAGTGACGTGATTTGTCCGTCACCTGACAACGTGAACTCACTTGACGGCAATTGAATCCGTTCGCCGGCGTCTGAGAGGATATACCCACCATCTGCCGAACGCAAGAAGCGTTCCTCATCGACCGCGAAGCGTCCGTTCGTCGTATAGAGCGTCTCACCGTTCTGTTCGACGGCGAACATGGCGGCACCCGTCGCGTCAGCCGGTACCTTCATATATACGTCGGTCGGGCTCCCCGTCTCGGAGATGCTTCCCGTCGAGAAACGTGGCATCGTCTCTTGCAAATACACGCCCGTCGACAACGTGCCGACCTCGCCTTGCACGCGTGAGCGCGCATTGCCGGGGTGGCTCACTTGGGCGAGCAACATTTCAGGGAACGAGCGGACGACACCGTTGGACGCCTTGAACCCTGGTGTCCGGACGTTACCGAGGTTATTGCTCAAAATCTCTTGTTGGCGCTGAAGCGCGTTCATCGCGCCCGCCGCCGTATATAATCCGCGTAGCATGGTTCGTCTTCCTTTCGTCGTTCAAAGTCTTCACTCTGTATATCGTACCAAACGAATGTTTCATTCACCGTTTTTTGAAAAAAACTAAAAAAAAACCACTTCGCAATGTGAAGTGGTTTTCGTCAAGCGACAATCGGGAGTTCGACCGTCATGGTCGTCCCGTTTCCGAGTTCTGAACAGACGCTGATTGTCCCGCCATGTGATTCGATAATCTCCTTACAGATCGCAAGCCCAAGGCCGGTGCCTCCAATATTGCGGCTCTGTTCGTTTTGGACACGGTAGAATTTCTCAAACAGTCGTTCGGCATCTGCGGGCGCCACCCCCATGCCTTCGTCTTCGATGGCGATCCGGATGACATCGTCATCGCACGAGACGTTGACGGCGATGTTACCGCCGTCGGGTGAATATTTAATGGCGTTATTCAAGATGTTCGAGAACACTTGACGCAGTTGCGCCGGGTCCCCGGAGACGCGAATCGTTTCATCACAATCGAAATGGAACGCATGCAACTCGGTCGAACCGGCATGAATCTCAAGAATATCGGACAATAGTTCGAACAAACTCTCGACTTTGAAGTCTTGCTGCGCGTGACCGGACTCTATCTTCTGCACGTCGAGCAGATTGCTGACGAGCCGCTCGAGCCGGGTCGTCTCATTATGGATCATGCTCAAGTAGCGCATCTGCTTCTCTTCGTCGACGTGTCGGTGTTCAAGAAGTTCGGTAAAACCAAGAATGGATGTGAGCGGGGTACGAAGTTCGTGTGAGACCGTCGCGACGAGTTCAGTCTTCAAGCGGTCAATCTCAATCTCTTTCGTAATGTCCCGTGACACAAACATCACGCCGAAACGTTCGTCCTGCAGTTCAATCGGTTCGGCGTACATCCGTATGATACGTCTTCCCCCTTGCATCGAATACGTAACGTTTCATCGAAGATTCCACAGTTTTTAGCCCGGTGTGTGAAGCGATTGAGACCGTCCTGATCATCGATTTGATCCATGAACGGCTCATAAAACGCGTCAATCGGATACAGGCTCTGACGGTCGCCGAACGGGAACGGTTGCTCATACAGTTCGAACAACGGCTCGTTGGCGAAACGTTTATTTGTGTCCGTCTCAACGAAGACGATGGCGTCGCGCATCGTATGCAAAATGCGGGCCGTCTTCTCGCGCTCTTTCTCGAGTTCATCATGTTGATGAATCAACGAGCTCGACATCTCCGTGAATGATTTCGATAGTTGACCCACCTCGTTTTGGAGCGGTTCAATCGGGATGAGCGTCGCATGCGGGTCAACCGCGAGCCGCTCACTGTTCGTGATCAGTGCCTGCAGTTGATTCGTCAAGCGCCTCATGCTGTCCGTCCAGTCGGCAGAAGATGCCATCGAAATCCGCATCGCCGACAACGGCATCGGTTTCGATCCAACACCGAATTTGAAACAATCGAATGGAATCGGCATCCCGAACGTCAGAAATCGAATCGACTTCTTACCAGGCGCCACGTTTAATTTAAATTCTGAACCAGGGGTCGGCACGCATGTACACATCCGGCTCCCAAAACGAGAGAGGATGAACCCAGGGCATGCGCACGATCTTAATTGAAGATGAACACCATATTTTGAGGATGATGGAACGCCTCGTCCAGTCTGAACCGAATTTGAAATGGATGGGGTCGTTCCACGATCCGCTCCAAGCACTCGAATTTTTAGCCGATCAGGAAGTCGATCTCGTCTTCCTCGATATCGAGATGCCGCAAATGACCGGCATCGATTTAGCCAAGCGTTTGCCCACGACGACCCAGGTCGTGTTCACGACGGCCCACAGCCAGTATGCAGTCGAGGCGTTCGATCTCCAAGCGACACACTATTTGCTGAAACCGATCACCGAACAGATGATTCACGACCTCATCCCTCGCGTGTCGAAACGATATAAAGAGACACTCTCGACCGAGCGTCATCGAACGTGTACGATTCAATGTCTCGACCACTTCTCGGTCCAGACGCAAGACGGAGACCTCGTCAAATGGCCGACGCAAAAGACCGAGGAGCTGTTCGCCTATTTGATTTTCCATCGCAATCAAGTCGTGAACAAATGGCTCATCGCAGAGACGCTCTATCCGGAGATTGACGAACCGCAACGTGCGCTCCATAACGTCTACAATCTCGTCTATCGGTTGAAGAAGACGCTCGCCGAATACGACTTAAGCATCTCGGTCCAAACGATCAACAACGGTTACTCGCTCCACTTGGATGATGCGTGTGCCTGCGATTATCATGACTGGTTGGACGCGAAGCGAAAGCCGTTCTCACAAACGGAATTGAATGCTCGTCTGTTTGTCGATAAAGACTATACGTGGCATTGAAAAAGCTTGTCCCGATTGGTGGGACAAGCTCTTTTTAGCGTCCGACGAAACCGCCGTCGACGTGAAGATGTTGGCCATTGACCTATGCCCCGTCCGGCCCCATGAGGAAAGCGAACGTCAAACCGAGCGTCCCTTCGTTATTGACGAGATAATGGCGACGCAACGTCTCCATCGTGAACGTATCGACGCTCACGTGCCGCTCATACGTCGCATTGTTGATGAGGCGGCTCGGTGTACCGAGCGCTGCCTCCACGCGATCGAGCAGCCCTACGTCTCCAGACGCCAAATCGTACGCTTCGTGTACGACACGGGCCCCTGACGCCCGTAATTCGTCGAAGAAGCCATGGATGAAGTCCGGTTCCTCCCCGACACCTTCCGTGCCGTCAAACGGACTCCAGTGCGTCAGATACAAGTCATGACCTCTCATCGCAAGCTTTCGAGCGACAGCGGCGCCAATCCCTTTGCTACGACTGACCCCGGTGATGAGTGTGAGTGGTCGTGTCATTGAGTCCTCCCCTTTCGCGTGCTAGTAAGGCATGCATCGCCCTTCCTCCTATCCTCAGTCTATCCATTTATAGGAAATTTGAACAGTCTTCACGCAAAAAAAGGCACGACGCCTGTAGACGTCGTACCTCCCTTATCTTACTTCAAACGATCCAAGTGCTCGAGCATGATGCCCGTGCCATGCGCGACGCTGAGCGTCGGCTCTTCGGCAATCATGACCGGCAAACCGACACGCTCGGCGACGAGCTGATCGATGCCGTGGAGGAGCGAGCCGCCACCTGTCATGATGATGCCGCGGTCGATAATATCGGCCGCAAGTTCCGGAGGCGTCTGTTCGAGAACGCGCTTCGTCGCTTCCACGATCTCGTTCGCCGATTCGGCCATCGCTTCACGGAGTTCTTCCGACGTGATGGTCACTGTCCGCGGAAGCCCACGCACCATGTCACGACCTCGGATATCCATCGTCTCGTTACGTCCGCCTGGGAAGACCGTCGCAATCTCTTTCTTGATTTGCTCGGCCGTCCGCTCACCGATGACAAGCTTATGCTTGTCTTTGATGGCGCGGAGGATGTCCGTATCGAAACGGTCCCCGGCGACTTTAATCGTTTCGCCGCAGACGATATCGCCCATCGAGAGAATGGCAACGTCTGTCGTCCCGCCACCGATGTCGACAATCATATGGCCAACGGGCTTCCAGATGTCCATGCCCGAACCGACGGCTGCTGCTTTCGGTTCTACGGCGAGGAAGACCTCTTTCGCGCCGGCCTTCTCGGCCGCCTCACGGATTGCTTTCGCTTCGACCGGCGTCACGTTCGCCGGCGTACAGATGAGCATACGGATGCCGCCAAAGAAACCGCGTACTTGAATCTTCTCGACGAAGTGACGAAGCATCTCTTCAGTTGTCGCGAAGTCAGCGATGACGCCGTCACGGAGTGGACGGATGGCGACGATGTCACCAGGTGTACGTCCGACCATCTGATACGCTTCCGTCCCGACAGCGAGCACTTTCCCTGTCGAACGCTTAATCGCAACAACCGATGGCTCGTCGAGGACGATGCCTCGACCTTTGACGTGGATGACGACGTTTGCTGTTCCTAAATCAATCCCGATATCTTTTGAAAACATGGTGTGTAGGTTCCTCCGTTCATTACTTCATTGAAAAGAGCGAGAAGAGTCTCTCCTCGCTCCTATGAGTCCATTCATTAGTTGTTAACCATTTCTTCGGCAACTTCAACGTTCCCTTGGATCCGTTCGATATCAGCACCGAGTGCCTGGAGCTTCTTGTGGAAGTCAACATAGCCACGATCGATATGGTAGAGGTCGCCCACACGTGTCTCTTCGTCCGCGATCAATCCAGCGAGGACGAGCGCGGCACCAGCACGGAGGTCTGTCGATACGACTTCAGCGCCTTGGAGGCGAACGCCACCTTTGATGATGGCCGAACGGCCTTCGATTTTAATATCTGCGTTCATGCGACGGAACTCTTCCACGTGCATAAAGCGATTTTCAAACACGGTTTCTGTGATGACCGATGTACCGCCTGCTTTCAAGACGAGTGCCATCATTTGAGCTTGGATGTCCGTCGGGAAACCAGGGTGTGGCATCGTCTTCACATCGATCGGTTTCAACTCATCTGGCGCGATGACACGCATGCCTTCAGCAGTATCCTCGAATTTGACACCCATTTCTTCCATCTTCGAGATGAGCGGGCGAAGGTGTTCGCGCTCAGCGCCGATGACTTCGATGTCGCCACCTGTGATCGCCCCAGCGACGAGGAACGTACCTGCTTCGATGCGGTCAGGGATGATTGAATGCTCAGCGCCATGAAGCTTCTCGACGCCCTCGATGCGAATCGTTTCTGTACCGGCACCGCGCACGTGTGCGCCCATACCGTTCAAGAAGTTGGCGAGGTCCACAATCTCAGGTTCTTTGGCCACGTTCTCGATGATGGTCGTCCCTTCAGCGAGGACGGCAGCCATCATGATGTTCTCTGTCGCGCCGACAGATGGGAAGTCCAAGTAGATCTTCGCACCTTTCAAGCGACCGTCAACCGAAGCTTCGACGAAACCGTTACCAATCACCGTCTTCGCACCCATCGCTTCAAAGCCTTTCAAGTGGAGGTCAATCGGACGCGAACCGATTGAGCACCCGCCTGGCATTGCGACACGCGCATGCCCGAGGCGAGCGAGAAGAGGACCCATGACGAGGATTGAGGCACGCATCTTACGGACGTACTCAAGCGGCGCTTCATCTTTAATTGTGCCCGACGCATCGACAGTGACTTCATTATTCGCTTCGTCAAACGCGACGTCTGCACCGAGGTGGCGAAGTACTTTGTTAATCGTGTACACGTCAGCGAGACGTGGCACATTTTGAAGTACTGATTTTCCTTCACCTGCTAAAAGAGTGGCAACCAATGTTTTGAGTACGGCGTTTTTAGCTCCTTCAACACGCACAGTACCTGACAATTTACGTCCTCCACGGACTACAATCAAATCCTTCATATCTCTCTTTGTCCTCCAACTTCATTGTTTTTTTGTTTTATACGTCGAGATCCGTTACCGGATGTGGTTATGTTCATTACTATGATGGTTTGTAACACGTGACGTTTCATCAGAGAGAAAAATAATAAATAAAAGGACACATAAAATTCTGATGAAAAATTCGTCATGTCAGACGAATTTATCCTACATGATAAACATATAAGAAACGTTACAGCAGGATTACAGTTTGATAATCGTTTGCCTGCCTACTGTAATGGTGCGAGCGCCTGAGCTAATCGGATATACTCCAAAAAGAACTGGGCGATCAGTGAACCGAAGACGACGGCCACGAGAACGCGCAAGACGGCAGCTTGCGGACTTCTCACTTGATTGAGCAACTTGTCCCATTTGACCGGCATGAGTGCCCACCAAGCGACGTAGATCGCTACGACATAAACGACGAGCGATAACACCGTGTTCCACATCGACGATTCCCCTCTTTTCAAAAATTCGTACCATTTTTAATCATAGCATGTCACGTTAGAGAAAAAAAGACTTAGCGCTTAAGAGAGTGGTGGAATGGGTTCATCCGATCAACTCGCTTTCTCTCCAAAAACCACATACAAAAAAAGAACATCAATCGGCGTATGGCCTTAGTACAGTAATTGACGTCCCTTCAACATTTCAAACATTATTCACTTCAGCATCGTATGTTTGGCTCCAACGGATCGCCTCGACGTAGTATTGAGACAAGTCCGGTGTCTTTTCATCGAACGGCACCGTCAACCGTTCATATGCGATGACCGTATCGAGCAATCCTCTCAATTCATTTTCTTCCCCGAGGAGTGCCGCTTTGACGATCGGCTCGACAGGAAGCTCCGACACGAGCGTATGCATCGTCTCGTCCAAGATGACGTCAAGCGACGAGAAGATACCCGTGATGAACGCGTCGAACGCCGCCACGTGCGGTAAAGTCTCGGCTGCAATCAATTCCATCATTTTGCCACGAATGACGCTCTGTTTGATCAACTCTTTCGACTCGGACGTTTGCAGTTCTCGAAGCAACATCAAGTATGACCAGCGACGCATCTCATCAAGTCCAATCCGTGCGACGGCCTGCTCGATCGATTGGATGGTATATCGACCCTTTTGGTAGACCGTGTTGACCGACCGCAACATCTTATAAGACAAATCCACACTTCGTTCGATTTGATTCGCGATGCGTCGGAAGTTCGGTTCCGGTGTATCAAGTTCTTTCAACACTTCGACGAGCGTATGGCGGAGCGGATGGACCTCGGCCCCGTGCACGACCGTCGGCCGACTGAAGAAATAGCCTTGGAACATGTGATAGCCGAGCTTCTTCGCAATCTCATACTCAGCCGGTGTCTCAATCTTTTCGGCTAAAAACTCGACCCGGTGCCCGAGCGCGTCGATTAAACGCTTCTGTTGGTCGACCGGCGTCGCCTGATAGTCGATTTTAATGATGTCGGCGAGTCCGATGAGCGGTCGATACTTCTCTTCGAAGACGAAGTCATCAAGGGCAATCGTATAACCCTTCCGTCGCAATGAGCGTAGGGCTGCCAGCACTTTCTCCGTTGGTTCGACGTGTTCGAGCACCTCGACGACGAGCGTCTGCCGCGGCAACAACGCCGGGACCTCACTCTCAATCAAGTTTTGTGGAAAGTTGATGAACGCTCTCGTCCCTTCCGTCAACTCACGAAAGTTGAACACCAAATAAGCGTTATGGATGACGTCGGCGGTCGCGAGCGAATCGTCGACGTGCTCAAATATATTTTTCTCGCTGCGGCGATATAACAGTTCATAGCCACAGATGCGTAGTTTTTGATCAAAGATCGGTTGGCGCGCAACATAAACTTTCATCCCATTGTCTCCTTTACCGTAGTTCCCATCTATATTATCGGATAAGGTGCGCCTATCTTCCACTATTTGGGCGTAAAACTTTTGATGCTTTAGACCCATATATAACGAAGGAACGTGATTGATTCGGTCTAATGGCACAGAAAAAGCCTCCCCCGCAAATGCGGGAAAGGCTGTTGGTCATTCTTTGATATCGCGAATGCTCAAGCGGTTGATCGCTTTTTTGAGCGCGAGCTCCGCGCGACGGAATTCGAGGTCCGAGAGCTTCGTGTCTTGGAGACGACGCTCGGCACGAACTTTCGCCGCAGAAGCGCGGTCGTAGTCGATCTTATCCGCCATTTCGGCCGTTTCAGCTAAGATCGTCACCGTGTCGGGACGAACTTCCATGAAACCGCCGCTGAGTGCGATCAGCGTGCGTCCACCATCTTCGTGACGCAGTTTGAGGACCGAGATGTCGAGCGGTGTCACCATCGGGATGTGTTTCGGCAAGATACCGAGTTCACCGGTCACCGATTTGGCGATCACCATCCGTGCCTCGCCCTCATAGGCTGCGCCATCCGGGGTGACGACGTTGACGTGAAGAGTATTCATCGTCTAGTTTCCCCCTTCCGTGTAGGTCTTAGACCAACGTCTTCGCTTTTTCGATGACGTCTTCGATTGGACCAACGAGACGGAATGCATCTTCTGGAAGATCATCGTGTTTACCATCGAGGATCTCTTTGAAGCCGCGAACTGTCTCTTTAACTGGTACGTACGAACCTTTTTGGCCTGTGAACTGCTCAGCCACGTGGAAGTTTTGTGACAAGAAGAACTGAATACGACGGGCACGGTGAACCGTGAGTTTATCGTCTTCAGACAACTCGTCCATACCGAGGATTGCGATGATATCTTGAAGCTCTTTGTAACGTTGAAGCGTCTGCTGGACGTCACGGGCTACTTCGTAGTGCTCAGGTCCGACGATGTCAGGCGAGAGGGCACGTGAAGTCGATGCGAGCGGGTCAACGGCTGGGTAAATCCCCATCTCCGAAAGACGACGCTCCAAGTTAGTCGTCGCATCAAGGTGAGCGAACGTTGTCGCTGGAGCCGGGTCCGTATAGTCATCGGCTGGTACGTAAACCGCTTGAATTGATGTGACCGATCCTTTAGCTGTTGACGTGATCCGCTCTTGAAGCATACCCATTTCCGTTGCGAGTGTTGGCTGGTAACCTACGGCAGATGGCATCCGACCGAGAAGGGCCGAAACCTCAGAACCTGCTTGTGTGAAACGGAAGATGTTATCGACGAAGAGAAGAACGTCTTGTCCTTGTTCATCGCGGAAGTATTCTGCCATTGTCAAACCAGTCAAGGCTACGCGGAGACGCGCGCCCGGCGGCTCGTTCATCTGACCGAACACCATCGCCGTTTGCTTGATAACGCCTGAGTCCGTCATCTCGTGGAACAAGTCATTTCCTTCACGCGTACGCTCACCGACTCCTGCGAATACAGAAATCCCGCTGTGCTCTTGCGCGATGTTGTTGATGAGTTCCTGGATGAGAACGGTTTTACCTACACCGGCACCACCGAAGAGGCCGATTTTACCACCTTTGATGTATGGTGCGAGCAGGTCGACGACTTTGATTCCTGTTTCCAAGATTTCAACTTTTGTCGACAACTCATCGAACGTCGGTGCTTGACGGTGAATCGGTGACCGACGGACAGTCGGTGACACTTCTTTATCGTCAATCGGGTTACCGAGTACGTTGAAGACACGACCGAGCGTCTCTTCTCCGACTGGTACTGAAATCGGTGAACCTAAGTCAAGTACTTCCATGCCGCGGCGAACGCCGTCTGTTGAGTCCATCGCAATCGTGCGGACCGTGTCATCGCCAAGGTGGATCGCCACTTCGAGCGTCAAGTCGACACTGACATCTTGCGCCGATGCAGCCACGTGTGTGACTTTAAGGGCGTTATAGATGTTCGGTAAGTGGTTGTCGAACTTCACGTCGATAACTGGGCCCATGACTGCGACTACGCGGCCTTTCATGCCGTATTCGTTCATCGTGTTAGCCTCCTACAATCTAGAGGGCGGGCGCTTATTCAAGCGCAGCCGCACCTCCGACAATCTCTGTGATTTCTTGTGTGATCGCCGCTTGACGCGCGCGGTTGAACTTGAGCTTAAGTCCACGGATGAGTTCATCCGCGTTGTCTGTCGCGTTCGACATCGCCGTCATCCGGGCCGCGTGCTCCGATACTTTCGCATCGAGGAGCGCGCCGTAGATGAGTCCTTCCGCGTAACGCGGGAGAAGCGCTGCTAAGATCGTTTCTTCTTCTGGTTCGTATTCATACATCACATTGGATGCGGTCTGTTCGATATTCCCAAGCGGAAGCAATCGATCAATCTTCACTTCTTGGCTGATGACAGAGATGAACGAGTTGTAGCAGAGCTTCAATTCATCGATCTCGCCTTCACTGAACGCGCCGACCGTCTGTTTGACGATCTCTGCGACTTCAACGAATGATGGCTGGTCGTTCAAACCTGTCATGGCACTGTACACCGGAATGTTACGGGCCTTGAAGAACTGAACGCCGACCTTCCCGATCACGTACAGACGGTATTCGTCTGTTGAACCGTGTTTGGCCTTCAACTCGCGATACACGTCACGAAGGACGCTGGCGTTGTATCCACCAGCAAGTCCGCGGTCTGACGTGATGACGATATAGCCGGTCCGTTTGACGGGACGGACTTGAAGCATCGGGTGTGTTGCGCCTGAAGTACCGCCGGCAATCGACGAGATGACTTCCTGCAACTTGGTCATGTACGGCTTGAAGTTGGCGTTGCTTCCTTGAGCACGGTTCAATTTCGAGGCCGACACCATGTTCATCGCTTTCGTGATTTGCTTCGTGCTTTGGGTCGAGGTGATCCGCATCTGGATCTCACGTAATGATGCCATTTCGATTCACCACCTTAATAGACGCTCGTCACCGGATTAAACCGATGGCGAGAACGTCTTTTTGAATTCCGTAAGCGCATCGACCATCGCCTCGTCAGCAGGAAGGTTTCCTGTTTGACGAATTTCACGGCAGAGGTCCGCACGGTTTTGGTCGAGCCATGCGTTCATTTCTTTTTCGAAACGACGGATGTCTTCGACTGGGACGTCATCGAGATGACCTTTCGTGAGGGCGTAGATGATGATGACTTGCTTGTCGACCGAGAGCGGTGCGTTCAAGTCTTGTTTCAAGACTTCAACGGTCCGTTGTCCACGGTTGAGCTTCGCTTGTGTCGCTTTGTCGAGGTCCGACCCGAACTGGGCGAACGCTTCGAGCTCACGATATGACGCGAGGTCAAGACGGAGCGTACCGGCAACTTTCTTCATCGCTTTTACTTGAGCCGAACCACCAACACGCGATACCGAGAGACCGGCGTTAATCGCTGGACGTACCCCTGAGAAGAAGAGGTCCGACTGGAGGAAGATTTGACCGTCTGTGATCGAGATGACGTTCGTCGGGATGTACGCCGAGATATCCGACGCTTGTGTCTCGATGAACGGAAGAGCTGTCAATGAGCCGCCGCCGAGTTCGTCGTTCAACTTCGCCGCACGCTCAAGAAGGCGTGAATGGAGGTAGAAGACATCCCCTGGGTAGGCTTCGCGGCCTGGAGGACGACGGAGAAGAAGCGAGAGCTCACGGTAAGCTGCCGCTTGTTTCGAGAGGTCATCATACACGACGAGGACGTGTTGTCCGCGGTCCATGAAGTACTCACCCATCGATACCCCAGCGAATGGTGCGAGGTAAAGAAGTGGGGCTGGCTGTGAAGCCGATGCCGAAACAACGATCGTGTAATCGAGGGCGCCGTTTTGACGGAGCGTCTCAACTACGCCACGGACAGTCGATTCTTTCTGACCGATTGCGACGTAGATACAGATCATGTTTTCTTCTTTTTGGTTGATGATCGCATCAATTGCGACCGAAGTCTTACCAGTTTGACGGTCACCGATGATGAGCTCACGCTGACCGCGACCATTGGTACGAGGGCGTCAATCGCCTTAATCCCAGTTTGGAGCGGTTCGTGGACTGACTTACGGGCCATAACGCCGTAAGCTTTACGCTCGATCGGGTTGTATGTGTCCGTCACGATCGGTCCGAGACCGTCGATTGGTTGTCCGAGCGGGTTGACGACGCGTCCGAGGAGCGCTTCACCGACTGGAACTTCCATGATGCGGCCCGTACGTTTTACCGAGTCGCCTTCTTTGATGCCTTTGTAGTCGCCAAGGATGATAATCCCGACGTTACCTTCTTCTAAGTTTTGCGCCAAGCCCATTACGCCGTTCGAGAACTCTACGAGTTCCCCCGCCATAACGTTATCGAGTCCGTATGCACGAGCGATACCGTCACCTACTTGAATGACTGTACCTGTCTCACTGACTTCGATTTCAGAACCGTACGAAGCGATCCGCTCTTTTAGCAGGGCGCTGATTTCTTCAGCTTTGATCGTCATTGAATTCACCCCTATTTCTTACGCATTCAACAATTCACGCTCAAGGCGTGTTAGTTTGTTTTCGATTGTGTCATCATACGTCGTGTAGCCGATCTGGACACGGAGTCCACCGATGACGTCTTCATCGACGACGTTCTTCAATTGAAGCGTCTTGTTCATCTTCTGACCGAAGACGAGTTCGACTTCTTTCAACTCTGTTGCCGACAACGGGTAAGCACTCGTGACGAACCCTTCGGCGATGCCACGGTAGTCGTTGATGTAATCAAGGACGTAGCGCGACAAGCCGCGAACTTCGCTCGCACGGTCGTTTTCGACCATGACGAGAAGTGTGTTGAGCACGATATCTGTCATGTCACCAAAGCTATGTGTTAAAAGCTGTGCAAGCTCGCTGTCACTGATGGCTGGATTCTCTAAGAGATTCGACAGTTCAGGAGTCGCGTGGAGCACTTCATCGAGCAGACGCACTTCCGCTTCGACTTGGTCGAGCGTACCTTGTTCCCGCGCTAAGTCGAAGAGCGCTTTGGCATAGCGTTTTGCTAACGATGTGTTCATCAGTTAGCACCTTTCGCTTTAGACAGGAAGTCTGTGACGAGGGCACGTTGTTTCGCTTCGTCGCCTTTGAGGTCTGACTGAAGGACGTGGCGTGCGGCCGAGAGTGCCTGTGTGACCACTTCGGTCTGGAGCGATTGTTTCGCGAGCTCACGCTCACGTTCGATCGCTTTACCCGCCTCGATTTTGATTTGTTCGGCTTCCAAACGCGCCTGCTCCACCAAGCGTGCTTGTTCCGCTTCTGCTTGACGACGGCTTGAATCAAGCATTTCTTTCGATTCTGTACGTGCTGCGTTTAACGCGTCACGTTGTTCGACTACATATGTTTCCGCATCTTTGCGGCTCTTTTCAGCGAGCTCAATTTCGTTCGCTACATACTCTTCACGCTGTCTCATCATTCCAAGGAGTGGTCCCCAAGCAAATTTCTTCAACAGGGCCAAGAGTACGAGGAATGTGAAAAGTGTAAAGATCATATCCAGGATGCGGAGGCCTTCGCCGCCAGCACCAGCTGCAATCATCATCGTATCCATGCATACCCTCCTCTTGACTAAATAAGTGAGGGAGACACGCTCCCTCTTACGTTGTTCTCGTTAACTCGTGATCAAGAGTTGAGGAGAAGGAAACCGACAGCTACACCGATGATCGGGAGGGCTTCAACCAAACCGATACCGATGAACATTGTTTGACGAAGTTCGTTTTTGAGTTCTGGCTGACGTGCTTGTCCTTGTACTGTTCCGTATACGATGAGACCGTTACCGATACCCGCCGCGAGTGCTCCAAGACCGATAACGAGTGCTGTTGCAAGAAGATTGAGTTGTTCCATTGTGTATATTCCTCCTAAAAGTTAAGTAGATAGTTTTTTTGTTCAACGCTTTGGCGAGACCTGCTCGAATCAATGCTCGGCAGAAGCTTTATGCCCGATGTACACCATTGCAAGCGTCAGGAAAATGTAGGATTGGATAACCCCGATAAAGATTGAGAAGCCTTGCCATAAAATCATTGGGAGAACTGCGAACACAGCACCGAGCGGGTTAAGTGCCCCTTCTGCGGTAATTGCGAGTCCCAAGATGATGGTAATCATGATTTCACCGGCAAAGATGTTACCGTAAAGACGCAGACCGAGCGTCAAGGTGTTCGCGAACTCCTCGATGAGCTTGATCGGCAATAAGAACCAGACCGGCTTCACGAATTCCGCCGAATAGTGCTTTAAGCCGTGTAGTTTGATGCCGTAGTAGTGCGACATTGCAACGACGAGTGTCGACAATGCCAACGTGACGTAAGGATCGGCCGTCGGTGAGTTGAACCATAGATAGTGACCCGAAATGACGTTAAACGGTAGACCCATCAAGTTCGAGAAGAGAATGAACAAAATCAACGTCATTCCAAACCCGATGAAACGGCCACCCGTCTTCCAGTCCATCGCACTCGAGATAATCCCGCGTGTGAATTCCGCGAAGAATTCCATTAAGTTCTGCTTACCGGTCGGCTTCATAGCCAAGCGTCGCGTTCCCCAAACGGCAAACGTAAATACGAGTAGTGATGCGATCAGCACCGTAATGACGTTCGTCCAGCTCCCATATAACGTATAATCTCCGAGTTGTAGAGAATATGTGGGAAACTCATGACCCATTAGTATTCACCTCTTTTCCTGCTGAGCTGGGCAAGTGTGAACTCGCCAAATTGTATGATGTGGCCGGCGATTAGACCAGTTACCACCGCAATGAGCGATACTCGGTCCTCATAAAAGAGACCGACTATCACGGCTAGTGCACCGACTGCCATTCTTGAAACAGTCCCGTGCGACTTCGGGCGTCGTCCATGTTCGATTACGTCATACATGCGAATGACGCTTCGATTCTGCATATGTAGAATGATGAGACTGGCGACCCCACCTAGGAACAAGCCGAGAAACACCGGTTTGTACATAGGGACGATGAGCGCTCCGATGAGAAGAATGGCGAACCATCCGATAAACCACTTCGTGTAGCGTTTCATCAATTGCTGCTGTGCTTTTCTGTCTGCTTGCACTTGTTGTAGTTCCGTTTGTTCTAGCTTCATTCGTCCTCTCCTGTCAGTAAACTTCGAAGGGTGAGAACAAGCGCCGTGATCCCGAAAGCCATTCCGAGAAGCACCGACACATTCCAACCAAACGTGCCCCAAATTTCACGTCTCGCCCCGTATTGGCCAACGAGATAACCGATGACGATCGGTCCAGCGAGCGCGGTCGAGATTTGAGAGGCGAGCGAGGCATAAGATAGGTAACGATTGTCTTTTTTCGTCATCCCCATCCCCCTTTCGAGCTGCCAAGCCATGGATCTTCTCCATCGGATTCACACTCGCGTGACCATCAAAAGTCACACAAGTTCAGAGTACTGGAAATGGCATAAGAAGTCAATTGATTTCACAATTATAAAAGCGCTTTAAATCAAGTCGTATCAAGGCTTTTACGCAGTTCACAAACTAAATTAAAATCATCAAATTTTAAGAAAGTATGAAGAAACGGTGAAATAAAAATGTTGACTTTATAACATTTCACATTACGAATCAGATGAAGAATAGTTCAGTTATACCTTCACGTTTTGGAAATTACAATGCAAAACGGCTTACGTTCACAAAAGGTTTTGAAACAAACGTTGACCCGATTTTGAAATCGTTTACATCGTCTTGTATCAGTATACCGATTATCTTTTTGTCATGTCGAGGGGTTCTGACGAATTTGTAGTGATGAATATCACACCCCCTTTTCCGAGCGGTCAATCGCCTGGAAAGCCCTTCCTATCAACCCGAAATGGGTAGACAATACCAGTTCGAATAGCTACGATTACGATGTAAGCGTTACCTAAAAATATGTCGATTTTGTGACTTTCGAAACCGACGCCCGCATCGTGAGAAATTTGATGCGTGTGAGGAGGACCTGCAATGGACTGGATGAATCAATTACGCGATCAAATCGGTGCCGATGTCATTTTCACAGACCCGACGACTCGACTTGCCTATTCATTTGACGCGACACCGAACTATCAAACGCTACCTGACGCGATTGTCGCGCCCCGCTCCACTGAGAACGTGCGGGCCGTGTTACAGCTTTCCCACAAACATCTCCTCCCGGTCGTCCCCCGTGGGTCGGCAACGAACCTCGCTGGCGGGACGACGCCTCTTTCCGGCGGTGTCGTCATGGATTTCCACTATATGGACCGTATCCTCGAGATTGACGAGAAAAATTTGACCGTGACCGTCGAACCAGGTTGCATCACCACTCACTTGGCACAAGCCGTCGAGGCGAGAGGCCTGTTTTATCCGCCGGACCCGAGTTCGATGAAAATCTCGACGATTGGCGGCAACATCAGTGAGAACTCCGGCGGCTTGCGTGGGCTGAAATACGGGGTCACGGCCGATTATGTGCTTGCCCTCGAGGTGGTACTCCCGAACGGCGAAGTGCTCCGTACGGGCGGGAAGCTCGCGAAAGACGTCGCCGGTTATGATTTGACCCGTGTCCTCGTCGGCTCGGAAGGGACGCTCGCCGTCATCACGCAAGCGACGCTCAAGCTCATCCCGCTCCCCGAGACGAAACAGACGATGCTCGCCTATTTCGAGGACTTGGACAGCGCGGCCCGGACGGTGAGCCGCATCTTCGAGAACCGCATCATCCCGGCGACACTCGAGTTCATGGACAAGAAGACGATCGAGGTCGTCGAGGCGTATGCGAACATCGGACTGCCGACAGACGTCGGTGCTCTCCTTCTATTAGAACAGGACGGCCCACGTGACGTCGTCCGGCGCGATATCGAAGCGATGCACGCCGTTTGTCTCGAGGAAGGGGCCTTGTCGGTCGAAGTGGCCCGGGACGAAGCGCACGCCGAGACGTTGCGCTATGCGCGGCGCATCGCCTTATCCGCCCTGGCCCGCCTCAGCCCGACGACGATCACGATCACCCACTTCGCCGAGCTCGAGGCGGTATCACTCCGGATTGACGCCTGTTGAATAATGTTGTCGATATCCTCACGAATCGCCGCATCGACGTCCCGGAACTGGTTGATATAGTCGGTTCCGCTATAGCGACGCGCGTTCGCTGTCAGAACATCCCCCGCTTTGATGAGTTCAATTTGAGATTCGTGGAACGCCTCCATCTGTCGGATGACGTGAATCGTCTCCGACAACGAGCGCTTCGTCGCTTCATACTGTTCGAGTGACAGGGTGTCTTGATTATATGTATAGCCTCGGACCGACAGCTCTTGATCGAGCAACAGCCGGAGCAGCTCTGAGGCGGCGTTCGCAATCGGGATCGCCTCTTCGACGATACGACGGTTCTCTCGTTCGATATCTTGAAACGCGCTATAGCTCCAGATGCTCGTCAAAAACAGCGCCATCAAAGAAATGAGCAAATATCTTTGTAGTAGTGAGAATTTAGTCTTCACGGCGTCTCTTCTCTTTTTCATGATCGGACCGCCATACGGTCCCTTCCTTTTCTACTATCGGTCGTGACTCGCTTCACCTCAACTATTTTGAATCGATCGCGGCACATTCCACACAAAAAAAGAGGATCACTCGGATCCTCTCTGTACGGGTTCGTGCTTATTTTGTTCCGAACAAACGGTCACCCGCGTCACCGAGTCCTGGGACGATGTAACCATGGTCGTTCAACTTCTCGTCAAGTGCGGCGAGATAGATTTCGACGTCTGGGTGTTCAGCTTGAACACGTTCCACACCTTCAGGGGCTGCGCAGAGGCAAGCGAGCTTGATCGACTTGGCACCGTGCTTTTTAAGCGCGGCAATCGCATCAGCGGCCGAACCACCAGTTGCGAGCATCGGGTCGACGACGATGAAGTCACGCTCTGTGACGTCCGTCGGCAACTTGAGATAGTATTCGTGCGGCTCGAGCGTCTCCGGGTCACGGTATAGACCGATGTGACCGACTTTGACGTTCGGCATCATTTTGAGGAAGCCATCCACCATGCCGAGGCCTGCCCGTAAAATTGGGACGATTCCCAATTTCTTGCCGGCGATCATCTTCTGTGTCGATACAGAGACCGGTGTCTCGATTTCTACATCAGTAAGCGGAAGGTCGCGTGTAATTTCGTATGCCATGAGTGACGAGACCTCGTCTACGAGTTCACGGAACTGTTTTGTCCCCGTCTCTACTTTGCGCATAATCGTCATCTTGTGCTGAATCAATGGGTGGTCATAAACGTGTACTTTGCCCATCATGCTTCACTCCTCTCTCAATCTCTCTTGAGCATTGTACCCTAACTTTTCTGAGAAAGGTAGGGTCAACTTCTGTTTTCTAAGAGGTCAGACGAAACCCGAAGGAACGGAATCGATCCCTCGGGCTTCAGATGACACGTCGATCAGAATTTGAAGAAATTCAGAAAACCGGCCGTCTTGTGTTTCACTTTTCCACACATCTTGCCTTTGACGGCCTGATGGTGTTTTGACGTTTCATGCTTGGCGGCATGTTTTTTAGCATGCTTCTTTGCAAGTTTTTTTGCCTTCTTCTTGTCTTTCTTCTCTTGCTTCAACTCAGCTTTTGTCTTTTGTGTCGACTTCTCTTTTGACGCAGTCTGGTCATTCGTCGACGGAGCCGGTTTCGTCGTTGTCGTTGGCTTAGCGACTGGCGTTGTTGCCGTTTCTGTCGCAGGTTTGGTCGCGGCTGGCTTCGTTGTTGCCGTTGTAGCCGGCTTTGTCGTAGTCGTTTCAGCTGGCTTTGTCGCCGGTGCTACCGCGACTGGCGCTGGTGTCGGCGCCGTGTCTTTCGTACGTGTCACAAGTCCCGCGTTCCAGTTCACGTAAGCATCCGCTTCATGGAAGTGGATGAAGCCAGAATCTTTGGCGAGCTTGTGGCTGTCCGCGCTAAGACGTGTCGAAATCGTGAGCGTCTTGACCGAGTGCTTTGCGTCGACCGCTTGTAGTTTCTTAATCATGTTTTGTGACCAAGCGTCGCTCTTGATCGTATCGACATTGAAGCTCTCCCACATGATGCCGTCGACATATGGCGCCGTCGATGTTTCAAGTGTGTCGAAGCCCCAGTTTTGGACCATGGCGATATCCCCATAGCGAGCCCGTGCTTGTTTCAAGAAGTTGACGAGGCCGTCACGTTGTTGCTTGAGCACCGTCGGGTTGTTCAAATGTTCGTTATCGATATCACCGACCGTGTCCATGAACACGCCATCGATGCCTTTGGCGATGACTTGGTTCTGGATTTCCGTGAGGAGCAATCCTTGGAAGTGCGGTGAGGCGATGTTCGTCAAGTACGAATCCCATTCCGAGTAATGGACACGTTGTCCGTTACGCGTAAAGAAGTCACCTGACTGAAGTTTTGACATGAGACCCGTGTTCCATGTCGCGACTTCCATGACGCTAATATAACCGAGTACTTTCGTCCCGCGCGCTTTGATTTGCTCCACTTGCGCTTTCGTATAATGGAGCGGCTCAATGATGACGAGATCATAATTTTGCATATCTTTCAAAATCGCTTCAGTTGGATGGCCATAGTACACTTGATAGTTCTTCACACCGTCGAGTGGGTTCATTGTTTGTGCCCCCGTTTTAGACATGTTCAGACTAACAATTAACAACACTACCGTAAGAGACATTAATAACTTTTTCAATTTCACTACCTATTCCTCTCCTGATGACTAACAAAACGTGGTGACGGACGATGATGGTTGAATGGAATCGTGTCTCGTTGCTCCCCCTTTTTCTTATATTCAAATGACGAGAAGGTTAGTGCTGGGTATTTTATGGATATATCGGATTCATGTATGTAATATTGAACCTTCGCAAAAAAAATTATAGGATAGTTTTTTGCAAAAACATAGTGTCAATTTGACGACAAAAACCCGTCTCACGACATGAAAGAGTCATGAAACGGGAAAAGTAATTAGTTTGTCGCTCATATGTAAGTGCCGAGCAATTCCTCAAATTCCAGTTGATCAATCAAATAGACCCGCTTCGTCTCGACATCCATCAATTGAAGGGATTTTTCTCCTTCCTTGATCCAAACGTCGAATCGTTGCTCGGTCAACTGTTCATACAACGTGAGCGTCCCACGTCGTTCGCCTGTCGGTCCGGTGCTCGTCGTCTTCACATGGGACAACAGTTCGAACAGCTCGCGTGTGTTCGGGCCATCGAGATGAGCCGTCTTCGTCTCCGTCTCGTACGTCGCCAAACGCATCACATCTTTTTGCCCCGATGTGATCGTCAATTCACCGGCGCCCGGTCGTTGGACGGTGCCCCATATTTCAATCACGATTCCATACCGACTCGATAACACGGCAGAGTCTTGCTCCGAGACGTCTTCAATCGGCTCATCCGCGAGCACGATTCGCTTCAAGAGACGTCCTCCATCGGCATCCGAATTGAAGGTTGCTTCCTTCGAGTCGATTTGTACGTACTCGCCTGAGAGCGAACCGGGTAACACGGTGCGATCCCACGCCTTCTCAGTGCCCATTTGAAGAGTGATTCGCCGGTCGGCCAATTGGGTCAAGAACGTTACGCCTTCATTTTTACCGCTCTCGAAGACGAACAGCCCCGGCTCAATCAATTGTCCCGCCTCGACACCGTCTTGATAGACGTGATAGGTGACGTGGAGCGCCCCTCGGTCCGGCGTATGATATCGGAAAACCGAATCGGGAATAATCGTCTCATGCGTCTCGTTGACCGCGAAGGCGCGCGCCACGGCCGCGACGTCCGGTTCAGGAATGAACGATAGCGTGTTGCCGACATCGACTTCCTGCGGTTGTGAAGCGGTTACAGACTCGAACGCATCAAGTGCATCCGTTCGGAAGACGCGCTCATTTTGTTCGTTGCTGTTCAAACAAGAGACGTAACGCTCGTCCCCGCTCCGCCAATATTTGACGGTCTTGCTGCCCAATTCATCATAGAAAGGATGACGGAATGTGATGGCCGCGAGTTCGGCCCGACGCGTCGGCAACATGTCTGTCGGTTGTTGCTCACAGTAAGCCAATAGTCGCGTTTTCAATGCGGACGTCAACAGAATGTCTTGGTCTTGTTGAATCGCATACGTCGACAGCGGTCGTAAATTGAGCGCATTGATTTCATTCGTCCCGCATCCGCTTAACAATATGGCGGCCATACTGATCAGTCCGATGACGTTTTTCATCCCGTCCCCTCCTTTCACATTTATTTGGTTTGAATCGCCTAAATTTTTCTTTTTCATCTTATCATACAATAATAATTACGGCTCCTGATAGAAGAATAAACAAAAAATGCCACTTTCGTGGCATTTTGTTAGTCATCATCGCGCTCATCATCTTGATCATGGTCACGATTTTCATTTTGATTATCTTCGTCATCTCGGTTATCGTCACGCTCAATCTCTTTCACTTGCTGTTGAAGGTTCAACTCGAGTTTGACACGGTCGCCGGCTTTTGGTGTCTCGTCGTCAAGCTCGTAGCGGCTCGCGAGTTTGAACGTCTCCGACTTGCCGTCACGCTCGATCGTCACGTCACGGTCCGACAGGCTGACGAATGTGCCGTAGATGTCGAAGTCATCACTTTCACGGTCGACTTCTTTTACTTCCTCATTTCGGTTGAACTCGAGTTTGACACGATCCCCGGCTTTCGGTGTATCGTCGTCAATCTCATGACGGGCCGCGAGCGGATACGTCGATTCTTTACCGCTGAAGCTGATTGTCACGTCACGGTCTGATAGGCTGACGAGGGTACCATACAATTCATAATCATCGTCATCGACCGAGCGGACCGGCGTATCGTTCGATGCTGACCCTTCTGACGAAGCGGCAGCTTCTTGACTCGCATCATCTGCGGCATCATCGGTTCCACTGTTCACGCTATCAACCGCTCGTGGGACGATGACCGTGTCCGTCTTATCGTTCGCGACATACAACCCGATTCCCGCCACGGCTAAGACCGTCAACCCGACTCCTAAAATCCATCCGATTAGTTTCATGATGTTTCCTCCTCGTTTCATGTGGTGAACTTGTTCTACATCTTCATCATAGAACGGTGACCTTAGAGCACCACGAGGATTCCATTAGAAAATGATGAGAATCTGCGAAAATTTTGTCATGTTGAGACGTAAAAGACGCTGCCGTCCGGTGCATTCGCATGACTGCCGACCGTCCACCCGTTCAAATCCGCCACTTCTTTGGCGATGGCGAGACCGAGTCCGCTGCCGCTTCGGTCTCGCGCCTCATCGAGTCGATAAAAGCGGTCGAACAGCCGCGCCCGGTCCTCCTCGCTGAGCGTCGTCCCATGGTCCCGTACTTCGATACGGTCCGGCGTCATCGTGACGCGCGTGTCGGTCGCATACTTCAAACTGTTGTCAATGAAGATGACGACAAGCCGTTGTAACGAATCACGATGGCCGTGCCACTCCCCCATCGCCTCAATCGGTACGTGGATACCGTGGGATCGTTCGAACCGTTCGGTCAACTGTTCGGCCAACTCGGTCAATCCGATTGCCTCGGTCTCTACGTCTTCGAGCGAGGAGAAACGGCTCAACTCGAGCATCGGTTCAATCAAGTCCTCACGCATTTGCCGTGACTCGGTCAAGATGTGATCGATCGCCTCGTCACGGACGGCCGGGTCGCTCTGTCCCCAGCGCCGGAGCAGTTTAGCATATCCTTCGATGACGGTGAGCGGTGTCTTCAGTTCATGTGAAACATCGGCGACGAAACGTCGCTGTTGCTCCATCGACCCTTCGACTCGCCCAATCATTTGGTTGAAGCCCGTCGCAAGCGTCGACACCTCATCTTGGTTTGTCCCGACCTCAATCGTCTCGAGCGTACCCGACTCCGTGATTCGTTCCATCGTCGATTCGAGACGGCGTAACGGGTCGAGCCCTTGCCTGACGATCCACAGGCTGCCGAGGAACGTCACCGCCACGGCGATCAAGAAGATGACGAGAAAAATCGTGGCCAGCGTCTGGAGTGTCTCACTGACAGCCGCGTCTTGAAACGCGTAGCCGAGACCGTTCGACGTCGCGATGACGAACCAATCATCAACGAGCGCCGGTTCCCCGAAGTTGACGGGAAAACGCAGACTATCTTCGGTCTGTCCGCCGATGATGCCCCAATCGCCGTTCGCTTGCCGTTCGAGCACGACGCTGTCCTCGTGCAACGACAGGACGGCTTGTTGGTTCCGCTCGTCTTCCTCGAGCAGGCTGAGCGCCTGGCGCAAGACGTCATAGCGGGCGTCGACAATTTGTTGTCGTGAGACGAGCCAGGCGACGCCGAACGAAGTGATGAGCAGGAACAACATGAACCCTGCCATCGCCAGGGCGATTTTCGTCCGTAGCTTCATCTTATCCACCACGCTTCAGCATATAGCCGACGCCTCGGACCGTCTGAATCCAAGAGCCGTCGAGTTTCTTCCGGACATAGCGGACATACACATCGACGACGTTCGTATCTCCGTAATAGTCGAAACCCCAGACGTGCTCGACGAGTTGATCGCGTGTGAGCACGCGCTCCGGATGTTCGAGCAAATAGACGAGCAAATCGAACTCACGTCGGGTCAATTCGATTTTTTGTCCCTCGCAGATTACTTCGTGACGATTAACGTCCACGGTCAGTCCTTCATATGACAGGACCCGTTCA
The DNA here is from genome assembly GCF_003467445.1 of Exiguobacterium sp. AM39-5BH. GTDB lineage: Bacteria > Bacillota > Bacilli > Exiguobacteriales > Exiguobacteriaceae > Exiguobacterium. The sequence goes on from NZ_QSGS01000006.1 coordinate 120,050, forward strand.
CTCGCATCGACTTGGACGTGTTGCCGCATCCGTAAGAACGCCCGAATCCGCGCGAGCAACTCCTCCATCTCGAACGGTTTCGTAATGTAATCGTCGGCCCCGAGGTCGAGACCGCTCACTTTATCGTAGCGGTCCCCGCGTGCCGTCACCATCAAGACCGGGAGTAACGGTTGCTCTTCTTTGACACGGCGCACGACTTCAAGACCGCTCATCTGCGGCAGCATGACGTCGAGCAATATCAGGTCAATCCCACCGGCGAGCGCCCGGTCGAGCCCGGCTCGCCCGTCATGGGCGACCTCGACTTCATAACCGGCATGCATGAGTTCCAGTTCGAGCAGTCTGGCAATTTTAGCATCGTCTTCGACGACGAGAATCGTAGGCATGGCGTTCATCCTTTCTAAAAAAAGCGCCGTGCAGTCCGCCCGACGCATCATTTATGTGTTCCCGGATTCCTCAGTCAAAAAACGGACGAACCGCTTCAGGAATCGCTTGTTCGACGCGCAGTTCGAGCGAGTCGCCGATTTGATTGAATCTCGTCTCGAACCCTTCTACTTGAAACGCCACATCGGTCCCGACTTGGGCGATTTGGTCGAGCCATGCGTTACCGGTCAACGTGAATAATAAGAAGCCTGCGACCCCGGCCGCCATGAGCGTCAATGCGAGCGCACCGACGGCCACTCCTCGAATCAATCTGCCAATCTTTCCTCTGCTAGTTGAGCGCATATGTCCCTCTCCCTTATCCTTTTTCTTTACTGTACGGGAGCGAGCTGAGAAAGAGCGGTGAAATGGATTAGAATTTGATGAGAAAAGAGGCCACAGCGCGCTGCGACCTCATTCTTCCTCGAGCACCGATTTGGCAATCGGCGCCCAATACGTCCCGTCCATGGCGGCGACTTCGGCGAGTGTCGTCCGGTACGCATCATCCCCGGCCTTCTTCTCGGCGATACCTTTCATCCATAAGACGTCCGCCTTATATCCCGACTCGGGATACGTGTCGACATAGGCGGCATAATCTTTGATTTCTGCTTCACCGAGCTTGTTGTCGACGAGCAACCGATAAAACCCGACGGCTTGTTCCTGACCAGCTTTCGCCTTGCCGACGAGGAGCGCGTCGGCTTCCTTGTACCGCTTGTCCGAAACGAGGGTCTCGACTTCGGCAAGTGGGATGACGGCCGGCGCTTCCGGTGCTTCCGCCGTCTCGTCCTCAGCCTGGAGCGCCTCGTTCGCCTCCTCGAGTCGAGCGACTTCTTGCTCGAGTTCTTCTAGCCGTTTTGCGAGCGCCTCGTCTTCCGTCACCGTTTCGACCCGTTCGTTTGACGCGGTCGGCGTCACGGGAGGCGGCTCTGAATCCGGCCAAAAGATGAGTGCGACCAGACCGAGACCGACGACGAGCGGCAGACCGAGCCATGTCTTATTCCATTTAAAGGCGTTCCGCCAATCTGACAAGTCCGCGTGACCCGTGACAGCCGGCGAGAACGAACGAAAGCGGCGCTTGGCCGCCTTCTTTCCGTTCGCCTTCACTTCGAGCGCTAGTCCGAGCCGATGAAACGCCGCCGGCACTTTCATCCCGAGAAGCGGTGTCATCCGTTCACTTGCTTCGATATAATATCCGTGGTCAAGCAGCGTCGTCACGACCCTGAACTCGTTCGCGACGAGGCGAAACGTCGGATCGTGCTCGCCTTTTCGGACGAGCCATTCCGTCATATCGATGAGCGGTAGTTCCGCGAGTTCCCGATTTGCGAGTGTCCGTACGTCCATTCGTCAGCCTCGTTCAGGATAGAGCGGGAACTTCGACGTCAACGCGCGAACCGCTTCGTGCGCTTCCGTAAGGACTGCTTCATCTTCGTGGTTCGTCAAGACGCGTCCGATTAAGCGAGCGACTTCCCGCATATCGTCTTCTTTTAATCCGCGTGTCGTCATCGCGGCCGTCCCGAGACGAATTCCGCTCGTCACGAACGGCGATGCCGGATCAAAGGGAATCGTGTTTTTGTTGACGGTGATGCCGGCTGCGTCAAGCGCATGCTCGGCCGCTTTTCCGGTGATGTCGATGCCGCGAAGGTCGACGAGGAGAAGGTGGTTATCTGTACCGCCCGACACGATACGGAGTCCTTCTTCTTCTAATCCTTGCGCGAGCACTTGCGCGTTCTTAACGACTTGCGCCTGATAATCCTTGAATTCAGGTTGGAGCGCTTCGCCGAACGCCACGGCCTTCGCCGCGATGACGTGCATGAGCGGACCACCTTGAATGCCTGGGAAAATCGATTTATCAATCGCTTTGGCGAACTCTTCTTTACAGAGAATCATGCCGCCGCGCGGGCCGCGAAGCGTCTTGTGTGTCGTCGTCGTCACGAAATGTGCGTGCTCGACCGGGTTCGGATGAAGACCGGCCGCGACGAGACCAGCGATGTGAGCCATGTCGACCATGAGGTAGGCGCCGACGCTATCAGCGATCTCACGGAACTTGGCGAAATCAATCGTCCGCGGGTACGCCGAGGCGCCAGCGACGATGAGTTTTGGTTTATGTTCTTTCGCGAGGGCTGCGACAACGTCGTAATCGATGTGTTCTGTCTCTTTGTCTACACCGTATTCAACGAAGTTGTACTGAACGCCTGAGAAGTTGACCGGACTTCCGTGCGTCAAATGGCCACCGTGCGACAAGTTCATGCCGAGCACCGTGTCCCCTGCTTCAAGGACGGTGAAGTAAACGGCCATGTTCGCTTGCGCACCCGAGTGCGGCTGGACGTTGGCGTGTTCTGCACCAAACAGTTCCTTGGCGCGATCGCGCGCCAAGTTCTCGGCCACGTCGACGAACTCACATCCACCGTAGTAGCGGCGGCCTGGATAACCTTCTGCGTACTTGTTCGTGAGCACGCCACCTTGCGCTTCCATGACAGCTTCTGAGACAAAATTCTCCGAGGCAATGAGTTCGATGTTCTCGCGTTGGCGACCGAGTTCGTGTTGCATCGCTTCAAACAATTCCGCATCCTGCACTTTCAACTTCGTCGTGTTTACCATGTTGAAACCCCCTCTGAATGTCTAAAATTCAACACCCCCATCGTAACATATGCATCTTTTTTTGGGTATCGTCTAATCCAAGGACAAGTCGGGTATCATAAGGAAGAAGACAATCAGAGGAGCTACTTATGGTTGAGACAAAACAAGTCACCATCACCCCGTTCGAACGCGAACGGACGATTCGGATTTATACGCCGGACGATTACGCCATGACGGACAAGCGGTATCCCGTGCTCTATATGCATGATGGACAGAACGTGTTCGACGACGAGGATGCGAGCTATAAGATGAGCTGGCGCGCCGGTGAGTACATGGACGCCTCGAAGCGCGACATCATCATCGTCGGCATCGACAGCGCCCCAGGCGAGATGCGGCTCGACGAGTACGGTCCGTGGGAGAACCCGTACATCGGCGAGAGCCTACTCGGTCAAGACGTGACGCTCGGCGGCCAAGGGTCGGCCTACATTGAATACATCGCCCAAGAGTTGAAGCCAATGATTGACGCGAACTATCGGACGAAGCCGGACGAGACGGCGATGATGGGCAGCTCGATGGGCGGCTTGATCTCGATTTACGCCGCTTGCGTCTACCCTGACGTTTTCAAGCGCGTCGCTTCATTGTCCTCGGCGTTCTGGTTCAACCAGACCGAGCTCGAGCAATTGATTGACGCGAGTGATTTGAACGGCGTCGAACGTCTATATATGGACGTCGGTCGCAAAGAAGTCGAACAGCCGTCAGCAGACGGACCGACGAACGAGATGTATCTCGAGTCGAGTGAGCGCGTCTACGCCCTGTTGCGCGACAAGGTCGACCATATCCGCTTCGAGGTCATCGAGGAAGGCGTGCACAATGAGCTCGCTTGGCGTCAACGTTTCCCGATGGTCATCTCGTATCTATTCAGCGAAGAGTTATAACGCAAAAAAAGTCGGTCGCGAGGACCGACTTTTTTATTTGGCTGGATAGTGGGCCCGTGGGCCGCCAATCAGTTTCGGCCGTGTGACCGCAAATGTGACGTACGCCCCGCCGAGCTGTTTCGCCGACAACCGGACCGGGATCGCGACCGGTTTCAAATGCATACCGATCAACGTCGATCCGATATCGATACCGGCATCCGCTTGAATCGATTCGACGACGCACGGGGCGTCGAATCGATCATATGCCTTCTCGGCCATCGCCCCGCCCGCCGAGCGGACCGGGACGACCGTCACTTCCGTCAAGCCGAACTGTTTTAAGGTCCGTCGCTCGATTGTCAAGGCACGATTGATATGTTCGCAGCCTTGAAAGGCGAGATGGACGCCGGTCTGATCTCGAAACGTCAGAAACGCCTCAATCAAGTCCGACGCCACATCAACCGAACCCGCTTTCCCAATCGTCTTACCGACGACCTCGCTCGTTGAACAACCGATGACGAGAATCTTTTCTTCATCTAACGGAAATCGTTCATGTAACTCCGTCAATAAGTTCAAAAGTTCCGTCTTCATCGTCTTCACTTCGTTTCGTAAGCGCTCATCTTGTCGACACGGTTCGAGTGGCGTCCGCCTTCGAAGTCCGTATCGAGCCATGTCGTCACTAAGTCGATCGCAAGACCTGGTCCGATAACACGTTCACCCATCGTCATGATGTTCGAATCGTTGTGCTGACGCGTCGCCTTCGCGCTGAACGAGTCGTGCACGAGAGCCGCACGGATGCCTTTGACTTTGTTGGCAGCGATCCCAATCCCGATTCCTGTCCCGCAAATCAAGATGCCACGGTCAAACTCACCGGCCGCGACCGCTTCGGCGACCGGAATGGCCACGTCCGGATAATCGATCGACTCGGCCGAATGTGTCCCGAAGTCTTTATACTCATGCCCGAGCTCTTCCAACAATCCGATAATGTCTTTTTTCAAATTAAATCCGCCGTGATCGGCGCCGATTGCGATTTTCATTACGTTATTCCCCCGTCTTCTTTGGTAGGCGTCTCGGTGGTTTCGTCACCTTTGACCCGTCATTCGTCAATTTTAACACAAGTCGATTCACAAGTGGTTCGAGTTCGTTTCGAACTTGACGGTAGACGTTCATCGACCCTCCAAACGGGTCGTTGATGTCGCGTTCGAGTCCCGTGACGAACTCGTATAACGTGAACGTGCGGTCGGCCAAATCGGGATACGTATCCCGAATCTGTTCACGATGCGCTCGTGTCATCGTCAAGATGACGTCCGACCACCCTCCGAGACTTCGTCGAATGTCTGGGTCACGTGTTCAAGTTCAATTCCTCGTTCACGCAACACTTGGAGTGCATTTTCTGATGCGTCGAACCCTTGCATCGTCCGAAGCCCGGCTGAACGAATATCGAACTCGTCCCCCGTCACTTTCGAGCGCAGCAGGGCCATCGCCATCGGGCTTCGGCATGTGTTCCCACTACATATGAATAATACGCGTTTCATCGACATCGCGTGATCCTCCTCTATGTCCTTAAGCCTCTTCCTATGAACGGATGACTTTACCGCCAGCCGCCTTGTAGAGGCGGTTATAAACGGCAAGAGCGACTCCCGTCGGTTCAATCCGATTCACGTAGATCTCTTCTACATCCGTCTCGTCAAATTTACGCAACGCCTCATATAATCGCCGCGCCGCCGTCTCCATCGAAGTCCCGAGGGAGAGCGTGACTTCAGCCGGCGTCGTCGCTTCATCGAACACGAGCGCGCCTACTCGCTTGCCCGCTTCCTGCCGTGCCGTGATAACACGAACAAGGTCTTCGCGTCCCCCTTCGACTAAATAAAGGGAAGCGCTCGGAGCATAATGCGTGTACTTCATTCCTGGTGATCGTGGCGCAGCTGTTTCATCGTTCAAGTTGGCATCGAGAATGACCGGGCCGATGACCGCTTCGATTGCTTCTTTCGTCACGCCGCCCGGACGTAAAATCGTCGCCGGTTCTGCCGTGCAATCAATCACAGTCGACTCGACACCGATTCCTGTCGGTCCGCCATCCATAATACCTGCGATGCGACCGCTCAAATCATCGGCCACGTGTCGGGCCGATGTTGGTGACGGACGTCCCGACCGGTTCGCACTCGGTGCCGCAAGTCCAAGACCAGATGTGCGAATCAAGTCGAGCGCGGCCGGATGGTCCGGCATTCTGAGACCGATTGAATCAAGACCTGCCGTCACAAGTGACGATGCACGACCGTTCGACGGTAAGATGATGGTCAAGGCTCCGGGCCAAAATGCTTCCATCAAACGTCTCGCGACCGGCGGGATGGTTTGCGCGAAATGTTCGGCCTGTTCGACCGTGGCGACGTGGACGATGAGCGGGTTGTCCGATGGTCTTCCTTTCGCCTCGAAAATCTTTTTGATGGCGACCTCGTTCGTCGCATCTCCGGCGAGTCCGTAGACGGTCTCCGTCGGGATGGCAATGACCTCGCCCGCCTTCAAGAGACGTACCCCTTCCTCAACTTCTGTCGGCTTGATCCATTTCGTTTCCATGCGCAATCCCTTCCCTCACGGCGTAGACAATTCGGTCTTTGCCGTTTATATCTTTTAAAATACCCGTTTCTGCTTCAGGATAACGTTCGGACAGGTACGATTTCACAACTTGTCCTTGATTATACCCGATTTCAAACGCAATCAGTTGCCAATCGGCACACAGGATGCGAACCGAGTCGGCGATGATCTTCCGATAAAACTCGAGCCCGTCCACCCCTCCGAACAAAGCGAGATGGGGCTCGTAGCCCGCGACCGTTTCATCGAGCAGCTCATCCGCCTCGATATAAGGCGGATTCGAGACGAGAACGCGAATCGAGTCGTCGGCAATCGGCGTGAGACAATCTCCTTCATGAAAGGACACGTCCGCCTTGAGCGCTGCCGCGTTTCGCTTGGCGACCGCGATCGCTTCCCGGGAAATATCGACCGTTTGGACACGGACCCCGAGCTCGAGACTGAGCGTGACGGCAATCGCGCCGCTACCCGTCCCGATGTCGACGATGTCATCGTCCGACACGTCTCGCACATGCGCGACGACCCACTCAATCAGCTCTTCCGTTTCCGGCCGCGGGATCAAGACATCCCGATTGACCTCGAACATCCGTCCATAGAATGGGGCGTAGCCAATCAAGTGCTGCACCGGCTCACCCGCGAGCAGACGTTCGAGGCCGGCATCAAACGACGCCTCTTCTTCCGTCGTCAACTCGTCGGACAAACGGATGAGTAGCCCTGTCCGGTCGACGCCGAGGACGTGCATGAGCCACCACTCTGCGGTCGAGACATCCTGATTCGCGGTCGATAACTCCCGTTCCGCCTGTTTCAGTCTCGCGGCGATCCGCATCACTCGACGTCCTCCATCAGACGCGCTTGTTCATCCATGACGAGGGCGTCGAGGATATCTTCGAGTTCACCGGCGAGGACACGGTCGAGCTTTTGAAGCGTCAGTCCGATGCGGTGATCGGTCACACGGCTCTGCGGAAAATTATACGTTCGAATCCGCTCCGAGCGGTCTCCCGTGCCGACGGCAGACTTGCGCTGGGCCGACAGTTCTTGCAGGTGTTCGCTTTGCATTTTGTCATAAAGGCGGGCCCGTAGTACTTTGAGCGCCTTATCCTTGTTTTTATGTTGGGACTTCTCGTCTTGGCACGAAACGACGAGCCCCGATGGGAGGTGCGTCAAACGTACGGCCGATTGCGTCGTGTTGACCGACTGGCCGCCCGGACCTGACGATGTGAACGTATCGACGCGGACGTCTTTCATATCAATATGCACCTCGACGTCTTCTGCTTCCGGCAACACGGCGACGGTAGCCGTCGACGTATGGATGCGTCCGCCCGACTCGGTCGACGGCACACGTTGGACCCGATGCGCCCCGTTCTCGAACTTCAGTTTCGAATAAGCGCCCGTTCCGTTAATGAGGAACGTCACTTCTTTGAAGCCGCCGAGTTCTGTGTAGTTGGCGTCAATCAACTCGGCCTTCCAGTTCTGCCGCTCGGCGAAACGTGTGTACATCTTGTACAAGTCAACCGCAAACAATGCCGCTTCGTCCCCGCCGGCCGCCCCGCGAATCTCGACGATGACGTTCTTGTCATCGTTCGGGTCTTTCGGCAAGAGCAACACGCGGAGTCTCGCCTCGAGCGCCTTCACTTCGGGCTCGAGGAGTGACATCTCCTCTTTGGCGAGTTCGCGCATATCGGCATCGAGCGTGCGATCCTCGAGCATCGTTTTCGCTTCTTTATAGGCCGTGCTCGTCTCTTTATAGTGACGGTATGCTTGCACCGTCTCTTCAAGCTGTGACTGTTCTTTGGAATATTGTCGTAATTTATTCGCATCGCTGAGCACTTCTGGGTCAGCGAGCATCTCATTTAATTGCATGTAGCGTTCTTCTAGTACGCTCAAACGGTCAAACATGATGATCCGTCCTTTCTCCGTCAAATCGAACTGTCTTCATTATAGCAAAAAACGAACCGCCAAGGGCGGTCCGTTGCTGTCAGTCGGCCACTGTGTGGCGGACCGGACGTGGCTTATTCGGGACGTCATGACAATGGCGGCAACGCGGTTCGTACGACTCCGAGGCGCCGACCAAGATGACCGGGTCCTCGAAGCGGGCCGGTTCCCCGTCAATCAATCGTTGCGTCCGAGAAGCCGGTGCGCCGCATGACAGACAGATGGCCTGCAGTTTTGTGACGAACTCGGCACGCGACAACAGTTCTGGCATCATCGTGAACGGTTCCCCTCGGAAATCCATGTCAAGCCCGGCACAGATGACACGTTTGTCCTCTGACGCCAATTGCTCGATGACGTCGACAATGCCTTCGTCGAAGAACTGTACCTCGTCAATGGCGATGACTTGCGTTTCTTCACGCACCGCATCGTATAACTCCTGACTCGATTGAATCGGTACGGCCACGACCGAATTGCCGCTGTGGGAAACGACGTTCTCTTCGTGGTAACGGTCATCAATCGCCGGCTTGAACACTTGGACAGGGATTTTTCCGTAGTGTGCCCGACGGACACGGCGGATGAGTTCCTCCGATTTCCCCGAAAACATACTTCCACAAATCACTTCAATCCAACCGTAACGGTTCGTCACATGCATCATTCTACTCCGCCCTCTCCTTCGTTAATCGCTTCCCGATTATACCTATCTTTTTCTTGAAGAAAAAGGGTTGACTTCTATTTAGAAAAAATAAAAACCGCCAAGGGCAATCCCTAGGCGGTGTGCATACAAATTGACGATTAACGTTGGTACTTCTTGTTGAAGCGCTCGATACGACCGTCCGCAGATGCGAATTTCTGGCGACCTGTATAGAACGGGTGCGAGTCAGAAGATACATCGACACGGATGAGTGGGTATTCGTTACCATCTTCCATCGTGATTGTCTCGTTAGAGTAACGAGTCGAACCAGAGATGAATTTGAACTCAGTCGTCGAGTCCATGAATACGACTTTACGGTATTCTGGGTGGATTCCTTGTTTCATTGCTTTTCAACTCCTTCGGCCCTAAGTATTCTTTCAACCTAGAGAAAGTTCACTAGAATATAATAGCACCCGGTTCACAGATTTACAAGTCTGTTTTCGTTTTTTTCACCGGGCGTCGACTCTTTTTCTTGTCGGCCTCGAGCGCCGCAAAAAAGTCGAGATTTGTTTTCGTTTCGCGCACGCGCCGCAAGAACTGATCGACGAAGTCTGGCGACTCATTCATCGTGCGACGAATCGTCCAAAGCGAATCAAGTTCATCTTTACCGAGCAGTAACTCTTCCTTGCGCGTCCCCGAACGACGGATGTCGATTGCCGGGAAGATGCGACGTTCCGCGAGCTTCCGGTCAAGATGGAGTTCCATGTTGCCCGTTCCTTTGAACTCTTCATAGATGACGTCGTCCATGCGTGAACCCGTGTCGACGAGCGCCGTACCGAGTATCGTTAAACTACCACCGTCCTCGATGTTACGGGCCGCCCCGAAAAACTTCTTCGGTTTATGGAACGCGGCCGGATCAATGCCTCCGGAGAGCGTGCGCCCACTCGGTGGAACGGACAAGTTATACGCCCGCGTTAAACGCGTGATCGAGTCGAGCAAGATGACGACATCCTTCTTATGTTCAACAAGGCGCATCGCCCGCTCAAGCACGAGTTCTGAGATACGGGCATGGTTCTCCGGTGTCTCGTCAAACGTCGAGTAAGCGACGTCCGCGCCCGGCACTGAACGTTGGATGTCCGTCACTTCTTCCGGTCGTTCATCAATCAACAGAATGATCAATTCGACATTCGGATGGTTCGTCGTGATAGAATTGGCGATTTCTTTCAAGAGTGACGTCTTCCCGGCTTTCGGCGGCGCGACGATCAAGCCACGTTGCCCGAAGCCGACGGGCGCGATCATGTCCATGACCCGGACCGACAACTGGTTCAGCTCCGTCTCGAGCACCATTTGTCGTTCTGGATAAATCGGCGTGAGCGCCGGGAAGTAGTCCCGGTTGCGCGTCGAATCCGTCGTCTCTCCATTGACCGCTTCGACACTGAGCAGCCCTTGGAACCGTTCGTTTTCTTTCGGTTTCCGGACTTTCCCGGTCACGAGGTCGCCGTTTCGGAGATTGAAGCGGCGGATTTGTGAGGCCGCGATATAAATGTCTTCAGACGACTGGGAATAGTTGATTGGTCGGAGGAAACCGAATCCGCCATCGTTTTGAGACTGCGGGTTCGGCGGGATGATTTCAAGGATACCTCGAGGAAATAGAGATCTTTCGATTCCGCTTGAGATTTTAAAATCCGGAACATAAGCTCGCGCTTGCGTGCCTCACGGTATTGAGGCACATTCACTTCTTTCGCAATTTCATACAAGTCTTTCAACGTCTTCGTCTCAAGCTCTCGAAGCGTGTAATTTTTCGCGGGTTCAGTCGTTTGACTCATTCAAGTCACCTATCTTTCATCATTCTATATTTCAAAAATAAACGTTCAGTCCTCATTCATCTAATCACACTTCTGCCAATGCGTCACTGTTTGAAAAACGGCTTCTTTACAGGATATTCCCCTATCGTTAAAAAGATAACGGTTTTTTCTCTTTCTATGTAACAAATAAGTCTCTATTCTTGCATATTGTTTCAAACATGTTACAAGAAATCAATTTTTGTCTTGTGATTGAAAAATGCTATCGGTCTTGCGCATGATATAGTTTATTTGCACAGGAAACCGGGTATTAACCGCAACTTGTGCTCTAATCTCGTCTATACACATCGATTATATACAGTCATACAGGTTTTATTTTAAAAAACGGAGGGAATTACACTATGTTAAAGCGTTTCGCATCTATCGTTGTCGCTGCCACTCTCGCTTTCTCGGGTCTTGCTTTCACAACAAGTGAACAAGCAGAAGCCGCTACCGGAACATTCGCTTACTCGAAAGTCAACGGCTTGAATATCCGCACAGCCCCGTCGCTCACGTCGAAAGTATCAGCCACAATGAACAAAGGCCAACGCTATACATACCTTGGCAAGGTTGGTTCATTCTATAAAATCAACTACAAAGGTTCTCACCGTTATATTTCAGCTTCATCGTCTTACGCGTATTTGAAAGCGAGCACGACAACGGCTACGAAAGTCACAACATCTTCTACATCAAGTGCTCGTACGAAACTCGTCGCTGAGTCGAAGAAGTACCTCGGTACGCCTTACCGTTACGGCGGAACGACAACTTCTGGATTTGACTGCTCAGGCTACACAGGCCACGTTTATAAGAAAGCCATCAATAAATCGATTCCACGTGATTCACGCTCACAATACTCTAACTCGAAAAAAGTTTCGAAGTCAGCGATTCAAGCCGGCGATCTCGTGTTCTTCTCACACAACGGAAGCACAATCCAACACGTTGGGATGGCGCTCAGCAAAACACAAATGATCAACTCTGAGACAGGCGGCGTTAAATACGCGAGCTTCACATCAGGCTACTGGGCACCACGTTACGTCGGTGCAGGATCATACCTCTAATTCAAATAATCAAGCGACTCCGTTCATTGGAACCGGGTCGCTTTTTTTCGTGCGCCTGTCCATCTTCCATTCATCTGGCTTCGTGTCGATTTTGCGTGTATCATTGACTCGGCAGAGCAGGTCTGAATCCCACTTCTCATTTTTGTTTCAATGCGTCGCGCGCGTTCGTCGCCGCAAACACGATCATGATGACGCTCATCGCCCCGGCAACGGCAAGTCCCGCCGATAACGCGCTCCAGTCGATCGTCGATTGCGTCAAGACGGCACGCATCCCTTCAAAGATGTACGTCGTCGGATTGAACGTCGCCGCTACTTTGAGCCATTCTGCCTCAATCAACTCTTTCGGGACGAACGTCGTCGACAAGAAGATGAGCGGGAAGAACAAGATCGTCCCGGACACGATGGAGACGGGCAAGATGAAGTTCAAATAAGCCCTCCCCTCAAACTGCGGAAGCGAAGCGACACTCGACAATCCGCTCGTATACACGAGTAGGAAGAACACCGAGATAATCAAGTTTGGAATGAACGAAAACGGGTTGCGAATCGTTGTGATCAGACTCCGTTTCGTGAAGAGCCATGTCTCAGTCCACATCGGGCACACCTCCTTCATATGACTCGCCGGTCACTTTCAAAAAGACGTCATCGAGCGATGGCTGCTTCACGGTCAGACTTTCCGGTTGAAGTGACCGTTCATCGAGTTGCCGCACGACTTCCGTCAACGTATGATTGATGAGCTCGAACGCCACGTGTTGCCCGCTTGCCGCATGACCGAACAGGGCTGCGGCTGCAGTCGCCTCTTGGTTGCTGTGGAACGTCATCGCAATCGTCTCGCCGCCGACGAGTCGTTTCAACGCCTCGGCCGTCCCTTCACTGACGATTTTCCCATGATTGATGATGGCAATCCGGTCGGCCAGTTCATCCGCTTCCTCTAAGTACTGAGTCGTCAAGAAAATCGTCGTGCCAAACTCTTCATTGAGCCGTCTCACTTCTTTCCAAATCTCGATGCGGCTCGCGGGATCGAGACCGGTCGTCGGTTCATCTAAAAACAAGACGGTGGGGCGATGGACGAGCGTGAGCGCTAAATCAAGCCGGCGTCGCATCCCACCTGAATATGTGCCGCTCTTCCGGTCCGCCGCTTCGGTGAGCGAGACGACGCGGAGCAATTCCTCGGCCCGCGTCTCTGCTTCTTGTTTTGTCATTTTGAACAGTCGCCCTTGCAGGACGAGCAGTTCTCGACCGGTCAACACGTTGTCGATGCCGGTCTCTTGCAGAGCGACCCCAATCGATAGACGGACGTCCTTCTCTTGTTTGACGACATCAAATCCGTTCACCCGCGCTTTACCTTCGGTCGGACGGACAAGCGTCGTCAACATTTGCACGGTTGTCGACTTGCCGGCCCCGTTTGGTCCAAGAAATGCGAAAATCTCTCCTTTCTGGACCGAGAACGAAATCCCATCAACGGCCGGCACATCTCCAAACGTTTTGACGAGCGACTCAACTTCGATCATTCACACACACCTCCTCCTCTTCTTTTCCCGTTCTGACTGCTTATTAAATAAGTAAGAACACATCAAAAAGCTGTGGACGCAATGTCCACAGCTCGAGAGAATTAAGGTTTCATGACCATTTTCGGTTTTTTCTTCAAAGAGTGAATCCCTTCGACAAAGCGGACGGTCCCTGATTTGGCACGCATGACGACGGAGTGTGTCTGACCGCCTTGTCCTGTGAACTGGACGCCACGGAGTAACTCCCCGTCCGTTACGCCCGTCGCCGCGAAGATGCAGTCTTCTCCTTTGACGAGATCGTCTAATAACAAAATTCGACCCGTGTCGGCGATGCCCATGTCTTGGCAACGTTTCTCTTGTGCTTCATCTTCCGGGAGTAATCGCCCTTGGAAGTCGCCACCTAGACACTTCATCGCCACAGCCGCGATGACGCCTTCTGGCGCCCCGCCCGATCCGAGCAGCAAGTCGACTCCGGTTTTCGGGAAAGCCGTGTTGATGGCCGCAGCCACGTCACCGTCTGGAATCAACTTGATGCGGGCACCCGTTGCTCGGACACGTTGGATGATTTCCTCGTGACGGTCACGATGTAAAATCGTGACGACGACGTCTTCGACGTTCTTGTTCTTCGCCTTGGCGACGATGGCGATATTCTCTTCAATCGAGTTGTCGAGACTGATCAACCCCGCCGCTTCCGGACCGACGGCAATCTTGTCCATGTACATGTCCGGCGCGTGGAGCAGATCACCTGCGTCGGCGACGGCGAGGACAGCGAGTGCCCCCACGTCCCGGTCGCCACGATGCTCGTCCCTTCGAGCGGATCAACGGCGACGTCTAGACGTGAGCCATAGCCGTTTCCGACTTTTTCTCCGATATAGAGCATCGGCGCCTCGTCCATCTCGCCTTCTCCGATGACGACAACTCCTTTCATCGGAATCGTATCGAACACTTCACGCATCGCGGTCGTCGCCGCGTCATCTGCCTCTTCTTTCAAGCCTTTCCCCATCCAACGAGCCGAAGATAGCGCTGCCGCTTCTGTGACTCGGACCAACTCCATTGATAAACTACGTTCCACCCGAATTCTCCCCTTTGTTACTCGGACGCCTCATCGACCCAGACGAGCGCGCCGAGTTGTTTTAATTTGCCCACGAAATCGACATATGAGTCATTTAATTTTTCTGCATGGATTACGGTTGATTCACCGTTCGCCTGAAGACCCGCTAGGACAAGGGCTGCTCCGCTACGGGCGTCTGCGCATTCCATCTCCGCAGTGGCGAGCACGGTACCGCCACGGATGACGGCAGAGGCGTCCTCGAGTGTGATTTGGGCGTTCATGCGTCGCATTTCCGCGATATGGCGGAAGCGTTGTGCATACAGTTTATCCGTAACGACACTCGTCCCGTTCGCTTTCAATAACGCCGCCGACATGATTGGCTGCAAATCGGTCGGATATCCCGAATAGTGGAAGACGCGAATATCAATCGGCTTAAAAGCGTTCGCCCGAACCGTGATCGCCTCTTCACCGACTTCGACATCGGCACCGTAATCCAGTATTTTTTGAATGACGCCTTCTAAATGCGTTGGAATGACGTTCCGTACCGTCACTTCGCCTGCGACCGCACCGTAAATCATGAACGTCCCCGCCTCTAACCGATCAGGAATAAGCGTATGGGTGCAACCGTGGAGCTTGTCCACCCCTTTAATGCGAATCTCGTCGGTGCCTGCCCCGATGACATGTGCCCCCATCGAAGTAAGCATCGTGGCGACATCGACCACTTCCGGATCGATGGCCGCGTTCTCGATAACGGTCGTCCCATCAGCAAGCACGGCCGCAAGCATCGCACTCACTGTCGCCCCGAACGAACGAGGTCAAGATAAATCCGATTCCCTTCTAGCTTTTCAGCGTTCACATGATACAGTCCCGACTCGTTCTCGACTTTAATCCCGAGACGTTCGAGTGCTTTCAAATGTAAATCAATCGGTCGTGGACCAATCGCATATCCGCCGGGAAGTCCGACGGCCCCTTTTCCAAAACGAGCCGCAAACACTCCGAGCAAATAGACAGCGGCTCGGACTTTACGCGTTTCTGAGCCGAGTAATGGCATGGCGACGGCATCTTTCGCATGAAGCGTCATCCGTTCCCCGTCCCGTTCAATCACGACGCCGAGTTCTTGTAATAGACTGAGCATCACTTCGACGTCTTCGATTACGGGGACGTTTTCAATCGTCACCGGTTCTTCTGTCAAAAGTGCTGCCACGAGACAAGGCAAGGCGCTCTGTTTGGCACCGCTAATGTCAATTGTTCCTTCAAGTTTTTGCTGTCCTACGATATGGAGAATTTCCACGATGATCAAACCTTTCTGCGACAAACTTATTTGGATTGAGCGTTGTTCCAATCCGCCAAGAATTGCTCGATCCCTTTGTCAGTGAGCGGATGTTTCATCATCTGTTCGATGACTTTATATGGTACCGTCGCGATGTCAGCTCCAAGAAGAGCCGCCTTCGTCACGTGGACCGGATGGCGAACGGAAGCTGCGATGATTTCCGTCTCAATGCCATGGATGGCAAAGATGTTGGCAATCGTCTCGACGAGATCGAGACCATCTTGACCGATATCATCCAAACGACCGATGAATGGCGAGACGTATGACGCACCGGCCCGAGCCGCGAGTAGCGCTTGGTTGGCGTTAAAGATAAGCGTCACGTTCGTCTTGATGCCGAGCTGTGAAAACGTATTGACCGCTTCCATCCCTGCCGGCGTCATCGGCACCTTGACAGTAATATTCGGCGCAATGGCCGCAAGTTCCTTTCCTTCTTCCACCATACCCGCTGCGTCAAGCGCAATAACTTCCGCGCTGACTGAGAGATCCCCGACGATCTCACAAATTTCGCGTAGCCGTGTATGGAAATCGACGCCTTCTTTGGCGACGAGCGATGGATTCGTCGTCACGCCCCCGATGACGCCCATCTGATGAGCTTTTTTGATGTCTTCCACGTTTGCCGTGTCAATGAAAAAACGCATGTCTAATTCCTCCTCGAATGGTGTTGTGATCGCTTACACTCCTTATTATGAGGAAATTATCATGGAATTGCTACACCCTTTACGTAAGAGAGGCGATACTGAGTAGCGGAATGAATTTTGAAGAGATGGCGTAAATGAACCGCTTCAATAAAAAAAGCCGGCTCTCGTGAAGAGGGCCGACTGATCTGACAGGATTATGCTTGGTTGCTTGAACCGAACTCACGCATTTTGCCAGTAACGACGTTGTAGATCGCTTCGACACCAGGGCCGATGACTTTACGTGGGTCATATACTTTCGAGTCCGTGTTGAGCTTCTCACGTACGGCACGAGTCCATTCTTGTTGGCACTCTGTGTTTACGTTGATTTTGCTGTGACCGAGCTCGATTGCTTTTTTGATTTGGTGTTCAGGAATTCCTGAACCGCCGTGAAGAACGAGTGGAGTTTTCGTCGCTTCTGCGATTTCTTCCATCTCTTTGAAGCCGAGTTTAGGCTCGCCTTGGTATTCTCCGTGTACAGAACCGAGTGCCGCTGCAAGAGCGTCAACTTTCGCTTCTTTTACGACACGTACACATTCGTTGAGGTCAGCGTATTGTACGCCGCCGATGACGCCGTCTTCTTCGCCGCCGACTGTGCCGACTTCTGCTTCAACCGAAGCACCTTTAGCGTGTGCGTATTCAACGACTTGTTTCGTCATTTCGATGTTTTCATCGATCGGATGGTGTGAACCGTCGATCATAACAGATGTGAAGCCAGCATCGATTGCTGCTTTACACTTCTCGAAAGATGAACCGTGGTCGAGGTGGATTGCAACTGGAACAGTGATGTTGTAGTCGTGCATGAGACCTTCAGTCATTTTAACAACGGTCGTGAAGCCACCCATATACTTCGCTGCACCTTCTGATACACCGAGGATAACTGGTGATTTCTCATCTTCCGCAGCGCGAAGAATCGCTTGCGTCCACTCAAGGTTGTTGATGTTGAATTGGCCGACTGCATACTTGCCTTCGAATGCTTTGTTAAGCATTTCTGTCATTGATACTAATGGCATAATGACATCCTCCTGTCTGTTCGCTATTGTGCACTTTGGGAAAAATGCCCCCGTGCAATTCGTTCCCATTATAACACACGTCGAAACGTGTGCCTATGCTATTCGGGCATAGAAATGGCTCTGCGCAAGCGTTTACATATGTCATCTTAGTGACGAAAGTCTAGATTTTTAAGACGTCCTTCACTTTTTCAATCATGCGATAAATATCAAACGGCTTCTCAAATTGCGCGGTGATGCCTAATCGTTGCACTTCTTCGAGCGTCGATTTTTCACCAAACGCGGTCATGATCATGACCGGGGTATCGATGTCTTGATGGCGCATGTTCCGGAGCACTTCATGGCCGAACATGCGCGGCATGTTCATGTCGAGCAACACCAAATCATATCCGTTCTGTTCGAGCTTCTCCCAAGCACTCAATCCATCTTGGGCCGTGTCGACTTCAATACCAAGATTTTGGAACACTTGCGCAAGCATCAAACGAATCCCATCTTGGTCGTCTGCGATTAACATACGTGACATCCATCTACCTTCTCTCCATAGCCTCTACTTTTCGCAATACCCTTACCATACCAAATCCGATTTCATTTGGCGACGGAACTATTTTGAAATCAAGGTAACGGAATCGTGACCGGTTCGTCGGTCTGCTCGTCCTTCAACGCGGACGGCACTTCGTGTTCCACCGCCGGCTCATAGGCGGTCACTCGTTGTTCATCTTTGACATACATCTTCAAGAACTCCCCTTCACCCAATCGTCCTGCCGATCGGAACGCGAGCGGGCGTTTCTTCCCGTCCCCGTTATACGCAATCATCTCATATGTGTACGCCGCACCTTGCTCAGCCGTGTCAGGGACCGGTACTTTCGCGCAATACACGTCGGCAAAGAGGCGGTCCGTGTCAATCCAACGCCAGCCAAAAACGAGCAGAAGCACGACTCCGCCGACCGTCAATATTCGTTTCATCGTAATCCCCCATTTTTCTCGTTTCCATCTTTTTCAATACCATTGTTCCTCCATTTCTAAACGTTAACTGATTTAAACGCGATTTCTCCTACCTCTAAGCGTCTATGCCGAAATCCAGACCAGCGTAGGTGGAAGATGAACCACTTAGTTCGAAAGTTTTTGGAACTCTGGTGACAAATCCCTGCGAACAACGTGCTTGGTCCATGACCGTGGTTGGTGAAAGCACGGTCTTCACATGACGCTCCTACTTCGCGTTGCGTAGCAAATAGATAGTGAGTGATTCACGATGTGGGCTTATACTATTTCCAAGAGGACATCACTGTATTGAGCATAGAAGGAGGATTTTTTATGAAAAAGTGGCTTCTTGTATTTTTATTCCTGATTGTCAGTGGAGGCATCTGGTTAATGGTAAGACCACCAGATGGGGATTTAGACACATTCAGCCAGTCTCTTTTAGATCAAGTGAAAGCAAACAAACCTTTAGAAGTGGACGGGGTACCCGTTCCATCGCTTCTCACAGAAGAATTATTAACTCGAGATGACGTTGAACGGGTGAAAGAAGAAACAGAGTACACAACGCTCTGGATCAACAACCACTATTTCTCTTATCAAAACATGAATGGGTCAAAGCAACTAGCTGAAATTTCGGTTAGCGGGTCAAGCGATACACTTAGACGTCAAACATTCATCGATGCCCTTGGTGCTCCCACTTATGAACAAGACATAATCTTCTCACGTCTCTATGAGTTTCCCTATCAAACTTCCTTGATTGTAATAGAAGAAAGTAAAGGCTTTCTTGGTTTAAAGGGTGGTAAAATTCGTGCGATTCGAATCGTACCGCAATAAGCCACACCGTTGTCGTGAATGAGTTCCATCTCTCGGCATACAAAAAGGAATATCGTCCATTAGCGGACAATATTCCTCTCGGGAAAGCATATGACACGTTGTCGTTCTCTCGTATATGTCAGCGAATACTTTTTATTCGACTGTCACAGGGACGACAGCGAGATCGATTTCTTTCTCAACCTCCGCCCGTTCTTCAGCAAGACGGGCATCCGACCATTTGAAGACGTCAGCCATGCAACGGAGCACACCTTCTTTATACTTGCGGACGAAATCGATGTCAAAGAACATCGCCCCGGTCCGACGGACGAGGAAGTCGATGGCGCGGACAACCGACTCTTCTTCAATCCCGTACATGAGTTGTGCGTAGACGATCTCTGGAAGGTCGTACGCGTTCGTATCCATCCGCTCAGTGACGCGGTCGATGTTCGAACCGTATAGACGGACGAGTTGTTCAGCTTTGTCGTCCTCAAGACCAAGATTTTTTAGTTCGGCTGTTTTCTTTGTCAAGAAGTCATCGAACCCTTTCGACCCGCCGACGTGCCCGCCTGACATTGGCATATGTTTCGTGCGCGAGGCAAGGAAAACGATGCTTCATCTTGTTTAAGAAGCTTGGCTACTAAATCGACGACCGTCTCGGACATCTTGCGATAACCGGTCAACTTCCCACCGGCGATTGTAATCAAGCCACTCTCTGACTGCCAAATCTCATCTTTCCGGGAAATTTCAGACGGGTCCTTGCCTTCTTCATAGATGAGCGGACGAATCCCTGCCCAGCTCGACTCGATATCGTCTGCCGTCACGTTCACGTCCGGGAACATATAGTGAATCGCCTCTAAAATGTAGTCACGGTCCTCGGTCGTCATCCGTGGATGGGCTTTGTCCTTATCGAAGAACGTGTCTGTCGTCCCGACATACGCTTTGCCGTCACGCGGGATAGCGAACACCATCCGGCCATCCGGCGTATCGAAATAGATGGCTTGTTTGAGCGGGAACTTCGATTGATCGATGACGAGGTGAATCCCTTTCGTCAAACGGAGCATTTTCCCCTTGTTCGAGCCGTCCTGCTCACGGAGCACGTCGACCCAAGGTCCGGTCGCATTGATGACTTTCTTCGCATAGACGTCATACGTTTTACCATCGATTTGGTCCTCGACGTGCACGCCAACAACTTTGCCTTGTTCATAGATGAGACCGGTCACTTTCGTATAGTTCATAAGGAGGGCACCGTGGTTTGCCGCTTCTTTCGCGACTTCGATCGTCATTCGGGCGTCGTCCGTCCGATATTCGACGTAATAGCCGCCACCGACGAGTCCATCTTTTTTGACGAGCGGTGCTTTTTGAACGACTTCTTCCGGTTTTAACATGACACGTCGTTCAGCGCGTTTGACGCCAGCCAATAAATCATACACCATTAAACCGACCGCTGTGGAGAGCGGTCCGAACGTGCCGCCTGTATGCATCGGCAATAGCATGCGTTCCGGAGTCGTGACATGTGGTCCGTTCTCATAGACGATGGCACGTTCTTTTCCGACTTCTGCGACAAGCGCCACTTCAAACTGCTTCAAGTAACGCAATCCGCCATGGACGAGTTTCGTCGAGCGACTTGACGTCCCCGCCGCGAAGTCTTGCATTTCCAAAACTGCCGTCTTCATTCCACGCGACGCTGCGTCGAGCGCGATGCCGACACCGGTAATTCCACCGCCGACGACGAGCACATCATGGCGCTCACCTGTTAACTGCTCGTATCGTTTGGCACGCTCTTTTGCTGAGAAATTTCTGATTTTCATCTTGACCCCTCCTATAATGAATTCGGTTCGATGTATACGAAAAGAGACCACAACAAAACAAGGCTTCGCCCTCCATGTCGTGGTCTCTCTGTAGTCTCCAACCGATTATCAACTTTTCTCCTGTATTATACCCCATTCTCACACATTCAACCATCAACTCGCTCATAGAGGATACAACCTCCACTTAAAAATGCATCCTACTCGCAATTTTAAAAAGAGTCGACTAGACTTCAATATATCACCAATAAGGAGGAGTTTTTATGAAACGCATGTTACAACCTTTCCAATTCAATAACGGCGTCGAGCTCCATAATCGGCTCGTCCTGGCACCGATGACCCATTATTCATCTGAACCGACGGGTGAAGTGTCGGAACATGAACTCGCCTATTACCGCAAACGGGCGAAAAACGTCGGTCTTGCCATCACGGCATGTGCTTACGTGACCGAAGACGGTAAAGGGTTCCCGAACGCATTCGGGGTGAACGACGACAAGTTCATCCCTGGACTTCGTCAGCTCGCTGAAAGTTTAAGAGCGGAAGGTGCGAAAGCGATTCTTCAAATCTTCCATGCGGGACGCATGTCTCCTCCAGAACTTGTGCCAAACGAACAACCAGTGAGCGCGAGTGCCATCGCACCGGTCCGTGAAGGAGCCGCCACGCCACGCGCCCTTGAGACTGAAGAAGTCGAAGCCATCATCGAGGCGTTCGGCGAGGCGACACGTCGTGCCATTGAGGCTGGATTCGATGGTGTCGAGATTCATGGGGCGAACACGTACTTGATTCAACAATTCTTCTCACCTCATTCGAACCGACGTGACGACCGCTTCGGTGGTGACGTGTCCGCACGCCTCACCTTCCCGCGCGAAGTCATCCGCGCGGTCAAACGTGCGGCTGAAGGCGCGGACGATTTCTTGATCGGCTATCGCTTCTCGCCTGAGGAAGTCGAAGAGCCGGGCATCACGCTCGACGATACGGACGCATTGATTGAGATGTTGCTCGAGGAAAAGCTCGACTACCTCCACGTCTCGCTCTGGAATTTCAACATCGGCTCGATGCGAAACGAGAATGTGACGGAGCGCTCGATTGACCGCATCGCCAAGCGCGTCAATGGGGCCGTCCCACTCATCGG
Source organism: Exiguobacterium sp. AM39-5BH (assembly GCF_003467445.1). Classification (GTDB taxonomy): domain Bacteria; phylum Bacillota; class Bacilli; order Exiguobacteriales; family Exiguobacteriaceae; genus Exiguobacterium. The sequence goes on from NZ_QSGS01000006.1 coordinate 142,298, forward strand.
AGTCGGACAGCTCCAACGTCCGGGACAAGTCGAAGACGCGCTCAACGTCATCGATCTCGCCGCGCTCGGGCGTGAACTCATCATCGATCCGGATTGGCTCGAGAAAGTGAAGAGCGGTCGCGAAGATGAGATTGAAACCGAACTCGACTTGAATAAACAAGCCGAACTCGCCATTCCGTCCCCGCTTTGGAACGCCATCACGACACGTGCCGGCTGGTTCCCAATCAAAGACCATGTCGTCAAATGAATTGCTATCCGCAGACTTCACGTCTGCGTTTTTTTGATTGTTTCTTCGTTGCACGATGATGTACATAAGGAGTCTGTTCCGGACACAATTCCGTCACATTTTTCATCGTTTTCACTACTTCTTTCATGTTGACCTAACTTTCCAAGCTATCTTTCCCTTCGTAAGCTAAAGTCAGGAATCGTTTCCTCCGTAAGACTACGCGTCAAGCCATCTTTACGCTGCGCCTGTCTGTTTGACCGTCTTTTGAAAGGGGCATATGAGGTATGACAAAAAAGCCAATTGATCTCGATGCGTTCAACAAACAGCTCACTCAGCATCAACAACGTACGAAAGAAGTTACTGAAACGTATCGACAAAAAAACAAGGAGCTCGAACTAATCTGTACCCCTTGTAAAGGACATTAATAAAAAAACTTATGCTGATTCAAGGAGATGATTCCTGTACTGTCCGGGAGTCATCTTTTTCATGTTCCATTGATAACGATGATGGTTGTAATAGTTAATGGTTTTTCGGATTTCACGCTGTAGTGAATCGAACGTGGTACAGGCCTTTAACTCGACGATATCCTTGAAATGTCCAAAGAATGATTCCTGGACAGCGTTATCCCAACAGTTGCCCCGTCGGGACATGGATTGGCCTAGCTTCATACGCTTCACCTCTTTCTGATAGGTCGGGCTCGTGTAGTGCCCTCCTTGATCTGAATGGATGAATGCGTCCTTGTCCAAGCGAATCCTCCGGTTCTTCCGTAAACGCTTCAACGTATCCAATACAATGTCGAGATTGATGTTCTCAGAGAGTTGATGCGCCAGTACCTCATTGGTCGAACCGTCCACGATGGTCGAAAGATAGGCTCGCTTACCGTTCCCGTAAAATATGTAGGTGATATCGGTGAGAAGCACCTTGTAGGGAGTGCCCTGTTTGAATTCGCGTTTCAGGCGATTCGGCACCACCCGGTGCTCGGCCGTCGCCTTAATGAGCCGTTTGTATGGCTTCGCCTTGCGGATTGGACACACGATGTTGTATTTCCGCATGATACGTCGGATACACTTCAGGTTCATCGTCACACCGAAATGACCAGACAGCACCATCTTGATCTGCCTAGCACCCTTCTTGCGCTTCTTGAAGTGGAACGCCTTCAGAACGAGGTCACGAAGAGCCACGTCTTTCGATTCGCGCTCCTGTCTGATCTGTCTCCTCCGTTTCGAGAAATAGGCGTGGTATCCCTGACGTGACACCCCGGCCACCTGGCAGAGATGGCTGACCATCCCCTTCATTTTGTGCTTGATGATGACACCTTGAATCAGCTCATACTTTTGCGATGCGTTAAGTCCAGCTTTCCTCTCCCTTCCGCCAGGCGGATCTCCTTTAATAGTTCGACCTCTGCTTTCAACAGTTTGTTTTCGGCCTCGAGCTTCGCGTACCGTTCTTCTGTCGACAGCTCTTTATCTCTCCAACGTCCTGAATTACTTGATCGTGTATCGCGCAGCCCCATTACCCCATCTTTTCGGTAAGCTCGTGTCCAACGATTTTTACAAGACTCATACGCCGTTCACCGAGTACCTCCACATCGAATCCACATCCCCGGAAGATTTCCACAGGGAACTTTCCTTCCAACGTCTGTGCTATAAAAAGTTCCTTAAACTCATCGGTATACGTGATCCCTTTCGGGCTCACAGATTTAACGTAAGGATTTGCGGCTAGCGCATCTATTTCTTTTGACGTAAATATCTTCTTCGACACTCGAATTCACTCCCAATATGATTTAGTCCAGTGTACACAAAAACCCTGAGCAGTAGACTTTTTTTTTAGTGTCTACTACTCAGGGTACATTTTAAACACCATCTCGCATCTTCCGCCCGTTGCCGTGAAGAAGCGCTCGCGCGTGAAATCGCCGAGTTGAAACAAGCAATCAAACGGAACGTTCCACGAAACAAATAGACGGTTCCCTATCGTACGACGAAAGAAGTGAATCATCCGTTGGAAAACAAAATCAAACGCCAATTTCTAGGCCACCTTCATCGCGACAAAAATTTGTTCGATGATTTTCACCATGTGGACAACTTTTATACACTTGACCAACAGATTGTGAACGCGCTCCGCAGCGCCCATCCCATTCGAGCCGAGCAACTGCTCGAGACGTTGACACTTGATTTACTGAAATTACCTGTCTCGGATGAATATAGAAGTGTTCGTTTCTATTATCGTGGTCTCGTCTATCATGTCATCCGTCTAGTCCCGGTCGACAACCCGAACGTTAAGGCCGCCCTTGACTATACGAACGTGCTCCTCATTTTAATCGACGAGCTGACGACGACACTCGACTTCATTTATGCCATTCCGATCATCGTCGAGTATTTGACGAAGATGATGGCGTTTCTTTCTCCTCCCGTGTCGACCAATCCGAATGTCACGGCGACCATCCAGTTGATTGAGGACCATTTGAAAGAGCCGGAGTTATCGCTCCCATGGCTCGCCCAGAAAATCGGGTTATCGAACAACTACTTGTCAGCCTTGTTCAAACAGGAAGTCGGCGAAAGTGTCCCCGAACGAATCCGGCGCCGGCGCATTGATGCGTCCATCGCCGATTTGCTCGGGACGAACTTGCCGATTTGTACCATCGGCGAGAAATATCGCTTCGCTTCGTGCACGGCTTATATCAACACGTTCAAGACGTACAAACAAATGACCCCGCTCCAATACCGCCAATTGTTCCACACGTGAAAAGCGCTAAGCCTCTACTGAGATTTAGCGCTTTCTGTCATCCACTCTTTCCTTCTTCATTACGAAGCATCTCCACGATTTATACGTTCCACTCATTCCAGCTGTCAGTTCGAATTCCCTTTTTTTCGTTTGCGCCAGATGAGCGCCAAGATGACGAGCAACAGGCTCGCCGTGACCGAGACGACGGCGAACGGACTCGCACCCGTGATGAACAGTTCGCCGAGTGAGACCGAGTAGGCGAGACCGAACGACGTGACAAGTTTCGCCCCGATGGCGATCAGCACGAACCGCGGAAACGGAACCCGACTAAATCCGGCCGCGAGACAAATGACCTCGTCAGGTAAAATCGGGATGATGAACAAGACGAGCAACACACCGAGTCCGTACTTATTCACGTATCGGTCATACGTTGCGAGCTTGTCGCCATCGAGGAGCCGCATGACCCGCTCTCGTCCGAACCGCGCAATCCCGTACATGACGAGGATACCGAGCGTTGTCGCCACACTTCCGATCAAGGCCGCTCTGAGCGGCCCGAAGGCGACACTTCCGATCGGCACACTGACCGCTTCTGGGACCGGAAGAGCGATCGGTTGCAAGAAACTGAACGCGGCGAACACCCACATCGCCTGGCCGCCGTACTGTTCAAGCAACCGCTCGAGCCCGTAAGAGTCATATAAGACGAGTCCAAATGAGACGTAATACACAAAAACGAATACCAAAAACAATGTGAACGTGACTTTCAACATCTGTTTTAAATACGTATTCGAACCCTCGCGAATCGATCGCAATAGACCGATCGAGAGCGCTAGTAACACGACCCCGGTCCATCCAAGCTGGTAAGGGAGCAATAGCGTCGGCAAGACGACGAACGGTAACAGGCTAAGTGTGACGAGCGCTCCCCCGTATCCGATATACACCATCATTCGTTTCTGCATGTCGCATCGCCCTCTCCCCATTCTACTTTTAGTGTACCCGGAATCCAGATCCGATGTATCCATCCTGAGCTTTGCAATGTATCAGTCTTTTGCCCGAGAAAAAAGCCACAGTCATAAGACTGTGACCTGCCACTCATTCGCCGAGTGAGGCTTGGATGAAATCATGGAACAAACGTTGCGGACGCTCTGGACGCGAAATGAGTTCTGGGTGGAACTGAGACGCGACGAACCATTTATGTTCTGGAATCTCGATGATTTCGACGAGACGACCGTCCGGGCTTGTTCCTGAGAACTTAAACCCTTCTGCTTCGAACGCCTCACGGTACTCGTTGTTGAACTCGTAACGATGACGATGGCGCTCGTAGACGAGCTCTTGGTTGTAAGCAGCGTGCGCTTTCGTACCCGGCTCGAGCTTACATGGATAAAGGCCGAGACGAAGCGTTCCGCCGAGGTCCTCGATGTCTTTTTGCTCTGGAAGCAAATCGATGATCGGATAGTTCGTCGTCGGATCGATTTCGGCCGAATGGGCACCATCAAGCTTCAAGACGTTACGAGCGAACTCAACCGTCGCGAGCTGCATGCCGAGGCAAATCCCGAAGAATGGGACGTTGTTCTCACGCGCATACCGCGTCGCTTCGATTTTTCCTTCGATGCCACGTTCTCCGAACCCGCCTGGGACGAGAATCCCGTCCGCGTCTCCGAGGAGTGTCTCGACGTTTTCTGGTGTCACTTCTTCCGCGTTGACCCAATCGATGTCGATGTCGGCGTTAAAGGCGTAACCGGCGTGCTTGAGCGATTCCGCCACCGAGATATACGCATCACGAAGTTCCACGTATTTTCCGACGAGGGCGATTTTCACTGTTTTCTCGAGGTGCGTGACCGTATGCACGAGTTCTTTCCAAGCCGTCATGTCAGCAGCTGGTGTATTGAAACCAAAGTAATCGTTGACGAGTTGGTCCATTCCTTGTTTTTGAAGGTTGAGTGGCACTTCGTAAAGCGTCGACGCGTCTTGGGCCTCGATGACCGCTTCTTTGCGCGTGTCACAGAACAAAGCGATTTTCTCACGCATGTCTTCCGGGATATCATGCTCGGTGCGGAGGACGATGATGTCCGGCTGAATCCCGTAACTGCGGAGCTCTTTGACGCTATGCTGTGTCGGTTTCGTCTTCATCTCACCGGCAGCGCGGAGATAAGGGACGAGCGTACAATGGACATACATGACGTTCTCTTTACCGATATCGTTCTTCACTTGACGAATGGCCTCGATGAACGGAAGCGACTCGATGTCCCCGACTGTTCCACCAATCTCTGTGATGACGACGTCTGCGTTCGTCTCACGACCGGCACGGAAGACACGGTCTTTAATTTCGTTTGTGATGTGCGGAATGACTTGGACCGTTCCACCGTTATAATCACCACGGCGTTCTTTTTTCAACACGGTCGAATAAATGCGGCCAGACGTCACGTTCGCGTTTTGCGACAAGTTGATGTCGATAAAGCGCTCGTAGTGACCGAGGTCAAGGTCCGTCTCAGCGCCGTCGTCCGTAACGAACACCTCACCGTGCTGGTACGGGCTCATCGTTCCCGGGTCGATGTTGATATACGGGTCAAACTTTTGAATCGTCACGTTCAAACCTCGGTTTTTGAGTAGACGCGCGAGTGAAGCGGCTGTGATCCCTTTACCGAGTGAAGATACTACCCCACCTGTTACGAAAATATACTTTGTCATCATCATTCTCCTCTCTTGAGTACCACATCGGGAAACAAAAAAACAAAAAAAGCAAAAGTGCCCCCACTGAAATGGAGGACACTTTTGCTGCATCGTTACGTGCTAAACTAGCCCATGACTAATTTACGTCAGAGACGATGCAGTCGTCAAGTCATTATTTTTTCTTTTTTTCAACTGTCAAAAAAGAAAAAGAGACACGCCTAGCCGGGACAAATGCCCGGCTTTTTGCGGTCTCTTATAAATCATCCTCGTCTTCAAGGTCGAGGTCGTCGTCTAAGTCTTCGTCCTCGAACTCGTCAAGGCCTTCCACTTTTTCGGCTTCATCCTCGGCATCGAACTCAGATGCGTCAAAATCTTCACCTTTTGCAAAGACGTCAAGGTCGTCTTCAATGTCGACAATCCCTTCATCCGTCTCGTCAAGTTCTTCTTCGAACTCATCAAGTTCACCACGTTGGCGCGCCTCAATGACGAGATCCTCGTCTGACTTATCGAACGGATACCAAACACGAAGCGCCCAACGGTTAGCTCCCAAGTTGACGAATAGTCCGTCGATGTTCATGTCCGTGTAGAGTTGCGCGATTTTCTCGAGCTCTTCCTCTTCACTTGCGAACGTATAGTTTTGTCTGATCTGTTCACGGATCTCATCAAATGACACTGGTTGCTCGCCAGTCTTTTGAAGAATTTCGTAAACGAAATCGATCAACGATTTATTCATTAAAGGACACTCCTTTTCCGTCACTAGTTAAACATCACTCCTCATTATAAACAAAACAGATATGAAAAAGCTAGAGGAAATTATTTCGATGTTTTAACGGTTTTCCGGATGCGAGACCAGTAGAGTGTAATCAATCCGACATTGAACAACATGTCAATCCGAGCACGCCACTCATCCATCCGCGAGGAAGTTGAAACGAGAGTTCTGCATTGACCGACTGTCCGACATAGAGACCATACCCTAATAGCCCGACCATGAGCGTGGAATAAGCAACGACCATCCCGAAGCGCTTCGACAGTTGCAAGAGCAACGAGGCGAACTCTTTATTATCTCCATAAGATTCATACAAATACACATGCCCGACACTGGAATACATCGTCTGGACGTACCCGCTCACAAAAAGGATGGGAATGAATACGAGCGGCTCAAAGAACCCGAGAAAAAAATAAGAGGGACGTAATGAGCAGGACGTAGTATGGATAGCGAGCCACATCGAACACGCGGTTCAATAATATCCAACCGATGACACCCGCCAAAAACGGAACAAATACGTAGAACAGAAGGACCTGGAACGAATAAAGGGCGAGACTGACAAAGACCGCACCAATCAACGTCCAACCACCGAACAAGCCGACGACGAATGAAAGCAATTGGACTTGTCGTGTCCGAGTCGCGCTGACATACGTGCGCACCCGCTCATGTAACAGCACCCATCCGACGTATCCGAGCAGAATCAGCATCAATAAAAAGATTTCCACGTATCCGCTCGCCCCTTCTAACAGGCTGAGGAGACGGCTCACCAATGTGAATACGGTGACGGCGACGAAGGCACCCACGAACTTTCCGGTCGCCCACGTCCATGTCGCCGTTTTCTCGAGCGGCAACTTTCTCACGAACAGCCACGGCAGCACAAGGCTGAGGAGGAACATGATGACGGCCCCATTATACGATTGCGTCAGTATATAGGAGAAAGCGACAATCCAAACAATGAGTGTGAGGACAAGAGGGAACGAACTCCCTTTCTCATCTACCGGGTCTGTGGGTGCCGACAATTCGTTCAGCTGTGATAAAATCGTCGTCATGATTGACCCGACACCAATCGAGCCGACACCGACTAAAAATGCGCTTATTTCAATGGCCCAATCAAACGGCAACAAGAAGCAGATGAGTCCAACGACCAAGACCGCTAGCGCGAATAAAAATGTCTGTTTGGAGCCAAGCCGACCGATGACGTATACCCATAGCAACAACCCCGACATACTCGCAACATAGAAAATCAAAAACGGAATCAATCTCTCGACGCCTTCTTCGACCGCCATGATGGACAGAAACAAAATTTGAGGCAAGATTTGACTACTGAGGGCACTGACAATCGTCAACAACACGACCATACCTTTCATCTGGGACACCTCGTTTCTCAAAAAAGGACTGACCTACTCTCCTTTTCATTTTTCCCGTTCCATTCCATCTATGAACCTGTCGCATCGCACATTGACTTCTCAGTTTTTTCACATGTTTGCCGATATAAAACAGAACGCTATTTTAGCTGTATGAGAAAAAGGAGAATGACACATGGCACTCTTTCGTAAAACAAAACCAATCGCCTACACCGCGACCATCGGCTTCCCTGATGTGACGACGATCGCACGACCGACCGATTCCAATTTGAACGGACGGACCCACTATATGGGTTATACGTCTTCACAAGTAAAGCGACTTCAAGCGATGGCTCCGCTCGTTGAATCGGTGTTAGATGACGTCCTCGAAAACGTCCTCGACCACTTGATGCTCCAACCAGAAATGGTCCAACTTGCTAACGCCTCATCGACGCGTGAACGCTTGAAAAAGGTATTCGGAGACTATTTCCGCAGCCTGTTGACCGGGAACATCGATGATCAGTTCCTCGCCATGCGCAAACGCATGGGTCAGACGCACCACCACTACGCTGTGCCGGTCGTCTGGTTCCTCGCGACGTATTCCGCTTTCAACACGTTGCTCGTTCCAAAAATTGTTGAAACGTATCAACACGACCCGGCCACATTGACTGAATCGATTCTCGCATTGTCCCATGCGATGAACTTAGACGCGCAAATCGTCACCGAGCAATACGTCGATGCGCGTCTCGGTGAGATCGAGTCAGCGAACCAGGCGCGCGCAGCACTGTTGAGCGATGTCAGTCGCGTCAGCACGGAAGTCGCGACGACGATGGAACAGACCGGTCACGCCATGTCCGAGACGAGCAAGCGGGCCCACCAGGTCTTGTCCGAGACCGAACAGACGGAGAAGATGAGCCGACACTTGATGAGCTTGACCGATACGAACGGCGAACAAATCGAACAGATGGAATCCGAGTTCAAACAATCGGCGACGTATGTCGATGCCTCACTCGACCGCATCACCGCGCTCAAGGACGGCTCGCAAGAAATCGTCAGCATGACTCGGAGCATCGAGCAGATTGCCAACCAGACGAACTTGTTGGCGTTGAACGCGTCAATCGAAGCGGCCCGGCTGGTGAACACGGCAAAGGTTTCGCCGTCGTGGCCACTGAGGTGCGGACGCTGGCCGAAAACGCAAAGCAACTGAGCAGTCAAATTAACGTCCTCATTCACGAGAACGAGGCGAACATCGCCGCCCTGCTCGACCAAATGGGCCAAATGCATCGGACGAACGATGCGGCGATGCGTCAACTCGGCGCCGTCAAAGCCGGTTTCTCGACCGTCAAGGACGAGATGGGCAATTACGTCCTGTCCTTTGAACGGAACAAGCAAGACCTCGGCCAAATGGTCGAGACGATTTCGGCCATCAACGAGACGACGCAAGGCTTATCCTACTTGACGTCTTCCTTGTTGGCCACTTCCGAGATGCAGGCATAACAAACAGGCACGGTCCGCGGACCGTGCCTTGTTTTTATTGAACGAGCGGTTCTGGCACTTCGAGCGGAGCGATCGCGCGATCGAGCAATTCGACGACATCGAACGTGCCGACCGTCTCATCGACTTCTTTCGCTTTCGTCCCGTCCGATAGCATCGTCAAGCAGTACGGACATGCCGACCCGATGACCGTCGGCTTCGTCTCGAGCAACTGCTCGGTCCGGGCCACGTTGACGCGCGTCCCGACTTTCTCTTCTTGCCACATGAGACCGCCGCCTGCGCCACAGCACATGCCGTTCTCACGGTTCCGCTCCGCTTCGACGAGCTCGACACCCGGAATGCGTTCCAAGACGAAGCGCGGCGCGTCATAAATGCCGTTATAGCGTCCGAGGTAGCACGAGTCGTGGTAGACGACGCGCTCATTCACAGAGAAGTCCGGCTTGATCCGACCCGTATCGAGCAACTCGGCGAGGAGCTCGGTATGGTGATACACTTTCACACCACTTAGTCCGAAGTCCGGATACTCGTTTTTGAACGTGTTGTACGCGTGTGGGTCGACCGTGACAATCTTCGTGACGCCATATTTCTCGAACAGTTTGATGTTCGCCTCGGCGAGCTCTTGGAACAACAGCTCGTTCCCGATACGGCGCGGCGTGTCCCCTGAGTTCTTTTCTTCGTTGCCGAGGATGGCGAACGAGACGCCCGCCTTGTTCAAGACGCTCGCAAAGCTTTGGGCGACTTTTTGGCTGCGGCTGTCATATGAGCCCATCGCTCCGACCCAGAAGAGGAATTCAAACGCTTCGCCGGCCTTCTTCTTCTCTTTCGCCGTCGGGATGACGAGTTCTTCCCGGTCTTTGCGCCAGTTCTCACGCTCTTTCCGGTTCATCCCCCACGGGTTGCCTTGACGTTCGATGTTGGCAACCGTACGTTGCGCCTCAGGGTCCATCTTGCCTTCCATCATGACGAGGTAACGGCGCAAATCGATAATCTTGTCGACGTGCTCGTTCATGACCGGACATTGGTCTTCACAGTTGCGGCACGTCGTACATGCCCAAATCTCTTCTTCAGTGATGACGTTGCCGATCAGCTCGTCGGCGACGAGCATGTGTCCGTCTTGGGCCGCGGCCGCAATCTCGGCCCCTTGCGTGTTTTGGAACAAGAGTGCCGGTGCCCACGGTGATTTCCGTGTGATAGCGGCCCCTTTCATGTTCATATGGTCGCGCAACTTGACGATAAGGTCCATCGGCGATAACATCTTGCCGGTCCCGGTCGCCGGGCATACGTTCGTACAACGTCCGCACTCGACACAGGCGTATAGATCGACAAGTTGTTTTTGGTTGAAATCTTCAATCTTATTGACGCCGAAGACGACTTCTTCGTCCGACTCCTCGGCCTCTTCCATCGCCGAGAAGTCGACCGGGGCGAGACGACCGACTTTGTGTGTCCGTCCGAGCCAGACGTTGAGCGTCCCGGCGATCAAGTGGGCATGCTTGCCTTGCGGGATATAGATCATGAAGCTGAGCAAGAACAAGAGGTGGAGCCACCAGAAGACGACGAACAAGGCGAAGGCGACGCCGCCCGGGACCCAGGCGAACGCCGAACCGATCAGTGTCGCGACCGGTTCGCCCCACATCGGGAGCTCTTCCTTATAGACGAGGTAGAACCCGTTCCCGAACAAGACCGATACCATCAGCCCACCGATGAAGATGAGGGCGAGGCCGGCCAAGAAGTTTCGTTTCAAGCGCACGAGTTTTTCGACGTAACGGCGGTAGAATCCCCAAACGACCGCGACGAGAATCATGAGCATGACGATTTCTTGCATGAACGTGAAAATCGGATAGAGCGGTCCAAGCGGGACGTGCGGGAAACGCGTCCCGACGGCAAGCCCTTTCCAGATGAAGTCGATGGCCCCGAACTGGACGAGGATGAACCCATAGAACATCATGACGTGAATGATGCCGCTCTTCTTGTCCTTCAATAATTTCTTTTGACCGAACACGTTAATCATGACCTGTTCGAGCCGTTCCTTATTCGTTTGGCTCCACTCTGCTTGTTTCCCGAGCTTGATGAACGTATAGCGCTGATAGACGAGCGATGCGAACAAATACAGTCCATAGCCGAGGACGAGCAAGAATAGAATCCAGTTGACGATTAAAAATGTAGACATCCCCAAAACTCCCCCTTTATGAAAACGGATTCAATCTTGGAATCAGTATACCAAATAATGAATGAACAGTCATTCATTTTATTGAAGGAAGATTAGAAATAGAGAACGTGCTTCAACAATAAGAGCAGACCGCCATAGCTGACGACGGCGAGGACGAACGTCCGGAAGTGGAGGTTGCGGTCGGATGGAAGTTCGAACTTGACGATATTCAGAATCATCGCCCCGGCGACGAACGCGAACAAGATGGCCTCGACGTGCGAGGCGAGATCGATGAAATGGGAAAAGAAACCGCCGATGAGGATGGCGCCGCTCAACAAATAACGTCCTTGCCGAATGTAGCATTCCCCGTAATGGCGATACAAGTCGTGACCGACGGCAAGGAAGTGGACGCCGAGTGCCGTCGCGTAGAAGCTACGGGCAACGAACGTGACCGAGGTCGCCGTAACGACGTAAGCCGAGAACGACATATAGGCCGTCAACAGTGTCACTTGGAGCCAGTACGATACGTTCTGGTCAATCGTTTCGTCCTTAAAGTAAGGCGTCCGGACGACACGCATCGTCCCGTAAAAGACGGTAAAGCCGAGCAAGCTGATCACATAAATCTCTGACGGCAAGGCCAGGTCGAGCCATTCGACCCGGAGCGTGTATTGCCGCTTGTTCAAGGACGGCAAGAGATACATGAAAAAGTACGTGATGGCGATCCCGCTCGAAAATGAGAACCATTTTTGAGACGGTACCCGGTCTCGTGGAAACAGATAGATTCCGAAAAAATTGATCAGTGCTAAATAGACCACGATCCAGTTCGCCATCTCACGTCACCCTTTCAGTTCAATCCAAAACCGCTCGACGATTTTCCCACCTTCCGCTTTGAACGGTGTGTCCGGTATTCCTCCGTTATTCAAGATGACTTGGCGTGACGCCACGTTCGTCCGGTCACACGTAATCAACGCCCGCTCGATCCCGAGTTCCTTCGCCTTCTCGAGCGCGAGCTCGAGCTGTTTCGTCGCCAAACCGCGTCCACGTGCGCTCGGTTTGATGCCGTAACCGATGTGGCCCCCAAAATTGAGGAGATTATCATTCAATTCGTGGCGGATATTCGCCGCCCCGAGCAATTCAATCCCGTCCGTCAGCCAATACGTCGTGCTCGGTACCCAACTGACGTTGTTCACCCGTATCTCTTTATCACGGATCTGTTTGACGTAGGACGCAAAGTCAGACGCATCGCGGTCGACCGCGTTCGGGACGATTGTCTCTTCCCGCTCCCGCCACTCCTGTAAGAACTCGAGCACTTGCGCTTGTTGCGCCATCGTTGTTTTGACGAGCTGTAGCATCTGACGTCCCCCTAATCGATTGGTCTCTTTTCATCATAACGAAGCTGATTCACGTTGAAAACAGACGTTCCAAAGACGAGATGTCGCCTTTTTATAGAATCATCTAGCAAAAAAACCGCAATCGATTGCGGGTCAGTCTTCTAATCCTAGTCGTTTTGGCATCTGTGGGGCGAGCGTACGGGCCTCGTCTAAACGGCCAGCCTCGACGAGCGTGTGGAACCGTAAAAATTCCTCGTGTGTCGCGTCACCGATGGCCGCCAAATAATCGATATAGCGTTCGTACACCGACTTGTCTTCCGGCCGCGCCTCGATCAACGCGACGTAAAGCCGGACCGTATCTTCTCCATAAAGAAGCGGGAACTCATCGTTCAACTGGAGCAACTTGTCGACCGAGTCCATATCGACACCGGTCTCGTTGTCATAGTGCCCGACGACCTGCTCAGCATGGTCCTCGAGGCGACCACGCCACTCTTCATACTCGTCCTCGTTCGTCTCGAGCATCTCGAACCAATCTTCGTTTAACATCTCTTCAATCTTTTTTACGCGTTCTGCAAAATTCATCCTTCGTCTCCTCCTTCAAACGTCCATGTGACGTCGACGTCATAATTTCCCGCCACGTCTTCGTTCATCGATAACTCGTAGACGAAGCGGCAACGGCCGCCCGCGACATCGAGTCGCTCTGTCGTCGTCGCCATCGTCATCGACATATATGGGTTTTTATATAGGCTTTGCGTCAAACGTCCTTCGATAAAGGAATGATTCATCTCGATCGGTCCTTTACAGATGAGCGCGAGCCGGCCTGTCGTATATTTGATTGTCGTCGGAACGACACCGTCTTCCCGTTCTTGATCGAACGTCAAGATGAAGCCGGTCTTCAATTCATAATAGAACCCCTCGGCTTGCAGCTCGATCGGTTCCGCAATCTCACTGATCGTCGTCTTTTGGCGCACACGTACGCGTTTCGGTTCAATTGCCATGGTGATTCCCCTTTCCGCTGTCCCATCGTACCATATCTCGCGAACGGTCCGGAATCGGTAACTTTTTCTTTCCCGGTTCGCACGCGCTTCACACGTCGGGCCCGATCAATTTCACGTGATGCGTAGGCAAAGAGTACGCATTGCAAAAACGATCGCGGATGAGAGGATTCACGACCGTTCGTTTCATCCAAACTTCAACCAATTCCCCTCTGAAATCACGTCGACCCGTCCGTCGACGATTCGAATCGCCGTCTCGTCATCGATGGCGTAACTCGGAGCAGCCAACCTGCCTGTCCATTCGGTCGCATGCTCGGACGTGTTCTCGGGCAACATCTCATGATCGAGGTGAGGGAAAATCGAGAAATCGACATAACCTAGCGTCTCATCACCCGGCTCACCCGGCGCCTGCCAACCGACAAACGCTTCCCCGATCCGCGGGGTCATGACCATGCTCCCGGCACTCAAGCGACATAGACACCATTCCAATCCGGTAGCAGCTGCGCGACACCAGATTGCTTCATCCAATAATGCAAGAACAGCGGGTCGCCCCCGTTGACCAACAACACATCCGCCTCATCGAACGCCGGTCTCCAAACCGCTTCATCGAGGCTCGGAAGGGTGCTCAGTTCGAGGACCCCGACCGACTTCCACCCTAACTCACACATCGGCGTCGAAAAATCACCGTTGAAAAAGTTCCAGGCGTAATTCGTTCCACCTGGCAACGCGTAGATTGCGGTCGGGATACATAGGGCGGTACACTCCTCGATCGGTTTCCCTAACAACTCAAGCAACGCCTGCTTGATTCGTTCATTTTTAATACCTGCCGACGTCAGTAACAATCTCATACCAATCCCTCCTCGTCTTCTCACTATATGAATTCGTTCCCCCTCCTCATTTCCCTGTATGCAAAAAAGACAGGGAATCCCCCTGTCTTGGATTAACTCATTTTATAGACGCGCCCCTCGAACGGCTTCAAGTGGACGAGTGTCGTCTCATCATGCGGCTCGAGCGGCATGTTTTGCAAGACGACATCTTCCGAGCGAAGTTTGAGCTCCGTCGCAAAAATGGCTTCTTTCCCTGTCAAGTTCGTCATGACGAGGTATTGCGCGTCACCGAGCGTGCGCGTGTATGCGTAAATCTCAGGGTGTTCCGGCAAGACGATGTCATACGTCCCATAAACGAACGTCTCGTCTTGCTTACGAAGACGAATCATTTCTTTATAAAAATTGAGAATCGAATCATCGTCTTCGAGCTGGGCGTCGACGTTGATGTCCTTGTAGTTCGGGTTGATGCCGAACCAAGGCGTCTCGGCGAACGTGAAGCCCGCGTTCGGGGCGTCGCTCCACTGCATCGGCGTGCGCGTATTATCCCGTGACGAGTTCCACGTGATGTCCATCATCTCTTCATGGCTCTTGCCGTTTTCGAGACCGATGTAATAGCGGTTACGCGTCGCGATATCGTCGTACTGGTCAATCGAGTCGAACTTCACGTTCGTCATGCCAATCTCCTGGCCTTGATAGATGAACGGCGTCCCTTGCATGAGGAAATACATCATCGCGATTGATTTTGCGCTCTCTTTCCAATAGTGCTCGTCATCGCCCCACGACGATACGGTCCGCGTCTGGTCGTGGTTCTCGACGTAGAGAGCGTTCCAACCGTCTGATTCGAGGCCTTTTTGCCACTTCGTCAAGACGTTCTTCAAGTGGATGACATCGAGCTTCGACTCGGCGTCTTCGCGCCAAAGACCCATGTGTTCGAATTGGAACACCATATTCATCTTGCCTTCCTTCTCACCGACCCAAAGATGGGCATCCTCAGGCGAGACGCCGTTCGCTTCCCCGACCGTCATGATGTCATGTTTGTCGAACGTCTCATCGCGAAGTTCTTCCAAATAGTCGTGAATGCCGTCGACGTTCATGTGCATCTCAAATGATGGCACGAAGTCGAGGCCCTCCGGGTTCGGTAGATCACCGAACGATGGATGCTTGCGGATGTGACTGATCGCATCGACACGGAAGCCGTCGATGCCTTTATCGAGCCACCAGTTGATCATGTCATACACCGCTTTACGCATGTCGGCATTCTCCCAGTTGAGGTCCGGCTGTTTCTTCGAGAAGACATGCAAGAAATATTGCTCCGTCGTCTCATCGAACTCCCAAGCCGAGCCGCCGAAAATCGACTCCCAGTTGTTCGGTTTCGAGCCGTCCGGCTTGCCGTCGCGCCAAATGTACCAGTCACGCTTCGGATTGTCTGTCGAGCTCTTCGATTCGATGAACCACGGGTGCTCGTCCGACGTATGGTTGACAACGAGGTCTAAGAGCAGCTTCATGCCACGCGCATGGACTTCCGTCAACAAACGGTCGAAATCTTCCATCGTCCCGAACTCGTCCATGATGTCTTGATAGTCGCTAATATCGTAGCCGTTGTCATCGTTCGGCGATTTGTACATCGGGCAAATCCAGATGACGTCGACGCCAAGGTCTTTCAAGTAGTCGAGCTTGTCGATAATGCCTTGAATATCGCCAATCCCATCGCCGTTCGCATCGTAGAAGCTGCGCGGATAGATTTGATAAGCGACGGCTTCTTTCCACCAGTTTCGTTTCAGTGTTTTCGTTTGTATATGTGGGTTACGTTGTAAAAGTTGCATGTCTCAATAATACTCCCTTGTCCCTAAACTCACTGCGCATCCTATATACTAATGACAGTGCTGTTGTCTTTATGTCTCATTAGCGCAATCGTTTGCACGACGCACTACGTCTATCTTATCAAAAATTCGAAAGACATACAAAGAGTGTTTCAACAGCTTACTCACCGTGTACCCTACACGAATTTGAAATGAAATGAAAGTGAGGCGACTTACATGATCCGTTTGGCCACACAGGCCGATCTCTCGGCAATCGATCAACTGATTTTAACGAAAGCGCAATCGTTTCGGGCCGCTGGAAAAACGCAATGGCAAAAATATTTAGAGCCGAGTCGGACCGATTTTGTGACCCATGACGTCACGAACGGAACCGTCTATGTATACGAAGCGAACGGAAACATCGCCGGGTCGGTCAGCTTGATCCCGCCGACGTCTTGGGACGAGAACTTGTGGGACGATCCTGACGCGGCCGTCTATTTACATCGCCTCGTCGTCGATGACCGGATGAAAGGCCGACAAGTCGGTGAACAGTTGATGCGTTATGCGCTTGCAGCGACGTCGAATCGCATCCGTCTCGACTGCGTCGCCACGAATCACTTCTTGAACGCCTATTATCCTCGCTTCGGCTTCAATTATGTCGGCGAACGAGATGGATTCTCTTTGTTCGAAAAAGAGGCTTGACCTTGACGCGACGTCAACGTGTACGCTGACTTCAAGGAGGTGAGGACATGTACACGATTCAACAACTCGCGACGCTCTCTGGCACGACCACACGGACGCTACGGCACTATGACGCGATTGGCCTGCTCGTGGCCGAGCGTGACGCCAACGGGTATCGCCGTTACACGTCACATGACGCCGAGCGGTTGCAAACAATTTTGTTTTATCGATCGCTCGATTTTCCGCTCGAGACGATTCAAGCGTTACTCGCCGCCGAACCGTTCGACCGGACCCGTGCCCTTGAAGAACAAGTGATCGCCTTGCGCGCGAAAGCCGCCTATTTTGCGACACTCGCCGAGACGGCGGAATCGACGCTCACCTCACTGAGAGGAGGAATTCCAATGGAAGACAAATCGTTGTTCAAGGGATTATCGTTTGACGAACTGAAAGCCCATGAGGCGAAGCACGAGGCGGAGACAGAAGAACGTTGGGGCGAGAGTGAGGCGTACAAGACGTCACGTGCGCGCGCCGACAAGCGATCGAAAGAAGACTGGGAAGCGCTCAGTCAACAGCAAGTCGATCTCGTCAAACCACTCGTCGACTTGTTCACGTCCCGTGTCCCGGTCGAAGACCCGCGTGTCCAAGCGGCCGTCCGGGCGAACCACCTGTTCATCAACGACCAGTTTTATGACTGCTCGCTCGACATGTTCAGCGGACTCGGTCAGATGTACGTCACGGACGAGCGTTTCACCGCGTTCTATGACAAGTACGCGCCAGGACTGGCCGTCTATTATAATGACGCTATCCAACACTATTGCATCACCCAAAGCTAAACGGCCAAAGCATCGCGCTTTGGCCGTTATTTTGCCGTTCGACGGTCATACACATCTTCCTTTAGCAATAACTCGATTTGACGTCTCAAGAGCGGGAGCGCCGTCGTGAGCTGCAAGTACGGATACGTGGCAAAATTATCCGTCCCGCCGATGTAGAGCACGGCCCGGTCGACCACAGACCAGCCCCGCTCGGTCCACTGTTCGATTCGTGCCTCACAGACGTCCGGTTTGGCCCGGAACGCCCAGTACGCCTCAATCTGTCCTTCAGCGATCGTCGGTTTGATCGTCAACACCGGACAGTCGAATCGGGCGAGGACACTCGGTCGATCGGTCCCGTTTCATGGGTGACGATCAGTTGTGGATCGAGACGATCGAGCCACATCGTCGTCTTCGTATCGTTCAATGACGTGACGCGTAGGATGTGGTGGAACGGGATCGGCTCATCATTCAACGGATAGCGGCGCTTGAGCTCCTGAATCCGTGCCCGGCTTGAAAGGCGCATGACAGGAGACGTCAGTCGGACGTATACATGCGTCATCCAGTGCTTAATGGATTCCGGGCGATGCTCGCTCGGTCCATCTTCCTGAATCACATGGGTCACCCCTAAGTTGCGAATTGCCTGATAGACGTAGGCAGATGCCCGGTTTTTTCCAATGAGTAGTACGATTGGTCGGCCCACTTCGTCCTCCCCCTTTTCTTTCCCCGAACGCCCCTCATCCGTGTCGCTCCTGCGTCGAGACGACGGCCGGTCGGCAACGGTCCGCCACTTCCTCCATCGATAAACTTTCAAATTGATATGTTTGATGCAACATTTCAAAATGGGCGATGATTTCACCTAACATGGTCATGTTTTCCGATAAGTGTTTCCCGAAGTTGTGCGGGTGCCACCAAAGATGGAACACTTCCCCTCGCTTGGCCGCATGCGTCATGCTCCGTTTGATGCGCCGTAATTTGAGGCGGTCGAGTAAACGGAGCGCCGGCGCGTAAGGTCGGAGGAATCGGCTCGACGGGACGTTATATGGAGACGATTGCCGAATGGCTGCCCACGAGACGGTATGGTGCCCCGTCAAATTGACGTAGGCATCCAGCAGACGGAGGGCGCGGCGTCCTAACCCTTCATCGCCTCTCGCATCAGCCCGGTAAATGTAGTGCACTTCGTTTCCTCGATACACATCGATCCCGACTTCTTGAGCTGCCTTGAAATGCGCCGGGCTCGATTGATTGCGTGGATATACGATGCTTTGAATCGGGATGTCATACCGCGCCGCCACGCGCTTTGCCGCCTCAAGATCGGCCTTGAACGCCGCGATGCTCACACCTTCCTCGAGACAAGAGAGATGACAATACGTATGAGTTCCGATCGTCTGGCCAGGTGTGGCGATGATTTGATCAACGAGCGATTTTCCGAAATGATACGGATCGGACGTCTCGTCTATCCCGACGTGCCGCACCCAGTTGTAGGAGGAATATTCGGGATGACGGTACGTGGCTGAATCGTCGGCAAGTCTTTCAAAAGTTCCGCTTTTGTCTCATAAAACAGGAAGCCGACGGTCGCCCACGTCACATGAATCTGATGCACGGCGAACATGTCGAGCAGACTCGGTACGACTTGCCGTACCCCGAGTAGATTCTCGCCATACGCCTCGATTGTTGTGCCGTCAAACGTACCCCAGTTCAATTCAAAATCTAACGAGATGACAAATGCTCCGTTCATCGGGGTTCCTCCTCCATGTTCACTTCTTTCCATCACACGACTCACGGAGCTCCAA
Organism: Exiguobacterium sp. AM39-5BH; assembly: GCF_003467445.1. GTDB lineage: Bacteria > Bacillota > Bacilli > Exiguobacteriales > Exiguobacteriaceae > Exiguobacterium. Next base: position 161,896 of record NZ_QSGS01000006.1, read on the forward strand.
TTCGGCGAGTGCCCGTTTCCAGGAGCCGTACCGCCTCGAGATTTTGGCGACGCTCGGTCGTTTATGTTGTTTGGCCCATTTTTGATAGGAGACAGCATTAAACGGGACCACGACGCGGCTCGCTTCAAGTAATGACTGAACGATTTCTGCTTTTTCACGTTCTGGCTGGACAGTAAAATGGAGTTCTTCTAAACGCTCGACTGTTTTCACGGCCAGACTCCAAGACCCGAAATGGGAAATAATATCACCTAAAGAAGGGGCGACTTGACCGCTGGCCCATTGTTGGTAATGGGTGCTCGTCAACTTTCCTTCCTGTTCAAGCGCGAGCCGTAGCGCTGCAACGAGTTCTTGCTGAGTATAATGCCTACGGGATTCGATTAGCCCGGCCGCCTTTAATGCACCGGTCCACGATCCGTAAAAATTGAGCACGTCGATAAATGTCGGGACGTCTCGGTCTCGGCTCCAAAGCTGATATTGTTTAACAGTGAGGGTCGGAGTCAGAGATGCAGCGGCTCGAAGCGCTTGAATGATCTCTGCTTCCCGATTCATCGTTCGTCCTCCTCAGACACTTTGTTCTGCGACGATTGAGCGTGTATCGAGTACGGTTTGGATGACTTGCTGTTGTTCTACAAGTGTTAAATCAGAACCGGACGGAAGGCAGATACCATTTTTGAATAGGCGACGACTAACGTCCTCTCCGTCGACTGTCACGTATTCCGCATCTCGATAAACGGGTTGTAAGTGCATCGGTTTCCAGACAGGACGTGACTCGATTCCGGCTGTGGCAAGCCGCTGCATCAACGTGTCACGATGCAACTCGGTCTGGTCCAACTGCATGGCGGTGAGCCAACGGTTTGCCCGCGAATAGGGGACTTCTCGCTGATACGTCGTCCCCAGTTGTCGGAACATGCGCTCGTAGCGGGCGAAAACGCGACGTCTAGCTTGTACGCGCTGTTCAATCACTTCAAGCTGTCCTCGGCCAATTCCAGCTGAGACATTGCTCAGCCGATAATTGTAGCCAACTTGATCGTGCTCATAATGCGGTGCGTCTTCCCGGGCTTGCGTGGCCAATTTAAGCGCCAGTTGTTTCGTCTCTTCATTCGGCATCATGAGCATCCCGCCACCTGAGGTCGTGATAATTTTATTGCCGTTGAACGAATAGAAGCCGATGTCACCGATCGTACCTGTCATCTGTCCGTGCCATGTCGAGCCGAGCGATTCGGCCGCATCTTCAATCAAGGGGACACCGAACTCGCGGCAAATGTGACGAATCTCGCCAATCTTCGCGACGACGCCGTAGAGATGCACGACGATGACCGCTTTCGGGAGTTTTCCTTTCGTCGCCGCTTGGACGAACGCTTTTCGGAGCGCATCTGGAGACATGTTCCATGTGGCCGTTTCCGAATCGATTAAAACCGGAATCGCCCCGACGTATCGAATTGGATTGACCGACGCCACGAACGTGAGTGATTGGCAGAACACTGTGTCCCCTGTTCCAATATCGAGCGTAAGTAATGCCAATGGAGGGCAGCCGTTCCTGAGCTTGTTGCCAAGGCATAAGGGTGGTCCGCATAAGCGGCGACTTCCGCTTCAAACGCATTGACGTTCGGACCGAGCGGGGCAATCCAGTTGCTTTCGAACGCCTCCTCGATATAAGCCATCTCGCGACCGGACATGTGGGGTTTTGATAGTAGGATGTTCATTTGATGCCCTCCTTCATCATCGTTTTATACGAGATATACCAGTCGATGACTTGCTCGAGTCCTTCAAACAGCGACGTACTCGGGTTGAAACCGATGAGTGTATCAAGGGTCGGAACGTTTGACTGACGGAGCACCGATTCTCGGATCGGCAACGACGTCTTCGCCGACTTGTTGAGGATATGACCGATGTCGGACAATAACGTTTGGACGTTCACGTAGTCGGAGGCCGGAATTTGAAAGTATCCGATGGGTGACACTCCTGTTTGAATCAAACGCAGTAAGCGAACGACCGACTCCACGACATCGTCAATATAGGAGACGTTGATGATGTCCGTCGCGTAATAACCTGAGAGTCGAACCCCTCGGTCAACGGCGCTGATTGCTTTTGATACTAACGTCGAGGCATCGTCCCAAGGCCCGAAGACGTCTTCGGTATACAAATGGATGACCCGGCGTTCGTCGTCCTCATTTTTTATAGGTAAGTCGAACGTGATACACGATTCTACCGGAACTCGCTTCGTTTGCATGGTGACATAACGTTTTAATAATTCGTAGCGTTCAAGAGGATCGTCTCCGACGCGAAGTCGACGGTTCGAACATAAAACCACATGTTTCGGTTCATATGCGCTCATAACGCTGCGCATGACTTGTTTATTCGCGAGCGTCGAGCGAATCAAATGAAACTGCGGATGTGTCAGAACGTAAAGACGTTGTTTGGCGATTCTCGTCTTGTAGCGCCCCTCGTCGTCAATTCCGACGACTTCAAATCCTTCTTGCAACAGCCGGCGGGCCAAATGAAATCCTTGAAAACTGGCTACCCCGACGATCAGCACCGTTTGATCAACCATCGTTCTCTCCTCCTACTCGTTTTGACGATCAGTTTCCATCAGCGAGACGCGTCCCCGCGACATAGGGCCGCATCCGTTTCACCCCGTGTGTGAACAGCCGTTCGACGTCTCGATCGAGGTCTTCGCTGTTGGCGATGAACAGCAACAGATACATCAACGCGTCACGGTCATCACGGAACGTTTCAATCAAATGCAAGACAGAGGAGACGGTCTTGAACGACCGGGTCCGACCGACGAAGATTTTTGGGAAGACGTTCGCTTCCGGACCGAGCTCACTTTCGGCCAACAGTTCTTCATACAACTTCTCACCAGGACGAATCCCAGTGACCTCGATTCCAATCTGATCGGTCGTGAATCCGCTCAACTCGATCATCTTTTTCGCCAAATCGATGATTTTGACCGGGTCACCCATATCGAGCACGAACACTTCACCACCTCGCGCTAAGACGCTCGCTTGAATGACGAGACGACTCGCTTCCGGGATGGTCATGAAGTAACGGGTCATCTCGGGATCGGTGACGGTGACCGGACCTCCGCGTAGAATTTGTTCTTTAAACAGCGGGACGACCGAGCCACGACTGCCGAGGACGTTTCCGAAGCGGACGACCGCAAAAATCGTATCACTGGAACGAGCTTTCTCTTGGACGACCATTTCGGCGATTCGTTTCGTCGAACCCATCACGTTCGTCGGATTGACCGCCTTGTCCGTCGAAATCATGATGAAGCGATTCACTTTGTGACGGGCCGCGACGTCGACCATATGTTTCGTCCCGTAAATGTTGTTTTTGACGGCTTCGAGCGGATTGTCTTCCATGAGCGGAACGTGTTTGTGGGCGGCGGCGTGATAGACGATGTCCGGTTTATACATCCGGAACACTTCTTCAAGCCGGGCCTCATCCTGCACATCACCGATGACGGGATAAAGCACCGTGTCCGTCCCGAATTCGCGCAGCTCTCGTTCAATCAAGTAAATGCTGTTCTCGCCGTGACCGAGGAGAATCATTTCAGCCGGGGCAAATTTGATGAGCTGACGGCACAGTTCCGAACCGATTGATCCGCCGGCACCCGTGACGAGTACCGTCGCTCCTTCCACATGACTAGAAATTCCAGATATGTCCAACTGGACCGGTTCTCGGCCTAGCAAGTCTTCGATTTTCACTTGGCGGATTTCACTGATGGAGACCTTCCCGGTCGCGAGCTCCGAGATCATCGGTAACGCATGGGACTCAGCACCCGTCTTCTCAATTCGTTTGAGCAAGGCAAGGCGTCGCGCATAGGACAGGCTTGGGATGGCCAAAATCACGACTTCAATCCCGTGCTCTTGGATGATGCGCTCTAAATCGTCCGTCACCCCGAGCACTGGAACACCGTGCACGTAAAGCGACTGTAGGTGTGGGTTGTCATCGAGTAGACCGACTACGCAGAGGACGGTCGTCCGATGTTCTTTCAACTCACGGACAATCAACTGGCCCGAATCACCGGCCCCGATGATGAGTGCTTTTCGTCCTGGGTGATTGGAGTGCGGTTTGAACACATCGAATACGTGGTTGCGGGCCAAGAATCGCGTGAACAAAATCAAGTTAAAGGCGAGCAACCCTTGGACGGCGATGATCATGCCGAGCCCTGCGCCGAAGTGGAACTGGTTGTAGGCGTACAACACCAAGTCACTGCTCAGTAAGGCGATGGCGACTTGTTTCATCTCATGGACCGAGGCGTAACGCCAGTCGATACGATGGATTTTCAACACCGTCCCGACGAGACTGAAGCTGATGATTTTGATGGCGACCATCATCAACATTTCGCTCGATTCGAGCGCTGCGTACGACGTAATCGTCGAGAACAGCAATTCAAACGTCGCATAGAGCACAAATGAGACAATCAAGATGTCGAGACATAAAAACAACAAATTCCGTTGATTCTTTCGATACACGTTCACGAGTGTTGGCATGGTAGTTCGCACCTCCAAGAGTCTAAGTTGTTCGTTCGTGGTGTGGGTTGGAATGCGCAAAAGATGCGTCGATGCTAGTAAACTACCCGACTCTTCTCAACAAATTTAAAGATAAAACAAGCTTTTTCTCATGAACGACATGGGTTGCAACAAAGGAGTTCACGAAATTATTATCATGATTTCCTTCACATAATGAATAATTGTCGGGCAAACGGGAAATGGAAATATACATAACCCGAATTGGGTATCGTTTACATTTTTTTGCATCTCATTAAAACACCGGATAAGGAGGTAAACGTCGATCGTACGCATTCTTTTTGACTGGCTCGTTGACTCTTCAACCAATACAAGCTGTTCATTCACACCAAGAGACCTTCCGAGACGCTCGCTGCGTCTCCCTCCAAAGGAGAGACACCAAGATGAAAAAATGGACACGCCCTCAAATCGTACAAGCGTTGCAGTTAGCTGCTCAAGAACATGCCGAGCTCGATTCGAAACGGTACAGCGTTTGGTCGCAAACCAAAAACGTGCCGTCCCTTTCCACGGTCATCCACCAGTTCGGGTCGTGGCGCGAGGCACTCGTCGCTGCTCAAATTCAAATGCTATTCCATTACTATTCGGATGAAGACATCCTCCGGGCGTTGAACCAAGCCGCCGAGGAACTGTCACTTTTCACGAGTCAAACGTACCGGGAGTGGTCGAAAGTGACGCGGTCGCCGTCGCTCACGTTGATCAGTAGCCGCTTCGGCTCTTGGTCGAACGCGCTTCGAGAAGCCAAACTTCAAACGACCGCCGCCAAAAACAATGAAGAACGTATCATCCAAGCCTTGATCGAGGCGTCCGAAGAACTCGAACGGCTCACCTCTCAGCACTATGCCATCTGGGCCCAAGAGCGGGGCTATCCGACGGTCGCGACCATCGCGCGGAAGTACGGGTCGTGGAGCTACGCCTTGTTCGTGCTCGACATCGCCCCGCCGAAACGAAAATGGGATGAAGAAGACGTCATCGAGGCGCTTCGATTGGCGAAACATGAGTTGTCCCATTTCAGCATCCTTCATTATCGAAAATGGGCTGAGGGACGAAACGTGCCGAGCACATCGACCATCAACGCCTTATTCGGCAGTTGGACGGCCGCGTTGAAATGTATGGAAGAACAGAAAATCATGCAATAAAAAAAGCTCTGTCTCATGACGAGACAGGGCTTTCGTTCAAGTGACGATGGAAATGAATAGGGGGATGCCGACGAGCAGATTGAACGGGAACGTGACGGCGAGAGCGAGTGTCAAATAAAACGATGGCTCCGCCTCAGGAACCGATGCTTGAAGCATGGCCGGGGCAGCGATGTACGACCCGCTGGCGGCGAGTGTCATGAAGAGGATCGTCCCTCCATCGGATAACCCGGCCATCCCGGCCGCGATATAACCGATGATGGCCCCGACGAGTGGAAACATCATGCCGATGATTAAAAATTTTATGCCATAGGACGAAATCGTCTTCAACTGATGACCGACTTTGACCCCAAGGCTGAGCAGGAACAAGAGCAACACGCCCGGGAACAAATCGATGAAAAACGGTTCGAGCGCCGATGTATCCGGCGTGACGATTCCGACGACGAGACCAGCCAATAAGAGCAGAATACTCTTGGAGAGCAGGCTGTCACGGATGACCGTGAACGATTGGGTCGGGGCCGCCGTGATCCCGAGGACGCGACTCTGGTTGTAAAGCAACAGTGCCACGACGAGACCCGGAATCTCAAGAACGACGACGAGTGTCGTCATGAACGGTTCATACGTGATGCCGAGACGTTCGAGTTGAGCAGACGCGGCGACATACGTCACGAGCGAGACCGAACCGAACGTCGCCGCCATGGCAATTCGTTCGGGGAACGTGAATTTGAGTAGCGAGCCGATTCCAAAGGCGACGAGTGGCAAGACGATTCCGACCGCAAGCGTCACTGTTAGCGGAAGCGCCAACTCTTCCATCGACACCGAGGCGAGACCGATGCCACCTTTCAGTCCGATGGCAAGCAACAAGTACAAGTTGAGCGTGATGCTAAGCGATTCAGGGATTCTCAAATTCGATTTGCCGAGAGCCGCAATCACGCCGGTCACGAATAGGAGCACCGGGGCGCTCGTCAATAAAAACATTAATTGTTCCATCTTTTCCTCCTAGACGACAAAAGCGCACACCAAAGAAAGGTGTGCGCTGCATGCCGACGGCTCAAATAGATTCGCTCCGTCTAGCCGACAACTGTCGGATGTGTAGTTAATCAGCTCCGGGGCAGGACGATGGGTATGTTTTTAAACACCCAATCCTGAACCGTCTCTGTTTCTAGTGTAAAAATGTCGTCACGGCTTGTCAATCCCGTTTTCCCACGGTGCATCGAGACGAAAGACGAGGAGACGCTCTCCTGTCTTTGTACTGATGTCCGTGTGAAGCGAGACAATCCGTCGCCCGAGCACCTCGCGGACGATGATCTCGAGTTGAGGTCGACCGGATTCGACGAGGTTGTTTCGGTACTTCTTCAATTGCTCGCGTCCGGCCGATTTGGCGGCCAGTTCGTACTCGGCCGGGGTCAAGACGCCTTGGAGCGTCACGATCGCCAGGTCGCGAAGCAAGTCTGCTTTACACGTCAAGGAACCGCGTCCGAGATACTCTTTCTCCCATTGGGTGAGGCGAGCACTCAGCTCCATCTCGAGTTGACCTTTCTTCGGCATCGTTACTTCACGAATCCAATCATCATTTCGCGAAGGATCTTCGCAGCGGCGATGGCCGTCATGTCCGACTGGTCATAGGCCGGTGACACTTCGACGAGGTCGGCACCGATGATGTCGACGTCCGCGTTCGCAATCGCATGGACCGCTTCAAGCAATTCCTTCGTCGTGATGCCGCCGATTTCTTGTGTGCCCGTACCCGGCGCAGCCGACGGGTCGAGGACGTCGATGTCGATCGTGACGTACACTTTCTTCCCGGCGAGCGTCGGCAACACGCGCTTGAGCGGTGCGATCACTTCATACTTATACATGTTATAGCCGACTTCTTTGACCCAGTCGAACTCTTCCTTCATCCCAGAACGAATCCCGAACGAGTAACAGTTCGATGGACCGATCAGCTCGGCCGCTTTTTTGAGCGGTGTCGAGTGCGACAACGGCTCGCCTTCGTATTCGTCACGGAGATCCGTGTGCGCATCGAAATGAAGAATGACGAAATCGTCGCCATATTGATCATGCATCGCCTTGATGACCGGCCACGTGACGAGGTGTTCCCCACCCATACCGAGCGGGAACTTGCCTGCTTGAATGACGTCCTTCACGAACGACTCGATCATGTCGAGCGACTTCTGAGCATTCCCGAACGGAAGCGGGATGTCACCGGCGTCATAGACGGCGGCTTCACTCAAGTCTCCGTCCAAGTACGGGCTGTACTCTTCAAGCCCGATTGAGACTTCACGAATCCGGTTCGGGCCAAAACGTGAGCCCGGACGGAAACTGACCGTCCAGTCCATCGGCATCCCGTAAAGGACCGTCTTCGCGTCTGCGACTTCTGGCAGGCTCGCGATGAACACTTTGCCTGAATAGGCTTCATCGAAACGTTTAATCATTTCGTCAAGTCCTCCACGAATTTAGGAAGGACGAAGGCCGCATTGTGAAGCTTCGGCGTGTAGTACTTCGTCTCGATGTCGTGGAAACGCTCCGGAGCCACTGCTTCCGGGTCATACTGCTTCGAACCGATTGTGAACGTCCACATACCGCTCGGGTACGTCGGTACGTTCGCTGTGTAGAGCTTCGTGATCGGGAAGATTTCTTTTACGTCACGTTGGACTGTCTGGATGAGCTCTGGCGTGAACCATGGGTTGTCCGTCTGCGCGACGAAGATTCCATCGGCTTTGAGCGCTCTCGAGATTCCGGCGTAGAATCCTTTCGTGAACAAGTTGGCCGCTGGGCCGACTGGTTCTGTCGAGTCAACCATGATGACATCGTACTCGTTCTCAGACTCGGCGATATGCATGAAGCCGTCACCGACGATGACTTCAACGCGTGGGTTGTCGAGTTCGCCTGCGATATTTGGTAAGTATTTCTTCGAATATTCAATGACTTTCCCGTCGATGTCGACGAGAACTGCTTTTTCGACTGATGGGTGTTTCATAATCTCACGGATGACGCCGCCGTCTCCGCCGCCGACTACGAGCACATGCTTCGGATTCGGGTGCGTGAAGAGTGGGACGTGAGCCACCATCTCGTGATAGACGAATTCGTCCTTATCCGTCGTCATGACCATTCCGTCAAGCAACAACATTGTTCCGAACTCGTCCGTTTCGACCATTTCTAGTCGTTGAAACTCCGTTTGTTCGCTCTCATAAACGTGGTTTACACGGAACGTGATTCCGTAATCTTCTGTCTGGTGCTCCGTAAACCATAATTTTAATTTTTGGTCCATCGATAGAACCCCTTTCTGTTCAAAAAGTTGTTCGTATGCGAGTGGCGTTTTGAGGCGCTTCTTATTCATACGATAGGAAGTATACAAAAACTGCCCGCATTTTGCACGATTTTTTTATTTATTTGCCCCTACGTGTGAGTTTTATGTGAGTTTTATCCGATAAAGTAAAGAGAGAGTACTTCTATCATTTGAAAGGAGGGATCCTATGTGGTCTCCTTGTACAGCCTGCTCCACGACCATCCCCTTTTTTGAACGAGGCCTTGTCGTCGTCAATGACGAGTCCCATCCGTACGATTCATTCGACGAATTGACCAATCGTCTTGCCCATGTCGAGGAAGACGTGTACTGTGTCGATCCGGCCACGAAACGTCAGACTGCCCTCGTCTCGGCGAGCGACCTACTCGAACAAATCGCCAACCGCGAGACGATCGAATTGATTCAACATGGTGACTTTGAAAGCCACCTGCAACCCATTGTTCACCTCGACACGGGCGAACGGTTCGGCTATGAGGCGTTGCTCCGTAGTCGTAATAACATCTCGCCGGGAGAGTTATTCCGCGCGGCCAACCGCTTCGGCCTGCACTCGAAGCTCGATCAACGCGCCCGTGCCGAGGCGATTAAAGCGACTCATCATGCCATCGCGCCGCACGAGAAGACGTTCATCAACTTCTTGCCGTCAACGATTTACAATCCGGACTATTGTCTGCAACACACGTTCGAAATCATCGATCGTTACGGGCTCAGTCCAGACCGTTTTATCTTCGAAGTCGTCGAGACGGAGAAAGTGCAAGACGTGGCCCACTTGCAACACGTCTTCTCTACATATAAAAAGCGCGGCATGAAAGTCGCCCTCGACGATGTCGGCGCCGGTTTCTCAACGATTGACATGTTGAAGCGGCTTGAACCGGACTATGTCAAAATCGATCGGTCCTACGTCTCGTTTTGCGATCAAGACGCCGAAAAACGGGCATTCTTGAAAAATGTACGCCAATTGACCAAATCGATGGGCATCACGATTCTCGCCGAAGGCATCGAACGCGCTGAAGAAGTCGACGTCTGTCGTGAACTCGGCTTCGATCTCGCTCAAGGTTATTACTTTGGCAAACCGTCACCATATTCGCTTTGACACAATGAAGGCTTAGAGCATCCGCACTAGGCCTTTTTTACATTCTCGGCCGCTCATCTCCATCTCCTTTCATTCCTGTTCCTTTGCATCGATCCCTCATTTGCTCCCCTATCCTCTCCAAACGTGACATCAAGATGTATATGATGAATTCCCTTGTCGCTTCCGCTAAAACTTTTTCAGATTAAGAACGCGCAAATGGTGGAATGAATTTAGTGATGACAACTGAACAGAAAGAAGGTGCACGTGTTGAAACGACGCGTCTGGCAACTCCTCACCATGATTGTACTCGGCCTCCTCCTTCTCCTCGTCCTCTACTCCGTGGACGGATTGATTCCATTCTTGATTGGTCTCGCGATCGTGGCACCGCTCCTTGTGGGTTGGCATATTTTGTTTGATTCGGGCCAACCGCAGGCAAAACTCGCCTGGCTCCTCGCTGTCTTGTTCATTCCGTTTCTCGGTGCGCTGGCCTGGGTGCTCTTCGGTCGAACTCCACGGCGGTACCGCCGGATTAAACGAACTTCGAACGAGATTCGCATGTTCCGGCAAGCGATTGCGACCGAACGCATCGAGACGTCCAACGACGTGTCAGATCGTTATCCGCTCACGCGTACACTCGAAAAGCTTGGCGCGACAGGGGCGGATGGTCATACATCGACGAAACTGCTCATCAATGGCGATGCGAAGTTTGAAGCAGTACTTCACGACATTGAGCGCGCGACACACCACATCCACGTCCAATATTTTCTATTCCGGACCGATGAGATTTCGCTAAAGATTCGGGATGCGCTAATCAAACGAGCGAATGAGAATATCATCGTTCGCTTTTTATACGATGGACTCGGCAGTCAAGAAATCAATGAAGACTTCATCGAACCACTTCGTGAATCACGCGTCCACGTCCAAGCATTTGATCCGATCGTTCATCCGCTGCTCGTCTTTAACGCCAACTTCCGCAATCATCAGAAGTTAATCGTCATCGACGGACAGATTGCCTATACGGGCGGTCTGAACGTCGGTGATGAATATTTAGGCAAGCATAAAAAACTTGGATTTTGGCGCGATACCCATCTGCGCCTCGAAGGACCGCTCGTACGAGAACTGCAGCGCCTGTTCGTCGAGAATTGGCTATACGCAGGCCATGAGGAAGACAAAGAGACGTGGGATTTATTTGCTGACGACGAACATTTACCGAAATATTTTATCGACGATCCGCAAGCGGCCAACGGAGCGACACAGCTTCTCGTCACGTCTCCGGGTAAAGACGTCACGATTCGGGACGGACTCATGGCCCTTTTGATGGAGGCGAAAGAGTCGATTTGGATCACGACGCCATATTTAATCCCGCCACCCGAACTGCTCGCGCTGTTAGAAGTCGCCGGTCGGCGTGGCATCGACGTCCGCATCGTCGTCCCTGGAAAAGGCGACGAATGGTTCAGCTTTCATGCGACCGAGTATTATTTTGAGCAACTGCTCAAACGGAACATCCAGATTTATAAATACAACCGTCATTTCATCCATGCAAAAACCGTCCTCATCGATGGCAAGATTGCACTCGTCGGGACGGCCAACTTTGATTTTCGGAGCATGTATTTGAATCATGAGATGACCATCGCCCAGTACGAGACGTCATCCATTCAACAGCTGCACGAAGCATTCTTGAAAGACTTTGATGAATCGATTCTCGTCGACTGGTCGATGTTACGCAAGAAATCGAACGGCAAACGTTTCGTCGAAGCGTTCTGTCATATCTTCTCGCCACTCCTTTGAGACAAGCGCCAAACGGCATAGAAGACGATGGACAAGGCAATGAGACCAAGTTGCCAACCTGCAGCCACATTCAGGACGGCCGCGACGGCGAGCGCCTCAATAACGAGCGCCGGCACTTTTCCAATCGTGCTCGCTACCGCGAACGACGGCAGTGACATCCGGCTGAACGCAGCCGACAGCGTGACGAGTCCGGACGGCACGAACGGCATGAACCTTAGTCCGAGTACGAGAAACCATGCCTCAATTCCATCTGCTTCGCGGAGCCGTTTCAAACGTTCCCCATCCGGTGACGTGAACCGGTGGAGCGCTTTGCGATAGAGAATAAAACTGAGCACAGCACCTATCGCCTCGCCGCTGATGGAAACGGCCACACCCGGTCCAAAGCCTAGTAATTGCACGTTCAGCGCCGTCAAAAAGGCGCTCGGCAACACGCCAGCGACGGCGATGAGCGTATTCAACAAGATACTTATGACAACAAACAACGGGATTGGCAAAGCTGCCCATTCCATATAACAACCTCATTTCATGTGAAAAGGCTGGCCCGTCAATGACAGGTCAGCCTTTTCGTTATTTTGCTTCCAACTCATCCCATGCGTCTTCGTCGACGGCAGGAAGATGTTTCTCTTCGAGTTTTGAGACGACGACCGCACAGGCTGCGTCCCCTGTAATATTGACTGTCGTCCGGAGCATATCGAGGATACGGTCGACACCGATAATCAAGGCAATCCCTTCGACCGGTAAGTTGACCGATTGCAAGACGAGCGCGAGCATGACGAGACCGACCCCTGGTACGCCCGCCGTCCCGATTGAGGCGAGTACCGCTGTGATGACGACTGTCAATAGTTCTGTCATTGTCAAATCGGCGTTAAACACTTGCGCAATGAAAATCGTCGCGACTCCTTGCATGATGGCCGTCCCGTCCATGTTGACCGTCGCACCGAGCGGTTGAACGAACGAAGAAATCGAGCGTGGCACGCCGAGTTTCGTTTGAGCCACTTCCATCGACACCGGAAGTGTCGCATTAGACGAAGACGTCGAGAACGCGAACGTCATCGCCTCATAGAAGTTTTTAAAGAAGAAGATGGGATTCATTTTCCCTAGGATGGCCACGGCCCCCCCATAGATTAAAATTGAATGCAACGCCAATGTAAACACGACCGCAAACATGTACCATGCCATGGTTGAACAGCGGCCAATCCAATGCCACCGATGGCCGAGGCGATCAACGCGAACGCACCATAGGGCGCTAATTTCATGACCAAATGAATCAAATACATCATAATGCGATCGCCTTGTTTAACGAAACGGCGCCATGTTCGCGCTTTTTCACCGAGCGCGATCATCGCGAAGCCAATGAGTGCCGCAAAGACGATGATTTGAAGCATATTCCCTTCTGCGAGCGCTTGGACCGGGTTCGTCGGAATCATGTTGACGAACGTACTGACGATATCAGAAGATTCTTCTGAACCAGAGGCATCGAATTCTAACCCTGTCGTTGGGAAATCTCCCCGTTCCCCTGGCTGGAAAATATATGCGACACCCATCGCCAAGACGATGGCAATTGCTGTCGTCGTCAAGAAAAACAGAATCGATTTCGTTCCGACGCGACCAAGTTCTTTCGGGTCCCCGAGACCCATGACACCAAGAATGATCGAGAAGAAGACGATCGGAACGACTAACATTTTAATCAAGTTTAAAAATATAGTTCCGACCGGCGAGAGGATATACGTGTTGGCCATATCGTAAATATTACCTGGTAATGCGGCTAACCCTAAACCGACGGCTACCCCCAACAGTAGCCCAATCATAATTTTCTTAGTTTCACTCATCGTGTCATCCTTTCTCTTTTACACAGTTAATTAAATATAGCATAATGCTGAATATTCATACAATTACGCTAAAATCACAATATCGTAACAAATTTTTATTCCCAAATTTGGAAATATGAAAACAAAAAAGATTGGAGACCAGAGCGGTCCAATCTTTTTACTCGGCACGAAGGCGCTCAAGCTCATTTTGTAGTTCAGTCGATTGTGCCCAGATTTCGGGACGATGTTCTTTCAAAAAGGCAGCGAGCACGTCTCGTGACGGTGCGTCCATCATGTCAATTAGAATGCGGCCCTTGAGCGACTTGTCCATTTGGTTGACGTGATAGGGCAACAGCTTATAGCCGCGGCGTGCTTCGAGATCAATCGACATGTCACAAGCTGCGACACCACCATAATAGAACCCTTCTGGCTTTCGGCCGACTGTGACCCAGACGATCCAGTACGGTTTGCCGTTCGGTACCGCTTCTGGGTCGGTTAAAAACTTGATGCGTTTCTCAATCGCCGACTTGGCATGCATGGCTCCCATATCGATGACCGCGGTCCCCGCCTCGACATCGATGATAACGGGAGACATATTGTTCAAACTGAGCGAACCGACTCCAAAACCACCATGGCCATCGGTCGAATCGTCAGCGACGATATTAAAATTAATCTCTTTCATGGACTTCCCTCCCTCTCTACTGTACACAAAAACGAGGGAATGTGGCAATCTGGAGCGTCAGCACCATTCGATTCGAAACTTCGTACCGGGCCCAATCGCCTGGAGGAGCGGCCGGTCTGCCTCGATGATTCGACCCAGGACGTTGACCCGTTCGTCCGCCCATAAATCATGTCTTGTGATTTGTAACTCGCCGGCGTAGCGCCCGTATTTCACATTATCGACCGTGATCGTTCCAAGCGGGCGCGGTCTCGCTTCCATCGGTTCGAGCAAACGGTCTCCCGGACGCCCATAGCCCCTCGATTCGACCGAACGGACGACGTCACGTGCCGGATCCATGCGATTCGTCTGGACGCGATAGAAGGCGGCCTCAATCGTCGTTTCCGCTGCGGCCCGAAGGACGAGTGTCTCGTCGGCATGTGAGGCGAACTGTTCAATCGTCTCATCGGTGAGTCCCGGATCGCCAATCAAGATGCGGTCGATCGAATCAACGAGGTCCATATAGCAGGCAAACGTCGATAACGAGCGATGGTCCTCGAGCGTCGGCAGGCGTTCGAACAGCGGTCCACGCAGTGTCCCGTCCCCAGGAATGAACGCCTGGACGCCCAACCCTTGTTGCTTCAGCCATTCGTTTTTGGCATCGAACCAGTCTCTGTCAAGTCCCGTCTCCGGACGCGGATAGAAATTGTGCCACGCCTCGACGTTGTCCGTCACGAGGCCGTGTTGCTTCATCCCTATGAGTTCCGCTTCAGACAGCGTGCTCGCGTTCAAGGCGACCTTCATCCGCATTGACAACTCGGCGACTTGTTTCGGCGTCACGCCGTAATCGACGCGCAGACCCGTCACACCCCAGTCAACGAGCGTATGGGCATCGTCCCACGTCTTTCCGAGTGCGGCCAGCGACGTCGGTGCGATATCCGCAAACAGTTCCATGTCGAGTTCTCGTGCGAGCGTGCCGAGGTCACGAAGCCGTTCCGTGTATACCGACGTGTCGTCCTCGGGGATATGTAGTGACGTGAACATTGAGGTGAAACCAATCTCGCGCATGCGTCCGGCCCATGTCTTGAACTGTGGTGTGAGCGGTTCACTCAAATAAACCGATAATCCTTTCATCAGAAAACCCTCCTCATCAAATGAAAAGGCGACTCCAAAGAGCCACCTCGGTTGTTAAATCCCGTCTGCCATTTCTTCTTTGAAACCGAAGAAATACGTGAAGATGAAGCCAGCCGTATACGAAATGACAAGACCTGCAATATACGTCAAGTACATGCCGTTGTCGATGAGCGGCGTGAGCGAGAGACCAGAGACCCCAATCCCGAGTGCTGCCGTCTTCATCGTCGCTTGGAATGCACCGCCGACCGCGGCTCCCATACAAGCCGTCAAGAACGGACGTCCGAGCGGAAGCGTGACCCCGTAAAGGAGCGGCTCACCGATTCCTAGGAATCCAACCGGAATCGCCCCTTTGATAATATTACGGAGACGTTGGTTGCGCGTCTTCACAAAAATCGCGAGCGCGGCCCCGACTTGTCCGGCACCAGCCATCGCGAGAATCGGCAAGAGCGCCGTGTTCCCGACCGTATTTAAGAGTTCCAAGTGAATCGGTGTGAGTCCGTGGTGCAACCCGACCATGACGAGCGGTAAGAAGAAGCCAGCCAGTACAGCCCCGGCAAGCGGTCCACCGACTTCAAGAACGGCATTAAGTCCTTGCATGATCCCGTCTGACAAGATGCCTGCGACCGGCATGATCGCATAGAGAGCTGTGAAGCCGACGACAAGGACCGTAAGAAGCGGTGTGAAGATGATATCGACTGCCGTCGGCATGAAACGGCGCACATGTTTTTCGATGTATGTCATGAGCCAAGCCGCAAAAATGACCCCGAACAACCCACCCCGCCCGACGACGAGCGGTTCCCCATAAATGGTGATGTCCGCGAGCACCGGGTTGAAGAGAACCCCCCCAGCGATGGCACCGAGCACTGGCGTACCGCCGAACTCTTTCGCCGTGTTCCAACCGACGAGGATGGCGAGATAGGCGAAAACGGTGCTACCGAGCAATAAGAGGATTTGCATCCACGTCTCGGTCGGATCGACCCCGGCGTTCTTCGCGAAGTTGGCCCCCCCGTTAATGATACCTGAAGCGACAAGTCCTGGAATGAGCGGAATGAAGATATTCCCTAAACGGCGTAAGAAGCGCTTGAACGGCGACTTTTGCTTGTCTTTCACTTTTTGACGTTCGATGGCCGCCCGTTCGTCCGGCGTCAAGTTCGCATCGACCGATTCTTCCCCGATCGCGAGCCCTGTCTCACGGCTGAGATGATCTGCCACGCGGTTGACGGTCCCCGGTCCAACGACGATTTGCAACGTCTCGTCATCGATGACACCCATGACACCATCGATTTGTTTCAATGCGGCGAGATCCGCTTTGGTCGGATCTTTGAGCGCCAAACGTACACGTGTCATACAGTGCGCGAGTTGACGAATGTTGTCTTTCCCCCCGACATGCTCTAATATCGCATGCGCCAGAACTTCTTCTTTCTTCATCTCGAATCCCCCTTATAGTGCGTCACGGACGAATCCGTTCGCACGCTCTAATCGCTCGACTGCCTCCGCATGCGGGACATCGGCTAAAATCATGACGATCGCCGTCTTGACGTGCCCACCGGATGAATCAAAATAACGCGCGGCCGTCTGTTCGTCGACCCCTGTCGCTTCCGCAATCATCCGTTTGGCCCGCACTTCCAACTTCTCGTTCGTCGGCTGCACGTCGACCATCAGGTTTTGATACACTTTCCCTACTCCAATCATCGACGCCGTCGAAATCATGTTGAGGACGAGTTTTTGGGCCGTCCCTGCTTTCAAACGGGTCGAACCGGTCAACACTTCCGGTCCCGTCTCGACCTCGATTTTATACTCGGCGTGGTCGCTGATTTTTGATCCTTTGTTACATGATAACGCAGCTGTCGTCGCCCCGACTTCACGGGCGTAATCGAGCCCGCCGATGACGTATGGTGTGCGCCCGCTCGCAGCGATCCCGATGACGGTGTCTTTCTCACTCAAGTGAAGCGCTTTCAAATCATTGACTGCCAAACCCTTGCTGTCCTCTGCTCCCTCGACGGCTTTGATGAGCGCCCGCTCGCCCCCGGCAATCAATCCGACGACCATGTCCGGTGACACACCGAACGTCGGCACACATTCCGCCGCGTCCAATATACCGAGCCGTCCGCTCGTGCCTGCGCCGATATAGATCAAGCGCCCGCCTTGTTTGAAGGATGCGATGGCACGTTTCGTCACTTCGGCAATGACCGATAGCTCTTCTTTAATGACATGTGGGACCGATTGATCTTCTTCGTTCATAACTGCGAGGAGCTCCTCGACCGCCATTTCATCCAAGTGCGTCGTACGTTCATTTCGTTTTTCAGTAGCCAGTTTGTCTAACATCGCCACCATCCTTTCTTCTCTCTCATTTTATTGTACTAAGTTGAAATTAAAAGTCAAACTTATTTAAAAAAATAAGGAAATAAAATTTCATTACAGGTCAAGCGTATATATATAGCTTCGTATACGTGTATACATCTATAGAAAAACGCTCGGCCCTATCGGACCGAGCGCTTTAGTCGATGATTTTTTCAATACGTGGACGTGTTCGCCCCGTGCCGTGATTGAATCTTTTTCATATACATAGCCTTGCCGTTCCCAAAAGCAATAGGCCCGTTCGTTGTCCGGTAGGACCCCAAGGCGGAACACGGTCTGGAACGGGCGCATATATGCGTGTTCAAGCTGTTCATACAACCGCGTCGCGATTCCAGTGCCGTGCAACCGTTCATCGACGACGAACAGACCGAGCCAAAGCGAGCCGTCGATTGGATGCCGCTTCAACAAGTCGGCGACGGCGATGATGTCTCTTTCCTCAAAGACGAGGCTGACGGTTTCCTTCGTCTTAAAATCGGCCACGTTTTCGTCGCAGAACGCTTCCGGCGTCTGTCCGTTCAGCACCGCGAATGACTGTTGTTTCAACAGAAACGCCTCCACCTTGTCGCGCCACGTCGCGTCATAAACGTGAATCATCGGCGTAGTTTCACCATTTCGTCACGTGCTTCAGCGTAGCGATCAATCAATCCCTCGCCTTTCCGGTGCAACAGCCCCATGTAAAGCGTGTCAATGATGGTCAATTGTGTCATCCTCGACGCGATGCTCGCGATTCGGTAATCACGTTCCACACTCGGTGTACAAAGACGGACGTCTGTCTCTCGATAGAGTGGGGATTTATCGAGGTCCGTGATGGCGACGACCGGCACCCCTTTCTTCTTGGCAAAGCGGACGAGTTCGAGCACGTCTTTCGTCCGTCCCGACGTGCTGATGGCGACGAAGACGTCGGTCGGCCCGAGATGCGGGATGAGCGACAACATGTAATGGAAATCTTGTGATGTCTGGGCCGCATAGCCGAGCTTTGTGAATTTGTATTGTGCGTCATACGCTGCCGTCGACGACCCGCCGACCCCATAAAACACGATTCGGTTCGCCCGGGCGAACGTATCGATTGCGTGTTCGAGCTCCCGCTTATCCATCGCCTCGGCACACGCCTCGATGGCGGTCTTGTTGACATGGATGACTTTTTGGAACGAATCGTACGGTGTGTCTTTTTGTTGCAGCACGTTAAAGTCAGTGAGCGTCGTCTCTGTAATCGCCAAATCTTTGACGAGGGCGAGTTTGAACGATTTAAAACTGTCAATCCCGACGACACGCGCGAACCGGACGATGCTCGCTTCCGACACGTCTGTCTTTTGGGCGAGTTCTTTCGTCGTCATATTCGGAACGAGCGTCGAGTGGGTCAAAATATAATCCGCTATTTTCTTTTCCACGGATGTCATCTCACTTTTTGTGAGCTCGATTTTTTTGAGTAAGGATTCCATCGGGTCATCCCCTTCCTACTTCTAGTTTCTGTTTCCATGATAGCGGATTCTTTCTGCACAAGCCAACTTGGATATGAAAAGGTCAAGCCGAAGCTTGACCTCGTTATAAGTTTTTAGCGTTGAACGTGTCGCCGCCTTGAATCGTCCCGTTTTGGAACCCTTTATCGAACCAACGTTTTCGTTGCTCAGACGTCCCATGGGTGAACGAGTCTGGCGTCACATAACCACGAGCCTGTTTTTGAAGTGTGTCATCCCCGATTTGGTGCGCCGCATTCATCGCCTCTTCGACGTCGCCAGCCTCGAGGTAGCCCATGCCTTGGGCGTGGTGGGCCCAAACTCCCGCATAGTAATCAGCCTGGAGTTCGAAGCGGACCAAATACTTGTTAAACTCGGTCTCACTCATTTCATTTCGAAGCGGCATAATCTTATCTGACGTACCGAGTAGCGTCTGGACATGATGGCCGACTTCATGGGCAACGACATATGCCATCGCAAAATCTCCTGGAGCATTGAAGCGCTGACTGAGCTCGTCATAAAAACTTAAATCAATGTATAGCTTTTGGTCACCTGGACAGTAAAAGGGTCCGACCGCCGACCCCGCGATCCCGCACGCCGATTGGACTTGATCTTTGTACAGAACGAGTGTCGGTTCTCGATACGTCAGACCGTTTTCTGCAAACAAATCGGTCCATACTTCCTCGGTATCACGAAGTACAACGGATACGAAATCCGCCATTTCTTCTTCACGTGCCGACCCTTCGTATGTTCCGACCGATTGCGGTTCCCCGATTCCGATATTATTGACGATGTCTGCCGGACTGCCTCCATTAAGCAATGTGAAGACGATCACTAGAATGAGACCGAAGCCCCCACCGACTCCTGCGATGCCTTTTCCTCCAACACGTTGCCCTCGTCGATCTTCGACGTTTCGACTTGCTTGTCTACCCTTCCATTTCATCCGTCTGTTCCTCCTACAACTAGTCTGTCCTTGTTTCATACCCCGTTTTTGGTCGTTTCGCACCTGTATTTTTAAACCGTGCCTCGCACTCAATCGATTTTCCACTTTCCACCTGACGCCCCTTTCACTAGAATGAAAGGGAACGACACTAAAGGAGGAACCTGTATGCCATACGTAACTGTCAAGATGCTACCAGGCCGCACGGTCGAACAAAAACGCGCGTTGATCGAGAAAGTGACGGACGCCGTCTCCGAGACGACGAACGCCCCGAAAGAGAACATCACCGTCTTCATCGAAGAGATGGACGCGACGCACTACGGCCAAGCCGGCGTCATGCACGCGGACAAGAAGTAACTGACACGACCGCCCTTCCAACTTGGAGGGCGGTCGTTGTTTAGTCTTCTAAATTTACTTCGAACCGCTCACTCGGGACGGTCGGTTTAATGAGATGACGCGTCGCGCGCCAAATGTGGTACCCGATCCGGTCGAGCCAGAGGAGCGCCTGTACCTTTTGGATCGTCTGGTCCATCTCGAGTTGATTGGCCGCCGTCTCTTCGAGCAGTTCGGCCCGGTGCGCCTTCCGATACTCGGCGAGCTGTTTCGAGGCCGTCTTCCACTGTCGAGACTCTTCCGGTGGCGTATGGTGATTGAGCGTGTCGACCATGTCAAGTTCATGCAAAACGAGCTGACGCGCGACGAGAAAGTCCGTATCGCGGAGCGCATCGACCGGGTCGACTTCCCGCATGACGAACAGCCACCGCTCCAAGTGATCGATCGTATGGAGGAGTGACAGATGTTGACCATAGTCGTTGCGTCCTCGCCCTTCTTCCAATTGAATCGTGCTCAAAAAGACACGGACGTCACCGAGCGTCTTTTCGACAAGTTGGAGCTCATCCTCGCGTTTTTCTGCTTCCGTGAGTAACAATTGTGTCTCTTTTGCAAGATAGCGCTCAATTTCAATCAACGAGCGGCGCGCCGCCTCAAGTGCGACCGTCGGGATGCGAGCCATGTTCGGATTCAAGAACCGGGTCAACTTCTCCGCCCGGCTCGGGACCCATTTGAGCAACTGACGACTGAACGACTCGTGGAACGGCAAGAACGTGAACACGCCGAGCAGATGGAACGACGTGTGGAACAAAGCGAGCCGCAATAGTTCGTTCCAGCCGAGGCGGTCGGCCACACCATTCACGACATCAAACAAGAGCGGGAACGTCAACCAACCGATGAGTAAAATCGAGCCATGGACGAGCACATGGGCGAGAACGATCCGACGAGCCGACTTCCAGCCCCCAATTGATCCGAGCGCGACGACTAGACTCGTCCCGGCGCTTTGCCCAAGTACGAGCAGACAGGCTTGGGCGAGCGTCACTGTATCGGTCGCGAGCGCTGTCATCGTCAAGACGAGCCCGATGGTCGAAGACTGTAACAGAACGGTCATCAACAAGCCTGTTCCGATGAGCGCTAGTTGATGCAGCGGTGTGTCCGCATCCAAACCGGTAAACGAGAATGTGACGACGTCGCGCATCGCCTCTTGGAGCGTCCCGATGCCGACGAAAATCAGACCGAGTCCGACCATGAGCATACCGATCCGTTTGACGCGTCGCCCAATCAACCGCAGCGCCATGCCGACCCCGATGAGTGGGAGCAACAGCTCGCGGATGTTGACGTTATAACCTAAAAGCGCCACAATCCATCCCGTCGTCGCACTTCCGGCATTCGCCCCGATCACGAGTGTGAGCGCCTGGGTAAACGTCAGGAGACCGGCACTGACGAAACTGATTGTCATGAGCGTCGTGACAGTCGAGGACTGGAACAACGTCGTCATCGTCGCTCCAAGAAATGCCCCGACGACCGGTCCTTCCGCCAATTGGTTCAATCGTTGCCGGAGCCGTTCCCCAGCCATATTTTTCAACGTATCCGTCAACAGCATCATCCCTAGCAGGAAAATGCCGACTCCGCCGACCAATGTCCCGATTCCCATGGTGTCACTTCCTTTTCAACGATTCAATCCCCTCGTAACATTGACAACATCCATGTTTTTTCTGACGCGAAATCTTTCAAGTTGAGGAGCACGTCCTCGGGATAATAAATCTTCTCGTCCGACTGCCGCGAGTTCAAAATCGATTGGACGAGCATCGACACTTCCGAGATTTCGCGACGGTCGCCGTCGTTCATTTGTAGGTAGATGCCTTCGTATTTGCCGTGCCCTTTATACAAATCGTATGGCAATTGGCTGAGTTGGTCCTCGAGCAAGTAATAGCGGGTCGGCAACCCGATCGACTCCATCGTTGAACGCAAGCGGTCCATGTAGCGGACGCGGTTCGCTTCCGGGAAGTTCTTATACTTCAACAGGCGACGGTTGACGAACCGGCTCGCAAGGTCGGCCAAAATTGGGTCGGCCTCATCCATCCATTCTTGGAAATAGAAATAGACAATCGTCTCATCGAGCTTCAAATAATGCTCGAGCGTCATGTCCTCATGATTGAAAACCGGCAAGAAGTGTTTCGGTGTCATCTCGAAGGCGTAGCCCGACTCATATAGTTCTTGCGCGCGCTCGAGCACGGCTTTTAACAATAAGTCGCTCGAACGCGTCGCCGGGTGCAAGTAAACTTGCCAATACATCTGATAGCGCCGCATGATATAGTCCTCGATTGTATGCATGCCTGACTGTTTGACGACGACTTGGTCTTCATCGGGACGAAGCACCCGTAGCATGCGCTCAAGGTCGAACTTGCCGTAACTGACACCGGCGAAATGGGCGTCGCGAAGCAGATAGTCCATCCGATCGACATCGAGCTGCGAACTGAGGATATTGACGAGCAGACGGTTCGGGTGCGTCTTATTGATGATGGCCGCCACTTCTTCTGGGAAGCCGATTCCCATTTCGGACAGCACTTTGTTCACTTCCGTGTCCCCGAGGATGATTCGTTCGGTCCATACTTCGTGCCGGACAGCGAAAACGTGCTCGAACGCATGCGAGAACGGTCCATGTCCGACGTCATGCAGGAGCGCCGCTGCGAGCAACAGCTCGCGGTTGCGGTCGTCCCATTCCGGATACTCATGGAACTGGTCAATCAACTGACGGGCAATCTCGTACACACCGAGCGAATGATGGAAGCGCGTATGCTCGGCGCCGTGGAACGTCAAAAACGACGTCCCGAGCTGCTTGATGCGACGTAACCGTTGAAATTCTTTCGTATTGATCAATTCCCAGACGAGATGATCATAGACGTATATATAACGGTGAACCGGATCTTTGAATACTTTCGAGCCTGACAATTGACCTCGTGACGTATACATGACGTTGCCCCCTACGTTTCATTATTGATGGATTCGACTTCTAGCGCGTTGTTCCTCCCATGTTATAATGGGAAGGAAATTATTTATTGAAAAGGAATTATGTATATGACCCATCCATTATTACGACAACCGACCTACCGTGTCATCGACCAGTCTTCGCTCGGTCCGGCGTTCCAAGCCGAGCAATCATTCGCGACGGACGATACGCTCTGTGCCTCGACCGCGACGTCAGGTGCCGTCCTGCGAGCCTGGGTTCATCTAAACACGGTCGTGCTCGGGATTCAAGACGCCCGTCTGCCCCACTTGGCAGATGGCATCCGCTTGCTGCATGAGCACGGTTTCCGCCCCGTCGTCCGCAATTCAGGCGGACTTGCCGTCGTCTTGGACGCGGACGTGTTGAACTTATCTTTAATTTTACCCGAGAAAGACGGCATTCAAATCGATAGCGGCTACGAGGCGATGACGTCCCTCATCCAACTCATGTTCCAAGATGTGACGACGAAAATCGTGCCTGGCGAAATCGTCGGCTCATACTGCCCCGGCAGCTTTGACTTGTCGATTGATGGCAAAAAGTTCGCTGGCATCTCACAGCGGCGGGTCCGCGGCGGCGTCGCCGTCCAGATTTACTTGAGCGTCCGCAAGAGCGGAAGTGAACGCGCCGCTCTCATCCGTGACTTTTATGCGCAAGCCATCCAAGGCGAAGCGACACGATTCACCTATCCGGTCATCGTCCCTGAGACGATGGCGTCACTCGAAGACTTACTTAGTATTCCGTTCACCGTCGACGATGTGCTCCGTCGTACGTACGCCGTCTTGAGTGAGATGAGCCGGCTCATCCCGGGCTCGCTCGATGCAAGCGAGCAAGCGACACTTGCGATCCAGCTCGACCGCATGTGGAAGCGCAATGAACCGATTCGAGATATTGAACAACAATTAATGGAGGAGTGACCGCATGTTTAAAATCATAACCGATACCGGCGCCGATTTGACCCAAGATCAGGTTGTCGAGTACGGTCTCGAAGTATTGCCACTCGGCGTTATCATCGACAACGAAGATTTTTTAGATGGTGAGACCATTCAACCGAAAGACGTTTACGACGCGATGCGGAACGGAAAGACACCGAAGACGTTCCAAATCGAGGCGACCCGGCTTGAAACATGTTTCCGTCGACATCTCGAATCCGAAATTCCATTCCTGTATCTTGTTTTCTCCGGTGAACTTTCGGGCACATACCAAACGGCCGTCATGGTCGGGAATCTCCTTAAAGAAGAATACCCGAACAGCACGTTCCATATTCTTGATACACGTGCCGCCTCGGTCGGCCAAGGACTGTTCGTCAAGACGGTCGCCGAATATGGTCAAGACCACACATATGAAGAGACGATCGTATACGCGACATCAATCGTCGGCAAAATCCGTCATTTGTTCACGGTCGAATCGCTCGAATACTTGATGCGTGGCGGTCGCGTCTCGAAAACGAGCGCGTTCATCGGGGACTTGTTGACGATTTTACCGCTCTTGACTGTCGAAGACGGCAAGCTTGTCCCAATCGAGAAGGTCCGTGGTCATAAAAAAGTGTTACGCCGTATCGTCGAATGGATGACCGAATCGAAATCGCTTCTCGATGGCGGACACGTCTTCATCGGGCACGGGGACGATCTGGCCAAAGCCGATCAATTCGAAGCGTTACTCCGGGAACATGCGAATCCAGCGAGCGTCACGAAGACGATCGTCGGTTCGGCCATCGGGGCACACACAGGCCCGGGCCTTCTTGTCGTCGGCTATTTCGAGGCGTGACAATCAAACGAAAAACAGCGAGCACCCTCATGGGTGTTCGCTGTTTTTGCTTACTTGTTCCAGTTTCGGAATCCGTCACCAAACTCGAGGTGCAAGTCTTCACTGAACACGCCGTTCTCGAACGTCGGTACGTCAACCGGGAGTTTGCCCGTCGGTTTGACTTCACCGAAGATAGCACGGATGCCGGCTGGGAGGTTCGGTCCTGCCGATTTGGCATTGCCCGCCTCTGAGTCCGGTCCGTTCGGGTCCCCTTTGAAGCCGTAGATGATGAGCTGGGCCGGTGCGTCCGGTTGAACCGCCACATCGTACGGGTTGCGCAGGCTGAGCAAGACCGACTTCTTGCCCGTCTCATTCGCGTAACGGAACACTTCGGCCGGCACGTAGTTGTCAGCCGACGTCGATTTCAACTTGGCGCTGTTGTTCACGTTCGAACCGACGATGATATAGTCGGCCGCGTCGAGTTTTTCTTTCAATGCCGGGTTTTGGTCCAAGTGCTTCGTCGATGCCGTATAGTTTGCGGCGATGACGTTCACGTCTTTCATGTTTCCGGCGTTCTTCTCAAGTGACTTGATCGTCTTGATCATGCTGTCCGTCTGGTCTTTCGCCGGCGA
The DNA here is from genome assembly GCF_003467445.1 of Exiguobacterium sp. AM39-5BH. Classification (GTDB taxonomy): domain Bacteria; phylum Bacillota; class Bacilli; order Exiguobacteriales; family Exiguobacteriaceae; genus Exiguobacterium. Next base: position 187,789 of record NZ_QSGS01000006.1, read on the forward strand.
GATGACAAGTACCGTCTCCCCTTTTTTCGGTTTGAACGGGAGGGTCTTATCGTCGTTCTTCACAAGTGTGACGGCCGCTTCCGCGATTTCACGTTCTTTCGCTTTATGCTCGGCACTGCCGACGACCGCGTTCGCCTCGGCGAGTTTCGCCTCGAGCGTCGTCGTATCGACCGACTCTTGCCAAATGCCGCGTTCCGCTTTGAGCGTCAAAATCCGCTCGACCGCCGCATCAATCTTGTCTTCTGAGAGGCGTCCGTCCTCGACTGCCGCCATTACTTCTTCAAAGATGGTCTCGAGCTTCACGACGTCCGCGTTCGACCGTAAGATTGTCGGCATGAGCGCGATATCCACGCCCGCATCGAACGTCTTGATGACCGCTTCGGCTTCCGTGAAGTTGTCGGCGATCGCCTGCATGTTCAAGGCGTCCGTGATGACGATGCCGTCATAGCCCATGTCTTCCCGCAAGACGCCCGTGATGACGTCATCCGAGAGCGTCGCCGGGAGCGGGAATGTACCGCGCGGCGAGTTGACGACCTCATCTTCGATTTGTGGCATTCCGATGTGTGCCGTCATGATCATGTCGATGCCTTCGGTGATGGCTCGTTTGAACGGTAAGAGCTCCAGACCGCGCAAGTCTTCGAACGACTTGTCGACGATTGGCAGGCCGTAGTGCGAATCGGTCGCCGTATCACCATGCCCCGGGAAATGTTTCGCTGTCGCGGCGACCCCTTGGTCCTGAATCCCTTGTGTCATCGCCGAACCGAGCTCCCCGACGAGTTCCGGGTCGCTCGAGAACGAGCGCACCCCGATGACCGGGTTGGCCGGGTTGTTGTTGACGTCTAGCACTGGACCGAAGTTGACGTTCACCCCGAGAGCGTTCAACTCCGAACCGATAATATTCCCCGCGTCGTAAGCGTACTGGCTGCTCCGTGTCGCCCCGAGCGCCATATTCCCCGGCAAGTTCGTGCCTGTCCCGAGTCGAGTCACGATCCCACCCTCTTGGTCGATTGTGATGAAGAGCGGTATGTCGTTACTTTCGTCTTGTTTGACGACTTCTTGGAGGTCGTGGACGAGTTTTGTCGTCTGTTCGGTCTCAGTCACGTTTTCCGCGAACAAGATGACTCCCCCAAGGTCAAACCGGTCGACCACGCGCGCCACATCTGTCGCGAGTGCCGTATGGTTCGTCCCGTTCCATAATCGGAAGTCTGGCATGATCATTTGGCCGAGCTTTTGTTCAAGCGTCATCGACGCGAGCTTGGCTTCCACACGCTGCTCAATCGACATTGCTGGCGTCTCTTCCGCCACGACCGCATTTGCCATTGGGACCGATGAGACGAGTAGTGCTGTCGTGAGCCCCAGTGTCGCTGTCCAGTTCAGTGCTTTGTTCATGTTTTCCCCACTCCTTTTTGAAAGTTTCCCCGACCCCCAAACAAAAAGGCATGGAGGAAGAAGCGTTGCCTCACCAACGCTCGTTCACCCCATGCCTGATCGTATCAGTTACATATGGTCCTTATTCAGGTGGTCAACGTCAGTATAGCAATTCAAAAAACGGGAAACAACACTTCGCATGAAAGCGTAACCATTTTGAAATATATGTTCTGTTTTGACACACAGCTGACCTGTATTGGCAAAGCCAATAATTTCGCTGGTTCGAATTCGTCCTCATCTTTGGTAAACTCTTTTTGTTAGGGGTTAACTTTCAAAAAGGAGGAAATCATCTTGGCACGAGGGGAACTGAAACGAAAGCCGGAATGGTTAAAGATTAAACTGAACACGAACGAGACATACACCGGTCTAAAAAACATGATGCGCGAGAAAAATCTACATACGGTCTGTGAAGAGGCGAAATGTCCGAACATCCATGAATGCTGGGCCGTCCGCCGCACCGCAACGTTCATGATTCTCGGGAGTATCTGTACCCGCGCCTGCCGCTTTTGCGCGGTCACGACGGGCAAGCCGAACGAGCTCGACTGGGAAGAACCGAAACGTGTCGCCGAGTCGGTCCGCCTCATGAACTTGAAGCACGTCGTCATCACGGCCGTCGCCCGCGACGATTTAAGTGACTATGGGGCGACGGTATTCGCCGAGACGGTCCGCGCCGTCCGTTCCATGAATCCGGAGACGTCAATCGAAGTCCTCCCGTCCGATATGATGGGTGACTTCTCGGCGCTCCAGACGCTGATCGATGCCGGCCCGGACATCATGAACCATAACTTGGAGACGGTCCGCCGTTTGACGCCAAGAGTCCGCGCCAAAGCGACATACGACCGGACGCTCGAATTTTTGAAACGGTCGAAAGAGCTGAATCCGGACATCCCGACGAAGTCTTCCATCATGGTCGGACTCGGCGAGACGAAGGAAGAGTTGATTCAAGCAATGGACGACCTCCGGGCCCATCACGTCGATATTCTCACGCTCGGCCAATACTTGCAGCCGACGAAGAAACACCTCGACGTCGAGCGCTATTACCATCCGGATGAGTTCGCCGAGCTGAAAGAGATCGCGTTGGCGAAAGGCTTCTCCCATTGCGAGGCCGGACCGCTCGTACGTTCCTCATATCATGCGGACGAACAAGTCCACAAGGCACGTCGTCACACGATGTTACCAATCGATTAAGAGAAAGAAGAGACATTTATGACTGGAACGACATGGCATTTGCTTCACACCGCCCCGCTGTCCCCGGCCGAGAACATGGCCATCGATGAGGCCATCGCCGGCTGGGTCGCGCGCGGTGACTTAAAACCGACACTCCGCTTTTACGCCTGGGCCCCGCACGCCATCAGCGTCGGGCGCTTCCAACGGGCGACGCGCGACCTCGATCGGGACGCCCTCACCTTGAACGGCATCCCGGTCGTCCGACGTTTGACCGGCGGGCGGGCCGTCTTGCATGCGGACGAGCTGACGTATAGCGTCATTCTCCCTGAGACGATGCCATCTTTGCCGACGAACGTCATTGAGAGCTATCGTCTCTTGACGGAAGGGGTGCGCCGAGGCTATCACGCGCTCGGCGTCCCGGCCGAATTCTCCGTGCCAATGACCGAGGCCGACCGAGAAGCGCTCCGGAAGCCGAAGTCGGCCGTCTGTTTCGACGCCGCTTCGTACTACGAACTCGCCGTCGACGGGAAAAAGATTGCCGGGAGCGCCCAGGTGCGCCACCAAGGCGCCGTCCTGCAGCACGGATCGATTCCGTTATCGATTGATGACGACGTCTTGTTCGACTGTTTCAATCTTAAGGCCGATGAGAAGGCCGAGGCGAAAGCTCGCTTTGGGGACAAGGCCGTCTCTTTGAACGAGACACTCGGCCGGTCGGTCGCATTCGACGAGGTCGCCGCAGCGTTCACGGACGGATTCCGTGACGCGTTCGATTTGACGTTCGAACCGCTGACGTTCACCGAGGCACAGCAACAAGAGATTCAAGAACTCGTCGCCAAATATGAGAGCGACGACTGGGTCTGGAAACGTTAAAAAACGAGTCTCGCGACTCGTTTTTTCTTATTGTTGCGTATAGATGGAGACCGAGCCGCCGTTGACGAAGAACTGGCCCCAGCCATCGGCGTTGATTGTGACGAGGCGGGCGTTGTTGTTCGTCATATCTTTCCATACTTCGCCGGCATTCTGTTTGCCGACGTACATCCACTTCGAGCCGCCAGGACCGTCCGATAGGATCGTCGCGAGACCCGACTTGGCACGGTCGGTCACACCTTCACGTGTCCAACCGATGACGTCTTGATGGTCGAGATAGTCATGCTGCGTCCCGTAGGCGAAGTCTTTCCGCGCCTTCAGAATCGGTTGGAGCGTGCCCGACATGTTCGGGATTTCGCGGTTCGTTGTCCCTTTCGTTCCGTAATAGTCTCCGTAGAAGAGGGCCGGATATCCTTGACCACGTGTCATGATTGTGGCGTAGGCGAGCGGTTTGAACCAATTGGCGACCGTCGACTCGAGCGATTGGCCTGGTTGGGAGTCGTGGTTGTCGACAATCGTCACGGACAGCGACGGATGCTGTTCGGTGACGGTGCCTTTTAAAATGTTGCGCATATCGTAATACCCACCGCCGTTGCCGGCCGCTTGGAAGTTGTAATGGAGTGGCACATCGAAGACGGAGTGCGTGTAGCCCGTCTTATACAGATAATCGTTGATGGCACCGAGATCGTTTTTCCAGTACTCGGCGACCGTGAACATCTCTTTCCCCGTCGTCTGGCGCACGCTCGTCACCCATTCCTTCAAATACGAGTGGCTGATATGTTTGACCGCATCCAACCGGAAACCGTCGAGACCAAGCGAGTCGGCGTACCATTTGCCCCAGTTCTTCATCTCTTGGCGGACTTCCGGATGCTCGAAATCGACGTCGGCATACATGAGATAGTCATAGTTGCCGTTCTCGTTCGACACATCCGTGTCCCACGCCTTGCCCGTGCTCTTGAACTTATAGATGCGGCTCAAGCTGCGTGACTGATCCCAATCGGTGCCGTCAAAATGGTACCAGCGCCATTTGAACGGCGAATATGTATTGTTGCGCCCCGCGAAGTTGAACCCGGTCCACGCCGAGATGGCGTACTCGCCGGACGTCTCTTGGTTCCGATTCGACGGATTGACCTCAATCGCTTGGACGGATTCGGTATAGTCGGCCCCACCCTTGTGGTTCATGACGACGTCGCCATACACGCCGATGCCTTTGCCGCGCAAGTTCGAGATGGCGGTCTGGAGCTGCGCTTTCGTCCCATACTTCGTCCGGGTCGTGCCTTTTTGATTGAACTCGCCGAGGTCATACAAATCGTAGGCGCCGTAGCCGACGTCATTTTGTGACGTACCTTTATACGCCGGCGGAATCCACACCGTCGTCACCCCGATGTCCTTCAAATGCTGCGAGTCGTTCGATAACCGATTCCAATGTAGTCCATCGTTCGGGACATACCATTCAAAGTACTGCATCATCGTACCGTTTTGCGGCGTCGCCGCCTGTGCGACCGGTTGCCCGGCAAGCAGTGCAATCGTGGTGACACCAGCCGTCACCGCCAAGCCTTTCCGTCGTTTACCCATGCCCGTTCCTCCTCTTTAAAATGAATGCAAGCGCTTTCATCAATTATCATGCCTGATTCTTTTTTAGTTGAATAGAAGATTTCAATAAAACGGTTCTCTTCGCCTAACTATTTTTTGTTTGAATAGTTCAGTCGACCAAAGCAAAAACGGATGGCTTGTGCCATCCGCCTAGTCAGTCATTCCGTTCAAGCCGCTTTCGCTTCACGAGGTATCCGAGATACGGGAGTCCGGTGAAGACGAGCCCGATAGCGACCAGCGTCTGGAGCACCAAGATGATGGCTTCCGCCGTCTGCGGCCAATCTAATTGCAACATGAACACAAATCCGAGTGATAGCAGTAGACAGATGAGCGCTCCCCGGCCCATCGTCCGTTCGACTTGCCCGTACTTCTCTTCGGTCGTCTGGCGATCGGTATAGAGAGGTGTCGCGTCCGGACTGCCTTTGAACACATGAATCTCATCACCGGTCGACGTGACATGTTCCCAGCCGCTCGCGGCGAACAGCTCGAAGTAATCCTCGTCAGGCTGTTTGCGATAATCGAGACTGTAGCGTACGTCCATCGGCTCCCCTTCGACGAGCGTATAGCCGAGCGGTGCGAACTTCTCTAAATGCCAGCCCCGGGCTGCCATCTCTCCTAGCTTTTTCATTTCTTTCTCTTCCGCGAACGCCAAGCCCCAACTCGACATATATTTCCGTTTCATCGCTGTACCTCCCCGTCTAAAATGAAGCGTGCATCATCAACGATTGTTTGCCGTCGTTTTACGTCTTCCTCCACGAGCGCGCGACCTTGCGCCGTAATCACATAGCGTTTCTGCTTGCCGTCCCCGTCAATCGGCTCAATCAGTTGCGCGTTCACGAGCTTCTTGATGATTGTGTACATCGACGCCGGACCGATTTTAATCCGTCCGTTCGTCAGCTCCTCGACGAACTGCATAATCAAATAACCGTGACGCGCCTCGGTCAAGGCGAGCAGGATATAGAGCATGCTGTCGGTCAATTCTCCGAGCTCGATCGTGTCATTGCGCGGCATCCCGCCACCTCCTATATCATTCATTAATATATCTTACCCTTAATATATATCGTTGAATGATATATGTCAATAAATGATATAAAAAAAGGCGCAGACAATTTGTCTGCGGCCTCCTTAACTGGTGACGTAATCTAAATCGTGCAAGATGTACGCCAAGAAGAACAACATGCTCGGGTTCTCATAACGCATCTGCACTTTACGGAGTTGCTCCCGATACGTGACCTCATATTCGGCCCCGTTCATCTTCCGCTCCATGTTCATCTTGATGAGCGCGTCGAGCTTGTCCATCATATCGACGAGCATGCCTTCATACGTGTCATCTTTCGAATCGGCCATATAGCGGCGGAACGCCGGCTGCATATAGTCTGGAAGGAGCGACAAGAGCGCCTCGCTCTCAGCCCGTTCGTATGCCTCGAACGCCGTCCCGGTCTCGGCGGTCGAATGCTTTACCGGTCCGAGCACGTCCCCGGTCACCCCTTCGACGAGGTCGTGACAGAGAAGTCGGGCCGTCAGTTCGGCGACATCGACGTCGACATCATACTTCTCGCGCTCCAACAAGCCGCTGAACATCCCGAGCGCGGCCGCCCGGAAGCCATGGATGGCATCGTTATCGTCAATCGTGTTGAAACGGCCTTTCCACCGTCTGACGCTGTCCATCCGCATGACGTTCTCGATGAACGTCGCCACGTCGGTCTCCGCCTCGACTTGTTCGTAGAGCCAGCGGATCGATTCGAGCGGATGTTCGCGCAATGCCGCTTTCATCTCCTCCAGCTTCGCGACGAAATGAGGCGAGCCGTGTCCGACTTCCCGGCGGACGAACAGCATCGCGTCGAACGAATCGATTCCATCGACGAGCCGTCCTTCGAATGAGTCGTCCTCCGCCTCGACGAGGAAACGATAAAAATGCGGCCGGAGCGACTGCGACAACAACTCGACGAGTCCGAGACTCGCCGTCCGCTCCATCCGTTCGATATGTTCTTTGAGCGTCGGTTCTTTTTTCGTCCGGTGCATGATTGGACCGGTCTGCACTTCGTTCATATCATGGAACAGCGCCTTGCCGAGCACGTCGAGCAAGTTGACGTCCCGTCCTTTGTTCTCTTCGTAATATGCCGCGATTAAGCTGAAGACAGCGACGCGGAAACTGTGGCTTGCCGCATTGTCATGATAATGCGGTGCATACTCGTCCCATCGTTGCACGTTCTGCATGCGTGTCATCTTGCGGATAAACGTTCCGTTATACATCAAATTCCTCCTTGGTTCAGTCGCTCCCACGAGTCATCGTGACAGACGACATACAACATATCGCTCGCCTGAAGCGGTGTATCGAGCACCGTCGCGTAATCGAGACGGTCGTTGACGGCGATTAACGTGACGCCTTGATGCAACAAGCTTTCCGCAGCGTCCCGGATGGTCGTCCATTCCGGTTTCGGCGCGAGCGCCTGGATGTTGCCACCTGACTGTTTACTGAGCAACTGCCTGAAAATCGACGTCGTTCCTGGATGAAGCGTCGCTTTCGCCATGAGGAGCGAGACCGAGTCATTCGCGAGAATAAAATCGTCGACTCGGACGTGCTTGAATTTCGAGATGTTCCGTTCTTCACACACCTCGACGACCGTCTGCAAGTCGATGCCGCGTTCAGACGAGAGCGCTTCGACCGCTGAAGCGATGAGCAGCGACTTGCCGTCGGCGAGAAGCGTCTCCGTGATGCGGGCATCCGCAAAGATGGCGACCCGGCGCGCTTTTAATATATTCGCTTGAAGTAAGACCGACTCGTCCGAGGCATCCCCATACACATAGTGGATACGATCGTGGTCATATGGTTCTTCTTTCAATTGGTCAATCAAGACAATCTCGGCTTTCGGCTCGTAGACGAGCACCTCATCAATGGCTTTCTTCGTTTTCGGTGACCAGCCGATATAGACGTAATGCCCTTCTCCTCGATACACTAACTTCCCCTCCCGTTTTACCGTTGAAACGTCGCACCGACTTCAACGAGTTTTCCAATCAACGCCCCGATAATCCCAATCCCGAACAAGAACAAAAAAATCCCGAGCCAACGCCCCGCGACCGACGTCGGGAAGAAATCACCATAGCCGACGGTCGTGAGGGTCGTCATCGTCCACCAAAATGAGTCGAACATCGACGGGAACGTCTCCGGCTCGAGCACAAACCCGAGGACGGTACCCGTCAAGATGATGACGAGCGATGCCAAGACGACGTTCACAAACGATAATTTCGATAACCCGCGCCAGACACGAAAAAAGATATGCACAGAAAAAACCCTCCTTTTCCTATATACTAGAGACAACCTATATAATTTACGAAACCACTTCGCGCTCAGTTCCGTATAGAAAGAAAAAAGAAAGGACGACGTCATGAACTCAATCGTTTTGGAATATCGACTTTATAAAAATGAACTTTCATTCGAACCACTCTACCATTATACATCGCTCGGCCTCGATGAAGTACTCGCCCGACGTGAATGCGAATTTTTCGTCAAGGACGGCATGACCTACAAGCAACGCTCATCGGCGCTCGAAGGCGAACAATACTTCTTGATTTACGTCGATCGCTACACGGAAGGTCCTGTCGACAAGCACGAAACGACCGATATCAAAGTGGAGATTCGGACGCTCGATGATCGGTTCGACAATCCGATGCTCGAAGCGTATTACGTCGACCGGCATCTCGATGCGCTCGCCATGCTCGGTAGTCAGTACTTGTACGTCGCCGGCAAAGAGTATGAGCGCGACTCGGCCGAGACGGACGAAGATCGTGGCGTCTATGTCATTTACGTCACCCCAACCGGTTATACATTGGAGGAATCAACATGAAGACAAGCAAAAAAATCTTGAGCGGTATGTCGGCCGCTGTCTTGACTGCATCGCTCGCGGCTTGTGGCACCGACGAAACAGAGCAAGCGACGTTACCGGAAGAACCGACCGGCTACGAGTGTGATGATTGGGAATGGGATGAGGAGACCGAGTCGTATTACTGCGACGACCGACGCTCTCCTCATTTCGGAAGCTTCTTCTTGCTCGGTGCCCTCTTCAATTCGAAGAGCGCCTTGAAGAAATCTTCCGCCTATAAAACTTATCGCTCAAACGGCGGCGCCAGCAGCATCACCCCGAACAAATCAAACTCAGGTTCAAAATCCGGGCTCGGCAGCGGCTCGAGAGGCGGCTTCGGGGGATGAAGCGAGACGCCTTGTTCGGTCAAATCCCTTTCTTTTGGCCTGACTTGAACGACGAGGAATACGCTCTTTACGACTGTCTCACCATGTCCACGGACGCGGTGAGGCAGATTCGGGCGGCGACGCGTGACGTCGATACGATTTTCCGCAAGACGAACCGGCTGTTGCGAACGCTCCCGGACGATACGCTCCGCTTGCTCGGTTATCCCGAGGCGAGCTTGCCGTTCCTTCGGGACAAGGCGCTGCCGCAAGAGACGGTGATTGGCCGCTATGACTGGATTGTCAAAGACGGCACCATCAAATTGATGGAGTTCAATGCCGACACGCCGACGTTCATCAAAGAACTGTTCGATGTGAACGGCTATGTGACGACAGAATTCGGACTCGATGACCCGAACGCGACGTCGACCGACGAGCTCAAGACCGAACTTCGAAAAGCCGTCATCGCGGCGTGGCAACGACTCGGCCGGGACGGGACACCGAAAATCGTCTTCACGGCCCACGATGACAACATCGAGGACAAATGGACGACGCGTTTCCTCCAAGAGACGCTCGACTTGCCGTCGGAGTTCGTCCCGCTCGACCGTTTGCTCGTCGATACGGACGGCGTGTTCACACCGTCCGGGGAGCGGATTGACGTCTTGTATCGTCAGACGTACCCGATTGAACATCTGATCGACGACCGGGCACCCGATGGCGATTTAATCGGCATCCGCCTGCTCGAACTGAACGCGGCCAAACACGTCTCGCTCCTCAATCCGCTCTCGGCGTTTCTCATGCAGTCCAAAGGCGTCCAAGCGCTCATTTGGGAACTGTATGAGGCCGATACATATTTCGACGAAGCGGAGCGTTCCATCATCGAGACGTATTTTTTACCGACGTATCTCGAGGCCGAGCCGTTTATCGACAAGAGCGCATACGTACAAAAGCCCGCCTTCGGCCGAGAAGGCGACTCGGTCATCCTATACGACCAAGCCGGTGTCCCGTTCCATAAAGAGGCGCTCCAGACGTACGCGGACGAGACGGCGGTGTATCAACAGTTCATCGAGCTGCCGACCCGTCTGACGAACACGGTCAACGGTCCGCTTGAGACGCACTACATGGTCGGCTGTTTTTGCTTGAACGGCCATCCGTCCGCTCTCGGTGTCCGCGCCGGCAGCATGATCACGAACAACCAGTCTTACTACTTAGCCATCGGCACAACAAAGGAGAATAACTTATGACGTTCATCACGCTCGATTCCATCTTGAGCTTCCTCGCTCACCTCGGCACAGGGTTTGGCCTGATTTTAGCCGGACTCGTCGTCTTCGCCCTTACGACGAAGTATTCGGAACGTAAATTGATTAAAGAAGGTAACGTCGCCGTCGCCTTGAAACTTTGGGGGAAAGCAATCGGACTCGCCATCGTCATCTACACGGTGTGGGCGAACAGCGTTAACTTGCTCGATGCCTTCATCTGGGGACTCGTCGGGATTCTCGCTCAAGTGCTCGCCTTCTGGACGTTTGAATACCTCCTGACGCCAGGCGTGAACTTAGAGAAAGAAGTCGAGAACGGCAACCTCGCCATCGGGATTAGCCTTTTCTCCGCCTCACTCGTCGTCGGCATCATCGTCGCCGCGAGCTTGACGTACTAATCAAACAGCCCATGCGCTCAGGATTGAGGCATGGGCTGTTGCTATAAAGGAGGGACGAAATGTCTGCACGTGGATTTTTAATCTTGCTACTGGGAATGCTCACCGTCATCACCATTTCCGTGACCGCCGGAATCCAATCGTATAACGATGTACATGAAAAGCAAGCATCCGAACAGGTACAACAAGAATTGAACGACCAGATGACTGCCCAAGGGTGGTCTGCTTACGAATACCATAAATTAGAAGGATCGACCGTCACGCTATTCACGAACGCAGACGACACGATTCTCGGTCTAGGCATCATGAAAACGAACGGTGAGTTTAGTAGCTCGACACGTGACACAATTGAAGAAACACCATTCGACTGGGCTCATCTTGGCAATGGAACAGACGAATACCTTGGGGTTCGGTTGAACAATCAACCCGAAGACGTCGTGTACTTGCGGTTACAGAATTCCGATTGGAGTAAAACCTACATGGTCAACAATCCTCAAGACGAAGGATATATAAGGACTTACTTGATTACTCTAGAGAAGACGCTACTTGGCGACTGGACACTCGAAACGCTCGACCGTGAAAAAAATGTGCTTCATTCTGAACAATTATAAAAACCGCAAACCGATGACCGGTCTGCGGTGATGTGACGACTGTTTTTGCAGTCGTCTTTTCTTATGCTTTGGCGAGTACGGCCGATGGACCGAAGAACTCGTAACGGGCTTGTGGAATCGTTTGGACGACCGTCTCCATCATCGCGGTCGGGCCACACGTGTAGACGTCGTGTCCGTCGACATCGAGTGCTTCGAGTTGTTTTGCACTCATGCAACCTGATACGTCATCGACGTGTGTGATGAGCTGGAGACCAGCGTTCACAAGTTCATCGAGCTCTTCACCGAGCGGACGGAGGTTCGTGCTACGGACCGCGTGCAATAACGTGACTGAACGCCCTTGGCCGAGTGCCGTTTTCGCCATGTTGAAGAGCGGTGTGATGCCGATTCCGCCGGCGACGAGTGTGAGCGGACGATTTGTCTCTTCGAGGACAAATTCGCCAGCTGGGGCACTCACTGGAATTTCCGTGCCGACCGTCTGCTCATGGAGCCAGTTTGAGACGAGACCTTCCGCCTTCGGAGCGATCCAGTAGCCGTCTTCTGTCGTCTCGACGACGCTATATTGACGATGGTGCAAGATGTCTTCCCCAGCGATACGGGCTTGGACCGAGATGTATTGACCTGGGATGGCCGTCCCGACGACACCATCGTTCGCTTTGATCCGGAATCGTTTCACTTCCGGCGTGTCTTCGATCACTTCAGCGACCGTGAACGGTTTGAAACCGATCCATGGCGCATCGGCATACATCTGTTTCTCGAGTGAGATGAAGACGTCGGCGATGACACCATATGCTTTCGCCCACGCGTCAATGATGTCCGGCGTGGCTGCTTCACCGAGCACGTCTTGAATCGCGCCAAGTAAGTTCTCGCCGACAATCGGATAATGTTCCGGACGGATGTTCAAGCTCTTATGTTTATGAAGCGCCGGTTGGATGGCTGGAAGAATCGCTTCGAGACGATCGATATGGACGGCTGCCGCGTAGACAGCGTTGGCGAGCGCCTCTGGCTGACGACCGCGTTTTTGGTTCGTATGGTTGAAGAAGTGGCGAACTTCTGGGTTGTTTTCGAACATGCGCTTATAGAAGTGACTCGTGATGGCAACGCCGTGGTCTTTCAAGACCGGTGCGGTTGCTTTGACGATATCCATGGTTTGTTGATCTAACATATTGTTTCCCCCTTTTTGAAAGTACACGTCCATTATGTGAGGTAAGTCACTTCAAAAGCAATATATAAAATACTTGTTTAGACACAAGTTCAAATTTCCGCCTTGAATCCGCCACGCTTTTTTCACATCTTCCATCGTCGCGCTTTCGTCAGATGTCTTGTACAATGAACGGATGAAGAGGTGAAACATCATGCGGCTCACGCAAACGTGCGATTACGCACTCCGAACACTCATGTATAGCGCCACGTTCTCCCATCGTCTCGTGACGATTCAAGAAGTGGCGGATCAATATCAGATTTCAAAGAACCACGTTATGAAAGTCGTCTATGAGCTCGGCAAGCACGGTTATCTCGAATCGGTGCGTGGCCGTGGCGGCGGTTTCCGACTCGCTCGACCGATGGAGGACATCAACGTCGGCGACGTCGTCCGGACGATGGAACCGTTCGAGCTCGTCGAATGTTTCGGCGAGGGACGATGTGTCATCGCGCCCGCATGCGATTTGCGGAGCGTCTTGAACGAGGCGATGCTCGCCTTCCTGCACGTGCTCGACCGCTACACAATCGCCGACCTCGTCGCCAACCGGACGAACGAACTCGCCATGTTGCTAGGCATACAAAACCCGACAGACTGAATAGTCCGTCGGGTTTTGTATGTCGGTATGATGTTTGCATGTCATCCCCACCAACGCTTCATAATTTTCTTCACGTATAACTCAGGAGAAGTATGTTCCAGGAAATGATATAAACAATTGTTCAAATCAATCTCGAGGTTTTCATCAAGCTCATTCCCGTCCTCGTCGTACAATTCGAAGTGTTCATATTTCCAATCATCATATGCGTCTTGAAACAAATCGTGATAGGATATCCAATCCTTTCCGAAATTTGAGATGAAAGTCGGTTTCCATTGATTAATATGGATGTCGTGCAACAACTCCTCAAATGGAGACGAATACCATTCTTTTGCTCCAAGATTTTTTACGATGGTTTGAAACACTTCCATCGTCATCGGCTCAACGTCCCCAGAGTAGTCATAGCTGACTTTATTGAATTGATATGGATGTGGAAACGACTCTACTGTTTTGACCCATTGATACGGAGGGTATTTCTCGATGATGTCCCCTAACAGTTTGGAAATGACAAGACTAATCTCCTGCTCGTCCAATCGTTTCATCCTCTCACTTATGTTAGCCGTGTAACCAATTATAGCGGTTTCAACTTCGCCTCGATTTCCGCTCGTCGCGGCTCGAGAAACGGCGGCAGCGCCAAGCGTTCCCCGAGTGACTCGACCGGCTCATCGGTCGCAAAGCCCGGCCCGTCCGTCGCGAGTTCCACTAAAATCCCGCTCGGCTCACGGAAATAAATCGATTTGAAATAATAACGGTCGATCAGGCCCGAATGACTGATGCCGAATGAATCGAGCCGCTCGACCCAACGCGCCATCTCCAAATCATCCTCGACGCGGATCGCGATGTGGTGGACACTGCCTCGTCCTGGACGCTCCGACGGTAAATCTGGACGGTCGACGAGATGAATCTCGGTCGCCACACCCCCGTCCCCCGTCTCGAACACACGAACCGATTGGCCGTTCCGTTCGAACTCGGACGTGAACCGATAACCAAGCACGTCCGTCAGTACCCGCTCCGTCTTCTCAATTCGCCGCACCGTCCACTCGCTAAATCCGAGGCCGAAGACGGCGACATCTGCCGGCACCGGTCCGTTTTTCCGCGGCGTCCCTGATCCGCCCTCGACAAGACAGAGCCGTTGCCCCTCCTCGTCCTCGAAGTAAAGCGTCGGACGACCGAGCACTTCCTCGACCGGATCATGGAGTACACCGAATTCGAAAAATCGCTCAAGCCAGTACGACAATGCCCCGTCCGGCACCCGAAGCGCTGTCCGCGAGATGCTGCTGCTTCCTCGATACGTTTGCCCGAGAAAAGGCAGCTCGAAGAACGTCAAATCCGTCCCCGGTGTCCCCGATTCATCTGCGTAAAACAAGTGATACATCGATGGATCGTCTTGGTTGACCGTCTTTTTGACAAGTCGCATCCCGAGTACCTCCGTATAGAATCGCAAGTTCTTCAACGCGTCCCCTGTCATCGCCGATACGTGATGTTGTCCTAAAATCGCCTTCATCCGACTTCTCCCCTTTCAACTTTGATTATATTGTACCATCCACAAATAAGTAAAGTTAGCTTTACATTAAGTAAAGTTTACTTTACACTGAAGATAGAAACAAGAAATGAGGTGGCGGCATGCCATTAATCAATCGCGTCAAAGAGTTGCGGGCCCGGCATCAATTGACCCAAGGCGACTTGGCAACCAAGGTCGGTGTGACGAGACAGACGATCATCTCGCTCGAAAAAGGGAGCTACACCCCGTCGCTTCTGCTGGCGATGCAAATCGCCCGCGTGTTCGAGGAACCCGTCGAATCTATTTTCACAATCGAGGAGGAAACAAATTGAAACACGTCGTCATCCAATCCATCGCCAGCATCATCTTGTATGTCCTGATGGCTTTTCTGTTCAGTTCGTTCTTGTCTGACGTGTCGACCGTCATCGAGACCGACCGATTCGAGATTGAGTTTAACCTGTTACCGCTCTTGCTGTTAGTCGGCTTCTTCATCGTTTGGACGGTCTATTCGTTCAAGACGCGCCCGAACCAAAACTTAAGCTTCGGCCAATGGTCGGTCCGGATGACGGAATTTAGCGAAGTCGACGAGCGGGAACAGATCATCACGGCGAAAGCGACGAAAGCGGCCTACGTCTCATTCGGGATCACCGTACCGCTCCTCATGGCGTCGTTCATGTTTTATCCGCTTTTCGAGAACGCGCTCCCAGCCTATCCGATTTACGCGCTCGCCTCGACACTGATCATCTCGACACTCGTCTATATGACGACTTGGATCCGCGCCTATACCCGTTAAGGAATTCACATCGAATTCCTTTTTTTGTGTCGATTTTTCGTCGAGTCGTTCCCTACGATTGCGAATTCGGTCACGTCGTGCTTATATATAACTAAATGGTTATATACTAAATGTATTGAAGGGGTCTTTCATCGTGAAAACCATCGATTTGACGACCGGTCAGGTTCAACGCGTCATCGTGGCGCTCGCCCTTCCGCTCGTCGGCAGTTCGCTTTTACAGTTCACCTATAGTCTCGTCGATATGTTCTGGGTCGGTGCGCTCGGTAGCGACGCCGTCGCCAGCATCGGCGCGGCCAGCTTTTATATCATGCTCGGTCAGGCGATTCAATCCCTTATCGTCGTCGGCGCCGGCATCAAAGTGTCGCAAGCCGTCGGACGGCGGGATCAGGAGTTGATTCAGCGCTACGTCCGGGCCGGGAGGCGGATGAACCTTGGTCTCGGACTGGCGTTCGTCTTTCTCCTGATTCTGTTCGGTCAGACATTGATCGGCTTTTTGAATATGGACGCCCCGACTGTGGAAGGGCTGGCGTACAGTTACTTGCTCGTCAGTGCACCGATGCTCGTCTTCTCGTTTGCCAACCTATTCTATGCTCGTCTGTTCAGCGCTTACGGCAATACGACGACGGCGATGCGCATCAACGCGACCGGGGTCACGCTCAATATGGTCCTGTCACCGCTCTTCATCTATTCGCTCGGACTCGGCGTCGTCGGTGCCGGTCTCGCGACGCTCGTCGCGAACGTCGTCATGTTCGGTTTCTTCTGGCACCGGGCCCGCGCCTTGTTCGATTGGGAGGAGACGGTCGAACCAAATCGCACGGACTATACCGAAATCTTATGGCTCGGACTTCCGATGGCGACCCAACGCGTCTTGTTCACCGTCATCAGTATTTTCCTCGCCCGTATGATCGGTTCATACGGGACCGAGGCGATCGCGGCCCAGCGCATCGGACTGCAGATCGAGGCGATCGCTTATATGATGATTGGCGGATTGAACGGTGCCATTGCGAGTTACACGGGGCAAAATCTCGGCGCCCGCAAAGTGGACCGGGTCCATGAGGGGTATCGGGTGACGATACGGCTCGGCATCTTGTATACCGGGTTGATCACACTCGTCTTCCTCTTCGTCCCAGACGTCCTGATTGGGCTGTTCGTCGATGACCTGACAACGATTGAAATCGGTGCGAACTATTTACGGATTATCGGGATCTCGCTCATCTTCGCCTCATTCGAGATGATCGGGAACGGCTACTTCTCGGGACTTGGCCTGCCAAAAATCCCGGCGACGATCTCAATCGTCTTCACCATCGTCCGCATCCCGCTCGCGCTTGCCCTCGAGCCTTATCTCGGTCTCGATGCCATCTGGTGGAGCATCGCCCTCTCGAGCATCATCAAAGGGCTCGTCTCTGCCCTCTATGTCCGACTAATGAAAAAGGAAGTGACTTCCCTTGCAGAAGCAATTTAATCAACTAACTAAACAATTGTTGCACGGGCGCTTCGCCATCGAGCGTGAAATGCTCCGCGTGACACCCGATGGCACGCTCGCCGCTACGAAGCACCCGACAGCACTCGGAGACAAAGCGACGCACCCATATATTACGACCGACTTCTCGGAAAGTCAGATTGAACTAATCACTCCGACGTTTCCGACCGTCGAGGCGGCGCACGACTTCTTACAGACGCTATACGATATCACGGCACTGAACATCGGTGACGAACGACTTTGGCCACAATCGATGCCATGCGCTCTCCCGGACGGTGGGGTCATCCCGCTCGCAGATTTTGGAAGTTCAGGACTTGAGGCCGGCCGCTATCGAGAGCATCTGCTCCAAAAATACGGAGCGAAAAAACAACTCATCTCGGGCATCCATTTCAATTTCTCGTTCACAGACGAACTGATTGACGCACTTTACGAAGGGTCCCCTGAGCAGTTCGATGCCTTTAAGAACAATCTGTATTTGAAACTCGTACGCAACTATTTACGGACACGTTGGCTCATCGTCTATCTGTTAGGCGGAACACCGGCCGTCCATACGAGTTATGAAGAACGTTGCGTCAGTCAAATGCAGGCGCTCAGCGAAGATGTGTATTCGAATACGACGGCGTTATCGTACCGGAATAGTGACTGCGGCTACACGAATGTCGAGCCGCTCTATCCGGACTATTCAACGCTCTCAGACTACACCGCGAGCGTGCGCCGCTTCATCGTCCAAGGTGACATCGCCAACCCGAACGAGCTCTACTCTCCGATTCGGTTGAAGACGTCACGGGGCGGCAATGACTTGGAACGACTCGAGACGAACGGCATCGATTACATCGAGATTCGCAATATCGATTTGAACCCGTTCGAGAAGACCGGTATCGCCTTGTCCGATTTGAAGTTCTTGCACGTCTTCTTGCTCTACTTGACGTTGAAAGACGAGACACGATTTGTGGATTGGCAGGCCGAGGCGTTCCACAACCAACAACGCGTCGCGAAACAAGGTCTATCGCCAACACTCATGTTGTACCGCGATGGTGAGGCGGTGCCGCTCCAGACGTACGCTCGTGATTTGCTCGACGAGATTGAAGCGTTCAATGACCGATACACACTCGGGTTCGACGACGTCTTTGCCTCTGTCCGTAATCGGATCGACCATGTCGAGGCGACTTACGCGTCACGCCTCACCTCCGCCATGATGACGGACGGCTATACAAAGTGGTCGCTCCGACAAGCGGAACTGTTCTATCAAGACGCCTACGCCAATCGGTTCCGGATGCACGGCTACACGGACATGGAGCTATCGACACAGATTTTGATGAAAGCAGCCCTGAAACGTGGGTATGCGGTCGATGTCATCGACCGTGATGACCAATTTCTACGCATCCGACACGGCAACCAGACCGAGTACGTCAAACAGGCAACGAAAACGTCGAAAGACAACTATGTGTCGGTACTCATGATGGAAAACAAGACGGTGACGAAACACGTGCTCGCCGAACATGGCATCCGTGTTCCGGGAGGAATCGAACTCCGCAGTGAAGCCGATTTACAGGACGCCTGGACTATGTTCGCGAATGAACCAATCGTCTTGAAACCAAAATCGACGAACTTCGGGATCGGCATTCACATCTTCAAGGACGGGACGACGTTCGAGGAGGCGCTCGAGGCGTTTCGTCACGCTCTTACGTTTGACAACGTCGTCTTGCTCGAGACGTTCCTACCTGGAAAAGAATATCGTTTCCTCGTCATCGGTGACGAGGTCGCAGGCATTTTACACCGCGTCCCGGCAAACGTGACCGGGGACGGCGTATCGACGATTCGTGAACTCGTCGCCAAAAAGAATGAGGATCCGCTCCGCGGGAAAGGCTATAAGACGCCGCTCGAGAAAATTGACATCGATGACATTGTCGTGGCGTTCCTGCGTCCACAAGGCAAGACGCCGGACAGTGTCCTCGCGGATGGCGAGCTCGTCTTCCTTCGTGAGAACTCGAACATCAGCACGGGCGGTGACAGTATCGACTATACGGACCGGATTCCGGATTCCTACAAACAAATCGCCGTCGATTCTGCCCGAGCGATTGGCGCGACGATTTGTGGGGTCGACATGATGATCCCGTCGCTCGAGCGTGAAAGTGACTACGGCATCATCGAGCTGAATTTCAATCCGGCCATCCATATTCACGCCTTCCCGTACGAAGGCAAGGAACGGCCAATCGGTGAGACCGTGCTCGATTTGATATTTGACGGAAAAGGTTGAAGAGGTCCATGAATCGGGAATAGCAACTACATTGATTAGACATATGTATCTTCTTTCTCGAGAAAGGGCGCTTTTCAATGGAAAAAGTGAAATCTCAAGTCGAAGGCAACACGTTAGTCGTGGAACGAAGTTTTAATGCACCGCGCGCGCTCGTGTTCGAGGCATTCTCGACACCGGCCCACCTTGAAGCATGGTGGGGACCCGCTGGATGGAAGACGGAAATTCGAACGTTCGAGTTCGAACCCGGCGGCACGTGGCATTATTGCATGACGTGTGTCGACAAAGAGCAAGGCGATTATTACGGTATGGAGTCATGGGGCAAATCGACATTCCTCGAGATTGATTCGCACCGAAAAATCGTTTATACGGACGCCTTCTCGGACGCAGACGGTCACATCAATGCTGAACTTCCCATCATGACGATCACGAACGAATTTGTCGATATCCCGAACGGCACGTTGTTCATCAGCCGCTCCGAATTCGCGGACGCCGAGTCGCTCCAACAAGTCGTGGACATGGGAGCCGTCGAAGGTTTCGCCACGCAACTCGACCGTCTCGACGCTATCGTCTCCAGATAACAGCAAGCACCGCTCCTCGACTGAGGCGTGGTGCTTTTTCGAATTCCTCATCGCTCTAATTGTTCGAATAGTTGATCGAGTTGAGGTGCAGCAATCGCCTCAAACGCATCCCCGACACTGATTTCGGTCGAACAATAGCCGTCATGGGGTATGAGATAGCCCGTGATGCCGATTCCGGTCGCGTCTTGAACGGCACGAATCCGTGCCGCGACCGCTTCCACGTCCCCCTCAACATGAAGGTGGAACATATTTGTCACTGGGACGTCCGGTGTCGTCCACACTCCGGCAATTGCATTGAAGCGGCGCGCCAGTTCCTTCGCCTGTTCACGGTAGCTTGCCATTCGGTCTTTCCGTAGCTCGTAGTAATAGTCGGCCGGGATGATGTAAGGGTACAGTCCAATCAAATCGCCGCCGTACCGCCGTTTCCAAACTCTCGCATCGGCACAGAATGGTTTCGGTCCCGCTAAGATGGCACCTGCAATACCGCCGATGCCTTTATAGAATGAGACGTAGACGCTATCGAACAACGCACATACTTCCTCCGCTGTCTTCTCATAATATGGGAGCGTCTCGAATAACCGTGCCCCGTCGAGTTGCAGACGAATCCCCCGTTTCCGGCACAAGTGACTGATCGCCTCCAGTTCATCGAACGATGGCAAATAGCCACCGAGTTCCCGTTGCGGCAACTCAATCAACAGGCAGGCGATGTCGGGCAACGCTTGCACTTCCTGGAGCGTCATCAACCGGTCGTCATCCCCAATCAAGATTGGCTCAAGGTGATGCAGCTCCTTCAATCCGTCCTGCTCATGAATCTCCAAGTGACAGAGCGGATGATAGGCGACATTTCGATTCCCCGTCTCGTCGGCCCAAATCCGTAAGGCAATTTGTTGTGCCATCGTGCCGCTCGGAAAGAAAATCGCGTCTTCCATTCCGAGTTCTTGCGCCATTTTTTGCTCGAACCGCATGATGACCTCGCCCGTCCCATAGTGGTCGCTCGCTTGATTTGGGTCGACCTCAGCGAACGCCTGCTGCAAGACGCTGACGGTTCGTTTCCCGTGGCCGCTCAGTTGATGCGACGTCTGTTGATACGATGTGCGTAAATCCATGTCATCCCCTCCACAACAAGCCCCCTGTCCGTAGACAGAAGGCTCCCAAGTTAGTCGCGCATGCGTACGATTAATTTGCCGCGCACTTTACGTGTTTGTAGCTGTTCCAGACCCTCTTTTAATCGTTCGAACGGTAAGATGTCCGTGACGAGGTCGTTCAATTCACCCGCCTCGAGCAGCTTCATCATCTCTTCGGCCATATAGGACAAGTTACGGATGGCCCGCTCGTTCTCACTCGCATGGGCCGCACCGAGGGCGACCTCATGAATCGAAGGCGACAGCGTGAACCCTTTCATGTTCGACATGTCAGGTGGACCGGCGATATAAGCGAGCTGTCCGCTGAATGCGAGTCGATCCAAATCGGCCGTCGCCACGTCGCGTCCGACCGTGTTCAAAATCAAGTCGACCCCGCGACCGTCTGTCAGTTCCATGATTTTCTCCGTCACATCCTCGACGTTGTAGTCGATGGCGACATCGGCACCGAGCGATGTGACCCAGTCAAAGTTTTCCGGCGATGCGGTTGTGAACACTTTGAGCCCAAGTTTTTTGGCAAGTTGAATCGCGTAACCACCGACTCCGCCCGCTCCGGCGTGGACGAGAATCGTCTCTTTGTCGCGCGTGTTCAGTTTCTGCATGATAGCCTCATACGCCGTCATACCGGCACAAAGGATGGCTACCGCTGCCTCATCGCTCACTTCCGGCGGGACGACGGCGCAAGCACGCGCATCGACGACCGCATACTCGGCGAAGCCGCCGTTGTTTCCAAGACTCGTGTGGACGGCGACACGTGAACCGGTAATGATATTGGCGATGCTCGAACCGACTTCGACGACTTCCCCGACCAGGTCGACGCCAAGAATGTGTGGATACGACCAATTCGGATTGCCGTTCGTGCCGACTTTATAGTCGACCGGGTTCAATGCGACCGCTTCGACTTTGATGAGCAGTTCGCCCGCGCCTGGTGTCGGACGCTCTATCTCACCGATATGGAGATGTTCTAATCCAGGTTCATCAAGTAACCACGCTTTCATGCTCAATACGCTCCTTCCGAATACATCAGTCATACGAATGTGAATAGATTTCGACAAGATTGCCGAACGGGTCTTCACAGTACACCATCCGATACGGCTTATCGCCCGGGTAATATTCCCGAATCGGCATCCGTTGTTTCCCACCACGGGCTACGATTTTCTCGACGAGTCCTTCGATGTCCGGATCTTGGACGCAGTAGTGGAAGATGCCTGTCTTCCAAAACTCGAAATTGTTCTCCGGCTTCTCATTGTTCGGGAACTCGAACAGCTCGATGCCAATCTTATCGCCGGTCGACATGTGGGCGATTCTGAAGCTGCCCCAGCCCGGTCCGAACACGTCCGTGCACATGACACCGATCGGCGAGTCGTCCTCGACGACGTCTGATGGTTGCATGATGGTGTACCAGCCCATCACGTCCTCATAAAATTTAACTGCTTCCGTCACACTCGGGACCGATAGTTCCGATATGTGAGAATGTACGTGGATATGTCACTGTCATCCGCTCCTTTTTGTTTGCTCAATTTGATGGATAACGATACGATACCTTCATCGCAGCAATAAAAAAAGTACGCACATTCAAGTAACTACCCGAAAGCGAGGCGAATTGAACATGACGACCCCGTTCCCCGTCAACAAGGCGCTCGACATCATCGGCGGTAAATGGCGGCCTCAAGTGTACTGTACGCTTGAGAACGGTCCGCGCCGTTTCTCGGAGATTCAACGCGCCATCCCTGACGTCAGTCGAAAAGTATTGACCGATCAACTCCGTGAACTCGAACAGCTTGGCATGGTCCGCCGCATCGACTACTCGACCGAGAAACAGCTGCACGTCGAATATTCGCTCACCGAAGAAGCGTTCAGCCTACAACCGGCGATGAAGGCGCTCTGCTCTTGGGGCGAGACACGAGACGAATA
Source organism: Exiguobacterium sp. AM39-5BH (assembly GCF_003467445.1). Classification (GTDB taxonomy): domain Bacteria; phylum Bacillota; class Bacilli; order Exiguobacteriales; family Exiguobacteriaceae; genus Exiguobacterium. The sequence goes on from NZ_QSGS01000006.1 coordinate 210,741, forward strand.
AACCCTCGCCGGATCGCGAGGGGTTTTTGTCATGCTGCGAATA
>NZ_QSGS01000007.1 GCF_003467445.1 Exiguobacterium sp. AM39-5BH
CCTCGCGATCCGGCGAGGGTTTTGTCATGCTGCGAATAGGCTAATCAGGTTTCCGTCCGGATCGATGACGATGGCGTAACGTTGTCCCCAGAACGCATCCCACGGTTCGCGATGCGAGGCATAGCCGTGCTCGACGATCGCTTCATAGCGCGCATCCAGCTCCTCCCGACTGTCGCATAAGAAGGCGAGTTCGACCCGATGTCCCGTCGCCGGTTTCCATTCCCCGTACACCGATTCGGCCACTTCGACTGTGTCGAAGGCGAGCCGGACACCGCCGTCGTCGACCTCGACGTGCGCTTCCCCATCCATCACTTTTGGGATCGACAGGCCGAGCAGACGGTAAAAATCGAGTGCCCGTTTCATGTCTTCGACGACGATGCCAATCATATCTAGCTTGATTCTCATGTGATCACCTCATTTTCCAAGTTGGTGGTGCTATGATGAGTGTAGCACCACATCCTGCTCGTGAAACGAGGAAATTCACATGACCTATCAATTCGCTGTCCTCACCCAGCAACAATCGGAAGCAATCGCCTATACGTGGCACTACGAAGGCGATTATGCCTTTTACGATATGGAGGCTGACAAAGACGATTTGGCCGAATTTGTAGACGCCGAACAACGCGGACAGTCGGTGTTCGCCATCACGTCTGACGGTGAACTGGTCGGTTTCGTGAGCGTCACGCAACCGGATGCTGAGACGGTTGATCTCGGCCTCGGCATGAAGCCAAATTTGACCGGGAACGGGAGCGGGCGAACGTTCGTCACATCGATTCTCGACTTCGTCAACACAACGTATGCGCCTCGTCGCATCACCTTGTCCGTCGCCGCCTTCAACCTGCGGGCGATTCGCGTCTATGAGGTGTGCGGATTCAAGCAGACCGGTTCGTTTCAACAACCGACGAACGGGAGCACGTTCACCTTCATCCAGATGGAACGTCAAGAAAGTCCTCAGAACCGAGCGTTCTGAGGACTTTTCCTATGTGAGCTGTTTCTTTTGGATGTATGACAAGCCGAGCGCCGCAATCAAAATCGCGCCTTTGACGATGTCTTGGGCGTAATACGGCACGTCCCACATCGTCAGCCCGTTCAACAAAATCCCAATCAAGACGCACCGATCAACGTGCCGACGACGTTCGGTCGTCCGGTGCCGAAGACGGCGTAACCGATATAGGCGGCCGCGACGGCGTCCATGAGGAGCGGTGCCCCGGCCGATACTTGTCCGGTGCCGATGCGTGACGCCAAGATGATGCCGCCGATGGCGGCGAACAGACCACTCAACACGTACGCGTACAGCTTGATGCGCGTGACGGCGATGCCGGAACGGCGAGCCGCCTCGACGTTCGAGCCGACGTAATAAAACTCACGTCCTGTCTTCGAATATGTCAAAAACAGATGCGCCCCGGCGAAGAAAAGAATCATCAAGATGGCGACGAACGGGACAGGTCCGATCGAGCCTTGCCCGATGAAGAGGAACGACGGGATGAACCGTCCGGGTGCCGTCCCTCCTTCAATCGGCATGTTGTCGTAGATGGAAAATCCTTTCGTATACGTCAATTGGACCCCGTTGATGACGTACATGATGGCGAGCGTCGCGAGCAAATCCGGCAACCGGAACTTGATCGTCACGAGCGCGTTCAACAGCCCGACGAGCACGCCGAGGGCGATTGGGACGAGCAAAGCGACGAGCAGTTCTTGACTATGTAACACGAGGCTCGACGCCGCCCCGATCGTCGCGAGGCTCGCCGTCGAACCGACCGATAAGTCGAATCCACCGACAATGAGCGAGAACGTCACCCCGAGGGCGAGCAGGGAGACGATCGATACGGATTTGATGATGTCGCTAAAGTTCGCGTACGTCAAAAACTGGTCGTTCGTCACACCGAAGACGGCGATGAGTGCGAGAATCGCGAACAGCGTCCCGTATTGACCGATACCACTGAAGCGTTTCGTGCGTTGTTTGATGACGAGTTGGGCCATGTTAAACCCCTCCTTTCTGTTGCCAACGGCCGCGGTCGAGCCAAAGCGTCCGGTTGGCGATCAATTCTAGTTCATGCGGTTCACTCGACGTAAAGATGACAGTCTTTCCACTTTTCGCGAGACGGGTGACGAGTTCATAAATATCCCGTTTCGCCGTCACGTCGACGCCTTTCGTCGGTTCGTCAAGCAGATAGACGTCCCGGTCCTCGAGGAGCCATTTGCTGAGGACAACTTTTTGTTGATTCCCCCCGCTCAGCTCTCGGACCGGTTGCCCGACCTGGTCGTATTTCACACGGAGCGAGGCCAAGACGCGCGTGACTGCGTTCGCCTTCCCTTCGATCGCGAGGACGTTCCGTTCAATCGAATCGTCGAGGAAGAGTCCCTGTTTCCGGCGTTCTTCCGGTACGAGGGCGAACCCGGACCGGACCGCCTGACGCGGTTCGCGAATCTTGATTGGTTTCCCGTCCAACGTCATCTGTTGTTCAACGCCGGAGAGACCGAATAGCGCCTCGATCAACTCCGTCTTCCCGCTCCCGGTGACACCGCCGATGCCGACGACTTCGCCTTTATACGCCGTGAACGGCAAACTCGTCCCGAACGCCGGTAACGTGAGCTCTGCCTGAATCCGCATCTCGGGTTCCGGAACGGCTTTCTCTACCGCTTCTGCCATGTCAGATCCGCTCAAATACGTATGGATATCCCGTTCTGACAACGCCTGAAACGGCCCTTCATAGGCGATACGGCCATCCCGGAGGAACGTCGTCGTCGTGGTGACGCGCGACAGTTCGTCCGACCGATGCGTGATGAGAAGAATGCCGACACCTTCCTCTGCGAGCGACTGCAATAACGTGAGCAGTGACGTCGCATCTTCCGTCGACAAGGCGGCCGTCGGTTCGTCGAGCAAGAGGTAGGCCGCATCACTCGCGAGCGCCGGGCAATCAAGACACGTTGTTTGACGCTGAGCGGGAATCGTCCGACCGGTTCGGTCACGTCAATCTCTAGTCCAACACGTTCCAAGTAGGTGGCCGCTCGCTGTTTTAGTTCACGAGGACGAATCCGTTCGACCGCCTGCCACGGCACGACGTTTTCATAAATCGGTAAATCGAGATAGAGGGCGTCATCGACTTCTTGCGACACCGTGATGATCCCACGGCGTATCGCCTCGGCCGGTGTGAATGTGACCGGTGTCTCGTCGAGCTCGATCGTCCCGGATGTGGGGATGATGGCGCCACTCAAAAGCTTCACGAGCGTGCTCTTTCCGGCCCCGTTCAACCCAAGCAAGCCATGAATCTCGCCACGGCGGAGCGTGAAGCTGACGTCGTCGAGCACCGTGACATCACCATAGCGTTTCGTGACGCGTTCAAGCCGTAACATCAGTCCGTCCCTTTCATCCAGTCCGACCAGGCCGCGTCTGATGCGCCCCAGTTCGGGACGTATTGACCGAGGTCGTCCATCGTTACTTTCTCGTCCGGCAAGACGTCGCGGTCGACGAGATATGGGTCGACCGAATGAATCGACGGCGTCTCTTCACCAGCTAATTTTTGATACGCGTAACGGACTTGAATCCGTCCGATTTCAGCCGGATCGGTCGCCGCCGTCACTTTCCACGGGCTACCGTCCTCTTGCATGAGTTGAAGGTCTTCGTCACTCAAATCGATGCCATAGACGGCGATTTCATCGCGTCCGGCTTGTTTGATGGCACGGCTCGCACCCTTAGCGAACTCGTCCCACATCGCGAATACGGCATCAATCTCACCTTCCGGATACTTCTTCAAAATCGCTTCCATCTGGCTCTGTGTGTCGAGCGCCGTATTGTTCGTCGCCGAACCGAATTTGGCGACTTCCGTGATACCCGGGTAGCGTTTCAAGAACGCATCATAAATCGTGTGACGTCGTTCCATCGGCGTGAAGCCACCGACCCAAATCGTGACAATGTTGCCTTCGCCGTCCAAATCTTCAGCGAGTGCCTTGAGCGAACGCCAGGCGAGCGAATAGTCGTCCTGATCGATGACCGTCACACCTTCGTTCGTCAAATCGTTGTCGAACGCGACGACTTTGATGCCTTTGTCGAGTGCGCGTTGGACCGGTTCTTTCAACGCATCGGCGCGGCCATGGTCAATCAAGATGACATCGACGCCTTGCGTCGTCGCCGTGTCGACGTAGCTCGCCATCTTCGACAGATCGTTGTCGGCGTTGTACACTTTCACGTTGCCGCCGAACGATTCAACTTGTTCCGTCACCCCGTTAATATACTGCGACGAGAACGTCCCGATCGACATCTGCATGATCAAGGCGACGTCGATCTCTTTCGGCAACGTCCCGTTCGAGACCGAGACGGGTTTCGTCTCCGCCGTCTTCTCGGCCGGCTTCGTCGGAGCGGCTTGCTCGTTCGTGCAACCGACGAGCGCCAAAACGAATGTGAACAATAAGATCAATAGTTTTTTAGACATGAATCGTTCCCCCTACATGATGTGTGATGGCGGTCTCTGTCGGCTCGAACACACCCGCCTCGGTGATGAGTCCGGTGATGAGGTCCGGTGGGGTGACGTCGAACGCCGGATTGAAGACGGTGATGCCGACGGGTGCCGTCGGTTGACCACCGATATGTGTCACTTCTGACGGGTTCCGCTCCTCGATTTCGATTGTGTCATCCGCCGTCAAATCGAACGTCGAATGCGGCGCCGCGACGTAGAACGGAATGCCGTAATGTTTGGCGAGGACGGCTAGCTGCAACGTCCCGATTTTATTGGCGACATGACCCGTCCGTGTGATGCGGTCGGCTCCGACGATGATGGCGTCGACTCGTTTCGACTGAATCGTCCAAGCCGCCATATTGTCCGTGATGAGCGTCACGTCGATATCGGCCTGATCGAGTTCCCAGACAGTGAGGCGTGCCCCTTGCAGGAGTGGCCGCGTCTCACAGGCGAAGACGTTGAAGGATACACCTCGTTCTTTTCCGACGTAAAACGGCGCGAGTGCCGTCCCGTAATGCGATGTCGCGATCGCACCGGCGTTGCAGATCGTCAACACGTTCCCCCCGGCCGGCAACACCGTCAGCGCATGCTCGCCGATGGCCCGATACGTATCGATGTCCCGGTCGTACAAAGCGATAGCGCGGCGTTTGATTTCTTCGGCAATCGCCTCAAAGTCGTCCCCGACATTTAACTCAAGGAGCGACTCGATCACGTTTTGCAGATTGACCGCTGTCGGCCGGGTCGCGATCAAACGGCGTCCGACGAGATCGAGCCGACGCGTGAAGTCCGGGTCATCGACTAACCGTCCCGCTTCTTTGGCGAGGACGAACGCCCCGAAATAAGCGATGGCCGGGGCACCACGGACTTGGAGCATCTCGATGGCATGTTCGGCTTGTTCGAGCGTCTCAATCGTCACGTAACGCTCTTCATGCGGTAACAACGTCTGATCCAATAGGATGAGTTCGTCCGTTTGCGAATTAAAGCGGATGTTTTGGACCGTCATACGCGCACCCCCAACAAAAGCGTCACCAAGTCGTCAATCGATTCGACACTGTGGCGTTCTTTAATGAGCGCCGTCCCGAGGGCGAGCGCGTCACGTTTTCGTTCGAGCCGCGTCGCTTCCGGCAATGTCTCGAGATCGGCGACACCGGCCAGTCCGACAGCACGGCGAATGAGTTCGCAACCGGCGTAGCCGATCGTGTCGCTGAAGACTGTCCGCAACAACTCGTCGACAAATCCGTCCGTATTGAAAGGCTCGACGGCGCGCTCAAAGTTGGCCCGAAACGTCTTCTCAAACGTCTCCCACACCGTCAAGACGTCCGTGAAACGCTCGAAGCGTTTGAGCGGGTCATGGAACGTCGACAACGTCAAATGGGCGATGATTTGGCCGAGGTCGAAGCCGAACGGTCCATAAAATGCGAACTCTGGATCGATGATTTTCGTCTCTTGTTGGGTCGCGAAGATGCTGCCCGTATGCAGGTCACCGTGCAGAAGCGCATCATGTTTCGTGACAAACCCGACTTTCAATTTCGTCACCTCGATCTTGAGCGCCTGGTCTTGCCAGAGGCGTTCGACATCTTCTCGAAGCGCCGCCTCGATGTTGTTCGACTCCGCGTCTTTGAACGGGTCGGTGAAGATGAGCTTCTCGGTGATGTCACACAGTTCCGGGTTGTAATAGTCACGTTCAATCCGCTTCTTCGCAATCGGGCCGGCCGCATAATCCGACGTCGCGAACAGCGTCTCGCCTAAAAATTCACCGACATGACGCGCGAGTTCCGGATAGCTCTCCCCCTTCAAATAACCAGTGCGGACAATCTCATAATCAGATAGATCTTCTATAATCGTGTAAGCGAGCGTCCGGTCGCTGCCAAGGACAGCCGGGACGAACCGCGGCGCTACGTTCGCAAATTCACGGAGTGCCAACTGTTCAATCCATGCCCGTTCGAGCGTAAGCGGCCAGCTCTCGCCGACGACTTTGGCATATGGGAGCGCCTGTTTGACGATCAGGCGTTGTTCGCCTTGGCGAATCCGAAACACGAGATTCAAGTTGCCGTCCCCGATCTCCTCGCACTCGGCGATCCCTTCTTGCAAGTATCCTAATTGACGGACGTGCTCGACGACGGTCTGTTCTGTAAATGGTTGATATGACATGATATTTTCCCCTTCCTGTACGTTGCCCACAAAAAAGCCCCTTTCTCCGCGAGAAAGAGGCACAGCCAAAATGGTTGTTCCTCTCATCTGTCAGACATTCGTCTGGTGGATGTAGCACCGTGCCTAGTGGTCGGTTGCTGCGGCGTCATCGGGCCAATTCCCTCTGCCAACTCGCGATAAGAGTGTGTTATTCGATTCGGTGAACTTATGTGATGAATATTACGGACTCGACGTCACGATTGTCAACGTCATTTTCTCCGTACAATTCCATCTTTTTTTGTGCATATATGGAAACAACTTCCCAAAATATTTTTTTTGGAAAAAAAGGAATTGACGACGTGACGATTCTGTGCAAAAATTCAATTAAATTTCACAACTTCAAATCACATTCTTATCAAGAGCAGACGGAGGGACGAGCCCGATGATGTCGCAGCAACCGACCAGAGATGGCACGGTGCTAATTCTTGCAGCGAAAGCTGAGAGATAAGAGTTCATTTTTTATGATGACCTCTTGCCTCGGCATGGGGTCATTTTTTGTTTGCCTGGAAGGAGGAACCACATGAGTATCACTGCCACATATGAAATCAAACGGACGGATGCGGTCGCAAGCATTGCCGACAAAATCGCCCTCGAGCTGACCGTCGGCACATGGACCGAGCTGCGTCATTTAGAGCAAGAGCAGTTACAGGCGTACCGGGGTGAGGTCGTATCGACCACCCATACGGAGACGACGAGCCGGTTCACGATCCGCTATCCGTTACATAATGTCAGCCCTGACTTTTCATCCATCTTGACGACGACGTTCGGGAAACTATCCCTCGACGATTCGATTCGGTTAATCGATTTGACGTTGCCCGAAACACTCGCCCCTCATTTCAAAGGCGCCAAGTTCGGCGTCGACGGGATTCGCGAGTTGCTCGGCGTCCATGATCGCCCGCTCGTCATGAGCATCTTCAAAGGTGTCATCGGTCGTGACCTCACGTTTCTCGAGCAACAACTCCGCGACCAGTTTGCCGGAGGTATCGATATCGTCAAAGACGACGAGATTTTATACGATAACCCGCTCACGCCGTCGCTCGAACGGGCCCGCATCGGAGCGGACGTCATCCAAGACCATTTCGAGGCGACCGGGAAACGTGTCCTCTATGCCATTACGCTGAGCGGCCCTATGCTCGGTCTGCGTGACCAGGCGCTCCGGCTGATTGAGGCCGGTGCGACGGCGCTCCTATTCAACGTCTATACGTACGGTCTCGACGCACTGCGCGAACTTGCGAACGACCCAGACATCCACGTCCCCATCTTGTCACATCCGGCTTTCGCCGGCGCCTTGACCGGGTCAATCAGTCATTCGCTCTTACTCGGTAAACTCCCACGCCTCGCTGGGGCCGATTTGACGCTCTTCCCGTCTCCGTACGGTTCGCTCGCGACACCACGGGACGAGGCGTTCGCGATTCGTGACTTGAGCGCCGAACCGCATTGGTCGAAACCAATTTTACCGGTCCCATCAGCCGGGATTCATCCGGGACTCGTCTCCGATATCATTCGTGATTTCGGGACGGAGGTCGTCATCAACGCCGGCGGTGGCATTCATGGTCACCCGGACGGTGCAGCCGCCGGGGCCCGTGCTTTCCGCCAAGCCATCACTCACGTCCTCGGTCACACTGAAGGACAGACGGACGAACTCGATACCGCGTTAAAGGCGTGGGCGTCACGATGACGGTCCATATTCTCTGCGACTTCGACGGGACGATCACGGCGGAAGACAACATCATCGCGTTGATGAAGGCGTTCGCCCCGCCGGCTTGGGTCGAGTTGAAAGATGCGGTGCTCGAACAACGGATTTCCATTCGCTCCGGTGTCGGTCAAATGTTTCAACTATTGCCGAGTTCTGACGCCCCGGACTACCGCGATTATTTGTTGGAGCGGATCAAGCTCCGCCAAGGGTTCCCATCATTTTTAGAACAGGTTCGGGCGCACGGTTGGAAGTTTGACGTCGTCAGCGGCGGGATGGACTTCTTCGTCCAGCCGGTCTTAGATGGTCACGTCGCCCCTGAGCACATCTACTGTAACGTCGCCGACTTCTCCGACGAGACGGTAACCGTCACGTGGCCGCACGCTTGTGACGAACAGTGTACGAACGATTGCGGCTGTTGCAAGCCGACGATTGCCCGCCGTATCGTCAATCCGAGTGACCGCTTAATCATCATCGGCGACTCGGTGACCGACTTCGAGGTCGCGAAGCGTGCCGACTTCGTCTACGCCCGGGGTCAACTCATCACGCTCTGCGAAGACGCAGGCATCCGTTACGCCCCGTTCGAGACGTTCGACGACATCACCCATCACTTGAAGGAGGTGGCCGTATGAGCCTTACGGCACGTTGGCTTGAACTGGCCGAGATTAAAGACGAACTCGCCGCCCGCGACTGGTTCCCCGGAACGAGTGGGAATTTGGCGATTCGCGTCTCTGACGACCCGCTCGAATTTCTCGTCACGGCAAGTGGACGCGATAAACGGAAACGAACGCCAGACGACTTTGTTCATGTCGATGCGGGCGGACGCTTAATCGGCGAACAGACAGGAAAACCATCCGCCGAGACGCTGCTACATGTCGAAGTGTTCAATCGGACGGATGCGACGTGTTCGCTCCATGTCCATACGGTCGACAATAATGTCATCTCCGAGCTCCATGCCGCCACCGGCGAAGTCGTCTTCACCGGTCAAGAAATCATCAAAGCGCTCGGCTTTTGGGACGAGGATGCGGTCGTCCGCGTACCGATTATCGAGAACCATGCGGACATTCCGACTCTTGCGGCCGCTTTCGCCCCTCACATTCACGCAAACGCCGGTGCCGTCCTCATTCGCAATCACGGCATCACCGTCTGGGGCGAGACCCCGGCCGCGGCCAAACGCTATTTAGAGGCTTACGAGTTCTTGTTCAGCTATACATTAAAACTACGCGCCCTAGGCGTCCATTCATAAGGAGGAACCAACCATGGCAACTGTCTATTTCCAACAAACCGAAGAGCGTTACGTCGATCAAACTGAAGTGAGTGCCTTTTTAGAGTCTCGTGGGATTTTGTACGAACAGTGGGACATCACGAAGCTACCGGAAAACCTGCAAGAGAACTATCAGTTGACGGACGAGGACAAACAAGCGATCTTGTCGACGTTCCGTGACGAGATTCGTGATGTATCGGAGCGCCGCGGCTATGAGACGGCAGACGTCATCTCATTGTCAGACGCGACGCCGAACTTGGACGAATTGCTCGTCAACTTCCAAAAGGAGCACCATCATACGGATGACGAGGTCCGCTTCATCGTCAGCGGCCATGGCATCTTCGCCATCGATGACGCCGAGCGTGGCTACTTCAACATCGAGCTCAACCCCGGCGACCTCATCTCGGTGCCGGTGAACACGCGCCACTACTTCACGCTCCAAGACGACCGCAAAGTCGTCGCCGTCCGCATCTTCGTGACGACAGAGGGCTGGGTGCCGATTTACGAGAAACAAGACGTGACCGCATGAAAAATGGTCTCTCGCTCAAAGGCGAGAGACCATTTTTTTAATGTTTGGCAGCGGCTGTCGGTTTTGAAGAGAACCAACCCCATACCGCGATCCCAACCATGACCGACCAGAAGAACAGTGTCCATGCTGTCGAATGGACGAATCCGTCCGGAAGACCCATGAACTCAAACGGTGTGCCGGCAATCAATTTCTTGAAGCCAGGGTGTTCAAGGACGAGCACCGTCAACTTCACACCGACCCAGCCGACGATGATGAAGGCGGCTGTCTCAAGTGTCGGACGTTGATGCAACAGCTTGACGAAAATTCGAGCAGCGAAACGCATCAAGATGACCCCGATGAGTCCACCTGTCAAGACGACGAAGAACTGACCAGAGTCGATCCCACCGATTTCACCGAGACCGAGCGGCGGCAAGCTGACCGCGAGCGCGACCGCTGCGAGAATCGAATCGACCGCGAAGGCGATATCAGCAAACTCGACTTTCGCAACCGTCAACCAGAACTCTTTCTTCGTGACCGGCTTCTCTGTGACAGCCGTCTCTTCTTTCGCCTCAGCAGCGAGATCTTGTTTCGGCTCCGTTTTACGAGCCTTATAGGTCATATACAGATGTCGTGCGCTCATTCCGATCAAGTAAAGCGCACCGAGCGCCTGGACTTGCCAGACGTTGATCAAGAATGAGATCAAGAACAAGGCGATGAAGCGGAAAACGAACGCTCCAAGTAATCCGTAAAATAGTGCCTTCTTCTGTTCTGTCCGCGGCAAGTGCTTGACCATGACCGCCAAGACGAGCGCGTTGTCTGCAGAAAGTAGCCCTTCTAGACCGACGAGTACGACGACGATCCAGGCGTACTGCAGGATTAACTGCCAATCCATTAAAACATCCCCTTTTTCTGTTCTGTTCCTTCATATTTAACAGTGATCTATTTTTTAAGTTCACAGGAACATTTTATTCCCCATTTACATTGAAATCAATCTTCTTTTCTTCAATTGCTGAAGTTTTTTTATTTTTAATGGAAATGTAAAGCATGTTTAAAGCACGTTCAGAGAGCAAATGGTACCCGGTTGACGTACATTTCGTGATAAAATCCTAACAAGAACGAGTGGCAGTCATTTGCCCTCTCACAAAGGAGAATCCGATTATGTCTACAAGCCATGTCGCTTTACCTACTAAAGCAGAACGACATAAACTATTCGGTTCGGTCCCGCCGATTAAAGGTACGAAGCCAACTGAAAAAGATAAAATGATTGATCTACAAAACACACCAAAAAACTTTTTGTTCGCGCTCGACAGCGTCGGCATCTCAAACGTCAAACACCCGGTCAACATCGAGACGCCAGACGGCATCCAAGCGACGGTCGCCACATTCGAGTTGACCACGTCGCTCGTCCAAGACCGTAAAGGTATCAACATGTCGCGTCTCACGGAACAGCTCGACGCGTACCACACACAAGGTTGGACGTTATCGAACCGCACACTCATCGAGTTCGCGCAAGAACTCGCCGAGCGCATGGAGCAAACGGAAGGTCAATTGACAGTCCGTTATCCATGGTTCTTCAGCCGGAAAGCACCAGCCACTGGTCTCAGCGGTCTTATGAACGCCGACGTCATGCACAACGTGACGTACAACCTCGAGACGGGGATGGCGAGCGTGACAGTCGGTCTCGTCATTAACGTGACGACGCTTTGCCCATGCTCGAAAGAAATCAGCGAGTACAGCGCCCACAATCAACGCGGTTACATCACAATCGAGGCTGGGCTCGACGAAGCATCACTCGACGGTTTCGACTGGCGTCTCGCACTGCTTGAGGCAGCCGAGTCAAACGCATCGGCCCCGCTTCACCCTGTCCTCAAACGTCCGGATGAAAAACGTGCCACGGAAATCGCGTACGAGAACCCGCGTTTCGTCGAAGACATGGTCCGCTTGATCGCGGCTGACTTGTACGAGATGAAACAAGTCGTCAACTTCTTCGTCGAATGTCGCAACGAAGAATCGATTCACCAACACGACGCCATCGCATCGATCACATTCGACAAGCGCGATAACTAAAAACGAGTGAAGCCTATGCAGGCTTCACTCGTTTTTCTATAAACTTTGGACGAGCCGAATCGACAATAACATGACGATGACGATGATCCAGACTGCCCAGACGAGCCGCCATTTGTCCCCATCGACCCGTTTAACGAACGTATAGACGGTCAAATAGAGTGCGATCAACAGCGGAATGACGACCCATGGATTGTCGAGCATCACGCCTCGATATCGCCGTCCCACGCGAGCATGCCGCCTTCGACATTGACGACCTTATAGCCTTCCGACTCCAAATAGTCGCATGCCGTCACACTGCGGCCGCCTGAGCGGCAGATGACGTGATAAACGTTATCTTTCGCGAGCTTGTCCGTGACGCCAGGAAATTCAGACAGCGGATAGAGCGGCACGTGCGGGATATGGCCCGCGTCGTACTCGTCTTGTTCGCGCACGTCAATGATATGGAGCGTTTCGCCGTTCTCAAGCTTTTCACGTAATTCAGTTGCATGGATGTTTTGCATGGTAGTTCCCCCTTAATAGTGTTGTCCCCTACTAGTTTACCTCAGTTTTCAATCAAGCAAACTCCAATTGATTGTCGTGTTTTCATTACAATAGAAGCCTTCGAGTTCGCACCGCTCGACCACCTGCTCGACCCAAGCTCGGCTGCCACAAATCAACGTGAAATGGCTATCCCAAGGCGGTACGATGAGCCAATCATGTTGATGTCCGAAGAACGTCCGATGCCGCATCCCCCACGTATCGGAGGTTAGCGTCTCCCGAATGTTGATGAGATGCCGTTCCGTGCAGAACTCGTCTCCGCTCCACATCCACTCTTCTCCCATCCCAAGAAGTGCTCGTAACACCTGATTCTCTAAAAGATTCGACAGCTCCCCTTCGCCTGGTGGAAGTACGTTCTCGCGATTGCAAAATTCGATGATTCGATTCGCACCTTCTTGATCTTCGGCATGCGGTTTCAGCGCCGCAATCATCGTCCGGAGCGCGTGATCGATGCGTTTGATGTCATCGAAATCAAGTCGGCGACACATATCTGCCCATGTGATGGCCCGAAATTGCTGTTCGACCTCGTTTTTATCCAACTCGACATAACGGTCAACCGCGGTCGGGTCGTCTTTCGGGATCAGAAACGGATGAAACACGACGAATACTGTTTCGAACACCCCTTTGTAATACGTTTTGATCGGATAATCATCCCCGCCACCGAACATGGCGTACCGATGCCCTTCCGGCAATGTGATGATGCCTTCCTCTTCATCCATTTCCTCGCCCCCTTTTCCAATAGTTTACAATGTGACCACAAAGAACATCCTCCGCTCAGGAAGGATGCTTGCGACTTACGCTTCGTTACGCTCGTCGATGGCTTGTGCCGCTGTGATGAGCGTCAATTTGTAGACGTCCTCTTCGTTACAGCCGCGCGACAAGTCGTTGACCGGCTTGTTGAGACCTTGAAGGATCGGTCCGATCGCTTCGAATCCACCGAAACGTTGAACCATCTTGTAGCCGATGTTTCCGGCTTCGAGGCTTGGGAAGACGAACACGTTCGCATTTCCGGCTACTTCAGAGCCTGGTGCTTTCTTCGCCGCCACGCTCGGGACGAAGGCTGCATCGAATTGAAGTTCGCCGTCGATTGGAAGGTTTGGTGCCTTCTCTTTGGCGAGACGTGTCGCTTCGATGACTTTTTCTGTCTCTGGCGATTTCGCTGAGCCTTTTGTCGAGAAGCTGAGAAGCGCGACTTGCGGCTCGATGCCGAACGTCTTCGCTGTCAACGCTGACAAGTACGCATTCTCAGCGAGGTCAGCCGCATCCGGTGCGATGTTGATCGCGCAGTCCGAGAAGACGTACTGTTCGTCGTCGCGTACCATGATGAAGACGCCTGACGTCTTTTTGATGCCTGCTTGCATCTTGATGATTTGAAGGGCCGGACGGACCGTATCGGCCGTCGCATGCATCGCGCCTGAGACGAGACCTTCTGCTTTTCCTGTGTGGACAAGCATCGTTCCGAAGTAGTTCACGTCTGACGACAACAATTCACGTGCCTGTTCCGGTGTCGCTTTGCCTTTGCGGCGCTCGACGAACGACTCGACGAGTGTATCGATATCTTCGTACGTCGCCGGGTCGTATTGTGTCAAACCTGAGATATCAAAGCCGTGCTTCGCCGCGACCGCTTCAAGTTCAGCTTTTGGGCCGATGACAATCGGTTCGACCATGCCGTCATTCTTCAAACGGACAGCTGCGCCGAGGACACGCTCGTCGATGCCTTCCGGGAAGACGATCGTCGGACGAATCGGGCTAACTTTTTGTTTCAACGTGTCAAATAGTTTCATAGTGAATGAACTCCTTTTCGATTAGAGGAAATCGGATTTTTCTGTCTCGGACGCTCTCGTCCATATGCGAGTTTTATTATACACAGTACGTTTTTTAAAATAAACTATTCTGCCCATTTCGTCATAAATCGCTTGAAATCAATCATTGCATGAATAGAACAGTTTATCATTTCCGACTGATACAGCCCGCCGTGAAGCCGTTTTCAAACATCTTACTCCTTACCTCTTTACCCGGCCTGAAGTGTGACTATCCTCACGACAGCGTCAAATTTGCCAGACACTTAAACGTGTATGGTAAAATAGTCAGCGAAGCCTAGTCTCGAAAGGAGTTTTTTTATGTCAGAACGTCCAGCATCAACACCGACAACCGATACGCAACATGCAGCCGCCACGTTAGACGGTTGGTATACGCTTCATGATTTCCGCTCAATCGATTGGACTCGTTTAAAAGCAGTGGATTCAACTGCCCGTCAAGAAATGATTGACGAGTTCGTCGCGTTTCTCGGCTCGCTCGAAGAGGTCGAGACTCGCGGTGAAGGAAGCCATGCTTTTTATTCTATCCTTGGCCAAAAGGCGGACGTCGTCTTGATGGTTCTCCGTCCGACGTTCAAAGAGCTCGAGCAAGTCGAACTCGCTCTTCGGAAGACGAGACTGTACGATTACATGATTCCAAGTTATTCGTACGTGTCTGTCATCGAACTCGGCATGTATCGTGGTTCGGGTGACGGTGACCCGTACGAGAATCCGCACATCCGGGCCCGCCTCTATCCGACACTCCCGAAAGCGGCCCACATTTGCTTCTACCCGATGAGCAAGGCGCGCCGGGACGGCGACAACTGGTACTCGTTGTCGATGGATGAGCGTAAAGACCTCATGTATCGCCATAGCATGATCGGCCGTAGCTACGCCGGCAAGATTCAACAGTTCATCGGAGGGTCGACCGGTTTCGACGGTTGGGAGTGGGGCGTGACGTTGTTCGCTGAAGACTCGCTCCAGTTCAAAAAAATCGTCTATGAGATGCGCTTTGATGAAGTCAGTGCCAAATATGGCGAGTTCGGCGACTTTTATGTCGGAAATATCCTTCCAAAAGAAGAACTCGGCACATTCCTCGGGTAAACGAGGTTTACGCGATTTGACCCTCGGGAATCATTGTTGTAGAAGCAACATAACAATGATCAATGAGGTGAACAACGATGCGCGTGTTCAAGGAATCAGATCGAGACACTGCAAAACGTTTAAATTCGTTTATCGAACGAATGGCACCGACAGCAGAACTAGTCCAACTTCGATTTGAACAACAATTACAACATACACAGCGAAAGGGTCAGGCAAAAGCCTGACCCTTTCTTTCGCTTTATTTTGTCGTGACCGCCAAGGCGTCACCGAGGAACGTCGCGAGTTCGAGCATGCCGTACTGCCCTGCTTTCGCTTCGGCGTCCGAGTTGTAGTTCGTGTTCGTGTTGACGTCATAGGCGAAGACGTTCCCGTCCGCGTCTTCGATGATTTCAATCCCGGCGACCGCAATCTCGTTATTCTGGAGGAACGTCTCCAACTGTTCGATAATCGGAGCATTGAAGCCTTTGACGATTTCAAACTTTGCCGGCGACGTCTCGCCGACCGGGCAGAATTGGTCTTCAATCGAGCAGGCGTCGGCCGGGCAGAGCTCGAAACCGTCTGACGTATCGACGCGCACCGCATAAACGAATTTACCACCGATGAACTCACAACGTGTGATGTACGGCTTCGGCGCCTCGATATATTGTTGGATGAGCGTAATTCCGTCAATCGACTCCTCGAACGTCGGGCCGTCCACGTATGCCTTCAACGCATCGATTGAATGAAACAGCTGGACACCGAGTCCTTTGCCGGCCCGGTTATGTTTCGTAATGAACGGTGTCATCCCGAGCTTCTCGGCCGCCTCGATGATTTGCGTCTTCCCGACGGCCGCCACCGTCTTCGGTACACGAATGCCTTCTCGTTGAAGCGCCGTGTACTGATTGACCTTGCTCACTTCGAGCCGAATCGCCCGCGTCCCGTTGAAGACGGTCCGTCCGTTCGCTTCGAGCCATGCGAGCACCCCTTCCGTCAATTCCGGTGCGTAACGGTGACCGCGCGTGTGGGACGATGCGCTCATCCGGTTATAAAACACGCCTTCCGGTGGTTCGCTCGCAAGGTTAATCGTTCCTTGATCAAGATGCCACAGTTCATACGGAAGTGACAATTCCTCGAGTCGCTGAACGAGATGACTCGTCCATTCGTTGTTTTCATGGAGCACATGAATTTTAGCCATATGAATCCCCCTTTTTGATGTCCCTACTGTATCACATCTATATCCGATTATTCCAATGTGCATATTTACCGAGGCGTTGATTCTTCATCCATATCCATTTCATGGTATAATGAACTTAATAATTCAAGATGAATCCCAAATTTCAAAAGGAAGTGATGTGTTTGAATGGTTCGATTTTAAGTACAGATGTGCTTATTCTGTTGTTCGGTTTACTTCTAGTCGCCGGCGTCATGGCAACACGCGTGTCGTCTCGTTTCGGTCTTCCTGCCTTGATTTTGTTCATGGGCATCGGCATGCTGATGGGCAGCGATGTGACCGGTCTAATCTTTTTCGATAACTCTAACCTCGCTCAAATGATCGGTGTTGCCGCGCTCGTCGTCATTTTATTCGAAGGTGGACTACAAACGAAATGGTCGTCGATCCGAAGCGTAATCGCCCCGTCCGCTTCCCTCGCCACAATCGGCGTGCTGTTGACGACCGGGCTCGTCGCCGTGGCCGTTCGTTTCGTATTTGGCTTCGACTGGGTGGAATCTTTTCTCTTTGGTGCCATTATCGGCTCCACTGATGCGGCGGCCGTCTTCGCTGCTTTTAAAGGAAAGAACATCTCACCGAAAGTTGGCTCGACACTCGAAGCCGAGTCCGGCACGAATGACCCGATGGCGATGTTCTTAACGATTCTCGCCCTCGACTTCATGTTAAAACCCGACACGACGATTTGGGACGGCATTTGGATGTTCATCCTGCAAATCATCGTCGGCGCGTTCGTCGGTTACATGCTCGGAAACTTGTCCCGGCTCATGCTAAACCACTTGCGTCTCGAGTCGAGTGGTCTGCACGCCGTCCTCATGATTTCCATGGCCTTCCTGACGTATGGGGTCGCTGCTTATTTTGCGGGCAGTGGACTTCTGGCTGTCTATCTCGCCGCGATGATTGTTGGAAATGCGCACACAGCCCACGAAGTGACCATCGTCCAATTCTCCGAGGCGTTGGCGTGGATTATGCAAATCATCATGTTCGTCATCCTCGGACTGCTCGTCTTCCCAAAACAGTTGCTCGACCCGGAACTCATTTGGAAAGGCTTGTTGATTTCATTCATCCTCATGTTCATTGCGCGACCAATCGCTGTTTACTTGTCAACAATCAACATGAAATTCACGAACAAAGAGAAATTGTTCATCTCATGGGCCGGACTAAAAGGCGCTGTCCCAATCGTCCTCGCCACATTCCCGCTCATCGCGGGTATCGACAATGCCCAATTGATTTTCAATGCCGTCTTCTTCGTTGTCGTGACGAGCGCCTTGATTCAAGGGACGACCCTGACACCGCTCGCGGCAAAACTCAATTTACTTGGGCCGGATAAAATTCGTTCACCTTACACGATTGCGCTCGTCTCAAGCAAACAATCACAACATCAGCTCGTGCCATATATGGCGACCGAAGAATCCTCGATGATTGGAAAAACGCTCGCCGATATCACGTTACCGCCGAACACGGTCGTGAATGCGATCGTTCGGCAAGACTATCTGATTCCGCCAACGGGACAGACGAAAATTGAACCTGGTGACTTGCTATACGTTCTTGCCTCAACATATCGCCATGATCAACTCGACCGAAAGTTCGGAGAAGATGGCTTGGAGCGCGTAGAGTTGTGAGTGCCGTTTTTTCAACAAACTGTCACGTTGTTTACGTTTAACCTTTACTAAAAACGGACAGAGTAAAAGTGACAACACTTCTACTCTGTCCGTTTTTTTGAAGGAGGGGCTTTATATGTTCGATTTGACACCATTCCGGAAGAACGAGCTCGATCGATTGCGCAAAGATTTGTTCGGTGACGTCTTTACTCGGATGAATCAACTGTTTGATCCGAAAGACGGTGCGACGTCGTTCCTCGACTCGTTCAAACTCGACGTCCGGGACCAGGACGGCCAATACGTCATCGAGGCCGAGATGCCAGGCATCAAAAAAGATAACATTCACATCCGCTACGACAAAGACTATCTCATCCTCTCGGTCGACCAACGTGAAGAGAAAGCAGAAGACAAAGACTACGTCTATCGGGAACGCCGCGTCACATCGATGCAACGTTCACTGTATTTACCGAACGTAAAAGAGGACGCCATCAAAGCGAAGCTCTCGGACGGTGTGCTTCATTTAACTGTGCCGAAAGCCGAAGATGGATCGAGCACCCGCACCATCGAAATCGAGGAATGAATAAGGGTCGTGCCGAGGCACAACCCTTATTTTTTTGCGCTGACCGTCCGCGCCGACGCAATCAACGCCGCCACGTCTTGTTCACGTCCGGCGTGGAGCGCCTCGACGATAAAACTACCGACGACGACCCCGTCACAGGCTGCCCCGAGCGTCCGAACCTGATCGGCGCGATGGACACCGAATCCGGCGAGCACCGGTACCGGTGACCGCTCCGTCAACGAACGCAAGTGGTCGAGTAACGCCTCCGGGAACACATCCGTTTTCCCGGTCGTCCCTTTGAGCGTCACCGCATAGACGAATCCTTCCGCCTGATCCAGGATCGTGTCGATGCGAGCCTGACTGCTCGTCAACGTGACGAGTGGCACGACCGAGACCCCGTGTCGATCAACCCCAGCGAACAGTTCGAGACTCTCTTCAAATGGCAAATCGGGAATGATGACGCCGCTCACCCCAGACGCTGCCGCTCGCTCGAAGAAGCGCTCGACCCCGAACCGGAACACCGGATTCAAGTACGTCATGAGGACGAGCGGCACCGAAAAACGACCCGTTCCTTCTATTAAACGGTCCAACACATTCGTCAACGTCACACCTTGTTCGAGCGCGCGCATTCCGGCCGCTTCAATAACTGGACCATCCGCCACCGGATCGGAGAACGGAATCCCGAGTTCAATCGCCGTCGCTCCCATCGTCTCTAGCCGTTCAATCGTCGGAATCAAGTGATCGAGTCCGCCGTCCCCCGCCATGATGTACGGGACGAACGCCGTCCCTTCACTCCGCTGTCGAATCGCTTCATCTAATCGCATCATTGTGTCACCCTTTCTCGAATCGTATGAACATCCTTATCCCCGCGACCAGATAGACAGATGACGAGCACGTCATCCGCGTCCATCGTTTTGGCGAGCGTTTCCGCATAGGCGAGCGCATGCGATGACTCGAGTGCCGGGATGATCCCTTCTTGGCGACTGAGCGTCATGCAGGCCGCAAGTGCGTCTTCGTCCGTTACCGCCGCGTAGCGAACCCGCTCAATGTCTTTTAAGAAGCTGTGCTCTGGTCCGACACCCGGATAATCGAGCCCGGCCGAGATCGAGTGTGCTTCCTGGATTTGTCCGGCCGCGTCTTGCAAGACGTACATGAGCGACCCGTGGAGCACCCCGACCTCACCTTTCGTGAGCGTCGCCGCATGCTTGTCCGTATCGACGCCACTCCCTGCTGCCTCGACACCGTATAAGGCGACCGTTTCATCATTCAAGAACGGGTAGAACATGCCCATCGCGTTGCTCCCGCCACCGACACAAGCGACGACCGCGTCAGGGAGACGACCTGTCTTCTCGAGTACTTGGCGACGCGTCTCCGTCCCGATGACGCTTTGGAAATCGCGGACCATCGTCGGGAACGGGTGCGGTCCGAGCACCGACCCCATCACGTAATGCGTGTCATCGACGTGTTTGACCCAGTAACGGAGCGCCTCGTTGACGGCATCTTTCAGCGTTCGGCTCCCCGACTTGACGGGAACGACGGTCGCACCGAGTAGCTCCATCCGAAACACGTTCAATTCTTGACGTTCGACGTCGACCTCACCCATGAAAATCGTACATTCGAGATTGAGGAGCGCACATACCGTCGCCGTGGCGACACCATGCTGCCCGGCCCCTGTCTCGGCGACGACTTTTCGTTTGCCCATTCGTTTGGCGAGGAGTGCCTGACCGATTGTGTTGTTGATTTTATGAGCACCGGTATGGTTCAAATCTTCTCGTTTTAAATAGACGTTCGTCCCAAGACGGCGACTCATGTTCTCCGCATAATAGAGTGGCGTTTCCCGTCCTACATACTCACTGAGGAGATCGTTGAAGCATTCCTGGAACTCAGGGTCTTGTTTCGCTTCCTCGTACGCCACTTCGAGCTCTTCGACCGCTTGCATGAGCGTCTCCGGTATATATTTCCCTCCATAGGGGCCGAACTTTCCGTTCACTGGTTGTGTATACATCGTGTTTCCTCCTTGGCGCGTCCGATGAACGCGCGAATTTTATCATGATCTTTCTGTCCATTCGTTTCCACACCGCTCGAGACGTCGACGCCGTCCGGTCGCATGGCGCGAATCGCCGCGCCGACATTGTCGACTGTCAATCCACCGGCGAGCCAAAACGTTCGCTCCGGACGTTCCAGCGTCTCCCAATCGAGCGCCTGCCCACTGCCCGGTGTCGGCGCGTCGAGTAAAATGACGTCAGCCTCCGACTGGTGGTGATCCGCTTCGATGAGCGGAAGCTCGAACTGACGGAACGCTTCAAGCGGACGCGTCCGACGGTGCAGTTGAATGTCGGTCAAACCACAAGCGACGGCAGCTTCGACCTCTTTGATTGTTGGATCGAGAAATACGCCGACGACCCGAACTTCATCTGGGATCAACCGTCGCAACCGCTGCGCTGTCGCGATATCGATTTGGCGCGGGCTATCCGCAAACACGAACCCGATGGCGTCCGCTCCCGCCTCTACCGCCGTGACGACACTGGCCTCGGTTGTCAGTCCACATATTTTAACGAACATGACGTCAACTCCTCGATCAAGGCTGTCGGGTCGTCCTGTCGCATAAGCGCCTCTCCGACGAGAATCGACCGAGCCCCGGCTGTCTGTAACCGACGGGCCGCCTCTCCTGTGCTGACACCGCTCTCGCTGACGAACGCGACATCGGGATACTTCGTCATCAAATCGACCGATGTATCGAGCGATACCTCGAACGTCTTCAAGTTCCGATTATTGATGCCAATCAACACATCTCCGAGTTCGAGTGCCGTCTGGAGCTCGGCCTCATCGTGCACTTCGACGAGCACGTCGAGGCCGATTGATCGGGCATACGTCTTCAAGGCGTGGATTCGGCTCGGATGAAGCGCCGCGACGATTAACAGTGCTGCACTCGCCCCGGCCGCTTTGGCCCGGTCGAGTTGCCGTTCGTCGATGATGAAATCTTTACAGAGGACCGGGATTTCAACGGCGGCCGCGACGTCGCGCAAGTCGTCGAACGAACCTTGAAAATACGTCTCGTCCGTCAAGACGGAAATCATTGTCGCTCCCGCCCGTTCATACGTCCGGGCTCGCTCCGCGACGTCCACTTCGCCGCGAATCAACCCTTTCGACGGAGAAGCCCGTTTAATCTCCGCGATGACATGAAACCCTTCCCCCATCAATCGCTGTAGCGAGATCGGTGTCGTCTTCGCCACCTCGATGTCTTCCATTTGATTGACCTCTTCGATTTTCGTTCCGATGATTTTCGTCAAGTAGCTCATGCGCCAACCTCCGTTCGTTGTAATTGTTTGAGTACGCGGATGGCGTGCCCTTCGTCGATGCTTGCCATTGCCACGGCGACGCCTTCGCGAAGCGTCTGGACCGTCCCGTACGTACAGAGGGCGAGTGCGGCGTTCAATAAGACGACGTCGCGCGTCGGTCCCTGCTCTCCGTTCAAGACGGCGAGTAGCGTCTCGGCATTCTCAGCCGGTGTCCCGCCTTGCAAGGCCGACAACGGCGCTCGCATCAATCCGACGTCGCGCGGGTCGACGGTGTAGCGGGCCACTTTGTCGCCGTTGAAGAACAAGACGTCGTTTTTGCCGGCGAGACTCGCTTCATCCAGCCCGCCTGCCCCATGGACGACCATTCCGCGCTCGACGCCGAGGTGGCGCATCGCCGTCGCCATCTTCTCGATGAGCGATGGATGGTACACGCCGATCAATTGCCGCTTCGGCTTGAGCGGATTCGTCAACGGGCCGATTTGATTGAAGATGGTCGCCGTGGCAAGTCGTTTTCGGACCGGCATGACGTGCTTCATGACCGGATGGATGTGTTGGGCGAACAAGAAGCTCAAGTTCGTCCGCTCGAGGTCGGCGAGCATCGCCTCATGACTTTGGACGATCGGGATATTCAATGACTCGAGGACGTCGGCACTGCCTGACCGGCTCGACACGCTGCGATTCCCATGTTTGGCGACCGGGATATCGAGCCCCGCCAAGACGAACGCGACCGTCGAGCTGATATTGAACGTGTTCGCCCCATCGCCGCCCGTGCCACAGACGTCGAGCACAGGAAGCGCCGTCTCCGGGAACGTTGCTGCCTCACGGATATAGTCAGCGAGTCCGGCCATCTCCTCGGCCGTCTCCCCGCGCGCTTTCATGGCGAGTAACACCTCGGCGATTTGCGCTTCGTCGGCTTGGAACAGCTCGGCCGCCGCCCGTTTCATTTCATTCGTCGTCAATGGGTTCGTCAATAGTCGTGTTAACATGTCCGTTCCTCCTCAAGCATTTTGGGTATAAAAAAACTCCATACGACGTCTGTCGTATGGAGGACGGTATGGACCGCGGTGCCACCTCTCGTTGGATCGATTGATCCCACTTTCCGATGCTATCACATCGTATCCCGATAACGGAGGAAACCGTCATGACCTACTTGATTCAGCCATGCTCTCATGAGCCCATTCACGTAAGTGTCTCGGCCAGGATCCCACCACCCCCGGCTCTCTGAACGAGACTTGTTCACGCTACTCTTCTCAATCACTGATTTATGATGTGTTGAAACGAAAAAGGGTTACCCGCCCGACTCATAGCTTGCGCTATGAGAAGGACGAGTAACCCCGTGGTGCCACCTTCGTTGGTTCCGTAGAACCCACTTCACGGACAAACATCCGCTTTCCCATGGTAACGGTGGGTGACCCGCTAAAGCCTACTAGAAGTTTCGGTTTAGAGCTCGGAAGTCCATTCGCGACGTCCCGCATACTGATTCGCACCAACCATCAGCTCTCTGTCATGCGGGGACCGTCGTTACTTCTCTTCGTCGACGCCTTTATTCGTTTCAATTAAGTTAACTCGTACTATACAGGGCGGATTACCTCCTGTCAAACAAAAGCGTGCGAAAAAACTTTGCTTCTATAGGTGCGGCCGAATCGATACCGCTTTTTACGATTTCGCGAGTTGACACCCGATTTTTTTGTCTGCTATAGTCGTCCCCAACAACACTTCACTCAACTAAAGGAGAATCAACTTTGGAAACTAGCAAATTAAAACGTGAACTGTCCACACGGCAGTTGACGATGATTTCGCTCGGTAGCGCCATCGGGACGGGCCTCTTCCTCGGAAGCGGGCTCGCCATCCAAACGGCAGGACCGAGCGTGCTCGTCAGTTACGCCATCGGGGCGTTCATCGTCCTCTTACTGATGGGCTGTCTCGCCGAGATGACGGTCGCCCATCCGACCTCAGGCTCATTCGGCACGATCGCCGAGCGATATGTCCATCCACTCGCGGGCTTTTTGGTCCGCTACTCGTACTGGGTCGCCAACGTCCTCGCCATCGGCGTCGAAGTGAGCGCGATCGCCATCTATATGCGCTACTGGTTCCCCGATGTGAACGGATTCGTCTGGGTCGCCGTATTCGGCGGTTTACTCATCTATGTGAACGCCCGGCACGTCCATACGTTCGGGACGACCGAATACTGGTTATCGTTCATCAAAGTGACCGCCATCATCCTCTTCATCGTGCTCGGGGCAGCCACGTTGTTCGGTCAACCCGGTTCACCAATCGAATCGATCACGACCGGTGATGAAGGTTTCTTCGCCTTCGGGTTTTACGGGATGTGGGTGACGATTTTCATCTCCCTCTTCAGTTTCCTCGGGACCGAGCTCGTCGCCGTCACGGCCGGCGAAGCGAAAGACCCGGACCGTGCCGTCCCGAAAGCGTTGCGCGCAACCGTGTTCCGCTTGACGTTCTTTTATCTCATCACGATTGGTATCATGCTCATGCTCATCCCTTGGCAGCAAGCCGGGATTGATCAAAGCCCATTCGTTCTCGTCATGCAACAGTTCGACGTACCGGGCGCAGCCGGCATTTTGAACTTCGTCATCTTGATTGCTGCCTTGTCGGCGATGAATGCACAGCTCTATGCGTCGACACGGATGATGTATTCCCTCGCCGAGGCCGGTGATGCTCCGCGAATCTTTAAAAAAGTCAGCGCTAGCGGGATTCCAGTGCCTGCCTTGCTCGTCTCGACAGGTGGGATCATTCTCGCAGCACTACTTCAAGTGTTCATGAAAACATCGTATCCGTTCTTGATGGGCATCTCGATGTTCGGAGCCATCTTCACATGGTTCATGGTATTCGTCTCGCATCTGTTCTTCCGTAAAAAATGGACAGGACGCAAATTGCCGGTCCGCATGATCGGTTACCCGTTCTTGCCGTTACTCGGTGCCGGACTTTTGCTCAGCCTCATGATCACAACATGGTTCACCGACTTCAATATCCTGCTCAAGTTCGGGATTCCATGGTTGGTCGGATTGACCGTCATCTATCTCGTCCGTGAGCGGTTCCGCAAAACAAAGGATCAATCAGACGACATCGAGCAAGCCAACTGAAACAAGCGCCTGTCCGTTGCGGATAGGCGCTTGTTTTTGGTTTTGGTGGGGCACAAAACGAGGACCTGTCACGATTGACGGGTCCTCGTTGAACATCAGAAGAACTGACGTGGGTTGACTGTGCTTCCCGCGCTCGTTCCTGAGTATGAATAGCTACCTTGGTGAATCTCGAAGTGAAGGTGTGGGCCTGACGAGTTGCCCGTATTCCCGAGTCCGCCAATGTTCGAACCTTGTGTCACACGTTGACCGGCGCTCACTGAGACCGAGTTCAAGTGCGCATAGACCGTCGTCCAAACTTGACCATTGATGACGTGGGCGATCATGACGTGATTCCCGTATGCGCCACCCCAGCCTGCACGGATGACCGTTCCCGTTGCCGAGGCACGGATTGGCGTCCCGACAGGTCCGGCGATATCGACACCGTTATGGAACGTGTAGCCGAATTGACCGCTTGCCGGTCCCCAACCTTGTGAGAAACGTCCTGTTGTCGGTTGAATGAACATCGCGCCTGAAGGTGCCGGAGCTGACGTCGTCGGTGCCGTCGGTGCTGGCTTAGGCGCCGGGGCTGGTGCCGGCTTTGGTGCTGGCGCAGCCGGTTTCGGTGCCGGTGTACTATTTTGTGTCGTCTGGTTTGAAGATGCAGATGACTGGGTATTATTGTTATTGTTCTGCTGTTTTTGAGCTGCTGCTCGTTCTGCTTCGGCTTTAGCTGCTGCCGCTCTTGCTTCTTCTGCTTGACGTGCCGCTGCAGCTGCTTGCGCCGCTTCTGCTTGACGAGCTTCTTCAGCCTTACGGGCCGCTTCTTGACGAGCCGCCTCTTCGGCACGACGACGCGCTTCTTCTTCCTCACGACGTTGCGCTTCAATCTCAGCCGCAATCGCTTCTTCTTGCGCGATTAACGTTGCTTCGATTTCTTGGAGGTCGAAGATTTGCGATTCGAATTCGATGTTTTTGTCTTTGAGCTGTTTGATGCGAGCTTCACGCTGTTTCATCGTCTTCTCGAGTTGAGCTTGACGAACTTCTAACGCTTTTTGTTGCTTCAAGAGTGATGTGCGTTCTTCTTTAAGTGATGCTTGCGCTTCTTGCAACGATTGACGCGTCGCTTCATAGTCTTCAAACAACTCTTGGTCGCTTCGTTGAATCGTTCCGGCCGTAATCATCCGTGTGATTAAGTCCGAGAAGTTTTTCGAACCGAAGATGAACTCAGCCCAGTTGATTGAGCCGCCGCCATTTGTTTGCATCGTGGCCATACGCTCTTTCATCATCGCTTCTTGAGCCTTCATTTTCTTCTCATAGCCTTTAATATCTTTCTCGAGGTCTTCGATTTTCAACTCGGTGCGCTTGATTTCTTGGCGTTTCGCTGCGACATCGTTGATGATGTCTTGAAGTTGAGCATCCATCTTGTTGACTTCAGCTTGAACTTTCGAGATTTCGTTTTTATTTTGCTTAATTTTCGAAGACGTGTTCGATTGGTTCTGTTTGACGTTATTCCGTTGCTCTTGCACTTTTTTCTGCTGTTCTTGTTTCTCTTTGATTGACGTCGAGGCATCAGCACCGAGTGCGTCCCAAGAAGAAGCGCGCTAAGCGTGAGTGTCGAGACGGTGCGTTTCCAATTGATCAATGGGGACATCCTTTCTATTGACGGGGTCGGGGTTTCCATACTATTTAAAGGTCAGTCGTTTTGCTATGTAACAAAAACGATTATTTTTTTAGTTTCAACACGACTAATTATATCGAAGTGTCGAATGTTTTCCTGTTAAAGTTATATTTCACTTTTATTACGACGAAGGGGTGGGAAACCTTATACGGCTCCCCACCCCTTTATGTTTCAACATTTTTTCACTTTTCTTTTTTCGAAACATTGTTGTAACAATAGATGAAAATAGAAAATTATTGACCTTATATTGAAAAAGTATAATCCAACTATTTTTCTAAGTCTAACCATTTCCAAAAAACGTAAAAAGGGCCTGTTTAGTCTCTCGCTCCAGGCGAAAAAGGCTAAACGGGCCAATTGTTCGTTGGTGTGGAGACAAGGGGTCTCACACCCTGAATGATACAGGAGGACTGTTAATCAGGCGTTAACGTTTGATTACAGTTTGAGCGCGCCAATGATGACGAACACCCAGGCCGCGATAAACAAGACGCCGCCAATCGGTGTGACCGCTCCGAGCTTCGTGATTCCGGTCAGCGCCATCACGTAAAGGCTCCCCGAGAAGAAGATGATTCCGGCGAACATGAGCCAGCCTGCCGTGCTGAACTGGCTGATGCTCACTTTCATCAAGACGCTCGCCAAAGCGATAATCCCGATGGCATGAATCATATGGTAGAGCACGCCTGTCTGCCAGTTCGCGAGCATGTTCGGTGTCAGACGTTCTTTCAAGGCGTGGGCCCCGAACGCACCGAACGCGACGCCGAGTGCCATCAAGGCAGCGCCGATGATCAGCAATACTTTCATACTAGTTTCCCCCTTATCGCACTTTGCGTGCAGGTAAATTCCACTTTCGATAGTAGGATATCACTCGAAGCGTCGCCACGACAATTAATAGCGCATACACCGCAAGCCCACCTTCGAGCCGGAAATAATACGTGACGACCGCGATGATGATGGCCCAAATCGCATATACTTCCGATTGTAAGACGAGCGGCTTACGGCCGGCCAATAAATCACGGACGACACCCCCACCGACACCTGTCAAGACGGCAGCCGCAATCGCTGCCGATAATGGTAAATCGAGCTTGATGGCGACTTGTGCGCCTTGAAATGCGAAGGCGACGAGCCCGATGGCATCGACGATGACGCCCCAGCGTTCCCAATGGGGCAAGACGACGCTCGGTAGCAGGAAGATGAGCAACGCGACAAGAAAACAAAGGATGAAGAGATCATTTTGTTGCCAAATCAAGCTGACGGGGTTGCCGAGCAAGACGTTTCGAATTGCTCCGCCGCCGAAGGCTGTCGTAAAGGCGAGCAACCACACCCCAAAAATATCATATTTTTCGTCCATCGCGATGATGGCGCCGCTCGCCGCGAACGCGATCGTCCCGACGACGTTGAGTAATTCCCACTCCATAAACATCCCTTGCCCTTTCTTGAAAGCATTCTGTGGTAAAGTTAAGATACAAAAAATCAGACCAGTCGAGCGACTGCTTGTAAAGGATGTCGGTACTTTATGAAACGAATCGCCTTGTTCCGCATATGGATTATCGTCACAATGTTCGCCCGATTCATCATTAAAATTTACGCCTTCTCACGCAAACAGCAGCAAGGTCTTGCGTCGACCGAGGAATACGAGACGCTCATGTTGAATCTCGCCCGCGAGTATAAGCGGAACGCACTTCGACTCGAAGGCCTGTTAATCAAGCTCGGTCAATTCCTATCGATTCGAGCCGATTTGTTGCCGCCGTCTGTTTTGAACGAGCTGTCAGAACTCGTTGACCGCGTCCCGACTTCCGGATGGGACAAATCCCGCGCCATCTTAGAGGCGGAATGGGGCGTACCCTATACTCAAATCGTGAAAGACGTCGGAATCGATGCGGTCGCTTCCGCCTCAATTGGAGAAGTGTACGGTGCGACACTTCTTGAAAACGGCAAGCGTGTCGCGCTGAAAATTCAGCGTCCGGACATCGAAAAAATTATTCGGACCGACTTCAAAGCGATGCGAATCGTCACGACGATGCTCAAGCGGACATCGCTGGCAAAATCGACCGACTTAGATAGCTTATATCGCCAAATGATTTTTGTCATCGGGGATGAATTAAATTTCCAAACCGAATTAAAAAATGCCCTGTATTTCAAAGCGAAATATGCCGAAAATCCAGACGTCTACATACCGGACTATTACGACCATCTTTGTTCGAACCGGGTGTTGACGATGGACTGGATCGACGCGCGTCGCATCACCGACCTCGCGTTCTTAAAAGAGAATAATATCGATCGTTCTGCCCTCGCCGAGCGCCTGTTCACGATGGCAGCCGAACAGCTGTTGTTCGGCGGGAAATTCCACGCTGACCCTCACCCAGGGAACGTTCAAATCCGGGCCGATGGGACAATCATCCTGCTCGATTTCGGGATGGTCGGCTCGACGACACCGCAAGATATGGCGACCATCCGTAAAATCCTGCAGGCGTTCATCTCGCTCGACTATGATGGGGTCGTCGACGGTCTCGAAGACTTGCGTTTCTTGTTGCCGACGGCGAACAAACAAAACATCCGTCAGGCGCTCGAGAAAGCGGTCACATTCTACTTAGAGACCGATATCGACATGGTCGACACGAAGTTGATTGAAAAAGTGTTGCAAGATATCCAATTGCTCGTCAAGAATGAACCGATTCAGCTCCCGGCCGAGTTCGCGTTCTTCGGTCGGGCCGCCTCTACCTTACTCGGGATTTTACAAATTCTCGATTCAAAAATCGATTTGTTCACACTCGGCAAACCGATTGTCATTCAATGGCTCGAGGCCGACGGTACGACGATTCAAAACCGTTACGTCATGACGGCGCTTAATTACGGCAAAAAGTTGCTGAACGTCCCGCCGCTCCTCGACAACTATTTGAAAGAACCGACCCGTAAACGTCTGTCCGAACAGGCGATGTTCCAACGTGAACTCGAATCGAAAGAACTGCTCCATCGGCAGACGTTCAACGCCGGCCTGATTATCCTCGGCTTGATTGTCGGATTGCTCGGCTATCTCCGACCGGATGAATGGTTGTTCTGGTCGGGTGGCGTCGTCTCCGTATTGGCATATTTCAACTCAAGACGCCTCGGTCGAAAGATTCGTCATTTGGCCCGCCAAGATTTCCGCGTCTGAACCCGTCACTCTCTGGAGTGGCGGTTTTTTTCTGGAGCCACGTCCCGATATAAGCAGCGACTTGCTGTAAATCTCGGTCGGTCGTCCATCCCATCGTCGAGACTTGGAGACAGTTCGCGTGCCGCAAATAAACGCTCTCATACTGAACTTGATAGCCATAGAATCCTAGCTGACGACCAAGCTCCACCGAAGATAAGATAGCTGGTAACGTGAATGAAAAAATGCCCGGTGCTTGGTCGTCCCCGAGTTCAACCGGTACACCGCGGCGTACCAGTTCGTGTACGAATACATCGAGTTTTGTTTGATGTGTCACAATCTCCGCTTCTGTCAACTCGCGCAATGCGACGTCCATCGCTTGAATGAGCGGGACCGATTGCGTGAAAGCGATCGGGGCATAACCTGCCAAATCCAGATAACGGGGAATCAACGGGTTTGGGACAGCTCGCTCTCGCATCGCGACGAAGGCTAGACCCGGCGCATTTCGAAGCGCCTTCCCCGAGACGAACGTCACGAAATGTGCGAACGAATAATCGGTCGTCGTTGTCCCAACTGCACTGATGGCATCAATCGCAATCTTCGTTGGATATGTTTGCGCGTACTGACGCAACTGGTCCAAGTCGACCAGCTTCCCCGTCGACGTCTCGCAATGGACCGTCCAAATCCAATCAGGTGTATGCTGTTCGATTTGCGAGAGGTCAAGTTGACTTCCGTTCGAAAGCGGAATGACATCAAATTCAAGTCCGGCTCGATTCGCATGGTCAATCAGCCGCCGTCCGAACTCCCCCGTGTCGAGAATCACACCACGTCCGGTCAACTGTGCGGCCACGGCATCGTTCGCAATCGTCCCGCTCCCGAGCAACGTGTAAACATGAGGCAACTGGATGAGATGGCTCAGCCTGGACTGAACAGACTGGAGCAAACGGCTGGCCTCGACCGACCGATGTGGTAACGGTTGGCTACCTAAAGCAGTGCGCACTTGGGGCGACAGTTCGACAGGTCCAGCCAATAGGAGTTTGGGACGCAACGTTCGAGCGGTCTCCGACTGCATGAATCCGGCGCGTGTCAACTGCATCGGCACGTATAACGCCTCTGCCGTCCCGACCGGTTCTGCGAACGGGAGAAACCCGAACCGTCGATATAGCTTCTGTTCACGCACGGTCCCACTGATGACAATCCCTTCCACGCCCCGCTCGGTCGCCTCGAATAGCATCGCTCGCATGAGTCCGGCCAACGTTCTCGTATTCCGGTAAGCGGGCGTCACGGCGAGTAGCCGGACTTCGATCCACTCTCCCGGCGGTAGTGTCACGCCTTTTTGTTCAAGTGAGAACGGGTGCTCGTCCCGGATGGCACACATGGCGACGAGCTGTCCGTCCGCCAACCCGATCCAATATGTATTCGTGTCATGGAAGCGGTCGACGAGAAGCCGCTCCGCGTTCGGATGATGTTGCGGGATTTCTTCGACAAACGTCTCATAGTTCAAGCGGTGAATCGCCGGGGCATCTTCCGGCGTCGCTCTTCGAAATTCAAGCACGTTGGTTCCCCCTTATATGGTGATACACGATGACTAACATCGTCAAACTGGCCAATCCGACATTTGATGCGTCTCCCCATGCCGCGAGTGGTAGCAGGACAAGCATGACGAGACCGGTCTCGCGCGAGTTCCCCGTCAATTTGATGAGCAACAGCAACAGCAGCAGTCCCACGATAAACCAGAGCGGGCTGTACGCTAATATAATTCCAGAAAACACGGCGTACCCCTTCCCCCCGGAACGAATATGCCACATCGGATAAATGTGGCCGAGCGTCAAGGCGAGTCCGGTCTCAAAAAAGTATGGACCGCTCATCGACAAGACGAGCACGGTCTTCAAAACGTCGAATCCGTAAACGAACAAGAACGCTCGCTTCCCACCAATCCGTAACGCATTGCGGGCACCAGTGTTCCCCGATCCGGTCGTGGCCAGGTGTTGACCCTTCCACATGCCGTATAGGCGCCCGCCAAGGATACTGCCGACAACATAGCCCACGATGATGGTCCACATGGCGACCCCTCCCCTTTGTAAAATTGTGTATGATTTTTGAAAACGGGTACTTTCTTAATGTGCACCTAGACGAAAGGGGAAATCAAGATGCGAGTGGAGAAAAATTTCATCAATGGAGAGTGGATTGAGACATCGAAAACGATCGAGGTGCGCAATCCTGCCACCGGAAACATCATGGCCACGGTGACGAAGAGTGACACGTCCGAAGCGAGACAGGCCGTCGATGCCGCACACGACGCCTTGAAGGACTGGCAAGAGAAGACGGCCGAAGAGCGCGGCGCCCTCCTGCTCGAATGGAGCCGTCTGATCGATGAATATACGGAAGCGATCGCCCGGACGATGGTCGAAGAGCAAGGCAAACCGTTGCAAGAAGCCATCGGCGAAGTCCGCTATGCGAACGGCTTCATCGAATGGTACGCCGCCGAAGGAAGACGCGTGTATGGCGAGACCATTCCGGCATCGTCGAACAAGAAACGCATCTTCGCCATCAAACAACCGGTCGGCGTCGTCGCCGCCATCACGCCATGGAATTTTCCGGCAGCGATGATCACCCGGAAGCTCGCACCGGCTCTGGCCGCGGGCTGCACCGTCGTCCTGAAACCGGCATCGGCGACACCACTGACGGCCATCGAACTCGTCAAGCTGGCGGAAAAAGCCGGTTTCCCACCCGGTGTCATCAATCTCGTCACCGGCAAAGCGTCTGACATCGTGAATGCGTGGCAACACGATTCTCGTGTCCGCAAGCTGACGTTCACCGGTTCGACCGAGGTCGGCAAGACGCTCATGCGCGGTGCCGCCGATACGATGAAGAAAATCTCACTCGAGCTCGGCGGTCACGCCCCGCTCATCGTCACGGCGCAGGCTGACTTGGAGAAAGCCGTCCCGCAAGCGGTCGCGACGAAATTCCGTAACGGGGGACAGACGTGCGTCTGCGCCAACCGGATATATGTCGAGCAATCCATCGTCGATGCGTTCTCTGAGAAATTCATTGAGGCCGTCACGGCGCTCGAGGTCGGGAACGGACTCGATGAAGGGACGGATATCGGCCCGCTCATCGACGAGGCCGCGGTCGAGAAAGTGATGAAACACTTGGAAGACGCCCAAATCCGCGGCGGGGAAATCACGGGCGGCGAACAGCTCGACGGATTGTTCGTCCGACCGGCCGTCGTCCGCTATGCGAATGAGGATATGCTATGTATGAACGAGGAGACGTTCGGCCCCGTCGCCCCGATTGCGTCGTTCGATACGCTTGAGGAAGTGATTGAGCGGGCGAACGCGACCCCGTTCGGTCTCGCCGCCTACGTGTTCACACAAGACATCAACGAGGCCCTCTATTTGGCCGAAGCGCTCGAATACGGCATCGTCGGAGTCAATGACGGTCTCCCGTCGACACCGCAAGCACCGTTCGGCGGGTGGAAGCAGAGCGGTCTCGGACGTGAAGGTGGTCACCATGGCATCGAAGAATTTTTGGAAATCAAATATATCTCGCTTGGCCTTTAAAGAAATTCCGGTTGAACGCGATGTTCAACCGGATTTTTTTATGATTCGATATACGTGATCAAGTCGTTCGGCGTCGCAATCACATGATCTGCGAGCGCCCACTCGTCGTCGTTGCCGAAGCCGAAACCGGTCAAGACGACCGGGAAGTCATGGGCCCGCGCCGCTTCGACGTCTGATTTCCGATCCCCGACCATGACGTAGTCGTTTTCACCGTGACGCAGGCGATGTGCCGTCAAAATGTCGGCTTTCTTCTCGCCGCTCACGGATTCTAGGCATTCCGGCGCCGTCATGAACTGGCGAATGTTTTGTGAATCGAGCATCAAGTTCAAGTAATGGACGCCGCAGTTGCTCGCCGTCGTCAACGTATGTCCTTTTGAATGGAGTGTCTCGAGCATCTCGTAGATGCCATCGAACAAGACGTGCTGCCCTTCCATCGCCCGCTCGAGCGTCTCATGGCGCAGCTTGCGGATTTGGCGAATCTCTTCAATCGTCGCTTCCGGGATGACATGTTCCCAAAACGCGTTACCGGCCAACCCGTAACCGGAACGGACCGCATCCTCACTCGGTTTCGGTAAGTGAGGCAGTTGCTCCAACGCCTCGTGAATCGCTTGTGTCATCGGTCCGGTCGTGTCGACGAGCGTCCCATCGATATCAAATAAAATGACTGCCATTGTCTGGTCCCCTCTCTCTTTCCTATGTCCCTACCGTAGCAGAATCCCCTGAAAACCGAAAGCGGAAACGTCACTAGGCATAAAGTCTGTTGCTACAAGGAGTCCCATCTTTTTTTACACATTCTAAAAAAAGGGGAAATGAAACAATTACATTTGTTGTTTATAGTGAGGACTGTAGTGATTACATATGCAGGAGGCAGACAAATGAATAACCAAAAATGGATGATGGGGACGCTCGCTTTAGGCTTGATGGCAGGCGCGGTCGTCAGTGGAAGCGGGATTCAACAAGAGGCTGGCGCGAACGCCAAACATAACCAGAAGCAAGTGAAAAATGTGATTTTTATGATTCCCGACGGATACTCCGCATCTTACGCCACCAACTATCGATGGTATGCAGACGAGGAAGAGACCACACTCGATCAACATTTGACCGGGATGATGCGGACGTATTCCGCGAACTCGAAAGTGACCGATTCGGCGGCAGCCGGGACGGCGATGGCGACCGGCGTGAAGACGAACAACGGCACAATCAGCATGGACCCGAACGGCAAGGAGCTGACATCAGTGCTCGAAAAAGCGAATCAGACCGGAAAAGCGACCGGACTCGTCGCTACGTCAACCATCACCCATGCGACACCGGCCGTTTTCGCCTCACATGTCGCGTCGCGCGCGAGCGAGGCCGAAATTGCCAAACAATATATGGATGAGCTCGAGGTGGATGTCTTGCTCGGTGGCGGTCAAGACTATTTCACTACTGAACAAGACGGCGGCTTGCAGAAAGAAGATTTGATTGCTCGAGCAGAGGCGGCCGGATATACGTATGCAACGAATGCAGACGAGCTTGAAACCGCGAACGCTTCGAAGTTGCTCGGTCTGTTCGCACCAGAGGCGATGGCACCAGAACTTGACCGTGAGATGACCGAGGAACCGAGCCTTGCCGAGATGACCACGGCCGCTTTGACCTCACTCAACCAAGACAAAGATGGCTTCTTCCTAATGGTCGAAGGCAGTCAAATTGACTGGGCCGGTCATGCCCACGATGCCGCATGGGCGATGAAAGATTCTGAAGCGTTCCATGACGCTTTCCAGAAAGCCATTCAATTCGCCATGAAGGACAAACAGACACTTGTCGTCGTCGCAGGCGATCACGATACGGGAGGCATGTCGGTCGGCGGCTATAATGAGTACGTGGCCAAACCAGAAGTGCTTCGTTCGGTCACGGCGACGGGCGATTTTATGGTCGATTCGTTTGATGAGTCGCTGACGAATGTTCGGGACGTCGTCGAACGATATACGTCACTCACGCTGACGGAAGCAGAAGTGAAGGCAATCCAAGCGGCCGAATCGCCAAAACGCACGCTCGTACTGAATGAAATCATTAGCAAACGCGCTTACGTTGGTTGGACGACGTCACAACACACGGGTGTGGACGTCCCACTGTATGCCTATGGTCCTCAGCACGACCGCTTCACTGGCGTGCTGGATAACACTGACGTGCCGAAGCAAATTATGCAGGCCCTCAAACTGAAATGATGTGGATGCGTACCAAAAAAACAGCTCTAGTTGAACATATTGTTCGGCTAGAGCTGTTCTCATGATGCACGCCAGAAACTCATACCGCCTTTGACCGAGTAGACGTCCGTATAACCCGCGCTCTTCAACATGGCCGCGGCCCGTTGACTTCGCATCCCGCTTTGACAGATGACGTAGACCGGACGTTCTTTATCTTTCGGATATTGGGCACTCGCATTCCCGAATCCCGATAACGGCACATTTTTCGCTTGCTTGATATGCCCGCCCCGGTATTCGTGTGGTTCGCGAACGTCGAGCAGTTGAATGTTTCGCTCTTCGGCAATCTTCCGTTTCAATTCATCCGTCGAAACTGTTTTGACGCTGTTTCGCTTCGTCCACCAAAAATAAATCAATCCGATCACGACTGCGACAAACAAAAAATCAAGCATAGTCACGCCTCCGTTAGCTATATTTTAGTTAACCCTATTATACCCCCTATGGTATATATGTCAACGCGGACGCCTCACAAAAAAAGCTGCGCCCCGGGGCACAGCTTAAAAGTCGAGCAATGAATCAGTTTTTGGTTCGTCCTCTTCTTCAAGCGGGATTCCGAGGAACGCCGCCATCTGACGATCGAATGGCGGCTTCGACTTGACCGGTTGGGCCACCGGGACTGAAGCTGACTGCATCGTCGGAGCCGAATCGGCGAGCAGAAGTTCACAATACCCCATCAGCTTTGCCAAATGGCGCTTCTGGGTCTCTCCGCTTGACTGTTCGATTTGGGTCATCACTTGCTT
Source organism: Exiguobacterium sp. AM39-5BH (assembly GCF_003467445.1). GTDB lineage: Bacteria > Bacillota > Bacilli > Exiguobacteriales > Exiguobacteriaceae > Exiguobacterium. The sequence goes on from NZ_QSGS01000007.1 coordinate 36,705, forward strand.
CATCTGCGTGATGACTTGTTGTTCTGTAATCATAAATCGTACACATCCTTTACCGTTCCATTTTGAGGCAAACGAGGGGGTGGCCGCAAGTCCAACGCTCCTCAGTCTTCTGTCTCCACACGCGTCGTGAGCCAGGATTGGAACGCCTCGAAGTCGAACCGGACTTGAGTAGCGTAAAATTGTGACCAGCGCAGGATTTGACGAACAAACAGCGGTCGTGACGCACCGATCGCCGCCGCGATGCGTTCACTCGCCTCGTAATCGAGCACGTTCGCATCTGCGTCCGCCCGGGCATGGATTTTGGCAGTGATTTCCGCTTGCACTTTCAGTGTTTCAATTAACGACTCCTCACTTTTTACATGTTTTGCTTTCACTTTCCGCTTATACGGCGACCGTTGACGGACGTAATATTCGTTCCCGTCGATCGTCAAATAGCCGAGATACGGGTCGCGACTGAGAACCATGGCGCGTTGGGCCGCGATGACACGTGCCCCTTGATGCGACAGTCCGTCCTCGAACAACGGGTGCGTCGGTAGGAAGAGTGACGGGACGGCCGATTGGGCCTGCTTCATCTCGAGGATGAGGTCTTCATCATGCTCCGCGTCCGCGCCTTCAATCAAAATATAATAGCGTTCGAGTCCGATTGAGGCGGTGCCGCTCTCGCGTTTGATGGCGATATCTTTAATCTCGTAGTAGTCGGCATGGTGCCGATGCTTTTCAGACAAGGACGCCAAATAATCCGGCCACGCCTGCTTGATTTGCTTCGCCGTCTTCGGACTAACTGGGACGAGGTCGTCGCTCGTCGCAAAATAGCGCTCCTCGTCCCGCACTTCCGTCCGCTCAGCCATGAACGCGTCTTTCTTCTTCTCTGCTTTCTTGATCACTTTCTTGATGGCTTTACACGTGTTCGCTTTCGTGAACTGGACGTCCTCGTCTTTCCCGTTCGCGTAGCGCTCTATGGCGCGCGCATACGTTTCAGCGTACGTCTCGATGGCCCGGGTCGCGTCAAAGCCTGACTCGGCGGCAAACAAGTCGACCGAGACGGCCATACGCAGGATGTCAAACAAATAAGACCCGATATACGCCTCGTCAAAATCGTTCACATCGTAAATGATTGTCCCGGCGCCATCCTCGAACACACCAAAATTCTCAAAATGGAGATCGCCCTGAATGAACGTCGGATGGGACGTATCCGTATCGAACGCGAACGGTACTTTCGCGAAATCGTAATAGAACAAATGTGAACTTCCTCGGAAAAACGAGAACGGTGTCGCACTCATCTTGGCATACTTTTCGTCTCTAGCGGCTTCGGATAGATTGCGAATCGATTTATCGTAGTAATCCAAGACGGTCGCGAGCGTCTCACGACGGATTTGTTGTTTGACGGATGTGAACATGACCTTCTCCCCTTCACGCATCAAATAAGTGCTTGTACTTTCCATATCCTGCAGACTCGAGTTCTTCTTTTGGGATGAAACGGAGCGCTGCCGAGTTGATGCAGTAGCGCAAGCCGCCGAGTTCTTTCGGACCGTCATCGAACAAGTGGCCGAGATGGCTGTCGGCTCGTTTCGAGCGGACTTCGGTACGGACCATATGGTGCGTCGTGTCCATATTCATATCGATGCGTTTTTCCTCAATCGGACGAGAAAAGCTCGGCCAACCACAGTTGGATTGGAATTTATCGCGCGATGTGAAGAGCGGCGTGCCATCGATGACATCGACGTATAATCCTTCCCGCTCCTCATCCCAATATTCGTTCTGGAACGGAGGCTCCGTGCCGTTCTCTTGCGTGACTTTATATTGCATCGGCGTCAGACGATCTTTTAATTCTTTCTGTAGCTTCTTGTCGCTCCACGCCTCTTTCACGAATTTGGCCCGGCCAGAACCGACGCGGTACATCTCGTAACGAAACGGGTTTTTCTTGTAATAGTCTTGATGGTAATCTTCCGCTTCCCAGAACGTCTTCGCCGGACGGATCTCGACTTCAATCGGTCGATCGAAGCGTCCCGAATCCTCGATTTCTTGTTTCGACCGTTCAGCCGCTGCACGCTGTTCTTCTGAATGATAGAAAATCGCTGGTCGATACGATTCACCTCGGTCATTGAACTGTCCGCCGCCATCGGTCGGGTCGATCTGACGCCAATAGATGCGCAACAGTTCTTCGTACGAGATGACTTCCGGATCGAACGTGACCTCGATCGCCTCTAGGTGACCTGTCGTCTCCGAACAGACTTGTTGGTACGTCGGGTGGTCGACATGTCCGCCCGTATAGCCGGAAATGACGCGCTCGACCCCCTCATATTTATGAAACGGTTTGACCATGCACCAAAAACAGCCTCCCGCGAATGTAGCTTTTGCCATAACAAATCCCTCCTTACTATGTAGTGTACCCAAAAATTCTCACCGACAACAAAAAACGAGAACCCCGAACGTGTTCTCGTTAATCTTCTTCGACCCGATTCATATGACGCATCACTAAAAATAAGATGACACCGACGATGGCCGCCCCGAGAACAGTCAACGCCATATTCCCTCGAGCCGATAATGTATAAAAGATAGCCAATCCGATCAAGATGAGCGCGATCGGAATGAAGGCTCGTTTGAAATGATCCCAATACCGCACGGACAGTCCCCCTTTTCTCTATCATACCAAACTTATTTGCTAAGATAGAGTGGAAGATGATGTTCCATTTCAAAGGAGGCACCTCATATGGAAGTTGAACGATTATGGGCCAATCGCCCGACATTGATCTGGGAAGACCGAATGAACGAGGGCGATGACGTGTATACCGTCGAAATTATCTTTGCCGTCGATGCCGCACTACGACGGTATGTGACCGCCTTGCTGCACGCAGACGGGACGGAAGCAACCGTGTTAGCGGCCGTCCGCGACGTCGTGTTGCGCTTGAACGAGATTGACAAAGAGCACGACCATTTCATCGAGACGGTCGAGCGTGAGGAATTGTACGACTTCATCCAAGCCGGCGCCGTTCTAACCGGTTATGAAACGACCGAAGACATGACAGAAGAATGGCGCGAATGGTGAAGAACACATTCCTTCTATCCCTCTGGCGTCAATATGGTTTGAATGTGCTAAACTGAAACTAATTATTTCCATTTCACGTTAGGGGATACGTTTATGCTGACGATCATTAACTCATTTTTTTTGAACTTGTGTATCCTGTTCACCCTGTTCACCATTTCGTTTCTTCCTTTTCGCAACCGCCCACGGCTCACACCGACATCGCCGTTGAAAGGTAGAATTCTGCTCGGCGTCCAAAGCGGAGTTGTCGCCTTGATTCTACTGGCGAACGCACTGCCGCTTGAAGGCATCTTCATCGACTTGCGCTCCATCCCGATTTCAATCGCGGTCCTTTTCGGAGGCTGGGTGAGCGGAACGGTCGCCGCTCTCATTTTTTTGTCGGTCCGATTTTTGATGGTGACCGATGGCGCATACCTCGGTTTTTACCTTGCCGTCTTGAGCATAGTCGGGCTTGTCCTTCCCATCAGTCTTTTGAGGCTCAAACTCGATAACACGCGCAATACATTACTCGTCTTCACGACCATTAGTGTCACCGTTTTCGGTGCGGTACTTTATTACGCGTTGCCGTTGCATCTGTTCTATCCGGTATTTCTCACCTACGTCGTCATGGCGTACGGTGGCGCGTGCGCCGCATATCGCTTGCTTCAAGAGTTGCGACGCCATTTTGAGAACGTCCAACATCAGCAACAACTTGCCCGGACGGACGCTTTGACCGGCATCGCCAACCGTCGTTTGTTGAACGAGGCCATGGCCAACTTGAATGTCGAGGCAAAAGAATATGCATTAATTCTCGTCGACATCGATCACTTTAAACGCGTGAATGATACGTACGGTCATGACGTCGGCGACGACGTGTTGCGTGAGCTCGGCATGCTACTCGTCGCCGAGAGCGAAGAGCGTCATCTCGTCGGCCGCTTCGGTGGGGAAGAATTTTTAATCATTATGCCGCACGCCAAAAAAGAAGAAGTAAGCCACTTGGCCGAATCTATACGAGAAAAAGTCTCGACGTTCCCGTTTGAGACGAGCGCTGGGACGTTGCATATCACAGTCTCGCTCGGTGCCTGCCATTCGAACGACATCGAAGTCGACAGCGTGTTGAAGCATGCTGACGAAGCGTTATACCACGCTAAGGAATCTGGTCGCAATCGTTTCATCTTGGCATCGTAATCGGCGAATCGTTCGCAAAAGATTGCGGTTTTACGCAGTTTTCCCGCTTTACTTTCAACTGGTGAATCGGTACACTATGCTAGACTTTGATTCGATGATTCTTACAGTTGATCATAGATTTGGATAGAAAAAGGGGAAACACATTTCATGACAGTATTGTTATCACTATTCGGTTTGATGTTTGTGGGGTCGTTCGTCCTCGACTATCAACGTGGCAAGACGTTCCGCCAGTCGCTCTTCGGGGGAGTCGACACGATGAAACGGAACTTGTTGATTTTTTTACGCACATCACTCTCGATGATGATTTTCATCGGCCCGCTCTTGCTCATCTCGATGTTCGCCTTCTCAGATCTCGTCTCGTTCGAGACAGTCGCTGCGTTCATGATTGCCGTACTCAGTATCGGGTTCGCGGAACGCATCGTCGGGATGATTGTCGCACCGCTCGTGCGTACGTTCTGGCATCAGCGCGGCAAGTTGATGCCACTCTATCTCGACGCTGCGCTCTACATCTTCTTGCTGTCGATTCTAATTCTAGAGTTTCTGATGAATATCCCAGGCGTCGAGCTGAACAGCCCGGTCATCGCTTTATTTTACGCGTTCGCCTTATTCTACATCCGCTATTTGTTTAGCTTGATTCGCTTCACCCTTCGTAAAGGCGTCCCTTCAAACTGAATCGATGCCGATTCCACGAACCGCAGACACATGGTCTGCGGTTTATTTTTATTTCCTAATTGACAATGAGAATCGTTATCACTTATACTTTATTTGTAGCTCCCAAAAGCTTGACGTGACTGTTCCCCAAACCATTACGTCACGTGGATTCCCCTCCACGACACTCTTTTTGAAAGCAATGCGACAACCCCCATTTGTTGCACCCAAATTTGCCATCTAAAAAACGAGCGGCTCTCCGACAGAGCCGCTCGTTTTTCTATGCGAAGATATCTAGCTCGATCTGTTTCAATCCATAGAAGACGCCACGGGACCGCATCAATTCATCATACGTTCCCGTCTCCACGACTCGACCGTTTTCCATGACAATGATGTGATCGAAGCGCTCGAGCCCGGTCAAGCGATGACTGACCATAACGAGCGTTGATGACTCGGCACGGTGAAAAATCTCGGCGAACACGTCCGCTTCGGTCCGCGCATCGAGCGCCGACGTCGCTTCATCAAGAATCCAGAGCACCCCGTTTTTCAAGAGCGCCCGAGCGATGGCGAGGCGTTGCCGTTCCCCGCCCGACAAGTTCGCCCCTTTCTCGAGGACGGGTTCGTCGAGCGAGAAGCCGAGACGGACGCTCTCGAGCGCATCTTCCATGTCAGCATCGGTGAACTCTCCAGCGAGCGCCAAGTTCTCCCGTACCGTCCCGAAAAAGAAATGATTCTCTTGCAAAACGACGCTGGCTTCACGCCAGACCGATGCTTGAGTCACATCGTCCAACCGCTGTCCATTCAATCGGATCTCACCGGCATCGGGTCTGACGAACGCGAGTAATAGTTGCAAGAGCGTCGATTTACCTGAACCGCTCGGCCCGACGATAACGGTCTTTGAACCGCTTCGTAACGTCACGTCGACGTCACTCAGGACGTCACGGTACGTATCCGGATAGCGATAGGTCACACGCTCGAACGATACGTCCGGCGCTGACTCGAACGTTATGTCTGTTCGAGCGGACTCGGCCGCCACAATCGCTTCACTCGGCTCGACGACTTCGAGCAGTCGGTCGGCCGCTTGCTTGCTGTCGGCAAAGTGGCCTGGGAAGACCGCCATCGGTGTCGTGTTCTCGAACGCGGTGAGCGACATCATGATGAGCATGGCCAAAAACAGGCCGTTCAACTCGCCGTCGACGACGAGATACGCCCCGATGGCAAGGACACCCCACGAGACGAGCAAAGACGCCGCCACGACGAGTGACGAGTTGAAGAACTGGTTCGTCACATCCCGTTTCTGCGCTTCGGCGTAACGGTCACTCTGTTCGAGCAACTCGCCGCGCGTCCGTCCGAGTTGATGATGAAGCAACAAATCGCGATAGCCGTACATCATCTCCGTCATCCCACTCGACAGGTCACCCCGTAAAGCACGCAACTCGCGATCGTGCTTGGCACGGATTCGGGCGAAGAACGCCGGAATCAAGAAGCCGGTCACGAACACACCGAACAAAATCCAGAGACTGACCCACATCGAGAAGTACGTGACGAAGAAAATCGTGCTCAAGAAAACGAGCACCAAGATGATCGGCGGGTAGAACACGCGTAAAAAGTAGTTTTGTAAGCTCTCGACGTCACCGACAACGCGAGCGAGCAAATCCCCACTCCGATACTTGGCAAAGATGCTCGGTACGAGCGGTTCGAGCTGGCGATAAAACCGGACCCGCAACTCGCTTAAAATCGTGAACGTCGCCCGGTGCGAGGCGAGGCGCTCTTGATAACGCGCACTCGCCCGAATCACACCGAACAGTTTAATCAAGACGACAGGCACCATGAGCGCATAAAGCGGCGGCACGAGGCCGGCACGTGAGACGAGGTAACCGCTCGCCGCGAACAAGGCGACGGCCGCGATCCCAGCCACGTATCCAAAGAAGATGGAGAGGATGATATCCTTCTTCTCGCGCATCATCCATTTCGTGATCGTCCAAAGTGAGTTCATCCTCTCACCCCTTTCTGTAGCGTGAACAAGTCAGCGTATTGCGGAACGTTGAGCAGTTCGTCATGAGTGCCTTGAGCGAGAAGTTTCCCATCGTCCATGAACCAAATCGCATCCGCCTGTTTGATCGTATGCAACCGATGCGCGACCGTGACGAGTGTTGCCTCGCGCGACAACTCCTCAATCGAGCGTCGAACGATTTGCTCCGTCACTAAATCGAGACCTGTCGTCGGTTCATCGAACAAGATGATGCCCGGACGTTTCAAGAAGGCACGGGCCAAGGCGAGCCGTTGCCGTTCGCCTCCGGACAATCCATAACCGCCTTCACCGAGCTCGGTATGAATACCGTTCGGCAACTGGGAAATGACATCGTTCAGTCCGGCCGCGGCCGCAGCTTCGAGAATGTTTGTCTCGTCAGCCGTTTCCCCGAGGGCGATGTTATCGGCGACGGTACCGGCGAACAAATACGGATTTTGTGAGATGTACCCGATTGTGTCATACCATGACGAATCGGTGTAAGTCTCGAGTGGGGCTCCTTCGACGAGGACACGTCCACTGTCCGGTTTGACAAGTCCGGACAACACGTTCAAGACGGTCGTCTTGCCGGATCCACTCGCTCCGACGAGCGCCACGTGAGCACCGGCGGGAATCAAGCCACTCAATGGATGCAGTTTGAAACGTCCGCCTTCATAGGCGAACGAGACGGCGTCGAGCTCGAGGTCCGGGGTCCGGCTCGTCAACGGCAGGTCGCCCCATGTCAAACGTTCATCCGGTGCGTCGAGCGCCTCAAAGATCCGGTCGGCCGCCCCCATGCTGCCACGCCCGGTGTGGAACGCACCACCAAGGTCTTTAATCGCCAAATAGTATTCCGGGGCCAAAACGAGAATTAAAAATCCAGAGAAGAACGTCAAATTCTTCCAGACGACCATTTGGAGCGCCACTTCGAGAGCGACGACGCCCGTGCTGAGCATCGAGATGAACTCGAGCATGAGACCTGATAAGAACGCTGTCTTCAAGACGACCATCGTCGCGTCACGGAAGTCGAGACTGCTCTTTTCGATCGCTTGCGCCTCGCGCTCGGTCCGACCGTATAGTTTGAGCGTCGTCAGTCCTTGCAACACGTCCAAAAACTTTCCGGAAAATTGATTCATTTTTTCCATCTGCTCTTCGGATTTCTTCTGCGTCGCAATCCCGATGATGATGAAGAAAATCGGGATGAACGGAGCCGTCACCATCATGATGACACCCGAGATCCAATGTTGGCTGAAGACGACGACGAGAATGAGCAGCGGAATAATCGACGTTTGAATGACTTGCGGCCAATATTGGCTGAAATAGGCGTCGACCTCGTCGACAGCGTCCATGAACACGCTGATTTTCTTTCCGGACTGTCCGGACAACGACGTCTCAATCGGGTTCGACGTATACCGGTCGAGCAGTTGCATCCGAAGTGTCCGCTTCGCTTTTTCCGATAGACTTGCGCCGATGCGTCCCGACATATAACCAAATAAAGCACGCGTGACGAGAGCGAGGATGAGCCACCCAAGCGTTGGGATTATGCTTTCAAATGATGCATCTTTTAAAAACACCTGGTCGACAATGTCGACAATCAAATACGCTTGAGCTAAAATCGAAAACCCAATCATCACGGCCGCGATGACAAGTCCGTAGATATGGCGTTTTTCCGCTAAAGCGAGAGCTTGCAGTCGTTTCACTGCGTTCATCCTTTCTATTTATCCAAAACTTTTTCTTTGTGAGGATTCTCACTAATTATACCTGATACCCTAGCTCATGGCGAACGCTTCGCTTAGCCAGACATGCAAAAGACGCCGCGTGCATCACGTGGCGTCATACGGTCGACTGTTCAAAATATTCGGGATGGTCAATCCTTAGTTCACGTGCATCGAATTGGAGTACCTCTTCTTTCCGGAGGCGTGATAAAATATGTGATACGGTCTCTCTTGATGTGCCTGATAGACGCGAGAGTTCAATCGTCGTAAACGGACAACGGACGCGTATACCAGCGGCCTCAGGTTCTCCGAGGTCCTCGATCAAATAATGAATCGTGTTGAGCACACGCTCCGTCGCATTAGGAGTGATGATTTCTTGGACACGCCGTTCGTGCAAATCAAGAATCCGATTCATTTGTCCGACAATGTAGAGCAACATCGACGCGTTGCGGGAAACGAGTTGTTCAAACCGATCCGTTGGCATATAGATGACCTCAATGTCGGTCAACGCTTCCGCTGAATGTTGATAAAATGGTTCTGTCATCAAGCCCCGATATGGAAATAGTTGCTTCGGTTTCAAGTAGTCCACGTATTGATGGGTTGCCGTCTCGTTACAGCGTTCCAGCTTCACATAACCGCTGATTAAAAAGTAAATGCGTTCCCGAGGATCACCTTCCATGAACAACAGTTGTCCTTTTCGGTACGTGCGACAATAGACATGAGGCAACATCGCTTCGAGTTCACGCGAGGCACATTTGGCGAACACATCGAGTTGTCGCAAGTCGTCCACGGTCCATTTCGGTTTCATATTGAATCCTCCAATCCATCTCGACTCTCATTTTAGTATAGTCGTATTCGCTTATGAAAACGCTTACAATTTCTGACGATTTTCTGACAAAAAGAGAGAGGCGAGCCCCTCTCTTATCCCCATAAATTATTTAGTCGAGCATCAACTCCATAATCGCATCCTGTAGGTCACGGTCGAGTTCGAGTGCGTGCAAGTCGAACAACCATGCCTCGAGCCGTGTCTTCGCGGCCGCTGATCGATACAAGCGGTCTTTCAAATCGTACGAGATCTCAGCGCGATCCAAGAATCGGTATAACCGATCGAGCCGATGGTTGTTCGTCGTCAGTTCGACCGGGAGCGTCACAGTCATCTCCTCGCCAATCGAACCTAGCTCGAGGCGGAGCGTCTGTGTTTCCCGATCGTATTCGCCGGAACCGGTCACACCTCGGAGCAACAACGTGATACTGCGGTCGGACGGCAAGACGGAGCCGTCTCCCGTCACTTGGATATGCAGACTCCGTTCTTCCCAATCGAGCGTGAATGTCGTCTCGGCATAAGCCCCCAGCTCGAAACTCCGATCCAACCCATTATCTTCATAGAGGGTGAATGTGTTCGACGCCCCCGGGAAGATGAGTACTTCCAAGTCGGCCGGATTGTCGGTGTCGTTTCGACCGGAACGATGTGGTGCCATCGGGATGATGGCGCCGGCTTTGGCGAACACCGCCTGATCCTCGAGCCCGCGGAACACACGAACCGATTTGTCCCCGCTGTAGCGATGACCGGTAAAGAAATCGAACCAGTCACCTTTCGGTAGCCAGACGTTCGTCGCCGCCACGTGAAGCTGTCGATTCATCGGTTCGACGATTGGGGAGACGATGAGTTCACTGCCGAAGTAATACTCGTTCGGTACCTCGTACGCCGCATCTTCATCCGGATGCTCATAGTACATCGGTAAGATGAGTGGCAAGGCACCGGCATGGTTGCGCCAGTTCATCGTATAGATGTATGGAATCAACTGATGGCGCAGACGTAGGAACGTCTTCATCGACCGTTCCGCCTCGAGGCCGAAGCGCCACGGTTCCTTGCCGTTGAATGTACTAAACGTCGAGTGCAGTCGCATGATTGGGCTGAACACTCCGAATGCGACCCAGCGTGCGGCCAGCTCATCATCTTTCGAGCCGCGGTAATGGCCACCGATATCATGGCTCCACCAGCCATAACCGATATTGGCCGCCGTCGCGGTAAAGTACGGTTGGAACGCCAGTGACGCCCACGAGATCAACGTGTCCCCCGAGAATCCGATTGGATAGCGATGACTGCCGGGGCCCGCATAACGAGAGAAAATGAGCGGTCGGTTGCCGTCTCGGGCGATGTCGGCCGCGTGGTAGTGATTCAACATCCAGAGCGGGTCGAGCCCTTCCATTTTAGAGGTCGAGCCTTGCTGCCAGTCAATCCACCAAAAATCGACGCCGTCGACTTCATGCGGATGATGCATCTGCTCAAAATAAGCTTGAATGAAACGTTTATCGGAGAAGTCGAACGGGATGCGGTCGCCGTGAGATGGATCGAGTCCCATCGCTTCCGCCATCGCCGCGTATTGGTCTTCGAACGCTCGTACGCCGTCGGCCGGATGCAAGTTTAACGTGACGAGCAGCGCTTCGTCCTTCAGCCACGTCAAAAAGCCTTTCGGGTCCGGGAAGAGATTCTTATTCCACGAATAGCCCGTCCATCCGCTCCCGTATTCTTCCGGGATATCGGTGATATGCCAATCCATGTCGATGACACTGACCGAGAACGGGATGTCTTCTGTCTTGAAACGGCGCATGAGCTCTTTATATTCCGTCTCATCGTAACGCCAATAACGGCTCCACCAGTTGCCGAGTGCTTTTCGCGGCAAGAGCGGCGTCGGTCCCGTCAATTGGTAGAAGTCCCGAAGCGCCCGTTTATACTCGTGGCCGTAACCGAAGTAATAGAGGTCATGAATGCCTTTGCGTCGCGGTTCGACGAAACGGTCTTCCGTCATGATAAATGAGTTCGAATCATCGATGACGGCGTAGCCTTGCTTCGAGGCGATGCCTTCCTCGAGCTCCGTCGCCCCGTCGACATGGTCGAGCGTCCGGGCTGTCCCTTTCAACGTCCGTTCCGGGCCGTTGAACGTATAGCGGCTATAGTACGTACTGAAATTCCCTTTTACGTCGACATAGAGCGTGTTCGGTGCGAACGGTCCTTTCGTGTAATACAAATGGACGTGCTCCGTGATGATTTGCAGCTCCGTCTCATCTTCGATGACGCGATACTCGGGTACGTCGAACGACCGGTTAAACACGACTTGGGTCGGCCGGTCCTCGAACACCCCGTCCTCTGCATATTCCATCCGAATCAGTTGGCTCGTCAATACCGTGAAGCGGTAACAGCTCCCTTGAACGATCGCCCGATCCTCTGCCTGCGGTTTCATTTGTTGCGTATAGACGTTCTCCTCTTCAAATAGACGCATAAGCTCGAGCGTTCCCGCTCCTCGTCACTTCCCTTCTAGATAGTGCAAACGTTTACACTAACGATGATAACAATGTCTAAATCGACATACAACTTCCCTTCCCCATGTCGGGCCATAAAAAACGACGAGATACCATTTCAGGAAAAAAACCGCAGACGCGGACATCTGCGGTTTCGTGCTTATTGTTGGAGCGTCGCGGCGAGGCGGACGCGCGTCCCGACTTCGCCTCGGACCGCCGCAAGGGCTTGCTCAAGCGACGTGATGACAGCGACCCGGTCCTGGCCTGATTCGGCGAATTGCAGGGCGGCCCGAACTTTTGGCAACATGCTGCCCGGTGCGAACTGGCCTTCGGCGATATACGTCTCAAGTTGCTCTTTCGTCGTCTCCTCGAGCGCCCGTGCCGACGGTGTGCCGTAATCGACGAACACGTGCTCGACGGCCGTCAAAATGAGAAGCATGTCGGCATCGACGAGATCGGCGAGTTTCGCAGCGGCGAAATCTTTATCGATGACCGCCTCGACACCGACGTATCCTTCTGGTGTATCGATGACGGGAATCCCGCCGCCGCCAGAGGCGACGACGATGTGCTCATGGGCGACGAGGTCACGGATGACCGCATGCTCAAGAATCGCGACTGGAAACGGGCTTGGGACGACGCGACGATAGCCGCGGCCCGCGTCTTCTTTGAACACATACCCTGTCGTCCGTTCGATTTGTTGCGCTTCCGCCTCGTCGTAGAAAGGACCGATCGGTTTCGTCGGGTGACTAAAGGCGCTATCGTTCGGGTCGACGACCGAACGTGTGACGATTGGTGCGACCGAACGTTCTAGACCACGTGCTCTCAGTGCTTTCGTGAGGGCGTTTTCGAACCAATAGCCGATCATCCCTTGCGTCATCGCCCCGCAGACGTCGAGTGGCAAAGCCGGTGTCGCCGGACTGTCTGATGCGGCCTGTTGTAACATCAAATTTCCGACTTGCGGCCCGTTCCCATGGGTGATGATGACTTCGTTTCCTTCGGCGACAAGTGCGGCCAGTGATTCAGCCGTCGCTCGATGGCTCGAATTTGAGCTTCGGCCGTCGCATCTTTTCCTTGTTGAATCGCATTTCCACCTAGAGCGATAACTACTCGTTTATTTCGCATATTGGTTTCCCCCGATCAAAAGACTGAGATATTTCCTGAGATGATGCGCACGACGGCCAAGATGGCGAGCGCGGTCAACATACCGGCTACAATCCACTCCGTCTTCGTCAACGTCTTAATGCCGTTCTCACGCTGGGCCTTGATATAGAGCAACGTCCCCGGCGCATATAACAATGTCGTAAGAAGAAGATAGTCGATTCCGGCCGCGTAGATGAGCCAAATTCCATAAATCGATGCGACGGCTCCGATGAGGATGTCTCGGGTCCGCCGTTCACCCGCATTGTAACCGATGCCGTTCTTGGCGACTTTGACTTGATAAAAGGCCGAGAAGGCATACGGGATCAAGATGGCACTCGAAGCAAGCGAGAAGGCGAAGTTATATGCCGCATCCGAGAACAGGAACGTGAAGAGGAACAATTGAATCAATCCGTTCGTAAGCCAAAGTGCGTTGGCCGGCGCGTTATTTTTATTCTCTTTCGTGAACCATTTTGGGAACACACCGTCTTTCCCGGCCACGAATGGGATCTCTGCGGCCAGTAACGTCCAACCGAGCCATGCCCCAAGGACAGAGATAACGAGACCGGCGTTAATGAGCATGGCTCCCCACGGACCGACCGCTGATTCGAGCAAGTACGCCATCGCTGGTCGGGAAGCATTCGCCACGTTTTCTGGATTCATGAGACCGAGCGACATGACTGAGATGAGCAAATAGATGATAAGTGTCCCAAGCAATCCAATGACTGTTGCTTTCCCGACATCCGAACGTTTACGGGCCCGTCCGGACAAGACGACCGCTCCTTCGACGCCGATGAACACCCATAATGTGACGAGCATCGTCGAGACGACCTGTTCTCTCACACTACTCCACGAGAATCCGCCTTGCCCCCAAAAATCAAATGTGAAATTATCGAGGTTGAAGAAGAATAACGTGATGGTGATAAAAGCAAAAATCGGAACAAGTTTCGCGATTGTCGTGATGATATTGATCATCGACGCTTCATGAATTCCTCGTAAAATGAGCGAATGGACGAGCCACAGCATAATCGAGGCCCCGATGATGGAGGCGATATTTTGACCACCTTCGAAGATTGGGAAGAAATAACCGATTGAACTGAACAGAAGTGTCGCATAGGCGACGTTACCGAGCCAAGCGGAGAGCCAGTAGCCCCACGCCGAGTTAAATCCCATAAACTGACCGAAACCAGCCCGGGCGTAACTGTACACCCCACCGTCGAGGTCTGGTCGACGCATCGTCAAGTTTTGAAAACTGAGTCCAAGCGCGATAATCCCGATCCCAGTGATGACCCACCCGATCAAAATCGCCCCCGCATTCGCACCTTGGGCCAAATCTGCCGCTAAGTTAAAAGCACCGCCACCAATCATTGAACCGACGACGAGCGCCGTCAACGCCCCGAGCCCTAATCGTCGATCCTTTTTTTCCGGTTGTACGCTAGCCGTTCCATTTGAGTCATGCGCTATTTTCGTAGACATTGAACTCATCCCTTTCATTTAGTACGAATCGGAGGGGAAACCCCTCCCATCCGTCAGCGTTCAAGCCATTCGGTTGTGTCGGTGAGTGTCGCCGCCATCACAGCTTTAATCGTATGCATCCGATTTTCCGCCTCATCAAAGACGTAGGAATGACGGCTCCGGAATACCTCGTCCGTGACCTCCATCTCAGTCAGACCATATTCGGCCTGGATGGCTCGGCCGACCTCGGTCTCCAAGTCGTGGAAGGCCGGCAGACAATGGAGGAACATGACGTCTGGATTATTCGTCTTCATGAGCATGTCCATGTTCACTTGGTAAGGATGGAGCAACTTGATCCGTTCAGCAAACTCGGCTTCTTCGCCCATCGATACCCACACATCCGTGTAAATCACGTCGGCGTCGGCGACCGCTTCATCAATGCTTTCCGTCAACGTGATTTTCGCCCCCGTCTCGGTCGCGACCGAACGGGCAAAATCGACGATCTCATCTGACGGCCAGAGCGATTTCGGTGCACAGATTCGCATATCCATTCCGACTTTGGCCCCACCAATGAGAAGCGTGTTGCCCATATTGTTGCGTCCATCACCCACATAGACGAAGCGAATACCGGAAAGATGACCCTTCTGTTCTTTGACGGTCAAGAAGTCGGCCAAGATCTGGGTCGGGTGGTACAAGTCCGTCAAGCCGTTCCATACTGGGACGCCGGCGTCTTTGGCCAATCCTTCGACCGTCTCATGGGCAAATCCGCGGAACTGGATGCCATCGAACATACGACCGAGCACGATGGCCGTGTCCCGGACCGATTCTTTTTTGCCGAACTGGATGTCCGATTTCCCGAGGTATTCCGGATGCATGCCGAGATCAATGGCCGCCACCGTAAACGCACAACGCGTGCGCGTCGATGGTTTTTCAAACAATAACGCCACATTCTTCCCTTCACAAATTCGATGCGGGACGCCCTGTTGTTTTTGACGCTTGAAGGCGGCCGATAAATCAATCAAATAGTTCAACTCGTCTCCTGAAAAATCGTTCAATGAAAGAAAATGACGGCCTTTCAAATCAAAGTTGTACGTTGTGGACATGCTCGTCTCCTCCTCGTTAAATGTCTTCGCGGATGATTGGACAACTCATACAGCGTGGGCCCCCACGGCCACGCGACAGTTCACTCGACATGATTTCGATGACTTCGACACCTTCCGAACGGAGCAATTCGTTCGAGACGTAGTTACGATCATATGTGACGACGACCCCTGGCGCAATAGCAAGCGTGTTCGATCCATCGTTCCACTGCTCGCGGGCAGCCGCAATCGGGTCTCCGCCCCCACATGGGATTAAGACGATCTCATCGAGACCGAGCGCTTTTTTCAGTACGTTCAATAAATCAGTATGTTGCGTGATGTGAAGCTCGCCTTCTGTGTTCAAGGTCAGTTCAAAGATATTCATCTTTCCTCCCGGTCCTTGAATGAACGGATGAATCGTGAACTTGTCACGGTCGACCATCGTGAAGACCGTGTCAAGATGCATGAAGGCACGTGACTTCGGTATCTCGATCGCGATGACTTTCTTAAATGTGCCGCCGTTATTCAACAAATTGAGAGCGACCCGCTCGATTCCTTGTGCGGTCGTCCGTTCCGAGATTCCGATGGCAACGACTTCTTTTGATAATACGAGCTCATCGCCTCCTTCCATGGCGAAGCGATAGTCGCGGTCCGACCAGATCGGGATGTCATGTTTCGCGAAGCGTGGGTGGTAACGCATAATATACTGTGTAAATAACGATTCGCGGCGTCGGGCCGGTTCTTTCATCCGATTGATTGAGAGGCCGTTTCCAATTGCTGCTGCCGGGTCCCGGGTGAAGTATAAGTTCGGCATCGGGTCGAGATAGAACGGGTACGTATCCTCAATCATCTCGTGTAAATGACGGCGTTTTTCCGGCTTGATCTCAGATTTCCGTATCCCGGCCATGACGGTTTCAATTAACTTCTCATTATCGTAGGCGAGCAAATATTCTTTCAATGTCTCATACGAGCCGTTGATGTTTGATTTGGACTCCGATAAAATATCGGCGACGAAACGCTCGCGGACGCCTGGCAGTGACAACGTCTCCGCCATAAGTTTTTCAAGATAGAGCACTTCGACACCACGATTTTGAAGAGCACTCGCGAAGTAGTCATGTTCTTTTTGAATGACTGGAAGATGGGGAATGTCGTCAAACAGGAGTCGTTCTAAATATTCCGGGGTCAAATTTTCTAATTCGCGACCTGGGCGTTTCAACAGGACGGTCTTGAGTTCACCAATTTCTGAATACACGTGGATCGGATGTTTCAGCGTAGTATCCCGTGCGGTTTGTTGTTCCGTCATCGATATCATCTCGCTTCCTCCTTGTGATTCGGGTATGTTGCTACCCTTACAATATCAACTTACCCTTTTCCACGATGGGAAAGTCCGACGTTAGGTGTGTGACCGATTCCACAGAAAAGTGTATAGACGATGACGTGATATGAATGAACAATCACTCGATAAACAGTGAGCCCCCTTCAGTTGAGAAGAAGTAACGCATACACGTTGTATAGATTGTGAAAAAAATTCATAACATTTTTTTGATTTTGTTTGAGCCCGCTTAAAGACATGACATAATATAGACAAATGATGTGAAAAGGAAGTGAGTCGATGGCAATCGAACGTACAGAACGCACCCGTCATGAAACCCAAGTGACAGCGCTCATCCAAAAAGGGGACCCGGTCGATTTCCGCGACGTATTCCTCACGCTTCACCCAGGTGAACAGGCCGACCTCTTTATCGAACTTGAGTTACGGGACCGCCAGTTCGTCTACGATGCCTTATCCCCCGAATCGTTTACCGATTTGTTTGAAAAACTCGAGCTTGAAGAGCAAACACAGTTCATTCAAGAGATGCCTCGCCCGTTCGCGGTGCGTGTGTTGAACGACATGTTCTCCGATAACGCTGCTGACTTGATGACCGAACTCCCAGACGACTTCATGAACGAACTGTTCGAGTTGATGGATGAGACCGAAGCGACCGAGGTCAAAGAGTTGATGCGCTACCCGGACGATACAGCCGGCGCGATCATGACGACCGAGTTCATCGTGTTGAAGGCGGACAAGACCGTCGGTGAGACGCTCGAAGACTTACGTGAGCTCGGGCCGGAAGCCGAAACCATTTACTATTTATACGTCATCGATACGAATCGACGGCTTGTCGGTGTCGTCTCACTCCGCGACTTGATCGTTTCTCCGCTCGATGTGCAAATCACAGACATCATGGGTCGGCGTGTCGTATCGGCTCATGTCCTCGCCGACCAAGAAGATTTGGCCCGGACCGTTCAAAAATATGACTTATTGGCCCTGCCTGTCATCGACAACGAAGATCATCTGCTGGGGATTATTACGGTCGACGATGTCATGGACGTCATCGAACGCGAGACGACCGAGGATTTTGAAGAGCTGTCGGCGACGAAAGGATCGTCTGACATCAATATGGGACCAGTCGAAGCGGCGATAAAGCGGGCGCCTGGATTATCAGTCTCATGTTCCTCGGGATGATTACCGCATCCACAATCGGAGGCTTCGAGGACACGCTTGAAACGATTGTCCTCCTTGCCGTCTTCATGCCGCTCGTCATGGGTTCGGCCGGTAACGCCGCCACTCAATCGCTCGTCGTGGCCGTCCGCTCGATCGCGCTCGGGACAATCAATCGCAAAAACGTATTGAAGATGATTCGCCGCGAGTTCGGGACAGGGCTGTTGCTCGGTCTCGCCTGTATGGTCGTCATCTTCGGCGTCATCACCGTCCTGTATGACAGCGCCTTGATCGGGATGATTGTCGGTCTATCAATTTTTGCATCGCTCAGTGTGGCGACCATCGTCGGGACGCTCGTGCCGCTCCTCATCAATCGATTGAAACTTGATCCGGCCGTCGCGTCGGGTCCGTTCATCACGACGGTCATCGACAATGTAGGTTTGATTATTTATTTCACGGTCGCGACTTTGTTGCTTCGCTTCTTTTGACACCTGACGTTTCAGGTGTCTTTTTTTGTGGAACGCTTTATTACATTTGTTTTACAAAAGAAAAAACGGGAAATAATCATCTTGTTTGATGGGTAATGACAAGAAGTACTTATATATAAGAAGCAAGTAAGGGAGGGAACGTCGTTGACCATTCAACAAGTTGTTTACATATTGATTACAGGGGCCTTTTTCATGGGGCTCGTCGCTTATGTGTCGTATCGCATGACGAAAGGGAAAGTCGAGAGTGCCGACGACTATTTCTTGGCCGGCCGCGGGCTCACCGGCATCTTCATCGCAGGGTCGCTCTTATTGACGAACTTGTCAGCCGAACAATTGATCGGCTTGAACGGGCAGTCGTTCGCCGGCAACATGTCGGCTATGGCTTGGGAAGTCACAGCCGGAATCGCCGCCATCATCATGGCACTCTTTTTACTACCCCGCTTCCTCGGAATCGGTATTTCCACGATTCCTGAATTTTTGAGCCAACGGTATGACGAGGACGTCCGCCGCTTGACAGTCCTGTTGTTCTTGTTCGGCTATATGTGCGTCACCATCCCTTCGATGCTTTATTCCGGAGGATTGGCCGTCTTGCAACTGTTTGACGTGCCATCATTGCTCGGAATCAGCTTCGAGCAGTCACTTTGGCTCGTCATTTGGTTCATCGGCATTGTCGGCGCCATTTACGCCATTTTCGGTGGACTCCGTGCCGTGGCCGTATCTGACACGCTGAACGGGATCGGGCTCATCATCATCGGCTTCCTCGTCCCGGCGCTCGGCTTCCTCGCGCTCGGTGACGGAAATCTCGTTGACGGGATGAAAACGATCGCGACAGAGAATCCAGAAAAATTGAACGCGATCGGTTCGGAGAACGATTCCGTCCCGTTCTTGTCCATCTTCACGGGAATGATTTTTGCGAACTTGTTCTATTGGGCGCTCAATCAATATGTCATCCAGCGGGCGCTCGGGGCGCGCGATCTTGCCGAAGGACAAAAAGGAGTACTTCTTACCGGTTACTTGAAGTTGCTTGTTCCGATTTTCATGTTGATTCCAGGGATTATCGCTTTTCACCTCTATGGGACGAACGTCGACAAGGCCGACCTCGCTTATCCAAGTTTGATTGCCGACTTGTTGCCGATGTGGTTAATGGGCTTCTTCCTCGCCGTGTTGCTCGGCGCCGTGTTCAGTTCGTTTAACTCGCTGTTAAATAGTATCGCCACATTGTTCGTGCTCGATATTTATAAGCCGAAGTTCAGACCGGACGCTTCTGACAAAGACTTGATTCGTGTCAGCAAATGGTTCGGGACGTTCGTCGCGCTCGTCTCGTTCTTCGTCGCTCCGAACTTGATGTATGCGCCGGACGGGCTGTGGGACTTGATTCGTCGTTTCACCGGCTTCTTCAATATCCCGATTCTCGTCATCGTTTTATCGGGATGCTCGTGAAACGCGTGCCGCCGATTGCCGCGAAACTCGTCATCGGCTTCCACGTCGTCACGTATTACTTCCTCGTCTGGGGGACAGAGCAGTGGTTCGGCTTCGACCTTGGCATCAATTTCATTCACATTTACGGGATCTTGTTCATCCTCGAGACGGCCATCATGCTTGTGTTCGCGAAAGTACGCCCGATGCAACACATCAAGCCGATTCGCATCGATCTTGGCCGTGTCAAACCTTGGCGTCATGCCATCTCCACGTCGATTCTTCTCGTCGCGGCAATGGTGTTCGTCTACTTCATCTTCTCGCCAATCGGTCTCGCCTACGCGGACGGGATCGTCTCGAGCTGGTTCTGGCCGGCGACAATCATCTTGTTCGCTGTGACAAGTGGCCTCATCTGGGCGTCTTATCGCTATTGGCTTCCGAAATACGAGGCATACTTGAGTAATCTTGGAACGACAGAAGAACTTGAAGAAAAAGCAATTGGTGAATAACCCGTTTCCCTTCTGTGTCATGCAGAAGGGATATTTTTTGTATGCTCAGGAATTGATCGGCCGTGTGCTATGCTAATGAAGCGTGACTATTCTTGAGAGATTCCCCATGTACAAAGCGTCGCCGCTTTAGGCAATCCACCATACCAGTGACCTCATGAAAGATATCGAACAGAAAGCAGGTGCATCTTTTTGAACATCCGCCCATACGAAGAACGGGACTTCGACCACATTCAAACGTTGAATAAGGCCGAGGGGTGGCATCAGCTCGTCCGACAACACGAGTTGACGAAACAGGCGTGGCAGCAATCGAACGTGGCCTATGTCGTCGAGTCAGAAACCGGACTGGTGGTCGCTTACGTGCGTGGATTGACCGACACGACCGTGAGCCTGTATGTGTGCGAACTGCTTATCGCGGCCTCGCACCGTCGCCTCGGGATTGGCGAGCAGTTGTTGTCACACGTCCATGCGCTCTACCCTGAGACGCGTCTCGAGATGCTCGCGAGTGCTTCATCCCACACGTATTACGAAAAACTGAACTTCCGTCCGTTTTACGGGTACCGGAAGACGATTCACGAATAGGAGGAGCTGTCATGAAACTAGCCATCGTGACCGGTGCGTCGCGCGGTCTCGGCCGTGCCATTGCCGAGGAATTATTGAAGCGGGATTACGAGGTCGTCAATTTTTCACGGACGCAGGCGACCGATGCCTCGTTCCGTCACGTCGAAGTCGATTTATCTGATCCGACAAGTACAGTCGTCGC
Organism: Exiguobacterium sp. AM39-5BH; assembly: GCF_003467445.1. Taxonomy (GTDB): domain Bacteria; phylum Bacillota; class Bacilli; order Exiguobacteriales; family Exiguobacteriaceae; genus Exiguobacterium. The sequence continues at coordinate 57,912 of NZ_QSGS01000007.1, forward strand.
GCTCGAACACGTGAAGCCACTCATCGAGACGGCGACATCGTTGCTCGTCGTCCAAAACGCAGCCTTGATTGAACCGATTCATCGGGCCGGTCAATTGGACGCCGCGCAGCTCATCGCCCACGTCCAAGCCAACCTGCTCGCCCCGATGCTCTTGACGAATGCGGTGCTCGCGTATGACCTGCCCGTCTCGCTCATCCACGTGACCTCTGGGGCCGCCAAGCGCCCCATCTCGGGCTGGAGTGCCTATTGTGCGACGAAAGCTGGACTCGATCATTTCACCGAGACGGTCGCCCTTGAATTGACCGGTACGAACGATAAAATCGCCTTGTTCAACCCAGGCGTGATGGACACCGCGATGCAGGCAAGCATCCGGGCTTCATCAGAAGACGCGTTCCGTGACGTGGAACAGTTCCTTTCTTACGTGACAGAAGGCCGATTGCGCACCCCGGAGACCGTCGCCCATATCTTGGCGGAACACTTACTAGACGAGCCGCTCGAGAATGGCAAGACATATTCTGTATATGACCTCGCTTGATTTTTGACCTGGTATAAAATTCAGTCACCCTTTTCTTACTAGACCGCCTACACTAAAGACAGATGAACTAAGAAAGGGTGACTTGGTCATGAAGACGATTGCAGGAGGATTATTATTTTTCGGCTTGTTCAGTCTGACGCTGTCGTTCACGATGATTGGAGATACCGCCATCGTCGGTGCGTTAGTGAGCGGTGTCGCCGTCTTGTGTGGGGTCGGGCTCTGGTTCGGCGCGACAGAACTGACGCACATCCGCACTATATTGCTCGACAACAAAAAAACGTCTTTCCCCGAATGAGGGAAAGGCGTTTTTGGATTCATTGATTGTCTTCTTCTTCGTAATCATCCGCATATTCCTCGAAATCGTACTCTTCGAAGTCCGCTTCATCGATGAAGATGTCGCGGTCATTGACGACGTGAATCGGACCATTGGCCACATCGATTCGAATCGTCCATGCCCATGGAATGCGCAATCGGCTATAAACGCCTGTCCAGAATTCTATCGATTCTTGCTCGTATCGTTCGAACTCTGTCAGTAACTCTTTAAAGGTTACCCCTGACAACTGAAAGTTTGAGTCTTGGATTCGCTCAAGTGCATTATGCGTCGCCTCAAGCTCCGCCGCACGTACCATCTCTTCGGCCGTAGCCATTTCAAGAATGGTACCATCCGGTGGCAGAATGTCGTATACGTTAAACAATTCGCCTTCTTCTACTTCTTCATCAAACTCATAGTCGTCGTGCCGCATGCTTCATTCCTCCTCACTCTAGTTGAATCTCTTTCATTGTACCATTCCACTCCCCATTAGAACGAAACATTCGTGTATATATTTTGTCAGGTAGGGAATCATAACAAAGGAATAGAATACGTCTCAACGAAAGGGGCCAATTGACTATGAACGACTCATTTCAAGCACTCGTCCTCGACAAGACAGGCGACCGTCTCCATTCCACGGTGACCGACGTCAACCTTGACGCGCTCCCAAAAGAAGAAGACGGTAACGTCCTCGTCGAAGTCCATTACTCAGCGCTCAACTATAAAGATGCTCTGGCGCTGACCGGATTCGGTAAAATCGTCAGTCACTATCCGTTTATCCCCGGGTGCGAATTCGTCGGAAAAGTCGTCGAATCCGACCATCTCGATTTCAAAGCCGGCGATGAAGTTATTGCGACCGGTTTCGGCATCGGCGAACGTCATTTCGGTGGCTTCAGCCGTTACGCCCAAGTACCAGGGAACTGGCTCATCAAATTACCGAATGGCATGTCGATGCGTGATGCGATGACAATCGGGACGCCAGGACTTACCGCCATGTTCGCTGTCGAGGCGCTCGAACACGAGGGCGTACATCCCGGTCAAGAAGTGCTCGTGACCGGTGCCTCGGGCGGCGTCGGCAGTTTTGCCATCGCCCTGCTCCACCAGCTCGGTTATCACGTGATTGCCTCGACGGGAAAACAAAATTCCGCTTATTTGCGTGACCTCGGGGTCGAGAACGTGATGGCCAGAAGTGAGCTCGAAGGCGTCTCGCGTCCACTCGAAGAGCAAAAGTTTGATGCCGCCATCGATTCGGTCGGAGGCGAAACGCTCGGCAATATCCTTAGCCGAACGCGCTACGAAGGGACCGTCGTCGCTTGTGGTCTCGCCGGTGGCCATGAGCTCCATTCGACCGTCTATCCGTTCATCTTACGGGGTGTCCGGCTCATCGGGATTGATTCGGTCATGCAGCCGATCGCCCGCCGCATGAAAGCGTGGGAGCGGCTCCATGAACTCGTCGACACTCGTCTGCTCAACCATATGATCCATGAGATTCCGCTCCATGACGTCCCGCGTCATGCCGAGGCGATGATGCGCAGTGAACTGAGCGGCCGGACCGTCCTCCGCATTCACGACTAATACAAACAGGGCTGAATCCATCGATTCAGCCCTGTCTCTGTATTCTCCATGGTGATGGGATTATAACGTGAATCCGGCCGGCGCGTCTTTGACGACGACAATCACCTTGCCTTGGTCTAATTTTTTCTCGAGTTGCTCCGCTTCGGTCGATGAGAAACCGAGCTGTTCGAATTGGGCTCGAAGCTCGTCCCCTTTTTTACGGAACAAGTTTTTTGCGGCCGTCCCCAGGCCGACGTCTGATGCCGTCACCGTGTTCGCGTCGGCGTTATCAGCGACACGTTCGGTCCGGTCATCATCGTGAGTGATGACATAAATCTGCTTGTCCTCTACCCCTTTCGCTTTCATCGATTGAATGGCGGTCACGACTTCTTCATCGTTTGTAAACTCTTTGTACAAAACTGACATGTGTAGTCTCCTCCTTCGATAGCGTTACAGTATGAGTAATTACCGTCTTTCAGAAAAAATACACATTAAAAAACGATGACAATTGTCATCGTTTCGTTAAACGGCCGGTTCTTGGCCCTTCAATTTTTTTAATTCATCGAGCAGGATGTCAGATTCGTTGAACGGAATCGACTCTCGACCGACTCGTTCGACGTGGTCATGTCCTTTCCCAACGACGACGATCCGTTTGCCGTCGAGTGCTTGGAGCGCTGCGTGGCGCAAGGCGTCCCGACGTTCTTCAAACGTCACGTAGCGCGTGTCCGCGTCAATCCCTTCAAGTAGACCGTCGATAATTTGTCTCGGGTCTTCCGTTCGCACATCATGTACGGTCACGATTAAATCATTCGAGTATCGACTCGCGATACGCCCCATCTCTGCTCGCTTCGTCGGATCACGGTCCCCTGCTGCGCTCAACACGACAACGAGTTCGCGCTCTCCTTGTCGAAGCGTCGACAGACATTTTTCCAGCCCGTCCGGTGTGTGGGCATAATCGAGATAAATCTCAGCGTCTTCCGTATCGAGCCGCTCGAGACGACCTTTAGGAAGCGTGAGTCCCGGCACGTTGGCGATGATTGAACGTAACATTTGTTCAGACGTGGAAACAAGACCAATTGCTGCTGCAAGATTGGCGGCATTGAACGCCCCCATGAAGCGGACCGGCACCTCGATCGTCAATTCGTTCATCTTAATGATGACGGTCTGTTCGTGCCAAATCACTTGGATATCGGCCGGCACGTCCGCATGTGTGCTATACATGATGCGTCGACGCGTCGGCGCGAACGCGGCCATCGTCTCACTGGCCGGATCTTCGGCGTTCAAGATGATGGCGTCGCCGTCGGTCGTCTCGACTTGTTCGAACAATCGGGCTTTGGCCCGAGCATATTCATCCATCGAGCGATGGTAGTCCAAGTGGTCATGCGTCAAGTTCGTGAACGCGGCCGCATGAAAACGGACTCCTTCGACGCGTCCTTCCATCATCGCGTGCGAGGACACCTCGACGACACAGTCGGTCACGCCGGCGTCGGCCATCTCAGCCAGCAAACGATGTAAGACGACGGCTTCAGGCGTCGTGTTTGGTGTGCTTAATGTTTGATCTTTATAACGTGCTCCAATCGTGCTGACAATTCCGACCGGTCGGCCGGACAGACGAAATAAATCATATGTCAATGTGGCGGTCGTCGTCTTTCCGTTCGTACCGGTGACACCGTAAATACGCATCCGATGCGAGGGGTGATCATAAAACGTACTGGCCACCACGCCGGCTGTACGCTTTGTATCCGCGACGACAAGGTTCGGCACTTCAAGACTGAGGGGATATTCCGAGATAACGGCAACTGCTCCTTTGGAGACGGCGTCCTCAGCGAATTCATGTCCGTCCACCGTATAACCGCGGATACAGATGAATAAATTCCCTGGACTGACCTTTCTGGAATCTGTCTCAATTCCGGTCACCCATGGATCACGTTCGATGTCATCCATCTCATTTCCTAGAATGGCGGATAAACGTTTCATCCTCATGCTGTGTACTTCCTTTCTCATGGGTGTCGCTAGGTTCGCAAACCTTATCGTCATGGTACTAGATATTAGGCAGTAATGGAGATGACAAATATATTACTTCCCTTTTTGAGTGCGGCACAACCGCCAAACTAAAAAAATCCTAGTCCAGGACGGGACTAGGATTTGAATTCGCTATTCTTGAACTGAAGTCCTTGCTCGTGAAGCGCAGTTTCTAACATTCGTAGCACACTCGGTCCGACTCCATGCAAGGCCGCAATCTCTCGTTTCGTATACGTGGCTAACTGTTCGAGCGTATCGATATAGGCGGCATCGAGCGCTCATTTGGCCGGTGCCGAACATTTCGGAAGTGGCGTCAACTGATTCCCTCCTCTCGTCCGGTGGTACGTTCGATTGTCGGGAGACAGGCGAGGACACGGTCCATGCAAAATGTCCGACGGGCCTGTTTGTTCACGTCCCAGGCGACGAGTCGATCGCCTTGCAGCTTCATCAGCTTGACCCGCCGCTTTGAAAAAATTCCGTTTCGATCGATATACATCATTTCCACGACCCGTCCGTTTCGCATCCAACGCATGACTTCTTGTCTCATCTGTTCTCCCTCCTTTACTACTTTTAGTATACAGAACATTTGTTCGTAATTCCAGTCTGGAGGTGTATGTTTTAGCAATTTCCCGTATGCTAGAAGAAACAAATCTTTCGCGAAAGGAGTATGCCTATCATGATGTACGTCATGTTGGCCGTCTTGGCCTTCGTCTTATTCTTTTCCATGATTTATGCCGCCAAAGCCTTGCCGAATTTAAGAAATGTGTTATTCAACCGCGGCAGCCTGTTCGGCCAAGACTCCGTGACCGTCACGTGTCCGAACTGTAAGAAAACGTTCAAACGGTCCGATGGGAACATGCAGACGTGCCCCCATTGCTATACGTCATTTTAAGTACAAAACATCCAATGTCCTGCTCATTAGCGGGACATTGGGTGTTTTTGAATGTGCTCGAATCAGCAAGCAACCGCTTACGTTCATCCCATAAGTGAAATAAGAAAATTACGTCATTTGTCCACAAGTCAAGCTACAAGATCGTCTCATTCTGAAGGAGTCCACCATGTCATTCATATCCGATCATGCATGATACACACGCATCGTAAACCGCGACATCTCTGCGCTCGAACTACTTTACGACCGCTATGAGCGCATCTTATATTCGCTTGCCCTCCGCTTGACGACACAAGCCGACTTGGCCGAGGCCGTCCGATCCGAGGTGTTCACCGAGCTTTAGAAATGTCGTCTGCCGCACGATTTGACGACCCATCGGCTGAAAACGTATTTGTTCGAACGTGTGGAGACCGCAACGCTACGTCTAGTCGCGAGCGCGTGAACCCATCTCCCGCACCGCGCGATGTAACACTTCTAAAATCCCATCCGCATATGTACCCTCGGTGACACGACCATGTTCTCGTTTGGCTTCTTCCGTCCCGTTGCCAAGTACATAGCCGTTACCGACATATCGCAACATCCCTAAATCGTTCCCGCTGTCCCCGAACGCGTAAGCGTGCTCAATCTGAAACGTATATCGATTGCACACGTAGTCGACCGCAGCGATTTTACCCGCTCCTTGTGGGATGAAATCAATATCGTAGGCGTCTACCGGATCTCCGGCGTTCGGATTGCACCGACTGACGTTGACCGCGATTCCGAAGTCACGAGCGCTCGAACGAATCCGTTCGAGTTCGTCCTCGCTCTCGCCGAAGTAGTAATAATTGTGCATCCAACCGCTTGTGCCAAGATTGGTCTGTGGCTCAATCGTGAGTGATTGGTTTAGCCTGTCGACGACTTGGATGACGCGATTTGAAAAATCGTGTGGGAACCGTGACGAATAGCCGTCATCGAGCTCCAATTGTCCGGACGCCGTCACTCGATACAGTTCCGTCCCGAGACTCGCCGCGATCCGGTGCGGGAAGTAACGCATGTCTGCCCGTGCCATTTTTTCTCGAATCGTTTCCAGTGAACTCCCCGTCACCCACATCGTCGAGAACCGATGCGACTGCACATCGAGAAAGTCTTCGAGTTGCCACAAGCGCTTCAACTGGTCAACAGAGCAAGCGTGCGGGAAATACGTCTCATCAAAGTCGAAACAGATGAGGGTGTCCCCTTCCTCTTTGAATCGTTTCATGGTGCTCCTCCTTGTGTCGCCATACCCCATCTCGTATAGTAAAAAAGAAAGGACGTGGCAGCATGAAAAATCGATTAAGCCGTTACTACTGTCAGTATAGCGGAATCGTGATGGGGTTCGGGCTCGTCTTCAGCTTTTTGTTTGGAATTCGCTCTTATTCGGTCTGGCAACAATGGCTACCGATCGGTTTAGCGCTTCTCCTTACTCTTCTCACGGCAACGGTGTTTAGTTGCGTGACGTACCGCCTGCTCAGTGCTTTGAATTTAAGCCTGTTCTGCCGCATCGGAGGGATGGCGTCCAGTTGTTCCCGTTAAAGGTGAGAAAATCTTGACGGTTCACAAAATAGTCACCTCAAATAGGCATCCATTTCACGGTTTCATCCGTTAGATCAATACGAGGGATTCTCTTATATAAAGGAGACAGCCATGACTGATATTGAATTGTATGAGCGTGTCAGGCAAAAAGACAAACAAGCGCTCGAGGCGCTTTATGATCGCTACGAACGAATCCTGTATGCGTTCGTCATGCAGGTGACGAAAGACCGCGACCTCGCCGAAGAAGCGATGCAAGAAGTGTTCATCAAACTATGGCGTGGTGGCGGCGTATACGACGAATCTAAAGGAAAATTCAAATCGTGGCTGTTCACGATGAGCCGTCACGTTACGATCGACTTGATTCGCAAACGAAAGCCTGACCTGCAACTGGATGAATCTTATGCGGAAGCTATCCCGTCCCCGGCCCCTTCCGTTGAGACCGAGGTCGAATGGCAAGAAGATCGGACCCAAATCGAGACGGCGATGGCCGAACTGCCGACCGAGCAACAGCAAGTCGTCCGACTCATGTATTTCCAAGGGCTCAGCCAACAAAAGATTGCCGATACGTGCGGTATCCCGCTCGGTACTGTAAAAGGAAGGATTCGATTAGCGTTGAAACAGTTACGAAGGCATTTATCCCATGATTTGATCGATAAGGAGGTGGAACGATGAACGCTTGTGACCAATTGATTGATTATTTCAATCAACATTTGACGGAAGACGAACGCATCCGGTTTGAAGCGCATCTCGCGATATGTCACACGTGTCAAGAAGAGCTCGAACAACTCGAGGCCCTCGTCGGCGGCGTCGCGTTCCTCTCTGAACCGGCTGAACCGCCAAGCGGGATGAAAGCACGGATTCTCGAAAACGTGTTCGCAGAAGACAAACCGGAGACGGAGTCGAAGCAAAACGAACCGACCCCGATCACACCGTTCACAGCCACGAAGAAGAAACAGAAGACGCCATGGGGGGCGCTTGCGCTTGCGGCTGCACTCTTGCTCTCTTTGATCGGGAACGGCTATCTGCTATTGAATGAAGATGAGCCGAGCGGCATCGCCTTGACCGAGACCATCCCGCTCGAAGGCGAATCAAAAGGCGTGGCTTACCTCGCCGAACAGGACGGCCAGCGCCAGCTCATCGTCCAGACGAACGGACTCGGTGCGCTCGAGGCGAACGAGGTGTATCAAGTTTGGCTCTTAAATGACGGCTCGCCGATTCCGACCGGGGCGTTCGTCACAGACGATAAAGGCAACGGGACCGTCATCTATACGCTCGATTCGACCGAATCGGAGACGGACTGGGATACCGTCGCTGTCACGAAAGAACCCGAACGGGGCAACACGGCACCTGAAGGCGACATCGTGCTCAGTGCCAGTCTATAGGCAAGGACCGAATGACCGGACGCACCGCGCGTACGTGTCATTCGGTTCTTTTTTCGTTATGATGATAGAAAAGGAGTGTTACATATGCGTCAGCCTAAAATTGGTGTCGTCGGTCTCGGCGGCATCGCTCAGAAAGCGTACTTACCGGTGTTAACGAACAGCACGTCGTTCGAACTCGTCGGCGCCTATTCGCCGACCGTCGCCAAACGCGAGACGATTTGCCGGGCCCATCGGATGGAATCGTTCACGGGACTTCCCGAACTCGCGTCGTCCGTCGACGCGGCGTTCGTCCACAGTTCGACCGAGACGCATTTCGACGTCGTCTCCTATCTGCTCGCACATGGTGTCAATGTGTATGTCGATAAACCGCTCGCCGCGACAATCGAACAGGCGGAACGTCTCGTCGAGCTGGCTGAGCAGACGAACCGCAAACTCATGGTCGGTTTCAATCGCCGCTTCGCCCCGATGTATCAGCATGTGAAAGAAGCAGCTCCGTTCCATACGCTCGACTTCGTCAAGCATCGAGGGGACGGGTTGCGCGGCCACGACTATCAGTTCACGTTACTCGATGACTATTTGCATGTCGTCGACACGCTCCGGTTTCTAGCCGGAAGCGAGTTGCGTCTCGTCACAGGGCACGTGGAGACGACCGAGGCGAACGGACTACATTTCGCGCGCCACGTCTGGCAAGACGAGCATGGACTGCATACGACGTCGATGCACCGTAAAGCCGGGACGAATCATGAAGGACTCAACGCCATTCGCGACGGCCTTCGTGTGACCGTCGACGAGATGGTGACGCTTCAACGGTTCGAACACGGTACCCATTCGACGAAGACGTTCGGGTCATGGGACACGCTCCTCACCCAGCGCGGGTTCCAAGGAGCAATCGACCATTTTATCTCGGCACTGGCCGACGGTACACCGATTTTGACGAACGGCCGTGAGGCGCTCCAGACGCAACGGATGGTGACGGACTTGTTCAGCCCGCGCTAAGAGGAGGAAAGGACATGGATTTCTTTTTCTACCTGATGGTCATCGTCATCGTGTCCATCGCCGCGGACACGTTCAATAAGACACACAAGGCGCGTTTAGAAGTACTTCGACTCAAAATCGAACAAGAGAACTCGGGATGAAGCGTGACGAAGACAAACTCGATCATCGTGGCTTTATAAAGACGGTCGGCCCGTATCGGGTCGACCGTCTTCGTTTATAGAATATGACGTTCATCCACTTGACGCGTCTCACGCAAGCGCTTGTGACGTCGTTCGACAATCGTCGACCAGGTGACGGCCGTGACGATACAGGCGGCGCCAATAAAGAAGTCGCGGTCGAGCCGTTCGTCGAGGACGAGCCAGCCGAGGTAGCCCCCGACGAGCGGTTGGAAGAAGAAGAACAGCGACCCGACGCTCGCATCCATGAGCTCGAGCCCTTTGTTCCAAAAGAAGAACGCCCCGGCGGTCGAGATGATGCCGACGTACAATACGCTCAACCATAGCACCGTATTCATCTCCGGAACATCCGATGCGGCCACTTCCATGCCCATGAGCGGCGTCATCAAGACGAAGGCGATGCCGATGGCGAACGTCGTGATCGTCAACGACGACATCGTCTCGGAAGCGATTTTCACATAGATGGACATGAGCGCCCACGTGATGGCCGCACCGACCAAGACGAGGCTCCCGATGAAATACGTGCCTTCGACGTGCCAGCCGACGACGATGATGACTCCGAGCGTCGCCAACAGAAGTGACCCGATTTTGACAGGCGTGAGCCGTTCTTTCAAGATGACTCGGGCGAAAATGACCATGAACGCCGGTGTCGCCGCCGTGACGAGCGATCCCGTATGTGCGTCGGACAGTTTCGTACCGATGAACTGAAACGAAATCGAGGCGACGTACCCGATGACACCGACGAGCGCGATCCACTTCCAGTCGCGCCGACCGATCCGCTCGCGTCCGAACGCCCACCACATCGCGAACAGGACGACAAACGCGACGGCATAACGCATCCAGATGAGCGTGAACGGTTCGATATAGCCGAGCGCATATTTACTGACGACGTACATTCCGCCCCAAATGCTGGCGGCGAGCGTTAAACTGATAGCACCTAACCATTCTTTGCGCATGGCGTCCCTCCTCCCAGATTCTTAAACAATACGACATCGGTCCTCGATATTCCTGTCCCCTAGTTGTCGAACAAGCCGAAATCGCTTACAATGAGCGTAATGATGTTATTGAAAGGGGGGAGAAAGGTGAACTTTGTCGGACGTACGCATTGGTCAACAGAACATTTGTACATTTTGCGTGCGATTTTTCACGATGTCGCATAATCACAGGACTCGTCTGTCCTTTTTTAGACATTGCTGAAAACCGACAAAGCGCCTCTCTCTTTTGCCGAGCGCTTCTTTGCGCTCGGCTTTTTTGATAGGCCTCTACTCTGGGAGGAACTACTCATGTTAATCGAATTACAACATATCCAAAAACAATTCGGCGGCCACGCCGTCTTAATCGATGCCAATCTTCAGGTGAACGTCGGCGAACGCATCGGACTGGTCGGGCGAAACGGGAGCGGAAAGACGACGCTTCTGCGTCTCATCGTCGGCGTCGATGCGCCCGATGAAGGGACCATCTATCGCAAGCAACGGTTACACATCGGCTATCTGGCCCAAATCCCGGACCATCCCGGTAAATCTGGTCGAGACGTGCTCTATACGGCGTTCGCTGAGTTGACGCGACTAGGCGACGAGATGCGACAGCTCGAAGAACAGATGGCTTCGAGTGATGACATCGATACATTGCTCGAGACATACGGCGCCTTACAGACGCGCTATGAGAATGGCGGCGGGTACGTCATCGATTCAAAAGTGAACGCGATGATCGACGGGTTGCGTCTGACCCGCTTTGTTGACCGACCGTTCGCTACGCTCAGTGGTGGCGAACGGACCAAAGTGGGCCTCGCTTTGGCATTGCTTCAAGAACCGGAACTGCTCATCCTGGATGAACCGACGAACCACCTCGACTTAGAGGCGATGGCTTGGCTCGAAGCGTTCCTACGTGACAGCCCGTCCACCTTACTCCTCGTCTCGCACGACCGTGTCTTTCTCGACGCAGTCGCCACGCGCATCGTCGAGTGCGAGGACGGTGAACTGACGAGCTTCGACGGCAATTACAGTGCGTTCGTCGCGCAAAAAGAAAAACGGCTTCTCGATCAGTTTCACGCCTACACGGAGCAACAAAAGAAAATCAAGAAGATGAAAGAGACGATTCGCCAGCTTCGGCAATGGGCGAACGAGGGCAATCCGCCGAACGAGAAGTTTTACCGCCGTGCCAAATCGATGGAGAAAGCGCTCGCCCGTATCGAGACGATTAAACGGCCTCGCCTCGAAGCCGTCCAACCTGACATCCAGTTCACAGCGAACGGACGGACCGGCCGCGATGTGTTCGAAGCGATTGATGTGACGGTACGATATGACCGGTCCGTCTTCGAGCATGTATCGTTCTACACCGGTCACGGGGAACGCGTCGCTATCGTCGGTCCGAACGGGAGCGGTAAATCGACATTGTTGAAAGTGATGCTCGGGCACGTCGAACCGACCTCAGGTACTGTAAGACGAGCGGAACGGGCCCGCATCGGCTACTTGTCCCAACACATCGACTTCGATGACTCACACCGGCTCATCGAGGCGTTCCGCGCCCGCATCGCCGTCGACGAAGGGCAGGCCCGGCAACTGTTGGCCCACTTCCTCTTCTATGGCGCGAGCGTCTTCAAACCGGTCAAAGACTTGAGCGGCGGTGAGAAGATGCGGCTCATGCTCGCCATTCTCATGCATGAGGATGTGAACGTTCTCGTCTTGGACGAACCGACGAACCACCTCGACATCGAAGCCCGCGAAGCGCTCGAAGATGCGCTCGACCGTTTCACCGGGACGCTCGTCGCCGTCTCGCATGACCGCTACTTTTTGAACAAACTGTTCCCGATCACCTATTGGCTCGATGGGACAGCGACACGTTTCCCGGGAAACGTCACGTATGCGCTCGAAAAGCGCCAGCACGAACCAGAAGCAGTCGTAATTGTACCTAAGAAGATGAAATCAGCAGCAGCGACCATGACGGCGGTCGATGTACGAGACATCTCGACGGATGAGGCGCGTCTGAATAAGCTCGAGGCCGCACATCAGGCACTCCTTCGTCAGATGAATGAGACGAACGACCTCACTGAGCTGTTGACGTTGCAACAACAAGCCGATATCCTCCAAACTGACATCGACACGTTGCTCGACCATTTACTTGAATCCATGTAATGAAAAACGACGCCGGCTTAACGGCGTCGTTTTTGTTCGAACCAAGATTGAACGAGAAACCCGGTCACACCGAGCGCCATCAAAAAATAGGGGACGATGCGCGGGACGCCACCCGCCTCCCCGATCGTCGTCAAGATTACTCCGCTCACGAACGTCCCGAGCCAATAGATTTTTAGCATATCATCACTCCTTTATCACTTAAAGTTGCTATTTGTCAGAATCTTTCGTAAAATATTCTGAAATTCTCTTTCTTTGCTTTGAAAGGAGATTGCGGTGATGTCCAAACGAAACTGGGAAACGATTGTTCGTACGACCCTTGTCATGACGATTGCCCTTGCCACGTTCCTTTACATCCGCTACTCGACCGAGATCGAAGAACGTGAACGCGCCTTGGAGCAACACCTTGCGTCCCATTATAACATTTCAGCCGGCACGTATTCGATTGATGGGACCCTCTCGCTAAGCGGATACGTGTACGATTTGACGTTCGAGGATGAACCAGACGCTGCCTACACGTTTCACGTCAAGCAGGCCACGGACGGTCATCACGTGAAGTTCGAACAGGCAGAAGGCGAACAACCCGCTCGCGTTCAAACGTTCGCCCCATAAGAAAAGCGCCACGAACGTGGCGCATACCGGTGAGCATTTCTAGTAAAACGGACTTTCAACCGGCCGAGATTTTTCCCGGCCGACCGTTCCATACGACATATAAATACAGACTAGAAACGAACGCGGTTCAGAGCGTGATTTCGGGGCGTACGTTCGTCTGAACATCAATCGCGTCTTGCCCGGAGATTTCGTCTCCACAATGACCGTGACTGCGTTTCGACGGATATGGGTGAAATCAATCATGAACCTTATCTGGCTCACCTTTTTTTGAAAAACCGATTTTCTTGAACGTCCAGTCTCCTATTGATTCTCTTTTGTCTGCCCCTAACCCCTTACGCGTGGTCAGGTGGACGACAGCTTGAATGAGGAGATTCGTCTCATCAACCGATTTTTCAGCCTACTTGTCTCTCGTTTCACCGAACCGGCCTCGGCGAAACCATGATGGAATCTTTGTTTCATCCGTTGCCCCCTTTCAGCTCGACACATTGAATGAGGACTACACAGATACATTAACCGTTTTATCGGTCGACGAACCCTTGTTCACCATTTCTCCAAAATTCAAGTGGCGATATAATGGTTGAGCGCATAGGCGACGCCGTCCGCTTCGACATCTTTCGTGATGTGGGTGCTGATGTCTTTCAACGGCTCAACGGCGTTCCCCATCGCAATCCGTGTTTCTGCCACTTCAAACATCGAGATATCATTCAGGTTGTCGCCGATGGCCACGATGTCGGCTCGCGGAATGCCGTGATGCTCCGCCAACTGTGTCAATGCCATTCCTTTGCTTGCGTTCGGGTGTCCGATTTCAATCTTCGTCCAGCCCGCCGTCGTGATTAAAATATCGGTCCGCGGTTCATACAGTTTTCGGAGCTCATGAAGTTTGCGTCGGTCGAACGAATAGACGAACACTTTATATACTTCGTCGGTCTCGAAATCGATGTCTTCGATTTCATCGACATACGTCAGTCCGAATTGTTCGTTTTGAATCTCAATCTCTCGCTCGCCCCACTCTCGTGTGAACGATTGATCATGCGGTAACACTTCATCTAATTCACCTTTCAACAAGTCGGTGCCCGTTCGGAGTACTTTCACACCAGCGTTCGTATAAAATTCAACGTATGCCCCGTGTTCGTGGGCCACGTTCCACAACTCTTGCACGACGTCTTTCGGGAGCGCGTGATAATAAATCCGCTCATTCTCATAGAAGGCGATGGCGCCATTCCCCGACAAAATTGGGCACGACAGGTTGCTCCGCTTCAACAGCTCCTCGATATCATGAATCGAACGTCCAGAAGAGATGGCAACCAAATCTCCCTCGGTTTGGCGACGTCGGATCGCCTCTTGGTTCGCTTCCGTGATGACACCCGTTCGAGACAATAACGTTCCGTCTAAATCGATGGCAATCAGTTTCATGTCCTCTTCTCCTTTCACTCGGGTCTTATAACCCAATTCCCTCAGATTGACTCTCTCTATTTTATCATCACATATACAGGCGCGAGAAGCACGTGCGAACCATGCTCGAAGTACGGTCCTTCATGTTGACACGCCCTGCCTTGATTGCTACGCTTTTGTCAGCATCGCACGCAAGTCAAAGGGGGAAATGATATGGCTCAAGATTTCACACGGGCGTACGCGGAAACATGCGACGCCAGCGACTCGCTCGCATCATACCGGGGAGAATTTTATTTACCGCAAGATGGGATTTATATGGACGGAAACTCGCTCGGCTTGTTATCAAAACGGGCCGAGCAGACGCTCCTCGAATCACTGAACGATTGGAAAGAGCTTGGAATCGATGGTTGGATGTCGGGATGCCATCCATGGTTCAACTTGTCAGAACAATTGGCCGCGCTCAACGCCCCGCTCATCGGAGCAAGAGCCGAGGAAGTGATGGTCACCGGGTCGACGACGGTCAACTTGCACCAACTCGTCGCCTCGTTCTTTAAGCCGGAAGGCAAGCGGACGAAGATTTTAGCCGATACACTCACGTTCCCATCTGACATCTACGCTTTAAAGAGCCAACTCGAGCTCCATGGACTCGACCCGGCCGAACATTTGGTCCAAGTCCCGAGTCCGGACGGACGCTACTTGAAAGAAGAAGACATCATCGCGGCAATGACGGATGACATCGCCTTGATTGTCTTACCGACCGTCCTCTATCGCAGCGGACAGATTCTCGATATGGCCCGTCTCGCCAAGGCGGCACACGAGCGAGACATCTTGATCGGCTTTGACGCCTGTCATTCGGTCGGCGCCATCCCGCACGCATTTCATGACTGGGGCGTCGACTTTGCCTACTGGTGCAACTATAAACATTTGAACGGCGGACCGGGCAGCGTCGGCGGCCTGTTCGTCCATGAACGCCATTTCGGGACGACACCTGGCCTTGCCGGTTGGTTCGGTTCACGCAAAGATAAACAGTTCGATATGGATCATACGATGACACCCGCCGACGATGCCGGAGCGTTCCAAATCGGGACCCCGCACGTCTTGAGCCTGGCCCCGCAACTTGGCGCTCTCGAGATGTTCAACGAGATCGGGATGGACGCCATCCGCGAGAAATCGCTCGCCTTGACGACGTATATGGCCGCATTGATTGACGAAGTGCTCGCGCCGTACGGCTTCGTCATCGGCAGTCCACGTAACGAGAAGCAGCGTGGTGCCCATTTGAGTCTCGAACATCCAGAGGCGGCCCGCATCTGTAAAGCGCTCAAACAGCATCGCGTCATCCCGGACTTCCGGGCCCCGAACATCATCCGACTCGCACCGGTCGCGCTCTACAACACGTTTACCGATGTGTATGATGTCGTGATGACGTTACAGACGATTATGGAAAACAAAGAATACGAGGCGTTTGAGAACGTCCGCGAAGTCGTGGCCTAAGGAGAATCGATATGAGTGAACGGATTGAACATAAAGTCGAGCAATCGATTCAGACCGACTTTTCGAAAGACATGTCATACGGTGACTATTTGCAACTCGACCCGATTTTATCGAGTCAGCACCGCTTATCAGACCATCATGACGAGATGCTGTTCATCATCATCCATCAGACGAGCGAGCTGTGGATGAAACTGATTTTACATGAGCTGACAGCAGCGACGACCGCGATTGAGACCGGAGAACTCGAGCGTTCGTTCAAGATGCTCGCTCGCGTCTCGAAGATTCAACAACAGCTCATTCAGTCGTGGAGCGTCCTCGCGACGTTGACTCCGGCTGAATATTTGGAGTTCCGAGACAAGCTCGGTTCGTCTTCTGGCTTCCAATCGTACCAGAACCGTCAAATCGAGTTCGCCCTCGGCTTTAAAAACGCGCGTACGCTCAGTGTTTATGCCCATGATGAGAAACTGTACCCGCTCCTTGAGGCGTCACTTCAAGCACCGAGCATCTATGACATGACGGTCCGCGAAATGCATCGCCGTGGTCTTGCCATCGATGACGCCGTGCTCAACCGCGACGTGACGAAAGACTGGGAATGGAACGTGAGCGTCGAAGCGGCTTGGGCCGAGGTATACCGAGATGTGGACACGTATTGGGACTTATATGAACTCGGCGAGAAACTGCTCGATATCGGCAGCCAACAACAGATGTGGCGCTTCAACCATATGAGCACGGTCGAGCGGATTATCGGTCAAAAGATGGGGACCGGTGGCTCGTCCGGCGTCAACTATTTGCGACGCGTCCTCGACCATCGCTTCTTCCCTGAACTTTGGACCGTCCGGACAAAACTGTGAGGAGGACGAACACGATGACATGGATTGATGTTTCGCAACCGCTCGAAGATACGATTACGACATGGCCAGGCGACACGGCGTTCCGTTACGAAATCGCGTGGCCGATGGCCGACAGCGGTTCGGTCAACGTCGGGAAAGTGACGATGAGCCTGCATACGGGGACACATATCGATGCCCCGTTCCATTTCGACGACGCCGGACAACGCGTCATCGACCTTGATCCCGGTCTCTATATCGGCCCGGCCCGAGTCATCCATCTCCCGGGTCGCGAACGGATCGAGGCGACGGACTTGAACGGCTTTGACTTGACCGGCGTCGAACGATTGATTCTAAAGACGGACGGCTGGCCGAATAAGCAAGAATTCCCGACTCAGATTCCTGAACTCACGCCTTCACTCGCCGACCGCCTGGGCGACCTCGGGATTTATTTGATCGGTCTCGATTTGCCGTCGGTCGACGCGATCGACAGTAAAGAGATGGCGGCGCATCACGCGCTCGCCCGCAACGGGGTCCATATTCTCGAAGGACTCGTCCTCGACCATATCGCCCCCGGTGATTACGAATTGAACGCCGTGCCGCTCCCGATCGTCAAAGGTGACGGTAGCCCAGTGCGTGCGCTTCTACGTTCATTAGACTGAGCAAAAGCATCTACTCTTCATTGGGTAGATGTTTTATTTTTTCAAGCATTTTGTAAATCAGGCATGAGTTCTGACTCACACGGGAACAGGAGATGTATGTGTCATGCTCGAAAGGAGTTAACTTATGAGTCTCATTTCCTTCGTCCTCCCGGCTTACAATGAAGAGGCGAACATTCCGCTCATCTTTCAGTCCATCCGTGAACAATTTCTCAATAGCACCTATCAATACGAGATTTTATTTGTCGATGATGCCAGTACCGATCGCACGCTTGAGACGATCAAATGTTTAGCGGTTCGCCACCGCGAAGTCCGTTATATCTCATTCTCACGAAATTTTGGGAAAGAGGCGGCCATTTTAGCTGGTCTGCAACACGTGACCGGAGATGCGATGATTTTGATGGACACCGATTTACAACATCCGACGGCGCTCATTCCAAAACTGATAGCCGGTTACGAAGAAGGATACGATCAAGTCATTGCCAAGCGGGATCGTACAGGCGAAAGCAGAATCCGAAAATTGGCGGCTCAGACGTATTACCAGTTGGTCAATAAAATCGTTGATGTTGAACTTGAAGACGGTGTCGGCGACTTCCGGTTACTGAGCCGGGATGCCATCGATGCGATTCTTCGAATGAACGAAAATCAGCGCTTCTCAAAAGGATTGTTCTCTTGGATCGGCATGGGTCAAAAGACCATCACTTATCAAAACGTTCTGCGTCAAAACGGTGAGACGAAATGGTCATTCACTCAACTGTTCAACTATGGGATTGACGGTTTGATTTCCTTCAACTCGAAGCCGCTCCGCTTCTGTTTTTACACAGGGGTATCGATTTTGATGTTGTCAATGCTTTATATCTTGTTCACTTTGTTCGGCATTGTCCAAGATGGTGTGGAGACGCCAGGGTATTTCACACTGATTTCGGCGATTCTGTTGCTTGGCGGGATTCAACTCGTCAGTCTCGGGATTATCGGTGAATATGTCGGCCGTATCTACTTCGAGACAAAACAACGTCCCGCCTATTTGATTCAAGAGACCAATATGCAAAGGAAGAGTGTGAATGAACAAAAGAAAGGCAGAGTTTATAAGATTCATCGTCATCGGGGGAATTAACACCCTTAATTATTATGCGATTTACATGGTAGTGCATCACTTATGGAAAGTCAGTTATGGGGTCTCTCATGTGGTGGCGTTCACGCTCAGCATGGTCGCCTCTTTCTTTTTGAACAGCTATTTCACGTTCCACGTCAAACCGACATGGCGCAAGTTTTTCCAGTTCCCGCTTACACAAGTTGTCAACTTCACGGTCACGACCATTTGTATTTACCTGCTCGTCGAACAGTTTGGCATGTCGACGTCGCTTGCCCCGCTGTTCGCCATCTTTATCGCCGTTCCGGCGACGTTTATCGTCACGAGTAAAATCTTGAAACAGGGACACTCCGCCGTATGAAAAAAGTCATGCTCGTCGTCGCAGCTTTCCTCGTGTCCATCGTCGCCCATTCCTTTTTCATCTATTATCAGTCACAAGGCGGTTATATCGCCGGGCCGAATGACGGGCTCTCGCAGATGGTGCCCTTCAAGCATTTTCTGTACGAGACACTCCGTGACGGAAACCTTGTCTATGCGAAGGACTTCGGCTTAGGTGGCGGCACCATCACGCAACTTGCCTACTACTTTTCGACATCCATCGTCTTTTGGATCACGGTCGCCATCATCTCCTTGCTTGAGGTGACCGGACTCGCCACGTCGGACCTCAAGCTTTGGTTACAGCTCACCCTCGTCGTGAGTATTATCCGCCTCGCCGTCGTCCTCTTGTTTGCGACATACGCGTATCAGCTGTTCCACGTCAAAACGTTTCACGCCTTCATCGGCGCAGTTCTATACGGCGCGTCCGTCATGTACATCCGCCACGTGACATTTTGGGAGTTTTTCGCCGACGCCTTCCTTTGGGTCCCGCTCCTTGTCATCGGACTTGAACGAATCATCCGGCTCGGCCGTGCGACATCTTCATCGCTATCAGCGCACTCATGCTCGTGAACAACTTCTATTTCGCGTACATCAACTTGGTGTTCGTCCTTGTCTATGTCGTGTTCCGCCAGTTCATCCGCTCCCCAGAAGACCGGATTAGACGCCGGCAACAATGGCTACTTTATAGTGGGTCTGGGGTGCTCGCCCTGCTCCTCAGCGCTTTTGCTTTCGTCCCGGCAATATTCGGGTTTTTGCAAAATGAACGACCGTCTTTCAAGCAAAAGATTGACTGGTTCGAGTTCGACAACGTATTGTACGATAGCCGACTGCTCATTCTTTCGGCCGGCTTTGTTTTGTTCGCGTTTTATCGCCCGCTCTATCGTCAGACAGCGTTTCGACTGTTTTCGACGATGAGCCTTCTGTTCATCGTCTTTCATTTCAGTCCGCATGTCGCAAGCTTCTTTAACGGTTTCTCAGCCCCGCAATATCGCTGGGAATATCTCGCGAGCTTTACGATGGGGGGTGCGGTGGCCGTCGGTTTATCGCATTGGCGATTTGAAAGACAAGCTTTCCTCAATGCGGCTGTCGGTACAATGATGCTCTATCTCCTTTTTGGTTTGTTCGGGAATGTAGTATGGTCCGTCGGTCTCGGCATCTTCGGAATGATGCTGATAACGGTCGTGTCGTTTTGGCGGAAACCAATGTTCGCACCGTACGTGATCACTGTCTCGTACTTGATTCTCTTCATCGGCTACACGAAATTCATGCTTCACGATCAAGCAATCTTCAACACGAACGAATCGTTCGTGAACAGTTCCAATTATGACAGCGCCGAACACCGTGAACTTGTTGCAATCGTACAAAAAGAGGCCGCCCCGCTCGAACGGCTCGATTGGATGGTCCCTTTGCGCAACAATACACCGATCGTCCAATCGTTCCTCGGAACAAGCCTGTACTCAAGCATATTGAACGGGCACCTCCTGACACTTTATTGGAGCGACCTTGAAATCGATATGGGGCGGGAGAGCGTAAGTCGATACGGGACGCTCGGCAATCGTGCCAACCTGCACCACTTATTATCAAGCCCGTACTGGATGCGCAATAAAAATGCATTGAGCGAAGCGCCATACGGTTTTACCTTGCTCGCCGAGAGTGACCGGTATGCTGTCTATGAAAGTGAGACACGCCTCCCGTTCGTCCGGACGACGACGTCCACCTATCGCCAAGCTGATCTTAACGATGCCTCGATATTGACCCGCGAGCAGGCGATGCTCTCGGGTGTCATCTTAGAAGCTGGAAGTGAAACGCCGATTCCGGCTCGGACCGTCGATTTTACGACAGAAGAGGTCGAGGCCGTGTTAGATGGTGATACGCTTCATGTCACCTCTGATCAAGGTGGCATTGACTTGATTCCTGACGTCCCGCCGACGGCAACGGGAGACTTGTACGTCTCATTCAATATCCGAAAACTCGAAGGCGATGGGTTTTTCATCAAACTAGGTGGGTATCGAACGACGCGTAAACCTGAGGCGTCCATTTACCGGACCGACCTCACCTCAATGACACTCCGCACTCCATTGTCCGAGCGCGTGCCATTCCGTTTACCCGAAGGAACATATGTCCTTGAAGACATGATCATCGAGTGGGAAGATTATTCGACGCTTGACTCGGTAGTCGAGGAGACGCAAGAGCGTCCGGACATCCCCGTCACCTGGGATGGTCCTAATCTAGACTTCACTGTCCAGGAAGCCACACAAGGAACGTACGCCGTTCTTCCGGTCCCATTTGAACGCGGTTGGAGCGCTTCCATCAACGGAGAGAAGCGCGACGTCTTACAGGCTAATTATGCGTTCAGTGCAATCAAGCTCGATCAAGGACGAAACGAGGTCGAGCTGACATATCGGCCGCCTTTCTTTGGCATCACGACGGTGATGACACTGCTTGGTCTCATCGTGTTCGTCAGCTATCTTGCTTATGTACGTCACAAAGAGCCTCCGCTCACATGAACGGAGGCTCTAATTTTTCTAAGTCACGCTAGTTTTTTATCATCCATCAAGAGTCAAATTTTTTTATGTACTCTTTTTTCGTCACGACGTAGACGAGACTTTGTACGGTACGTCCGTCCAAGCGCGTCAACTGTTGAGACGTCGTGAACGCATACGTGAACCCGGTCTTCTCGACGACGCGACGCGACTGGTCATTGAAGTCGAAATGGCCACACCAGACGCGGTCGAGCCCAAGGTCGTCAAAACTGTGTCTTAACATTTCCTGGACAGCTTCCGGGATGTACCCTTTCCCCCAGTGCTCCGGGCTTAGTACGTAGCCGATCTCTCGTTGCCGGTCATGTTGAATTTCGGGATCTGGACGGCGGTCGTGCAATCCGAGACTTCCGATGACCTCCCCAGTCTCTTTCAGTGTGATGGCCCAGACGTCTTGATCTTGTTGGAACAATCGGATGACGTCGCGCGTCTCCTCAATCGACTGATGCGGTGCCCATCCGGCTTTCGGTCCGACCCGCTCGTCTTGCGCATAGTGAAACATCTGTTCAGCATCCTCGACTTGAAATGCCCGCAACCGGAGCCGCTCTGTATCTAATTCGATCATATGATTCTTCCTTTCTATCGTTTCTCTTGGATTCGTTCCGGGAATGAGTCCATGAGGAGGAATGACGATGCCATTTGATTATGATTTAGATTTTGAAACGATTGATTTCCGTAAACAACCGGAGCTCTATCGGGTCGGACGAGGCGAACAAGGCGTCCTGCTCGTCGAACCGTATAAAAGTGAGATCTTGCCACATTGGCGGTTCAAGACGCCTGAAATCGCCCGCAAGTCCGCCGATGAGATTATGGAGCTGTTCGAGGCGTATCGGGCCGCCGATGATTTCGTCGGGATGGATATGGCCCGTAAATTCATCCAGATGGGCTATACCCGAGCGAGACGCTACGCCAACTATAAAGGCGGCCGCAAATATAAAGAAGATGGTGACATCCACGACCGTCAAATCGATGAGGAGAAGGCGGAGTCGGCCCGCATCTTCAAAGAACGTTGGGATCAGCTCCGGGCAGATGAAGACTACTTAAAACGAAAAAAAGCCCATCAGAAACAATACGGCTGATCATTGACTCATGACAAGAAAACGGGTTCGACCCTTTTCAAACGACGCGACGTGTTGAAACCCTAGCTGCTCATACAAATGGATGGCCCGCTGATTGAACGCGGCTACCGTCAAACGGAGTGGTTTGCCTTCTCGTGCCGCCTCTTGCATGACCAACCGGACAAACATACGACCGTGTCCCTGTCCAGTTCGGTTCGGGTGCATACCGAGCCCGATATCGGTATGGGTATCTTCGTAGACGTATGTCTCGTTCGGTACCTGCGCATACGTTCCAAGACAATAAAAACCAATTAAGTTTTCCTCATAGACAGCTTGATACGCCATCAGTTCAACGAGTCCTTCTGGTGAAGGTTCTTGATTATAAAAGTTATAGGGTGCCTCATACGTCCACGTCTGAATCGCGTAGGCGTTTTGGCGTGTCATTGGACGGATTTCCATAATGATCTCCTTTCTCACGTTCCCTCTTATTCTTGCTGATGTTCAGAAAATCCTGTACGTACGATAAGAAAGACGGATTACCCCATCTTCTCGTCATTTCGGTCCATGGAGTACGTCATCATAGATTGCATAATCGTTTTTTCCTTGTTGCTTGATTTGATACATCGCCTGGTCAGCTTTATGAATGAGCGTGTCTAAATCTGACCCTTGATCTGGTGCGACACTTACCCCGATGCTCGCTCGAATCACAATGGTTTCTCTTCCCAGCCGGAAAGGACGCACGGCCAATTCGGATTTCAGACGATCGACGAACACAACGATATCATCTGTGTCGACGTCCGGTAAAAACATGTAAAACTCATCCCCTCCGACGCGTGAGACCAGTCCCGTGGTCGGCGTCACAGCTTCGAGTCGTTCGCCAATGTGAACTAGAAAATCATCGCCGACCTGGTGGCCGTACGTGTCATTGATTCCTTTAAAACCGTCGAGGTCGAGAAGAACGATCGCGAGCGTGTCCGCTTGCAGTAACGCCCGGTCGGCCTGCTCATAAAACGCGCGTCGGTTCGCGAGTTTTGTGAGCGGGTCATGATAGGCAAAAAAACGAATCGATTGCTCGGCTTCTTTGAACGTATGGACGTCTCGAATCAAAATCATGCCATGGATTTTTTGGTCGATATAGACGAAATCTCCGTCGATGACGACATAACGTTCTTGCCCCGACTTCGTCTGAATCTTCGTCTCGAACTCGAGAAACTTCTTTTGGGCATGGAAATGTTGATTATAATGCATACGCCATTCGTCTCGTTTTTTCTCAGGCAACAAGTCGACAAAGCGTTCGTTGACGACACGGACGGTGTGAAACAATGTGCGCGCAGCGGGATTCGCACTTTCGATACGGCCGCTATCATCAACAAGCAGAATGGCCGACGGATTCAAGTTATAGAGCGTACCGTACCGTTTGGCATAAGACGCTAGAAAATCGAGTCGATTTATCGCGACGACGAGGGCGACCGCCCACACGAGCCCGCCGTACATATACGCATAAGGTGGCATAGTCCCACGGAACTGACTATATCCAAAAACGATGTCCCAAATGAGAACCGCGACGGCCGTCCAAATAAGCATACGCAGAACACGTTGATGCTCGAAGCGCTCGGACCGTTTAAGTGCATAAATCAATAACAAAATCACAAGAAAATGAAACACGTTCCCGACGGTCATGGTCGTCAAATAAGAGACGTTGAACTCGGGGTAAATCCAGACCCCTACTTGGTCGAAACGCTGACTGTTCAAAATATTCTCTTGGCGGATGAACGTCAAGGCGACCGGGAAGAGCGGCAAATAAATGGCATAGGGATAAATCCATCGCGGTAATTTCGTCCCGACACCCGTCACTTTGACGATGAAATGGATCGAACAGACGAAAATCAAAATTCCGGCGTTGCCGAACCAATACGTGACATAGGCTGGACTCGCTTCGATCGGGGACAAATGGCGCCCGAACTCGGCCAAAAACAACATCGCATAGCCAAATACGAATAAGCTGAGTAGCCGATGCTCGACTTAGCGCGGATTGCGAAGTAACACGTCAAGGGCGAGGTGGCTCAATAAAAAGGCCGGAAACAAATAAACGGCCATATAGAGAAATAATGTGGTCATGGATAGACCCCTTTCTTCTGATAAATCCATCTCTTATTTTCTCTATCGGTTGAAATGATTCCTTTATCGAATATTTCCGCACATCAAAAAAACGAGCGGAAAGAATCCGCTCGTCCCTCGTTACATCGCATCTTCAATCGCCGTGTCCCCTTTGACCAAGTCGATTGCTTTGTTTTTCGCCTCGTCGCGGTCAATCACGTGAGCGAGGAACGCTGCGACGTCTGCGCGTGGCACTTCGCCCGTGTCAATGTCCCCGATCTTCACGTTGCCGGTACCGGCGTCGTCTGTGAGTGCACCCGGACGGACAATCGTATACGTGAGCCCGCTCTCCTCGAGCAGACGATCCGCATGGTGTTTCGCCACATAATACGGTTTCATCTCTTCTGGCCATGCCGAACGATCTTCCGCTTTCAAAGCGCTCAACATGACGAACTGTTTGATATCTCTGCTCTTAGCAGCCTCGATGCTTTTCGCCGCGCCGTCAAGGTCAATCAAGAGTGTCTTGTCGGCTCCGGTGTCGCCACCTGAACCAGCCGCGAAGACGACCACATCCATGTCGGCCATCGCCTGTTCAAGCGACGCGACGTCACTTTCTAAATCGCCTAAAACGGCTTATAGCCTTTCGAGGTGAAGTCATCGAGTTGCTCTTGTTTTCGTACCATCGCTGTGACTTGATGTTTTCCTTCCTCGTGCAATCGTTCGACGAGCTGTTTCCCAATCTGTCCATTTGCGCCTATTACAAATACGTTCATCTGTCTTCCTCCTCGATTTGAATTCAGAGACAAGCGAAACGCCGTGTGGCCATGGCCACATCCGGTGCAGAAGCGATGGCCGATATGACGGCGACGCCGTCCGCCCCGTCTTGCCGAATCATCGGGACGTGTTCCGGCAAAATGCCGCCAATCCCCACGATTGGCAACTCTCGATACATGTCTCGAACTTGGCGGATGAGCATCGTCCCCTTCACGTCCTCGGCATCCTCTTTCGAATTCGTCGGGTAAATCGGGCCGATGCCTACGTAATCCGCGTACTCGATCGCCGCTGCTGCTTCTTCGAGCGTATGGACCGAGACGCCGAGCCATTTGTCCGGACCAATCCGTTCTCGGACGCGTACCGCCTCGGCGTCGTCTTGCCCGATATGCACGCCATCCGCATCGATGCGCTCTGCCAAGTCGACGTCGTCATTGATGATGAACGGGACGTCGTACGAGCGGCAAAGCGTTTGGAGTGCCCTTGCCATCGCTTCTTTTTTATCCCCATACAGTGCCTCTTTACCTTTTTCGCGAAATTGAAAACATGTTACGCCACAGCGGAGCGCCGTTTCGACCGTCTGGAGTATGTCCTCCGTGTTCACGGTCCCACATATGAAATAGAGTCGCAATTGTTCAGCGATGGTGCGTCGTGATGGATTCAACCGTCACACCTGCCTCTCCATGCATCGCATAGGCCCAGTGGTTCGTCGGCCCATGCCCGGCGCCGATCTCGAGTCCGTGGGTGATGGCACGTTGGATGAACTGCTTGGCTGTCACCGTCGCCTCGAGGATGGAACACCCTTTGGCCAGCTCCGCCGTGAGCGCCGCCGAAAACGTACAACCCGTGCCATGCGTGTCGCTAGTTTGGATGCGTGGCGCTGACAGGATGAACGTCTCCGACTCCGTCACGATCAAGTCTTCGGCAGATTCACCTTCGAGATGGCCGCCTTTTAAAATAACCGCGCGCACGCCGTACGCTAACATCCGTCGAGTCGCCTCGAGACGATCATTAAACGATCGAATCGTCATTCCCGTCAACACTTCCGCTTCTGGCACGTTCGGCGTGATGACCGTCGCGAGCGGCAACAAGGACGTCTTAAGCGCATCAACCGCTGTGCCTTGTAAAAGTGAAGCCCCACCTTTCGCGACCATGACCGGATCGACGACGAGCTGTCCGAAAGCATGATGCTTCAAGCCAGCCGCGACCGTCTCGATACGCGTCGCATCAAACAACATCCCGGTCTTGCATGCCGCAATCGAAAAATCCGAACCAATCGCATCGAGTTGTTGCATGACGAGCTCGGGCGATATCGGCTCGATTCCGTGCACCCCGCACGTGTTTTGAGCGGTGACCGCCGTCACGACGCTCGTCCCGAACACACCGAGTTCTTGAAACGTCTTCAAATCAGCTTGAATGCCTGCACCACCGCCCGAATCCGAACCAGCGATCGTCAATACTTGCGGCCGCATCATGACACCACCTCGATGCGATCACTCGGCAACTCGACAGCCGTCATCTTGCCAAGCTCATTCAAGAAATGGACCGGGAAATCGCCCGGCCCGTCTGCCAAAACAGTGGCGAGTTCCCCGCACCGGGCATACCCGGCGAGCGCTGTCGCCGTGGCCGCGACAACGTCACCCTCGACTGCGAGAAACGCACCGACGACCGCACTGAGTAAACAGCCGGTCCCCGTCGTCCGGGCCATCACTGCAGTGCCGCCTTTGATTTCAATCGTAACGTCCCCGTCGCTGACGACGTCCGTCTCGCCGGTCACGGCAACGACACAGTTATAACGCTGGGCCGCCGCACGAGCGATTTGATTCAAATCATCTCGCGCTTCCCCTGCGTCCACACCGCGCGCTGTCGCGTCGAGATCGATTAACGTCGCGATTTCTCCGGCATTGCCACGGATGACCGTCACGTCGACGTGTTGTAGAATCGCCTCGGCGACGTCGCGTCGAAACGAGGTCGCTCTGACCCCGACCGGATCGAAGACAATCGGACGACCCGCTTGATTCGCTGCCTGTCCGGCTCGAATCATCGTCCGTTCCGTCATCGCATCGAGCGTACCGATATTGAGCACGAGCGCATCGCTCACAGACGCCATCTCGGCCACTTCTTCGACAGCTGACGCCATCACCGGGGCCGCCCCGATGGCGAGCAATCCGTTCGCCGAAAAGTTGGCGACGACGATATTCGTGATGTTGTGGATGAGTGGCCGTTCGGCTCTGACTTTGTCCCATAGGTCGCGTTTCATCGTCTCACCCCCGATGGTAACGTCCATGACTCGAGCGTCCACGCCATCTCCCAAAACGCATGTTCATAATAACAACTCTTCAAAAACAGTTGCTGATACCGGAATCGTTCTTCCGCGGTCGCCTGCCCAGCGAGCACGTCGAGCCGTTCAATCTGTTCCTCGACGAGGTCGCGGAACCATTCCGACCCGTACGTCGCAATCCACGTCGCATAAATCGGATGATCCGGGGTCGCATCTTTCAACCGCTCCCCAATCTCGTAATATACCCAGTAGCACGGCAAGATTGACGCCAACACATCGCCGAGCGTCGGACCGGCCTGTTGCATATGCATCGCATAGGCGTAAGCCGTCGGGGCCGGCTCAAACGTCGCCCATTCCGCCTCCGTCACGTCGAGCAACGTGAAAAACTCACGATGCAACGCATGCTCCGCTTCAATCGTATGGAGCGCGTGGGTCAAAAAACGGCTCGCTACTTCCATGTTCGGGGCGAGCGTCGCGCCTTTCGCCTGTACTTTCGAGAATTGGTTCAGATAGTATGAGTCTTGCATGACGTAATGTCGAAATTTGGCCTCGTCGAGTTCGCCCGTTCCGAGTTCACGGACGAACGGATGATCAAAACTGGCTTGAAACAAAGCGTCGGCCTCTTGTCGTAAATGTGCGGTGAATGTCATCGTTTCTCCTCCTTTGTGATAAAAAAAGACGCCGCCTCCCATAACGGAAGCGGCGTCGAAACTACACAAAAGGTGTATGCAAGAATCGGTTCGCCCACTTCCCTACGCTAGCGTGAACTAGATCAGGTTCAAAGGGTCTGGACCTCGTCCATCTCAGCCGCGTCACGCGACTCCCCTAGTGGTAAACATTATGAAATTCGGTCGTCTACGACCACATCATATCAGTCTTTCCCTTTACTGAAAACCCTTTATCGTGAGAAGCGTCGATTCAACGACGTTCCCATTCGAGAGAACCGCTCGGTGCCAAGCTTGCGCCGGTTCGAGGCGGCGAACACGTAATAATCGACTTTGCCCATGTAATAAATTAAGCGTAGTCCGGCCAAGAAGAACGTGATGGTCGTGCTGACGGCAAAACCGACGCCATACCAATCAATGCCGTGCGGCAAGAGTAGCAACGTGAACAAGGCGTTCAGCGTGAAGAAGGACAGATTGATGAACAGTGCCCCGCGCCGGTCCTCGAAATAGAGCAACAACAGCGTCAAGATAAGAATCATCGCGTTCGAGAACGCCGCGAGCGTCGTCATCTGAAAAATTTGGCCGATCTCATCCGGGACACCGATCCAACCGACGAAGGCGCTCGCCATGAGGATGGCGAACAGGGTCACAACACCTTGACTCCGCGCGAGTCGAATCAACTCATTTTTTAATACTGTCGTCATCGTCTGTTTCGCCTTTTCGATTTGATGGAGCGCTCCGCCGTAATTGATCAACCCATAAAATGTGCGATAGCGCTCATAAAACCGGGTCTCGACAGCGACGACAAACAATAGTTGCGTCGGGATAATCGTCAAGTACGACCAAAAGATGGCCGTATCATAATACGGGTTGAACAAGAATGAGTCCGCGATGACGACACGCCCTTCGCCGAACCAGATGATGAAATTCGTGACCCAAATCCCAAGCACGTACAACACCCCGATGGCAAACAAATCCGGATAGCGGTCGAAGTACTTGAAGTACGAGAACTCTTTCACCGCGTAGCGAAGAGGGAACGTCCGAAGCATCGCGAAGAACAGGCCGAACAACGTTACAATCATCCCGACCGTGAAGCCGAGCAACAACTCGAGGCTCGACGGGTCGGTCATGAGACGACTGATCGCATAAACGCTTACGACCGAGATGAGGCCGCCTAGCAAGAAACTATAGGCCACCGCTTGATAATATTTAGCGGCACTTAAAAACAAGAACATGACCCAGATAACGTTGATCGTCATGAACAAGACGAACAGCGTCAATTTGTAAAAGAAGTCGAGCGGAGACAATAGCCAAAAGATGCCGTACAATATCGTCGCGGCGAGAATCGTCACTTTAAGCATCCCGGTGAAGACCGGGAAAATCTCGTGCGCCTTCTTCTCGTAAAACAAGTCCGCCACGTATCGGGTGACGACGAGTTGTTGGAAACTGAACAAGATTTGCGAGAAGATGAACGCATACGAGACCGAGATCATGAAGAGCGTCCTCTCGGCGAGCGATAACGCCGGCATTTGAAATGCCAACCATTGAATCGTCCCAACGACCAAGATGACGATTAACCACGGGCCGGATGTGACGAGGCCTGAGAACGTATACGCCTTCAACCTGGACGAATAGTAGTCTTCTTGGAACAACTTCTGCAACTTAAACCCGATGCCCGCCATACTGTTCCCTCCTCGTTTCATAGATGGCCTTGTAGCGGTCCACGACCTGTTGGAGACGATAATATTGGCGGACGCGCTCTCGACCGTTCTTACCGAAACGCATTCGTTCCTGCGGATAATCCATCATCCACTCGACCTTGTCCGCTACTGCTTCCGGATGGACCGGGGGCACAATAAAACCAGCCGGTCCGAACGGGTCGTCTGCTCGGCCGTACAGGAGCTCGGAGCATGCCCCGACATCGGTGGCGACCCACGGAATGCCGGCCGCCATCCCCTCAAGAATCGCGAGCGGCTGACCTTCCGAAATGCTCGTCAGGAGCAATAAATCGAAGGTCGGCAAATAGGCTTGGACGTCCACTTTCCCGACGAGCTCGACGTAATCGGTCAATCCACTCTGTTCAATGAGCAGACGGCACTCTTCCGCATAATCCTCATCTTCATCGAGCGGACCCATGATTGTCAGCTTGAACAGACGATGCCGCTCCTGCAAAATCTTGGCGGCGTAAATCATTGTCTTTAAGTCTTTGATTGGGACTAAGCGGACGATGGCACCGATTTGAAAGAGGTCGTTATCAGGCGCTCCACAACTTCTTGAATTTGTCGCTCCGCAATGCCGTTAGCGATGATTTTCGTCTTCTCGCTCGGGGCGCCAATCCATTCTTGATATTCACGATTCCGTTCAAACAAGGCGATAATCTCATCGGCCGCATTGTACGCTTCACGCGACAAGTGATGGAAGAAGCGGACCCATCTCGGCTTATACGGTGCCGGTATCCAATATGACTGTAAAATTTCCTCTTCACGTTCCCGCGAGTAGATGCCGTGCTCCGTCAAGATGAAGGGGATTCCTTGCGTTTCTTTCATGTAAGAGGCGACCACGCCGGCATAGCCCGTCGATACGGAGTGGACGAGATCGACTTTCGGAAGCGGTTGATGGAGCACCCGTAAGATCGGGGTGTACATACTTTGCCACATCCAAAAGTAGTCGATGAACGACCCACCGTTCATCTCTTCGGAGTAAGCCGATTTCACGTTTTTCCAAAAGAACTCGCTTGCAAAAAACACTTGACTCGAGGTACCTTTTTTCCAAGTAAGCGAAGTGCTTGCCGATTCGGACTTTTCAACATGAGCCAGTCGGATACATGCTCCTCTTCCTCGGCATCCCATTTGATCCGTCCTTTTGCGCGCTCGCCCACATCATGTAAATACAAATGAGTGATTCCTGAGACGTTGGGCGGTAACGGATACTTCATTTCTTCCGGACGTTTCTCATTCGGCTGAATCGAAATGATTTCAAACGACACATTCGGCATTTCTTCAATCAATGTCTGTGTCCAACTCGAAACGCCTCCGCTGACGTACGGATAACTTCCCTCTAACACGAGTCCAATTTTCATTGCGCCTCCCCCTTGATGGCGATTTCTGCATTCGCCGATGTCAGCTTGACAAGATAGAGCGGTCGGTCGGCCTCCCACTGTTCGATCGTCCCAAAATCAAACTCTCCGGTCTCAAGTGATTGACCTGGTTTCAAACGAACGATGAAATGGGATGGGTTGACAAGCCCTTCTCCAGCCAAATAGACGGTCGACTCATCAAACGTGACATTTAAATCGGCTTGTTGATACGTAATCATCTTTTCAGTCGCATAATGTTGCGTGTACGCCTCGAGGTGTGGGTAATCGTCATTTACATCGCGCACAATTTTACGCAGACTCACGAACATCGTATCCCAGTCGCGTCCAAACGCCCGGTCTGGGTCGATGACATCGTCCGGATGAATGAAATGTGAAAACACGCCGAAGTTGGCGATGGCATCAACCATCTGGAAAATCGACCCGCGCTCTTCTCCGTAATCACTCGTGACGCGCGGGAAATGATAGAGATGTGAATGCGTCGCATCAAATTCAAATTCTTGTATAAAGTCTCCGTTTTCGGGTTCCCCTGTATAGAGGGATGCAATCGTACGAAGCTCCGGCAACGCTTCAGCAATCGCATCGACACCGGTCCGATTGAGGGCATTCGAGGGCGGGACGTATGACTTAAGCGTCTCAGCCGGGAAATAATTGGCGAACACGGCTTCGGCTTGTAATAATGAACGCTTCATTTCTTCTTTATCTTTCCAAGGAATATATTCATACGTCGGATCAATCGGTTCATCAGCTGTGACCAGTGATTGATGGTTATAGCCGTGAAGGCCGATCTCCCCGCCGTGAGCAATCAGTTTGCGTCCGAAGTAAAGCATCGGAAATTCACCACGTTTGATCAACTGCTCATCGACGAGTTCCATCTCTTCCTCATACGTCCCGATCATGGCACCTGTATAAATCAAATCTTCCTCTTCTGCTAGGTCGACCATGTCTTCCCACCAATTCTCAGCGAAGAAATCTTTGACCGATTTATCAAGCGGCGTGGCGGAGACGTCTTTCATTTTCCCGTCCATGACCGGTGCCGGAAAATCATCGATGTACATGAGTTTAATGGCTGCTTGTGCCGTGACAAACGCTGGTGGCATCGTGCCGAGCGTTTGGACGAACAAGCCGCGTATCATTTTTTGGTCGGTGATTGTCGTATTCCAGTAAAGGACATTCCCGTCACCGACGCTATATTCCCAAAGAATCGGGAAATCTTCGGCTGATAGTAAGACGTTGGCATCATCTGCAATCGCGAAATCAATTAGACTATGGACAAATAAATCGTCTGGCGGGTTCAAGTCGATATATCCAGGAAAAATCGTCTCTTCAAAATTCAAGCCGTATACGTCTGGCACGAATTCGCCAATTTCTTCAATCCCGGTCAACTCGTTCCACGCCGGGTCTTTAAACCGGTTCGCGAAGATGAGGTTGCCCCCTTGTTCGACATAACGTTTCATCTCCGCAAATGGCCATTCGGCAGTGCGTTCACCCGTGAAAATAATAATGGTGTATGGAGAAGGCGCAATCGAGCCGACGTCGCCAGGAGTCACTTCGCGTACGTCGAGCTTCGCATATTGTAGACCGTGCAGGAGATTGTCCGCTGTTTTAACGGCCAAATCTCCCTCATTCCGAACGAGATAAATTTGAAGTTGATGCTCTCCAGCTTTCGCTGAGGCGTTGTTCTTCAACTGGTCGATCTTTACCTTTTGCTCGGTGACGTTCGGCAATAACGTATGCAGCGAATGAATCCGTACGTATTGAATCGCACCGACAATGACTAACAATAGGACGATGAAGAGCGAGAATGA
Source organism: Exiguobacterium sp. AM39-5BH (assembly GCF_003467445.1). GTDB lineage: Bacteria > Bacillota > Bacilli > Exiguobacteriales > Exiguobacteriaceae > Exiguobacterium. Next base: position 91,218 of record NZ_QSGS01000007.1, read on the forward strand.
GATTATAGTTCGTTTTTCCATGATGTCGTGTCACTCCATTCTTCAAACAACAGTCGGTACTCATATGGCACATCCTCGAGTGTGAACTGGGTCTGCATCATAAACATGACCGCCTTCACTTCATTCCATCGCTCGCGCTCATAATAGTAGTTGATGAGCATGAGATGGGATTCAATCCGTTCTGGAAAATGATGGACGTATTCCTTCAGGATGTTCAATTGCTCTTTCGGACGCTGTAACGTGAGATAAATCTCGTTCAAGTCTCATAGATCCATGGCGTCGGCGGATAGAGCGTTTTCGCTTTCAACAACTCCTCGAGCCAAGCGTCCCGTTTGTCTTTCAACATGACCTCGGTGATGAGCTCGCTATGGATCATTCGTTTGTACACCATCGCAAGCCGATGAATCGTGTCGGGCTTCCCTAAATCATACTCACGTTTCGCAAGCTTTAATTCCTGTTCATATTGATCGATTAAGATATTCATCGTCGCCGCGGCATAATGGACCGTCTCGCTGTCGGTACTTTCAAGCCCCATCTGTAAATACTTCCCTTGCTGGTCAATCGACTGATTGACGTGGGTCAAAATCGAATGTTTGCGGATGGCCGGATCTTTCGAGTTGATCGCATCGGTGAGCGGCAACAGATGGGTGCTGTTGCTTGCTTCATGACGAATTTGTTCATAGTTGACGACCTTGAAATCGATGTAATCGTCATAGTCTTCAATCAGCCCGCTTCGTCCGAATCGTGCAGCAATCCGATACACCACATAGACGGCAAGTTCGGCTAGAAACGGTAAGAACAGACCGAAACTGAGAGCAGCGACGGCAACCCCATAGTCAGGTGCTTTCATTTTTTGTTTCAACCCAATCAATAAGAGGAAAGCGACCAGCGCATGGACGACATAAATTCCGATGATCAGGAGACGAATGGTAGCGTCCATATCGTCACACCCCCTTCTGGATTAAAATCCCTTCGATTCGATCATAGATTCGTTGTCGATGATCTTCACTCGTTCCTGGGAGTAAGAGCAACAGCTTGTTCTCTTCCGGGTCATACCCGACGACATCAATCTCGCGCAAATACGAATGAACGATGGCCTCGATGCTCTCGAGCGAAACGGGTTCATATCCGAGCGGATAGTCGAGCACGATATATGGCTGCCCGTGGTGAATTTTCTTTTGTTCCTGGATGGCGACAAGTTCCATGAACGCCTCTTTCTTATAGAACGAGGTGCCTTTATGCATCTTCTCGTGCTGCTCTTTACGAATCAGGTTCTCGGCGTTTTGAATGCGTGTTCCGATCCAAGAGAAGAGGATATTGAGGACATGCAAGTCATCAGTCGTCAATTTTCGAAGCGGCAACCGCTTGATGACGACGACTTCACGGGTCATTCCGTCGACGATAATCGGCGCGAGCAACATCGGGTCTGTATCCTCGTCATCGAGTTGACGGAGTGTCGTTTCTTGGACTTGGAAGAATCGTTTGAACATGCTCGACGCCTCATCAAGAAAAATCGTTTGTGGAAACTCTTTCTTGTCCGTTTGACGAATTAAAAGACGCATCGATTTTTGAGAACGGTCAACGTGATACATAGCAACGTCACTTGCTAAGAACGTTTTTTTCAACAAACGGATTGTCTCGCTCCGAATCAACTCTGGATGCGGCAAATCGAGCGATACGGCAAGTTCATACAATTGGTTCAAACTGTACTCGGATTGAAGTAGTTTTTGACGAAGTGTGGTTTGCGAAGTGTTGAGTAAATCGACGGTCTCTTTCAAATAGGTATTTTCATCTTTCAGCTCTTCATTGCGGAACTGAGTGATTTCGTGCCGTTCTCGAAACGACGTACTGAATAAACCGACGATGACCGTGATGGCGAAATAGTAAAACAATGTAAGAAGTGAGTTTGTATCGTAGAACAATAGGAAGATGTCTCCCCCTACCAAGCCGGTGTATAACACTTTGTAGAGCAGCAACATACCGAAACTGATTAAGCCGAAAATGGTCCCATATCGTAAGGCGAATAAAATGGCGGCCACATAAAACAAGTTCAGTTCATTTTGAATCGTACCTAAATCAAAAAACAAATCGATTGCTATCAATAGGGCGAACACGACAAGAATCTCGACCCATTTGAGCCACGGACGGTCTTGAGCATACAGAATGATAATCCCCTCCTCGTTGATTTAACTCGTGCTTTTCAGTTTGGATACGAGATGATTTACACCTATCTGCGGGATAAATCGTCCCATATCACTTTATAATTAATTATAACCTAAAAATCCCATGTATTGTAATAAGTTGGTTCGTGATAATGGATGAATCCGTTCGCTTCGGCATATCCCGACTTGTCGCCTCTTCTTGGTCTGAGACGGTGAGGACAGCGATTCCGTATTCGTCTTGAATCGCGTTCATTCGATCGAGCATCTCCATCGACCAAGAGTCGGACGTGATTTCCGTGTAGTTAAAACCTTCCCACATGAAGCCTTCCACATAAGGCGCACTCGTTCGTTCAAGCGTCTCGATCCCCCAGTTTTGGACGACTGGGACGCCCGGATATGCCTTTTCAATCGCTTGTAAAAAGGCCTCGAGCCCAGCCAGCTGTTCTTCTAAGTCGTCCGGATAGTCGAGGTGGACGTCATCGATATCCCCGACCGTGTCGAGGAAAATTCCGTCCAGATGTTTATTGATGACTTGTTTTTGAATTTCACGGATTAAAATTTTACGGAAATCGGACGAGCTGATATCCGTCAAATACGAATCCCATTTCGGGAAATAGATGCGTTCCCCGTCCCGATAAAAGAAATCGCCTTTGTCCATTTGGCCGATGAGCGCCCGATTCCACGTGTCTGCTTCCATCACGTTAATATAGCCGAGCACTTTCGTCCCGTTCGACCGAATCGTTTCAATCTGTTCCGGTGTATACCAAATCGGTTCGATGATGACGAGGTCGTATCGGGCCATGTCTTCAATGATCGCCTCGGTCGGCATGTTATAAAAAATCTTATAGGAATGGATTTCATCAAAATCAAACGGCTCTTTCGTCGTACATCCTCCTAAAAAGAAGATGAACAATAAGCCGCTCACTAAACATCGTCGCACTCGGACACCTCCTTGTTGAATGAATCCGTCTTGGTGTGAATCGGTCCGTTTGACGGTGAACGATCAGGGAAACAACATAATACAGACTGTCACAGAAGGGAGAAATGGGCGTGAATACCATTTTATTGACGATTGCCCTATTATTCGTCGGCTTGAACGTGTTTACCTTTTTTCGACGCCAAACGTATAGACAGACCGGTTTCGACATGCGCTTGTTCAGCCACTTGTTCGTCAGCCTATTCGGCGTCATGATCGGGTTTGCCTTGATTTACTACGCGCTCTCACGCGATGGCGTCATATTGGTGACGTCACTCGAGACGATGAACGCGGTCGATCCGAACTGGCGCAATCTGCTTTACTTCAGCGGGGTCACGTTGCTGTCTATCGGATTCGGCGACCTGCTGCCAATCGGTCCGGCCCGGTTGTTCGCCTTGCTCGAAGCGGCCATCGGGATTTTGTTGCCGACAGCATTTTTTGTAAAATCGATATACAAAAAGAAGACTGAAGAAAACAGTCTTCTAACGTCCAGTAATCAGCAAATACATGTTGAAGGCGACAAGTCCAAGCGGAAATAAGGCCACGACTAAAATCGGCCATTTTTTCGTCCGGATGCCGACAAATAAAAGTAAACTCCCCACTAGGAGCGCGATGAACGTCGTATACGGATTCAAGCGTCATTCCCCCTTCTATAGAGGGGCTTTTCCCGACTCAACCGAAAACTAATCGTTTGAACACCAAAGCGTCGAAAAGGCGTCACGAATTCGTCGGGCTTCCATCTCCGCAAACGGATATCCGGCTTGGTCGGCCACGCGGCGACTGACACGTTCAAATTGTTCCACCAACGTCGCATGGGCCGTTTCCACCGCTGTCACTTCGACCAAAGTGTATGTATCAAGATAAGCCTGCCATACTTCAGGGGCCAGATGCTTCTCAAGCCCATCCCCGGACTTTCCTCCGTTCGCCGTAAAGTTTGTCGCAAAGCCGACGTCCCATGCAAGCATCTGCCGGAGCATCGTTCGCATGATCGTCGCATGGTCGAATGCGTATAACAGTTGACCCCGCTTGATACCTTTGACGACGTAAAGCGACACCCACCAAAACTCGTTCCAACACTGCTCATAGTCGAATCGGCTCGGTCGTTTGATGCGGTACGTGTCATCAGATGGGATCGGTTGACCGGCAATCTCGTCTTTATCAATGAGGACGAGACTGAGTGAGTCAGCGTGAATCGCTTCCTGCACGTCACGCATAGGACGGACGGTCAAATCGACGCGATGACCGGCGGCGAACTGGACGAGAAACGCGAAACGCTCATATTCGTCGCCTCCTGGCACCTCGTCCGGCGTCTGCATAATCAAGACGTCCCCGAGCGGCGCCATCCACGAACGGTCCTCGATGAACGCGGTCACGTCTTCGACGAAACAAGTGACATCGACGTCTTGAAAACGGTCTGGTTTTACGTGCGGATTGACGAGCGACCCGTTCAAGACGAGGACGCGGACGTCTTCCCGCTCCGCGGCCATGGCCGTCAAGTGCTCGAGCACTTGCTCATTGGTCATATGACGTTCGCCCCGAGCGAGCGGGCGACTTGGACGGCCTGCATGACGTCAAGCGTCGCTTGTTTCAGAATGACGTCCGAGAAATCGACCCCATCCATCTCCGCCCCTACAAAATCGGCACCGGTGCAATCCGCGTGCTGCAACACGGCGCGGGACAAGACGGCGTTCGTCCAGCGTGATTCTTTCAAATCCGCACCGTATAAATCGGCCTCGGTCAACCGGACACCGGACCAATCCATCTTCCGGAGCGGGGCGTGACGCAGATTGACGAACGACCAATCTCCTTCACGCACGACGACCCCTTCGAACGTGCATGACTCGAACGACGAGCCTGTCATCTTGCAGTGGTCGAACTCGCTCAAAAACAGATTCGCCCCATTGAACTGACAGTTCAGGAACGAGCTGCCGCTGTGGCGCGAGGCATTCCACTTCGAATCGGTGAAGTCACAGTTGATGAAGCGGCACTGTTCGGTCTCGAACTCCGTCGCATCGATATAGGTGAAGCGACAGTTCTCGAACGTCGTCTGCGTGAGTTGAACGTCACGGAGCGTCTCGTCCCGAAAATCTTCTCCTTCATAAATTGCATTTGAATGAAACATGGTTTGCCTCCTTGGCGTATACTAAAAAATAGTAAAAGAATGGGAGTGGTGAACATGGATATCGTATTTCCGACCGAGCACGGCACGTTCAATTATCGTGTCGCCGGCATCTGGGTCCAAGACGGTCATTTGCTCGTTCATCGGAACGTGAACGATGACTTTTGGGCGTTGCCGGGCGGCCGGGTCGGCATCGGCGAAGAAGCCGAGCTCGCCTTGACGCGTGAGCTGCAAGAAGAACTCGAAGCGACACTGACGGGAACGACGTTCGCTTTCGTCTCCGAAAACTTCTTCACGTATTTGGAGCGCACCGTGCATGAGATCGGCATGTACTTTTATGTATCGGGTGACCTCCCGCTCCGGCATGGAGACTTCCACGGACCGGAAGGCGATCACCTCATCTATCGTTGGCAGCCGCTCGACGCGCTCCGGGACTTGAAACTCTTCCCGGAGACACTCTATGCGTTGCCGCAATCACTACCGCCCCACTTTATCGATCGCTGAGCTTGATAGAATCGACTTCAATTCGTGCAAGTCTTGAATCTCATATGTCGTCTCGACCGATGCCGCAATCTCGTGCGGATTGTACCAGCACGTGTCGAGCCCATACATGCGACCGCCGGCAATGTCTGCCGTCAACGAGTCCCCGACGATGAGTCCGCGTTCCGGTGCCACGTTCGGAACTCGGTCAAATACATAGTCGAAAAATGGCTTCATCGGCTTTTGCGAACCGGTCGCGTCCGAGACGAACACGTCCTGGAAATAAGGGAGCAGTCCCGACGCTTCGAGCCGCTTGAACTGAGTCTCCGTCACACCATTCGTGACGATATAGAGCGGATACTGCTCACTGAGCGTTCGGACGAGCTCGAGTGCCCCATCGATGATGTGCACCCCGTCGTGCAAATGGTCGCGATAGCGCTGTTCGACTTCATGCGCGTCGATGGTGATGCCGAGCGTATCGAACAGTTGCGTGTGTCGGCCCATTAAGACGTCTTCCCGTCCGACCTCGCCACGCTCGAAGGCGCGCCATAATCCGTTATTGATCGTCACATACTGCTGTTTCAATTCATCCGTCATCCGAACGTTGTGGGCAGCGAGCAACTGCTCCAAGGCGACGTGCTCGCTCTGTTTAAAGTCGAGCAATGTATCGTCGACATCGAATAAAATCGCTTCATATCGTTTCATAATCAGAATTACCCCTCTCTGCCTCTAATGTACAGGAACGGACCGAGAAGTTCAAAACAAGGAGTGAGTCATATGGCTAAACGACCTATCAGCAATCTCGAGTATTCAGGGGAAGAATTCGCGTCATTTTTCTATTTGGCCGATGAGATGTTCGGCATCGATTTTGGTGAATGGTACATGGCCGGCGAATGGACCGACCGCTATCGTTGTTACTCATTGACGTTTTATCGGAATGTCATCTCGAACGTCGGGATGAGCCGGATGACGATCGTGGCTGACGGAACCGCGCACGAAGCATATCAAATCGGGACGGTCATGACCGACGAGGATCGACAAGGACAAGGGCTCGCCACCCGCATCTTCAAGCATGTGTTCAAGCAACATGACACGGATGGGTTACCTTATTTTTTGGCTTGTGACGAAGGGGTTGCACCATTTTACGAGCAACAGGGGTTCTCCGTCCAACCCGAACCGGAGCTATTCGTTTCAGTCTCGGGATCGGCTTCCCTACTCGAACATGTTGACGTCGATGCCGAACAGTGGCGTCGTTTCAAACTAGAGTCACTCCCGTTTTCACCGCGTCTGTATACGACAGACGACATGCACATTTGGATGTTCCATTACTATCAAGGGATGGACGAGGACGTGTATCGTTTCGATGACGTCCATGTCATTTATATGATTGAGCGCTCGCGCTTAAACTTGTATGCCGTGCTGTCGCCGCGGCCTGTCGATATGCGTGACGTCGTGGCCCGGCTCTCCTTTGAAGGCATCACCGAAATCGTCTTTAAATTCACGCCGGACCTGGACGGTGTGGAGCAACGTCCGTCCCGCGACGGCCAATGGATGATTCGCATGAACGAAGGACAATTTTTCCCGGAAGGTTGTCGCTTTCCTTATTTATCGAAAGCATGAAAAAAACTCGCCTTAGGGGCGAGTTTTTTGCGTATGGAAGGCATGTCCGAGCGACTGCGCCGCTTCTTTGACGGCTCGTCGCGCTTCCGGAACGTATGCGTAGTAGTTGACGAAGCCGTGGATGAGTCCTCCGTAATTGTGATACGTCACCGGGACACCGAGACTAATCAATTTATTGGCGTACGCTCGGCCGAGGTCACGGAGCGGGTCATATTCTGCCGTCAACAGCGTCGTCGGCGGCAGTTTCGCCAAATGTGGCGAAACGATCGGCGAGGCGTAGGGGTGGGTCAATTCAGTCTCGTCATGAAAGTATTGGTGTTGGAACCAACGAATCAACGCCTCGTCGAGCAAATAGCCGGTCGCATACTCGATTAACGATAACGGCAGATTCTCCTCAGTCCCCGTCACCGGATAAAATAACAGCTGATGCATGGCGAGGGGACGGCCTTGCTCGATGGCCATCAAAGCGCTGACCGTGGCGAGCGTCCCCCCGGCGCTGTCACCGCCGACGGCGATGCGCTCGGCATCAATTTCAAGATCCGAGGCGTGATTCGCGATCCAGACGAGCGCCTCATAACTGTCGTAGACGGCCGTCGGGAATTTATGTTCCGGCGCGAGTCGGTAACCGACCGAGATGACGGTACAATCCGCCTCGTTCGCAATCGTCCGGCAAATCGCATCATGCGTGTCGAGACTCCCCGTGACATAGCCACCCCCGTGGTAATAGACGAGGACAGGCGCAATCCCATGACCCGTCCGATAGATGCGAATTGGAAGTGAGCGATTCGGAAGCGTGATCCAGCGCTCCTCGACATCATATACATGCTCTCTATGTTGAAACCGGGTCATCATTGCGTCTTCTTGTCGTCTTAATTCGAGCGGATCCAATTGGTCATATGTGGTCGAGAGCTGATTTTGAAACTGGTTCAAATAAAATTGAATCGTCGGATTGACTGGCAACGGGAATCCCTTCTTTCTCTTTTAGGCGTTCAGTTGTCTATTCCCAGCCGCGTCTGAGCTTAAGCAGATTCACGTGCTTTTTGCAAAGCACGACGATACATATACGCCAAAACGACACCACTCGCGTAAACAATGGTCCAGACATTCACGAGGATAGACTGGCCAATCGGCTTGAAGAAATAATCCCACGCCCCATCGACATGCCAAACCATCGCCGTGGAAATGACATACGATACGATGAGCCCACATGCGAGCCACGGGAACATCTCACGCCGCCCAAACCACCACACACTCGACCACACGATCGCTGGAATCAGAAGATAACCGAGCGCATTCCCCCATAGAAAGTCTGCCGCTGTCACGAAAAAGCCCCACGGCAGACACAAGATCGCGACAAAAATGATTCGTCCGAGCATCATGCTTGCCCCTGTTGATTCTTTTTCCACCAGACGAACAAGAAGACTCCCATCCCGACGAACAGAATCAGCATCGAGAAAATAAGTTGTTGCTCGAGCGGCAAACTCGTCTGGGCAAACGCGTATTGCGGCCCAAACAACAGTAGCGGAATGATCAGATTGATCCATGTCTTCGTCCACACCGAGACGGTGAGCAACGTGACGACGGCCAGTCCGAACAATACGAGTTGACCGGTTGGACCGAACACGATCGTCGGGGTCTCGACGAAGATGTCGAGGATCATCAGCCCGAGGAACAATGTCATCGGCAGCGCAGCGAGCGTGATGTACGTCGCCCCATTTTTAAAGTTGCTTTCTTTTGAGCGGACCGACATGTGGCGGAACGCTTGTGAGGCGGCCAGCAAGAAGAGGACGGCGATGAGCGGGAACCCAATCAACTGGACCGTCGAGAATGTCATCTCGCCTTGAATGAAATTAGCGATGATGATGTAGGCGAACACGTTCGGAATGATCATCGCAACAATTTTGACGAATCCCTTCACGTCAAACGTCATCTCGCTTCCGAGGTGTTGCATGTAGTCTTTGGGGCTCTGGCCGACGACCTCGTCCACACCTTTTCCCGCTCGTTCCGCTTCTTCGAGATGGTCTTTTAACTCCTCGACAACTTCTTTTACTTCATCTTCCGATTTCCCGCTCGACATGAGATATACCGCCAAGTCATCCAAAAAATCACGACTCTTTTTTGAAAGTTCCATCTTCATTCCCCTCTCCGAGTACGCGGTCGACACCGCTTGACACTTCCGCCCAACGTTGTTTGAAGGCCAGCAACTCTTGGTGCCCCGCCTCCGTCAAAATGTAATATTTTCGTTTCGGTCCCCCTGATGGTAACGCTTTTTGGACCGTCTCGACCCACCCTTCTTTCTTCATCCGTAACAGGACCGGGTAAATACTGCCCTCACTCACCATCGTGAATCCGTACGCCTGCAACTTCTCCGACATCTCATAGCCGTACGTCTCTCCTTTATCGATGATGGCCAACAGGCACCCTTCGAGCAATCCTTTTAACATTTGACTCATTGCCATGGCGTGACCTCACTTTCATCAAACTAACTTGTTATACATAATAGTAATGGAAGACACTGCCAATTGCAACTACTTTGTAAAACAAGTTAGTTGCGCATCGAGAGGTTTATTTTTTCAAATCAGGTGAATACTTCTTAAGGTGAAGCAAAAAGATAAAGGAGTGTTTGAACATGCATACCGATTTTACGAAGATGTACATTGATGGCCAATGGGTCGAAGGGTCAAGCGACAAATCGATCGATAACACCAACCCGTTCACGGACGAGACATTGTTCTCGATTCGTTCGGCCGACGAGTCTGATCTCGACAAGGCTTATGCCGTTGCGAAAGAAGCACAAACCGAATGGGCGACGATTCTGCCGCAAAATCGACGCGCCTTGATCGAAAAATTTGCTGAACTGACGCTTCAGTATAAAGATGACATCATCGACTGGCTCGTCAAAGAGTCAGGTAGCACGCGCATCAAAGCAGAAGGTGAATTTTTAGCATCGATGGCGATCATCAAGGAAGCGGCGACGTTCCCGTTCCGCATGGATGGGCTCATCAAGCCGTCGATCGTCCCGAACAAAGAGAACCGAGTCTACCGGAAACCGCTCGGCGTCATCGGCGTCATCAGCCCATGGAACTTCCCGTTCCACCTCGCGGTCCGCTCAATCGTTTCCGCGCTCGCGACAGGCAATACCGTCGTCGTCAAACCGGCGACGGCGACTCCCGTCACAGGTGGTCTCCTGTTCGCCTCGTTATTTGAAGAGGCCGGCCTTCCGAAAGGCGTCTTGAACGTCGTTGTCGGTCGCGGTTCGGAGATTGGGGACGCCATCGTCGAGCACCCGGTGCCAAAGCTTATCTCGTTCACTGGTTCGACCGAGGTCGGCAAAGGCATCGCCGAGAAGGCCGGACGCCTGTTGAAGAAAACAGCGCTCGAACTCGGCGGGAATAACGTCTTCGTCGTGTTAGACGACGCCGACATCGACCGTGCCGTCGAATCGGCCGTCTACTCGAAGTTCTATCATCAAGGGCAAATCTGTATGTCGACGAACCGGATTCTCGTCGCCGAGTCGATTCACGATGCGTTCCTTGAAAAATTTGTGGAGCGGGTTCGCGCCTTGAAGTTCGGCAATCCGAACGAATCGGATACACAAGTCGGGCCGCTCATCGATCACGATCAAGTCGACCGTATCCTCGATCAAATCAAGCAGACGGTCGACGCCGGTGCGACGCTCCAGGTCGGCGGCAACGCTGACGGGAACGTGCTCGAGCCGACTGTTGTAAGTGGTGTCACGAATGATATGCCGCTCGCGAAAAATGAGATTTTCGGACCGGTCGCCGTCGTCCTGTCGTTCAAAGACGACGCCGAGGCGCTCCAACTCTCGAACGAACTCCCGTACGGACTGAGCGGTGCCGTCCACGGTTCAATCTATCGCGCGACCGAGTTCGCCCGCCAAGTCGAGACGGGGATGATTCACGTCAACGACCAATCGGTGAACGACGAGCCGCACTTGCCGTTCGGCGGTGAGAAAGATTCTGGTCTTGGCCGTTTCAACGGCGAATGGGTGCTTGAGGAGTTCACGACGCTCCAATGGGTATCTGTCATGCATGACCGCCGTGAATACAAACCGTTCTTCTCATAAACAGCAAAAAGCGTGTTGATCCGTTCGCGGACCGACACGCTTTTTTAGATTTTTTTCACGAATTCTGACTTGAGCTTCATCGCGCCGAAACCGTCAATCTTGCAGTCGATGTCATGGTCCCCATCGACGAGACGGATGCCTTTCACTTTCGTGCCTTGTTTGACGACGAGCGACGTCCCTTTCACCTTTAAATCTTTGATGACCGTGACCGTGTCCCCGTCTTGGAGCACGTTTCCGTTCGCGTCTTTGATTTGTGCGTCCGCTTCTGCTTCAGCCGCCTCACTCGGCGACCATTCGTACGCACATTCCGGGCAGACGAGCAAATTTCCATCCTCGTACGTGTACGACGACTGACATTTTGGGCAATTCGGTAGTTCTGTCATGCTGATTCCCCCATTCGATTCACTGTTCACATTATACCGTAATTTCAGAAGTCCGACAGCTAGTGGTCAGCCTTCTTGCGGAACCTCGGGACCTTTCAAATCGAGTTGGTAAAATGATAGATCAAGCCATTTTCCGAACTTGTAGCCAGCTCGTTTAATCGTTCCGGAATGGACGAATCCTAATTTTTCATGCGCTTTGACACTCGCGATGTTGGCAGCATCGATGCCACCGATCATCGTCTTCACATCCCGCTCTTCACCGATCCGGATAATTTCTCGGAGCAACTTATTTCCGATTCCTTTCCCGCGGTAACCGGGATGAACATACACTGAGTGTTCGACCGTATAATGATAGGCCGGCCATGGACGGAAGGGTCCGAACGTGGCGAATCCCATGACGACATCGCCTTCCTCCCAAACAATGATGGGAAGTTTGCCCGCTTTTTTCTCTTCATACCAAGTGATTCGATTTTGGAGCGTCACCGGCTCGTAGTGATAGACGGCGGTGCTGTTGACGATGGCATCATTATAAATATGTAGGACGGCCTGAAGGTCGTCGCGTCGGCAATTTCGAATCATGCGAACACCACTTTCTAAGCGTTTTCTTCATTATACGGAGTCTCCCGGAAAAACACACGCGTGAATAAGTGTACATAAAAAAGTCAGCCTTATGCGGCTGACCCATTCATTTAAGCGGCCAATCGATCACATACCGATGCACACTCGAAACAAACGCGGGCGCACTCCTGACAGTGCCCATGCTTATGCTTCTCACATTCTTGGGCGCACGCCTTACAGACGACCGCACAAGCCCGGGCGAGTTCGGGCACGAACGCCGAATCTCGCGTCATCGCCTCGGCGAGAAACGAACAGATGGCGGCGCACTCCCGGTCGAGCCGGATGCAGTCAACCATCATCTTGACGTCATGTTCTTCCAGGCACGACTCGAGACAGTAATTACACGTCTCCACACAATCACGTAACGTCTCCAGTTCATTTGCATAAATCCGATGCATACAATCAGCCTCCTTTTCCAAAACGAAGTGACAGTCACATCTTCTTTATTCCCTAATCTTCAAAAGAAAAACGACCGTCGACTAGTGTCTCGGATCGTTCACAAACGTGCGGTATAAATAGGCGACTCCGTTCAACAAACGCTCTGAATAGCGCTTCGGCATGAAACGGAGCCGATAGAGCCGATACATCCGCTTCAAATCTTCCCATTGGTGATCGACGTGTTGCCCTTGCCGGAAACGGGCTAAATCAATCAAATAGATGCGGCCGTCTGGTGTGAGAATCAGATTTCGCAAATGGACATCAGAGGGAGTCAGACCCAGACGCCGTGCCGCGGCGAGCGCTGCGTCGACCTGCTTGATATACGACGCATCAATCCAAATCCCTTCCGTCAAACATTCGAATAGCGTCTTGCCCTCGATGTAGTCGATGACGATATAATTCACACCTGCTTCATACAAGCGTGGGAATTGAGGTAACCCTTCGAGCGTTCGATAAATCACAGCCTCTTCAGCTGCAATATGCGTATAATCCGGAAAGAACACTTTGACGACGAGTCGCGTGTCTTTTATGCGAAACACGGCGGCACTGCGCCCAATCCCGTGCAGTTCGAGATCGGCATGAGCGGCGGTCACGTATGTTTCCTGACCTTGTTGCTCAAACGTGACGTTCGCATATTGTTCGTAATGATTCATAAGTCACTCCTCTTTTTCTAATCATCTCTGTCTCATCATAACTGAAATCGTTTAAATTTGACTCAGTTTGCGTCCTTTTAATACGCCCTATAAGTGACGCCTCGTTCGTTTATCCTTATAATGAAAGCGACACACATTGAGGAGGAACTGACCATGCAACGCATCGAACTAACAGAAGACTTATCATTCTCACGAATCATCCATGGGATGTGGCGTTTAGCCGAATGGGAGATGAATCCACAGGAACGTCTCGCGTTTATCGAACAATGCATTGAGCTCGGCGTCACGACGTTCGATCATGCCGATATCTACGGTGGCTATACATGTGAGGGCCTGTTCGGAGAAGCGCTTCGTCTCAAGCCTTCGCTTCGCGACCAAATTGACATCGTGACAAAGACCGGCATCAAGCTGACAGGTTCTTTTAACCCTGGTCAATCCATTAACCATTATGATACGACGAAGGAACATATTATCCGCCAAGCAGAGCGTTCCCTCCAAGAGCTTGCCGTCGACCAAATTGATACGCTCTTGATTCACCGTCCTGACCCACTCATGGACCCGGATGTGGTCGCCGAGGCATTCATCACGTTGCACCGAAGCGGAAAAGTGCGTACGTTCGGGGTCTCGAACCATGTGCCGGCAACCCAACAATTGCTCCAATCGCGTTTGCCGTTCCAACTCGTGACGAACCAGCTCGAGCTCTCACCGATGCAACTGAAGCATTTTGAAGATGGTTCTGTCGACCTATGCCACGAGAAACGGATGCCACTCATGGCGTGGAGCCCTCTCGCCGGCGGACAACTGTTCACCGAGGCCGCTTACGCACCGCTTCGTGAAAAATTGGAGGAAATCAGCGATCGACATCAAGCGGGCGGCATCGACGCCGTCGTCTACGCGTGGCTCTTAAAGCACCCGGCCAAGATCATGCCGATCGTCGGATCTGGAAAAATTGAACGAGTTCGGACCGCCGTCGATGCGCTTCAGATTGACCTGACGCGAGAAGAATGGTTCGAAATTTTGAAGGCGGCCCGTGGTCGCGACGTGGATTGAAGGTAAAAATAAACAAATAACCCCTTTTTAATTCCACTTTGTTATTTTCGACGATTTTCGTCATTTTCAAGAACGTCTACATCATAACGTTCATTCGTCAAAAATCGACACGTGTCAAATGGAGAAATTCCATTTCATATCCATAAGTGTAAAACAAGCCCGTTCAGTTCAAGTGGAGCGGGTTTTTTGATTTTTTTTTTTAAAATCGCATTAATTTTCCTAAGACTATAGTCACAAAAAAATGGTGCTAAAATGATGAAAGTTAATCATTAAAGGAGTGCACCCTGTGAAAAAGTACCTGATTCTTTGTACGCTCGCCATGTTGTTCGTCCTGTTCGGATGCGAAGAAGAACATGCATTTCGTTTACATACGGCTCCAGAGTACTATCAAGGTCGCGCCTCTCTGCCTTCTGGTCAACAAATCGAGATGACCGAGTCCGACCGGACGAACGTCCTTGATGCCTGTTACCCAGAGGACGCCATCACCCGTGCGCCTGATGGAGAGCGTCTCTTGATTGGCACGGTCAAATTGAGCCAACCACTTACGACCACGGCCTCGACCGAAGTCTTTCCGACCGCCACATTTTTTGAAGTGGAAAATCAAACCTACGTCCAATGCCAAGCCGATACCATCACCTATATGAAACAAATCGATGCGTTGCCGGATAGTCTCACTCCGTACCGCGACCAAGCCGTCTCATCATCCGCGACGTCGAAGCTTCGAGTTGCGCAACCGCACGAGCAAGTCCATTTCACCGAAGAGATGAAAAAACCGGTCGGCAATGAGCCTTATCCAAAACGTCACGGTTTCGAACAGACGCTCGTCCACGTGACGATGCCGTTCAACGGTTCGTTCGAATTCACGTTCGAGTCACCCGAATCGCGTGAGACCATCACGTTGCCCATCAACGAATCGTCACGTCAACCGTTCCTGTCCCTCGGCTTAGGGACCGAAGTGTCTCAAGACACGCAACAGTACGGGCTCCATCTGTCATCCGATCAGACGTTATATGAGGACGTCCTGCGACCGCAGGATGCCACCTACGATCGAATGCTCGGGGCACGGCAGGCGAGCACGCTCCCGACCAAGCTCGTTCCGAACGAGCGCTATCCACTTTTCAGTTTCTCCTTCATCCGCGATGGCAAACCTTATAAACAAGTCGTTTCTATCACCTATAAAGAAGAGACGTTGTTGCACGGCGACCGCTTGAAAACAAAAATGCGGCAACAATTCGCCCATCGACGTCACGTCGTCGCCCATGAACTGGCTCTAATCGGCACAGAATCAAAAGATGCACCGTTCTTGCATCATGCCAACGCCGAGACCGTCCAGTTCGTGTTTCAAGCCATCGATCGCTCAAAAGCCGTGGCCACGGCCGGAACCCCAGCGCCGACTCCTTATTTGACGGTGTTCGAGGGCATTTATGCTCAAACGTTCGATCTCAGTTACACGGAAGACGATGTAATTTTGACAAACACGAAGACAGGCTCACATTTCAAATTGCTCCGCGCCGATGCCGAACGGTGGCGCGACCTTTCCATCGGACAAGCAAACAACTGACGACACTTTTCAAGCCAGACTGGCTCACCGGTCTGGCTTTACACGTTGTACAGGCAAAATCGGAAAGCCTCCTTGCCTCGCTATGCGACAATGACAACAAACAGTGCAAAGGAGAGAGTGTGATGACGAAACGATTCGAGCGCGACGTCGCCAGCCATTGGCCGGTCGCCTATAAACAAAACGGATATCCGCACGTGCAGCAGGGTTGGGTCTTGCCTCCGGAACGAAAAGACGAGTTCGACCCGTTCATCTTGATGGCCGAGGACTGGTTCAAGCGGGGAACGTTCTCGGACCATCCTCACCGCGGCTTCCAGACCATTACCTACGTGATTGACGGACGACTTGAACATATCGACAACCATGGCGGACATTCGATCTTAGATGCGGGTGACGTCCAATATATGAATGCGGGCTGGGCGGCACGTCATGCCGAGGAGGCCGTCGACGACGACTTGATTCATACGCTTCAACTATGGCTCAACTTGCCGAAAGCACTTAAAACGACGACGACGTCTTATCAAAACGTATACGTCGAAGAGGCGCCGCTCGTGCCAATCGACGGAGGACATGTGCGTGTCTATTCGGGTGACATCGCCGGTGTGACCGGACCGATGGACAGTCTCGTCCCCATCACGATGAGCGAGGTTAGCCTCCAAGAGGGAGCTGTCTGCGAGCACATCATCCCGACGAATCATAACGCGTTCGTCTATATCCTTACCGGCTCCGTCAAAGTCGGGACGTCGGCGACACCGCTCTCGAAGACTCACGTGGCGACGCTCACGTACGATGAGACGAGTGACGGTGAGAGCGTGGTCCGCCTCAAAGCGACGTCACGTGCGAAACTGCTCATCTACTCAGGTAAGCCGATTCGGGAAGACTATATCGCCCACGGTCCGTTCGTCATGAACACCGAAGAGGAGATTCGTCAGGCTTTCCGCGACTACCATGCCGGTGGTTTCGGTCCCCCGGCCGTCAAATAAAATAAGCCGCGCCTGAAGGCGTGGCTTATTTTTTGTCTGGCATGAGCACGGTCTGCTGGGTCGGGACACGACCGATTGGGACGGTCCGTTCGACGAGGACGTACCGCTTGCCGTTCACTTCAAACTTCCGGTCGCCGAGATAATGGGCCGACTTCCCGTCTTCATACAGCTTCGTCAAAATCGCCGGCACATATTCATTCAAGTTCGTGTAGTGCTCATCGAGCGTCATGACAATATTGCCTTTCCCATAGCCCAACCATTGATTCGACATGAATAACATGAGCGAAATGGTGCCGATGACACCGATGACTAAAATGACTGTCTCCATCAAATCCTCCCCGATCTCGTATGTGTTTAAATGGCGTGATTATCGTACGCCAAGACTAATCTTCTACTTTAGAGATGCTTCACGACGAACTGTCGCTTCGGCTGAAAGCCAATTTCGCTATAAAACGCGGCCGCCGCTTCGTTCACCGACTAATAATCCAGTTCGATTGACGGAAATCCGTGTGCGATGGCATAGCGTTCCACTTCTTCCATGACCAAGCGTCCATACCCTCGCCGCTTCGCCTCCGGGTTAATGCTGATTTGATGCACGTAGAGTGTCCGGACAGCTTTCCGAAACGCGTTCGCCTCACTCACTCGCTCTTGAAAACAGACGTAGCCGACTGTGTCTCCGTCGACCTCTGCCGTGAAGAAATGATAATCGTCTCGCGCCATCATCTCCGAAAACGCCGCTTCCATCGAGGCGTGATTGTAAGGCGCAAAGAACGCCGGCGCCAACTGAAGATGATGTTCATGGATTGGACAGTTCAACGTCGCAATCAACGCCGCATCGTCGGTTCGTATCAACTGCATCATAACGGCCACGAACCTTCATTTTTATAGTCCCGCGTCTCCGTGACCCCGTGCGGCTTTTCATCCCCACGCAACGTATGGTTTGTCGTTTCCTGCTCTTTGCCGTGCAAACGGTGTTGAATCGGACGGGCCAGGAAGTAGCCGCCGAACAAGGAGACCGGGAAAATGATAAAGGCGGTTC
The DNA here is from genome assembly GCF_003467445.1 of Exiguobacterium sp. AM39-5BH. Lineage (GTDB taxonomy): Bacteria > Bacillota > Bacilli > Exiguobacteriales > Exiguobacteriaceae > Exiguobacterium. The sequence continues at coordinate 109,384 of NZ_QSGS01000007.1, forward strand.
CTAGAAACAGGTAGGCGTATGCACGCATCTCTCTGTTCCGACGAAGTGATTGACGCCATAGCGCAATCCAAAAAATAAGCCGACAAATAACAGTGCGACAAACGCGTACTCGATACATTTCCCGAGAAATCGTTTCATCTCATGACCCCCCTCAACTGATTAGTTTTCTGTACGAGATGAAACGGTAAAATGTTTCAAATTTGTTGGCGAGACATATACCACAACGTCGCCTCCTGCTCGGTCGCGGATACCCAGTCTTGTTTTCCTTGGATATAGCTCTCGATATCTTCCGGATGCTGGCTCGCCAATTGTTGTTTAAGCGCCGCATACTCGTCCCGTACGTCTGGGAACGTCATCAAATAATCGCGGAACGCGAGATGGCGGTCCACGCCCTCATCCCCGTCCTCGAACATATGGACGTGAATCGTCCGGACGTTTTCTCCTTTAGCGAAGAAACGCCGTCTCGGAATTCCATGTTCACCGAAACTTCGGTATCCGAGCGCCTCCATGTGCCCGACCCAATCGTCAATCCGTTCGATGTCCCGTACGACAGGCATGATGTCGATAATCGGTTTCGCATCGAGTCCCGGCACCGACGTGCTCCCAATGTGATGAATGGCGACAATTTCCCCTTCAAACAAACGCTCGAGCTTGGCCGCCTCTTCCTTGAATTTTGTCTCCCATATCGAATCATACGGAATGACTTCTACTTTTCTCATGGTTCTTCATTCCCTCCTTCACAATCATCGTTCCGTCTCTTTCATGATACCCGTTTTCCGAAGCGTTTAGAAATCAGCTCCGCCATTCGAAAGGTTTGTCACGACGCAAAATGGGAAATGCTAATATTAATGAAATCAGAACTGGAGAGTGGATTGTATGTTGACACAACAGCAGATTGATACGTTTAAGAAACGCCTTCTAAAAGAGAAAGCGAAAACCGAAGGATATATGGAAAATCGAGAAGAAGTGTATGACGAAGGGGAACTGTCACATTACGATAACCATCCGGCAGATGGAGGGGAAGAACTTTTCTTACGCGAACGTGATCAAGCCCTCACTGAGTTAGATGAAGAATTCTTAAGCGACGTCGACAAAGCCTTGCTCGCCATTGAGAACGGAACGTATGGTAAGTGTGAGGTATGCGGTGAAGACATCGAGTTGGATCGCCTTGAAATCATTCCGGAAACGACGCTTTGTATCGAGCACGCACGCGAGCAAGAAGAAAACAAGCATTTGACCGACCAGGAACGCCCGGTCGAAGAAGATGTACTTAACCCATCTGAGACGGCCGCCCGTAAACAACTCGACGGGACAGACGATCCGGGCCAAAGTACGGATGCGTTCAGCCAAGTCGAAGATTTCGGGAGTTCGGATACGATTGCCGATAGCGAAGGCAATCATGACCCGACACGTGACTAACATCAGTCAGTGAACGAGCGAAAGGAATCCATCTCCTTTCGCTTTTTTGATGAATCGAGGAGGCGGCCTTCTTCATCCGATATCTTCCATCTTTCCATACCGCATGATACACTGTGTAAAAATACACCTTAGGAGCAGGTATGCATACAAAAGAGACGTTTTCCGAACTGATTTCTAGCAAGCTCAAACTGATTCGCACCGAGCAAGGATTATCCCAAGAAGAACTATGTACGCTCGTCGGCATCTCGAAAAAAACGTTAATTCAAATCGAGAAGCGACGTCTGAACGCGAACTGGACGACGACGGTCGCCATCTGCGCGCTATTTAATCAAAGTCCTTATCTTCAATCATTGATTGGGGACCAGCCGATTGAATTCATTCGTCTCGTCGCCCATACCGACCCGAGTCTGGCGACAAAAACGTTGGGCGGACATGTCTGGTGGACGACGATCGAGCACCAAGGAAAATACCGGATTCAACAGAATATGGTCAGTCAACATTACCGGATTCTCGACCACGACGACTTCCGCTGGTTCAGCACGTTCGACCGCGACGAGGCGTTCCGAAAATTGATTGAACTGCGGACGACCCAAGATGAGCAGGGAGACACAAAAAAATGGCGTAACGAATCGTTGCGTCAATATGTCGCTTTGATGGGCGACGCGCCGCCGAGTACTTCGACGACATCCATCGGGTCGACCGTGTTACCGGCCGAACTTGATGAATAAGCATATTCTCCTTGATGCACTTCGAAATGGAGGTGCGGACCTGAAGAGTTGCCCGTATTGCCGATTTGGCCGATGCCTTCGCCTTGGAGCAACGTTTGACCTGTCTTCACTTCGATTTTATGCATATGGGCGTAGACCGTCGTCCACTTCTCTCCATCGATTTCATGCTCGATGAAGACGTGCTTCCCATAAGGGCCGCCCGATTTGACATCCGTGACCGTTCCAGCCGCCGCCGCATAAATCGGTGTGCCGACGTTCGCCGCGATATCGAGCCCGTTATGGAACGTATAGCCGAACTGGCCGCTCGCCGGTCCGTAACCTTGTGACAGACGTCCTGTCGCCGGCATCATAACCTTGTCAGGCGCAAGCGCCGCCGTTTGTTGCTTCAAGTCTTTCAATTGGGCCGCTTGCCCTTTCAGCTGCTTATATGCAGCCACGTGAGCCGAGCGGGCTTTTTGTCGCTCTGCTTTCACGTCTGCTTGTTTCGTCTCAAGCGCCTTTAACGATTGCGTTGTCTCGGCTTGTTTGGCTTGCAAATCACGCTTTGTCTCTTCAGACTCCGCCGCCTCTGCCTTAGCGCTCGGGAGGATCGTCGACAACACTTGTTTGAATAGAGAGGTGTCACTAGTTTCAGGATTCAACGCCGTCTCGTACGACGTGAGTTTGATTGGGTCTGCTCGATTTTTTGATCGATTGCTTTCGCACTCTGATCGATCGTTTGGACATGACGTTTGGCTTTAGCGACCGATTGTTTCGACGTTTGAATCCGCTGTTTGGTCTGTTGAAGCGATTTCGTCGTCTTGACAAGGTCTTGTGGGGTAATTTGATCTGCCGATACGGCTGAAGTCCCTGACAGAATCAGGACGCCTGTACCGACGGTGACGAGTAGTTGTTTCCACATATATTGATAAAACCTCCAGATGGGATGATGCGTTAGGTTGATGAAAAGCTATAAGGGCGAATATAGCACCCGCATCGGAAAAGTTCAATATATGAAGTATTTCATTTGCATGTCGAACGTATCAAGACTGTGAACTCGACTTTCATAAACTTCACTCACGTTTCATACGTATGGTCAGGGTCACCGTCTTCGATGCAAGACAATCCCGATGATGCTGACGGTGGCCAGAACAGTCAACGCCGGTCCGCCGAACAAAAAGAGACGATTGAGGCCGAATGGAAGACTCGTCGTCAGTCCGAGAATGGTAAACAAGTTGCCGACAATCAGAGCAAGCATAAGAACAGGCAACAAGACGCGCATTACGTATCTGTCCCGGGCTTACTCATCTCGAATTGAGCAATTTTTTCCTGGACGAACCCGAGTTGCCGGGCTGCCATCAATAACGCCGGGCGATCTGACGTCAACGTTAGTCGAATCGGTCCTTCGGCCGCCGCCGCACGCAATAACCACTTAGCATCCTCGTCGCTCCCGAACACGTCAAGCAGCAGATTATCCCGGAAGAGTAGCGCCCCGCTCGTCTCTCCTTCCACCACGCGAACAAGTTCGGTCTGTTGTTGCGTCGTGCGAACATCGACTTGCCAAATCGGGCTGTGAATCGCGGTCGGATAATACGTATCGAACAGTTCATGAATCGACACTCGTTCCCGCGTCGCGGTCGTCCTCGTTGATAGGGATTGAAAATATACGATTTCGCGGTCAATTTTATAGCCGAGTCGCTCATAGAGGGCGAGTGCGGGTGCGTTCTCTTGGATGACCTCAAGCAGACGCGTCCCCGCCGCCTGTTCATCGAACTGTCGCATCAGTTCGTGCGCGATGCCAAGATGTCGATAGTCTGGTGCGACGGCCAAGCCGCCACAGCGAGTGACCCACCCTGTATTTAAGTGCGCCACGCCGCTCAACATGACGCCAACGGGCTTACCGTCCGCATAGGCGACGATGGAACGCGCCGGCTGGTTTTGATCACGGACGAGGAATACGGCCTCGAACCGGGCCTCATCCATATCAAAGTGAATCATGTAGTCGGAAAACCCGTCCATGAAAGCTTGATACAAATCTTGGAGCGGTGGATGTTGAACATAAGTAATCACTGGATGCATCACGCGTTCGTTCCCTTCACTTTATATTTCGGTATACTGGTTGAGACAGCTGATTTTGGAGGAGGAATCATGATGACCACGAGACTTGAACCACTTCACGAGACCCATTGGCCCGTCTTGAACACGTTCACGTTACCGCTCGAACAAGAAAAATACACGTCGCTCCCAGTCGACCTCAAATTCCCGGTATTAGACGGAATCTATCCAGTCGTCATTGTCGCCAAGGAGCCCGTCGGTTTCTTTTTGCTCCATGATACGGAACGGGTCGCTTCGTATACGGAAGCACACGACGCCTTGTTACTGTCGATGTTTTCCATCAACTACCCGGCTCAAGGGAACGGCCATGCTAAAGCGGCACTCCGTCAGTTACCAAACTATGTACGGGAGCACTTCCCCACTAAAAGTGAGGTCGTCCTATCGGTCAATCTGAATAACGAGGCGGCTTTCTCCCTTTATCAAACAGTCGGCTTCATCGACACGGGTCGACGAATCGACGGTCCCATCGGCTCGCAACGCATCATGTCACTACTGCTTTAAGGTCGTCCGGCAACAAGCCATACACGGCCGTATCCGTCAACCGAATCCCATCGGCGGACAAGTCTTCGTTCCGGAGCATCCCTTCTAACTGAAAACCAAGTCGTTCCGGAATCAATCGGCTCGCATTGTTCGTCGACTCGCAGCGAATCTCGATTCGCTTGAAATCGAACCGGGTGAAGCCGAAACGGATAACCGCCTCGACCGCTTCCGTCATATAGCCACGACCGGTATGCGTCGAATCGAGCCAATACCCGATTTCCGCTTTCGGGACGTCCCAATCAATCCCGAATAGGCTCACTGTCCCGACGAACGCCCCCGTCTCCCGTAAAAAGATGAGATACCGGAAACTTTCACCCGTTCCGTACAACTGTTGCGCCCGTTGTAAATTCGCTTCCGTCTCAGACAACGTCGGTACGTCTTGTGCGAACGGGAGCCATCGCTTCAACTCTTCATGCGAACGCCGAATCGACTCGTTGACGACCCGCGCATCTTTCTCCGCGAGCGGGGCCCGTAAATGTAGACGCGCCGTCTCCAAGCCGAGTGGGATTCTGCCTTGTGTTGTGTCCATCTCGCTCCCCCCCCCACTTGTGAAAACACTAAATAAGCAATCCACTCACCCTGGGCACAAGTGCGACGTGAAGCAGTTGCTATATGCACTCAATCATAATGTTCGGCTTGAGCGGCCTCTACACCCGCCATCACTTGCTCCCAATAGTTGGCCGGGTGCGGGACGAGATCACGTTTCGTCACGGTCCGTGTCTCTCCCGAGATGACCGAAATCATCTCCACCTCGGACTGCGTCCCGCCCATCAACGCTTGCAACGCCATGATCTCGACCGAGACGACATCAGCCACTTCGGTTTCATCCAACGTGAACGCTTCACCATCATACGCATAGACATACGTGTGGGCGAACTCACGGTCTAAAAACGTATCCGTCTCGATGACGTCTTCGAAGACGCCGAGCAGGATCAGTTGGTCGAGCGTCAATTCGAGTCCTAACTCTTCTTGAATCTCGCGCACCCCGTCACGGACGGTCTCCCCGGCTGCCAAGTGCCCGGCGGCCGTAATATCAAAAAGCGCAGGGAAGTCTGCCTTCGTATCGCTGCGAAGCTGTAACAGGAGGCGGTCGTGATCCATCATCCAGCAGTGGAACGTCTCATGCCAATCCCCGTCCCGATGGACGTCTGCTCGTGATTTCAATCCAATTTTCTTCCGGCGGTGGTCGACGATTGTAATGAACTCGATCATGACGTCACCCCGTTCTCTAAAAATGTGATGGTTCCCGCCGTCGCGTCAAGTTCGACCTCGATCCCAATCGGAAACACATGGGACGGGAACGTATGCCCGATATCGACGTCGTCAAAATTGGGAAGTCGACGTCTCCAAGTACTTCGAGCAGCAACGCTTCGAACGAGAACGGTGCGCCGGCCGCATCGAAATGTTCATGCTTGCCGATGATGAGACCGTTGATTCGATCGAACAACCCAGCGAGCTTGAGCATGCTGAGGGAACGTTCCTCGTCCGCCATCGTCTTGAACGAGTCCTCTAAAAAGAGAATCGCCCCGGTCACATCAGGAAAATAATCCGACTTTAAAAAGCCGGTCATCGTGTTCATGTTCCCGCCAATCAATCGTCCGCGGGCCTGCCCGTCGCGCAAGGTAAGCCAGCCGTCATTCGGACGGAACGTCTTCTGCCGGTCTTGGGTCGACCAATCAATCATCTCCTCGGTCCACTGTCGGGGCACATCAAGCGTATACGGTGCCATTCTTTCTAAACCGAGCACCTCTCGCACATAACGTTCCCCGTCCGCAAACATCGTCTCATATTCACCGAACGACGGCACGATGGCCGGACCGTAAAACGTCGTCACACCTGTCTGCGTATGACAAGCGAGGAGGAGCGCCGTGACATCGCTATAGCCCATAATGATTTTAGGCTGGCGTCGCAACGCCTCATAGTCGATATATGGCAAGAGTGAGTTCGAATTCGTCCCGCCGATCGTACTAATGATGGCTTTGACGTCCGGGTCACGCAACAGCGCGTTGAACTCTTCGGTCCGCGGCCGTCCGGTCCAACCGAGTGTGAGAAAGAAAAAACCGCCCCCGACGACACAGGACAACCCAATCAGTCCCGCGACGATGCCATCAAATCCGAACCGCTTCCCACTCACGACGAGCAGCAGTGGCGAAACGAGAAACGTGACACCGAGCAACAACGCGCCGCCCCACATCCGTCGCCGTGGAAATCCGATTGTCCACCAACCGAATGTCACCAATCCTAACACGATTAACCCAACCATTCCGATTAGAACCATCCTCAGCGCCCCCACTCTTCAAATTGTCTTGTTTTATTCCTCATCATTAATTGAAATTCCTGTAAAAAAAATTCTATATGATTCTTGGAATCTGGGTAAATAACTACTGGAAACCATCGTACCGGAATGGCGCAGAGGAGGAACACCATGAGAACCCGACTCATCTTTGCTCTGGCATTTATCGGTCTTTTTTTAATTGCTGTCTATTGGATTAGCACCTGGAATGACCATCAAATCGAGGACGGATTGAGCAGATTGATATCCCACAATTGATGATTGGTCCACCTGACTCGTCAGAGACCGAGCACACATTGCATACGGTGTTAATCAATGAACGTACGAAAGTGACCGGGGAGGCGAACGATGTGCAACAACTTCGGGTCGGACAGGCCGTCACGGTCGAACTCGAGCGCGACGCCAAGCTGAAAATTGCTGTCTCGATTCATGTCGAACCTGATTAAGCTGTTTCACTTTTTTTCAGAAAACGGGCTTAGCTTTCTCAGAACGGTGGAATATGAAAACAGGAAACTGAAAGGAGCGAATTGAATGATTTCAAATAAATTGTTATCGGGTAAAGTCGCATTTATCACAGGTGCGGCATCTGGAATCGGACGCGCCACTGTCATCCGATTCGTCCAAGCCGGCGCGAAAGTCGCCATCGTCGACTTGAATCTTGAAGACGCGGAACAACTCGCGAAGTTAATCGGAGAAGAGCGGGCCATCGGCATCAGTGCCGACGTCGGGAACGAAGATGAGATGAAACGAGCGTATGAACAAACAGTTGAACGCTTTGGCCGCGTTGACATCGTCTTTGCGAATGCAGGACGGAACGGAACAATCACACCGATTGAGCATTTGTCGCTCGAAGATTGGAATGGTGTCGTTGAGACGAACTTGACGGGTACGTTCTTGACGGTGAAACATGCCATCCCTTATTTAAAAGAGCGTGGTGGGAGTGTCATTATCACGTCGTCCATCAACGGAAACCGTTACTTCAAAAACTTCGGGTTCAGTGGATACGCGACGACGAAAGCCGGTCAGACCGGATTTGCCAAAATGGCAGCGGCCGAGCTCGCCCAATTTGGCATTCGCGTCAACTCGATTTGTCCCGGAGCCATCGACACGAACATCGATGACTCGACGAACCGCGATGATGCCTTGCTTGAAGAAGTCGTCATCCCGATCGAGTATCCGGAAGGAAACCAACCACTTGCCGGGAAATCCGGTTCCGCCAAACAAGTCTCGGACGTCGTGTTGTTCTTCGCGAGCAACATGTCAAGTCACGTCACCGGCTCTGAGGTGTACGTTGACGGTGCTGAATCATTACTTTAACGGACAACAGGTCGCCCCGCGGGGCGACCTGTTTATTTGAGGATCGGGCTTTTCATGACCGCTTTCTGATAAAACGGAATGAACCCTAAGCGCTCCATGTTCCGCCCCGAGGCCGTATCGACTTTCGTCGTCACGGTCACGTACTCACATCCGGCTGCTTTCGCGGCCGCGATCCGCTCCAAGACGAGTTGCGTCTGATAGCCTTTGCCTCGATAGGCGGGAATCGTGCTCGTCAAAAATAGTTCACCCATCCGGCCCTGGACAGCTAGAATCCCGCCGGCAACGGCCGTCTCACCTTCGCGGACGAGAAACGCCTCGTTTTCGGGGAGCGCGTAGAACCCTTTCGCGGTATCGATCGTCTCTTGCATGACCGTCCCCGTTTCGGCGAAGCCGACCGCGATGGCCCGGGCCCATTCGTTCACGTTATCGGCGTGCACACGTTCGACCGTATGCGCCATATCCGGCAGTACAAACGTATTCACGTCGAGCAACCACACATCGAGAAAATGGTCGAGCGTGTAGTTTCGCTCTTGGAGCAACCGGATGAGTGACATGTCCGCGAGCGGACAGACCTCGATATGTAGGCGGGACACGTTCTTGCCACGTACCCATTTCTCCATCTGGTGCAAATCGTAAAAGCTGGTCGGCCGGTTCAAGCCGAAGCCGACCGCGAAGCTCGTCGTGCCCATCCGGAAGACGTGACCTTTGTTTTCGACAATCAATTCCGAACCTTCATAGGGAGGGGTCTGTTTCCGATGCCGAATATAGGCAGACGTCCCTTCCGCTTTGATGCGTTCAATCCGCCTGGCTAGTTCTAAGCGTCTCATCTCATTCCCTCCCCACTCATCTTCCCTGAGTTTACCATACTTCGATTGCGAACAGATTGTGATTCCGTTACAAGGCACGGCGCAAGTCTGACTTAAATCGACGTAATCGTTCCCGGACAGATGGGACCAAATCATCCAGGGTCATCAATTCTGCCCAATCGACAAGACGGACCGCTACGACTTCGTTTTCTTGGAGCACCAAGTCATCAAGTTGAAGCGGAGCATCGGCTTGATAGCGATACAAGTCTAAAAAATATGTCTCACGGCGTAACATCGCCACCCATTCCAACTGGTCAGGCTCGACCGAGAGACCGATTTCTTCCCGAAGCTCCCGAACAGCGCCTTGTCGACTCGTCTCACCGGCCAGGATGGAGCCGCCCGTCCCTTCCCAAAGGAGCGGGTACGTCTTATCAGGGTGGCGTTGCGAGAGCAGTACGTCTCCATTCACATCAAACGTGAACACTTCAATGACGATATGATACGTGTCCGCCGCCAATTGTTCGCCGCGTACGTGCGTTTTGCCGAGCGGACGCCGCTCTCCGTCGACTAAATCCCACTGTTCACTCAAAGCCGGACCTCGTCGACGGCAAACGAAGACGACCCTTCGATGTCTTCGATAAAGTGCGAACCGAACAGCATCGCCGGCGTGAAACTACCTGGGATGATACGGCCTGAACTGACAAGACGCGACACGACCTCAAGCGCCCCGTACACGGTGAAGGCATACGTGCTCGCCGTCTTGATGCGAACGATCACTTTACGACCCGAGGCGTTCGTCGCCTCACCCCAGACATACGTGGACGAGCGTCCCCGTTCCGACTCGTTCGGGCCGCTCACATGTTCATCGACATAACGGAGCAGCTTCCCTTGTACCGCATCACTGCCGAGAATCGGACCGAACCAAGACAAGAGACGCGCCCCGTAGGCATAGACAGCCGGAACCGGGACCCACGTTGTGATATTTGGGATGCCCGTCGTATAATAGGCGGTCGAGACGTCGCCCCACGGAATGGCGATGGCCGTTTTCTTGCCGCGTCCGAAATCGATGTGCCGGCGTTTCGCCCCAAGTGGGAACGGTGACAACTCTCCATCTTTCCGCTCGGCACTGCTCGAACCGAGTCCGCGGATAGCGGTTTTCAGTGTCCCACGCGAGATTCCGGCGGCTGCCGAAAAACCGAGGGCGAGATTCGTCGCGTCCGGCATCAACTCTTTCAGCTTTCGGGCCACACAGTCGGTCGGAATGACATCGAAGCCGACACCCGAACAGAGCAACACGCCCGCCTCTTGCGCGAGCTTGGTCCGTTTTTTCGAGTGGATGTATTCAAACACCTCGATTTCCCCGGTAATATCTAAGTAATGTGTCTTCGTGGCGAGGCACGCCTCGACCATCGGCCGACTAGTATCGGCGAACGGTCCGGCGCAGTGTAACACGAGGTCGATGTCTTCCAATTGGGGTGTCGCCTTGTCGAGCGACAAGTTGAAGACGCGCGTCTCACACCCGAGCTCCTCCCCGAGCTTGGCGATCGCGTCCGCACGCCGACCCGCGAGCACCGGTGTCATCCCTTGTTTCACCGCATGGCGGGCAATCAGTTCACCCGTATAGCCGTTCGCCCCATAAATCATCCATTTCATCACGATTCCTCCTTCAATCTTATGTATCTTTTCTTGTTCCCTTCTTTCATCCACGATACACGACGTCTCCTTAATTGAAAAGAAACGCAAAAAAAGATCGCCCTCGTTTTGGGCGATCGTTCGTAGCTTAATTGTTCGCAGCTTCTGCCGCTTTCGTGCGGACCGTCTGCATCGCTTCTGTCCATGGGACGAGCTGGTCGAGCATGTCGTTGACCGATTGGACTTGAACGTCTTTCGGTGCGAAATGTGTCCCGTTCTCGAAGTCCGTGAAGAGCGAGAGGGCTGGGTGGACACGGACGTGGGCGATCAAGAGCTCGCTCAACACGCCGCGTAAGTGTTCTGTCGCACGCGCACCGCCGACTGAACCGTACGAGACGATTCCAGCTGCTTTGTTATGCCATTCGTTACGTAAGTAGTCGAGAGCATTTTTGAGCGCGCCTGTGATTGAGTGGTTGTATTCTTGGACGATGAAGACGAAGCCGTCCATCTCTGCGATTTTCTCAGACCATGCCGCCGCACCTGATGCGTCGCCGCCTGGTTCGCCGAGAAGCGGAAGGCTGTAGTCTGCGATATCGATGATTTCATAGTTAGCGTCACCGCGTTTGTTCGCGAGTTCTTTCACCCATTCTCCGACTTGTGGGCTGACGCGTCCTTCACGAGTAGATCCGAGTACGATTCCAATTTTCAACATGTTAGTTCCTCCTTGTGAGTTGGTTGGTTCTTCTTGTTTACCGAACAAACGATTTAAAAAGCTCATTTCATTCCCTCATATTCTTTCTCAAACGTTTTTGTACTTCTGACCGTATCAATCGGTCGAACCATCGCTTCAATCTGTTCCCGCTTCGGCTCTAAGAACGGCGGGAGTGACAATTTCTCACCGACCGTCTCATACGGCTCGTCGCCCATGAACCCTGGTCCGTCCGTTGCCCATTCGAACAGGATTTGCGGCGCGACGCGTGCGTAAGACGATTCAAAGAAGAAGCGGTCGACATAGCCTGACGTCGGTAATCCGAACTGTTGCAATCGTGCCGTCCATTCATCGAGGACACTGCGGTCATCGACACGGAAAGCGACGTGGTGCACGGTTCCGAACCCTTGGCGCGCGACTGGTGACGTCTCGTCATGGATGACGACGACTTGCGCTCCGTTTCCACCCTCACCTCCTTCAAAGAGATGCGCGTCGCCAACTTGTCCGATTTCTTCGAACAACATGACTTGCTCCATCACTTGTTTGAAATACGTAAAGTCCGCGATGCGGATAAAGATTGGACCGAGGCCCGTGATGGCGTACTCGATCGGCACCGGGCCGTTTTGCCACGGTTCGCCTGACGCGACGCCGACGTTGAACTCATCCGAGATGAGCTGGTACGCCTGTTCGTCAAAGTCGACGAACGCGAGCGTCTTCTTGCCAAACTGCTCGGTGATGCCTTCGTGCTTCACGCCGAGGCGGTCGAAGCGACGTTCCCAATACGTGAGCGCCTCGTCGGTCGGGACGCGGAACGACGTCTTGGCGATTTCATTCGTCCCGTGTACGCCTTTCGGGATGCCTGGGAAATCGAAGAACGTCATATCCGTTCCTGCGCTACCCTTGTCATCTGCGAAAAATAAGTGGTACGTCTGAATGTCGTCTTGGTTGACCGTCTTTTTGACGAGACGCATTCCGAGGACGTTCGTAAAGAAGTCATAGTTCTTCTCGGCGCTGCTCGTAATCGCCGTCACGTGGTGAATTCCTTTTACATGGTTCATTCGAATCGCTCCTTTAAAATCTTGATTTCGAGATAATTGATTAAAAAAATTTGGACGCCTCAGCGCGTTTGCCGATCGTCTTCAATTGAGTGATGGTTTCATCTAGGTCGAGTCCATCGAACAACTCGTCCATTCGTTGTTCATGGGCTGGGAAGATGCATGACATGAGTGCCTGCCCTTCTTCAGTCAGCGCCGCATACGTGACGCGCCGGTCGCTCGGACAGGCTTTGCGTATCAAGTAGCCTTTCGCTTCGAGCCGGTCGACGATGTACGTCATACTCCCGCTCGTCAATAATACTTTTTTGCCGATCGTTTGAATCGGTTGGTCGCCTTTATGGTACAACAATTCCAAGACCGAGAACTCGGTCGGATTCAGCCCGTACTCGGCGACTTCATGCTTGACCACGTCTTGAATCGATTGCGAGGCCCGAAGCAACACCGTGATGGCTTTTAACGTTTGTCGTTCTTCCATGTGTTCCCCTCCTCTGCTGAGAGAAAACAATACTTTAAATTTAATTATCTTTAATTCGAGATAAATATAACACGCTAACTTTGAGGGGTCAATCAATTTGTTTCAAAAAAAAAAGACGAGTTGCCTCGTCTTGTCATTTCAATCGTACGTTTCGTCTAGATTCCGTGCATAAAACGCGATAGCGCGACGATACCGTTTAATGCTGTCATCCGGATTTGGGTTAGCGAGCAATTCAAGTAAGGTGCCGGTCGCTTCCTTGTGACGTCCAAGGTTGTATCGGGTCATCGCCTGGAACACTTTGAGCGCCCCGATGTCCGGGAACTGTTCAATCGCCTTGGCGAACAACGCCTCAGCGTCCTCGTAGCGGCCGAGCGCCCGATACGTGCTGCCGAGTCCAATATACGTCTCACGAAGCTCGTCCCCGGCGAGCCCGAGCCGAATCGCCCGTTCGTAATGCGGGACGGCTTGACGCTCTTCACCGAGCGAGTCATAACACGAGGCGCAATGGGCATGGAGGCGCGGATTTTTCTCGTCTTGCCGGAGCAACATCAGGAACAGCTGCTTCGCCCGTTCGAGCTCTCCGTTCTCGCGGAGACGAATCGCTTCGTCGAGCCCCTTCTCTTCTGGGGTTTGGACTTCCAAGTCACTCAAGTCGTCAAGCCACGCTTGCAACAATTCGTAATAGCGCCCGACATGGACGCCATCGACGAGTGCATGGTGGGCTTGGACCGAGAGTGGCATCATCATCCGGCTACCCGTCTCCGTGAATTTGCCCCAGGCGATGCGCGGTACCGTATCATGCTGTTGATCGTGTGTCGGGTGGCTGATGCTCGTGAACGTGACCCAAGGCACGCTCGTGATATAAAGCAGGCTGTCCGGCTCATCGTCACCAACGGCCACTTCTTGTTTTGCCCCGCTCATCCGATCCGTCACTTCTTCAAGAAAGTCTGGAAACGCCTCTTTATACGTCGCCGTGCAAAAGTTGAAGACGTCATCATCCATCATGACGGTGAACGACGGATGCACGACGTCGTGCTCGATGACCTCGTCGCCGCCGATGCGGTAGCGAAGCTCCGGGATGGCGTTCGCCGTCTTTACGGCACCGTACAAGAACAGTTTGAAGAACGACTGGCCGGTCCGTTTGGCGTGTGTATGTAGCTTCGTCACATCGACGCTCGCCGTCACGTTGAAATGTGGGGCGTCGAACGCCTTGAAGAATTCGTAGTGCTTCTTGCGCGACCACGTCTCGGTATTGATGATTTTCATGATTCGTCCCCCTGTTTTTTCTTTCACTGTACCAAAGGGAGCATGCGCTTTACAGCTTTTGCTTCAACTCGGTGTAATGCTCGTTCGCCAAGTCGAAATAGACGAAGTCGTTCCGTTCAATCCTGTCGAGCGTCGCATGGAAGTCGCGCCAGCCCTGTTCGACGAGCTCCGGCGTCAGTTCTCCGGCCTCCGTCGCTTCCTCGAACTCGTCCTCGTCTTTGCGGACCACGTCCCCGTTCGGGAAGATGAGGATATCGAGCAACAAGTCGTCCATATACGGGATTCCGTCCTCATATCCGATTGCTTCGACAATATCGATGTACCATTGAACGATGTGCCCTTCCTCATTAAACATGACGGTCACACCGAACGGCTCGTCGTCCGGGAAATATTGGAGCCAGCTGTACCCGGCATCGGCGACGATGAACTCTTCTCCCTTGTGCATCTTATATTGAGGTGCGCGGACGGCATCGATTTGAAACAAGGCGACGGTCCCGGAGAAACGGTCATCATGTACCTCCATTTGCGCGTAGCGATGTTGCAAAATCCGTTCCCAGTCTCGGCGATTAGCAAATTTTCGTTTTGGCATATGTCTCTCTCCTTTTGACCCAATTCATACGTAAAGAGTTCGCCAAAATCCGACATTCCCCTGTTCAATCGTACAGATTGTGTTGATTGAACGAGACGAGGTGGCTTTGCTTTAATCGTTTTCGCTCGACCATCCGTGTAAAGGCGTCAGTCGAGATGAAGCGATTGCCCGGGTGGATGGTCGCCAACTGCAGCAAGATGAAGCGAATACCGCGCTCCCCTTCCTGAAGCGGGACATGGAGCATCGTCCCATCCTCATTGAATCGATTCAAGAACAACTCGATTTTGCAGTCCTCTTTCAACAGGCGTGACGTGACGAAAGCGGTTTGGCTGATGAGCGATTCGAAATCGTGATGGAGCGTATAACCAGACGGACCATTCAAATCCAATGCGAACGTGAACGTATCGAGCGTCGTCTGTTGAAACACTTTCGACTGCAGGCGTCCAAGTTTCGCCGTCGCATACCAATCGATTTCCTTCACCGGTTCCCCTTCATACGGTTTCGACCCGATCAGTTGCAACGGATTTCGGAGCGGTGACGCCAAGAGCGGCCGGTCCCCGAGCGCTAACCGTTTCGTCCCGACCGGTGGATGCAACAGCAGCGACGGAAGGACGGTCCACTCTGTATCGACTGGTCGTTCATATAAATACGTCCCGAGTCGGAACGGGAGCGTGACGGCGATGACGCATTCCTCGAACGTGGCTGGTCCGCGATACTCAGCGCGCACGACCAATTCATGCCGAGCCCGACTGACATCGACCACATAGTCGAGCACGTTCGGAAGGCGCTCATGCGCCGGAAAGCTAATTCCTGAGCTCGCTTTCAAGCGAATCCGCAGCGGCAGTCCGAGCCGGTCCAACTCGTCCACCCCATCAACCACCAACACGAGCCGGCTCTCATCTCCAACAAACAGCAATTCTTCGTATTGTGTGAACCGGAGATCGATGTGCCGCTCAAGTTGTTGCCGCGTCCGCTCGAGCATCCAAATCGCACTCGCTACAATGAAGCATATGTAACCGAATCCGTATACGTACGGGAAGAACACGAGTATGGCTCCGCTCACGAGATATATAGGGAGGAGCCGGCGCTGCAACCAAGCGTGCATGGACAGAACCATTGTCAGCCCTCGACCGGCACGGGCACGGTGTCTAAAATGTGAGCGATGACGTTCGCTTTGGTCGACTTGATGCCGCCTTCGAGCGTCAAGCTGATCCGATGGACAAGCACGTACGGCGCCACGGCTTTGACGTCTTCCGGGATGACATATAGCCGGCCGGCCAAATAGGCATAGCTTTGACACGCGCGGAGCAACGCGATCGCGCCGCGCGGGCTGACCCCGACCTCGACAGACGAATGCGCCCGGGTCGCATGGACGAGACCGAGCATATAATCGAGCACATCGTCTTGGATCGCGACTTGTCTCGTCTCGGCTTGTGCTTCTTGCAGGGAGGCGAGTGACGTCACGGCCTCGATTTGTTTGCGCGTCTCGGTCAATACTTGCAGCAACAGCTCCCGCTCTTCGGCGGCGTCCGGATAGCCGACCGGAATCGAGATGAGGAACCGGTCGAGTTGCGCGTCCGGGAGCGGGAACGTCCCGGCCGATTCAATCGGGTTCTGCGTCGCGATGACGAAAAACGGTTTCGGCATCGGATAAGTCTTCCCGCCGATCGACACTTGGCGTTCCTCCATCGCTTCGAGCAGCGCGGACTGGGTGCGCGGGACGGCCCGGTTGATTTCATCAATCAGGACGATGTTCGCGAAAATCGGACCTTGCCGATGGTCAAAGCCTTGCGTCTGCATATTGAAGTAGTCGGTCCCGATGACGTCGGACGGGAGCAAGTCGGCCGTAAATTGGATGCGCGAGAACGACCCGTCAAAACTGCCGGCAATCGCTTTGGCGAGCAACGTCTTCCCTGTTCCGGGTACATCCTCGAGCAAGATATGTCCTTCGGCGAGAAGGGCCGTGCAGCAGAGCCGGACGACTTCACCTTTCCCCAAATACACTTCATTCAACTGTTTAATGACCGCTTCGATTCCCATTTCGTTCCCCTCCGTTGATAGATGTCTTATTCGAAGTTTACCTGTTTATGGTAATATAGACAATAAATAGTCTGAACATTCCGATAAGGAGGGAAAGGATGAAGTGGTCATCTCGATTTATAGGGTTCCTTGTTGTGACAGCTTGTCTCGTTGTGACGTTCGTCTTTGTCAGCAAAGAGACGTTCAGTTGGTTTCAAACAATCAATACACCTGCTCCAAGTAGTGTAATCAAAATGGGCAAGCTAGAAGAGGCCCCTCCGCCAAAAGGTGGTATTGATGTAGGTTCTACCGATGAGACGGGAAACGGTGGAGAACGGCAAGTGAAAGAAGACATGCTCAAATTCACGTTCGGCCGTGGGAATGGCGATGACCCTGGTGGACTCGGTATATTGTTCGCCTTCCTCGCCGCCATCGGGTTGACCGTCTATGGCGTGCGTAGATGGCTCCGTCGTCGACGGTGGGAAAGATTCACGTTCTCGTCTAGGCCGGATGCTCCGGTGCCACTGTCCCTCAACACGGACGCCTCGATCGAGGCACAGACGTTCCCGCTGCTCACGAATATCGAACTGAGAGATTGGCTCATCACGTTCAACGCCTCGCTCGCCCCTGAGCTAAAGCTTCGGACGAATGAGACGCTCATCGACTGGTTCGAGCGCATCGAACTGACGGACATCGACGCCTCGCTCTATCATCTGATTCGCTATGGGGCCGCATCCGAGCATGACATCCCGGTCGAGCAGCAACAACGGTTTCACGAGGCACTCGACCGCTACTTACAGCGACACCCCTGAACGAGAAAGTACCCAGGTTCTCACAAAGACGTAAACGTGCTACGCTCATTGATAATAGGGAAAAAATGTAACTTTCTTAGGAGGTTTGATTAATGAAACGCCTAGGCTTGCTCGGATTCAGTGTGTTCTTGCTTACCGGATGCACGGATCCAGTCGAGAAACCACTCGTCCCGGCTGATACAAACGAGCCATCGTCCGAAGAAATCACCACGTGGACGCGCGAAGACTTCAAGGACGTGTTCGACCAATACGAAAAAGTCCCGCCGCTCTTGAAGGCCCTCGAGAACGATGGAATCACCCCGTTCCGCAAGACGTTCGAGCACGTCGTCATCGCCGGCGACGGCATCCATCATACATATGCCGATATCCATCCGTTCAAACTCGACGACGGCACTTATGCCACCATCTATGAGAGTGAAAATGGAGACATCGCCAACGGTCCCGAGTCGGTCGCGCCGCTGTTTTGGCAAGAAGCGTCGTTCCTTCAATTCGTCGAAGAGATTGAGAAACGAAAATACGGAACGAGTGCCCCGCCGACGGACGTCGTCTTGACACAAGACGAGTTCCAGGCGCTCTATAACCGCCACGCCTATACGTCCGCGCTCATCGTCGAGCTCGACGAATGGGGCGTGCAAGTGGCGCGCGACCCGCTCGAAGATGTCATCATCGCTGGGAACGGGGTCAAGGAAGTGAAGGCCGATTTAATCGTCTTTGAAGTCGAGGGCGGTTACGCCATCGTCTACGACCAAGACGGTGAGATCTTCAAAGGGCCGGAGTCGATTGCCCCGCTGTTTTGGAACGAGACGGATTACGAAACCTTACTTCAGAAGTATGAATGACTTATCGGACACGTCGTTTCAAGTCCCGGTACTCGAGTAACAAGTTGAGCCATTGCGCCGGCTTATCGCTCGACTCAGCTACATCGTGCCGATATTTTGTCACGTATAGGTGCCACGACAAGGCCCGGTAGACGCAACCGAGCTCTTCGGCAATCAACAGGTGACGCCAAAGCACGTCGTCGGACGCGACGCCGCTCCACGCTTCTAAGTAAACCGCGCGCATCGTTTGAATCTGTTCATACCAGGCAATCTCATCCTCTTCCGGCAATACGTCATACAGCGCATTCCAAAACACACGCACGCTGAAAAACGGATGCGTGACCGTCGCGTCGCCCCAGTCGAGGATACACAAATCGTTCGTCCGTTCCCGCCAGAAGATATTGCCACTGTGCAAATCACCATGATCGAGGCTCATCGGCATCCTGGTCGTCAGCTCGTCACACATGGCAATCAGTTCGTCTTCAAGCACAAGTATCGCCTCGGCTTGGTATGGCTCGAGCCCGGCACAGAGCTCAGGCAGATACGTTTGAATTTCATCCTTCAACTTGGCCGGTCGCCGGTCCGGGAGGCCGTAAGACAAATAGGTCTCGATTTGGTCGATCTCCTGCCGCTGCAACTGTGCGTATTGGCGCAACGCGGTTTCATATCGACTCACGTCCGGCCGTTCACGTAACGCCGCTCCGCCGATGTCGCGCATGAGCAACCAATTCTGGGCTGAATCGATGGCGATGACGTCAGGGACGACACCCGGATGCCGCTCGGCAAGAAACGCCGACAGACCGGCCTCGCCGCGGCTGATGTCGGTCACCGCTTTGGCGAAGTAACGTTCCGCGTCGACCTGGCCAACAACCAAATATGTCAAATCGGTGTCCTTGATCACGTGCCACGTCGCACTCGGCACGTTTGCGTCAATCCATCGATCGAACCGTTCACGAAACGCTCGGTCACGCCATGGGATTGCCTGTCTCATCCTGTTCACCCTTTCTTTCATCATCTCCTAGGAGGAAACGATATGGACGTTATGTATTACTCATACCCGGTCGATGCCATCTTGTATATGTATTTAGGGGCGACGGCCGTCGTCAGTGTCCTCATCGGGCTGCTCGTCTGGCGTCTGTTCAAGCGCCGGGACATCGGCTTTTGGACAACGCTTGTCATCAGCTTCATCGGGCTGTCGCTCGCGCTCGTCTGGTTTCAAAACGCTTCCGTCGCCGTATTCATGGGGACACTCCCGTGGCTGATCAATCTCGTCTTCTCCCTTTTGTTGTACGGCCTGTTCGTCGGCATCATCTACGTCACGTTCCGACCACGAAAGCTCGACCGCGTCCAATGACGATATGCTATACTCATGTTAATAAACGACCACTAGGGGAGCCTTCGGGCTGAGACGGCATAAGCCGGACCCTTCGAACCTGATCTGGCTCATACCAGCGTAGGGAAGTGGTGTGGGATTCGTCTATCTTTCCACGCCACTTTTCCACTTGGAGAAGTGGCGTTTTCATTTTGAAAGGAGACTTATTCATGCGCATTCAACAACTCACTTGGATGGCGATGCTCGTCGCCATCGCCGTCATCGGTTCCCTGTTCATCTCGATTCCGACCGGTGTCGCCCGTGCTTATCCGATTCAGCATATGGTGAACGTTATCGCCGCCGTCACCGTCGGCCCGATTGGAGCCGTTCTCGTCGCGTTCGTGACCGGACTCGTCCGCGTCATGACCGGCACCGGGTCGCTCCTCGCGTTCCCGGGTGGCATGATTGGCGCACTGCTCGCCGGTATCTTTTATATGAGAACGAACCGTGTCGCCTTCGCCGCCTTCGGTGAAGTCATCGGGACGGGAATCATCGCCTCGCTCGTCGCCGTTCCATACGCCAAGTTATTGATGGGGACGGAGTTCGGCGCGCTGTTCTTCTTCCCGGCCTTCCTCGCCTCGAGTGTGACCGGGGCCGTGCTTGGCTGGATCGTGTTGGCTCGGGTCAAGCAATTGCGACCGCTCACGGTGAAGCGATAAGTCCTTCCTCCTACCGATAGTAAATGGTAAAATCAGGATATCAAATATTAGGAGGTCATTTCTTGAATCGATTGACGCGATTACTTGCTGCCACCGCTTGCCTGTTCATGTCTGGTCTGTTGTATACGCTCGAACGGATCGCCACATTCACCCGTTGGAATGCTCAAGTCGCGACGGGTACGTTCCCGAGCGAGCCGATGTTCGTCGATGTGCTGCTTCAAAACGTGTTCATCTCGATTTTCGGAGTGGCCGCGATTATCCTCTTTTTTATGGCGGTCAATGCTGCCCAACACACAACGCCCACAAAAACAGGGACGGCCGACTTATGACGGCTGTCCCTGTTTGACGTGATGCAATGGTTTGATGAATCCAGTAAAGAAGGAGTGTTTAGTGATGGACATCAGCCGAAATTTTTATTTTTACTCATTGCTAACAGGGACGTTATCTTTTCTATTCATCTTCATATCTGAATTCTTTTTCAATTTTGGAATCATATCGACTTATTCGATGACATTCCTTTTTGTTTTTTTGACCGTTATGTTGACTGCTTTACTTATTTTTTCTGTTTTATATATCAAAAAATTTGACGACGAGAAAGGAAGAATCGTCTTAGGCGTATTAATATTTGCAGGATCTATTTTCTTGCTCTTCTTACTCATCAATACGCTGGTGATGGTGTAAGTTGAGCCGGATCTAGCCATCTTTCGGCAACTCATATGGAATCTACATCGTCATTCCCTTCTCGGTGTTCGATACGTCTCACGTAAAGAAAAGTTCCGTTCCGGACATCGATTCGATAAACTAAAAGAAAGGAGTGACACGATGAAACAAATCCATCATCTCTGTATCCAGACGCCCGACTATGAGGCGTCCAAACGATTTTATGAGGCGCTCGGCTTCGAGCTCGTTCAGGAGTCGCCCGACTTTCATACGCGCGCTTACAACAGCTGGCTCAAACTTGGCGACTTTTATATCGAGCTCCAAACGGCGAAAGTCGATGAGACGTTGTCACCGTATTCGAAGCATGTGGCCGGTCCGGTCCACTTCGCTTTGTACGTCGATGATCTCGAAAACGAAGTGCGGCGCCTCGAGGACCTTGGCGTGACGTTCTTACCGAAACACGGCGGGAACATCTACTTCGTCGTCGATGGGCACTTAAGTAAACTGAAAGCCCCGGAAGGCACGATTATCGAGCTCCGGGACACGTTTGTCATCAAGTGAGACCACGCGCCTCAATTTTTTTATTGGATTCGCACACCCTCATGTTTTTCGCCGTCTTCGAACAGGTACAAGACAGAGAACACACTTTGTCCGTACCGTTTGGAGGCCTTTCATGAAATATCTCGATTATTGGAGTTACTTATCGCTCTCCCTCGCCAAGCTGTTCCTCTTCAGCCTACTGACCGCGAGCGCGTTCGATGTCAGCTTTTTGTTCATCAACCTAGCGACCATTTTGATGATGACGAGTTGGGCGCTACTCGTCAAACCGCAGACACGCCGCTGGATTTTATTCGCGTCGCTGTTTCTGCACAGCACGCTCCTCATCTCGGACGTCTGGTATTACCGCTATTTCGGCAATTTGTTGTCGGTCGCCTTGCTCTCTGATATCGGTCAGATGGGAGACGTCGGTGGCGGCTTTTTGACATTGATTCAAGCCCCCGACTTCATCTTTTTTGCGGATTTACTCGTTTACGCGGCTGTTCTCGTCTATATGAAACGCCGCCCGGTCACGGAATCGATACGCTTTGGTCGCCATTTGGCAGTAGCCGGTTTTCTCATCGGCTTCTTCGTCTTTACGGTCCCGACCGTCGTTCATTATACCGAGGCGGACAATCGGAAAAACCCGATCTCAAATATGCGTGAGTATTATCAATTTGGGTTTTGGGGTTATCACGGACTTGATACGTTCCGTGGTCTTCGCGACGCGCTGAACCTCGGTGAAAATCTGACAGAAGAAGAACGTGACCAAATCGAATCGTTAGCGACCGAACCGGTTGACGTCCCAACCGATACGAACGTCATCGTCGTCCAGCTCGAATCGTTCCAAACGTCTGTGATCGGCCAGACCGTCAACGGCCAAGAACTGACGCCGAATTTGAATGCGCTTCGCAATGAGATGCTGTACTTTCCAAATTTTTATCATCAGACACACGAGGGCCGGACGTCCGATGCGGAATTCACTGTCAACGCCTCGCTTTATCCCGTCCAATCGGGGTCGGTATACACGCAATATGCGACGAACACGTTTGACGCCTTGCCGGAGAAATTACGACGAGCGGGCTATGACACGGCCGCGATGCATGCGTTTGATAAGGAGTTTTGGAACCGCGCCACCTTTTATGAGCAAATCGGCTACAACCACTTCTTCCATCAAGACGATTACCCAACAGAGCCCGTCATCGGCATGGCCGTCGGCGACAAGGAGTTTTTGACGACGTCAGTCGACCATCTGGACACGTTGGACGAGCCGTTCTACTCCTTCATGGTCGCGTTGACGAGTCATACGCCGTACGAGATTCCGGACGATGAGAAACGATTGGATTTGTCGGGGTACGACGACCCGCTTCTCGAGGACTATTACCATACTGTCCACTACAGCGATGCCGCCGTCGGTCTCATGGTCGAACAATTAAAAGCAGACGAGAAGTGGAACAACACCCTCGTCGTTTTTTACGGTGACCACGACAGTGGATTGACTGTTGCCGGTGGCGAGATGGCCGTGAAAGCGGACGCCGACTCCACCATCGAGTTGTTCCAACTCGACCGTGGCGTGCCATTGTTCATCAAACCAGCCGGACTCGAACGAGGTCAGACGGTGCAGACGAGCGGCGGTCAAGTCGATTTGGCCCCGACCATCCTCGATTTGCTTGGGATGACACCGACGTATATGCTCGGACGCTCGCTCCTCGATGATGAGCCGAATTTAACCGTGTTCCGCAACGGTTCGTTCCGCTACGACGACCTCTATTTCGTCCCCGATTTGACGAAGCCGGTCGGGAGCGGTACGTGTTATTCGGTCGAGACAGGTGATGTTTTGCCGTTTCAAGCATGTGAGCCATATATTGACGAGGCCGCCGAGCAACTTCGTCTATCTGATACGATCATCGAGAAGGACGCCCTGTCCGATTTCACACTAAACGATAAACAAGCCGCCCCGAAATAATCGGGACGGCTTGTGTTGTCAGTAGACGTTTCGCAACGCCTTGACATCGATTTTTTTCATCGGTAAGAACGCTTCGGTTATTCTCGCCAACTGCTCCTTTGTACCGGTCGTCAGCATCTCTTCCATTTCCCACGGCACGATTTGCCAGGAGACGCCATAACGGTCCTTGAGCCAACCGCACTGTTCCGCTTCCGGAACAGCCGACAGTTTGACCCAGTAGTCATCAATCTCGGCTTGCGACTCACAAAACGCAATCAGCGACTGCATCTCGTTGAACGCGAATTGATGATTTTCCGTGCTGTCCATGGTGACGAACTCGCGTCCGGACAAGACGAAGCGAGCGTAATTGAGCTTCCCTTCCAACTCCGGACCGTCTGTCGTCCCGTAACGAATCATATGGTCTTCCAGCACGTAAGAATCCGGGAAAATCGAAATCCAGTCATGCATCGCCGCTTCAGCGCGCCCGAAGATATCCCCGACGAACAAAAAACATGGGGTCACGGTCTGGATATCCATCCCGCCGCTATGCATGATTTGCCAGGAGACCCCGTGCTTGTCTTTCAACCAGCCATAACGCTCGCTGAAATCATACGTGTCGAGCGGCATGAGCACCTCTGCCCCCTCACTCAATTCGCTCCAAAGCGTATCCACTTCTTCCGACGTCGGGAACGTGACCATGTACGAGATGGACGGATTGCGTTCTTTCAACGGACCCGCCCCGAGCAGTTGAAAGAACTGTCCCGATAGTGAGACGGTCACAATCGTCGTCTCCCCGGAAGGCGTATCCATCAGTTTCGTCGTATAGTCGATGAATGAATCGGGAAACTTTGACACGTACCACTCCGCAATCGCTTCGACGTCACTTTCGAACCAAATACACGGGATGATGAGTTGGTTGATCATTACATATTCTCCTTTCAGACTTCATACAGACGATACACCTCACGGACTTCGAGCAACGTCTCCACTCGTTTTCGATACGCCTGATAATGGGCCGAGTTGATATGTTGAGTGAGCGCCGTCTCATCTCGATACTTCTCATAGAACACGAATGTGCCCGGCGCGTCGATTGATTCGTGGAGTACATATGCCAAACACCCCTCTTCTTGTCTCGACGGAGGAATGACCTCATCGAGCGCTTGCCGTAACTCCTCCTTTTTCCCTGGTTGCGCCTTCAAAATAGCGGTGATTGTAATTTCCATTAATCGTTCCTCCTCATTTTAGGAC
The DNA here is from genome assembly GCF_003467445.1 of Exiguobacterium sp. AM39-5BH. Lineage (GTDB taxonomy): Bacteria > Bacillota > Bacilli > Exiguobacteriales > Exiguobacteriaceae > Exiguobacterium. The sequence continues at coordinate 134,377 of NZ_QSGS01000007.1, forward strand.
TGACGCAAAACTGTTCCCGTTTTAGAAGAGATGTATACGCAAATGGACACGCCGATTTGCAACGGCGTGTCCATCGTTTAGACGAGTTCATTCGCAATTTCGTTCAATTCTTCAATCTGATGTCTCAATGAGGCCAACGCCTCTTGTTGTGAAATCGTCAACACATGAACGTCTTGGCTGTTCGTTTCGAGTGCCATCGTCAACGCCGTCATATCACCCGTCACTTGATGGACTTTGTGTAATTCCGCGGCGGCAATTTGGAGCTGACTCGACGTCTCGTCTACTGTTCCTGCGACCGTATTTGTCGTTTGAATCATGGAAAGGATCGACGCCCCACTCTTACGGACTTGTTCTTCCTGCGTCGATAGACGTTCTGTACTACCATCGATGGCACGTTCCGTCACTTGTACCTCTTGCATGACGAGTTGGATAATGTCATTAATCTGAGCTGATGCTTGTGCCGTTTGAGCGGACAAATTTCGAATCTCCGTCGCGAGACGGCAAACCCTTTTCCGTGTTCACCTGCTCGTGCCGCCTCAATTGAAGCGTTAAGAGACAACAAGTTCGTCTGAGACGAGATTTGCTGAATCGTATCCGTGATGGTCCGCACTTCTTGGAAACGCTCCGCCAATCCTTTAAAGGCTAGATTCACTTCACCGATACTTAAGTTCAGCTCAGCAAGCGAACGCTCTGTCGAATCCATATTGTCATGTGATAGTTGAGCGTCTTGTAAGACACCGTTCACGTGCGAGGTTGTTTCTTGAAGCTGTTGTTGCATCCGTTCAAACGCCTGTACAGTGGATTGAATTTGTGAGGCGACATTCTGAATCAAAACTGCTTGTTCAGACGTTCGTTTTGTCATCGAACCAATTTGGGCCGTGACTTGTTCTGAGGCGTTCGTGACGGAATCAACGGAATCATTCATTGTAAATACCGCGCCATGAAGCGTTGTCGCACTCGCTGTCGTCTTCGCCATGGTGAGTTCGACCTCACTCGCATGCTGTTCAGCTTGTTGTTGTTGTGTAAACATCTCGTGTAATAATTTTGCCCCAAAGAAAGAAACGAAGTAGGCGCCAGATAATGCCATCATGAGCACAGTGAACCAAATGACGAGATCGAGCGGCGTTTCAAATGAAAAGCGCCCAATCAATACAGCTCCGACCGATACGATAAGCGCGAGAATGCTGCCGTACAGCACAAGATGCCGATTCAAGTACATCAACATCAATACGATATACAGAAAGACGATATTTTGAATCGCAGTACCTGGCAGCGTCAAGATAATTGCTGAAGCTGCAATGTACATCAACGTGACGAGCCCATACTTCAACCAAGTATGTTCCACATAGAAGCGATGGCCCAGCCATGATGCGGCTTGAATGACACCACCTATCAGAATAAAATTGACTGCGCTTTGCCCCGCGAGCTCCCCCATCCAATACAAAACACCCATGATCGGATAAGAGAGGAAAAATAAAATAAGCATCATGCGCGATACAAACAACGAGCTCATTTTCTCAAAATGATTTACCATGATTGTTGCCTTCTTTCAATAAAAGTAAGAGTCTATATATATTTCGGCATATGCTGAAAATTTTTAAGTCCATTTCCCGCAGTTCTATTTATATTGACTCAACAAATAAAAATAGGACAACACGTGCCAGCATTCGCTGCGCTTGTTGTCCTATGAATCCCTCAAAATTATTTATCTTTAACTTTTCGTTTAAACGGCCACCATACCCCGTCCCCGAAGGAGACGGTGATTGCCGGGATGAGCAGCGGTAACACAATCAATCCGTATAGCAACAGTCCCGTGATAACGATTGTCGCAATTTGGACGAGACTGAGTACGCCAGACGGGATCATCGCCCCGAACGTCCCGGCGAGGATGACGGCGGCGGTCATGATGACCGTCCCCATTTTCGTCATCGAATGGACGAGCGCGTCGCGTGCCGTCATCCCGCTAAGCGACTCCTCTCGGAACCGGTCGAGCAAGAAAATCGAATAGTCGATGCCAAGGGCGATCAACATGACGAACCCGAAGAATGGGACAGCCCAACTGATACCGTCATAACCGAGACCTTCGACGAAGATAAGCTCCGTGATGGCCGCAGACGTATAATACGTCAATAAGAGCGAGCCGATCATATAGAGCGGCATGACCATCGAACGGAACAACACCGTCAAAACGATAAAGAGTGTGACGAGCATGATGGCGACCGTCCGATTGAAATCGTTCGTCGACGTCTCATTCAAGTCGCTGTTAATACTTGAAATACCGGCATATCCGATCGTCGTATCTTCGAACGGCGTATCCGTAACGACCCGGTCCATCGTCGCTTTCACCGTCTCGACCGTGTCAATCGCTTCCGGTGAATATGGGTCCATCTCGAGGATGACCTCGAGCTGTGTCGCCGTCCCCTCGTCAAACACGTAGCGCTCGACAGCTGGGGCGAACTCATCTGACGTGAGCGTCCCTTCCGGTAGATAGACGCCCGTATCGCGCAGGCTGTCCGAGCTACTCAGGTCTGATAGGAATGCTGTCGCGTCATTGAGGCCTGTCTCGATTTGAGCGAGTCCTGCGTTCGCTTCGCCGACACCGTCAGCGAGTTGGCTGAGACCTGTTCCGAGTTCTCCGGCTTGGGTACCCTGTGCCGTCAATGCCGTAGCTGCCTCGTCAATGCCTGCCTCGATTTGACCAAGACCGGCCGATACTTGCCCGAGACCGGCCACGGTTGCAGGAATATTTTGCGTCGCCGTGAGTCCTTGTCCAATCAGACCGAGCTGCGCGTTTAATTGACCAAGTCCCGCTGCCGCTTCCGCGAGCGGGGCACCGGCGTTCGTTGAACCGGACGGGAGTTGCCCGACGACGGCGTCAAGCCCGGTTTGTACTTGCGTGAGTCCGTCTTGGACATCGCCGAGTCCTGTCTCTGCTTCTTTCAGTCCTACGCTCACTTGTTCAAGCTGGGTATCGACATAAAAATCATCGATGACGTCACCGGTCGGACGCGTCACGGAACGGACGCCGCTCACTCCATCGACGTCTTCAAGTTCGCTCGAGAATTTCTCGATATACGGGATGTCCGCTTCGGACAGCGCACCGTCTTGTTTCAAAATAACTTGGACCGGGAGCGACTCGCCTTGTCCGAATCCTTCCGAAATCAAGTTGAGTCCGCGCACCGAGTCATAATCGTCACCAATCTCGTCAACCGTATTGAACGACCGGGCATCGTCATACGTGAACAACACCGGTACGGTAATCAATGCGACGACGAGAATCGAGACGAACGGTCGATTGACCGAGAGGCGGCTGAATCCGGCCCAGAGGCGGCTGTCGTGATGCTCGCCCGCCTTTTTCGAAGGCCAGAACAATCGTTGTTTGAGCGTCGCCATAAAGAACGGCACGACCGTGAAGAGAATGAGCAACAGCACGGCAATCCCTACCGCGACGGCGACGGCCGATTTGAAGATCGGGAAGTCGGCGAAACCGATGGCCGCAAAACCGACGAACACGGCGAGACCGCTGATGAGGACCGTCCGTCCTGCCGTCTTGTATGTGTTGATGATGGCATCTTCAATCGCGTGACCCGCTCCGAGCTCTTCTTTATAACGGCTGAGGAGCAAGATGCAATAGTCGGTCCCGATTCCGAATAAAATCGCCACGAGGAAGATCTGCGTGTAGTTCGAGACCGGGAAGCCGAACCAGTTGACGAAGAATGCGACGAACGATTGGCTCAGTAGATACGTGAACCCGACTGCAATGAGCGGGATGAACGGTGTCACGATAGAACGGAACACGAGCAGGAGCAGTCCGAAAATGAGGATGATCGTGATGATTTCCGTCTTCTTCAAGCCTTCCTGCGCACTCAAGTTCACATCGTTGTTAATGATTTCCTCACCGGTGATGTAGACCGTTTCGTCTTCCGGGAGGATGTTCGCCCGCACGTCGTCCGCGAAGGCGTTGATGTCTTCCATCGACCCTTCGACCGTAATCGGGACGAGCACGATGCGGCCGTCCTCCGAGACGAGCTGCGCTTCCGTCTCTTCACTTTCAAACGGGTCGAGCACGGCTTTGACGACCGTGTCGTTTTGTTCCATCTCGTCGATGACCCGGGAAATATCGGCCCGTTCGGCGTCACCGAGCGTGTCGAATTCATAGACGAGCGAAATCGTCTTATCGCTCTTTCCGGCAGCGTTCAAGATGTCCTGCGCCCGCTGCGAGTCCATGTCGTCTGACAATTGGAAGCTACCGGCTTGTTCGGCCTGCTTCGTCAAGTTCGGGGCCGCCACAAATAAGGCGGCCGTCAAGACGATGAGACCGATCAAGATGCCCCAGCGCCATTGAATGATTTTATGCACGTGTTATTCCTCCCCAATTCGAAGCAGTTGTTTAATTTTCCGGAACGTCCGGACGAACTGTTCGATTTCTGTCTCATCTATTTTCCCGTCAAGTAACGACTCGACGTAACGGTAGACGGCCGCATCTGCTTCTTTGACGATGCGATGCCCGGCTTCCGTCAGTTCGATCAACCGCTCGCGTTGATCTTGACCGCGGCGACTGACGACAAGGTCTTTGTCGACAAGTTTTTTTAAGCGGTTCGAGACGGCGCTCTTATGGACCCCTTGTTTGTGAGCCAACTGACCGACTTGAATCGGTCCGAACTGTTCGAGCAGCTTGAGTAGCTGCAGTTGTTCCCGTGAATAGTCGTGCCAGACGTCCCCGTCCATCGCCTCGATGACATGCTCCGCACCTTGGAACATGACCTCCTCGAATAACTGGACGGCTTCCCGCATCAATTCTTTCATTTTTGGTTTACCCCCTAAACTAGATATGGATAGTTTATGTCCTAAACTAGATGGAGTCAAATATAAAGGCCGTCCAGATGTCAACTGGCCTACCCGAATGTGTCATTCAACCACTCCATGTGACGAGCGCCTCTAGCTCAACACATTGGAGATGCGTGGACAAGTCCTCCACCTCTCTCGGCGTCAAATAAGCGATGCCTACCTCCTCACCGATAACATTCCCTTCGAAGACTGCCTTCCCGAGCGAATGACGGTCAATCTCGTCCAAATCGGTCGACCCTGCCAATAGAAAATGAAAAAACCTTCCGAAGAAGGTTTAGCGCAGCGCTTCCGCGACGCGGAGTCCTGAGACGTATGCACTCTCGAAGCGCGTCCGTCCCGAGGCATCGTCCGGTTCGAGGAAGACGTCACCGGCCAGATAGATTTGGCCGTTCACTTGATAGAACGGCTCGTTCCAGACGTCGGCCGCCTGCGCATAACGCCATCGTTTCAACTGTCTTGATTGAATCACGGCCGACCCCGTCACCGTTTGTAACAGACGTTCAATCCCACAAAGCGTGTCTTCGTCCGCCCGCTCATACCACTCCTCGCTCCACGACTCGTCCATATAGACGCTGATGAGTTCGGTATCCGAGACGCCCTTTTGGCGGTTGTTGACGATTTTCAGTATACCCGGTGCCAAGCCCGTATCGAGAATCCCGTCCGGACCGATGGCAATCTCGCTTCTGAACTCGAACAAACCGACACATGTCGGGGCATACGTCAACTCACGCAACGCCGCATCGACCGAAAAGTCTGTGAGCAAGTCGAGCGTCTGTGGGAGCGGCGACGTGATAAGAAGACGGTCATACTGTCGCGTCGTCACATCCGTCTGGACGCGGACCTGACCATCTCGGGTCGTGATCGTCTCGGCCCGCTCGTTCAACTGGACGGTCAACCCGTCAGCCAACCGTTTGGCCAAGGCGTTCATTCCATCAACGGCGACGTAGCGCGGATACGGATCAGCGTACCACACATTCACCCAACCTCTCGTCTGCCAGTCGGCGACATCTTGTTTGAGTTCTTCTCCTCGTACGGTGAAATAGACCGCCCCGTGGTCGGCTTTGCCGTCTCCAATCCGTCTCGTCGCCAAGCGTCCCCCGACACTCCGACTCTTTTCAATCAATTCAACTGTATGACCGTGACGCATGAGCTCGCGAGCTGCCACAATCCCGCTCAATCCCGCTCCGATAATACCGATGTTCATGTCCATTCCCCCTTCTGTCAGGAAGATTGTATCATGACCAAGCACTCGTCGCCGGAACCGATGCGCTTTAGGCCGACCGATTCCACTACGCGTCATACTCGATGCGCGCGTCTTCATACATGACAGCGAAGCGGCTGACGATGAACGGACGGATGAGAGCAATGGCGACCAGGTAAATCAACGACCCGAGAATGACGGATTCGATGCTGATAAAAAACGTCAATCCGACCAAGTACAGCGGGATGAAAGGCAAAATCAGTTTGAACGCATCCCACTTTCGTCCGCGCATCAATGTCCGCGATTTCGTGATCGCTTCCGTGATGGGCAGCTCGGGTTCGTCACGCAAAATAAAGAAAGTGAAGGCGTACGAGAAGTACTTCACGATGCCCGGAACAAGCAGTAACAATGACCACAGCACTTGGAACAACATGACGAGCAATGAGGCGAGCAAATGTTTCACGTAGCGATGTCGGAACGGCGTAAGGATATCGCGTAACGACATCGACTTCCCACGGATTGTTTCTAACATCACCCAGTTATAACCGACGAGGACCGGGAGCAACCCGGCGTATAAGATGAGACCCGCTAGGCTAATCAATGTGAGTGCCAATGTATCATACTCGAATCCGTAATAATACGGGTCCATCATCAATCCAACTTCTAATACAATTGAGCACACAAATGACCAGATGATCAATATACCCGTCTTTCCTTTTACTGCGGCGCGCGCCCGTTCATTCCATGTCTGAATCATCTCGTTTCTCCTTTTCGTTCGTCTTTCCTGTCTTATACGCAACGTGATGGAAAATGTTTCAAACTCCACAAAAAAACAGGGCGCTCGCCCTGTCCATCACTCTTCCCGATATTCTAAAATGTCGCCCGGCTGACAGTCGAGCGCCTGACAGATTGCTTCGAGCGTCGAGAAACGAATTGCTTTCGCTTTGCCCGTCTTTAAAATCGACAAGTTTGCCATTGTGATGCCCACTTTTTCAGACAGCTCGGTCACACTCATCTTTCGTTTCGCCAACATTACGTCAAGATTTACGATAATCGCCATCTATCTCACCTCAGACCGTCAAATCATTTTCTTGCTTCATGTCGATGGCACGCTTCAATAGTTTCTGTAACAGTTCCGCGAATACGGCGACGACGAACGCGGCAAACACGAGGACGAGCCCGATGAGAAGGAAGCCCGGCGCATCATCTCGATCGGCGAACCAGAAGAAGAACGGGAGCGTCGCCACATAGATGCCGGTGATGGCCAACGCACAAAACTTGATGGCACGGAGTGATTGGACAGCCCGATACGAGAACCCTTCGTCGCGATCGATTAACCGGAGCAGCCTGAACGTTTGGAACAAGGCGATAAAGAACGGGATGGCCGATCCATACATGCCAATCACGATCGGACGAATCGAATCCTCAATCCAACTCCCACTCTCGATCGCCTCGCGCCAAATGTACGGAAGCAAAAACAAGCAGGCCGCCACAATCGGGACAGCCAGAACGAATACGGCCAGCCGTAGAAACACCGTCTCTCGCTTCATGATGAATCCACCTCACTTCGTTTGATAGCTTCATCATAATCTTATTTTTATTGTTTATCAATAAATAATCATCGCAAATAAATAAAAACCTCAGGATATCCTGAGGTTTATCGTTAGTTTACAGCTTCAAGTTCATCCTCCGTGACCCATTTATGGTTCGTGACGTCTTCCCCATCGCTTGTGGTGAAGTCGACCATATATACCGTCGTCTGTTCGGCCGAGTCGATGGTCGCCGCGGCGCCGTCCATGCCCGGCATATGGTCCGCGGTCGCCCCTACCGGGAACGTTGGGTCTGTCGCTTCACTTAACCCGCTCGGCACGTCCTCAGATCCCGAATGGTCCATCATCGAATGCTCCGAATGCTCTTCCGTCGCGTCGCTCGTCTGATTTTCCTCGGCATCCCCACAAGCTGCCAAAGTCGTCGTGAGCAGCATCGCGCTCAACCCGGTCAGCCACTTTTTCTGTCTCATCGAATCTCTCCTTTACGTCTTTAAGTGTGTACGTTACCCTGCTATCGAGGGGATGAGACGTTTTTGAGACCGATGCGATGATTTGTTATCCGTTTGATAAAAAAAAGCCAAGATCCCGAAAGATCTTGGCTGGCCGTTTATTCGACTGTGACTGATTTCGCCAAGTTACGTGGCTTGTCGACATCGCAATCACGCGCAAGTGCCGCGTAATAAGAGATGAGTTGCAGCGGTAATACCGTCACGAGCGGTGTGAGAAGTGGTTCGACACGTGGCAAGACGAATGAATCACTTTCGTGTTCCATTCCTTCCATTGAAATCGTGCAGGCAACGGCGCCACGAGCAACAACTTCCTTGATGTTTCCACGGATGTTGAGGTGCGTGTTCGGTTGCGAGACGAGCGTGATGACCGGTGTGCCGTCTTCAATCAAGGCGATCGGTCCGTGCTTGAGCTCTCCACCTGGGTAGCCTTCTGCTTGGATATACGAGATCTCTTTGAGCTTGAGGGCACCTTCGAGACCAACGTATGAATCCATACCACGACCGAGGAAGAACGCGTTGCGTGACTCTTTCAAGAACTTGTCTGCCAATTGCTCAAAGATTTCTTTTTGAGCCATGACCGAGTCCATGATTGTCGCGACACGCGCGAGCTCTGTCATGAGGTCAAACGGAAGTTTCTTGCCGTTCGCACGAGCGATGTCGTAGGCGAGGATGGCGAGCACGGCGATTTGGGCCGTGTATGCTTTCGTCGACGCGACCGCGATCTCAGGGCCGGCATGGAGAAGCATCGTCTCGTTCGCCTCACGTGAGAGCGTCGAACCGGCAACGTTCGTAAGTGTGAGCGCCTTGTAGCCGCGCTTCTTCACTTCGACGAGGACGGCACGGCTGTCCGCTGTCTCACCTGATTGTGAGATGAAGAGGAACAACGGCTTCTCTGTGAGAAGTGGCATGTTGTAACCGAACTCAGAAGCGACATGCACTTCTGTCGGCACACCTGCGACGCGCTCGATCAATTGCTTACCGACGAGACCAGCGTGATAGCTCGTACCGCAAGCGACGATATAGATGCGGTCGGCTTCCGAGACGAGCGAGCGCACGCCTTCCGTGAGTTCGATGTCACCGTTCTCGTTCTGGTAGTGTTGGATGATGTTGCGGATGACGGCTGGCTGCTCGTCCATCTCCTTCAACATGTAGTGCGCGTACGTGCCCTTCTCGATGTCTGACGCATCGATCTCGGCCGTATACGGCGCACGCTCGAGCACGTCGCCGTCGAGCGTCTTGATCGTCGCCGATTCGCGCGTCAAGATGACGATCTCGCCGTCGTGGAGCTCGAGGTACTGGTCCGTCACCTGGAGCATCGCCATCGCGTCAGACGCCACGACGTTGAACGTGCCGTCGCCGAGTCCGACGAGGAGTGGTGACTTGTTCTTGCCGATGTAGAGGCGCTCTTGGTCCTCTGAGTCAATCATCGCGATCGCGTACGAGCCGTGGAGCTCCGACAACGTCTTGCGGAACGCCGCCTCGACGTCGCCGAGGTCGACGAAGTTCTTCTCCATCAACTGGACGATGACTTCCGTGTCCGTCTCCGAGAGGAACGGTACGTCGAGCGTGGCCTTGATCTGCTCGTCGTTCTCGATGACACCGTTGTGGACGAGCGTGAAGCGGCCCGTCGTGCTCTGGTGCGGGTGAGCGTTCGGGACGCTCGGAACGCCGTGTGTCGCCCAACGTGTGTGGCCGATTCCAATCGTGCCGTCTACTTCTGCTGGTACGACTTCGCGTAGCGCGGCAATCCGGCCGACTTCTTTATGCACGTTCACGTGATCATGCATCAAAGCAAGACCTGCCGAGTCATAACCACGGTACTCGAGTTTTTCAAGACCTTTGAGAAGGATTTCCTTCGCTCCGGTGTTCCCAATCATTCCTACAATTCCACACATACAAAATTCTCCCTTTATTTTCGATTTCTCGAAAAAGGAAACGGGCTTTTTCTAAGAGCTGTCACCGCGCACCCCTTTGGCCGTCCGGTCGCCCGGACGTTTTGAGGGTTTGCTTGTAGTCGTGACAGGCGACTAGGAGGCATCCGCCGAAAACTCGATAACCTCCAACCTCGTCAACTCCGAAGAGTTCTGGCGCTTGGTTCGTACTTGGTGTCCTTCCGTTTCTAAGGTCACGCTCTTAATAGTACAAATCACACCTCCATTCGTCAAGAAAATCACATAATTCCACAGTGACAAAACGGAAACAAAAAAGGGAACCCGAGGACGGATTCCCTTGTTTTATTCCCTATTTCGCCAGAATTATCCTTCCACTCCGTAATCTTCACGAACAACTTGGGCGATTCGTTCGACATAACGGTCACATTCTTCCGATGTCGGCGCTTCCGCCATGACGCGTACAAGCGGCTCTGTACCAGATGCACGAACAAGGATGCGTCCATTGCCGTTCATTTCCGCTTCCGCTTCTTGAATCGTCGCAAGCACGCGTTCGCCGTTCATCGCCTCATTTTTGTCCGTGACACGGATGTTGACGAGTTTTTGTGGATAAACCGGCATCTCAGCCGCGAGTTCAGACAGTTTGCGACCTGTTGTCTTCACAATTTGAGCAAGTTGAACGCCAGAGAGCATCCCGTCTCCCGTCGTCGAGTGGTCGAGGAAGATCAAGTGACCCGACTGTTCGCCACCGAGTGTGTAGTTGTGTTTCTTCATCTCTTCGACGACGTAACGGTCACCGACCGCCGTCTGAAGCGCCGTCATACCAGCATCTTCGACCGCTTTGTGGAAGCCGAGGTTACTCATGACCGTCGCGACAATCGTATTGTCTTTGAGGCGGCCTTTCTCGCTCAAGTACTTCCCGCAGATATACATGATTTTATCGCCGTCGACGATATCACCGTTCTCATCGATTGCAATCAAGCGGTCGCCGTCGCCATCAAAGGCAAGACCCATGTCCGCTTCTTTTTCACGAACGAACTGTGCCAAATGCTCAGGGTGTGTCGAACCAACACCTTCGTTGATGTTCAAACCGTTCGGTGAATTTCCAATCGTCGAAACGTTCGCTTCGAGATCAGCAAACAAGCGCGCTGCTAATCCACTCGTTGCACCGTGGGCACAGTCGAGTGCGATATGGAGACCGTCGAAATCTTCGTCGACCGTTTGTTTCAACATTTGAAGATATTTTTGTGCGCCTTCATAGTAGTCTGAGACGAAGCCAAGGTCTTTGCCGACTGGACGTGGCAACGTGTCTTCCGACGCATCTAAAATCGCTTCGATTTCCCCTTCTGTTGCGTCGTCGAGTTTAAAACCGTCGCTACCGAAAAACTTGATGCCATTATCCGCTACCGGGTTGTGTGAGGCCGAAATCATGACACCGGCCGTCGCATCGAGCGACTTCGTCAAATAAGCCACACCTGGCGTCGAGATGACGCCGAGACGCATCACTTCGGCTCCGATCGATAAGAGACCTGCGATGAGCGCGCCTTCAAGCATATGACCTGAAATACGTGTGTCACGGCCAATCAATACTTTCGGCTGTTCACCGACTGGCAAGTGTTTCGATAACACGTAACCGCCCGCACGACCTAAACGATATGCTAATTCTGCTGTCAATTCTGAGTTCGCAACACCGCGGACTCCATCAGTTCCAAAATATTTACCCATAAATTCAATTCCTCACTTTTGTATGATTGAACGTCTCATTGAATCGAGGACGTTTCGGTTTGTTCATCGACGCTCGTTAACTCGATGTCGATTGTCTTCGGTGAGACGACAGTCACACCTTTTGGTACTTCATAGTCGATGTCAACCCCATGTAATCCGCTAGGAAGGCCTGTCAAATCTAAAGTCACACTCACGCTGTTCGATGTGATGTTTTCTAAGAGGGACCGTTTTCCAGATAAAGTGACGCCGATGACTTCAGGGGCCTGAAGCGTAAAGTTCGTCCGGTCATACCCACGCACGGTCACCGGCACTGTCAGGCGGACCCGTTCTGTCAATTGACCCGTGGCGTCACGTGTCTCATCAACAGCCCGAACAAGCAATTGGACCTCTACTTGTTTTGTCTCAAGCGATGAAGCGCCCTCCGGTAAATTAAGCGCTGCGGTGACTTTGCTCGTCTGATTGATCTCATCTAAATCAATCGGTTCTGTCTTCACGGTATCGATTGTGTCGAGCACATCTTGCGGTGCAAAAACACGAACTTCCGTTTCTTCAAGCAGTGTATCGACAAGTCTGAAATCGTCGGCAATTGCCCCTGTCGTAACCGCTTCAATCGGGAAAACAGCGCTCTGTTCATAAACGGGAACCGTCACACTAATGATATTGGGTTCGACAGTCACGTTGAGCGGATTGCCGTTCGCGTCTAAAATCGTTGGCGTTAGTTCTCGTGTGAACGTTTGACTTTGATTGGCGACATCGACGTTTAAGGTGATTTCTTGAACATTTTGAATCCGACTCGCACCACCTGACACTTTCACCGTCGCCGGTTCAATCTCGGCGTCACCGATTACTTTCCCTTCCGGTAACTGATCTTTATTCAAAAGGTTGACGGATACCGGGACTTCGATTGTCTGCTTGCGATCGATGTAAATCTCTACCGTATCCCGTTCAAGCTTGACGTTAACGTCGCCGCCAAAGCCGCGTGCCTCGACCGGAACACGGTGGAAGCCCGTTCCGAGATTCGTTAAGTCAACGAAGACTTGATAATCTTTCACCAATTTTGTCATTGTCAAACTACTAGACGGACCTTGTAGTTCGACACTCATTTCTTCTGGGACATTATATGCCACGTACTGCACCTCATCAAAGAACACTTCGACCGGAACGTCCAGCGACATCGAACTTTGTCCGACGATCGGAAGTGCGTTTGTGGAGTTGGTCGACGAACTCGTCTCGGCGACCATGAAATAAAGCAGGATGGCTAAAGCAAGTGCGATGACGCGGAGAAACCATTTATGTTGTAACCACTGATCAATCACTTACTTGCTCCCCCCTTTTTATTGAAGAACGAGAGTGTCGTCTCTTTCTCTTCAATCACGAGTTCTTGAATCAATTTATTTCGGAGCGTCTCCTCGTCCAACTCCCGATATAGACGCCCTGAGATGGCGAGCGAAACCGCACCTGTCTCTTCAGAGACGGTGAGCGTCACGCTATCGGTCACTTCGCTAACCCCAATGGCGGCCCGATGGCGCGTCCCTAACGCTTTATCAATATGCGGACTTTCAGACAACGGCAAATAACATGCCGCAGCTGCAATCTTTCCATCTTGGATAATCATCGCTCCATCGTGAAGCGGGGTGTTCGGAATGAATAAGTTGATGATGAGTTGTGATGTGATATGTGAATCCATGCGTATCCCAGTCTCCACGTACTCATTTAATCCCGTATCACGTTCAATCGCGATTAATGCTCCAATGCGACGTTTTGACATATATTGCGCCGAGCTAACAATCGCTTCGATTATTTGACGTTGTTTATCCTCGTCACTTGTACTCGTGCGACCGAACAAATTACTCGTTCGACCTAAATGCTCGAGTCCCCGGCGAAGTTCCGGTTGGAAGATGATAATAATCCCTAGCAACCCGTAGGTGATGACTTGATTTAATAAGAACTGTAACGTCTTTAACCCAAAGAATCCGCTGAGGAACCAGCTGACCAGGATGATCGATATTCCTTTAATCAATTGGACCGCTTTTGTCCCACGCACAATCATCATCAATTTATAAATGACATACGTGACGACGATAATATCTAAAACGTCATTCAAATAATCGTACCAATGTACGTTCTCCGAAAGACTAAAAAATGATAAGAATGAAACCTGTTCAAGTAGCGGCAAATGCTCCCCTCCTCAACTACCTAGCCAATTCGTGCAAATTACATTATATCACATTTCCGAAACGGCGCATCGCCAGACGATAAAACGAAACCAGATTGAAACGAACATAAAAAGACGCCGTCTCCGGCGTCTTTGTTAGAAGATTTGTTTGAACGAATACCATATCCATTCAAACATCCGATCAATCTGTTCGAGTTCTCCTGTCACTTCTCCAGCGCTAGCCAGATAAGCCCGACCATGTACAGCCGTCGCGTTCCCGTTGACTGTACCTTCAATTCGAAGATCTCCGCCTTGGACCGTGATATCACGGTCGACAGTAACACCTTTCGGAATAACGACTTCCTTCGACGTCACAATAATTCCTGGCACTTTCGTGTACGTCATTGTCTCCGTCGACTCGTTCCATAGCCCAAGCGTCGCGCTCGACATTAAACTGAAGAACAAAGCGGCTGCTATGAGTCCTGGATGTTTACGGAACCAAGTCATCCATTGCGAGTGTTGTTTACGCTTTGGCCGAACTTTATCTTCTAATCTTGTCACAGGAGCGACCTCCACCCGCACTTTCGCATCCGGTAAGGACGCCATCACACGAGCTGTGAAATCATCGGATAGTTTCGGCCGTGGCAAAGCCTTCAGTTCGGCATCTATTCGTTCGTATTGAAGGTAAGCTTCGTATAAGTCATCGTCCTCCAACAAATGACGTAGTTCGTCAGATTCTTCGGGCAGGATGCCATCTTCCAAATATTGTTGTACTTTTTCTTCAGGAGTCAATTGAACCCCTCCCTGTTTTGAAAGATTGTTTTTAACATTTCTCTTCCCCGGAAGATTCTTGTTTTAACCGTAGCGACCGGCATATCGATCATAACGCTAATTTCTTTAAGTGATAAGTCATCCACGTATTTCAGCAGAAGAGGAATCCGATATTTATCCGGCAACTGCTTGATTGCTTCATGCATTTCGCCTCGAATTTCACGATGAACGACTTGAGCTTCGGGTTGGGGCGCTTCATCAGCCAAGTGATCTTGATAGGTCAAACCATCAGTGCCAGCAATCTCGGCATCCATGGAATATTCCGGCTTTCGTTTTCTAAGACGGTCGATTGCCACGTTCGTCGCAATCCGATAAATCCACGTCTTGAACTTGTACTGAGAATCATACGTATCAATTCGAGTATACGCCCGAATGAATGTCTCCTGGGAAGCGTCTTCTGCTTCGCCGCGATCATATAATATCTTATAAGCGACAGCAAAGACACCATCCTTGTACAGTTCTACCAGCTCGGCAAACGAATCATGATTCCCCGACCTTAATTCGTCTACCAAACGGGTGGTCAGCCGTTCCATCAGTCCACTTCCCCTCTCCGCAACTTATGCGGTCGTCCTTCTATACGAGTCAATCATTATGGAGGTTTCAAAAAAATAATAAAACGACAAAAAAGTTTCCAAGTCCATTGTAGCAAACAGACTTGGAAACTGTAAGGTCATGATACAGGCTTGTTTTCCAACAAAAGGTTTTCTTTGGATTTTAAAATCGTCTTACATAACTCGAACGCCAAATGAGCCGTTGTATCGTTATGGTCGAGCGACGGATTTAATTCTACGAGTTCGACTGCAATCAAATCATCAGCCTTCATCGCTTCAGCCAAAATGGCTTTGCCTTCTTCGACGGTCAGCCCTTGATCGACTGGGGTTCCTGTACCCGGAACCAGTTTTGCGTCCAAGCTGTCCATGTCGAAACTGAGATAGAAGCGATCCACACGGGTGCGCAAATAAGAAAGAGCCTCTTCCATCATGACATCGACACCACGTGTACGAATTTCTTCCACTGTAATCACTTTAATGCCGAGGCGATTGATTTCTCGAATCTCACCTTCATCGATGTCCCGAAGTGCCATATAGACCAAATGTTCAGGAGCGAGCTTTGGTTCACGTCCACCGACTTCGGTCAAACGGATATCTCCCATCCCCATCGCTGCGGCGAGCGGCATGCCGTGAATATTACCGGATGGTGAGGTCTCTCCCGTGTTCAAGTCAGCGTGCGCATCGACCCAAATGACGCCGTACGGTCCTGTCTTAGCAAGACCTGCGAGTGTTCCAATTGCCATGCTGTGATCGCCCCCAACAATCAACGGGAATCGCTTCGCCCGTATTTCTGCGTCGACGACTTCAGCGAGTTCTTGAACAGTATATAAGACCCCGTCCACCCGTTTCAAGTGCTCTTCGCTGTTAAGTAATTCAGATTCAGGTAAAACACGAATCGTTTGTTGCTTCGTTTCCGCTGGCAATAGTGTTTCCAATCCAAGCGTGCGTAATTTAGATGGACCTTTTTCCACGCCATGTTTCCCCTGTCCATAACGTAGCGGTACTTCAATATATGACCAATTCATCCCCATTCCCCCTTGAACGTTTATGCCTTTATTGTAAACGCTATCAAACTTATGGTTCAACTTCACATCCTGATGAATAAACATACAAAAAGGCAGCCTGAATGGTGGCAGGCTGCCTTTCTCTGTACTCTCAAGTGAATGGTTCATGGATTTAGGCAAAAAAAACTTAAGTCGTAAGTAACTTAAGAAAAAATAAATGGTGGAGCCTAGCGGGATCGAACCGCTGACCTCCTGCGTGCAAGGCAGGCGCTCTCCCAGCTGAGCTAAGGCCCCGTTAAAGGGAATAAGATGGAGCGGAAGACGGGATTCGAACCCGCGACCCCGACCTTGGCAAGGTCGTATTCTACCACTGAACTACTTCCGCATAAAAATGAGCCATGCAGGGCTCGAACCTGCGACCCTCTGATTAAAAGTCAGATGCTCTACCAACTGAGCTAATGGCTCAACCTGGTGGGGGGGGCGGATTCGAACCGCCGAACCCGAGGGAGCGGATTTACAGTCCGCCGCGTTTAGCCACTTCGCTACCCCCCCCAAGGAGTGCCGGCGAAAGGATTCGAACCCTCGACCCTCTGA
>NZ_QSGS01000008.1 GCF_003467445.1 Exiguobacterium sp. AM39-5BH
GAGGTTTTACCATTAAACTACACCCGCATATGAAATGTTAAATTGGAGCGGGTGAAGAGAATCGAACTCTCGTCATCAGCTTGGAAGGCTGAGGTTTTACCATTAAACTACACCCGCGAAACGCTTAACGTTACGGTAATATAATAGCACAGGATTTTATGTTTGCAAACCCTTTTTTGAAAAAACATTAGTTGTTACGTTTATCTCGTCTTGCTAAGATAATAAGGGAGAGGAGTGGATGGGGCATGAGTGAGCGCAAATCCTATTTACAGATGATGAGTGAAGGATTTCGGATGATGAAGCATGCCAAACAACTCAACCATGAGACGAAGCTTCGTCAGTGGATGTTCTCGATTCGTCATGAGTCGGACTGGCAAGTGATTCTTCATACGGAACGATTGAAATGGATTGGCCCGATGACAAACCAGTTCATCATTGAACCGCTATCCGTTCAAATCGGTTCACTCCAACTCACGCGTCATCTCGAGACGAACGAAGTACGTTTGAAAATCGATGAAGAATGGGGAATTGAAAGTAAGGTCGTCTGTGACGATCAGGAGTGGGAACGATTCGTCACGTCGCTCATACAAATGAAGGGGGAGTAGTCGTGAGTGGAGAAAGGTTATATCGAATTGAAGCGGAAGCTCGGGGCAGTGCCTGGCGGGCCCGTGTATTGACCGGTATCCAACGATTCCGCTTTTTTAAAGGGGAATTGCTCGCACCGACAGAACGTCCATATGTCGTCTTGAGCATCTCGCAAGACAAGCAGGACCTCCCCGATTTGATTGAGACGGATATGGGTGTGCTGCTCATCCATGAGCGAATCGGTCCGATTTTTATGAACTTATGCCCATACGACATTCAACTCGTTCGAGTCGAGTTGCACACGAGTACCGGGAAGACGGATCAATATTGTGCGCTCAACGTGTTGCGCCGCTTCGAGATTGAGCATCTTGAGGATTCGGGCGAATATCGACCGTTAGACCCGGACCGACTCTATTTTTTATCACATCAAACCGTACGATTGAATTTATTCGGGCACATGATTGCCCAAGACCAAAACAGTCAACATCTTTACGTGACTGAGCGCCTCAAATATGCGCTCCAAGCAAAGATGGTGACGGGTCTAGCATTTAAGAAGACGAAGGAGCAAACAGCATGAAGGAATACGAGATTGATGGTTGGATCCGTCTGTCCTACCCGGAACACTTTGAATATAATGAAGAAGAAGACCATGTTAGTTTTTATTCAGTTGAGGCAGATGCCCAAGGAACGCTTCAGATGTCCATCTATGAAGCGGAGGAAGAACAAGCGCCGAGCGATGCGGCCCTCCAAGAGTTAAACACATTTTTAGGTGAGTTCCCGATCGACGTCAAAGTCGCGCCGAGCGTCACGACGGAGACAGGCGGCATGACGACGGCCTATGCGAGCGGAATCGAGGATGGGATGCATCTCGACGTCTGGTCACTTACAGACGGGAAACGACTCCTGTTTTTGACGTACGTCGCCGATGAAGTGACGAATGAGAAAGTAGAGATTGAAGCAATTGTTGACTCAATCGAATGGACATAACAAGAGACACGCGCCAATGTCGGCTGCGTGTCTCTTTGTGTCTTACTGGAATTTTGGAACGTCGAAGTAAAGCGTGTAAGATTCGAGCTGTTGGTACATGTCGTAGATGTTGGCGGTCTGTTTCGTCGCCCAAGCAATATCTGTGGCATATTGGTTTATGCCCGGTTTAATCGGATTGAATCGCATCTTATAGAGTGTGTTCTGCATCCGCTCCGGGTTGTTGATATATTTTTCCCCGATGAACTTGGCACCGCCGATAATGGCGGCTTCCGGTGTGAACCACCCTTCCTTATAAGCGCGCTCGGCCCCTTTGACATGGGCGTTTCCGTCAATCGCACCGATCCCGTACATGTTGTAGACGGTTTTCGGTGTGACGGCCTTGCCGTCGACGCTCGAGACGATTGTCCCGGTAGCAAGAGCAGATGTTCCGTGGCCTGTCTCAAGCAGAGCATGTGACAACAGATAAATCTCGTTGACGTTGTGTGTACGTGACGCGTCGATGAACGCTTGACCGCGTCCGGCTAGAATCCCTTTGCCGATGAGCGATTTGTTCAACACGGGTGCTGTCAAATCAGCACTCTTCGACAAGTCGAGGAACTGGAAATATTCCTGTGACGTCGTGGCGAACGCAGACGGTGACACGTGACGTGTGATTTCTTCGTTTGTCGCCCGGCGCCAAGAGCGATCATACACACGAATATCATATCCACTCGGGCGATAATAAGTGATTGTGTAGTACTGATCCGTTTCCCCGGTGATGGCGACTTCTTCACCCGGATTGATGACTCCAAATGAGTGGGAAGTCATCGAGGCGTCCTTCGAGACATTGGTGTTTCCAATGGCGTTAACGGCGTTAATATAACCGGTGTGTACGCCGTATTTTACTTTATACCACGTTGTTGAGCCGACTTTTTGGGTACCGAGGTACTCAAGTTTGGTATTGGTTGATACGCTCGTCACGTTTGTAGACGTTGACGATGCGGTCAACTTCAAATATTGGAATCGAGTCGCGAACAGTTCGGTTGCTGAGACTTTTCCAGCCGGTGCGGTCGCGGTCGCCAAGACATATCCGGTGAGAGAACCATACTTCACTTTGTACCATGTTACGGTCCCGACCTGCTGAGCACCGAGATAAGCGAGTTTAGTATGGTTCGGTAACGTAGCTACAGTCGTGGCAGACGAAGATGCTGTCGACTTTAAATATTGAAGTTTCGTCGTGAACAGTTCGCCGGTCGAACTTTTTGTAATCAATGATTTATGCACGTAAGCGTTCGCATTCCGAAAAGCGTCCGACTGGGCGAACGCGTTGCGTTGCGTCGTCACCATCGATGCGAGCGTATACGGGTAAACCGTCTCCGTGATGACCGTTTCTTTGCTGCCGGCTACAGGTGGCGTGTACGGTTTCGTATACAGAAGGGAGATGTACCCTTTCACGAGCGAACCGTTGACGAGATACGGGATGACGCCCCAGTCGCTACCGACGATCGGCTTCACTTTGACGACCGTCCCATTTGTTAAATGACCGATGACAGTACCCTCTGATGGTTTGTTACGAACTCTTAACGTGTCATTGTTCGCGACAACGACTTCAACTTCACGTTCAGCTTCTAACTGTTCATCCGGAGCTGGCGGTTTGTCGGAGAAATAGGCGGCCGTCGCGTAGCCAGTGAGTGTGCCGTACTTGATTTTATACAACGAACTGGTCAATCCTGCCTCAGAAATTTGCTGAACTTTGGTTCCGGCCGGAATGACTGCGATTTTCGATTTTGGTGAAGCAGACTGATTGTATAGGACGACTGGTTGTGTCGCGTAATAATCAGTCACGACAATCACCTCTGGTTGATTGACTGAAAAGTGGTGGGCGGCGGCATAGCCGGTTTTTCCGTCATAACGTACTTTGAACCAGGAGCTCGACAATCCACTCTGTGAAATCTGTTCAATTTTAGCACCGAACGGAATGGTATCAATTTTTGTAGCACCCGATGCCGATGAATCATACATCGCCACGTTCCGAATTGCAAAATAAGGCTTGATGACAATCACTTCCGGTTTCGTCTTCGAGAAATTTCGGGCGGCGGCATAGCCGGTCACACCATTGTAACGGACTTTAAACCAAGAGGAGCTCAATCCAGGCATAGCGATTTGTTCGACTTGAGCACCTGATGGAATAGTCGCGATTTTGGTCGCACCCGAAGCAGAACTGTTATAAAGAGCGACGTTTGTGATTGAGAAATAAGGAGTCGTCGCTTCCGGTGTCAAAAGTGAGGTCGAGAAGTTACGCGCCGGGGCGTATCCCACTTTTGTCCCGTATTGGATTTTAAACCAAGAGCCGGTTGCCCCGAGTGAAGCGAGGTGCGTTACTTTGGCACCGGCTGGGATAGTCGCGAGTTTAGATGCGCCTGAACCGGTCGAATTGTACAACACGGCTGTCTTGATTGCATAGTATGGCGTCTCGACAGGGGCAGACGGAGTGAAGTAACGGGCGACGACGTAGCCAGTATACTTTCCATATGTCACTTTCATCCACGAACCGGTTGCGCCATGGGAAGAAATGTACGTGACAGTCGCACCTTTCGGGATAGTCGTCAAGACGGTGGCGGACGTCGACATCGATGAGCGTAAATTGACGTTCGCATCAGCCTTGTAAGCAGACGTCGCTGTCGTCGAGGCGGTCGTCGCTGTTTTCGCGATGGTCGATTTTAACGTTAAATAAGTCGACGAAACATAACGTTTTTCACCTTCGAATTCGATTTGCGCCCAGGTATTGTTCGTCGTATATACTTGAACGGTCTCGCCTTGGGTCAATTTTCCGACAATATCAGAAGAGGTCGATGTGGCGGAGCGAACGTTTAAAATTGATGTATTCACTGTTCCTTCGTATGTTGCTGCATATGAGTGAGCGGGGACGAGCGTACTCAATACCGTGCTAGAGATGAGGACGGCCGTGCTCAATCGTGTGATCGTTGGCTTCAATGTGTTACCCCTTTCGGTGAATACGAATCAAATATTTGTATTCATATAGTGTGCGGTCTAAGTATAGCGTACTTAAAAATTGGAAAGAAGAAGGTTCATTTAAAAAAAGGTAAATGAATTAGAATGATATTTCATTTAATTGGAAATAAAAAGAACTCCATTTCCTAGGAGGTTCTTTTTGCAATTTGTACGGTTTGATGCATCCAGTCGCCAATGTCAGTCCATACGTCTTGTCGCTGTCGTTCGCGTAGGATTTCATGTCTTGCGTTGTCATAAGAGAGCGCAGTCAATTCGATGTCGGCGATTTGATGTTTGCGGATGATACCCGCGAGTCCTTCTCCGTCATGGATGACCGGATCATCCGCCCCGACAACGAACAAGATGGGTAACGTTTTTGGATGCTCGTGAATCCGGGCGATGGACGTCACTTCGAGCGAGGCGCGGGCGACTTCATGCAAGTAGCCGAGCGTCGGAATTCCGCCACAGTCGGGATCATTTACATAGGATGCCACTTCTTCTGGGACACTGGAAATCCAGTCGCTCTCGGTCGTGGTAGGTAAGAATTTTAAGTTGTATCTTCCGAACAGTAAGCGTTCGAAAAAGCGAGATTCGTATGTGCTTCCTTTGAGTTGAATCGCCAAATCGATTGCGAACAGGCCGATCCGTCCGGCGATACCGGAATGCGGGGGTGGAGAAACGGCGATGACGCCAGCCAAACGATGACCTAGCCGTTGACCGAGTCGACGAGCGAGCAATGAGCCGAAACTGTGGCCCAAAACAATCGTTGGCAATTCATCTTGATAATGGTCAAGGAGCGAGATGGCGTCGTCGACCATTTGCTCAAACCCTTCATGGGGCGACAGGTGGGCGTAAGTAAACTGGGTCCGGGCCAAGGAGCCGGCGCCACGCAGGTCGCATAGGAACACATTGAAGCCAATTTCTGACAAATAATCAGCGAATTCGACATAACGTTGATGATGTTCGAGCATCCCGTGAAAGATGAAACAATTTCCAATCGGTTGTCTAGCCGTAATATGCAAAAGTTGCGTGCGATATCCATCCGCATACGTATGTTCCGTGACGTCCATCTCGATCCCTCCGTTATCTATCGTTTAGAATAAACCGATCGCTTTCCCGGTGTCGTCAATCCCCATATTCAAGGCGGCCGGTTGTTTCGGCAGACCTGGCATCGTCAAGACGTTTCCGGTCAAGGCGACGAGGAAACCTGCACCGACCGATGGTTTCAACTCTCTTACGGTCACAGTGAACCCGTGCTGGTAGCCGAGTTTCGTCGGGTCGTCTGACAGCGAGAAAGGCGTCTTCGCCATACAAATCGGCAAGTGTTGCCAGCCGTTCGTCTCGATTTGTGCCATCTGTTTTTTCGCGGTCGCGGTAAACGTGACATTGGCCGCCCCGTATACTTCACGGGCAATCGTCAAGATTTTCTGTTCGATCGAATCGGTCAACGCATAGAGCGGGGTGAGCGCACTCTCGTTCGCCTCGATTGTTTCGATGACGGCCTCGGCGAGGGCACGACCGCCTTGTCCTCCGTTCGACCACACTTCACTGAGCGCCACTCGAATGTGGTTCGCTTCACACCAATCGAGGACGGCCGTCAACTCTTCGGCGGTATCCGAATTGAAGCGGTTGAGGGCGACGACGGTCGGCAAGCCGAGTTTCCCCATCGTCTCGACATGTTTGGCGAGCAGTTTTAACCCGTTGCCGATAGCTCCGATGTTCTCGACGTGGAGTTGGTCCTTGGCGACACCACCATGCATTTTCAAAGCGCGGACTGTCGCCACGAGGACGACGGCGTCCGGATTCAATTTTCCGAT
This sequence comes from Exiguobacterium sp. AM39-5BH, assembly GCF_003467445.1. Lineage (GTDB taxonomy): Bacteria > Bacillota > Bacilli > Exiguobacteriales > Exiguobacteriaceae > Exiguobacterium. Next base: position 6,381 of record NZ_QSGS01000008.1, read on the forward strand.
GCGTGACTTGATATGACAGAATTTCTCGGCGCCGAGGTCGGCTCCGAATCCGGCTTCGGTGACGACGTATTCGCCAAGTTTGAGGGCGGTTTTCGTCGCAATCAACGAGTTGCAGCCGTGGGCGATATTGGCGAACGGACCACCGTGAACGAGGGCGGGTGTCTGTTCGAGTGTCTGCACCAAGTTCGGCTTGAATGCTTCTTTTAATAGCAGTGTCGCGGCACCGGCCGCACCGATTTGTTCGGCCGTGATCGGCTCATTATCCCGATCGTATGCGACAACGATTCGCTTGATGCGTGTCTCGAGGTCGGTCAATGAATCAGCGAGACAGAGAATCGCCATGATTTCTGACGCGACCGTGATATCGAAGCCGTCTTCACGGGGCACGCCATGAGCACTGCCGCCAAGTCCGACCGTCACATGACGAAGCGCCCGGTCATTCAAGTCAAGAACCCGTTTCCAGACGATTTTCCGAACATCGATGCCAAGGTCGTTCCCTTGATGGAGGTGATTATCGAGCATAGCACTAATCGTATTGTGGGCAGAGGTGATGGCATGCATGTCGCCTGTGAAGTGGAGGTTGATATCTTCCATCGGCAACACTTGACTGAATCCTCCGCCGGCGGCACCGCCTTTCAAGCCCATCGTCGGACCGAGCGACGGTTCGCGCAGGCAGACGATCGCTCGTTTATCGAGTTGATTGAGCGCTTGGCCAAGGCCGACGGTCACGGTCGACTTTCCTTCACCGGCCGGAGTCGGATTAATCGCCGTAACGAGAATGAGTTTCCCGTCTTCGCGCGTCGCCATCCGGTCGATGACATCGAAGGATAACTTGGCTTTATATTTCCCGTATAGATCGAGGTCATCTTCTTGTAAACCGAGCTTTTCCGCAATCTGTTTGACGGGCAGCATCTCGGCTTGTTGGGCAATCGTTAGGTCGGATAACGGTTTAATCGTCGTCATGTATAAAATCCCTCCACTTTCGAACGTTGTAATCAGTTTAGTTCATTTCATTCGTGAATCGACGTAGAATCAAAGTTTAATTCTTCATTCATGAAGACTCGTTCGTGTTGTCATTGAGTTTATCATAACGCATCGTCTCTTATAATTCACCCATTGAGTGCAATATATTCCACCCTTTCCGTCAAATGTATCCGTTTTCATTTTTGTCGCAGGAAGGTAAGTTGATAGTGGAGGCGATGAATATGACAGAAACATCAAAACAGCTGAAGCGAAGACGAAATTGGAAAAAACCGGCGAGCTTTATCGCATTCGTCGGGCCGGCCTTTTTAGCGTTTGTGGCGATTGTGCTTATTCCGTTTTTCAACGGAATTTATTACAGTTTCACGGATTGGAACGGTGTGACGGGTCAGTTGAACGTGGTCGGTTGGGACAACTATCAGCGAATTTTATTCGAGGATGAACAGTTCCGTGCCTCGTTCTGGATCACGACGAAATACACGATTGTAGCCGTTGTTTTGACGAATATCGTCGGTTTCTTGCTAGCCTTACTGTTGACGATGAACATTAAGACGCGCAATATCCTGCGCACCGTCTTTTTCATGCCAAACTTGATTGGCGGGCTCATTCTCGGATTCATTTGGCAGTTTATCTATGTGAAGGGCTTTGAATCAATTGGGGCACTGACCGGGTGGAGTCTGTTTGAACTGCCGTGGCTCGGTGACGCCCAGACAGCTTTTTGGGGAATCGTCATCGTCGCCATCTGGCAAGGTGGGGGATACGTCATGGTCATCTACATCGCTGCGCTTCAAAACGTGCCGACAGATTTGCTGGAGGCGGCCAAAATTGATGGAGCGAACCGGTTGAAGATGTTGCGTCACATCACGTTACCGATGATCATGCCGTCGATCACCATCTGTCTGTTTTTGACGATTTCCTGGTCGTTCAAAGTGTTCGACACGAACTTGTCGCTTACGAACGGAGGACCATTCAAATCGACAGAGATGCTCGCCTTGAACATTTATACAGAATCATTCGTGAATAATAATTACGGGCTCGGCTCGGCGAAAGCGGTCATTTTCTTCCTTGTCGTCGCGGCGATTACCGTCACTCAAGTCTACTTGACGAAAAAGCGGGAGGTGGAGGCATGACGACGGAAAAAATTGAACGCATCGAAGCGAAGGTTGATTCATCCCCACAGCGATTGCTACCGCAAAAACCGCTACGGGCGGGTGGATATACGGCTGGTCTCGGTCTCGTCGAACTAGTGGCGATTTTACTCGGACTGTTATATCTTGTCCCGTTCTATTACGTTATCGTCAATTCGTTCAAATCGATTGCCGAGATTTATACGAACACGTCCGCCTTGCCGAACGTTTGGCTCGCGTCAAACTATACAGATGCGTGGGAAGCGATGAACTATGGACGCGTCTTCTTGAACTCGCTTCTCATCACGGCCGGGGCGAACCTTCTCATCGTCCTATTCACTTCGATGGCGGCATGGAAGCTCGTCCGGACAAAACATTGGATCTCGACCGTCATCTTCTTCTTGTTCGTCGCGGCGATGGTCATCCCGTTCCAATCCATCATGATTCCGCTCGTGAAAGTCTCGAGTCTGCTCGGTCTATTGAACAGTCATTGGGGACTGATGGTCATGTATCTCGGCTTTGGCTCAGGAATTTCCGTCTTCCTCTATCACGGTTTTATGAAGTCAATTCCGGAAGAGATTGAAGAAGCGGCCATCATCGACGGTTGTTCGACGTGGGGCGTATTTTGGCGGATTGTCTTCCCACTCCTCAAACCGATCACGGTGACGATCGTCATCTTGAACAGTCTTTGGATTTGGAACGACTTTCTCTTACCTTCACTTGTCCTCCGAGACATCGAGCTGCGGACGATTCCGCTCGCGACGTTCTATTTCTTCGGACAATATACAAAACAATGGGATTTGGCACTTGCTGGTTTAGTCCTTGGGATCGTTCCGCTCCTCGTCTTTTTCTTCGGTATGCAAAAGCATATTATCAAAGGAATTACGAGCGGCTCGATCAAATAACCCTGCCCAAGGGATCTCCTCCGTCCGCTACACGGGGGAGAATTTTTTTAAAAAAGTGGTTGACATTCGTCTGAATATTTATAATAATTGGGACAATTCAATTGTGAACGACATTGATAGGACGAGTACACAGAAGACGTAAGCAAAGCGAGCCGGGGAAGGTGAGAGCCCGGACTGAAATCTCTGTCGAAGAACCTCCTGGAGTCGCTACCCGAACGCTTTGCAAGTAGACGTAGCCGGACTGTTCCCCGTTATCGGAACTACGAGATGTTCGTCTCGAAAAAGTGAGTAGATTCGTCTACTAATTTGGGTGGCACCGCGGAGCTTGAAGCCTTCCGTCCCATAGTCCATGGGATTGGAGGGCTTTTTTCTATTGCTCCATCCCGAAATCCCACAATTGGAGGAAGAAAACATGACAACGACAGCAATGAGCAAGATGAAGGAAAAACAACAGGCGATCACAGTAGTGAAGGCGACATTCGAAGACAAGTTCAGCACGGCGCTCGGACTCACACAAGTTCAGGCCCCGCTGTTCGTCACATCGGCGAGCGGTGTCAACGACCACTTGAACGGTGTCGAACGCATCATCCAGTTCGATACGCAGTATCCAGGGCATGAACTTGAAATCGTTCAGTCGCTCGCAAAGTGGAAACGCGAAGCGCTCGGCCGCTACGGGTTTGAGGTCGGTGAAGGCTTGTACACACAGATGCGCGCCATCCGTCGGGATGAAGAACTCGACGCGACACACTCACTCCACGTCGATCAATGGGACTGGGAACGCGTCATCGCCCGGGAACACCGGACGACGGAGTATTTGAAAGCGACGGTTGAATCGATTTATGCGGCGCTCCGCGAGACGGAACAGGCGGTCGAATCGATGTACGGGATCGAGGCAATCTTGCCAGAGTCGATTCACTTCTTGACGAGCCAAGAGTTAGAAGACCTTTATCCGGACCTCACGCCAAAAGAACGGGAGCACGCGATTTGTAAAGCGTACGGCGCAGTCTTCCTATCGCAAATCGGCGGTGCACTCGCTTCGGGCGACAAGCACGACGGCCGCGCGGCAGACTATGACGACTGGTCGCTCAACGGCGATATCCTCGTCTGGCACCCGGAGCTCGAATCGGCGTTCGAACTGTCGTCGATGGGAATCCGTGTCGACGAAACGGCGCTTGCCGAGCAATTGGTGACAGCCGGAGCTGAAGACAAACGTAAGTACCCGTTCCATCAAGCGGTCCTTGAAGGACGTCTCCCGCTTACAATCGGGGGCGGAATCGGACAATCCCGTGTCGCCATGTATTTACTACGTGCCCGCCATATCGGTGAAGTCCAATCGTCGGTCTGGCCGAGTGAGATGATCACAGCCTGTGAAGAAGCTGGAATCAGCCTGTTGTAATTATAATAGAAGAAACCAACACCAGGACTTTCTTGTTCAATAAGAAAGTCCTGGTTTTCTGTGCAACATTTTCCACCCTACACGTCAATTTTGACACCTACATAATGGAAGCGTTTTCATCTAAAGTTAGGGTGTACCGAATGTTGAAGGAATGTCGACTCTATACTTAGGAGGAAGCGGAATGAAACGTAAATGGAGATTATCAACCGCCGTCATGACGGCCGGGATGGTATTGACGCTTGCGGCCTGTGGCGGCGGGTCGCTTACGGAGGATGAAGGATCGACCGATGCGAACGCAGATAACGGTAACAAGCAAGATGTCACGTTAAACGTCTTCCAGTTCAAAGCGGAAATCGCCAAAGACCTCGAAGCGATGGCGAAACAATACGAGGAAGAAACGGGCGTCAAAGTGACTGTGCAGACGGTCGGTGGCGGAGCCGATTACGGGGCTGCGCTCAAATCGCAATTCGCATCAGGCAATGAGCCGGACATCTTCAATAACGGCGGGTTCACCGAAGCCCAGACATGGAAAGACAAATTGGAAGATTTGTCGGACGAGAAATGGGTCGGGGATTTGACGGAAGTGGCCAAGGAACCGATGACGATGGAAGGAAAACTGTATGGGATGCCGATGAACTTGGAAGGATACGGCTTCATCTATAACAAGGAACTGTTCGAGAAAGCTGGTATCAGTGAGTTGCCGAAGACGTTGTCTGAATTGACGGACGCAGCAGAAAAGTTGGATAAAGCAGGTATCACACCGTTCTCGGTCGGTTATGCCGAATTCTGGATTCTCGGGATCCACTTGTTTAACATTCCAATGGCACAGCAAGACGACCCGGACGCGTTCATTCAGGCATTGAACGAGAACAAAGGGAAATTTGAGGACAATGAGCAGTTCCAACAATTCTTGAAACTATTCGACCTTACCATCAAATACGGTAATAAAAATCCGCTCACGACAGACTATAACACGCAAGTCACACAGTTCGCTCAAGGTAAGACGGCGATGCTCCAACAAGGGAACTGGGCGCAACAGATGATTCTCGACGTGAATCCGGACATTGAGATGGGCTTCGTCCCAATCCCGATCAACGATGACAAAGAGAAGATGGATCGTCTCCCGGTTGGCGTTCCGAACAACTGGGTCGTTAATAAAAACTCGAAGTATAAAGAAGAAGCGAAAGACTTCCTCGAATGGATGGCGACGTCCGACACAGGTAAAGATTACATGGTCAACAAATTCAAATTCATTCCGGCATTCAAGTCGATTGAAGCGAACGACCTCGGACCGCTTGCGGACGACATCTTGGCCTACTCGAACGAGGGCAAGACGATTTCGTGGAACTGGTTCAAGTATCCGGACGGCGCAGTCAACGAGTACGGCGCGTTGATGCAAGCGTACGTCGGCGGTCAAAAGACCGGGGACGAGATGCTCCAGGACTTCACGAAAGTATGGGCCGATAAAGCGAAATAACAGCAACACAAGCGGCGAAACGACCCCTTCGCCGCTTGTGTTTTTTGATTGCGAGCTATAAAAATCTTTGATTGAGTAGAAGTTGAGACTTGTCAAACGGTCGCCGCTCGCACAAAATAATAGACAGTTGACGTGGTGCTCGGAACTTTCCGGCACCGCTATTTTATTGGGGAGATGACAGATATGAGAAAGAAAGTCACGGTCGCACTATTGTTGGCGACTTTTTTAGCGGCGATTGAAGGAACGGTCGTTTCGGTCGCGACCCCGGTCATCGCCAGTGAGTTGAACGGGGCAGCCTCGTCAGTTGGGTATTTGCCGCCTTCCTGCTGTTCACGGCAGTATCGACACCGATTTACGGGAAAGTGGCCGATTTATTCGGTCGCAAGCGGGTCCTCCTGTTTGGAATCGGTTTGTTCACACTTGCCTCGCTCTTATGCGGTCTTGCCACATCGATGGAACAATTGATTATCTTCCGAGCGCTTCAAGGGCTTGGTGCTGGGGCAGTATTGCCGATTTCGATGACCATCATCGGCGATTTGTATAAGTATGAAGAACGTGGCAAGATTCAAGGTATTTTAAGCGCGGTTTGGGGTGTCTCGGGCGTGCTCGGGCCGGTCATCGGCGGGTTCTTGGTCGAGACATTGTCTTGGCGCTACGTCTTCCTCTTGAACGTCCCGTTCGCACTGTTATCGTTCATCATGATTATTGTCTTCTATAAAGAGACGGTCACCGAGACGACGGAGCGGATCGACGTCAAAGGGGCGCTATTGTTCGCATTCGGGACGACGGCGTTCTTGTATGGACTGATCACATTCAGCGAAACGAACGTCTGGACGCCATCGATTATCGTCAGTGCCGTGTTCAGCGTTGTGTTGCTCACCAGTTTCTTTTTGTCAGAACGGCGTGCGAAAACACCGTTACTACCGCTCGATTTATTGAAACAACCGATTATCGCATCCATCAATGGCGCTGTCTTCTTCGCGGCATGGGTGCTCGTCTCGATGTCGGCCTATATTCCAATCTGGGCCCAGGCCGTACTTGGTAAATCGGCGACGGAAGCCGGATTCATGCTCCTGCCCCTTTCGGTCGCTTGGACGTTCACATCGATTATCGGAGGGCGGACACTTGGAATCGCATCCCCTCGGCGGCGGGCCGTCACGGGGATGAGTCTGCTTTTAATTGGGACTATCATTTTGACGTTCATGAACCAAACAAGTGCGGACGTATGGATCTATCTCGCTGTCGCCATCATCGGGTTCGGTTTTGGTTTATCGCAACCTATGTTCATCGTCGTCTTGCAGACGGTCGTATCTTATCGCCAACGCGGGACTGCGACGGCAGCAAACTCGTTTTTAAGTACCGTCGGTCAGACGCTTGGCGTAGCCGTGTTCGGAGCAGTTTTCAACTTTATCGTCCTTAGCGGATTCCGTGACGAGACGGGCTTGAGCGATGTATCACTTGAGTCATTCTTCAATCGAAGCGTCACTGAAACGTTAAACGCAACGGTACGAATCCAAGGCGAGCAACTCATCGCCACGGGATTGAACACCGTCTTCATTGGTGCGGCACTCGCTGCGTTCATCGCACTGTTGATTGCGCTTCGCTTACCAGTTAGCCCACCCGAACCTTCACGTGACAACTAAAGACACGGTATGATGGTGAAAAGGAGGCGATCATGTTGAGACGATGGATGTTCATCTTGTCGCTCGTACTTGTTGCCGGTTGTGCCTCGGAATCGACCGAGGCGCCCGAACCTGAACAGGCACCAGTCGAAGAGTCGACCGAAGAAGTACCGTCTGACCCGGCACCTGATCCGGAACCCGCTGAGCCGGAAGGCGACGTGTCGATCGGCGCAACCGAATCGATTGTCGAGCAGTTAGCGGCCCCGTGGTCAATCGCACAAACCGATGATGGATGGCTCATCTCAGAACGCGGCGGCACGATTGCGGTCATCGACGCGGACGGGAATCTAGACCGGCAACCGGTCATCTTGGAAGAAGATGTGCTTGAAATCGGGGAAGGTGGTCTCCTCGGACTCGCATTGACCGGAGATTTTGCGACGTCACGCCAACTGTACGCCTATCATACGTACGGGACGCCTGGGAACGTCCAGAACCGGGTCGTCGAGTTGACATGGGACGGTGAGCGGTTCGAAGAGACGGCGGTCGTGCTCGATGAGATTCCGGGGGCCCAGTTCCATAATGGTGGCCGGTTGTTGATTGACGGCGACATGCTTTGGGTCACGACCGGAGATGCGCTTGTGCCGGAACTGGCTCAAGACGATTCATCGATTGCCGGGAAAATACTTCGCGTCCCATTGTCGGGTGATGGAGAACCGGTCGATTGGATTTATTCGTCCGGACACCGCAATCCTCAAGGCTTGACGAAGATTGAAGATACGCTTTACGCGAGTGAGCACGGAGCTTCGGGGCATGATGAAGTGAATATCCTCGAAGAGGGCAACAACTATGGCTGGCCGCTCATCGAGGCGAACCAAGAACAAGACGGCCTCGAGACACCATGGTTCGAAGTCGGGGAGACGTCATGGGCACCATCGGGAATCGTTGCTGACGACCGTTACGTCTATATGGCAACGCTTCGTGGGAATCGTCTCGTCGCCATCGACCGGGAATCACGTGAGGTCATCCCGCTCGTCGAGGATAAAGGGCGCATCCGTGATCTTTTGCTCGAAGACGGGGAACTCTATTTCATCACGAACAATACAGATGGACGCGGGAATCCAAGCGACGAGGACGATCAACTGTATCACTTGACCATTGAATAGAAACTGACATTCGTGTCGGTTTCTTTTTTTATTACTTATTGACCAAACGTCCTAATTCATCCTAGTGAGTTTGTGACAATGAGCCTATAATCAGTTAAGAAAACTTTCATCTTATAATGATTTATGTCGAAGACGGAGTTAACATTCTATTCGTAACGGAGGAAGACGATGAAGCTAGTAACTATGGGTCGCCGTAAAATGAAAAACAAAAGGTGGTTAGATGCGTCTGAAGAGTGGGCGGTCGTCATCGATGTGGTCAAACCTTCCATTCAAATGAAAATGGAGATGATTCATCTGACGGAACACGATTTAAAAATAGTGAAAACGATTCAACCATTAGTCGAACAACACATAGACCGGTTGGTTGAAGAGTTTTATGACACAATTCTCAAAGTCAGTGAATTGAGAGAAATGATTGAGCAGCACAGTACGGTGGACCGGCTTAGAAAAACACTCAAATTGCATCTTGTCGAACTATTCAATGGGGATGTAGATGAACGGTTTTTAGAGAAACGATTCCGCGTCGCGAAAACACACTATCGAATCGGTCTTGAACCCGCTTGGTACATGGGAGCATTTCAAAATGTTCAAAACACTTTGTTATCCATCATTTTTGATGAAGTGAATCATCGGGATGAGTTACAGGCAATTATAGCTGTAACGAATAAAATATTGAGCTTTGAACAACAGATTGTATTAGAAGCTTACGAAACGGAGAATTTACAAAAACTGAATGCACAATTCGAGAGCGGCAAAGCAAATTTGAAACATATTATGACGGAAGTGAGTGAAGGCTTGTTAGCGCTTGCTGAAGAAACACAATCTTCTGTCGAGACACTCAGCTCAAATATAAAAGAAGTCAATCAAACTACTGTGAACAGTAAAGATCAAGCGACAGTGGCGAAATCCTATGCCAATGAAGGTCAAGAAAAGCTAAATGAACTTCTTCAAAAGATTCATTCAATCGAGACGTTAACGAAAAAAATGACAGGCAGTATTCAACAGCTCGGCGAGTCTTCAAACAAGATTGCAGCTGTCACGGATATTGTTCGCGAGATAGCAGAACAAACGAACTTGCTTTCGTTAAACTCAGCGATAGAAGCAGCGCGAGCGGGAGAACACGGGAGAGGTTTTGCCGTCGTTTCTCAAGAAGTGCGTAAGTTGGCAGATCAAACTAAACATTCGGTCATAAAAATACAAGATCTAATTTCTACTACAAACTTATACAAGGAAGAAGTGGTAAAGTCGCTGCAGCAAGTTCAATATGCGGTTAAAGAAGGATCAGCCGCTTCGGAGCAGACGAACCTATCATTTTTAAAAGTCGTCCAGTCGATTGAACAGAGCGGAGTGACTGTCTCAAGTGTCCAACAACAGATTGAGGAAGTCGTCAAAGTCGTCAACGAAATTGAACGCGCCACGACAGAAGTAGCTTCTTCTGCAGAAGAGTTGAATGTAGCCACTACTAGGGCATGATCATGCAGGTGTTTTTCCCCGATTCAATCGCACTCTTATTGCAAACGCTTGCATTCATCATGATATAATGTCATCGAGGAGGCGATGCGCGGATGAGCATTCGGACGAAGCTGACGGGAATGATCGCATTGACGATTATCGTTCCCGTCATTTTGGCGACGGTCATTTCCTTTTGGTACGTCAAAGACCGGGAGCGGGAACGAGGGCTTCAGCTCAACGAATGGTCGCTTGAGCGCGGCACGTTGCAGATGGAGCGGTACGTCTCAGACTTGAGCCGTTTGCCGACCAGTCTATATGCGAACCGGGATGTGCTCGATATTCTCGAGTACGGGCCGGGTCTGTCACTCGAACAGACCGAACTCGAGGTACGACGGGCGTTGCTTGGGATGTACTTATCCCGTGAGGATGTGGCTCAAATCCAATTACTCATGCTTGAAGATATGGATTCGTTCGCCGCCTATAAGATGAAAGTATCCCCGCGCTCGAAACGGCAACCGAGTGAGATTCAGCAACAGCTATTGAAGTATGAGGAGAGCCGCGTTTTGCTCGAGGCTTCGCATCCGCTCGTGCCGTATCATGATTTTGGTCCGCTCGTCTCAGAAGAAAAAGTCGTCACGCTCCATTTCCGACTCGATAAAATCGAGACGAATCAGCCACTCGCGATCTTGTCGATTGATATCCCGGAGGACGTCTTCATCGGCCAGCTCGCCTCGCTACAGAACAACCCGAGCGAGAGCCTCTGGTTCGTCGGGGGCGGCAATCAAGTGTTCGCGCAGCTCGGTGACAGTGAAATCCCGCAAAATGGTTCGACGAACTCACTGTCGAGCGACGGGAAGCACCATCGTATCGTTGAATCGTTCGAGTTTGAGAACCAGACGTTTTACGTCGGGAAATCGATACCAGATCGATTGTTGACCGAGCCGGCGTCGCGAACATCGTTCATTATCTTTATCGTCGGGATGGTATCGCTCGTATTGGCATTGATTGGGGCGACGTATGCTTCGATGCGTTTGACGACTCCCATCAAAACGCTCACCTCGAACATTTGGCGAATCGAGCAAGGAGATATGACGGTCTCGTTCGATTCCCTCGGAATGATGAGTTCGGCGTGCTCGGACGGCAGTTCAAGCGGATGATTGAACGGATTGATGATTTGATTCAACGTGAATACCGGTTGGCGCTCGAGAATCGGACGAATGAGTTGAGGGCGCTCCAAGCTCAGACGAACCCACACTTCCTGTTCAACGCGTTACAGTCGATTGGGACGCTCGCATTGAAAGGCGACGGCAAGACAGTGTACCGTCTCATCACACAGCTCTCCTCGATGATGCGTTACACGATGCATCCGGATGAATCGTTTGTAACGCTCAAACGGGAAGTCGATCACCTCACGTCTTACATTCGGTTGCAACAAGTCCGGTTCCCGGATCAATTCGTGGTCGAGGTCGACGTGCCGGAGTCACTTCTCGATTTGATTGTGCCGAAGATGATATTGCAGCCACTCGCCGAGAATTTTTTCAAGCATGGGTTTGAGCGCGACGGTGCGACAGCGGCCAACCGTTTTTCGGTGCGAATTCATCAAGCGGGTCCTCATCTTGTGATTCATTGTGAGAATAGCGGACGCGACATCTCGGATGAAGAGTTGACGTTATTGAAAGAACGAATCGAAGTATCGACCCAGCCATTGAATGGTGCAGAAGGTACCGGTTTAAAGAACATTCGGGATCGACTCATGTTAAACTATAATCGGGAGGCTCAGTTTATGTTGGCTACACCAGAGACAGGCGGATTTCGTATCGTCATGCGTTTCCCAGCCGTTAAGGAGACGGATGCGTCATGACGAAAGTATTGATTGTTGATGATGAGTCACCGGTACGGGAAGCGGTGAAACTGCTCGGGGAGTGGGAACGGCTCGGCGTCACGAAAGTGATGGAGGCGCAAGACGGGGAAGAGGCGAAACGGATCATCGCTAAAGAACGGCCGGCGTTGATTTTATCGGACCTGCAAATGCCTCGATGTAACGGCATCGAGTTAATGGAATGGGTCCATATGGAGGCGGAGACGGTCAAACTGATCGTCTTGACGGGCTATGACGAATATTCGTACATGCGACGCGCGATTCAGCTCGGTAGTTTCGATTACTTGCTGAAACCGATCGATCCGGACGTCTTGAACGAGACGCTCGCACGCGCCCTCGCTGACGTCACGCCTGACGAAGAAGATCCGATTCTACAGATTGGCATTTTCATCGAGCGCCATTATGCGGAAGAACTCAGCTTACAAGGGATGAGCGAGCGCTTTTACTTGAGCCGCGAATACATATCGCGTCGCTTCAAACAGCAGTACGGCGTCAATTTGTCCGAATACTTGCTATCGATCCGGATGCTCGAGGCGAAACGTCTCCTTGAGACGAGTAGACAACGTATTTATGAAGTCGCCCAAGCGGTTGGCTTTTCGGATGATAAATATTTCCGGAAAGTCTTCAAAAAACAGGTTGGCATCACTCCAAATGAATATCGGGAGCAATGTCACCGACTATCTTGAAGGAGGAAATTAATCATGAGTGTACACATTGGAGCAGAACCAGGACAAATCGCAGAAACGGTATTATTACCAGGAGATCCGCTCCGCGCGAAATATATCGCGGAAACGTTCTTCGAGGATGTCGAGTTATACAACGAAGTCCGCGGTATGTATGGCTTCACGGGGACATATAAAGGAAAACGCATTTCTGTCCAAGGGACTGGGATGGGTGTTCCATCGATGTCGATTTACGTGAACGAATTGATTATGTCATACGGCGCAAAAAACTTGATTCGTGTCGGTACGGCCGGCGGGATTCAAGAAGACGTCAAAGTTCGTGACGTCGTCATCGCGATGAGCGCATCGAGCGAGATGGGTCAAAACCGTGTTCGTTTCAATGGGATGGACTATGCACCGACAGCGACGTTCGACCTCCTACATCGCGCCTATATGAATGCTGAAAAAGCTGGTATCCCAGTGAAAGTCGGCCAAATCTTCACAGCCGATCAGTTTTACCAAGATGATTTCCATCATTTCAAGAAGTGGGCCGACTTCGGTTGCCTCGCCATCGAGATGGAAGCAGCAGGTCTCTACACACTCGCTGCGAAACATAAAGTGAATGCGTTGACGATCCTTACCATCTCCGACCACTTGTTGACAGGTGAAGAGACGACATCGGAAGAACGTCAATCAACGTTTGACGAGATGATTCGTGTCGCACTTGATACAGCGGTCGAAGTTACGAATTAATGAATACGCCTTACAGACCAATGGTTTGTAAGGCTTTTTTGTGTCCGCGCGCTTATCCGTGTATACAAACTGGAGCCGGCAGGCTAGACTGAAGCTGAAAACAACATGCCCTGTATCGGGCTGTGTTAAGGAGTTGTCACCATGAATAAACCGTCTGCTTTCGCTATTTATAGTATCGTCTTTTTTGCCTTCTTTGATTTATTCGCTCAACTTCCGGTCATGAGCACGTTTGCGACCTCGGTCGGGGCGACGCCGTTCATCGCGGGGCTCGCCATCGCCATCTACTCGTTGTCGAACACGTTCGGCAACATTTTATCCGGTATCTGGACCGACCGGATTGGTCCGATTGTCATCCTGCTCGTCGGCCTCGCGCTGTCGAGCCTCAGTCTAGTATCGTATCACCTCGTCGATTCAGCGACGACACTGCTGATCGTCCGGATCGTACACGGCTTCGTCGCCGGACTGATCGTCCCGGCCGCGTTCACATTGTCCGCCAATCTGACCGCCGCGAACCGTCAGGGCAAAAAAGTGGCGTTGACCGGTAGTTTTGTCGGCTTGGCAGCCATCGTCGGTCCGGCATTCAGTGGCATCATGGCGAGCCAGACGACCGTGCCTATCGTCTTCACGTACGTCGCGCTGTTCGGGGCGGCGGTAGCGCTCTTCGCGGTCGTCTTTCTACGCCCTTCGAAGTTACCGTTTGAAACTTCGCACCAAACAAATAAAGGGACGTCGCACATCGAGCGAGATGTGGTAAAAGCATATATTGGTGCCTTCCTGTTGATGTTCTCGCAAGGGGCGATCGCGTACTTGCTTCCTCTTTACGTGCAGTCGCTCGGCTACGACTCTCGTCTGAGCGGGACATTGCTCAGCACGTTTGGCATCATGGCAGTGCTCGTGTTCGTCTTGCCGACCAATCGCTTATTCGACCAAATCGAACCGTCCAAATTGGCAACGTTCGGTGTCGGGATTCTCGGTGTGAGCCAACTGTTGATCAGTCGTTCGGAGACTTCGTTCCTTTTGTACGGTGTCCTCGCATTGTATGGTATCGGGTTCGCTATTTTATTCCCGGCCATCAATACGATGTTGATCAAAGCCACGAATCAAACTAATCGCGGCAAGTCGTACGGCTATTTTTATGCGTTCTTCTCGCTCGGAACGGTGACGGGGTCAGCATTGTTAGGCTGGCTCTCGATTTCGCTGACGCAAAAATTCACGGTGACGGGAGGCATCTTGCTCATCGCCGGTTTGATTTTTGTCGTCATGCAACAAACGAAAAAACAAAACGTACCTGTCAAATAGGACGGACGTAGATCGAAGGTTCAAAATAGTCGCTGATCGGCTGAAGATGATAAGATGGAGCTAGCGTGATTATTCAAGGGAGGCAGAAATATGCTCGCACCAATCGAACAGTTGACCATTGAGGAACTCATCCGTAAACAACGCCGCTTCTATCGGACCCAAGCGACCAAGTCGCTCGCGTTCCGTCTCAGTATGTTGACCTTTTTAAAAGAGTCGATTAAACATCATGAAGCAGAGATTCTTCAAGCGTTGGAACAGGATCTGAACAAATCAGCACTCGACGCGTTCACAACGGAAATCGGTTTCGTCTACGATGAAATCACACGGACGACTCGTGAGCTGAAACGCTGGATGCGCCCTAAACGTGTGCATGGTGCCACCATTCATCTTGGGACGAAAAGTGAGGTTATGTATGAGCCTTATGGGACGGTCCTAATCATCGCCCCATGGAACTATCCATTTCAATTGGCGATAGCCCCGCTCATCGGTGCCATCGCTGCAGGGAATACAGCTATCGTCAAACCATCAGAATTGACCCCGAACGTCGCTCGAATGATCTCAAAAGTACTCGAACGGGCGTTTACCGACCGTTATGTCGTCAGCGTCGAAGGGGATAAGGACGTTGCGACGGCGTTGCTCGCAGAGAAGTGGGACCATATCTTCTTCACGGGGTCGACACCGGTCGGAAAAATTGTTATGGAGGCAGCGGCGAAACATTTGACGCCGGTCACACTAGAACTCGGTGGGAAATCGCCGGCCATCGTCCACGAGGATGCCAATATCGAGGTTGCAGCAAAACGAATCGCCTGGGGGAAATGGATGAACGCCGGGCAGACGTGCGTTGCTCCGGATTACGTTCTCGTCCATGAGTCAAAACGTGAGGCATTCCTCGAAGCCATCAAACGTGAAGCGTTCACGATGTTCGGGAACGGTGTCGGAACGAAACGGTTCACACGGATTGTCAACGAGACACATTTTGATCGTTTGACTAATTATTTGACTGAAGGCGACGTGTTCTTCGGTGGCCAGACGGACCGGGATCGATTGAAGATCGCCCCGACCGTGTTGACGGATATCGCAGAAGACGCGAACGTCATGAAGGATGAGATCTTTGGACCGATTCTACCGGTGCTCACGTATCGTCAACTCGATGAAGTCATTGACTTCGTCGCTGCGCGACCACATCCGCTCGCGCTCTATTTGTTCACTGAGACGAAAGCTGTGGAGAAGACGGTGATGAAACGTCTCACGTTCGGCGGGGGCTGTGTCAACGATGTTCTCATGCATTTGACGAACCCGAACCTCCCGTTCGGCGGGGTCGGCGAGAGTGGGATGGGTTCGTATCACGGTCGTTTCAGCTTCGAGACGTTCAGTCATGCCAAATCAATTTTACGCAATACGACGAAATTTGATTTACCAATCCGTTATCCGAACTTTAAAGGAGCGGAAAAGTTGATTCGACTCGTCTACCGATGACCAGACTGGACTGCAGACCCCTTGCAGTCCTTTTATGTGACAAATAAATGAGAAGATTGTTTGAAATGTCACATACTTTTATGAAAATGTTCGTTGCCCTCCTGTATAATAAAACCATATATCACGTACGAGGCCTGATTAGGTATGAGACCAATGGAGGGAGCAGACAAGATGACGATAAAATGTGGAACGACCCAACCGAACAGCTTCGTCTTCTCAGAAGAGACGAAACAGCTCTTATTCGAAATGATGACGTTTCAAGAATATTCGAAAGCGAGTATCGTCTGTTGGGAAGGCGAAAAATGCAGTAAATTCTTTTACTTGAAGAGTGGTACCGTCAAATTCACGAAGTTGACGAAAAAAGGGAGCTCGCTCATCATGTTCATTTACGGAGTTGACGATTTCTTTGGAGAGTTCGATATCGATGAGGTGTTCCCAAGCTCATATAGTATCGAGACGACCGAGGACAGTGTCATCGGTTGGATTTCAAAACAAGAGATGGATGAACTCGTCCGTCAAGATGCGCAACTGGCCACAGAGGTGTTGCGTTGGACGTCGATGATGCGTAAACAGTCCGAGATGAAACTACGTGACTTGTTGCTCTACGGGAAACCAGGGGCGCTCGCTTCGACGTTGCTACGTATGGCGGCGATGCATGGTGTGGAGGAAGAAACAGGGATTGTCGTCCCGAAACATCCATCTGACGGCGAACTCGGTCAATTGATCGGGCCCCTCGCGAAACAGTCAATCGAATGATGAACCAGTGGCGTAAAGAGGGTGTATTGACGACGACCACCACATCTATGATTTTACATGATATCGATTTCTTAAAAGAATTATGCTATTGCGAAGGCTGCCCAGTCGGTATTTGTCGACTTTGATTTACAATTGTTTCGTCCTATTCCTAAGACGTTTGGGAATTTATAGAATGAGATCATGACCAGGTGATTGTTCCGACTTTTGTGGGAAAGATCACCTTTTTTACGTCTTTCGTTTAAATGTGAACTTTATGTGTGGAACTACGCTAATTTAGTGTGATTGTCACTTTTGGAGTGACAAATGTCACATATTAATCGTCCTCCATTTTCATACAATAAAAGTGGAAATCAAAGGGAAAGGGGTCCTTCACGTGGAGAAAAACGATGGACAAGAACCGAACTTAAAAGGAACGTTCACATCGGTCATGATTGTCGCTGGCGTCATCATTGCCATGTGGTCGTCGGTCTTTTACTTATTTGTGACACGATAACGAGCAAGAGGAGGGAAGCACGATGCATATTCATAAACTTGAGAAGTATTGGTTAGTATTCGGCATTATTCTATTGGGTGTCTTTTTGACAGTGCTCGGTATTTCTGCATTTGCGGCAGGAAATCAACCGGCATCAGATGCGGATTTGATTGATCCGGCCAAAGTGCATCAAACCGCACCATTCGACAAACCGGGGCTTCATAAAATTGGTGATAACGAGTATGAGCTCGTCATGGTCGCCCAAGCGTTTACTTTCACGCCAGGGAACGTGGAAGTACCTAAAGGCGCGAAAGTCACGTTTCTCGTCACATCACCAGACGTGGTCCACGGGTTCCAATTGACGGGCACACCGGTCAACATGATGGTCGTGCCAGGACACATCAACTCGCTCACGTATACGTTTGAAGAAGCAGGAGAGTTTTTGATTCTTTGTAACGAATACTGTGGAACCGGACATCATATGATGTCGACAAAAATTAAGGTGGTGGACTAAATGAATGACGTAGCATCGAAATTAAAACAGTGGGAAATGGAGCGCGGCGTACCAGTGCCGAGTATCGGTGAAAAAGAAGCGCGTCTCGCTTATGCCCATGTCGTCATCTCGGTCCTTGCCGTCTTAATCGGTGGTTTGGCAGGACTTATGCAGACGCTCATTCGGACGGGTGTCATCCCGGAAGTGTTCGGCTATTATCAATTGTTGACCGCGCACGGGATTATGCTCGGTCTCGTCTTCACGACGATGTTCATTATCGGTTTGCTTTACGCGCTCCTCGCCAAATCGTTCGGACGCTTCGAGTCGTTCCCCACAAGGGTCGCCTGGCTCGGATTTTGGATGATTATCGCGGGCGCCGTACTCGTCACAATCATGGTGCTCTCTAATAAAGCGACTGTGTTATATACATTTTACGCGCCGCTCATGGCCGATCCGGTCTTCTATATCGGTCTCGTCTTGTTCGTTGTCGGCACATGGTTGTCTGCGTTCGCTATGTTCCGCATGTATGCAGACTACAAACGGGAGAACCCGGGCGTTCATCCGCCGCTCCCGGCGTATATGAGTATTATGACGATGCTCTTGTGGGTCATCGCTACGCTCGGTGTCGCCGGAACGATTCTGTTCCAGCTACTCCCGCTCTCGCTCGGATGGAAAGATACGGTCGGAATCGAGTTATCACGGACGTTGTTCTGGTACTTCGGTCATCCGCTCGTCTATTTCTGGCTCATGCCGGCCTATATCGTCTGGTATACGGTCGTACCGAAAGTCATTGGTGGTAAAATTTTCTCCGATGCGCTCGCCCGGATGGCGTTCCTATTGTTCCTCTTGTTCTCGTTCCCGGTCGGATTCCACCACCAGTTGACGGAACCAGGGATTGAGCCGTTCTGGAAGTTCGTCCAAGTCATCTTGACGTTCCTCGTCGTCATCCCGTCGTTCATGACGGCGTTCTCGCTCTTTGCAACGTTTGAGTTACGCGGTCGCGCACTTGGGGCTCGTGGCCTATTCGGTTGGGTCAAGAAGATGCCATATGGGGATGTCCGTTTCCTTGCCCCGTTCGTCGGGATGTTGTTCTTCATTCCGGCCGGAGCCGGCGGGATCATCAACGCATCGCACCAATTGAACGCGATGGTCCACAATACGCTTTGGGTCACAGGTCACTTCCATATCACAGTTGGGACGGCCGTCGCCTTGACGTTCTTCGGAACGGCCTATTGGCTTGTGCCGGTACTGCGCGGTCGAATCCTCACGAAAGCAATGAACCGGATCGGATTGATTCAAGCAGGCACGTGGGCGTTCGGGATGTCGATTATGTCTTATGCGATGCATATCTCGGGCCTTCAAGGTAACCCGCGTCGGACCGGTCCGGCGACGTACTTCTCGGATGCGCTCACGCGCGAATGGATTCCATACCATATCGCCATGGCGATCGGCGGGACGATCCTCTTGATCTCGGTCCTCATCTTCGTCTATTCCATGTTCAACTTGTCGTTCCTTGCGCCGAAAGGAGAAGAAGAGTTCCCGCTCGCCGAGACGGAAGAAGCAGCGATGGAGACACCACGTTTCTTCGAAAACTGGAAGCTTTGGATTACCGTCACGTTCGTCTTAATTGCCTTCGCCTACACGATTCCGATTTGGCACTTGATTGAAAGTGCGCCACCGGGAGCGAAAGGTTGGGTGCTCTGGTAAACTGAAATCAGCCTCGCTAACGGGGCTGATTTTTTTATGCAGGGAGAGGGGAAGATGGAGCAACTACGAGCAATCATTCACCGTGCATATGCGAAACGCAAGGCAGACCGGCCATTCCTCGTCGCCATCGACGGATTGAGCGGGGCGGGGAAGACGACGCTAGTCGAACAACTGCGTGGAATCGGAACGAATGAAGTGGTGTTACATATCGATGACTACATCGTCGAGCGGCACCGGCGTTACGAGACGGGACAGTCGGAGGCGATGGAATATTATGAACTCCAATGGGACGTCGACTTGCTCGTGGAGGCGTTGTTCAAACCGCTTCGGGAAGGGCAGACGAATTTGACGTTGCCGTATTATGAGCGAGACCGGGATGAAATCGTCATGCGTCCAATCGAGGTCGCAGTCGACGCGCTCATCCTGATTGAAGGCATCTTTTTACTCCGTGACGAATGGCGCGCCTACTTCGATTATGTCGTCTATCTCGATTGTCCGCGGGAAGTCCGGTATGAACGGGTCTTGAATCGTGATACGTATATCGGCGACTTGTCGGAGCGGCTTGCCAAATACGAACGTCGGTATTGGCCGGGAGAAACGCATTACATCAAAACGGTCGATCCGCAAGCCTGGGCCGATCAAATCGTTCCATCTAGTTGACGCATCCATTTAAAAGGAGGATGCGTTTTTATTTTGGAAAAAACTGTTGACTCCACAAGTGTACTATGGCGATAATACAGTTAGATAGTGTATTAGTCGCATCATACACTTAGAGAGGTGACAACATGATCATACAATTCAACACGAGAGCCCCGGTTTACATGCAAGTCGTCGATTACTTCAAAAAGAAGATGGCGCTTGGCGAACTGCAGGCGGGCGAAGAGATGCCGTCGCGACGCGAACTCGCGACCGAACTGAAAATCAATCCGAACACCGTCCAAAAGGCTTTCAAAGAGATGGAGGAACAACAATTGATTACGACCGAACGGAACCGACCGAGCCGCGTGACGACTGATGAACATGTCTTGAAACGCATCCGCACAGAACTCGTCGATGAGGCAGTCGCTGTCTTCGTCGAATCGATTCAAGAACTTGACGTCACGATGGATGAGCTCGTCGATAAAATCAAACGGCAATACGGGGAGGGGAATCTTGATGATCGAAGTACTGGGAGTTAAGAAGCGTTACCGCAAAAAACAAGTCATCGAGGATGTGTCGTTCACGGCCCAAAAAGGGGAAATCACGTGCTTGCTCGGGTTAAACGGTACCGGGAAATCAACGATTTTAAAAGGCATCATGGGACTGACGCCGTTCGACCAGGGGACGGTGCTTGTCGACGGCAAATCGATCGATTTAAATCGGGTCGCGTTCGTACCGGACCATTCGACGTTCCCTATCCATTTCACCATTGAACAGTGCGAGGCGTTCATGCGCGACTTTTATCCAACGTTCGACCCGAAATTGTTTGCCCGTCTCGTCGACGAGTTCAAGCTGTTCCCGGAGGACAAGTTGAGCGAGCTGTCGAAAGGGACGCTCGCGAAAGTGAACTTGGCGCTCGGCATTGCCCAAGATCCGGATTATTTATTGCTCGACGAACCGTTCTCAGGGATCGACGTATTCTCGAAAGAACAGATTGTCGAGTTGTTCTCGAGCGATATCATGGAAGACCGCGGCGTCTTGATTACGACGCACGAGATTGAAGATATCGAATATTTGGTCGACAAGGCCGTCATGTTGAACCGCGGGCGGATCGTCCGCGAGTTCGACGTCGAGGACGTCCGTTTCATTCATGGAAAGTCGATTGTCGATGTTATGAGAGAGGAGTATGGCGCATGAATTTATTGAAACTGCTCGGATGGGAAGTCGAACGGTTGACGAAACCGTATCTCATCTTAATCACGTTACTCGTCGTCACCCAGTTCGCCTGGCTCGGCATCTTCCTGTGGAGCGAGACGAATATGTATGAAGAGATTCGTCGTGCCGGGACACCGGATTACACGTTAACGTTCGGGAATTATCTCGGTGGCACGCCGTTCATCTTGTCGATTGGGGTTGCCGTCGCGTCGATGGTATTCTTCAGTTTTTGGATCTGGTACCGTGACTTCCAAGGCCGTGGGACGTTCATGATGCGCCTATTGCTCATGCCGCAACAACGGATGTTCGTCTTCAGTGCGAAACTCGCGACGATGATATTGATGATTCTTGGCTTGTTCTCCGTCCAGTGGATTGCGCTCAAACTCCAGTACATAGCATTTTCAAGTTGGTTCGATTCGCAAATGATTCCAATGAGTGGATCCTTCAAACAGGCTATCGGCTACGATGGGGCGCTCGCGATCATGTTCCCGGCGTCTCTGTTCAACTTCTTTGTCCACCAAGCGTTAATCGCCCTCGCCGTCTTATTCATCTTCTCATTTGTGTTGATTGAACGAAGTCTGTGGCAACGGACGGTATGGGCGCCGCTCCTCGCCTTATTGATGATTGGGGGTTTCATAGTTGTGCCGATGATTGGATTCTTTACCATTGAGAATGATCTGTTCATGGAAGAGGCTCTGGCCGTCTTCACTCTTATTTTAGTAATTTGGTTTATTGGGGTCGTTTGGATTGGACATCGTCAGCTGACGAAGAAATTAAGTGTGTGAGGTGAGCAAATGAAACGAATGTGGAATGTGGCCGCGCTCGGTGCGGTCGTCATCATCGGGCTCGGTACGTTCGCCATTGATTCGAAAGCATCAACGGCGGAGTGGGTGCTCGATGTCAAGACGAATGAAAATGTATGGGAAAATCAAAAGATACAAGCCTTTTATGAAACCGAGGATGAGGTCCAGGAACGGTTTGAAATCACCCAATCTGGTAGCGAAGTGACGACACATTTAAATTACGTCGAAGAAGCGCTTAAACAACGCGAACGGGTCAATCCGACGATGCGAAAGTTCTATCGTCAAATGACAGACCTTAGTTTCACCCAATCGTTACGCACGAAAGACGCGTATGTCGGCCTCGGACAAAAAGGAAACGATGAAATCGTTCTCTTCCGGACCGAAGACGACGACGTGACGACGACGACGTTTTCATCAGATGTCAACGGTGCAGTTGAGGTCATGGAAGGGAACTGGCACGGCATATTCGTTCAAGATGGTCGTGCTCATTTGATTTATCGTGACGGTTATGACAAGCAGGCAGCAACGAAAATCGCCGTATTTGATGAAGGGGCAGCTGAAATCAGCCTTGAAGAAATTTCGATAGAAGATGGCTTTATTTCTAGTGTTGTCGGAACATCCAGGTTTTATGATGAGAACCGGATGACCATCGCAGACGATAATCGTTTTCTCCCGGTACGTCTTGGGACATACGAAACGATAACCGAAGATGGTCAGACGTACACGAACGAGACAGAACGGTTTGGGCTGTATGCGTATGACATGGAGGAGAAACGAGTCGTCGAGTTAAAGGGCGAGGAGGATATGTGGGACGCAACCGTCTATGAGGATCAATTAATCGCCTTGCAGGAAGATGGGACCGAATTCATTGTCGATTTGAAGACAGGGGAGCAATCGACGCGTCAAGTCATCGATGGTTCGGTCGGCACGACTTCATACGTCGGTGATCAACTGTACCATATTCGCCCGACGAAAGATGGTGCCGTCATCGATGTGTATGAGGGTGGGAAAGCCATCTCGAGCGCCGTCGTGAAAGCGACGAACGATGAGGCGAAAGCATTGTTATCCAATACAGAATACTATGTACAATAACAAATAACCGAGAGGCGGCCGCCTCTCGGTTATTTTGATGGTTTCGGGACGATAATCCCGTCTTCTAAATCGAGCAACAAATCAATTAGTTCCGCACAGAACTCTGGGAACTGGTCGAGGAAAGCACCCGGACCGACTTCATCGGTAAAGTCGATATACAGGTCCGATACGTTACCAACCATGTTCGCCGGCAGGGCAAGGAACGCCGACCCAAACCGCCAGCTGCCACGAATATCGAGCAGCTTGCCGAGCATGATGTCGCCGATTTCACGTTTTTCGGGGAGGTTGACGCGATACGTCTCTTTCGTCTCCCAATCGCGCAGTCCTTCCTCGGTCACTTCAAACACGGAACAACGTGGGGCTGCCAAGCCGCGGAGCGCGTGATACAAGGCAGGGGACATGTCAGCTTTATGGTCCGCCAAGTAGCGTCCGTGCGGCGTCATCCCATCCTCGTCCGTCTCGAAAAAGACGGCCCAGTCGATGAACAAGTCACGGAATAGCTCCGCGTCTTTCAAATGCCATGTGCCTTCCGAGGCGATTTCTTGAATATAGTTCGTCCATTGCGTGCTGCGCGCGAGCGCGGCTTGCTCATACAACTGTTTCAGCTCGGCCAGCAATTCGGACTCTTCTACGAGCAAAGGGAAGGGAATTACTTTCCGGTCTTTTTTCATCGGCGCGGTCCTCGTTTGTTCGCGGGGCGCTTGACGACCGGTCGTTTATCTTCGATTCGTTTCTCGATGACGTCGCCACGATAAATCTCGAGTTCTTTCAATTCGACGCCGAGCTGACGAGCGAACGATTTCAAGTGCGTCAAATCTTCATCCGTCACGAGCGAGAGCACGGTCCCGGCCGCATTCCCGCGTGCCGTCCGGCCCGAACGGTGAATGAAGTCATCAATCGATTCTGGCAAATCGAAGTGGACGACGTGCGTCACTTCTTCGATGTCGAGTCCACGAGCCGCGAGACCAGTTGTGATGAGGAGCGGATAGTCGCCTTTACGGAATTCACGGAGCGTTTCGACACGTTCACGTTTCCCTTTCAGGCTGTCGAGCATCCGATAGTTCACTTTCATTTTGTCGAGTTCACCTCTGAGTGGCGGCAAGAACGAACGGTTGTTGATAAAAGCGAGTGCTTTGACGTTGTCGACATGCGACAGACGACGAAGTAACTCTGGTTTATAGCGACGTGTCGTCAACATGTAGCCGTAGGTGACTTGTGCACTTACGGCCCGTTCGATTTGGACATGCGCCGGTTCTTTTAAGAACGGAGCGGCCCATTCTTGAAGCGTATCGGTGAGGGTAGCCGAGACAAGAACGATTTGGTGCTCATGCGCCGTATGTTTGATGATGCGTTCGGCAGCTTCCGTCAATCCGCTGTCGATGATTTGGTCAGCTTCATCGAGGACGATCATGTGCGTCTCATGGAGTTTCAACTTTTTCTTCTCGATCAGTTCAACAAGTCGGCCAGGTGTCCCGACAATCAAATGCGGCTTTTTCTTCAAGCGGTCGATTTGACGTTTCAATTCGACACCGCCGATAAAGGAAGCGATGCGGACGTCGCCTTTCTCGGTGAAGCGTTGCGCGACCGTCTGAATCTGCATGACGAGCTCACGTGTCGGCGCGACGATGACGACTTGAATCCGGTCGTTCGAGGCATCGATTTTTTCGATGGTGGGTAATAAGTAAGCAAGTGTCTTTCCGGTACCGGTCGGCGCTTCAATCGTCACATCCTTTCCGTCGAGGAGAGGCGGGAACGCTTCAGCTTGGACGGGCATTGGCTCAGTAAAGCCAAGGCGATCCCAGGCTTCGTTAATAAATGGTTTTGTGAAGTTCATATCAATTCTCCTTATCATGGGGCAAAAACAAAGGAAGCTTAAGCGCTCCCTGTCTTAGATATAACGAACATGTTCCGTGTCTTGGTCAAATGAAGAGCGGATTGTCTGTGTGTACGTCTGTCCGTCCTCGATGAGCTTGATGTGGACATCGATCTGGTCAGCAGATGCTTCAACGCTTTCGACGGTGAAACCTTGATAGACCCGGTACTGCAATTCTTTCGTTAACCGTTCGTATGGGGCAAGCTCTGGATAGGTCGTTGCCACATCGATTGGGCGCGAGATGAGCGCCACGAGCAAGTTATCGCGGTAATCGATAAAATCCTCGTTTTCGATGTCGTCGTCAAACCGAATCCAAAAACCTGCGTCTTCAAATTCAGTGATAAATCCGTCACGTTGTTCACCGTTTGCTTCTACCTTAAGGGAGATGCGATCACCAGCTTTCAAGTCGTGAGTAGCTGTCAATAATTCGTACGTCATGGGAAGAACCCCTTCCTCTTCTACAATGTTCTGCCTTCATTGTGTCCGATGTAAGGCAAAAATTCAAGTTCTATCCCTATGGTGTGAGGTGTATCACTCCTAAAACTGTATAAATCGTCACATCCTATTTAAAATAGTACAGAACGAAGGAGATTCTTGTCGCTACGTAACTTATCTGTTTCAAAAATGAGTAGACTTGCATTATAACAGCATTTAAAGCGCTTCCAAAAACGGCTTTACACCAACGTTCATGAGATTGTTACAACTTTCACAAGAATGTAAAACATAATGTTCACGTTTTCACGTACACTCAACTTATAGAAAGCACGCAGTTATCTCAACTATGAGGAGTGACCCACAATGGCAACCGAAATTAAATCAGCCTGGTCAGGATTTGTACCTGGGCAGTGGACGAATGAAGTGAACGTCGGTGAGTTTATCCGTTTGAACCGACATGAGTACACAGGGGATGACCGTTTCCTTGCGGGACCGACCGAAGCGACGAACCGTCTTTGGGCACAAGTGATGGAATTGACGAAAGAAGAGCGCGAACGCGGTGGTGTTTGGGCTGTCGATCAAAACAACCCATCGACAATCGTCTCGCACGGACCGGGATACTTAAACAAAGAGCTCGAAAAAGTGGTCGGCGTTCAAACGGACGAACCGTTCAAACGTTCGATTCATCCAAACGGCGGGATCCGGATGGTCGACGCTGCCCTTGAATCGTATGGTTTCGAGCCGAACCCTGAAATCACAAAGATTTATTCGGAAATCCGCAAAACCCATAACCAAGGTGTCTTC
This sequence comes from Exiguobacterium sp. AM39-5BH, assembly GCF_003467445.1. Lineage (GTDB taxonomy): Bacteria > Bacillota > Bacilli > Exiguobacteriales > Exiguobacteriaceae > Exiguobacterium. The sequence goes on from NZ_QSGS01000008.1 coordinate 32,862, forward strand.
GATGCGTACACACCTGAGATGCGGGCGGCGCGAAAATCTGGGATTATCACAGGTCTTCCTGACGCGTATGGCCGTGGACGGATCATCGGCGACTACCGCCGTGTCGCTTTGTACGGATTAGATTTCTTAATGGCAGAACGTAAAAAAGATTTGGCAAACCGCGGCGGTTTCTTGTCAGAGTCAGATATTCGGTCACGGGAAGAAATGTCTGAGCAGCTCCGGGCGATGCAGGAGTTGAAACAGCTCGGTGCGGCATACGGGTTTGACCTCGGCCGCCCTGCGGAAAATACACAAGAGGCGTACCAATGGGTGTACCTCGCTTATCTCGCAGCCGTCAAAGAACAGAACGGTGCCGCCATGTCACTCGGACGCGTCTCGACATTCCTTGACGTCTACGCAGAGCGTGACATCGAAGCGGGTCGTTTGACCGAGTCGGACGTCCAAGAAATCGTCGACCACTTCATCATGAAGCTTCGGATCGTCAAATTCTTGCGCACGCCTGACTACAACGAATTGTTCTCAGGTGACCCGACGTGGGTGACCGAGTCAATCGGTGGGATGAGCGAAGACGGACGCTCGAACGTGACGAAGAGCTCGTTCCGCTTCTTGCATTCACTCTCGAACCTCGGGCCAGCACCAGAACCGAACTTGACGGTGCTTTGGTCGACGAAATTGCCAGAAGGCTTCAAACAATATTGCGCGAAGATGTCGATTGAGACGTCCGCCATCCAATATGAGAACGACGACCTCATGCTTCCAGAGTTCGGTGACGATTACGGCATCGCCTGCTGTGTGTCACCGATGAAAATCGGGAAACAGATGCAGTTCTTCGGCGCCCGCGCCAACATGGCAAAAGCACTCCTTTACAGCATGAACGGAGGCCGTGATGAGAAGAGCGGCGACCAAATCGCACCGGTTTGGGAGATGAACACCGAGGACGTGCTCACGTACGACAAAGTGTATGCCGACTTCGACCGGACGCTCGATTGGCTCGCCGAGCTTTACGTCAACACGCTCAACGTCATCCACTTCATGCACGACAAATATGCGTACGAGCGAATCGAGATGGCGCTCCACGACCCTGAGATTTTACGGACGATGGCATGTGGCATCGCCGGCCTCTCGGTCACGGCAGACAGCCTGTCAGCCATCAAATATGCGACCGTGAAACCGGTCCGCAACGAGCAAGGCATTGCCGTCGACTTCGAGACAGAAGGCGACTTCCCTAAATTCGGCAACAACGACGACCGTGTCGATGCAATCGCCGTCGAGCTTGTCGAGTCGTTCATGCAAAAAGTACGCAAGCATAAAACGTACCGCGATGCGCTCCATACGCAATCGGTCTTGACGATCACATCAAACGTCGTTTACGGCAAAAAGACAGGGAACACACCGGACGGACGTCGCGCCGGCGAACCGTTCGCACCTGGTGCGAACCCGATGCATGGCCGCGATACGAAAGGGGCAGCTGCGTCGCTCTCATCAGTCGCGAAACTCCCGTTCGAACACGCACAAGACGGAATTTCATACACGTTCTCAATCGTACCGAAAGCGCTCGGTAAAGAAGAAGTGGCCCGCGAACTCAACTTGGCGGCACTCCTTGACGGTTATATGGGCGGCGAGCATAAAGGACATCACTTGAACGTCAACGTCTTCAACCGTGAGACGTTGCTCGATGCGATGGAGCACCCGGAAGAATATCCACAGCTCACGATTCGTGTCTCTGGCTATGCGGTCAACTTCATCAAATTGACACGTGAGCAACAAATCGACGTCATCAACCGGACGTTCCACGGTTCACTGTAAACAAAGGCTTGGCGGCCTTCACTCGAGGGCCGCTCATTCGTTAGGAGGTCATTTCGATGACAATGGGATATGTACACTCGGTCGAATCGTTTGGAACCGTTGACGGCCCGGGAATTCGTTTTATCGTCTTTTTACAAGGTTGTGCGCTTCGTTGCTTGTATTGCCACAATGCTGACACGTGGGATTTCAAAAAGAATAACCATCGTTCGGCCGAGGACGTCATTCAAGAAGCGCTTAGCTATCGTCCGTTCATGGAAGCGTCAAAAGGCGGCATCACGATTTCTGGGGGCGACCCGCTCGCGCAGCCAGAGTTTTTAGAGGCGCTCTTGCGTGAAGCAAAGAAACACGGACTTCATACGACACTCGACACGTCCGGTGCACTCCGTCCCCCTAACTTGGATGCGATTTTAGACCATACGGACCTCGTCTTGCTTGATATCAAACATATCGACGATGACATGTGTAAGAAATTGACAGGACGGAGTAACGTCAACACGCTCGCGCTCGCTGAACATTTATCCGAGCGCGGAACGAAAATGTGGATTCGCCACGTCCTCGTCCCGGAATGGACACTTGATGAAGGAGCGCTCCGCCGCACGGCAGCGTTCATTCAAAAGCTCGACCACGTCGAGAAAGTCGAAATTTTACCGTATCATGAGATGGGCGTCTATAAATGGGAGGCGCTCGGTCTCGACTATCCGCTCAAAGGGATCAAACCCCCGACGACGGAAGAAGTCGAATGGGCGGAAGGGATTTTACAAGGAACCGTTTAAAAAACTGCGCAGACCGTCATGGTCTGCGCAGTTTTTGGATTACAAATGTTTTTGACTGACGTGCTGACGGATGGCGGCCTCATCGAGCGGACGTTTGGCGACGCCGGTCTCGACGGCAGCTTTGGCAACCGCGACCGCCACGGCCGGTGCGATTCGTTCATCGAATGGGCTTGGGATGACGACCCCGTTCGCCAAATCTTCTTCGGCCAATAAATCGGCAATCGCGTGGACGGCCGCTTCCTTCATCTCCTCATTGATTTCGCTGGCGCGAACGTCAAGTGCGCCCCGGAAAATGCCTGGGAAGGCGAGGACGTTGTTCACTTGGTTGGCGAAGTCGGAACGACCGGTCGCGACGACACGCGCCCCGGCTTTTGTCGCGAGGTCTGGCATAATCTCCGGAATCGGGTTCGCCAGAGCGAAGATGATTGGATCGACGGCCATCGAGCGGACCATGTCTTCCGTGACGGCCCCGGCCGCCGAGACACCGATAAAGACGTCGGCACCTTGAAGCACGTCGGCGAGCAATCCTTCGTGTTGCTTCCGATTCGTCGCTTTGGCGATTTGATCTTTGAACGTGTTCATCCCTTCGACGCGTCCTTCGTAAATCGCGCCTTTCGTATCACAGATGACGAGGTCCTCGACACCGAAACGCTTCAACAGTTTGGCGATGGCGATGCCCGCGGCTCCGGCACCGTTCATGACGACACGGAGTTCAGGCATCGTTTTATCGACGAGGCGCAACGCGTTGACGAGACCGGCCAAGACGACGATGGCCGTCCCGTGTTGGTCGTCATGGAAGACAGGAATCGGTAGCGATTGTTTCAACCGGGCCTCGATCTCGAAACACTCGGGTGCCTTAATGTCTTCTAAGTTGACGGCCCCGAACGTCGGTGCGAGCAGTTCGACCGTCCGCACAATTTCATCGACGTTATGCGTGTCGAGACAGATGGGAAACGCATCGACGCCGGCGAAGCTTTTGAACAAGACAGCTTTTCCTTCCATGACCGGCAAGGCGGCTTCAGGACCGATATTGCCGAGACCGAGCACGGCACTCCCGTCCGAGACGACGGCGACCGTGTTGGCGCGGAGTGTATAGTCATAAGATAATTCTTTATCTTCAGCGATGCGGCGGCACGGTTCGGCAACACCCGGCGAATAGGCGAGGCTGAGCGCTTCTTTCGTGTCGACATCGACTTTCGGTGTCGTTTCTAATTTCCCATGGTGCATGGCGTGCATCTCGAGTGCGCGTTCGTTCAATGTTTTCATAAGTCTCTCCCTGTAGCTAGCGATTTTGAGCAGTGACAATACGAGTCCATTGTAACGGAGAAACCGCTTACGTTCGAGGGTTTTACCTGCATTTGGGCGAACTATTTCTGAACGGGTGTTCACAAATGTCGGATTGATGATAGGACTTGGTTCTAGGTCTGGGGAAATGAAAAGGAGCCACAGTTTTCTGTGACTCCTTTCTTAAATCATGATTTTGTTTTTCGTTTCTTCTTCTCAGCGAGACGAGCCGCTTCCGCTTGTCGTTTTTCGGCGTAGCGGAGTTCGCGCTCGAGTTCGACAAAGCTTTGATAACGTTTCGCATCGAGCGTTCCGGATGTGATGGCAGCTCGGACGGCACAGCCCGGTTCGTTGCCGTGCGCACAGTCCCGGAACCGACACGTCTCGGCGAGCGCCTCGATATCTCGAAACGTGTCGTCGAGGTGGTCGGCTCCGTCCCAAAGACCGAATTCACGCATCCCGGGCGTGTCGATGACGAACAAGTCGTCAATCTGGAACAGTTCGCGATGCGTCGTCGTATGCTTGCCGCGTTCATCGCTCTCGCGCACGGCCTGTGTCTCGGAGACGGCCGTCCCGGCGAGCGCGTTCGTCAGCGTCGATTTCCCGACTCCAGACGAACCGACGAGCACGATCGTGCTTCCGCTCGGAAGTGCGGCTCGCAACGCTTCAACGCCGTCCCCAGTGACTGAACTGACAGGGAAGACGTCGACCCCAGGCACTGTCAACGTAAGTTCGTCGACGAGTCCATCCGCGTTATCGACTTGGTCGGATTTCGTCAAGACGATGAGCGGTGTGGCACCGGTTTCCCACGCGGCGAGCGAATAACGCTCGAGGCGGCGCAGATTGAAATCGTGCCCGCATGCCATCGTGATCAAGATAAAGTCTACGTTCGCACAGATCAGTTGTTCGCGCGTCTCGTTGCCGGCCGCTGCGTGATAGAACAGTGCGCCGTTCAAGGAGACGTCGAATCACGCCTTGACCATGTTCGCGAACGGCGAACTCGACGAAGTCACCGATAACCGGATAGTCGCGCTCGCTTTCGGCCTCATGTCGAAATTTCCCGGTGACGCTACACGTGTAGGCTGCATTTTCGGTCATGACCGTGTACATATGTTGGAACTGTGCCGTGACACGTCCCGTTGTGATTGTTGTTTGATTCAAATAGAATCCTCCTCTTAGTGATGGAGGACAGTCGCCCTCCGATTGGCTGACAAGGTGTGTACTACATTGAATACGATGCTCATAAAACATCATCCTTTCGTTGTTCGATGTGTCTAGTGTACCATATTTTTTGGGAACGCTATCATCTCGGTCTACAGACTGAGATAAAACAGGGCTTCCGCTCGTCGCTATCTTTGAAATGGCGTATTATGATAGGAGTGTACTTAACGAGGAGGGATGATAGATGAATCGCCAGGTGAAACAAGTATTGTTCATCGTGGCCGCGATCTCTTTAGTTCTCGTTCTAATCGGCTTTTTACCGAACATGATCATGTTCGGTTTGGGGGCGCTCTTAGCACTGTGGGCTGGAGTCAGATTCATGGCCGTGACACATGTTGGCGCAAAAATCGGTTACGGTGCGCTAGCCGTGATCGGGATCATCACCATTTTATCGAATATTTGGGCGTTAATTGGGATTGTGGTGGCATGGGTATTGTTTAAAGGGTATATGATGTATGCCAACCAAAAACAAGACGTCGAGATTTTGAATGCGGACGCTCGCGTGCGAACCGGAGCAGCTTTCAATCGTTTGATCAAGTGTGGCAGAAATTTGTAAACCGTCGCTAAGCTTCACAAGGAGGATATTATGATGAAAACACCATTTGACCAGTTTCGTGATTTAGCTAACGAGTTGACGAAAGAATTGTCGAAAGAGATGAAGAAGTTCCAAGATAAAGAAGGTCCACGTTCGGCACCACGTTCGAGTGGGGAAGCCGAGCTGAACCGCCACATCCGTGGGGCGGAAAAAGAAGCGATGTCTGTCGAACGTCTCGTCGAACGTCAAAAGACGCTCCTCGAGGAGCTGGCGACAAAACGGGATGATGCCAAATTGATGGCGGATAAGCGTTACGAGCAGACCGAGCTCGCCAAACAAGCGGGCGAAGAAAAACTCGCGGAGCGGGCCGCGCTCGAGTCGAAGCATTACGGTGAGCAGTATCGTTACTTTGAAGGGTTACTCGACGAAGGAGCGCGTGAACTCGATGCCCTCGAGCGCCGTGCCCTCGAGATGCGACTGAAACTCGATGAGATGCAAAACAAACGCTATGAGTTCGCGATGCGAGAAAACCTGGATTTATTAAAAGGTGCGCTTGATCAAATCTTCGGAGCGGAGACATCGAAGACTCATCCGTTCACGGAAGAAGAGAAGAAGCAAGAACCGGCTGCTGAAGAGAAAATCGATGCAGCGGACGAAGATGATTTCGAAGCAAAACTAAAAGAACTTGAGCGTCGATTCAAACAAGACTGACGCAACGGTTCAGCGATGGTCCGGCAAATGGTTGGGCCATCGCTTCTTTGCTTCAATTTACATACTGTCAGAGAGGGGGGAAGCAACGTGGAACGTTGGAACACACGCCAAATCATCGGATTCATGATTATTTTATTTGCCATTGGACTATTTATCGATATCGTGACGGGTGGAAACAGCGTCCTCTTCAGCATGGTCGTCCCGTTATTGTTGCTTTATATCGGACGGCGCTTCAGCCGCAAAGGCAATCAGCCGGTCAGCTATATCTTTTACGGGATTGGCGGCATCATGCTCGTCGGACTGATCTTTTCGTCGGCGGCATTTGGTTTTGTGTTGTCGGGCTTACTGCTTATGTTCGGCTATCGGTTGTATAAGAACCGTCCGCTCGAATCGAGCCGATTTAAGTCACACATTCGTCAAGAACAGGCGTTTACGTTCGGGACGAAAGAAAGTGGTCACTACGTGCTCCAAGACACGAATGAATTTTTCTTGTTGCGTGACGTCGAACTCGACTTGTCACGCGCGATTATCCCGGAAGGAGAGACGTTCTTACTATTGAATGGCCTCGCTGGGGACATCCGGATTCTCATTCCGGCCGGTTACGACTACTCGATTGACGCCTCAATCGGGTTCGGTAAGATTCAAGTCGACGAATCGAATTATTCGCCCGTGTTCAACCGTCGCTTCTATACGGCATCGGACGATTACGCATCGGCGACACGGAAAGTCCGGATTCATATTGTGCTCATGAGCGGAAGTGTCGAGGTGATGACCGTATGAAGAAGGATTCGTATCCACGGACCGTCGTCTGGCATCAATTGTTCAGCAGCCTCTTGACGGCACTGTTCGTCACGATTGCATTTTTAATAGGTGACTCGACTTCACTCCGAGATTTGTTCACACGTGAAGAAGGGTTGCCTTTCGGTGTGTCTATCCTCGTCATCGCCGTCTTGATCGGCAGCGTGTTCGGGGTCGGTTCGTACTTTTATTTGCGCCGTGACTTCCGGGAAGTGGCGATTGCCTTATGGAAGCTCGAGAATCAAAAAGAAATCACGTTCCGTCCGCTGTCGCCTTATCGCGACACACTCGAACGGATTGCACGCATCTCGAAACAGCGCGCAGAAATGGTCGAGATGGCGAAACGGGTCGGTGACCGCCCCGTCAACGTCGAAGAAGCTCGCAGCGAAGCCGTCGTTGAGGAGCGGCGCCGTGTCGCCCGAGAGTTACATGACTCGGTCAGCCAGCAACTGTACGCCATCTCGATGATGACGACGGCAGCCAAGCAGACGATTGAGGCGAAGCCGGACGTGGCCGCCAAACAAATCGAACAAGTCGAAGTGATGGCACAAACGGCTCAGGCGGAAATGCGTTCGCTTCTGTTGCAACTTCGTCCGGTCGAACTGGAAGGCATGACGCTCAAGACGGGCATCGAGCGACTGTTAGAAGAGCTGTCGCGCAAACAGTCGACCGAACTCATCTGGCGTCTCGAAGAAGTCGAGTTGTCGCGTCACACCGAAAATGAACTGTTCCGCATCGTTCAAGAAGCGATCAGTAATACGCTTCGACACGCGAAAGCGAAGCGACTCGAAATTGAAATGAGGACCGTGCAACAGACGGTCATCCTAAAAATAAACGACGATGGCATCGGCTTTAATGTCGATGATACACAAGTCGCCTCATATGGCTTACAATCGATAAGAGAGAGGACGGCTGAGGTCGGCGGGACGCTACGACTCGTCAGTGTGCCCGGCGTCGGTACTCAGATTGAAGTGCGTGTGAAACAACAAGTGGAGGGGTTACAATGATTCGAGTCGTATTGATTGATGACCATGAGATGGTGCGGGCCGGCGTCTCGGCGTTCTTGTCGACGCAGCCTGACATCGAAGTCGTCGGAGAGGCATCGGACGGCGCGACTGGGGCGGAACTCGCGATTCAAGAAAAGCCGGATGTCGTCTTGATGGATTTAGTGATGGAACCTGTCGACGGTGTCGAGTCGACAAAACGGATCAAGGCGAGTTGGAAAGACGCCAAAATCTTGGTCGTGACGAGCTTCTTAGATGATGAGAAAGTGTATCCCGTCATCGAGGCCGGGGCGATGAGTTACGTCTTGAAGACGGCAAACGCCAATGAGATTGCCGATGCGATTCGTCAAACGGTAGCGGGCAATCCCGTCATGGCCGCCCAAGTGACGGGCAAGATGCTCGAGCGGCTCCGTCACCCGGAAAAGACGTTGCACGAAAGTCTGACGGCCCGGGAACGTGAGATTTTGCAATTGATGGCGGAAGGGAAGTCGAACCAAGTCATCGCCGACGAACTATACATCTCGTTGAAGACGGTGAAGACGCACGTCTCCAACATTTTGACGAAGCTCGACGTCTATGACCGGACACAAGCTGTCGTCTATGCATTTCAACATAATATCGTCAGTAAAGGATAACCATGGTGCTTCTAAGCGCTGTACTCGATTTGTCCATACATGGCTATACGACAAACAAGGATCACGCCGACGCGTGATCCTTGTTTTCATTTCTTCTGTGCTTGAATTTGTTCATCGAGTTCCGATAAATATTCCCAACGCTCCATCTTCACATCGAGTGCTTCTTTCAATGCGGCGATATCGGCGTACAGTTCATTCACTTTGCCGAGGTCGCTTCCGGCTGTAGCGAGCCGTGACTCGGCTGCTTCAATTTTAGCTTCGAGCGACGCGATATCGTCCTCGATCGTCTCCCATTCCTTCTGCTCTTTAAACGTGAATTTGACGACGTCGACTTTGACACGCGCTTTCTTCTCTTTCGATTCATTCTTCACTTGTTGTTTCGTCTGTTCTTGGAGTGTGGCCAAATAATCACTATATTCGGCGTGATAGACGTTGATTGTCCCTTCTTCGAAGGCGATGAGCTGTTCGGCGATCCGATCTAAGAAATAGCGGTCGTGACTGACGGCGATGACCGTACCTGGGAACGACTCCAAATAGTCTTCAAGGACAGACAGCGTCTCCGTATCGAGGTCGTTCGTCGGTTCATCGAGGAACAGTACGTTCGGCTCGTCCATTAAGATGCGGAGCAAGACGAGGCGGCGCTTCTCGCCGCCGGACAGTTTGGCAATCGGTTTATATTGCGCGTCCGGGGTGAACAAGAAGCGTTCGAGCATCTGACTGGCCGTGATCGTCTCGTCGTCCGGCGTATAAATGACTTGGGCGATTCGTTCAATCTCATCGATGACGCGGCGCGACGTGTCCTCAAACTCGACTTGTTGTCCGTAATACCCGAGATGGACCGTCTCGCCATGGACGATCGTCCCTTGCGTCGGCTGAAGTCGACGGGCGAGCAAGTTCATGAGTGTCGTCTTCCCGCTGCCGTTCGGTCCGACGATGCCGTACCGTTCCCGTCGTCCGAACAGCCAGGTGAAATCTTGGATGAGCAAGTTGTCGTCATAGCCGAATGACAAATGCTCGACTTCAATCACTTTCTTCCCGAGACGTCGTGAGCCGACGGACACTTCGAGCGCCTCATCTTCAGCGAGCGTCTCTTGATGTTTCAACTCTTCAACGCGTTGGATGCGCGCCTTCTGTTTCGTCGTCCGGGCTTTGGCGCCGCGGCGCAACCAGGCGAGCTCGCGACGCAAAATGTTTTGGCGCTTCTGCTCCATCGAATGCGACCGGGCCTTACGCTCGGCCCGCTTCTCGAGGAAGAGTTCATAGTTGCCGTCATAGAAATAACTCGTCCCGTCGGCGATTTCGAGAATATGGTTCGTGACCCGATTCAAGAAATAGCGGTCGTGGGTGATGAGTAAGATAGCGCCTCGATAATCGGCCAGGACGGTCTCAAGCCAAGCGATCGTATCGGCATCGAGTTCGTTCGTCGGCTCATCAAGTAGCAACAAGTCGGCTTCATCGAGCAGTGCGGCGGCCAAAGCGACCCGTTTCTGCTGTCCACCGGAGAGTGAACTGATTTCTGCCGTCACGTCCGGGAGGCCGAGCCGGTTTAAAATCGATTTTAATTTGGCCTCTGTCTCCCAAGCATCGGCAGCATCGACCGCTTGCTGGGCTTTCATAAAGCGTTCAAGCGATTGTTCACTCGTCGGGTTTGCCTCGAGTGATTGACGGGCGAGTTCGTATTGCTTTAACGCTTGGACGGACGGGGTGTCACTCGTGAACAACGCATCCAAAATCGTTTGACCCGAATCGAAATTGACGGTTTGGGTCAAATAGCGAATCCGATAATCGTTTGGATGCTGTAGCGAACCGCGGTCTGCCGTCTCGACGCCGGCGACGATTTTTAAGAACGTCGATTTTCCAGAGCCGTTGACGCCAATCACACCAATGCGATTGCCTGGATGAATCGTCATCGTGACGTCATCGAATAATACTTTATCTGCAAATTCTTTGTGGATACCTTCAATTGTTAATAAGCTCATGACTCTTCTCCTTCAACAACGCGGCGAATCATTGTCTCCGCAAGCGCGGCGATTTCCTTATTCGGGACATCGGCCGGGTCGATGACCGGTAAAAAGGTGACGTCGACCGTCCCTGGGGTGATGCGATTTTTCGTTTCGAGTAGATGATGGCTGCCTTTGATGGCGACCGGGACAATCTTGGCTCCGCTCGAGGTGGCGAGCGTCAAACTGCCGGCTTTAAACTCTTTAATCGGTCCGCCTTTCGAGCGGGTACCTTCCGGGAAGACGATCATCGATTGTCCGGATTGGATCGTCTCGACGCCGGAGCGGATCGCTTTAATCGATTGGCGACGGTCACTGCGGTGGATAAAGATACAGCCCATCATCTCCATCCAGCGCGGGATGATTGGGAACTTTTGTACTTCAATCTTCGAAATGAATGCTTTCGGATGTTTCGTCGCCGTGATCATGATCGGGACATCAAAGTTCCCTTGATGGTTTGCGACATATACGACCGGTTCATTCGGAATGTTCTCTTGGCCGTGCACGCGGACGCGGGCACCGGCGATGCGGAGTAAGAATCGGGCCCATGTATAGGCGACGGTCTGAACATACTCGTATCGTTCGGGTGGCGTCAGCCGTTTCGCTTTCGGATAGAACGGAAGCGTGAACGGTAAGACGGCGAAAAAAGTGATAAACCAGATGGCGGTGCGGATCATGAGTCATTCTCCTTTCAATCGTTCGACTATTGGACTGGACACGAAGAAAGAGTCTTCTTCTCTATGCGAGAATCCGACTCTTCGGCATGAATCCTTATTCCCAGAAGCGAGATTCGCTTTCCTCTTCTTCTTCCTCGAGTTCGAACGTGATTCGTTTGTTCACCGGGTCGACTGCGAAGTAAGCCCCGTCTTGATCGATGCTCTTGAACTGCATGACATGATCAGTGCCAATCTCGAGCATGAGTCGAATGCGGTTGTCATCGTCGACAAGCAAGATGCCGTCTTCTTTCAGCCATAGCTCCATTACAGGTGAATAACGTAATAGCCATTCGTTCGATAAAGGGATTTCGTTCATACGTGTTTGTGCCTCCTACGGTTTGAGTCCGTTTTGCTCTCTGTCTACAATAGAATAACAAAAGTGGAGGGGGAAGACGAGCGTTATGTAGAACGTTTACGTGTACTTGAATGCATACGTGACACGATGCGTTTGATTTTTTTCTGGTTGCGGCGTTCAATCAACAAGACGTTCGTTTGTGAGACTAGCTGTTTAAATGAAGATAAGCCCATGGCGAGCAATACAGCGAACAGGAATGTACGATCGGGTCTTTGAAAAACCGGTTTGGAGCGAGACGGACAACCCAACGACCGAAAGAATCGTGGTGAGAAAATAAAATAGCATGAGTGGCTCTCCCTTCCCAGATGATTCAATAATAAAAGCAGAACATTATGTTCGTTCGACAGATGCACAAAAAATCCCTTTTTTGCCGGGACAAAACAAAAAAAACGCCTTCTGTCAGGAGAGGGCGCTTACTCTTGGACCATTGTGACGGAAGATGATACGTTCGTATCGACTCCGTTTGAAAAAATGAAACTTAGTGAAGCAAGTAGCGCAAAGAAAGCAATCAATAAGCTTTTCATGAAGCGCTTCGCAAATGATCGAGACTGTATATCAAACATTTAATATCCCCCGTTCGGACATAGTTGAAACCTAAAACGTTAAACAACGCTTCCTTAATAATAACGTTTTCAAAATGTGGATACTAGATGAAAAATAATCGTTCACAAAATTGTCATAACATTTGAAATAAAGAAGTGTGGAGAATAAACAAGATAAAAAATAAAAGGGAGTGTCCGTTCACGAATTAGACACAAATGAACGGAGGAGTAAATTCGAACATGATATGATTAGGAACGTGTGTAGGTAGGTATACTGACAGTAATAGATGAAAAAGGATGTGGATTGTATGGCATTACGTGCAGGAGAAGTAGTAGACTTAGTCGCGGAACGTTCAGCTGATTTTGGAGTGTTTATTGGAAACGGTCGCGAAGAGGTACTCCTTCATCGAAAAGAACAAACTGAAGAAGTTACGGTCGGACAGACGGTACGCGTCTTCCTTTATCACGACTCGGAAGGACGTCTCGCTTCGACGATGACGATTCCTAGTGTCACGTTCGATGACTATGAGTGGTATGAAGTGACAGGGGTCCGGTATAACACAGGTGTATTCGTCAATATCGGGATTCAAAAAGATGTACTCGTCTCATTAGATGATCTTCCTGAGAACCGGTCGTATTGGCCGAAAGAAGGAGACAAGCTGTGCATTCGTCTCAAGTATGACCAAAAGAGCCGCCTTCTCGGTGAACCGGCTCATTATGCGTACTTGAACTTATTGGCACGTCCCGCCAAAGAAGAGTGGGGCAACCAAGATGTACACGCAATCGTCGTCAATCGACGCGATGTCGGTGTGAATGTTTGGGTCGAGAACGAGTCGCTCGGCTTTTTGCATGAAGCAGAGATGACACGTTGGCCGCGCCTTGGTGAGCAGTTGGCGGTGCGCGTGACCCAAGTGAAGCAAGACGGGACGGTCCTCGTCTCGATGAAACCGCGAGCGTATGAGGCGATCGACCCAGATGCGGAAAGCATTCGTGCCTACATCGAAGAACGCGGCGGCCAAATGCCATACGGCGATAAGACGGCACCCGACGTCATCGACCGTGAATTCGGGATGAGCAAAGCGGCGTTCAAACGCGCACTCGGAAAACTGTTGAAAGAAAAACAAGTTGAAAAACTCGACAACGGGTATAAATTGAAATAAGATAACTCATGTCCAGGTGGCTATGAAAAGTTTTAGAATGTATTTCTTTCATTTTAGAAACGAATACGTTATAGTTAGTAAAGTTGACTACGAGGAAACATTGGAAAAACGTCTGTAGAATAAACCTCAGACGTTTTTTGTATGAAAAAAGGAGAATATAATTTGACAAAATTCCAAGATTTACAGTTAAGTGAAGTATTAGTAAAAGGTGTACTCAAGATGGGCTTCGAAGAAGCGACACCGATTCAAGCTGAGACAATTCCTGTCGCACTCACAGGAGTGGACGTATTAGGTCAAGCACAAACAGGTACAGGGAAAACAGCAGCTTTCGGTATTCCGACAATTGAGCGAATCGATACAAAGGCACGTCAAGTCCAAGCACTTGTTCTTGCACCGACACGTGAACTTGCGATTCAAGTTGCAGAAGAATTGAACAAAATCGGTGAGACGAAGCGCGTCTATGCACTTCCAGTCTACGGCGGACAACAAATCGACCGCCAAATCCGTGGTTTGAAAAAGAACCCACAAATCGTCGTCGCGACACCAGGACGTCTCATGGACCACATGAAGCGCAAGACGATCAAACTCGATGAGATCCAAACGGTGATCTTGGATGAGGCTGATGAAATGCTCAACATGGGCTTTGTAGAAGATATTGAAACGATTTTGGCTGGCCTTCCGGCTGAACGCCAAACACTTCTCTTCTCTGCGACAATGCCGCCGCAAATCAAGAAGATTGCTGAGCGTTTCATGAAGTCGCCGACAATCATTAAAGTCAAAGCGAAAGAAATGACAGTTGAAAACATCAACCAACAATTCCTCGAATTGCGCGAAGGTCAAAAATTCGATACGCTTTGCCGTTTGATTGACATCGACTCACCAGAACTCAGCATCATCTTCGCTCGTACGAAGAAGCGTGTTGACGAAGTGACAGAAGCACTCATCAAGCGTGGTTACACAGCTGATGGTCTACACGGTGACTTGACGCAATCAAAACGTGACCAAGTCATCCGTCGTTTCAAAAACGGCACAATCGACATCTTGGTCGCGACAGACGTAGCAGCACGTGGTCTTGATATTTCAGGCGTTACACACGTTTACAACTTTGATGTCCCACAAGATCCGGAAAGCTACGTGCACCGTATCGGACGGACAGGCCGTGCTGGTAAAACAGGTACAGCCCTTACGTTCATCACGCCGCGTGAATTCGGTCAAGTCAAAGCAATTGAACGTGTAACGAACAAAAAAATGAACCGTCGTCACGTTCCGACAATTGCAGAAGTGCTTGAAGGCAACCAAAAGCAAGCAGCTGAAGAATTGATCGAGCGTGTTCAAGCGGGCGACTTCAAAGCTTACACGCAACTTGCGACGGAGCTTCTTGAAGAGTACGAAGCAGTTGAAATTCTTGCGGCAGCCCTTCGTGGATTGACGAAAGAGCCAGATTCAACTCCGGTTGAAATCTCGTATGCAGAACCAGTTCGCGTTAAACGTCAAGGTGGACGCAACGATCGTGGTGGATACCGTGGCAACCGTGGCGGTGGAGACCGTCGTGGTGGCGATCGTGGTGGACGCAGCGGTGGCGGCGGTGGATACCGTGGCAAACGCACGGGTGGAGACGACCGTCGTCGTTCGGACGACCGTGGCCCACGCCGTCCCCGTGACTAATCAATAACCAAAAAAACCGCATCTCCCTAAGTGGATTTGCGGTTTTTTTTATGGTGGCATGCTACACTAAACGAGTAGAGACAGAAAAATGAGGTGGCAACGGATGATTGAACTAGGTTTTGGTTTCCTCATACTATTGGCTTGTGTCCTGGCTTTGAAACCGATTATAATGCGGACCGAGCGTCCAAATTTCCGATACATCCCGGTCGCCACACTGCTGTTCGGCGCTATGATTTGGCTCGTCATGGCGATTGGCGTCGGTGGAAAGATAGGAATCGGGTACGGTGTCATGAGCATCGTGTATTTCATTGCTTGTTTCGGTGCCTATATGTATGTGCATACACGAGCGAGCTGAACCCAGCTCGCTTTCGTGTTTAGAAAAAAGATGAGGTGATCAAGTTGGACGCAGTGGATGTGATGATGAATCCAGAAGAAGTCGAAGTGACATTTGAACCGATTCTAGGGGCCGCTACCTTTCAAGTTGAGGGCTATATGGTCCATGGTCAGTTCAGGAGCGAGTCGCTCACCCCTTTCTTTTATGACGATGACGTCCCGCTCGAGTATCAACTCGATATCGCCAAACGGATGGAGCGCTTAGCCGCGGAACAGTTGCGGGACGAAACGCAATTCGTCACGTTCCGATGTCGTGCGGAATGGATTCTCGAACAAGGCGGTGAGGCATTTTTGGCCCCGCTTCGAGAATTGAACTTCCCGCTCCACCGAATTTATGTGACACTCCAGGGTACTGACCTCGTCGACGTGTCGCGTTTGTCTCGAGTCGTTCAGTACTATCGTTCTTCTGGCGTCAAAGTCGCGCTCGACTTTGCGGAGTCGACGAGTATTGAAGATATCATGACGGTGGCACCTGAGATGCTGCTCGTTGATTTAGCGACAATGGTCGAGAAAAAGACGTTATCAGTCACATATCCGCAAATGCTTCAGACGATGGAATATATCGCCTCCCGCCTCGGGGCAACGCTTCTATATAAATCGATTGATCACCTCGGGCAATTGCGTTATGCGTGGCGCCATGGCGGGCGATACTATATGGGCGGTCTGCTCGGTCGCGGGGCGAAGACACCACCGCATGAGACGGAAGGAATGAGTGTATTGACGCAAGAAGTGCCATCCTTCTTCTTACATGACCAGGAGCGATTGAAGCGGTTGTATGAGTTAGAGTTTGAACTTCATAAAAAAATTCATGAACATGTCCAAAGTGGGAAGTGGTCACGCGATAAGAAAGATGAGTGGTTGCTTCACATCGCTCCGAAACTCGAAGGGACGTTCGTCCGTTATTATTTGACGGATAAAACTGGATTCCAGACGAGTGCGAACGTGTATCAAGCAGAATCCATATGGACGGTTGATAACACGTACCGCGGTTACAACTGGAGTTTTCGTCCATACTTCATTCGAACGATGGCAGCGATGGACGTGCGTGGACGAGGCTACTTGTCTGAAGACTATCGTGACTTCAGCTCGAACGAAGTGACACGGACGTTCAGTTATCCGTTACCGGAAGGCATGTTCTTATTTGCCGATTTATCCGAAGAGTTTTTATATCAAAATCGATTATTAGATTGAGAGGGAAAACGAATGTTAGACTATGATTACGATGCATTGCGCGAGATTGGACGAATCGTCGCCTTGGCACGCGACGAGATGGCGAAAGCGGTCAAACCGGGCATGACGACGAAACAGTTGGATGAGATCGGACAACGTATTTTGGAAGCGGAAGGGCCGCTTCGGCCCCGATCACGTTGTATGAGTTCCCGGGCTACACGTGCATCTCCATCAATGACGTCGCTGCCCACGGGATTCCGGGCGAGCTTGTCATCCAAGACGGGGATGTGGTCAACGTCGACGTCTCGGCCGTGAAGGACGGCTATTATGCGGACACTGGGCGTACGGTCATCGCGGGCACGCCGAAATCGGCTACGCATGAACGATTGGTCGAAGTTTCATTGACGTCGCTCGAAGCGGGTCTCAGCAAAGTGAAGGCCGGCGTCAAAGTCAACCAAATCGGGAAGGCGATTTATGCCGATGCCCGGAAGAATGGCTTCACGGTCATCCGTAACTTGGCAGGCCATGGACTCGGGCGCACCCTTCACGGGGAACCGGAGACGATTTCGAACTACTATAGCCGTGAAGAGAACGATATCTTGAAAGAAGGGCAAGTCATCGCTGTCGAGACGTTCATCTCGACAAAAGACGAGATCGTCTACCAATCGGAAGAGGACGGCTGGTCATTGTTCACCCCGAACAACAGCCTCGTCTCTCAATTCGAGCACACGGTCGTCGTCACGAAAGACGGCTATGAAGTATTGACGGGCTCATTTCGTTAACGATGAAAAGGCGGCAGACGCGAAGTCTGCCGCCTTTTTTGCGGAGTTATTACAGGAGTCGTATCGTCTGTTCGCTCAGTTGCTCGATGGTCATCCAATCTGGTGCGACCTGGTCGGGAAGCATCAACTGTCCGTTCTCGACCTCGAGCGGGGTATCGAGCAAATCGGTCTCGAAATAAGCGCTCGTCCCGGCCATGTCAGCGGGGTAGGCGGCTCCGCTCAAGGAGGCGAACAAGAGCGTGTGATAACGGCCGATCGAAGACTCATACATACCACCGACCCAGTAGGGGGTGCCGCTATCGCGAATCGCGAGTGCCTCGCTCCAGCCGCCGACGCGGGCCGGTTTGATATTGACGATGCGACCGGCTCGAAGTCGATGCATCGTCGCCACGTCTTGAGCCGAACTGATCGATTCATCGAGACAAAGCGGTGTGGCGAGCCGTGCCTGCAAGTCTGCTGTCTCGACCCAATGTGTGCTCGAATAAGGCTGCTCGATCATCAAGAGACGGTAGGTATCTAACGCCTCGAACCAGTCGAGCGGTTGCTCGGAGCCACTTCCGTTCAAATCAATCATGAGCGGGGCGTCCGGAAAATTGTTCCGAATTTCGCCGAGCGCAGGGAGTAGTTCATGCGGGGACGCTTTTAACTTGATCCGGTCGAATCCGGACGCGAGCGCAGACTCGATGGCGTTCAATGTTTGACTGAGCAGACCGATGCCGATGGTCCGGCCACAGGCCACGGTGTCGCCGGCTTGCACGTATTGTTTTAATGTCTGATTCGCGCGGGCCGCTTCCACTTCCCATAGAGCGCTCTCCCACATCGCTTTCGCCATCGGGTGGCCGATGATGGAGCTGACATGGGTACCGAACGAGGCGGCGGACAACGTCATTCCTTTCAACAGTTGGATAATTAAAGCGGACGTATCGATGACGGAGCGGACGGTCTCAGCCGTATACCATGGCGTCTCGAACGCGACACCTTCCCCGTAGCCGACAACACCGTCGACCGTCTCTAGACGGAGAATGACCGTCCGTCTCGTCGTCAACACGGCATGAGCGGTGACAATCGGATGTTTGAACGTGAGCGGGACGATATACAGTTCAGCGCGACGAATCATGGTCAGCCTCCTTTAAGCGATGACGCATCAATTTACCATTGACATTACGAGGCAGCTCGTCGACGGCAATCCATGCCTCGGATGTTTATAAGATGCCAAATGGTCGTGCAACAGTTGAGTCGCCTCATCAAAATCGAACGTGCCGACCGTGAAGGCGACAGGTACCGCTCCCCAAGTCGGGTCAGGACGACCGACCACCCCGACGTCTTGGATGCCGGAGCAACGCAACAACACGCTTTCGATTTCGGCCGGATAAATGTTCTCACCACCGGAGATAATCAAATCACTGCGCCGGTCATGAACGTACAAATACCCGTCTTTCATCGTACCGAGGTCGCCGGTCTGCCAATAGCCGTCAGGTGTCCAGGCGTGTGCCTCTGGCTGTCTATAGTACCCCGGGGTCACCGTCGGTCCGGTCACTTCAATCTCCCCATCCGCATTGATGCGGAGCTGTGTCGGCGCAATCGCTTGACCGCTCGAGCCGATGTGGGCGAGCGCCTCGGATGGCAAGAGGGTCGCGACTTGCGAACACGTTTCCGTCATCCCGTACGTCTGGGCGACCGGTAACTGCCGCCGCTCGGCTTCTTCGAGCAACGGGCGCGGCACGGGACCGCCGCCGACGAGCAGGAGTCGTAACTGATGGCGGGAAAGACCTGCGTCGAGGAGACGCTGAAGCATGACGGCGACAAGCGAGATGTGGGTGATTCGTGCCGTCTCAATCAACTCGAGTGTCCGGGCGACATCGAACTTCGGTTCGACGTATAATGTCGAACCGAAACGGGCACTCCGATACACTTGTGCGAGTCCGCTCATATGGAAGAGTGGCGTGACGATGAGCATTCGATCACTCGTCCCATATCCGAGGCGCGTCTTGGCAGCCACGGCGCTCGCCATGTGATTGCCGAACGTCTGTTTTACGGCCTTGGCTCGCCCAGTCGTGCCCGAGGTGAACATGAGCGACATGACTTCATCGGTTGCCCATTCATGTGGTGTGGCGAGTGACGCGTCATCTCGTGACGTCAACTCGAATTGGGTGATCGATAGGTCAATCGGTTCATCGACGAGCAACAGATCGATATCGGCCGTCTCGATTTGTCCTGCCAGTTCGCTCATCGTCAACCGTGTGTTGAGCGGGACGAGCACTTTTCCGAGCAACTGGACGGCGTGAACGGCAATGACGTAATCAGCGCTGTTGGCAGCGAATAGTCCGATGTGACGGGCTTCTGGAACGGTACGATTCAAGAAATGGGCTAAACGCGCACTCTCATCCATCAACTCAGACCAAGTCCATTGACCAAATGCGGTGACGAGCGCCATTGCATCATGTTGATGTTGTTTCACATAACGATTCATCATCAGGACCTCCAAAAAAAGAGTAGCGAAGTCGCTACTCTTTGTTGATTTACGGGAAACGCGGGAACTGACCGAAGTCTGGATCGCGTTTTTCTTTGAACGCGTCGCGTCCTTCTTTCGCTTCGTCAGTTGTATAGTAGAGAAGCGTCGCGTCGCCGGCAAGCTGTTGCAGACCTGCGAGACCGTCCGTGTCGGCGTTCATCGCTGCTTTCAAGAAACGGAGTGCCGTCGGCGAGTGTTGCAAAATCTCTTGGCACCATTGAATCGTCTCGGCTTCAAGTTGCTCGAGTGGGACGACCGTGTTGACGAGTCCCATCTCAAGCGCTTGCTGTGCGTCGTATTGACGGCAGAGGTACCAAATCTCGCGAGCTTTCTTGTGGCCGATGATGCGAGCCAAGTAACCTGAGCCGTAGCCGGCATCGAACGAGCCCACTTTTGGTCCAGTTTGACCGAAACGGGCGTTGTCGGCTGCGATCGTCAAGTCACAGACGACGTGCAACACATGTCCGCCACCGATGGCGTAACCGGCTACCATGGCGATGACTGGTTTTGGGATGACGCGAATCAAGCGTTGAAGGTCGAGGACGTTCAGACGTGGGATATCATCGTCACCGACGTAGCCGCCGTGGCCGCGTACTTTTTGGTCGCCGCCAGAGCAGAATGCTTGATCGCCTTCACCTGTCAAGATGATGACGCCGACTTCTTTATCGTCACGGGCGCGTGCGAACGCGTCGATGAGCTCGTTGACCGTGAGCGGACGGAACGCGTTCCGTACTTCCGGGCGGTTGATGGTGATTTTGGCGATGCCGTTCCACTTTTCGTACTTGATATCTTCGTACGTGCGGACCGATGTCCAGTTTGCTACTGATTCCATTTAAATTCCCCCTAAAATCAATTTCTCTATCATTGTACCAAATTGTTGGGCATTCTCGACATGTGGAGCATGAGATGCGTCCGAAATTTCATGAATTGCAATATCAGGACGGATCAATTGCATGTTCCTAGCAATCTGTTGAAACTTCACATCGTGTTCCCCGACAATCAAATCGGTGCGAGGTAAGCGTTCAAGCATCAGCCAGAGCGACGGCATGCTGCCCGTCCCGATGGCGCGGAGGCTGTCCGCAAGTGCGGCCGGATGTTGGGCTAACCGCTCAGGACGGAGTGCGGCACGCATCTCATCAGTCTGATGCCAGAGCGGGAGCTGTTCCCATCGGTCGACGAACGCCTCAAGTCCTGCTCGCTCGATGAAGGCGGCGAGCTGTTCGTCTTGAAGCCGCCGTCGTCGACGTTCAGCCGCATTGAGTCCGGGCGTCGTGCTAATCCCGATGAAATGGTCGACTCGATCATCATAGGCGGCGAGTGTCATGCCGATGCGTCCGCCGAGCGAGTAACCGACGACCGTCCACGGACCGTCGTCCGTATCGAGGAGTGCTGACAAGTCTTTTACTTGTTGACTCATCTTCGCACGCTCGACCGGCTGGTGACCCGTGTTCCCGTGTTGCAACAGTGTCGGGGCGACGAGCCGGACAGGTAGTTCCGGGAAGCGGGAAAGCCATCCCGCATTCCCCGTGAAGCCGTGCAATAGTAAGACCGGTCGACCGCTGCCGCGCTCGAGCACCTCGTATGAGACGCCTCGAAGGGAATGTGTCACGACTCATTCCCCATCGTCAAGCGGTCCGTGATCGAAGCGGTCCAACGCCGGTGCTCGGCCACGTTCGTCACACGATCTGATGGGAACTCGATGAGTTGAATCCCCGCTTCGATGGCGGCCGTGACGTCTTCAGGCTGCTCGAGCCGTTGATAGCTGAGCCCGTATGTGTCGGCGAATCCCCGCAGATTTAACTGCAAGGGCGTCCCGAACAAGTCTTCGAACATTTGCGGTGCAATCGATGCTTGCGGCAAGAAAGAGAAGATGCCGCCTCCGTCATTGTTGACGACAACGATGGAGAATGAGCCGGGGTGCGATTTGACGAGTTGGAGCGCGTTGCTGTCATGATAAAACGCCAAGTCGCCGATTAAGAGGGCGGCCTTGTCCGTGTCGTGACAGGCACCGAGCGCGCTCGAAATGATACCGTCAATCCCGTTCGCCCCGCGGTTGGCGACGACGTCAATCGACTGACCGGCTGAAAGTGTCGTGTCGATATCACGAATCGGCATGCTATTGCTAACGAAGATGCGTTCGAGACGAGACGCCAGCAAATGACGAGTCAATGCACTTTCTCCGCTCAAAGCAGGTTTCGTGGATTCTGTGATCTGTTCGAACAACACGAACCTTTTGAATAAGTCGGCGTCATAGCTTTTGTTGATGGTGGCTACATAATCAATCGCATCTCCGTATACGACTGTGGCTTGATTTGACGGATCGCGGAACGATCCTGGTTGCTCAATCAAGATGCACGGGACGTCCTGGAGCCATTGATTCAATCGTTTCGAGACGGGTGCGGCACCAAAGCGGACGACCGCGTCAGGCGTCCATTCGGCCCGATGCTCGCTCGCGAGCCACGTGTCGTAGTTCGTCAGCACGTGGTCAAACCGGCGCATCCCGCTCAGCGAGTCGGCGAAAATCGGGATTTGATACGTTTGCGCCGCTTTATAAATCGGCTCCAGCATGATGCCGGTGTTCCGGGACCGATCAGGAAGGCGAGACGTTCAACGTCGATTTCTTGTTTGAAGCGGTTCACGTCACTTGCTGTCGGAGTAAGATAGGTCGGTTCATACACTCCCGCCTTTCCCTCAAGCAGTGACGTTAAGCGTCCGATATCCGGCAGTAGCGGCTCGCGGAACGGAATATTCAAGTGGACCGGTCCGAACGGTGCGTGCATGCTTGTCCGAACGAGTCGGGTCACGGCTTGTTCCATGTAACGCTGAGTGACGGCTTCAGGAACAGGAAGATCGATGCTCGCTTTGACATGTTCGCTGTAGAGTCGCACTTGATCAATCGCTTGGGGAGCCCCGACGTTCCGAAGTTCAGGCGGACGGTCAGTCGTCAATACGACAAGCGGTAGTTGTGAAATATTCGCTTCCGCCACAGCTGAAAAGTAATTCGTGGCGGCGGTACCGCTCGTACAAAGAATGGCGACGGGACGTAACATTGAATGCGACCGGGTCAACCCGAGTGCGAAGAAGGCTGCTGAACGTTCGTCGACGATAATGTGATGACGCACGTTCGGATGAAGATAGGCGGCCATAGCGAGCGGTGTCGAACGCGAACCAGGACTGATAACAACATCTTCAATTCCTTGTTCGACAAGCCGGTTCATCATCTGAGCCACCCAATCCGTTAACGTTTCATTCATGCTCGATTGCCTCCTGCACTTACTTGGTCCAATCCAAGTGCTTGTTTAATCGGACTGAGCTTGATTTCCGTCTCGGCGAGCTCTGCTTCGAGTTCAGACTCTTGGACGATTCCACAGCCTGCATATAACGCTACAAATTGATGGTGGACAAGCGCGGACCGGATGGAGACGACAAATTCACCTTCGCCATCCGTATTCAACCAGCCGAACGGCGACCCGTACCAACCTCGATCAAAGCGTTCAATCTCACGCAATAGGCGGACGGACGCCCGTTTTGGCGATCCCCCGAGTGCTGGGGTCGGGTGCAGCGACTCCACAATGGAAAGCAAGGACGCATTCGTGTCAAGTGTCGCTTGAATCGGCGTATGCAAATGGAACACAGATCGATTTTCTAAAATACGTGGCGACTCCGGTACTTTGAGGGCGGCGGTATATGGCGTGAGGGCATTTTTGATGTCCTTCACGACGATTTGATGCTCCTCTAAATTTTTCGGGTCGTGTAACAACCTCTGTTTGGCTACCTCGGACTCGATTTCCGTATCCGGTCGCTTGATTGTCCCGGCGATGGCGGCTGTTTCAATATGAGGGCCTTGTTTTTTGACAAGACGTTCGGGAGTCGCTCCGAAAAAACCGATTTCCCGTTTCGGTTGGTATAAGAACACGTAACTGCCCGTTTGATGTTCCGAGAGATGGCGCAGTGTCGTCGAGAACGGGAACGCCTCTTCCGATGTCTGATAAATCTCTTCCCGGGCGATGACAATCTTCTCGACTCGCTCTTCCGTAATGTGTAGTTTGGCTTGTTGGAAACTTGACTTGAAGTGGTCGATGCCATCTTTTACTTGCGAGTAAGTCGGTGTCTGCTCGTCGGGAGCGTGTAACGCATTGAACTGTGCGAGTTGATCGGCCAGTTGAATCAGATATTGTTCGACCGAACGTTGGGCAGAGACGAGTGTCGAGACCGTCAACGTGTGCTTGTCGCCCAAACGGCGATATAAAAATTTTGGGACGACCAAAGACGCCTCCCCGAACGCTTCCCACATATTTTTTTGCGGACGGACGAACGCATCGAACGAAAAACCGGAGAATGCGTAAATGACGGCATCGACGTCGCGGCGATGCAGACTCCAATCGTACTGTAACCGTTGGAATCGCTCTGGTCCGGAAGCCGTCAGCACGAGGGCGTCGGCGCACCCGAGCATCTCAAGGGAGCGGTCTGGCGTTGAAAAATAGTAATGTGACGTTTCAGTGTTTTGAATAATATGAAACGCATCGAACGAAGGGATCTCCCACGTATAGGAGGCAAGCACCGGCCGTTGCCATGCGCGTGCCCGTTTGTGAGCTTGCTCGATTCGTTGTTTAATGTGTGTTTGAGTATCTGGCATGTAAGAAAAGCCTCCTCAATCCAATAGAATTCTCATTCTTTAGTGTATCACGACTTTAGGACAGAACTGGGCGTCAAATGCTTGAGAAAGTGAAGGAGGGCACTCGAGTGGCAGGCATTGACAGATTTTTTTAAAGAGACGTAAACTAACGAAGGGAGGGAAGTGCATGAAGAAGAGAGAGAAAGGTGCGTATTGGCGCATGATTCGCCCGCATACATTGACGGCGAGCTTCATACCGGTGCTGTTAGGGACGTTCATCGTCCTCGGGCAAGTCGAGTTGAAATGGGGACTGTTCTTGGCGATGCTCATCGCCTCGGTCTTGATTCAAATCGCAACGAATTTATTCAATGAGTATTACGATTATAAGCGCGGGCTCGACCATGAAGGGTCGATTGGGATCGGTGGTTCAATTGTGCGCGACGGATTCGCACCAGGGCAAGTACTCGGGATTGCCCTCGGGATGTATGGGATAGCAGCCGTACTCGGCCTCTATATCGCGGCATCGACGAGTTGGCACTTGATTTGGATCGGCTTGTTGTCGATGGTCGTCGGGTTCTTGTATACAGGAGGGCCTTTGCCAATTGCTTACACACCGTTCGGCGAACTCGTGGCTGGCTTGTTTATGGGATACGTCATTATTGGGATTTCAGGGTACATCCAAATCGATGCAGTGACGACGGAACTGTTGCTTGTCTCTTTCCCGATGGCAGTGCTGATCGGAGCGATTTTACTCGCGAATAATATCCGTGATTTGGATAACGATAAAGTGAACGGGCGGAAAACGATTGCATGTCTCGTCGGTCATCGACGTGCCGTCCTTGTCTTAGCCGGATTCTTTATCGCGTCATTGATTGGCATCGTCGTCGCCGTAGTCGGCTTTGGTGTGACGCCTTGGGTATTGTTGTCACTCTTGACTATTCCAATGATGATTCGAGCGGTGAAGCGCTTCTGGATTAAACAAGAACCGGCTCAACTGATGCCGGCGATGGCGATGACCGCAAAAGTGAACACGTTGTTTGGCGCTTGGATGGTCATCGGGTTAATGGTCGCGCGGCTAATCGCGTGAATTAAGAGGAGGGAACCACATGTCAGTCGTTCAAGAAATGCTAGCGTTCAATGAAAAATTCGTAACAGAGAAACAATATGAGCAATTTGTCTCGGATAAGTTTCCCGATAAAAAAATCGTCATTTTAACGTGTATGGATACGCGTCTGACGGCGTTGTTGCCTCAAGCCCTCGGACTAAAAAACGGGGATGCCAAAATCATAAAAAATGCGGGAGCCGTATTGTCACATCCGTTCGGATCGGTTATGCGTTCGATCCTCGTCGCGTTGTATGCGCTCGGGGCCGAAGAGGTCATCGTCATCGGTCATTATGATTGCGGCATGGCGGCGATCGATCCGAATGCGGTCATCGCAGAAATGGAACGTCGCGGCATTGAACCGCAGACACTTCAAACACTCAAGTCGTCAGGGATGGATTTGGAGAAGTGGTTGCACGGGTTCGACTCGGTCGAAGCGAACGTCGTCAACTCGGTCAACCTCGTCAAAAACCACCCGCTCTTGCCGCCGGGCACGAACGTCCATGGGTTCGTCATCGACCCTGCGACCGGTCGTCTTGACGTCGTCGAAGCATAATGCAAAAGGCGGTCTCTTCTGGAGAGACCGCCTTTCTTTCGTTACCCGTATGTGTTGACGGGGATATCTTTATAGTCGTCTTCGTCCGAATCTTTTGATTTGGACTTTTTATTTTTCTTATAGTTTTTCTCGTACTCACGTTCGCTCGGCGTTTTGAAGAAACGTTGCCAAGTAGCGTTAATTTCTGAGCCGATCAAAATGATCATGCCGGTCAGCTGGAGCCAAAGCAACGTGACGATGATTCCTCCGAGTGAGCCGTACGTCGAATCGTAATTGCCGAAGTTCGAAACGTACAGGCTGAAGCCGAGGGAGACGAGCTGCCAGGCGATGACGCCAAAGATCGCACCTGGAATCGTGCTTTTCCAGAACACGTGTTGCTGCGGGGCGATTTTATAGAAAATTGACAGCGTGAAAATCAAGATGACGGTCGTCAACACGTAGCGGAACACGTTGATCAAGATGACGTCGGCCCCCGAAATCGGGATGAAACGGGCCACGAAATCGATGATTTGCGAACCGAATACGTTCGAGACGATGAGCAGTAACATGCCAACGCCGAGTAATAACGTCAACCCGAGGGCGATGCCTTTGCTGACGAAGAAATTACGTTCGTTATCTTCCCCGTACGCGTGAATCGCCATATTGATCAAGCGTTCAACCCCTTTAGCCGCCGACCAAATGGCTAAAATCGCACCGATTGAGAGGAGTCCGCCGCGCGGTTCGCCGATGGCGTCGAAGATACCGCTCAAAAATTCAGTCGCGGCCGCCCCGGGCGCCAAGTTGTTCAACTGCTCTTGGAACGACGCCTGAGAAATGTCAAAGAACGACAGCAATGCGAGAATGAAGATGATACCCGGGAAAATCGATAAGAACCAAAAAAAAGCGAGTGTCGCGCCGTAATCTTGAACATCATGTTCTTTGAAGCGACGAAGCAACTCTTTCCCGAAGGCGAACCAATTCTTTTTTTCTTTTACTTCTGTAGTATCCATATATGTGCCTCCTGAACGTTATCGTTAGAAACGTTCTTTCCCGAAATGTCAGGAGGCTACACATGAAATCAGTCTTCGGCCAGCGTTTTATTGAAAAATCGCTCGGCTTCGTTCGACAGCAAGTCGGCGAGTGACGGTGGTCGTACCGGTAAATGGCTGAGCGCGCTTCGCTTCACCCACATCGGCGTATACGATCCGTTCGTTTGCTCTGCTTGAAATTCTTCACCTGTCCCGGTCCCGAACTCACCACCGGTCATCCGGGCCCAGTAGTATGGGTTCAACTCTCCATTGAAGGCGACATGTGCGGCTACGCCTTCAAGTTCGACGTGGACGCCGAGCTCTTCGAACGCTTCACGGACGGCCGTCTCTTCAGCCGTATGACCGAATTCGACACCACCGCCCGGAAATACATAATACAAAAGGTTTTCTTTCTCTCGGCGAATGAGCGCGACTTCGTCATGTTCATTCACGAGGATGATGGCACTGCGTAATTTCGTTCTGACCAATGGAATCGTTCCTTTCGATTTCGTATCGTGAACAAAACGCATCGACTCGCGGCCGATGCGTTTTGGTTAATCTGTTGCTGGTTGTTCAAGTGAGGCGTACATGTCAGGTGTCAGGCCGTTATCGTGCGAGGCGATGACTTTCCCAGCGACGCGCATCCCGAGTCGGAGCGCATCTTCAATCGGGTGACGTTTCATCAACTCAGAGATGACAGCGGAGAAGAATGAGTCACCCGCACCGGTCGAGTCGGCAACTTTCACTTTCGTCGTCGGAACGTGACCTTGTTCATTCGTGCGTAAGTCGACATAGACGGCGCCGAGCTCACTCATCGTGACGATTGTGAGCGGAGCTCCTTTCATCGCGAGCACTTCGGCGACGCGTAACGCATCGTCCACTGTGACGATGGACATATCAGACAAAATCTCCGATTCTTCGCGGCTACAGATGAAGCCGGTGAAACCTTGGAGTAAATGACGGTTCCGTTCAATCACCGACAGATGACCGCACACGCCATACAGCGGAAGCTTCATTTCGCGGCACAGTTCAATGGTCTCGTTCAATACATTGACCGACAAGTCGAGGTCAATCGCGACCGCCTCACTTTCAGCGAACACCGTGTCGATGCGACGGAGGATACATTCTTCCATCATCGCCTCGTCCGGTTGCTTTGAAATCGACGTTTGAAGATCACCGTTATTATCCATCACGGCCAGCCACATACCCATACCGTTATCGTCGAGCAAATCGACGTGATCGACGTTGACGTTCAAACCGCGGAGTTCTTCGAGAACACCCATCCCGATTTGATCGTTCGTCACGGTCGACACGAAACGGACGTCATTCCCGAGAACACCTAAGTTTTGGGCGACGTTTCGGCCGGTCCCACCGTTCGAGAACGCGATGTCACCGACGTTCTTGGCATCTTTATGAAGCGGGGCGAACGAGGTTCCTTTAATATCGACAAACACCTTGCCGATTACTGCAATCGTATTCATATACTGTACCACCTTTAGCCAATCTTCCTATCAGTTCCGGTCTCATTAGACACATTGTTTCAATTATAGCGAAATTACTAACGGCTTTCAACGACGGTTTGAATGAGTGTCGAATTTTGTCATTCCCACGAGGTGCTGAGCAAACGAAGCCCGTTCAAGATGACGAGGATGGTCGATGCTTCATGGCCGACGACCGCGAACGGCATGACGAGCAGTTCGAAGATATTCGTCGCGATCAACACGAGGATGACACCTAAGGCGAACACGACGTTTTGGAGAACGACGCGATTCAATTTACGGGACTGTTTGATGGCCGAGCTCAACCGACGGAGGTCGTTTTTCATTAAGACGACGTCGGCCGTCTCGAGGGCAGCGTCTGTCCCTTCACCCATGGCGATCCCGACATCGGCTGTCGCGAGGGCAGGGGCGTCGTTGATGCCGTCGCCAATCATGCCGATGCTACCGTATTCTTGTTTTAATTGTTTAATCTGCTCGACCTTCTCTTCTGGGAGACATTCGGCGATGTAACGGGTCAACCCGGCCTCAGTTGCGATGGCGCGGGCTGTCGCCTCGTTATCGCCTGTGATCATGATCGTCGCGATACCGAGATGGTTGAGTCGTTCGATCGCTTGTTTGGCTTCAGGGCGTAGTGTGTCTCGGAGCGCGAACGCTCCAATCGTCATCTTTTCATCGCTGACGAACACGAGCGTATGGCCGGCAGCTTTTAAACGTTCGACATCGTCGCGGAAGAAATCTCCGCTCGGATCGGCGAATTTTTGTTTGCCGACCCGATAGGCGACACCATCGATCGTCGCTTCAATCCCGGACCCGGTCACGTCTTTGAAGTGTTCCATCGTTCCTGTGTAATTCCCTGTGAATTGGACGAGCGCTTCGGCGAGCGGGTGCATCGAATGTTCTTCAATCAAGCTGACGATGCGATAGACGTGCTCTTTCTCAACGGTTGGATGGATCAATGCCGATTGGACTTCTGGTTTACCGATTGTAAGCGTGCCGGTCTTATCGAAGGCGATTGCTTTCAAACGGCCCATGTTCTCGATGTGAACGCCGCCTTTGAACAAAATTCCATGCTTGGCGGACGAAGCGATGGCGGCGAGTGCGGCCGGAGTGATGGCTGCGACGAGGGCGCACGGCGAAGCGACGACGAGTAAAATCATACCGCGGTAAATACTCGTCTCAAGCGACCACGGCGTCAACACAGGTCCGAGCAAGATGATTGCGGTGACGGAGACGAGCACGACTTGAACGTAGCGTCCCTCGTACCGGTCGATGAACTGGGCGGACGGTGATTTTTCTTCTTGAGCTTGCTGTACCATTTGAATGATTTTTTGGAACAACGTTTCCGTGGCGAGCTTTGTCACTTCTAACGTCAAGACACCGTTCAAGTTAACGCTTGAGCCGTATACCTCGTCGCCGACGTTTCGGTCGACTGGAATCGATTCACCGGTGATGGCGGCTTCCTCGATCGAGGCACTGCCTTTCAAAATCCGACCGTCGACCGGGATGCGTTCGCCGGGTCTTACGTAGATGTGGTCTCCGACGCGAAGGTCGTCGATATGGACGACCTCGAGGCCGCCCGAAGCGTTCAATCGCGTCGCTTGTTCAGGTTGCAGTTCCATTAATGACTCAAGAGCGCGTTCGTTTTTGTTCATCGTGTACGTCTCGAGTGCACCGGACAAAGCGAAAATGAAGATGAGGATGGCACCTTCCATCCAATAGCCGATGGCCGCGGCGCCGATGGCCGCGATGATCATGAGCAGTTCGACGTTCAACGAACGGGTTTCCCACGTATCGGTCAGACCTTCTTTCGCTTTGGCATATCCGCCGATTAAAAAGGCGGTCAAATAGAGGGTGACGTAGAGCGCAGGAGCTCCGTCTTGTCTTTCCGCGATATATGCGAGTACAATCAATACACCACTGATGAGCGCCATGATGAGCTCGATATGTTCGAACCAGTTGGCCCGTTTGAAGACGTGGCTTTTTTCCTGTGTGACGGTTGATGTGTTCATGTGAGCACCTCTTTCTAAATGAGAATATATATCAGTTAAATGATAATGATTGAGGATGATTATCATTATCTATTGTTGATATGATTGGATTTAATACTAGTTTCGGCTCATAACCTTATTTATAATGATTATCATTTAAGTCTATTTTAGCACCAATCGTAATAACTTACAAACTAAAAGATTAAGGAGTTTTTGTGTCATGCAAAATGTATTTCAACGCCCTTGGACGGTCACGTTCCTCGCGCTATTCAACACGTTTTTATGGGGGAGCGCGTTCCCGTTCATCAAACTGAGCTACGAGGCGCTTGATATTCAAGAGCACGAGTACGGCCAGCAGTTGTTTTTTGCCGGCGAACGCTTTTTATTGTCCGGACTGCTCTTGCTCGTGATTAGCCGCCTCGTCTTCAAACGGCCGATTCGATTAAACGCGGAAAAGTTGAAGGCGTATGCACATTTAGGGGCATTTTTGACATTCTTACAATATTTGTTCTTTTATATCGGGCTTTCCATCTCGACCGGGGTGCAAGGTTCGATTATCGCGGGATCGACCTCATTCTTCCAAATGGCGCTTGCCCATTTCCGTTATGAGGATGATCGTCTCAACCGATTGAAGGGGATTGCCCTCACACTCGGGTTCTCTGGGATCGTCATCGCCAACTGGCCGACAGCGCACGCAGAGATAGGATTTGGGATTGGCGAGATCTTGCTCATTATGGCGATGATCTCAGGGGCGTTCGGGAACTTGATTGCGAAAGACTACTCACGCGCACATGATGTCGCCCCGATGACGGCTTGGGCGATGGTCTTCGGCTCGCTCGGTCTTCTCGTCGTCGGCTATGTGCTCGCGCCAGGGGATGTGTTCCTTCCTTACACGGTCACGACGCTTTTCTTCTTGCTGTATCTCGCGCTCTTGTCTGCAATCGGGTTCACGTTATGGAACACACTCATGAAATATAATCCGGTCAGCCGGGTATCACTTTATATGTTTTTTGTTCCCTTATTCGGTGTCGTCTTATCGAGCGTTTTACTCGGTGAAACGATCCCGTGGAACGCGCTTGTCGGATTATTGTTCGTCATCGCGGGCATCTATCTCTCGACTTATTTCCAGGGGCGAGTCAACCGTTCGGCCCGTTGATCAAACAAAGCTGACGCACGGTTGACGGAATCTTGTTCCCATGGCAAAATATATTAAAAATTCTGAATTCTTTCAGTTGAAAATCGGTCTTCGCTGTAAAGACTTGCGTGCGAATCTGATAGAAGGGAGGATTGTGCCATGGCAAGAAATCCGATTGTCCGAAATATACTCATCTCGCGTCAACCACGGGACGAGTACGTCAAATACGTGATGAAGTGCGTAAGTCGCGGATTGAAGGAGCATCACGACCAAGTGGACGCGCGTGCCACGAGGCAAGGGGAGGACATCCAGACGAAGTGGCATATCAATGATCGCGTCATTGAAGTCACAATCAAATCGGACGTGCTGGCCTCACTAGAGACAGAACCGTTCGCGCTCGATGAAGTGTTCATGCGCGCGTTCGAACGGAACGACGTTCGTCTCGGTCCAATCAAGGAATGAGTGATACGAAAAAGGGTGAGTCTCCGTTGAGACTCACCCTTTTATGCATCAATCGGCTTCGCTTTCGCTGTGAACAGACTCACAGCCAAGATGCCGAGAATAAGTGTGTACATCAAGAAATACACTTCTTTCGGTAACGCAATCCAAAACGCGCCAATCATCGGTCCGCTGATCGAACCGACGCTGAACGAGATGCTATAGAGCATATTGCCGGTCGGTAACAACGAACGTGGCAACACTTCTGTCATATGAGCCAAACCGAGAGAATACGTGGAGCCGAGACCGGCCCCGGCAAGAGCGAACAACACGAGCAGCCAGGCGTAATGGTCGACGGCCAGGTTGGCGACGGCGAAGACGAGCGTTCCGAGCGTCAACACGATTTGCAGGATGCGTTTCTTCCCGAAGTGATCGGCGAGGCGACCGAGCGGTAACTGGACGATGATCGAGGCGACGATGAACGTCGTGATGAGCGTACTCGTCTGTGTCAGCCCGATGTCGTTGCGGACCGTGAAAATCGGTAAGTTGGCATTCAAGCTCGCCTCAAGGAACCCGTATGTAAAAGCAGGTAAGAGCGTATATCCGCCGCCGATGAGGACGAGGCGGATGCGTCCTTTCGAGTCGGTCTTCACTTTCTCAGCCTCAGGGTACTCGTTGTCGACCTTGAAGATCAAGAACAAGGATGCGAGACAGAAGACGATCAAGACGAGGAACGGCAGCCAAAAGTGGAGGTCGACGAGCGGGGCGATGAGCGGGCCGACCGCGAATCCGAGCTGAACGCCATCCCGTAATACGCCATCGCCCGGCCAAGACTTCGCTTCTCGCTCGCAGACGTGACCCACACTTGGGATCCGTAATGGAGCGCCGAATCCCCGAACCCGATGACGAAACGCATGAGTGCCCACATGAGCAGTGACGGCCAGAGCGGCAAGAAGAACGTGGCAAGCGCCGTCAAGACGATGCCGAGGACGATGGTCGGCCGAAACCCGTACTTGCGGACGAACCGTTCGAGTAGCGGCGCAGAGACGATGACGCCTAAGTAGAGCATCGTCGCATTCAACCCGTTCAACCAGGCCGGGTTGCCGTCCCGTTCGATGAGCGTCGACAAGAGCGGGATGAGCGCGCCTTGAATCAAACCAGAAATAAAGACGACGAGTAATAAAATCGAAAACCGAAATCGTTGCATAATTCACCTCATACTCAAATAGTAAAAAGCTGAGAAGGGTCTCAGCTTTTTGGTTCGTCAATCGGTTGAGGTACATGATTCAAGTGTAAGAGTTCATCATCCCAACTGCCTTGACTGAATACTTCATCACGGTCTACTTTGTCTGAAACGAATGCGGCTGTCAATAAGATGCTGAGCACACCACCGAAAATGATGATGGCCATGACGGTGATCATGAATACATAGATGGCTGTCATCTTTAAACACCTCGATTCAGTTTATATACTGAACATTTCCCGAAACGAAACAATTAAAACGGCTCGGCGACACGTTCACGGAAGTCAACGTTCGGGTAATACGCTTGCTTGACGAGCGCGTTCGGCCCGAGACATTTGACGGCCGGGCAGTGGCATGACAGTGTGGCGTTCAGACTGCTGTTCGTCCACGTTTCGTATGCATCCTGGAACGAGGTATCATACAGTGTGCCGAGCGTGCCGAGCTCGTCTCCGAAGTCGGTGACGATAATCTGGCCATCGAAGATATTCGTGTTGAGGCGTGAGCGGCCATCTGGGTCGTTCCGAACGGTTACGTTCTTCGCCTCGTGGAGTCGTCTCAACAAGGCGCGGTCCTCTGGTGCGTCGGAGCAGGCATAAAACGGCAACGTCCCGAATAACATCCAGACGTTCTCGTTCCGGACATCGAGCAGGTCATGAATCGCCTGACGGGTGTCGGCAAGCGATGCCGACTCGAGCGCGCTAGCAAAGTCTGCGGGGTACATCGGGTGAACTTCGTGACGCTGACAGCCGAGTGCGACGATCTCTTCATGGATTTCTTTCAAGTGCGGGATCGTCCGTTTGTTGATCATCGTCTCGGCGGATACGATGATGCCTTCGGAGGTGAGCGCCCGGGCATTGTCTTTCATCGTCTGAAGCATCTTCAAACGTGCCTCGGCGCTCGGTTTTCGATCCATCATCGCGAAACCGCCCTCTAAGAAATCGGCGTCTGTGCCCCAGTTATGCGAAATGTGCAAAACGTCGAGGTAAGGGGTAATAAGATGGTAGCGAGAGAGTGGGAGCGTCAAGTTCGAGTTGATTTGTGTCCGGGCGCACGCTCTTTCGCATAACGCAAGAGCGGGACGACATAGTTCCGCACCGACTTCATCGACAGCATCGGCTCGCCGCCCGTGATGGAGAACGCGCGCAAATGCTCGATCTCATCAAGGCGCGAAATCAATAGGTCGAGCGGGACTTCAGGTTCTTCCGTCTGATCGAGCATATAGCCGACCGCGCAATGTTCGCAGCGCATATTGCATAGCTTGGTCGTCGTCACTTCGACGTTCGAAAGGACGAGGCGACCGAACTCGGTTTGATCGAGGTAGGCTTCCCACGGATCAAACGTTGTCGAGATGTTTTGCATATCAATTCCACCTTTTCATCAAGTCACACGAAATAGTATGCTATAATAACAACTCTTTGTCACGAACCAAAGGAGCGATCACGAGATGGGTAAATCACGAACGGATACGGCAGGAAAAATGAACGTGTTAAAATCGAGAACGGAATTACTGTGCTTATCAGTCAATACGTTGGACGAATTCACGACGCCAGAGGATTTGCATCGATTGTTAGCTGATATTGATTCCTTACGTGCGAAAGTCGTACGTTACGCCAAAGATTTAGAACAAGTATCTCGAAAGGATGAAACACATTGAAACTGATCGTAGGAGAATACACTAGCGCCCAAGCCGAACGGTTAGGCATTAACGGAGAGGGCATCGCGACGATTGATCGGATGGTCATCTTCATCCCAAACTTATTACCAGGCGAGAAGGCGAAAGTCGAGATTACGCGCGTCGAACGGAACTACGCCGAGGCACGCGTCATCAAGCGCGACAACGATTCACCGGACCGGGTCAAACCGCCGTGTCCGATTTATGACGAGTGTGGCGGTTGCCAGATTCAACATATGAGTCCGCGCCTACAGATGGACTATAAAGAAGAAATCGTCCGCAACGCCTTCCGTCAGAAGACGAAACTGAACGTCGACAAGTCGGATATCCGTGCGACGAAAGGGATGGACAACCCTTGGTACTACCGCAACAAGTCGCAATTCCCGCTCTCGACGCGTCGCGGCGAGATCGTGTCGGGTCTCTACAAACCGAACACAAACGAACTCGTGCCAATCGAACACTGCATGGTACAGCAGCGCGACACGACGAACATTAACAACGCCATCGTCCGTATTTTGAACGAGCTCGACATCCCGGTATACGATGCGCGCCGTGACGTCGGTTTCGCCCGTACCGTCATCGTCCGCTCAGGCTACAAGACAGATGATGTCCAAGTCGTGCTCGTCGTCGGGAACGAGGACGTCCCGCGTTTAGATGAATTGAGCGATCGCATCATGGCGTTACCGAACGTCGTATCGTTCCACATTAATATCAACTCGAACCGTTCGGGTGTCATCTTCGGTTACCGTACGGTCCATATCGCCGGTCAAGACAAGATGGACGAGCAACTCGATGACGTCCATTACCACTTGTCACCGCGCGCGTTCTTCCAGCTCAACCCGGCTCAGACAGAAATCATGTATCGTGAAGTCGTCGAGGCGGCTGGACTCACGGGCGAAGAGCGCGTCATCGATGCGTACGCCGGTGTCGGTTCGATCGGGCTATGGCTCGCGCCGCACGCAAAAGAGATCCGTGGGATGGAAGTCGTCCCGGAAGCGGTCGAAGATGCGAACGCGCACATGCGTGAGAACGGCTTCAGCCATGCGACTTATGTCGAAGGCC
Organism: Exiguobacterium sp. AM39-5BH; assembly: GCF_003467445.1. GTDB lineage: Bacteria > Bacillota > Bacilli > Exiguobacteriales > Exiguobacteriaceae > Exiguobacterium. The sequence continues at coordinate 69,241 of NZ_QSGS01000008.1, forward strand.
GGGCCGAACATTGGATCCCGCGCTGGGTGAAAGACGGATGGATTCCAGACGTCATCGTCGTCGACCCGCCGCGCACGGGGGTCGATCATCAACTGTTGAATGCGATGATTTCATCGAAAGCGAAACGCATCGTGTACGTGTCATGTAACCCGCAGACGCTCGCGCGTGACGCGGATCAACTCATGAAAGCCGACTACAAGATCAACTATATTCAGCCGTACGATATGTTCCCGCAGACGGCGCATGTTGAGTCAATTGTCGTCTTTGAGAAGAAGAAAAAGAAAAAGTATTGACGGGGTTGTGAAAACGCTTGCAATAACGATGTTTTCACGTTATAGTTCAGATGTCAGACTTCTTTGATAAACGTTAAGAAGCGGAGGAACATCAGATGATCCCACAAGAAAAAGTGAACGAGCTTGTCCATAAAGCGATTGATGCACGGTCGCGCGCCTATACTCCTTATTCGAAGTTTAATGTCGGGGCTGTCGTCATCGACGAGACCGGCAAAGAGATCTCGGGTTGCAACGTCGAGAACGCTTCGTACGGCTTGTCGATGTGTGCAGAACGGACTGCCATCTTCAAAGCGGTATCGGAAGGCAGCAAGGCAATCGAGACTGTCGTCGTCGTCGGCGACACGGACGGACCAATCTCGCCATGTGGCGCTTGCCGTCAAGTCATCGCCGAGTTTGCCAGTGACGACTTTACATTGATTCTCGCGAACATGGCCGGGGAGACGAAAGTGATGACGAAAGAAGAGATGTTGCCTTACGGCTTCTCGCCAAGCGATTTAACATAAAAATGCGGACGAATTTCGTCCGCATTTTTATTTATTGCCCTCATATTTTTTCTCGCTGACCGAGTCATCCTTCGAGTGCCGCTTTTGTTTCTCATCTTTCACTTTCTGGTTCAGCTCTTCTACCGGGATCGGGTCGACCGTTTCCATCCCTTCCTGGTCGAAGATGCTCTCCTTGTCCGTATCGACGGCATCCGGATTATCAAACGGTCGCTTGGACGTATCTTTTGACTGTTTCATCTTCATCGCCTCCTTGTCTTGACTGTTATTCCACTTCCTGAATGGGTGTAAACGCTTTAGAAAATGGGTTTCGATTTCGCAGAACAGTGGAATTATCCGTACATAGTGACTAAGGAGGGGTATTCGGATGGATAAGAAAGTATTGATGGGAATCGTACTCGGGGTAGCTGGGGCCGCGCTCGTCGCACCAAAAGTGGCGGCACTCTTGACTCAGGACCGAGATGACGATACATGGAGCAAGATGGACAAGATGGAAAGTGTCGATTCGGATAAGGATGAGGCGGAGGAAGGCCTCACTCAACTCGATTCGAACTATCGGGCCGAGTGGCAAGCGAATGGTTATCCACAGACGCACGCCGAGCGGGAACGTCTCATGAATGAATCAGATGACGCCTATAAAGGCAAAGACATATAAAAGGCAGCCGCGGCTGTCTTTTTTATATGTCTTTGTCCGGCAAGAGCGGCAATGTGAGCGTGACGGTCGTTCCGTTGCCAACTTCTGAAGTGAAGTGCATCGAGCCGCCGTGGCGTTCCATGATGTGTTTGGCGATGGCGAGGCCGAGCCCGGTCCCGCCATCTTCGCGTGTGCGTGACTTATTGACACGGTAAAATCGCTTCGTCAATTGATCGAGATCCTCTTTCGGGATCCCCCGACCTTCGTCCCGAATCTCGGTGACGGCATTGTCGGCGGTCGCATATGTCTTCACATGGATCGATTTCCCGGCTTCGGTGTAGCGAAGGGCGTTGTCGAGCAAGTTTCCAACGACTTGCTCGAGCCGGTCGTGGTCCCCAAGAATGATCAAGTCGAAATCGAGGTCCGTCTCGATCGTGACGCCTTTCGCCCCGGCAATCGGCTCGAAACGGTACAGCACATCTTCGAGCACTTGCGAATAGACGACCGGTTCTTTCGTCATCGGATATGAGTCGCGTTCGAGTTGGGCCAAGTCGAGCAAGTCGTTGACGAGCCGTTGCAAGCGCTCTGTCTCATTCTCGATGATTTCGTAATATTGGTTTTTCGTTTTCTCGTCGAGCGACGGGTCTTGGAGCATTTCCGTATAGCCCCGAATATATGACAACGGTGTCCGCAATTCATGACTGACGTTCGCCAAAAATTCTTTCCGTTGCTCTTCGACGAGACCGAGTGACTCGGCCATCCGGTTCAGCGTCTCGGCGAGCTCGCCAATTTCATCATCGTAATAAATTGGGATACGGTGCGAGAAGTCGCCTTTGGCATATACTTGCGAGGCTCGCTTCATTTGTATGAGTGGCTGAATGATCGTATCGATAATTTGCGTCCCGAAGATGAGCAAGTTCACGATCATCAAGATGAGCAAGAACGTGATCATAAGCCGAATCGGTTGGAACGGCTCACTGATTTTACTTAACTCCATATATAGGATGAGCGCATTATCGAGCTCGCCGTCCCGGATGAGCGGGAAGGCGGACATCAGGATATCCACATCCTCGGTCGGGTGTTTACGGGTGACGGAGATCGCGTAGCCGTCTTGCAGTTTGGCGAGGTCTTGTTCCCGTAAAAACGTCTTGCCTGAGCCGAGACTGTCTTCCCTGACCGACGAGAGGAACACTTTCGTCTCGGTCAGTTCGTTCGTGTACGTCATACTGTCCGAAAACGCGTCAGAGAAGCCGTCCGCCTTGTAGATGGTGACGAGCTTCTCTCCGCGGTTGATGAGCAGTTCTTCCTGCGTCTGAATATAGAACTTGTCGTACAAGTAAAACGTCATGATGATGAACACGAACGCGGAGAAGAGGCTAGCGGTCCAGATGGTGATCCAAATCCGCTTCCGGATCGTGTATTGCTTCATACGGTCGCCTCGAACTTGTAGCCGATCCCCCAGACTGTTTGAATGTAGCCACCTGCTTCACCGAGCTTGAGGCGAAGCGTCTTGATATGCGTGTCGACCGTCCGAAGGTTACCGTGGTATTCGGTGCCCCAAATTTGATCGAGCAACTGTTCACGTGAGAAGACTTTCTCTTCATTCGTGATGAACAAGTAGAGCAAATCGAACTCTTTGCGGGTCAAGTTGACCGTTTTGCCTTTCACGCTGACCGCACGGCCATCGATATCGATGGACAAGACTCCGGTATCGAACGTCGCTTCTTGTTCTTTCGAGAAGTTATGCGTCCGACGAAGCGTTGCTTCGATGCGGGCAAGCAGCTCGCGCGGACTGAACGGCTTCGTGATATAGTCATCCGCGCCGATCTTCAAGCCATGGATGCGATCGAGTTCTTCTGACCGGGCCGTGAGCATGATAATCGGGACGTTCGAGAACTCGCGGATGCGCATGCACGCCGTGAGGCCGTCGAGTTCAGGCATCATCACGTCGAGCAGGACGAGGTGGAACGACTGTTCTTTCAATAAGTCGATTGCCTCGAGGCCGTTCGTGGCTGTGACGGTCTCATATCCTTCCTTCTCTAAATTCGAAACGAGTAAATCCCGCATTTGTTCTTCATCATCGGTCACTAAGACGCGAAACGTTGGTTCTGACATTGGGCATTCTCCTTTACAAAACGGTTAACGAGGCTGTGTGATAATTCCCTCATACCTCTATCATACCTATCTCTCCGAATTAGAACAGAAATATTCATTGCCGTAAAGTTGTCCTCATGAAATCCACACAAAAACGCCACAAAAAAGCCAATTCTTTGTCAGAATTGGCTTACGCTTCGAGCTGTGCTTCATACGTACGGTCGAATTCAGGCGCATGAAGGGAGTGCAAGTAAAGTTGGAAACTCGACTTCGACACTTCATACAGCACGTATTCGACATCACCTTGATTGATTTCAGTTAGTAATTCATACCGAATTTCATTGGCGCAGAAAGCGTACGGCAATTTTTCCGCCGCCGCGATTGAACGCTCATTCGATTTTCGGATTTTCAGAAATACACTTTCAATGTCAAGTTCGAAGAAAAGTTCAGAGAAAAACGCTTCTTTCGCGACTTGATTGTAACCTTTGCCGTGGTATGGTTTGCCAAGCCACGTCCCGAGGAATCCATAGCCCGATTCCACATCGAACAAGCTGATTGTCCCGATCGGGGTACCAAACTCGTTCGTGATGGTACGTGAGATGATGTTTCCTTGCTCTTCTAGCTCGATGATTTGCTTCGTGCTAAATAAAAACTCGTCAAAGTGGACCGTCTTTTGACGGACATATGGAAAGACATCTGGGTGTTGCATCAGTTCGAACAACTCCGCGCAGTCGGTAAGCTCACGAAATTTGAGCACCAAAACATTCCTCCTCCTATTTCAGACCGCTGAAGAATAGTTGTAACGAAAGCATACTTCTGGCTTCGTTGTTCGAACTTGCCTTGGCTGCTCCCTTTTATGAAGTTACAAGATTATTTTATAGAGTTTTTTTAAAAAAGCAAGTAAATAAAATGCAACTTCATAAAAAAATAATAAGAGCGCTTTCACGACTGGTGTTACTCACATCTCGTGATGCGTTTTTGAACGGCTCGTCGAGTAGACGATGTGGCCATTGACGATCGTCATAATCGACTTCGACATGTAATCGAGCGGAAAGTGGCTCCATAAGACTAAGTCGGCATCCTTGCCGATTTCGAGCGAGCCGATGCGGTCGGCCACACCGAGCGATTCGGCCGGATGAATGGTGATGGCGCGGAGGGCGACATCGACCGGGAGTCCTTCGCGGGCGGCAAGACCGGCACACAAATTCAAATATTGGACCGGCGTATACGGGTGGTCCGTCGTGATGGAGACGATCATATCGTGCTCATGTAGAATCCGGTACGTTTCCCACGTCTTGTTTTGGAGTTCGATTTTCGATTTCCGCGTGAACGTTGGTCCGACGGTGACGTGTTTGACGCCAAGTTCGCGCAACTTTTCGGCGACAAGATGCCCTTCCGTACAGTGCTCGATCCGATAATCGAGGTCGAACTCTTGCGCGAAGCGGACGACGGACAAGATATCGTCGGCACGGTGGGCGTGGACGCGAATCGGCATTTTGCGATCGAGTGCCAGTTGAATCATCTGGCTGCCGAATGTGCCGATCGTCTTCGTCGAATCAACGGTCCGGAACGCTTCACGCAACAACCCCATGATTCCCATCCGGGTCAACTCGCCGGATTTTCCCATGCTGTGGACACGTTTCGGATTCTCGCCGAGCGCGAGCTTTAGACCAGCATAACGGCGGAGCACCATATCCTCGATGAAGCGGCCGTGGGTTTTAATAACGCTCGTCACGCCGCCGATGACGTTCATACTGCCCGGCATGACTTGAACGGCCGTCACACCGGCCATGAGCGCTTCGTGGAAACCTCGTCAAGTGGATAGACGCCATCGATGGCCCGAGCGTGTGGGGTCATCGCCTCGACGGTCTCGTTGGCGTCGTTCCCGACAGAGCCTGTCCCTTCGTCATACAACCCGAGATGGGTGTGGGCGTCGATGAAACCAGGGAACAAGAAGTTGCCTTCGGCCTCGATGACCGTCTCTCCGTCGAGCGGCTCCAACAAGTCCGCCATCTCGACGATCTTACCGTCTTTGACGCGAAGGTCCCCGTAAAAATGTGGTGCGGTGATTGGATAGATATGGGCGTTACGAATTAACAAATTACTCACGTGCTGGCTCCTTTCAAGTCAAGTGAAGTAGTTGTTTCAAGGCAGGTTCTAACGTTTCGTAGCGGAACCGGAAACCGTGGTTGAGTGCTTTCGTCGGAACGACTTTCGCCCCTTCGAGGACGATGACGCTCTTCTCTCCGAGCGCGAGCTTGAGGAGTGACGCCGGGGCGGGTGCAAAGTGGGGACGATGCATTAATCGGCCGAGCGTTTTACCGAACTCGTCCATTGTGACGGGTGTCGGTGCCGTTCCGTTGACGGGTCCCTCGATCGTACTTGTCTCGAGGATATGGACGAACAAACGGACGAGGTCGTCTAAATGAATCCATGGTACCCATTGCTTACCGGAGCCGAGTCGTCCACCGACACCAAACGTGTACGGCAACTTCATGAGCGGAAAGGCGCCGCCGTCATTCGATAAGACGACACCAGTCCGCATCGTGACGAGACGGATGCCCATATCTTGAACGGGTTTCGCTTCTTTCTCCCACAACACACAGACGTTGCCTAAAAAGTTGGTCCGGTCCGGGAGTGGGGTCGCTTCCGAATACGTGATCGATCGATTTTCACCGTATATGCCAATGGCGGACCCGCTGATGACGACGCTCGGTTTGCGTTTCATATTTTTAATGATGCGAACGACTTCTTTCGTCCCATCGATCCGACTTTGAAGAATGGCTTGTTTTTGTTTATGCGTCCAACGCCCGTCGTTGATTGAGGCTCCTGCCAAGTGGATGATGGCATCGACGTCTTGGAGCTCAGACTCTGGATGACTGTCAGGAGTCATCCATTCAACGAAAGAGACTCCTCCTTGCCGCGGACGTGGGTGGCGCGTCATGACGACGACTTGATGTCCAGCTTCAGCAAGCGCCCGAACAAGTGGGCGACCGATTAATCCGGTTCCTCCGGTTACTGCAATTTTCATAAGTCTCCCTCCAGTATATTGAAGCGATTTCAAAGCGGGTATGAGTTCCATAAAGAAAGCGGGCCATTCGTATTGTGAATACCCTTTCTTCTAACTTATCAAAATTCCTGCACGAACGGGGGACGTGATATGTTAGAAGCAGGAAATGGAGGGATTTTGTGAAAATCGCCAAGTTTACGACTCAAAAGAAAAATCAAGACCGATTGAACGTCTTTGTGGACAAGGACGGGCGTGAAGAGTTCGCGTTTGCCATCGACCTCGACGTCTTCATCAAATATGGATTGACAAAAGGAATGGAACTCGATGACGATTTCGTCCGGGACGTCCTTCAAGCAGAGGAAGAACAAAAAGCGTACAAAGCGGCCTTGAACTATTTATCGTATCGGATGCGGGCCGTCTCAGAGGTGCGTGATTATCTCGTGAAGAAAGAAATAGATGAGGCTGCCATCAACGCGTCATTGAACGCTTGATTGAACAGCGCTATTTGAACGATGCGGAGTTCGCCAAAGCTTACACCCAGACAAAGTTCAATACGAGCCCGAGCGGTCCTGTCAAAATCAAACGAGAACTCGCTCAGCTTCAAATCGCTCCGGATCTTATCGAAGACGTCATCGCCGCCATCTCGCACGAAGATCAGCTTGAAAAGGCCGGAAAGTTCGTAAATAGGAAACAAATGGAAACAAATCGCCGTTCCGCCACAGAAGTGCAACAAAGAATTCAACAAACCCTGATGCAAAGGGGATTTTCGTTTGATATTATTTCAGAGGCGATTCTCACGTTTTGGGAAAACGAAGACGAGGACGTTGAACTTTCAGCTTGTCTGACACAGGCTGAAAAACTGAATCGAAAGTTTAGCGGGTATGCCCCATATGAGCGGAAACAGCGGATGAAGATGCAGCTTCGTCGCAAAGGTTTTCCGTATGAGGTGATTGACCGGGCGTTAGAAAGACTCGCTGAACAAGAGTCGTAACAGGAGATTCATTTACGGTAGGGGAAAATCTGAAAAGGTGGGTCTAAATTGACGATTTTTGAATGGATTACGGCACTTACGCCGATTGCAGCAGTACTCATATTGTTGGTGATTATGCGTTTACCGGCATCGGTCGCGATGCCTTTATCCCTTGTGTTGACAGCTGGACTCGCGTTCTTCGTCTGGCAACTCGACGCGACGCGAATTATGGCGGCGACGTTACAAGGACTAGTGATTGCCGTTACGACGGTCTGGATTGTTTACGGTGCGATTGGCATGATGAACACGATGAAAGAAGGCGGCGGAATGAACGCGATCCGCGCAGGCTTTATTAACATCACGCCAGACCCTCGGATTCAAGTGCTCATTGTCGGTTGGTTGTTCGTTTCGTTCATCGAAGGTGCGTCTGGCTTCGGGACACCGGCCACCGTTGCAGCTCCATTATTGATCGCACTCGGCTTCCCGCCAATTGCGGCCGTGGTCATCGCCTTGTCGGCTGACGTATCAGCCGTCACGTTCGGTGCGGTCGGGACGCCGGCTTTAATCGGGATTGGGAACGGACTGTCACTCGATGTGAATCGTCCCGAGACGATTGATTTTTTGACGACCGTCGTCTTGCAGACAGTGCTCATTGATATGTTCGTTGGATTGTTTATGCCCTTTATTTTGATTTTGATGCTCACTCGATTCTTCAGTAAAGAAAAATCAATCAAACCGGCGCTCGAAGTATTTCCGATCGCCATCGTCGCAGCACTCGTCTATAGTGTGCCAGCCTATATTTGGACGCTCATTCTCGGTTTTGAGTTCGGAGGTATGCTCGGGTCATTGACCGGACTGGTTATTCTTGTTTTGATGGCACGTAAAGGCATTCTCATGCCGAAACGGATTTGGACGTTAGACGGTTATGCCGATGAAATTGATCAACCGCTAGAGAAACCAAGTATCGGTAAAGGGAAGAAGGAACTTCCACAGTGGAAGGCGTGGGCCCCTTACTTGATTTTAACAATTTTCCTCGTGTTGACGCGGACCGTGCCGTTCTTGAACGAACTGACGCGCAGCGTTCGCATCGATTTGCCGAACATTTTGAGCGTCGAAGGCATCTCGACGTCGTGGGAACCGTTCTATTCACCAGGGTTCATGTTCATCTTGACGATGATCGCAACGTTCTTCCTCCACAACATGAGCTGGTCACAAGTGACTTCGGTGTTCAAAGCGACGACGCTCGGTGTCGTGGGGACGGCCATCACGCTCGCTGCTTCGGTGCCGATGGTCCGGATTTTCATTCATTCGGAAAACGGCGGGGCCGGACTCGCTTCCATGCCGGTCGAACTCGCAACGGCTGCGGCCGATACGTTCGGTGGCGTCTGGCCGCTCGTCGCACCGTGGATCGGGGCACTTGGAGCATTTGTTTCCGGGTCGGCCACGTTCTCAAACATGATGTTCTCGAGTTTGACGACGAACGTCGCCGAGTCGGTCGGAGTCAATGAGACGCTCGCCTTATCGATGCAGATGGCAGGGGCGAACGCCGGTAACATGATTTGTGTCTTGAACGTCGTCGCGGTCGCTTCGGTCGCGGGTCTTCTCGGAAAAGAAGGGACGATCATTCGTTACACGCTCATGCCGATGATTTATTACGTGACAGCGACCGGCCTTGTCGGTTTGATACTCGCTACATTCTTCTTGTAAAAAGTTACAAATTATTTACGACAATAATATTGACAATTTTCTGAACAGTCTGCTAAGGTTTTAGTAGATTTTCAAACTAAGAACAGAGAGGAGCCAGCATGATGAAGTACATCCCAACACTACAACGCACACACACAACATCATATGGCTACTCGTATTTGACTGCTTAAGTTGGCAGCTGGATAGGGGTAGTGTCCTTTCCCTGCATGCAAAAGACTGAAGACTCAGAAGCGTACTTCATCCGATTGGTTGCACAATCAGGTGACGTGCGCTTTTTTGCGTGCACGGAAAGGACGGAAGGGGGAATCAGTCATGAAACTGATTAAACAATTGGATTGGTTTATTAAAAGACAGAAACGGACGTATATTTTCGCCATCATCTTGTTGATGATCACCGGGGTCGTCGATATGCTCCCACCGTGGATCATCGGACAGGCGATTGATGCGATCCGTGAAGGCAGCTTGACGACAGAGCGACTCGTCCTCATCGTCGGGTCGTTGCTCAGCATCATGGTTTTATCGTACGTCATGTCATATTTGTGGATTGCGCGTCTGTTCGGGACGGCATTCCTGCTCGAGAAAAAATTACGGGCCCGTTTCTTCGGTCACTTGCTCCGGCAAACACCACGCTTCTATCAACAGCACCGCACCGGAGATTTGATGGCGCTCGCGACGAACGATTTGAAAGCGGTCGAACGGACGGCCGGGTTCGGCGTCATGACGCTCGTCGACTCGTTCAATATGACACTCATCGCCTTGACGATTATGGGGGTGTTCATCGATTGGAAGTTGACGCTCGCCGCACTCCTGCCGATGCCGCTCCTCGCCTGGTCGATGAATAAGCTCGGCCGCCAAATCCATGCCCGCTTCACAGCGGCACAGGACGCGTTCGGTGTGATGAACGACCAAGTCGTCGAATCGATTTCAGGCCTCCGCGTCGTCCGCTCGTTCGTCCAAGAAGATGCGGATACGAAGAAGTTCGATACGATCACCGACGACGTGATGTCCAAAAACATGCACGTCGCCAAAATTGACGTCTTGTTCGAGCCGGTCATTAAACTGCTCGTCGGCTTGAGCTATTTGATCGGGTTGTCGTTCGGCACGTACCTCGTGTTCACGAACGACATCACGCTCGGTCAGCTCGTCTCGTTCAACATCTATCTCGGGATGCTCATTTGGCCCATGTATGCGTTCGGGGAACTGATTAACGTCGTGCAACGGGGGACGGCCAGCCTCGAACGAATCGAGGCGACGATGAACGAGACACCGGACGTCGTCTCGACCGGCACGGTCGACATCGATGTACCGGAGAAAATCACGTTCAAATCCTTGTCGTTCCAATATCCAGGAGCGACGCGCGCCTCACTCGAAGACATCGTCTTGCACGTGTCGCGTGGCGAGACGATCGGAATCGTCGGACCGACCGGGGCCGGAAAGACGACGTTGTTGCGTCAATTGCTTCGGGAGTATCCGATTGACGACTCGTTACTCGTCAACGGTATCCCGATTCACGACATCAAACTCGAGACGGTACGCGGTTGGAGCGGTTACGTCTCGCAAGAACATTTGCTGTTCTCGAAAACGGTCCGTGACAATATCTTGTTCGGCTCAAATGATGCGACGGAACAAGACCTCGAGACGGCGATTCGACTTGCGGCGTTCGATACCGATATCGAGCATTTAGAGAACGGTCTCGACACGGTCGTCGGGGAACAAGGGGTCATGCTCTCGGGTGGGCAGAAACAACGGCTCTCGATTGCCCGCGCGCTCTTGAAAGACCCAGAGATCCTCTTGCTAGACGATTCGCTGTCAGCGGTCGATGCCAAGACGGAAGCGCGCATCATCGACTCGGTCCGGACGAGCCGGGCCGAACAGACGACGTTCATCGTCGCTCACCGCCTGTCCGCCGTCGCCCACGCAGACCAGATTCTTGTGCTGCAAGACGGTCGTGTGACGGAGCGGGGCACGCATGACCAACTGATGGAACGACACGGTTGGTATTATGAACAATACGTTCGACAAGGAGAGTCGGAGTAATCCGGGAAAGGGGGAATCTCTCATGATCGATCAATATGAATTAGATCCAGTCCGCAGGAAAAAAACGATCCGTTCACTCGTCGGCTACGCCAAACAAGTGAGACGTTCGATTTTCCTCGGATTGACGTTACTATTTTTAGCGGTCGGTGCCGAACTGGCCGGACCGTATATCGCCAAAATCATCATCGACAACCACATCGTCGCCATCGAGCGCGATTGGGTACAAGTCGAGTCAGGCGGGAGTGTCGCCTTTGACGGCAACTCCTATGAAAAAGAGACACGGCTCGACGGAGAGACCGTCGTCCGACCTGTCTCGATCGTTCAGACGACAGACGGCTACTATCTCGTCCCTGACGCCGTCATGAACGGTGGCGTCCGTGAGGTCGAAGATGGTGTCCTCACCATCACACGAAGCGAAGAGACGGCGACGTATGACAACATCGTGCCGCTCTCATCGACCGACGTGTTCCGCTTCTACGAGACGGATTTACGGGCCGTTCTGTTGCTGTCTGGTTTGTACGTCGTCTTGCTCCTCATCGCGGCAGGGTTGAACTGGGGACAACAGATGCTCCTCCAACGTTCGGCCCATACCATCGTCAAGACGATGCGTCTTGACGTCATGCGGCATTTGCAAACGATTCCGGTCCGCTACTTTGACCAGACACCGATCGGGAAAATCGTCAGCCGCGTCACGAATGACACTGAGACGATTCGCGACCTATATTTGGGCGTGCTCGCACGCGTCTTCCAAAGCGTCGTCATGATGATTGGTGTCCTGATCGCCATGTTCTTCTTGGACGTGCGCCTCGGTCTCGTCTCGCTCATCATCATCCCGGTCGTCATCGTCTGGATTAAGCTGTTCCAACGCCTGTCGACCCGAAACAACTTCCGTGTCCGTGCCCTCGTCGCCGATATGAACGCCCAATTGAATGAGAGCATCCAGACGATGCCGATCATTCAGTCGTACGTCAAAGAAGATCTCGTCTATGACGAGTTCAACGAGAAAAACAGCGACAACTTCCAAACGAGACGGAAACTGCTCAAACTGGATGCGCTCATGTCGCACAACTTGGTCAACTTCTTCCGCAACATGGCGCTCGCCTTACTCATCTGGGTCGTCGGTGCGCAGACGCTTGGAACGGGCAGCGTGCTCACGCTCGGGATTTTATACGCCTATATCGATTACGTGTCACGGATCTTTGAGCCGGTCACACAAATCATGAACCAACTGTCCCCGCTCCAACAAGCGCTCGTCTCGGCAGACCGGATGTTCCAGTTGCTCGACGAGAAAGGGGAAGACGTGTCCACGGAACGGATTGCACGCTTTAAAGGTGAGGTCGTGTTCGACGACGTGTCGTTCAGCTATGAGGCCGGGAAACCGGTGCTGCAACACATCGATATCCATGCGGAACCGGGTGAGACGGTGGCGCTCGTCGGTCATACGGGGAGCGGCAAGAGTTCGATCATGAACCTGCTCATGCGTTTTTATGACCCGTCAGAAGGAACGCTCAACATTGATGGCATGGACGTGACGAAACTGCCGACGCAAGCCGTCCGCGCCCATCTCGGTATCGTGCTCCAAGACCCGTTCTTGTTCACGGGTTCGATACGGACGAACGTGACGCTCGGCGACGAGACGATTTCGGACGACCGCGTATGGCGCGCGTTGACGGCGGTCGGAGCCGATCGTTTCGTCAAACAGTTGCCACACGGGCTAGACGAGCCGGTCATCGAACGCGGCGCCTCCCTTTCGAGCGGAGAGCGCCAATTGATCAGCTTCGCCCGCGCCCTCGTCTTTGACCCGGCCATCCTTGTCTTAGACGAAGCGACGGCGAGCGTCGATTCAGAGACAGAAGCGCTCATCCAAGAAGCGCTCAAGACGCTCACGTACGGCCGGACGACGTTCGTCATCGCGCACCGTCTCTCGACGATCCGAGAAGCGGACCAAATCCTCGTCCTCGACCACGGTCACATCATCGAGCGAGGCAACCATCAATCACTCATCGCTGATGGCGGGGTCTACGCCCGGATGCATGAGTTGCAAAGTAAACAACAAGCCATCAGTTGAGGAGGTCTTATGGAGATTATCGGAAAGCATAACCGGGCCAAAGTGTTCAATGAACGGATTGACGATACGACGCGGGCCCAAATCCAAACACTTGTCGATCAACCGTTCACGCGAGGCGCCTCGATTCGAATCATGCCGGACATGCATGCCGGCAAAGGATCGGTCGTCGGGACGACGATGACGATTCACGACAAGGTCGTGCCGAACCTCGTCGGCGTCGACCTTGGGTGTGGCATGCTCTGTACGGAAATCAAGGTAAAGCGCATCGACTTTCAACGGCTCGACGACGTCATCCGTCAATATGTACCGAGCGGGATGAACATCCGGGATACAGCACACTCTTACGCGTCTGAGCTCCCGCTCGAGGATGTGCGGGCGCCGTATAAGCTCGACCGGGCCCTCCGCTCGGTCGGCACGCTCGGTTCGGGCAATCATTTCATCGAAGTGAACCGGGACGAAGCCGGACGCACGTTTCTCGTCATCCACTCCGGTTCACGCCACCTCGGGGTGCAAATCGCCGAGCATTATCAAGGACTGGCCGTCGAACAGATGCTCGAGAGAGAGGGCGAGGCACAGAAACGTTTTCAGGACCTCGCTTACGTCGAAGGGGAAGCGATGGCCGATTACATGCACGACGTGCGTATCGCCCAGCAATATGCGGCCGCTAACCGTCTTGCCATGACCGATGTCATCATTGAAGCGATGAACTGGAACGTCGTCGATCAATTCGATACGGTCCACAACTACATCGACCACGACGCGATGATGCTTCGAAAAGGGGCCATCTCGGCGCGGGACGGTGAGCGGGTCATCATTCCGATGAACATGCGCGACGGATCGCTCATCTGTACCGGAAAGGGCAACCCAGACTGGAACTTCTCAGGACCGCACGGTGCCGGACGGGTCATGTCACGCTCAGCCGCGCGAAAGCGTGTCGACTTCAACGAATTTAAAAAGTCAATGGCAGATGTCTGGTCAAGTTCGGTCCGACCATCGACGATTGACGAGTCACCGTTTGTCTATAAGTCGATGAAGGAAATCGTCCGTTATATCGAGCCGGCCGTCACCATCAATCAAATCATCAAACCGCTCTACAACTTCAAGGCGAACTGAACATCGTTTCAGTTTCGCCTTTTTCTTTTCCACGAAAAATCTGATACGCTACAAGAGAGGTGAGCGAAATGGAAAAACGATTAAGCGATTTATCAAAATATGAGCTCGAACAAGAGATTCGAGCGCTCCATGAACGGAAGCGCAAAGCCGAACAGATGGGCATGGTCAGTGAGATTGAGGTCGTCTTGCGACGGATCGCGATTGCTGAGAGCTACTTGGTCGACCCGAAATCGTTCAAGCCCGGGGCGACGTATATCGTCAACTATAATGACCGGCCGTTCCGATTGAAGTTTGTGAATGGTGTCATGGGTTGGGGGACGTTCGAAGGGGAGACGACCGAGCATGCAATCCCGCTCTCGGAGCTGTCGGAGGTGAAGGCATGAACCGGACCGAACAATATGAGCGCTTGGCACACATCTTGAAACAGAAGAATGATGTCTTGAGCGATCTCGAGGCGTTGACGTGGGTTGAAGTCCTCTGGGAGGATTTCGAGACGACGCTCGCCCGGGCTGGTGAACCGTATCCGGGGGAAGCGAAATCATTCCAGTACGTCATTCAACAGATTGATGCGTACGGACCGCAACTCCACTTGTTCCAAACGAAAAACGAGAAGTTCAAGCACTTGATGTCAAAGCGCGACATCCATTAAAAACACGCCGATGCGGCGTGTTTTTTTGCTTGCAAACTGCACACAATCCGTTATAATAAAGGTCGCTATTAGTTCGCTTTATAGTTAAGTATTTATAAACTTTCTTTAGTTGAAATCATCTTTCACTAAACCTGATTTATAGAAGGAAGGAGGGATTAAGACTTGGACGTCGGTCAAAAAATCAAGCGGCTCCGCGTCAAGAAAGGGTTGACGCAAGAAGAGTTGGCCGAGCGCACGGATTTGAGTAAAGGCTATATCTCTCAAATCGAGCGTGATTTGAGTTCACCTTCGCTTGAGACATTATTCGACTTGTTGGAAGTGCTCGGTTGCTCGCCGAAAGAGTTCTTCGATGAAGAGATGTTTCAAAAAGTGATCTATACCGAGGACGATCGGACCGTCTACGTCGACGAGGAGCGGAAATATCGGACTGAATGGCTCATCCCGGAATCGAACGAAAAAGAGATGGAACCGATTTTGCTGACATTCTTCAAACATGGGGAATTTAAGCGTTATGAACCTTCCCGTTCCGAGACGTTCGTCTACGTCCTGTCAGGGCGGGTAGCCCTGAAGCTCGGCCATCACGCGTACTTCGCTAAAGCCGGAGAAACGTTATATTATGTCGCCTCTGATTCGCATCAGCTCGTCAATGACTACGACGGCGAGAGTGAATGTTTGATTGTCGCGACCCATTCATATTTATAAGGGAGGAACTGAAATGAACCCAGAAACGATTATTCGCTTTGACAATGTGTCGAAGCGTTACGATGACACCGTCGTCTTAGAAAACATCAGCTTCGAGATTGAGAAAGGCAAGTTCTACACGTTGCTCGGGCCATCTGGATGTGGGAAGACGACGATTTTACGTTTGATCGCCGGTTTCACGGATGCGTCAGCAGGCGATATCGAGTTCAACGGGAAACGCATTAACGACGTCCCAGCGAACAAACGTCAAGTGAACACCGTGTTCCAAGACTATGCGCTCTTCCCGCACTTGAACGTGTTCGAGAACGTGGCGTTCGGTCTGCGCATCAAGAAGATGAAAGAAGCGGACGTGAAGACGAAAGTCGAACAGGCGCTCAAATTCGTCAACTTGAAAGGGTACGAGTCACGTGAAATCGATGAGATGTCGGGCGGACAGCGCCAACGTGTCGCCATCGCCCGTGCCATCGTCAACGAACCGGAAGTCATCTTGCTCGATGAACCGCTCTCAGCGCTCGATTTGAAACTCCGGACCGAGATGCAATATGAGCTTCGTGAATTGCAACAGCGTCTCGGCATTACGTTCATCTTTGTCACGCACGACCAAGAAGAAGCGCTCGCGATGTCGGATGAGATTTTTGTCATGAATAACGGGAAAATCGTACAAAGCGGTACACCGACCGATATTTACGATGAGCCGATCAACCGTTTCGTCGCCGATTTCATCGGGGAATCGAACATCGTACCGGGCGTCATGCCAGAGGACAACGTCGTCACGTTCGCCGGGAAGACGTTCGATTGTGTCGACCAAGGGTTTGACCGCAATGAGAAAGTCGAAGTCATCATCCGGCCGGAAGATTTAGAGATGACATCGGTCGAATCGGCGAAACTCGTTGTCGACGTCGACTCGCAACTGTTCCGAGGCGTTCACTATGAGATTTGCTGCTATGACCAAGAAGGCAACGAATGGCTCGTTCATTCCACGAAAAAATCGGTCGTCGGTTCGAAAATCGGCCTCACGTTCGATGATGAGGCGATTCACGTCATGCGCTTAGGAGAGACGGAGGAAGAGTTCGACCGTCGTCTCGAGTCCTATGAGGAGGTCGCTCATGAATCAAACTAGTCAAACCGCGAAGACGGTCTATTTGACGACCTACTGGTTATGGATTGCGCTGTTCGTCATCGCGCCGCTCCTGCTCGTCGTCTACTACTCGTTTTTTGATATCGAAGGGAACTTGAGTTTAGAGAACTATCAGATGTTCTTCACGTCGACGTATTTGACGATGACGTTATCTTCTTTCTGGTATGCGTTCTTGATTACGTTCTTCTCGCTTTTGATCGGGTATCCGACCGCCTATTTATTGACGAAGACAAAGCATAAGCAACTTTGGCTTTTGCTCATCATTTTGCCATCATGGATCAACCTATTGCTCAAAGCCTATGCGTTCCTCGGCATTTTCGGGACGTACGGCATCACGAACCAGTTTTTAGAGGCAATCGGCATCGGGACGCAACAGATTTTGTTCACGGACTTCAGTTTCGTGTTCGTGTCGGTGTACATCTTCATCCCGTTCATGATTTTGCCGATTTATAACGCCATCGAGAAACTGCCGCCGTCGCTCGTCTATGCGTCGCGCGATCTCGGGGCCTCGAACTGGACGACGTTCCGCCGGGTCATCTTCCCACTCACGCTCGACGGTGTGAAGTCAGGGATTCAAATCGTCTTCATCCCGGCGTTGTCGCTCTTTATGATCACTCGACTGATTGCGGGGAACCGTGTCATCACGCTCGGGACGGCGATTGAACAACAATTCCTCGTCACGCAAAACTGGGGTATGGGCTCGACGATTGCCGTGTTCTTGATTTTGGCGATGGTCCTCGTCATGGTCATCACACGTGACTGGGGTGCGAAAGGAGCGGTGCGTCGATGAAACCGAAAAAATTTAAATTAGCTAACCTCTATTTGATGGCGGTGTTCTTCATCCTCTATGCACCGATTCTCTATTTGATCGTCTACTCGTTCAACAGCGGCGGGACGATGAGTAACTTTGAAGGCTTTACGCTCGATTGGTACAAGTCGCTCTTTACCGACACCCGCCTGCTCGTCATCGTCTTAAACACAATCGTCATCGCCTTGCTGTCGGCGACGATCTCGACCGTGCTCGGCGTCATCGGGGCGCTCGCTATCTATACGGCGCGACAACGCTTCACGAAGACGTCACTCTTATCACTCAACAACGTGTTGATTGTCAGCCCGGACGTCATCATCGGGGCGTCGTTCCTCATCTTGTTCACGATGCTCGGGATTCAGCTCGGCTTTTACTCGGTGTTATTGGCGCACATCGCCTTCTCGGTACCAATTGTCGTCATCTTGGTCTTGCCGAAGCTGCAAGAGATGAGCCCGACGCTCATCGATGCGTCGCGTGACCTTGGGGCAAGTACGTGGGACGTATTGACGAAAGTCATTTTGCCATATATCACACCGGGTATCTTTGCCGGGTTCTTCACGGCACTCACGTATTCGCTCGATGACTTTGCCGTCACGTTCTTCGTGACCGGCAACGGCTTTACGACACTCGCCGTCGAAGTTTACTCACGGGCCCGTCAAGGCATCTCGCTCGAGATTAACGCCTTGTCAGCCATCTTGTTCTTGTTCACACTCATCCTCGTCCTTGGGTATTACGTGCTCGCCCAACGCGGTGCGAAAGCGAAGGAGGTAAGACGATGAAAAAATTGGTCATCATGTTGACGGTACCGGTCCTCGTCAGTTTCGGCCTCTTGCTCTGGGTGTATCAAATCAATATGGCGCAAGGGTTTGGCGGCGATAACACGCTCGTCGTCTACAACTGGGGTGATTATATCGATGAAGATTTGATTGGAGAGTTCGAGGAAGAGACGGGCTTGAAGGTCATTTATCAGACATTCGACTCGAACGAGGCGATGCTCACGAAAATCGAGCAAGGCGGTACGGCGTTCGACATCGCCGTACCATCAGACTATGCCATCAGTAAAATGATTGAAGAAGACCTGCTCCTGCCGATCGACTATGACAAACTCGACAACTTTGATAACATCGACCCACGTTTTCTCGACAAGTCGTTCGACCCGGGCAACACGTACTCGGTCCCTTACTTCTGGGGGACGGTCGGCATCGTGTACAACCCTGAGCTCGTAGACGGCGAAATCACGTCGTGGAATGACCTATGGGACATGCCGCTCGAGAATGACATCTTGCTCGCAGACGGGACGCGTGAAGTGATGGGCTTCGGTCTCAACTCGCTCGGTTACTCGCTCAACACGACCGACAAAGACGAGTTGCTCGAGGCGGAGAAGAAGCTCGAGACACTTTGGCCGAACATTAAAGCAATCGTCGGCGATGAAATCAAGATGCTCATGGCCAATCGCGAAGCGGCCGCGGCCGTCGTCTGGTCAGGTGACGCCTCCGAGATCATGTATGAGAACGAAGAGTTGACGTATGTCATCCCGGAAGAAGGAACGAATCTCTGGTTCGACAACCTCGTCATTCCGAACACATCAAAAAACGTCGAAGGCGCGCACCAGTTCATCGACTTCATGCTCGACGCGGAAATCGCGGCCCGAAACACCGATTACGTCGGCTATTCGACGCCGAACGAAGCGGCACTTGAATTCTTGGATGAAGAAGTGACGTCAGATGAACGCTTCTATCCGACGAAAGACGTGACGGATGAGCTCGAAGTGTATGAGAACTTAGGCAAGCGCATGAACGCATATTATAATGAACTTTACTTGCGCTTTAAAATGCAGAGTAAATGAAAGGAGTCCCGCTCACCGTGAGCGGGACTTTTTGTGTTGACTTAGACAGAGAAATTAGCCGATTGGGAATTTTGTCTGTTGAATGATGTCGATGTGTGCTGCCTTGATCTCATCGCTAACGTGCATATAGGGAAGAAGTTGTTCGTAGACGTTAAGTCGTTCGGCCGGCGACAATCGAGGTTCACCGGGCTCCGTCATTTGTTTTGCCCATGCTTTTCGATTCAACACCGGTACGCTCGACGACTCAACTCGTTTTAATGTAGAACGGTCACTGAAGACGATCCATGATTGCAAACAATTGCGGTCGATACCGAGTAATTGTTCGACGGCCCGCATATGGAGCTCGTTTTGTTTAATCGGATTATAAAATTTGAACTTCTTTCGGTTGGATAAAGTTTGTGTCCATTGCTGGTCTTGCTCCCGACCGAAGATCCAACCGCTATAATTTTTCGACTCGATGACGTGCACGCCGCTCTCATCGATAAACAGAACATCGATTTCAGTCGTCCGATCTCGTTTTGTCGGATGAGGCAAATATAAATTTGTCAAAATGAGTGGGGCAAGCCGGCGCGCTTCGATTTCAGCGACGCAACGATACTCCCCATATAATCCGGTATCTTGCACGACTTTCGTGTAACGATGTCCGGTCTGTACGTAATATTGGCTTTGTTTATATCGTTTTACCTTCGTATAAATGACTGTCCCACAAATTAAAAACAGTGGGACGGCAAAACTGAGTAATGCGACGAATAGACTTCCAAGTACTTCATTCAATAATTGGCTCATCCTGATGCTCCCTTCTTGTCTAGATTTACTATACAAGATAAAGAGAAACGATAGAGTCAAGTTTGGATGGAATTGGAAATCAGAAATTGAAAAATGAAAGTGAAAGATGAAAAAGCCAGTCATCTGTTAAGATGACTGGTCCAAAGACAATGATGATTGTTGCAACTCGGCCCGTTCTTCGTCCGTGAACACGCGGGAACGGCTTAAAAACCGCTTTCCTTCGACGCCCTCGACCAAGAACATGCCGCCCCGGCCCTCGACGACGTCGATGATGAGCTGGGTGTGCTTCCAGTACTCGTATTGCTTCTCGTGCATATAGAACGGACAACCGCCGATTTCGCCAAGCAGGACGTCATGATCGCCAATCATGAACTCGTCTTGCGGGAAACACATCGGGGAGCTCCCGTCACAACAACCGCCCGACTGGTGAAACAAGAGCGGTCCATGTTTTCGTTTCAGCTGTTCGAGGAGCGCGAGCGTGGCGGGGGTGGCCTCGACGCGGTTCACCATCTCAGAAGAACCCGAGCTTTTGTTCGCTATAGCTGACGAGCATGTTTTTCGTCCGTTGATAGTGGTTTAGCATCATCTTATGGTTCTCGCGACCGATTCCAGACATCTTGTATCCACCGAACGCGGCGTGGGCCGGATATTGATGATAACAGTTGATCCAGACACGACCGGCTTGAATCTCGCGACCGAAGCGGTAGGCGCGGTTCATGTCACGCGTCCAGACGCCGGCCCCGAGTCCGTAGAGCGTGTCGTTCGCGATGGCGAGCGCCTCGGCGTCGTCTTTGAACGTCGTCACCGATAGGACCGGTCCGAAGATTTCTTCTTGGAAGATGCGCATCTTGTTATGACCTTTGAAGATGGTCGGCTGCACATAATAGCCGTCGGCAAGTTCGCCGTCCATCATGTTGCGTTCGCCGCCGATGAGGCATTCTGCGCCTTCCGACTTTCCGATTTCCAAGTACGACAAGATTTTTTCCAGCTGCTCATTCGAGGCTTGGGCACCCATCATGACGTCAGGGTCGAGCGGGTTTCCGAGCTTGATGGCTTTGACCCGTTCGAGCACCCGTTCCATGAACGGTTCATAAATCGACTCGTGGATGAGCGCGCGTGATGGGCACGTGCACACTTCGCCTTGGTTCAAGGCGAACATGACGAGTCCTTCAATCGACTTGTCAAAGAAATCATCATCCGCATCCATGATGTCCGCGAAGAAGATGTTCGGTGACTTCCCACCCAGTTCGAGCGTGACCGGGATGATGTTTTGTGAGGCGTATTGCATGATGAGTCGACCCGTCGTCGTCTCACCCGTGAAGGCGACTTTATCGACGCGGTCGCTCGACGCGAGCGGTTTGCCGGCCTCGAGTCCGAATCCGTTGACGATATTCAACACGCCGGGCGGAAGCAAGTCTTCAATCAGTTCCATGAGCACCATAATCGAAGCCGGCGTCTGCTCAGCTGGTTTCAACACGATACAGTTTCCGGCAGCGAGGGCCGGTGCGACTTTCCAGACAGCCATCAAGATCGGGAAGTTCCATGGGATGATTTGGGCGACGACACCGAGCGGCTCGGTGAAGTGATAAGCGACCGTATCTTGATCGAGTTCACTGATGCCGCCTTCCTGTGACCGGATGACACCCGCGAAATAGCGGAAGTGATCGATGGCGAGCGGGAGGTCGGCGTTGAGCGTCTCGCGGACGGCTTTCCCATTCTCCCATGTCTCGGCATAAGCGAGCATCTCGAGGTTCGCTTCCATGCGATCGGCAATCTTATTTAAAATGACGGAGCGTTCTGTGACCGACGTTTTACCCCAAGAGTCCTTGGCGGCATGGGCCGAATCCAAGGCGAGCTCGACATCTTCTTTCGTCGAACGGGCGACTTCGCATAAAACTTTACCATTTACCGGAGAGGTGTTCTCAAAATATTCTCCCCCTGCAGGCGCGGTCCACTTCCCGTTGATGTAATTCTCATAGCGGGCTTTAAAGTGAACTTTCGTGCCTGTCGAGTTTGGGACTTCATAAATCATGGTCGTTCCTCCCTTTTCCGTAAAGTATAGAGAGTTTTATGTATGCGCTTACATTTTACTGTAAGTCAACAACTCCCTTTTTCCATCGTAACGGGTCGGTGTGATAAAAGTCAAAATTTTTCGACAATATTTTGTCACATTTTAATTTGAATGTTTTGAAGTCAAGATTTGTGGTAAACATCATATGAGTATCAATTTCAAATCCAAGGAGTGGACGGATTCATGGCCAAAACATATCAAGTCGATCCAGCACACAGTTCGATTACATTTACCGTCAAGCACATGATGATCTCGAAAGTAAAAGGGGAGTTCAAAGATTTTCACGTCGAAGCGAGCGGGCAACCGGACGATCTCGCGAACGCGAGCGTGAAGGTGACCATCAAGGCGGCATCGATCGATACGAACAACAGTGACCGTGACAACCATTTACGGTCTGGAGACTTCTTCGACGTGGAGCAGCACGAGGACATCGTGTTCGAGTCGACATCGTTCCGCTCAAAAGGTGGCGGTGAATTTGAATTGACCGGGAATTTGACGATTCGTGGGACGACCCGGGAAGAGACGTTCGAAGTCGAGTATGAGGGTAGCGCGAAAGACCCGTGGGGCAACATGAAACACGCCTTCACCGGGGATGGGTCGATCAACCGAGAAGATTATGGATTGACGTGGAACCAGGCGCTTGAGGCAGGCGGCGTTCTCGTCGATAAAAAAGTCAAATTCGATTTCGAGCTTCAGTTCACGGAGTCGGAAGCATAAAAAAAGTCGCTCCTGTGAGCGACTTTTTACTGTTCGTAGGCCAATTTCTTTTGCAGGCTCTCTTCACTGAACACCCATCCGGTGAACGAAGATAACACTTCATTCGACTCTTCGTCGACGATGACGACGGCGACGAACGGGTAAATATCTTTCGAGAAGTAGCGCAAGTTCGTGAAACGATACTCAATCATGCCGTTGTGACGAGTCACCGTATACGTGTGTATCTTCGAGAATTCGAGGAACGATTGAAGATCCGCATTTTTACGGGCTTCCACGAAGTGAAGATCGTCTTCTCCTGGCATCGGCTTGTCACGGAAACGGCCACATTCGATGACCGTCCCTTTTTTCACTTTGACGGCACCTAATCCGTTGCGGAATCGAACGGCGACATGCCAGTCATCCCAACCGATTCCCGGAGAGATGAACAGTTCGTGCGCTCCGGCGAAGTGACGGGCGACCGTAGCGAGGGCGCGGTTACGCAACTTGAATTGAATCGCGTAATAGCTGATGACGAGCGCAATGAGCAATGCAAAAATCGGGACAGTCGCCCCTGTGATAAGCCATAATACATATGCCCCGTAGTAGGCAGAGAACAAATACGGATCAAACGTCCCGATGACACCCCAGCCAATCCATTTTTTCGAAAATGGTTGCAGGGCTTGCGTCCCGTAGGCGTTGAACAAGTCAACCGTGACGTGTAACAACACGGCGATTTGTGCCATGACCCACAACGAGGCGGGGTTGACGCCAAGCGCGAGTCCGATGACGGCGCTGACGATGATCGGCCAAGCGAGAAGTGCGGTGATTCCGTGTGAACGACCGCGGTGCTGGCGTAAATACGTGCTATTTCCTTTTAGTTTGAAGACTGTGTCAAAGTCCGGAGCATGCGAGCCGACGAGAGCCGTCGCTGTCATGGCTAGAAACATTTGCGAATCGCCTGACACTTCTGGGCTGAGTGTCGCAATTGCACTTAAACCGAGTCCCATCCCAATGTGAGTAGCAGTATCCAATGTGCTTCAGCACCTCCATCAAAGTAGAAAAATCGCATATTTAATCCATTACATCATACAATATTTTTAAAACGAGGGGAAACAAAATGCTCGATGTTGATAAATTGTTCACAAATTATAATATTCAAGAATTTAATACAAATCTGGTGACGTGGTTCACTCGCGAAAAGCGTGATTTGCCATGGCGTCACGGGAAAAATCCATATCGGGTCTGGGTGAGCGAAGTCATGCTTCAACAGACGCGCGTCGATACGGTCATCCCGTACTATAACCGTTTCATGGAGCGGTTCCCGACGATTGAGGCATTGGCAGCGGCTGAACCCGATGAGGTCGTTAAATATTGGGAAGGACTCGGTTATTATTCACGGGTCCGGAACCTTCATCAAGCTGTGCGAGAAGTCGTCGCGGTGTACGACGGGATCGTCCCCGAAGAAAAAGAGCGGTTCGAAAAGCTGAAAGGTGTCGGACCGTATACGACCGGAGCGGTGTTATCGATTGCCTACAATCAGCCGGAACCGGCCGTCGATGGTAACGTCATGCGCGTCATGTCTCGTCAATTCGGGATTTATGATGATATCGCCATTCCGAAGACACGAAAACTGTTCGAACAAGTGATTCGCCGACTGATGGATCCGGCGCACGCCTCAGACTTTAACGAAGGCATCATGGAGCTCGGGGCGACGGTGTGTACGCCGAAAAACCCGATGTGTTCGCTTTGCCCCGTTCAAGACGATTGTTATGCTTATACCCATAACGTTCAAGATGAACTCCCGGTCAAGACGAAAAAAGGGGCGTCTCGGATTGAAATGTATGATGCGCTTTATTGTCGACAAGAGGGCCGCACGGCCTATATGAAGCGGCCGGAAACAGGTCTTCTCGCTGGAATGTGGCAATATCCGCTTACAGACCGGGGAACGGGGGAACAGTTAAACGGAACCTATGTTGGACAAGTGAAACATGTGTTTTCCCACATCGTCTGGTACATCGACTTATATGAAGTCGAGACGCTGCCGGACGGCGAGTGGGCTTGGCTCGACGAAGAGGCGCGCGACGTGGTGACGGTATCGGTCGCCCAACAAAAATTAGAACAGATGGCAGGTGCCGAGGATGAGACAGTTTGATGTACGAACACGATTCGACACGTCTGTGGACACATTATGGACGTTGCTTCAAGACGCTTCGCTCTTATCAAAACTGACGTCCTTCCCGAAAGTGACGCTCGTTGGGGATGGGGCCTCGGTCGAGGGGAACGTCGTTCAGCTCCGCATTGGGGTCGGACCGATCTCTTTACCTTGGAATAGCGCCATCACATTGGCTGGAGACCGTGCCTTTTGTGATCAAGGCGTGAAGTTGCCGTTTCCGTTCCGTCGCTTCAGTCACGTCCACCGCGTCGAACAAGTGGACGGGCAAGCCGTCATGGTCGATGAGGTCACGTTCGACAGTTACGTGCCGGCTGTCCTCGTCGAGTACTTCGTGCTCCGGCCGATGTTTAAAGCGCGAGCCGAGGCATTCCAAAAAACACTAAATTCGTGAAAATAAGAGATTTCCTTTTTCATTGGTTCTGAAAGTCGCTATAATTAAATATGAGAATTGTATAGCATCATAGCGGAAAGGAGGAGCTTATGAGCTTATTTCCCAAAGCAGGTAGCAAGATCGAGATACAGAGCTACAAGCACAACGGAACTTTGCATCGCGTTTGGGAAGAAACGCTCGTCCTTCAGTCGTCAAAAACGGATATGATCGGATTCAATGACCGCATCATGGTCAGTGAGTCAGACGGCCGGCAATGGAGAACACGTGAGCCGGCAATTTGCTACTTTTCATCTGAGTTTTGGTTCAATGTCATCTGCATGATTCGCGAAGATGGGATTTACTACTACTGTAATCTAGGTTCGCCGACAACGTTCGATGGGGCAGAACGTGCCATCAAGTACATCGATTACGATTTGGACATCAAGGTGTTCCCAGATATGTCGTACACGATTTTAGATGAGGATGAATATGAGCGGCATCGTCGAGAGATGAATTATCCGAAAGCGATTGATCGAATCTTGAAACAGAACGTTCAAGAACTGATTAACTGGATTCGAGGACGGAAAGGGCCGTTCAACCCAACATTCGTCGATAAATGGTATCGCGAATACGAAGCACGTTACCGGAGATGATCGCTCATCTCCGCTTTTTTCTTGAAGGAGGAACTAATGGGTAGTATTAAACGTTATTTAAAGTTCGTTAAACCGTATAAGAAACAGATTGCGCTGACCATCTTCGTCGGGATTTTAAAATTCTCGATTCCGCTCGGGTTGCCGCTGCTTTATAAATATGTCATCGATAACTATTTAACAGACCCGAGGCAAGCCGCGGATTACACCGAGCTCGTCTGGTTGTTCAGCATCGTGTTCTTCGTCTTCCTCGTTTTGAAGCCGCCGATTGAATACTTGCGCCAATATTTAGCGCAATGGGCAGCGACGCGGATTTTGTTCGATGTCCGGAACCGGTTGTTCGACCACGTCCAAAAGCTATCGCTCCGTTATTACTCGAACAATAAGACGGGACAGATCATTTCACGCATCATCAACGACGTCGAACAGACGAAAGACTTCGTTATCACCGGCTTGATGAACATTTGGCTCGATATGGTCACGATTTTGATTGCCATCGCCATTATGTATACGATCGATCCTCAACTGACGCTCATCGCCGTCTTGCCGCTCCCGTTCTACGCCATCGCCGTCCGTTACTTCTATGGACGATTGCGCCGGCTCACCCGGGAACGCTCAGCTGCGCTCGCCGATTTGCAAGGCCATTTGACCGAACGCGTCAACGGGATGGCGGTCATCCGCAGCTTCGCCCTCGAGCCGTATGAGAACAAGGCGTTCGAAGAACAGAACGGTGGCTTCTTGAAAGCGGCGCTTCGCCACACCGGCTGGAACGCGAAGACATACGTCGTCGTCTCGACGATCACGGACATCGCCCCGATCTTGATTTTCACGACGGCCTCATGGCTTGTCTTACAAGATGACGTCTCGCTCGGGACGCTCGTGGCCTTCATTGCCTATATCGATCGTCTCTATGCACCGCTCGGTCGTCTCGTCAACTCGGCGACGACGCTCACCCAATCGGTCGCTTCGATGGACCGTGTCTTCGAGTTCCTCGATGAGCCATATGACATCGAAGAGAAGCCGAGTGCATTCGTTCCTGTGAAAACGGCAGGTGATATCGAGCTCGACCAGGTCAGCTTTGCTTATGAGAAAGATGGTGCCCGTGCTCTCCACGACGTCAGTCTGCACATCCGTTCCGGGGAGCGGGTCGCGTTCGTCGGTATGTCAGGTGGCGGGAAATCGACGCTCGTCAGTTTGATTCCACGATTTTACGATGTCACGTCAGGTAGCATTAAAATCGATGGCACCGATGTCCGTGATTTTAAACTACGGGCCCTGCGTGATCAAATCGGGATGGTCATGCAAGACTCGGTCCTCTTCAGTGAGTCGGTCGCGATGAACATCCGGATGGGGAATCCGGAAGCAAGTGACGAGGAGGTCATCGCCGCCGCGAAAGCAGCCAACGCCCATGAGTTCATCTCGAACTTGTCGGACGGCTACAATACGCCGGTCGGAGAGAAAGGCGTCAAGCTGTCTGGTGGTCAGAAACAACGGCTCGCCATCGCCCGTGTCTTCTTGAAACATCCGCCGATCATCATTCTCGACGAAGCGACGAGTGCGCTTGACTTAGAGAGTGAGGCGATGATCCAAGACTCACTCGCCCGCTTGACGAAAGGGAGAACGACGCTCATCGTCGCGCATCGATTGTCGACGATTACCGATGCCGATAAGATTGTCGTCGTCGACAACGGACAAATCATGGAGACCGGGACGCATGAAGAATTGATGCGCCGACGCGGTGCTTATTACGATTTGTACATGATTCAAGATTTAGCAGTCGTTGAATGAGACTTCGAGTTCAAAACTCGGAGTCTTTTTTGTTTTTAGAATCTGCTAGAGGGGAATGAAGTAACGACATGAAAAGGGGGACGATTCAATGATGAACGGAGAAGGATTGATTCAAGTTCGTACACTCAATGAAGGAATTGAATTGACTTGGTCACTCGAAGGGGAAGTGGCCATCGTTCGAAACGGCAGAGACGTCTATCGGGGGACCGAGCATCATTACGTTGATTTGGAGACGAAAGTTGGAGAACAAGTGGCGTATCACCTAACTTTTGAATCGGGAGAAGAGGCGAAAGTGTACACGGCTGCCGTCAATCCGGAAGATGAAGTGTATTGGAATCGGCACATGACTGCAGCTGTCGTGACGGAAGCGGGGACTTACTTGCATTGGGATCCGATCTCAGACGTAGAGACGTATACGATTTATCGTCAAGGGCGCCGCGTTGCAGAAGTGAGCGGAGCAGGGTATATTGACGAGACCCCATTAACTGAACCGACCTTTTATGAAGTAAGAGCGTTACGGCCGATGAAACGTACCGGAAAACCTGGGTCTCATCTCATCGATTTTGTCGGTAAAGCAATGACGCTTGTAAAAGAGCAGACGCTTGCGACAAGACGTGACAGTGAACTCTACGTCATGTATTTTATGGTCAATCCGTCGGCGCCGGAAATTAAAGAAGTGGACGACATTCACTTGCGTGTACAACCGTTTATAAAGCAACCCATTTTAAAGAATCCCAATTTATTTTCACCCCACACTTATTTTGAAGGAGATGGCCGTTCCTATAACGTTTATTCCGAAGACTATCGGACCCGAACGGAAGTGCTGGTCGAGCAGTTGAATGATGAGCCGCTCGTATCCATCAAAAAAGATGCAAACGTGACACGAGGGTATACAAAAAACCATAAAGTAACTGGAGAAGACGTTGCTTCTGTGGACAAAGTCTATCTAAAAGATGTCACCATCGAGCCAGGAGAAGTCGCGTATCGACTCCAGCATTCTGTTGGGAATCCGCTCGTGGTCGCACCCGATATTAAATATACAATCGTTGCGCATTTGAAAAACCGAGCAACATTCAAGTTGTCAGGCGAACATACGCAGGCTCCCCACCATGAAATTTATATGCGAATAGGAGATGCGCCTTGGATAACAATTCACCGAGCTGATAGCTTAGGGGTGAGTTTTATGGCTAAACCATTCCCATATTGTCATTGGACCTATCTCACTTGTATGCAATAAGAAAACCCGCCAACGAATTAAGTTGGCGGGTTTGTCTGTTGGTCGATGAACCGACTGCGTTCTTCAGGTGTCGGGAGTTTACACGTTTCTTTCGTTCCAAACCACTTATAACGGTTTTTTGCAATGACGTCATAGCCGAAATCACGAATCGGTCTTGGGACGATACGAATGAGTCGAAGCCATCGCCATCCCCCATCTAAGCCTTCAGCGATTCGAATGGCCGCATCCGATTTGAGATAAGGTACGCCATTTTTCAGTAGAACGATACTGTCGATTTCTTCCGGAATTCGATGTCGTATCCGCAAGTCTTTTCCAGCTTCCCCTTGAAGGGAAGCAAAGTGGAAGTTTCCTTTTGAGTCACGGTTAAGAATGAATTGCACGCTTGCGTCGCAAAAGTTACAGTCTCCATCAAATAATACAATCGCTGGCATGATAATCGCCTCCTTCACTCTTCGTAGTTACCGTTCGAGCCAAGAATTAAACGTCAAGCCGCAATTTGACCCACGGAGTCCATTTTATAGAGGGACACGTAGTACAAATAAGCCCCTAACGCGCCAAAGGCAAAGATATAGCCACTCATAAAAATCGGGCCAATGAATGCCCCGACGACGATTCCGGCCGCAGCCACGAGTTTTGCCCCGTGGAACGTGAGTCCTCCGAAAGCGAGGTACGAGGCGCGACGCTCTGGGTCGAGCAGGTCAACTTGCTTCACTTGGCGGATTGGCGAGTACAGCAACTCTCCGACCGTGAAGACGACGGCTAAGACGGCGAGAATGAGGAATGAGTTCATCAATGTGATGGCTGCGTACGCTGTGATATAGAGCGACAAGCCAACGAAGAACACGTATTTCTCTCGGTATCGCTTCACAAAAACGGTGACGGCGAACGTGATCGCGACGACGAGCAATGTGTTCTCGAGTTGCATGAACGCCATCATCCGAACACCGTCGAACGGGACGCCGGCAATCAACCGTTGTTGAAACAACTCGGCCAAATGAACTCCAATGTAGTTCGCCATATGGAACTCGGTGGAGAAGACAAGCATACTGCCTAGCACGAATAACATCCAGCGTCGGTCATTGAGGGCAATCCGATAGTTCTGAATGACACCGACAATCGGGTTGGCCGGCGTCGACCGGTTACCTTGATGTGAATCGATGAGGTAGCGTTGCAAGACGATTGTTGTAATCGTCAACACGAGCGTCATCCCGATGAATAAGCCAAACCGGTAGTCGCGATAGAACGCACCGCCGAGCATGACACCGCCG
The DNA here is from genome assembly GCF_003467445.1 of Exiguobacterium sp. AM39-5BH. GTDB lineage: Bacteria > Bacillota > Bacilli > Exiguobacteriales > Exiguobacteriaceae > Exiguobacterium. The sequence continues at coordinate 99,849 of NZ_QSGS01000008.1, forward strand.
GCGATCGCCAAATTAACGAGCCAATAGTCGTATACATAAATCGCTTTCCGATTCGATTCTTCCATCGAGTCGATGACGATTGCTTCTAAGGCCGGGTAGTTCAATCCGTTGGCGATGGCGTGACCGAAGTAGAGAATGGCCACGACGAGTGCCCAGTTGTTCGATGGGTGAATCGCGACTGTCATCCCGATGAAGCAAAGGATTTGAACGAGTTGTCCGATCTGTAAGACGTACTTGCGATTAAAACGATCCGAGAAATAACCACCGAACAAGCCAGTAACATACCCGACGATAACGAATGACGTCATGATGATCCCGGCAGCGATTTTGCCGAGTTCTTCTGAAAAATATAAGGCCATGAAGGGAAAGATAGCCGAGCCAACGATACGGATGAAAAATCCACAGACGAGTCGAAGACGGACGTTAGTTGGGAAATCTTTGAATTTCATGTGAGCACCTCCTTGTCACTACTTTAAACGTGGACTACACTTGGTAAAAAGAGACAAATTATCTGGACATGACCACTTTTAGGGGGAACGACATGAATTCGAAACTGGTGGCAATTTACCGTCATGCGCTAGAGACGGGGAAAATAGAAGTGACGTTACGGGAAGCGGTCAAGGCGGTCGGCTATAGCGAGAAACAAGTGAAGCGCGATATCAGGGCGTGGGAAACGATGGGGTGGGTGACCTATCAACCGGCAAGGGGCGCGGCCATAAATCGATGCTTCGTTTTCAGCCGAACTTTGACGAGACAATCCAGGCGTGGGTCGTAACCTCATTCTCTGAGGCCACGATGGCGCAGGCGGCCAAATGGTTGGAATGGGATTGGCCACCCGCGTTACGGGACCTGATCCAAGCGCGGATTTGGAACCGATTTGGCTTCGAACAGACGGAAGAAGACCGTTTTATTTTCCCGCGGACGCGGACACTCGAGTCACTTGATCCGCTTGATATTCATATCGCGATGGAAGCGTCATTATCACGACATGTCTTCGATCGCCTGTTCGAATGGGACGGGACCACGGTCCAACCGTCACTGGCCCATCATATGGAGGAGACGCCATTTGGATTTCGCTGTTACATCCGTAAAGGGATCACTTTCCACAACGGGATGACGTTAACGGGCAAAGACGTCGTCTACTCATTGAGCCGACTCTTGGCTCGCGGCAAACAAGTCTGGTTGTTCGCACCGATTGACCGGGTCGATTCGCCTGCACCGTATGTGGTCGACTTCTATACGAAAGCACATCGGGCCTACATCGAGCGCTTGCTTGCTCAAACACCGGCATCCATTACGTATGAAGGAGCTGAAGGGACTGTTGGGACGGGACCCTTCAAATTGGAGAAACAATCCGACGACGTCGTGCGTTTACGGGCGTTCGAGCGCGGATTGCGCCCGCGTCCGTCATTGGACGTGGTGGAGTTTGTCACGTTCTCGGAAGCGGATCACGCCAAATGGAGCGCCCGGGATGATTATAGCGTCGTGAAATGGATTGCCGAGGCTGGGGCGCGCTATCTTATGTTCAACTTACAGCACTCCTGGTTGAAAGAGGACGTGGCGACGCGACGCGCGATTCAACGGGCCATCGATAAACAAGCAGTCGTCGATTTGGGTGGAGAACGTCATCAGGTGGCCCACGGCTTCTTCCCGGAAACGAGTCGCCCGATTCCACTGGACGGGCCAAGCGAGAGTTCCGAGCATCCGCTCCGACTATTACACTTGCCGCTCGACGTAGCGACGGAAGACGCGGCGCTTGTCGCATCACAGTTGCGGGCTGCTGGCTTTACCGTCGAGACCGAGACGTATACGATTGGATGTTTGCTACAAGAAGAGACATTACGCCGAGCTGATTTGATTTTATGCGGTGAGATGATGAGCGAAGACTTGGATTTAGCATTTCTCGCTTTTTTGACAAGTGAATTGTCTCTCGTCGGCAAGTTGGTCGCACATGAAACAGAGCTCAGAACGATGATGGATTGCTACCGTCAGACCGATATGAGCGCTTGGCCGCAGCTTCACCGTGCTGTTGAACGCCATTTGACGGAGTCGGCGCTCGTTATTCCACTGTATCACGTGGCGCGAGAGCGGCGTTTCCCGAGTTTCCTAGGTGAGGTTCCAGTCGATGTATTCGGTCACCCACGTTACGACCAACTGTGGATCCGACCTTCGACGTAACTAAAAAGGAGATGCCGCGGCATCTCCTTTAGCTTATAGTTGGGCGAAGGCACGGTTGACCGCGGCAATCGTCTCTTCGATATCTTCCTCGCTATGCTCAGTCGTCAAGAACCAAGCCTCGTACTTAGAAGGGGCCAAATTGACGCCGTTCTCGAGCATCAATTTGAAGAAGCGTCCGAACACTTCACCGTCCGATTTTTCGGCTCCTTCATAATCGGTCACGATCTCATCCGTAAAGTACACCGTAAGTGCGCCTTTTAGACGGTTCAATGTGATGGTCACGCCGTGTGCGTCAGCGGCTTCACGAATCCCGGCCTCGAGCTTGGCGCCGAGCGCGTCAAGCTTTTCATATACGCCCGGTTGCTCGAGTACTTCGAGACAAGCAATCCCGGTCGCCATCGAAGCTGGGTTACCGGCCATCGTTCCGGCCTGATAAGCTGGACCGAGCGGAGCGACCGTTTCCATAATTTCAGCTTTACCTCCATAGGCACCAATCGGCAAGCCTCCACCGATAATTTTACCGAGGGCGGTCATATCCGGTTCGATGCCGTACACTTGTTGGGCACTGCCGTATGTGAAACGGAACGCCGTAATCACTTCGTCATAAATGACGAGGGCGCCATGTTCATGGGTGATGTCGTTGATGGCCTGGAGGAATCCTGGTTTCGGCTCGACGATGCCGAAGTTGCCGACAATCGGTTCGACGAGGACGCAGGCGATTTGACTGCCCCATTCGCGCATCATGTCGCGGAACGCCTCGACGTCATTGAATGGTACGGTGATGACTTCTTTCGCCGTGGCACGTGTGACGCCGGCCGAGTCAGGTGAGCCGAGCGTGGCCGGTCCGCTGCCTGCTGCGATGAGCATCAAGTCCGAGTGGCCGTGATAGCAACCGCTGAATTTAACGACAAGTTCACGACCGGTATAGGCGCGGGCGACACGAACGGTCGTCATGACCGCTTCGGTCCCCGAGTTGGTGAAACGGACTTTATCCATTGACGGGATGGCCGCTTTTAATTTTTTCGCGAACTCGACTTCAAGCGCATGCGGTGTCCCGTAAAGGAGTCCTTTAGACGAAGCCGCGATTAACGCTTTATGGATATGCGGGTGAGCGTGGCCCGTAATGATTGGACCGTACGCCGCCAAATAGTCGATATAGCGATTCCCGTCGACGTCATAGAAATAGGCGCCTTCTCCTCGTTCCATATAGACGGGTGCACCGCCGCCGACTGCCTTGAAGGAGCGGGAAGGGCTGTTGACCCCGCCGACGATATGCGTCAAGGCGTCGGTATACAAAACGTCTGAATTGTTGCGTGTAGATGGTGTTGCCATATGTATTGCCTCCTTTTACAAATTCGCACTTATTGTATCATAGCCGTCAACCGCTTAAGCTCAACGTTTGACGACCGTTCTAGAAATCAGTACACTATTTATAAAGATTACTATGTAAGAAATAGGTTAATTATTACTAACACTTCGTATGAATCTATAGAAGAAATGAGGGATTGACGTGGGAAGCGAAATGCTTGACCATGCTGTTCAGTCGCTCCGAGAACATGGAGTCAGAATGACGCCTCAGCGCCAGGCCATTTTGGAGTACCTCGTCACGGAGCACAGTCACCCGACAGCGGATGACATTTATAAGGCACTTTCGGGGAGATTTCCGAACATGAGTGTCGCTACCGTCTATAACAACTTGCGCGTCTTTAAAGAAGTCGGTCTCGTCCAAGAGATGAATTACGGCGACGCATCGAGTCGGTTTGATTTTGTGACGTCGCGTCACTACCACATCATCTGTGATGCGTGTGGCAAAGTCGTCGACTTCAACTACCCGGTCCTCGATGAGATCGAATCGGTTGCATCTCAATTGACTGGGTTCAAAGTCGACCGCCATCGTCTCGAAGTATACGGGACATGCCCAGCGTGCCAAGCTGAACAAGCGCATAAACATTAAAAAACATCCTCTGTCTGAGGATGTTTTTTTACTCGTGTGAATGTGATTGGCGTTTGTTATATTTTTCGTCGAACTCTTTCCCTTCGAGCGATTGGTCGATCGTGAGCGGTTCGTCGCAATGCATACATAAGTCGACGCGGCCGAGCATCTTTGTCTGTTTCTCACAATTCGGGCAAGTGACGACGATGGCTTTCGTGGATGCCATCCCAATGATAAAGTAGAGCGCTGAACTCGATAACACCATCACGAAGCCGAGCAACATGAAAATAATCATCAGCCATGTGATGCTTTTCGCCAACAGGCCGAGATACATGACCCCGATTCCCGCAAAGACGAGCAACAACGCAAGGTTTCGAGCGCGGTTGATTTTATTCCCCCGTTTTTTCATTCCATAATCCCTCCATGTCTGTCTTTACTATAGCTCATCTGCAAGACGGTGAGAAGTTCATACAATCGCTGGCAGGAGAATTTTATAAAGAAGGCGAATCATTTTCGTATCAGATTATTGGGTGGACGTTTGTAGTTCATCATATAGAAAGAAGGTATCAAGGTGACTATGGAGTATGCCACACGCACGATTTATTCGGAATATGCAGCCTTGAAGACGACGCTTGGCATCATTGAAGTGAAGAAGAAACGACCGCGCGATCCGTTGACCGATCAATCGGACCGATTGTTGATTGTGATTGAAGCCAAAGAGGAGCCGTTTTGGACGGTGAAACATTATCAGGTCGGACAAGAAAAAATCATCCTCCATTTGGTGAGTGACTCGATGATGGACCGCTGGATTTTGATGAATGAGAATCGTCGGGCCATCCACTGGATTGAAGATGGGATGGTCTTGTTCGAACGAAATACGTTTTTATTAGACTTGCGACAACGCCTTCGTAATTTCTCGAACGACGAGCAACGCCTGCAACTATCGCTTGCTTTTGCGAAATTGCTGCGACGCTTTGAAGACGGCCGAAGCTTGTTTTTACAAGAAGAGCATCAGGACGCCTTCACCCAAATACACCATGCTTTGACCCATTTGGCTAGATTATCGGTCTTAGAAGCCGGGATTCATCCTGAAATCGTATTGTGGAAACAAGTACGTACACTCGACTTAGAAATATATAAACTCCACGAGGAACTTGTGAGTGGGCAAGAGTCGCTCGAACAGCGGATTCACTTGGTGATTATCGGAATGGAACATTTGATTCAGTCAAAAGTGTTGCCGGGCACGCTCCTGCTTTTGCAAACGATGCAACAACGCGACGAACCGTGGCCGTTCTCGGAATTAATGGAGCACCCGAACTTGCAAGCATTGAAAGTCGACCTAGGTAGCATCGTCGGGTTCCTTGTCCGCAAAGGATATATCCGTTCGGTCGCGCGACCGACAAAAGGTGTTGGGGTCGAAGCCATCGCCTATGAGATCGCCTAACTATATAGAAGCGAATGGAGTAGTTGAATCAGATGAAAATCGTCAAGTTTATATTAGGCAGTGTGATGATTGTGCTGGTGACCGCAGTCATATCGGTCTTTACAGCACTCTTTACGATGGGTAATCCGATTGCTGGAGGACGCCCGATTATTTGGACAATTTGGTACGTGGCCGCTTTATTAATTCTTATTATGGCGCTATATGACTTCTCGTCGTTAACGAAGGGGCAACTTAAACGAGTCGGATTGATTGGGACTGTGATTGGAGTCGTGTTCTTCGGTTCAGTGAAAGCATACTACGTGTATACAGAAGGTTTGCGGATTGAAGAACGCGGTGTTGAGTTGTATGACTATCAACCGTTTAAAGAGGAATCTGATTTAGCTGAACTTGATGCGTCATCTTCGTTTAAAATCGATTCAAATCTTCCGCGCCTCGATGGTGCTACGGCACTCTATCCACTGTATGCGTCATTTGTCGAAGCGGTTTATCCTTCTGACGAATATAATCCGTATAGTACGGAGGAGAGTCCGGTCGTCTCAACGACGACGGGAGAGGCGTACGATCGGTTGATTCAAGGGAAGACGGACATCATCTTTGTCGCCGGACCATCAGATCTTCAAGTGGCCGCGGCCGAGAAGGCTGGTGTGGAGTTCAACATGACACCGATTGGACGTGAAGCGTTTGTCTTCTTTGTACATGAAGATAATCCAATCGACTCGCTCAAGTTGGAGGAGATTCAACAAGTATATGCCGGAGATATCAATAATTGGAGTGAGGTCGGAGGTAAGAATGATCCGATTCGAGCATTTCAACGTCCAGAAGGAAGCGGAAGCCAGACGGCCTTGCAGCGGGTGATGGGGGATCGTAAATTGATGGATGCACCCGTTGAGGATGTCCCGGAAGGTATGGGCGGTATCATCGAACAGACGGCCGCATACACTAATCATAAAAATGCGATCGGCTTCTCTTTCCGCTTCTATGCGACCGAGATGGTCGAAGATCATGATATTAAATTACTTCAAGTGAATGGGATTGCTCCAACGGTCGAGACAATTGCTGACGGGACGTATCCGATTACTTCTGAATTTTATGCCATCACGACAGAAGAACAATATGAAACATATAAGCCGTTTTTAGATTGGATGACGTCTGTTGAAGGGCAGACATTGGTGGAGCGGACGGGCTATGTGCCTCTTGCGAAAGATTGAAACGTTGGGCCTCATGACGGGGGCTCAACGTTTTTAATTTTTTTGTAATATTTCTATTGACGAAGTGGTAAATAGAGATTATAGTTATAAACGTTGTCACGGCGAAAGATTATTTCAGTAAAACAATTTGTGAAAAAAGTTGTTGACGCAGAGATAAGCAACGTGATAAATTAATGAAGTCGCCAAGAGCGACAGACGAACTTTGAAAACTGAACGATGAGGCAAAAAAAGTTTTACCATGTTTGAATGAAGCGCAAGCTTCGTCATGTTTTAAAGAGCTATATCAAATTCTTTGGAGAGTTTGATCCTGGCTCAGGACGAACGCTGGCGGCGTGCCTAATACATGCAAGTCGAGCGCAGGAAACCGGCGGAACCCTTCGGGGGGAAGTCGACGGAATGAGCGGCGGACGGGTGAGTAACACGTAAAGAACCTGCCCTCAGGTCTGGGATAACCACGAGAAATCGGGGCTAATACCG
>NZ_QSGS01000009.1 GCF_003467445.1 Exiguobacterium sp. AM39-5BH
TTTCCTGCGCTCGACTTGCATGTATTAGGCACGCCGCCAGCGTTCGTCCTGAGCCAGGATCAAACTCTCCAAAGAATTTGATATAGCTCTTTAAAAAATGACGAAGCTTGCGCTTCATTCAAACATTGTAAAACTTTTTTTGCCTCATCGTTCAGTTTTCAAAGTTCGTCTGCCGCTCTTAGCGACTCATTTATAATAGCACCTGCATTCTCTTTCGTCAACTATAAAAATAAAATATTTTAAAAGAATAAAAAAGCAGTGTGCTCCTTCTTTGCACTATATTGAAGGAACACACTTTCTATTATTGAAATGCGATGATTCGCACTTCGTCTAAACGAGTTAAATCATACGTTTCTTGCGTCGGTTCTGATACGACAATCGGTTGTTCGACACTCGGTGTATAATGATGAATCTTCCCACGAACCCCACTACTCAACAAAACGGTTCGACCCACTTCATAAAAGCCGAGTAACGTAGCTAACAGTGTGAGCGCCTCTCCATCGTACGCTTCATTTTGCCACATATAAAAGTAAGCTTCTTCCGGAGTGAGTGCAGCTCGGAATGTTCGCGGTGCCGTCAACTGACAAAAACGATCTGCCACGATAAACAGAGGAGAGGCAGGATGAAGCGCTCGCTCTTCAAGACGATTTGGGAAGCCCGATCCATCGAGCCGCTCATGATGTTCAGCCACTAATTTACCGACACGCTGCCGCAATGTCCGATCTTCAGGTAACATCGCCATCGATACGAGTGGATGTTGATACAGAAGCTCACGCTCCATTTTTGTAAAATAGCGCATATGTGACCATTTGCGGATTTTAGCGTAACTGGCATCGGCGAAATAAGATGCGATTCCATAGTCAAACTGAAGCCGATGTTCGTCCCCCCGATATTTCGATAACGTTTTTGCGACGAGTGCCCGATAAATCGCATGATGAATCACATGATTCTTCCGTAACGGTTGGTTCGTGAAAAACGTGACGATTGCTGATAGAGGATAGTCTTGGCGAAATAACTGATGAATAAATTCAAGAGCCTCATATGGGTTTGGTGATATCCGTTCTTCCCATTGATTATAGTGACGTTCATACTGAAGAATCTTTTCGCATAAGTCGCGTTCTTCCTCATGTGTAAAGGGACGGCGTTCTACCGGAGCAACTTCAATCGCCTCAACTTTCAAAAAGCGGAGCAAACGTAAATGTTCGTTCGTCAGTCTAATCCCTGCCTCTAATGAAGACACGGATGTTAAGAGCGTCATACCTACGTGAACGTTTGAAATAGCAAGTCGCATGCTCATCCCTCCTGATCGTATGAAAACAGGTCGAACGGAAGCTCCGCTCGACCTGTTTCGCCTTATTCGGTCACTTCAGACGATAGGTCGGTTTCTGGTGCTTCACCATCAAATCCATTCTCCATCTCATCTGCTGATTCCTCTTCTAGCTCATCTTTTTTCAATTTGGCAATTGTGGCCAAACGATCGCCGTCTTCGATGTTCATCACTTTCACGCCGCGCGTACTGCGACCCATTTGCGAAATCGTCTGTGAATCGATTCGAATGGCGACACCGAGCTCGGTCATGAGCATGATATCGTCGTCCTCATCCACGACTCGCATACCGACGACGGTACCGCGGTCAGTCTTGATTCCGATAATTCCAGAACCACCTCGACCTTGTGTGCGGAATTGCTCCATCGCTGTTCGTTTGCCATAGCCTTTTTCCGTGATAATCAATACGTCTTGCGTCGGGCGTACGATTTCCATCGAAACGACTTGATCGTCATCCTTCTTCAGACGAATCGCACGAACACCTCGGGCGGTACGGCCCATCGACCGTACTTCACTCGCAAGCGGGAAGCGAATCGACATCCCTTCGCGCGTCACGATTAACATTTCGTCATCGCTCTTCGCAAGACGGACCGTAACCAACTCGTCCGTATCATTCAAGCTGATAGCACGAAGTCCATTTTTATTGATGCGAGCGTAAGCCGAGAGCGGTGAACGTTTGACGAGTCCTTGCTTCGTGATGAACACGAGCGACAACTGCTCGTCTGCCACTTCAGCTTCCGAATCTTCCGTTCCATCTTCGACGATTGCTTTGTCTGCCAAGTAGCTATTGAAGTCGACCGGAATCATCGTCTCGACTTTTTCGCCTTTATCGACTTGTAGCAAGTTGATAATCGGCATCCCTTTCGCAGTCCGACTCATCTCTGGGATTTCATACCCTTTCAAGCGGAAGACGCGACCAAAGTTCGTAAAGAAGAGAATCGTATCATGCGTCGAAGCTGACAAGAGACGTAACACGAAGTCCTCGTCGTTCGTACCCATCCCTTGCTTGCCTCGTCCGCCTCGGCGTTGCGTGCGATACGAGTCGCTCGGGATTGATTTGATATATCCTTCACTCGTGAGCGTGATCATCATGTCGCGAACTGGAATCAAGTCTTCATCTTCGAGCTCGATAATGTCCGTACGGATGACCGTACGACGTGCATCGCCATAACGCTCTTTGATTTCTGTCAACTCGTTGCGGATGATTTGAAGCAAGAGTTCCTCGTCGCCTAAGATGGCGCGCAACTCTTCAATCAAGGCGCGAATCTCACGATACTCGCCTTCGATTTTCTCACGCTCGAGTCCAGTCAAACGTTGTAGACGCATGTCGAGAATAGCTTGCGTCTGATCGATCGACAATCCGAAACGGGCAATCAATTTCTCACGAGCCTCGTCACCGGTCCGCGTGCTGCGGATGATGGCGATGACTTCGTCCAAGTGATCGAGGGCGACGCGCAATCCTTCAAGGATATGCGCACGGGCCTCGGCCTTATCGAGATCGAACTGCGTCCGACGGCGGACGACTTCTTTTTGGTGCTCGATGTAATAATAAATCGCTTGCTTCAAGTTGAGCGTCTTCGGTCGTCCCCCAACGAGGGCGAGCATGTTGACGCCAAACGTTGTTTGCATTGGCGTTTGTTTATATAAGTTGTTCAAGATGACACTGGCATTCGCATCGCGGCGTACTTCGATGACGACACGCATCCCGTTACGGTCCGACTCGTCGCGAAGGTCAGTGATGCCTTCGATTTTCTTATCGCGTACCAAATCAGCAATCTTTTCGACGAGGCGCGCTTTGTTCACTTGATATGGGATCTCATGAACGAGGATGCGCTCACGACCATTTTTCAACACTTCGATTTCAGCTTTGGCACGCATCGTGATTGATCCGCGACCTGTCTCATAGGCGCGGCGAATTCCGCTACGTCCTAAAATTTCGCCGGCTGTCGGGAAATCAGGCCCCGGAATGTGCTGCATCAACTCGGAGATCGTGATATCCGGGTTATGCGTCAATGCGAGCACCCCATCAACCACTTCGTTCAAGTTATGTGGCGGTACGTTCGTGGCCATCCCGACCGCGATTCCGCTCGTCCCGTTGACCAAGAAGTTCGGGAACCGGGCTGGCATGACGATCGGTTCTTTCTCTTCTCCGTCAAAGTTTGGTTGATAATCAATCGTGTTTTTACCGATATCGCGTACGAGTTCCATCGCGATTTTCGACATACGTGCTTCTGTATAACGCATCGCTGCCGCTGAGTCGCCATCGACCGACCCGAAGTTTCCGTGACCGTCGACGAGTTCATAACGATAACTGAAATCTTGCGCCATCCGAACCATCGTCTCGTAAACGGCAGAGTCACCGTGCGGGTGATACTTACCGATAACGTCACCGACCACACGGGCCGATTTCTTATGGGGCTTGTCAGCACGAATTCCAAGTTCGTTCATCGCATATAGGATACGACGGTGAACCGGTTTCAGACCGTCTCGTACGTCTGGGAGGGCACGTGACACGATAACGCTCATCGCATAGTCCATGAACGAGGTGCGCATCTCTTGGCTAATATTTATATCCTTGATATTTTCTTGTTCTGCCATTCGTTATTGCCTACCTTCTTTTTAAATATCGAGGTTTTTCACGTAATGCGCATGTGATTGGATGAAATCACGTCGCGGCTCGACATTGTCACCCATGAGCGTCTCAAAGATCTCATCCGCCTCAATGGCGTCTTGAAGGTCGACACGAAGCATCGAGCGTGTCTCTGGATTCATCGTCGTGCTCCACAGTTGTTCAGGATCCATCTCACCGAGACCTTTGTAACGCTGTACGCTGTAACGAGCATTTTCCGGAAGCTGTTTAATCGCTTCTTGAAGTTCACGGTCATTCTGAACGTAAGTGACGTCTTTTCCGTGCTTTAAGCCGTAAAGCGGCGGTTGCGCGATATAGACATACCCACTCTCGACGAGCGGACGCATGTAGCGGTAGAAGAACGTCAAGAGCAATGTGCGAATGTGCGCGCCATCGACGTCGGCATCGGTCATGATAATCAACTTATGATAACGAGCCTTTGTGAGATCGAACTCTTCTGCAATCCCTGTCCCGAGCGCTGTAATAATCGTGCGTACTTCTTGGTTGGCTAAAATCTTATCGAGTCTCGCTTTTTCGACGTTGATGATTTTACCGCGGATTGGCAAAATCGCTTGAAAGTGACGATCACGACCTGATTTCGCTGAACCACCGGCAGAGTCCCCCTCAACGATGTACAGTTCAGACTTCGATGCATCTTTCGATGAACAGTCGGCTAGTTTCCCAGGCAATGAACTGACTTCAAGGATGCCTTTACGGCGTGTCATCTCACGTGCCCGTTTCGCTGCGAGACGGGCACGGGCCGCCATTAACCCTTTGTCGACGATCAATCGACCGACAGATGGATTTTCAAGCAAGAATTGCTCGAACGTGTCCGTGAAGAGCGAATCTGTGGCTGTACGCGCATCGGCGTTACCCAATTTCGTCTTTGTTTGCCCTTCGAACTGTGGCGACGGGTGTTTGACCGAGACGATGGCCGTCAATCCTTCACGAACATCATCCCCTGACAGGCTACCATCAGCCTCTTTCATGAGACCGAAGCGTTTCGCATAGTCGTTGATGGAACGCGTGAGCGCCGTTTTAAATCCAGTCTCGTGCGTTCCGCCCTCATGGGTCGGGATGTTGTTCGTGAATGAATAGATGTTGCTCGCAAATCCTTCGTTGTACTGGAGCGCAATCTCGACTTCAATTCCATCCTTCGTGCCATGTACATAGACAGGCTCGTCGTGGATTGAGGCTTTCGAGCGGTTCAAGTGTTCAACGTATGACTTGATTCCACCCTCGTAGTGATAGTTGCGTTCAATCGTCTCATCGCTGCGCTCGTCTTTGGCGACGATGCGAAGTCCTTTGTTCAAGAAGGCAAGTTCGCGCAGACGTGTAGCGAGTAAATCGAAATCATATTCGAGCGTCTCTTCAAAGATATCCCCATCCGGGAAGAAACGGACAGTTGTACCGGTCGTATCGGTCGTACCGACGATTTCGAGCTCGCCTTGTGGCACACCACGTTTGAATGACTGGTAGTAGACGTTGCCGTTCCGACGGACGAATACTTCAAGCTTCGTCGACAACGCGTTGACGACTGAAGCCCCTACACCGTGCAGACCGCCTGAAACTTTATATCCGCCGCCACCGAATTTACCTCCGGCGTGAAGGACGGTGAAGATGACTTCGACAGCAGGACGGCCCGTTTTCTTTTGAACATCGACGGGAATCCCGCGTCCGTTATCTTCGACAACAATCGAGTTGCCTGGTTCTACTGTCACGGTAATCGTGTCACAGTGTCCGGCGAGCGCTTCGTCAATCGAGTTGTCGACGATTTCCCATACCAAGTGGTGGAGTCCTCGCGAGCTTGTCGAACCGATATACATCCCCGGACGTTTACGAACGGCTTCTAACCCTTCAAGCACTTGAATCTGATCAGCACCATAATCTTGCATTTGTTTTTCGTTTTCGTTACTCATCGGTTTTGTTCACCTACTATACATGAATTGGTGTTCCTATGGATTGGTCTTGCGTTACACAGATTCCGTTTCAACTTCGCCTTGTTTCACGTGAAACACCTTCGCTTGTTGAATCGTTTCGTGAGCGATCCCATCAATATTGGTCGTCGTGATGATGGTTTGGACTTTTTGGCCCATCGTATCGAGCAGATGGGTTTGGCGATGGTCGTCTAATTCAGATAACACGTCATCTAACAAGAGCAGCGGATATTCCCCTACCTCTTCATGGATCAGTTCAATCTCCGCTAACTTTAAAGACAAAGCCGCTGTACGTTGCTGGCCTTGTGAACCAAACGTTTGGACGTTGCGATTGTTAACATACAATTCAAAATCATCTCGATGCGGACCAAATAACGTCACGCCTCGTCTTCGTTCGTTCTCTCTTATTTTATCAAACTTTTGACGATACGTTTCAAACATCGCCTCTTTTGGGTAACGTTCTTTTTGGAATGTATCGGATACGTATTGAATCGTCAGTGTCTCTAAGTTACGCGTGATGCCAGAATGGATGGGACCAGCCCATTTTTCAAGCTGATCGATAAAATGATGACGTCGTGAAACGATTTTCACGGCCAGTTCAATCATTTGATCGGTGAGCACCTCGAGCAGTGTCTCGTCCCCGCCTTTGATTGACAGCTGCTTCAACAAGGCGTTCCGTTGCTTCAGCGTCTTCAAATACTGATTCAATTCATGTAAATAGACAGGACTTACTTGCCCGATTTCCATATCTAAAAACCGTCGTCGTCCTTGTGGGCTGCCTTTAACGATGGCGAGGTCTTCGGGTGCAAACAATACGACGTTAAATGCGCCGACATAATTGCTGAGGCGGCGTTGTTCGAGATGGTTCAATTTCGCTTTCTTTCCTTTCGGTGAAAATGTGAGCGACTGAACCGTCTCACCGGTCCGTTTATGAATCCGTCCCTCGACCATCGCTGCATCCGCTTCCCAGCCGATCAGTTCACGGTCTTGCGTCGTCCGATGTGACTTTGCGAGCGCAAGTACGTAAATCGATTCGAGCAGATTCGTTTTCCCTTGGGCATTCTCACCGATGAGAACGTTCGTCTGTTCTGAAAAATCTAGCTCGAGGGTTTCGTAGTTGCGGTAGTTTTGCAATCGGATCGACTTTAAATGCACGTTAGTTACCCTCGATTTGGAAGTCTCCGAAACCTTCGACCTCAATCGTGTCCCCATCGCGTAGTTTGCGTCCGCGACGTTGATCAATCTCACCGTTCACTTTCACTTGAATGTCCTCTAAGAAGAACTTCGCTTGGCCTCCGCTTGAAATGATATCAGCCAACTTCAAAAATTGTCCGAGCGTTACATACTCGGTTGTAATCGACACTTTTTTCATGTCGTCACTTCCTTTCTTTCATACTTAGTACAAAAAATCGCCATACTTATTAGTTTATCGAAAAACGTCGAATAAGGCAAAAATGGGGATGACAAGGTGAAACACCTCATCATCCCCGAATCTGCTCAGTCTGACTTAAGACGTGCGGACTGGCAAGATCAACTGTAAGACGCTATCTTGCTCGACTGGACGCAAGATGAACGGACGCATCGAACCCGTGAACTGGATTTCGATTTCTGAAGCATCAAGCGCCCGAAGCGCATCCATGACAAATTTCGAGTTGAATGAAATTTTTAACTCTTCTCCTTCAAGCGACAGGATGCTGACGCGCTCTGACACTTTCCCGACTTCTGGAGAATGGGATGAGACTTCGACAGTCGTCGCTTCTTCGGCGACAAACTTGATGACGTTATTGCGATCAGCCCGTGCGAGTAGCGAGGCTCGGTCAATGGCCTGCAAGAAGTCTTTGGCATTTAAGCGAACTGCTGTCCGGTACTCTTCTGGAATCAGGCGCGACGTGTCCGGATATGCCCCATCCAAGAGACGTGAGAAGAACGAGATATTTTTCA
The DNA here is from genome assembly GCF_003467445.1 of Exiguobacterium sp. AM39-5BH. GTDB lineage: Bacteria > Bacillota > Bacilli > Exiguobacteriales > Exiguobacteriaceae > Exiguobacterium. The sequence continues at coordinate 7,834 of NZ_QSGS01000009.1, forward strand.
TACGGAACAAGATTTGTTGATCCGTCAAGACGATTTCGACCGGCAACTCTTCACGGTCAAGCAATTTAGCGAGCTCGTTCAGCGATCGTCCCGGGACGACGACGTTTTGGAACGTCAAATCGTTGTCCGTCTCAAATCGTGCCCGACGAAGCGCCAGACGGTGGCTATCCGTGGCGACGCACGTCAAAAATCCTTTTTCGGCTGAGAAGTTGACCCCTGTCAAAACAGGACGTGTCTCTTGTGCCGAAACAGCAAAGCTCGTCTGCCGGATAATTGTCTTTAATAAATCAGCCGGCAAGTAGAAACGACGCTCGCTTGAAAGTTCAGGCAAACGTGGGTATTCATCCGGGTCGAGTCCGTTCAAATGGAATTCAGCTTGCCCCGACTCGATTCGTGTCATGAAGTTCGGAGACACTTCAAGTGTCACTTCATTCGTCGGCAACTTTTTAACGATTTCACCGAGGAAGCGTGCATTGAGCACGACACTGCCCGCCCGTTGAATTTGAATGAGTTCGATTCCACCTTCTTCAATCGGGATTAACCGTTCGATTGAAATCTCAGTGTCACTTCCTGTGAGCGTCAATCCATCGGCATGAGCTCGAGTTTTAATCCCGTGAGGATTGGAATCGTCGTTCTTGAAGCAACGGCTTTCGATACATCTTGTACGGCTTGCATGAATACATCTCGCTGAATCGTTAAGTGCATGTGGATAATTCCTCCTAAGTGAACTGAGTCATATAGTTTAATAATAATAGTATTATTTAAGTCATAATAGTAATAAGGGCTGTGGATACTGGGGATAAGTCACTTGAACCACTGGTGTTGAGCCATTCTGCCTGTGAATAAAGTGTGGATAACTGTAGGTGTTTATCCACAGGATATCCACAGTGAAACATAAGAGGTTACGACAAAGCTTTTTTTAATGTCTGAATCGTCTCTTGCATCTCTGAATCATGCTTGAGTAACGTACTAATTTTCTCATGGGCGTGGATAACTGTCGTATGATCACGTCCACCGAACTCTTCCCCGATTTTAGGAAGCGAGCTTTCCGTCATCTCACGTGACAGGTACATCGCAATTTGACGAGGGAATGCGAGCGTCTTCGTCCGCTTCTTCGCCTTCAATTCATCGACTTCAATATTAAAGTGTCGACCGACGATTTCTTGAATGTCACGAATGACGATTTTCTTCGCTTCTTGGACCGGCATGATGTTGTGCAACGCTTCAGCAGCGACATCCGGATCAATTGGACGCCCGACGAGTTTGGCGTAGGCGACGACGCGCGTCAATGCGCCTTCGAGCTCACGAATGTTCGTGTCAATTTGATTGGCGATGTAAAGCATAACGTCGTTCGCGATATCAAGCCCTTCCGCCGTCGCCTTCTTCCGTAAGATGGCGATTCGTGTTTCGAGGTCAGGTGGCGTGATATCTGTGATCAGTCCCCATTCGAACCGTGAACGAAGGCGGTCTTCGAGCGTCGGAATCTCTTTAGGTGGTCGGTCACTCGAAATCACAATCTGTTTCTGATCGTTATGAAGCGCGTTGAACGTGTGGAAAAACTCTTCCTGTGTCTGTTCTTTCCCGGCTAAGAACTGAATGTCATCGATCAAGAGGACATCGATGTTCCGATAGCGGTTGCGGAATTCCTCGGTCTTGTTGTCGCGAATCGAGTTGATGAACTCATTCGTGAACTTTTCAGATGAAACGTAAGCGATGCGTGCGCCAGGCTTCTGCCCTTTCACGTAATGACCAATCGCATGCATCAAATGCGTTTTGCCAAGTCCGACTCCTCCATAAATGAAGAGCGGATTGTAGGCACGCGCTGGAGCTTCTGCCACGGCGAGCGAGGCGGCGTGAGCAAATCGGTTCCCCGATCCGATGACAAACGTCTCAAAGATGTACTTGTCATTTAACTGTCCAAGGTTCGCTTCCTCTTTTAAAAGTACTGGAAGTGACTGTTCTTTCATTTCTGTGGCAGCAATCGTTTCTTTCGATCCATCCGCAGGTGCATACTTGTGTGCTTGCGATTCCTCGATAAAATGAATCTCAAGCTTATTGTTCGTTACTTCTTCAATCGTGTCTTGTAACAATGATAAGTACTGACGTTCGAGCCAAGTTACGATGAAACTTGCCGGTGCAGATACGACGAGTGTCGTCCCCATCAACGAAATACCTTCTGTTGATTTCAACCACATATCAAAGCTGGCTTTTGGTGTTCGTTCCTCTTCTTCAATCAGAGATAAAACATTTTTCCAAATCTCGCGAGCATTCTTCAATGAAAGACCTCCTTTACTCACATGTTGGCGAAACTTATTCACACGATATACACATACACTATTCTATAGTAGATACTAGGGTTATCCCCAAAGAACAAAAACTGTGGATAACGTTATCCACATGGTGTTGATGTTGGGGATAACAGTTATCCACAGCCTGTGTATATCTTGGAATTGCTAAAAGTTCATCCACAAGTTTGTGCACATTCAGTTTATCAAAATAAAATAGACGTGGCAACGGTTTTTGATATTTATCCACAGATTGTAAAAAGAATCCACAGGTAGTTATCCACATGCTGTGTGCAGTGTGGATAAACTGTGGATATGTTGTGGATAATTAGAAGTAAGAGAAGATAGAGACAGAAAAGTTATACACAAAAGAGGAAGAGAGAATTGTGGGAAATATTTTTTCAAGAGAAGAAAATGAAAAATTAAAAATCGGAATCATAAAATTGTTGAAAAAAGAGGAGTTATTCACATATAAGTGTGGATAACTATTAGAATATGTGGATAAAATGGCTTTAGATGGCTATTTGTAAAAAAAGTCATTGGCGGATTATTAATTCTCCATGTGATTTATTGCTTCCGTTTCTTCTAGATCATGCCATCGTGAGGTATTGTCCCCTTCCCGTCCGAAGGATTTCATCCTAATTGAAAACCTGACGAAAACTCATTGACAATCTACACAACTGTTTATATAATCTTAAAGACTGCCTTAAATGAAACTATAACTTGCTAATAGAGCGTTAACCTTGAGGAGGTGCTTTAACAATGAAACCAACTTTCAATCCTAACAACCGCAAGCGTAAGAAAGTCCACGGATTCCGTGCACGCATGGCGACTAAAAACGGCCGCAACATTCTTGCAGCTCGCCGTCGTAAAGGCCGCAAAGCCTTGACTGTCTAATACAGATCATGAAATTGCCCGAGGAATCCTCCTTGGGCAATTTTTTTTGTATTGTCACACAACTCACACAATCAACTTGAAAAAACGGATTCTCCCTCGTTGAAACGAATAGGATATGGTATGATGTTAGTTGACGATTTTTGAAGTGAAGGATGGAGTGAGAATTTTGAAAAAAGAATACCGCCTGCAAAAGAATGAAGAGTTCCAAGCGGTGTTTCGTGAAGGACGCTCCGTGGCCAATCGTCAGTTTGTCGTCTACACGCAGAAAGCGGATCAAGCGCACTTCCGGGTCGGACTTTCGGTCAGCAAAAAGCTGGGAAATGCCGTAGAACGGAACCGGATGAAACGATTGATGCGTGAATCGCTTCGCTTGCTCGAACCGAACGTAGCTCCGCACAATTATGTCATCATTGCGCGCAAACCAGCGACGTCGCTGACGCAAGATGAAGTGACGGAAAGCTTGAAACATGCACTCAAACGGGCTAAAGTTTGGAAACAGAGACAAGTCGATCGATCATAACAATCCGAGCTCGTTCTTTCATATATAACGCGAACTAATTAGGATTGACCGATAGACGTGTGATGGAACAAAAGAATCGATAAAGAAAGCGTAGGAGGAACTATGAGCAAAAAGCTAAAATTAGGATTGTTGGCCGTCATGACCGGCGTCATCATGTTGATGGCTGGTTGTGTCGACCCATCGACGATCCAAGGAGAGCCGATTACGGCTGAGACGGAAGGCTTCTGGTCAAAATACTTTGTTTGGCCGTTGGCATGGTTGTTGAAAGAAGTGGCTTATTTGATCGGTGGGACGTGGCAGTATGGCTTCTCAATCATCGTCGCGACGATTATCGTCCGCCTCTTGATTTTACCGCTTATGATCAAGCAGACGAAGAGCATGGGGGCGATGCAAGTGTTGCAGCCGGAAATGCTCAAGCTTCGCGAGAAGTACAGTTCGAAAGACCAAGAGACACAACGTAAGCTCCAAGAAGAAATGATGAAAATGTATCAAGAGTATCAAATCAACCCGCTCGCGGGCTGCTTACCAATCTTGATTCAAATGCCGATCCTCTTTGCATTCTACGATGCGATCCGTCGGACGCCTGAAATCTTCGAAGCACGTTTCCTCTGGTTCGACCTCGGGGCACCAGATCCGACGTTCGTCTTGCCAATTCTCGCGGCAATCTTGACGTTTTTACAGCAAAAAATCTCAATGGCGGGCCAAGAACAGAACCCGCAATTGAAAATGATGCTCTACATCTTCCCCGTGATGATTTTCGTCATGTCGATTACGCTTCCGGCCGCCCTTTCGATGTACTGGGTCGTCGGTTACATCATCTCGATCATCGTGACGATGGCAATCATGCTGCCGATGCGTGAGAAGATGAAAGTCCAAGCTGAAGCGAAAATCGCGGCGAAAGAAGCAGAACGTGCCGCCCTCGCAGAAGAAGAGAAAAAGACAAAAAAGAAAAAGCGTAAATAAGTGCTAAGGCTGTGGATCACCAATCCTCAGCCTTTTTTGTCGTTCGGGATAGATCAAGCCGAAATCCGGGAATAATCTAAGTGGTGGTCGAAATCGTCGAATCAGAAGGGGGTCTTTCATATGGAGACGCTTATCAAACGGTTGGAACGGTCGACATTCATTCAGGCAGCACTTTATGTCATCATCGGTTTACTCATCATCTTATATCCACGTTTCTTTTTTGATGCGATTGTCTATGTGGTCGCGGCTTATTTTGCCATCATCGGTCTAATCGCCATCGTTCAAGGGTTGCGCCACAAACGAAACGGCCTCCCACCCGGCTTTTTTATGGGAATCATCTATCTATTGATCGCCTTGATCGTCTTTTTCTTCGCCGAGACGTTAGCGAGCCTGCTTCCAATCTTCATCGGTGCCCTCTTCTTGTTCGGGGGGATCATCCGGTTGATTCAAGCCGTCGGATTTCGCCGGACGATCGCCAATCGGTGGATGTACTTCATGCTGAGCAGTCTATTGTGGATTGGGATTGGCCTGCTCATGTTGGCGAACCCGTTCGATAGCCTGCTCGTCTTGTTCCAATTGTTCGGCGGTTTTCTCATCGTCGTCGGGGTGATCGAATGGGTGCTCTATTTCACGCTCCGCTCGTCGAGACGTCAGCAAGCATAAACGAAAGCCGCTCACATCAGGAGCGGCTTTTTTCACGGGTGACGAGTCGGTCCAAAAACGGACGAATCACTTCGAACGCAACGGTCGTCTCGAAGAAGGGACGCTCGGCTTCGAGACGGGAGATATACCAGCGAGCGGCTGTCGCATGATGGTCGGGTGTCAACGCTTCATAAAAGGTCCGGATTTCAATCTGCTGCCGGGCGGCCACGTCTTTCAACCCGAGCGCGGCCCGTTCAGGTTCATAGTGAGCGGCAAGTGCGTAAGCGAAATGACTCATGCCTTGCCGGAGCATCTCGACGGCCCAGACATCGTTGCCGCGGTCACGGGCTTTCGTATATTGGAAAAAGAACCAAATCGCATCAAACACGTGTCCGCTCAAATTTTCAACAGATAAAGTGAGCGAACTCGGGTGATGTTGCAGTCGGTGTTCTGGATCGTACAGCACCGTAATTGTGTCTTGATGGTTCAACGTGTCCGCCGTCACCGTGAAGAAGTCGAGATGCAAGAAATCATCATAGACGACGATCAGTTGCGGGGCCACGATATCGATTTCGTCCTCGAGCAGGATCGGGCGATATGTGGCCAGATGGTCGCGGCGGCGCGGCAAGAACTCATTCAGGCTGTCAGGGGCGACCATGACGTACAAGTCGACATCGGAATGTTCGTCCGCTTCACCACGTCCGAACGATCCTTTCAAGAAAATGGCCTGCACATCCGTGTCGGAGATGAGGCTGTCGGTCAATGTGGCGATGGCATCTTGCTGTCGCATTTCATCACGTCCTCCATGGAAATATATTCCTTTATTGTACTAAAGTAATTCCTTGAAATGCAACCGTTGCTCGAGAGGTCGGACTCTTTCGTTCGAGACAAATATCGTGTATAGTAGGTGCGTTATGCATAAGATAGAGGAAGTAGTAAGAAGTATGGGAGGGAAAGATGATGCTAGAGTTTGACACGATTACGGCGATTTCGACGCCGATGGGTGAAGGGGCAATCGGAATCGTCCGCTTGTCCGGTGACCGCGCCGTCGAGACGGTGGGCCGTGTGTTTTCTGGAAAAGATTTGACGAAAGTGGAGTCACATACGATCCATTACGGAAAATTGAAACGTCCTGGCACGGACGAGGTCGTCGATGAAGTCATGGTGAGCATCATGCGCGCACCGAAGACGTTCACGCGAGAAGACGTCGTCGAAATCAATTGCCACGGAGGAATCGTCGCGGTCAATCGTGTCCTCGAACTGATTCTTGAACAACCGGACATCCGCTTGGCAGAACCGGGCGAGTTCACGAAACGCGCCTTTTTAAATGGACGCATCGATTTGTCGCAAGCAGAAGCCGTCATGGATTTGATTCGTGCCAAAACGGATCGGGCCATGAACGTCGCCATGTCACAAATGGAAGGACGTTTGTCACGGCTTGTCCGCGAGTTGCGTCAATTGTTGCTTGAGACGATTGCGGCGGTCGAGGTCAATATCGACTACCCGGAATACGACGCCGAAGAGATGACCCAGGCCATCGTCGAAGACAAGGCGGGCGAAGTGAAGCGTGTGCTCGAGCAACTGCTTGAGACGGCGCGACAAGGGAAAATCTTGCGGGAAGGTCTCGCGACAGCGATTATCGGTCGGCCGAACGTCGGCAAGTCATCGCTCATGAACACGCTCGTTCAAGAGACGAAAGCGATTGTCACGGAAATCGCCGGGACGACACGCGATACGATTGAAGAGTATGTGAACGTCAAAGGCGTTCCGCTCAAATTGATTGATACGGCAGGGATTCGCGAGACGGAAGACATCGTCGAGCGGATCGGTGTCGAGAAATCGCGCAAGGCGCTCACGGGCGCGGACTTGATTTTGCTCGTCTTGAACGGGCACGAAGGTCTGACTATCGAGGATGAGGCCTTGTTTGAGGCGATTGCTGGTATGAATGCGATCATCATCATCAATAAGACGGACTTGCCACAAAGTATGGATTCTTCTAAGCTGGAGAAACTAGCGGCAGGTCGCCCGATCGTGGCGACGTCTCTCTTATTAGAAGAGGGAATCGACGCATTGGAGAAGGCGATCTCGAACTTGTTCTTCGCTAAAGGCGTCGAATCACAGGATATGACATATATCTCGAACGCACGACACATTCAACTCATCAAACGGACGATCGAACAAATCGATGAGGCGCTCGGAAGTGCCGTCATGAATTTGCCGATCGATATGGTCCAAATCGATTTACGACGGGCGTGGGACACGCTCGGCGAGATCAACGGGGACACCGTTCAAGAAAGTTTGATTGATCAACTCTTTTCACAGTTTTGTCTTGGGAAATAATAAGGAGGAACAACTATGGCTTACACGGCAGGCGAGTTTGATGTCATCGTCATCGGAGCCGGTCATGCAGGGATCGAGGCCGCACTGGCGTCGGCACGCATGGGCGCGAAAACGGCGATGCTCACGATGAATCCGGATATGGTCGGATTCATGTACTGCAACCCATCGATCGGTGGTCCCGCGAAAGGAATCGTCGTTCGCGAAATCGATGCCCTCGGCGGCGAGATGGCGAAAGCGATTGATGCGACGTACATTCAAATGAAGATGCTCAACACATCGAAAGGTCCTGCGGTGCGCGCATTACGGGCGCAAGCGGACAAATTTCAATACCAAAATCATATGAAGAAAGTGCTTGAAGACGAACCGAACCTATTGCTTCGCCAAGCGCTCGTCGAACGACTTCTTATCGAAGACGGTAAAGTCGCCGGCGTCGTCACAAATACCGGTTCGGAGTACCGTTCGAAAGCGGTCATCGTCACGACCGGCACGTTCATGCGCGGTCAAATCATCATCGGCGAATTGTCGTACGAGAGCGGTCCGAACAACCAGATGCCTTCGGTCGAATTGTCGAAGCATTTAGAAGAGCTCGGGCTCGAACTCGTCCGTTTCAAGACGGGGACACCGCCACGCATCGACGGCAAGACGATCGATTACTCGAAAACGGAAATTCAACCAGGGGACGACAATCCGTCGCTCTTCTCGTACACGTCGACGGACCTCAATCCGATCGAGCAAATCCCGTGCTGGCTCACATATACGAGTGAACGGACGCATCAGTTGATCGATGAGAACTTGCACCGTTCGCCGATGTACTCGGGTGCCATCAAAGGGACGGGCCCGCGTTACTGCCCATCGATTGAAGATAAGGTCGTCCGTTTCAACGATAAACCGCGTCACCAAATCTTTCTCGAGCCAGAAGGACGTGACACGGAAGAAATCTATGTGCAAGGCTTCTCGACGAGTATGCCGGAAGACGTCCAGCATCAAATGCTCCGGACGATTCCAGGGCTCGAGAACTCCGAGATGATGCGCCCGGGATATGCGATTGAGTACGATGCGGTCGTCCCGACACAGCTCTGGCCGACACTCGAGACGAAAACGGTCGAAGGACTGTTCACGGCAGGTCAAATCAACGGGACGAGCGGCTATGAAGAAGCGGCCGGACAAGGCATCATGGCCGGAATCAACGCCGCGTGTAAAGTGCTCGGCAAAGACCCGGTCATCTTAGACCGCTCACAGGCGTATATCGGGGTCTTGATTGACGATCTCGTGACGAAAGGGACGAACGAGCCGTACCGTTTGCTCACATCACGTGCTGAATATCGGTTGCTTCTGCGCCATGACAATGCGGACCTTCGCTTGAGTGACATCGGCCATGAAGTCGGTCTATTGTCATCAAAGCGTCATGCGCATCTTGAAGACAAACGCTCTGCCATCGCGGCAGAAGTGAAACGTCTCAACGGACTCGTCATCAAACCGTCAGCTGACGTGAACGCTGTGCTTGAAGAAATCGGCGCGAATCCGCTCAAAGAAGCGACGCATGCCAATATCCTCTTGAAGCGCCCTGAAGTGACGTACGCGACGCTCATGCGCATTGCACCGGCCCCAATCGAAGTGCCGTTCGAAGTGGCCGAGCAAGTCGAGATTCAAGTGAAATACGAAGGCTACATCTCGAAGCAGCTCGAGCAAGTCGAGAAGATGCGTCGGATGGAAGAAAAACGGATTCCGGAGAAACTTGATTATGATGCAATCGGTGGTCTGGCGACGGAAGCGAAACAAAAACTAAAACAAGTTCGTCCGCTCTCGATTGGACAAGCGTCACGTATTTCCGGGGTAAACCCGGCGGACGTCTCGATCCTTCTTGTCTATATCGAGCAAGGACAATACGCGACAGTGGAGTGAAACGATGAACCAATCCCAATTTATTGAGGCATTGCAGGCAGAAGGGTTCGAATTGAGCGATAAACAACTCGCTCAGTTCGAACTGTATTTCGAGATGCTCGTCGAGTGGAACGAGAAAATGAATTTGACAGCGATCACAGACAAGGAAGAAGTATATTTGAAGCATTTCTATGACTCGCTCAGTGCGGCATTCCATTTCGATTTCTCAAACGTCGAGACCGTCTGTGACGTCGGTGCCGGGGCTGGATTCCCAAGCTTGCCGCTTAAAATCCTCTTCCCGCATCTTCACGTGACGATTATTGACTCGCTCAACAAGCGAATCACTTTCTTGAACGAACTCGCGCTCGCGCTCGAGTTAGAAGGTGTCGCGTTCCATCACGGACGCGCCGAAGAGTTTGGAAAAAATAAAAAATTCCGTGAACAATTTGATGTCGTGACCGCCCGTGCGGTTGCCCGGATGACAGTGCTCGCCGAGTACTGTTTGCCGCTCGCAAAAGTCGGTGGAACGTTCGTGGCGCTCAAAGCAGCGAAAGTTTCCGACGAGCTTGTCGATGCAAAAAACGCGTTGGCCGTGCTCGGTGGAAAAGTAAAAACGACACATCAGTTCCTATTGCCAGGAGAGATGAGTGAGCGTAATATCGTAATTGTAGATAAATTACGAAAAACGCCTGGGAAATATCCACGTAAAGCGGGAACCCCGGCGAAAGAGCCGCTAATCTGAGCGATATGGTTTCACGTGAAACTAAAAGCAGATTCCGGTCGTGGAATCTGCTTATTTTACATAGAGGGGTGCCGACGTTGAAGAAAACATTTGTTAAACTGTTCGGACGTCGTCCGGAAGTAGCCGTCACGGAACTGGCAGAAGTCAAACCGAATGACACTGTCCAAGAAATCGCCTTATCGTTACTTCTTCCGAACCGTTATCAACCACGTAAAGTATTCGAGCCGGCTAAAATTGAAGAATTGGCTGTCACGATTGACGAGCATGGTCTCTTGCAACCGATTGTCGTTCGCAAGGCAGACGATGACCGCTATGAGATTATCGCCGGGGAGCGTCGGTTCCGTGCCGCCAAGTCGCTCGGGTGGTCTGTTATTCCGGCAATCGTCCGTGAGATGGATGACGATACGACAGCTGCTTTAGCATTGATTGAAAACTTGCAACGAGAACAGCTCAGTCCGATCGAGGAGGCAGAGGCATATGACCGTCTGCTCGCGATGAACAAACTGACACAAGCCGCACTTGCGAAAAGTCTCGGAAAGAGTCAGTCGACAATTGCCAATAAATTGCGTCTGTTGAAACTACCAGAAGATGTGAAGCAATGTTTGCGTGACCGCCAAATCAATGAACGTCACGCCCGGGCGCTCTTGCCACTTAAAGAGCCTGGTCTTCAGATTCAAGTGCTCATGGAAATTTTAGAGCAAGATTTCAATGTCAAAGAGACGGAAGAGCGCGTTGAATTTTTGATGACACCGATTGAGGAAGAGAAACGGAAACCGAAAAAACAACGCCGTCGGACGAAAAGTTTTGCCAGAGATACGCGAATCGCCATCAATACGATTCGAGACTCGGTCAGCTTGATTGGCAAAACCGGCATCGAAGTCCAAACCGAGGAAGTCGAAGAAGACGAATTTGTTGAAATTCGGATTCGAATCCCGAAAGCACGGCCACAAAAGTGAGCCTGTGCTTTTTTTGTGGCAGTCAGATGGAATGGAGGAATCATGATGGAACGGATCCCAATCAAGTACATCCGCCCGAATCCAAATCAACCCCGAAAACAGTTTGAACCGGACAAGCTAGACGAACTCAGGCAATCGATTGAGCGCTATGGTGTCTTGCAACCCATCGTCGTCCGCAAAGCGAGTGGGTTTTATGAAATCATCGCCGGAGAGCGCCGCTTTCAAGCCGCGCAACTGGCCGGCAAGACAGACATCCCGGCATTAATCGTCACGGTAGACTCGGACCGCGTCATGGAGCTTGCCTTGATTGAGAACATTCAGCGTGCCGACTTGAACGCGATTGAAGAGGCGCTCGCTTACGAACAGTTGATGCAGACGCTCGGATTGACCCAACAACAGCTTGCTGAGCGCGTTGGAAAGAGCCGGAGCCATGTGACAAATAGTCTCAGACTGCTCCGGTTGCCGAGTGCGGTCCAACATGCGGTCATGATCGGTGAGCTGACGATGGGCCACGCTCGTGCGATTACAGGTATGAAATCGGTTCAAGCGATGGAACAGATTGCCCGTCGCGTCATCGCTGAGCAATGGACGGTCCGCCGGCTTGAACGCTATTTACAAAAAGAGAGGAGCGAAAAAAAGACGCTCAAACGCTCGAACGCCGACGTCGAAGCCGTCGAGGCGGTGCTAGCGGAACGTCTTCAAATGGATGTGTCGATTCGCTCGCGTCGAAAAGGGGGCGTCCTCGAGCTAAAGTATTTCTCACAAGATGATTTGGAACATTTGTTGGCGCTCTTATCACCTCAAGATTTTGATTCGTCGCGTGATTGACGCAATCGGGTGATGGCTGCTTCTTCTTGATGGAGCCGTCCGATTCGTGAATCGAATTCGACGAATCCATCGGTAATGAAACGAGACAGCTCGTAGACGAGGTGGAGGCGCGTGTTTTGTAAAATCATCATTTCCATAAAACCACTAACGTTGACGACGGCCTTAATATTGTACTCACCGACCGAAGGGAGTTCTTTTTGAACACCGGCACCAGGAGCGAGCGGACCTTCCGAAAAGAAAATATAACCGACACTCGATAATCTTCCAAGACAGGCATCGATGGCGATGATGAGGGGACGATGGAAACGTGTCTGAATCTCATGGAGCGTCTCGACGAGGTTCAAGGCATGGACTGGTTTCGTCAATGTCCCGTAAACGTGAATATTTCGCACGGATCGTTCTTCGAGGAATGTACCGACGAGCGGTCCGAGTGAATCACCGGTCGAACGGTCAGATCCGATACAAACAAGGACAATCGGACGATGCGTCTCTTTTGCCAACTGGTCGTGCAGTTGGTCGGCAAAAAGCTTGGATCCACTCCGTTCAGTATATTCGATGAAAAAAGAGTATGGTTTATGAGGTTTAAGGCGAAACGGCATGAATCTCATCCTCTCTTCTAAGTTGCCTGCGTCTAGTTGCGATTGCGGAATGACACCATATTATCCCATTCCCGGAACATCGAAACTTATAACGTCCGGATGTAGAGTTTGAGAAAAATCGTCCTTTATGGTTTGATGGGTTAGAATCTATAACGCTAGAGGTGAGAGGATGGCTTCACAACATACAGATACAAACTTGAGCACGGTCGCTGACGAGACGATCGATAACGTCAATCGGTTTGTCGCTTATTTTCAGGACACGGAGATGTGGATTGGTCTCGGTATTAAATTGATTGGTGTTGTGCTCATCATTTTGGCGCTTTATGTGGCATCACGTATTTTAACATCGATGGTTCAACGCGTATTTGCGTTACGTAAAATCAAAGAAGACAATATCGTAGCACAGCGGCAAAATGAAACGCTGTCGAAATTAGCGCAAAACACGATCCGTTATGTGCTCGGCTTGATTATGATTTTGACGGTGCTCGGACAGTTTGGCGTCAATATTGCCGGATTGATCGCATCGGCTGGGGTCGCAGGTCTTGCCATCTCATTCGGCGCGCAAAACTTAGTGAAGGACGTCATCACAGGTGCGTTCATCATCTTCGAGAACCAGTATAAGAACGGGGATTACGTCAATTTAAATCAACAAGTCGACGGCACCGTCATCGAAGTCGGGATTCGGACGACAAAGTTGAAAGGATTGAACGGCCAAGTGACGATCATCCCGAACGGACAAATCATGCAAGTGACGAACTACTCGCTCGAGAACAGCGTCGCTGTCGTCGATATCGGTGTCGCCTATGAAGAAGACATGGCGAAAGTCGAGCAGGCGTTGAAAGAGATTGCGAAGACGGTCGAGGAGAAGTATTACGACTTGTTTATCGAACCGATCACGCTCGCCGGGGTCCAGTCGCTCGGACCGTCGGAAGTCGTCTATCGTCTTATGGCTGAAGTTCCACCGACGCAACACTTTGCGGCCGGTCGGATTTTGCATAAAGAGTTGAAAGCCGGTCTCGACGAACGCGGAATCGAAATCCCGTATCCGCGGACCGTCATGATGCCGCCAACCACATCGACTAAAGGAGCGCCCGAGAATGCAGGCTAAATCGTATGAGTTGAACGATTTTGTAGAAATGAAGAAACCGCATGCTTGTCAAACGAACCGTTGGCAGGTGACGCGGGTCGGGATGGACATTCGTATCAAGTGTCAAGGATGCGGGGCGAGCGTACTCATGCCGCGTCGTGACTTTGATAAGCGATTGAAAAAAGTGCTTAAACAAGAGAACGCCGCTGAATAAGTGGCGTTCTTCTCTATGTAACAACCGTGAGTTGCGGTTTAATCGAGGACTAACTATAATTGTGAAGGATGTGACGGTGTGGTGTACTGAACGTACCCACTCCACAGACGGATCAACATTTCCCGGGAAAGCCGGATGAGGAGGACATACAAGTGGGATTAACAGCAGGAATCGTCGGATTACCGAACGTCGGGAAATCGACATTGTTTAACGCCATCACGCAAGCCGGTGTAGAAGCAGCTAACTACCCGTTCGCGACAATCGACCCGAACGTCGGGGTCGTCGAAGTGCCGGACGCGCGTCTCGACCGGTTGACAGAACTCGTCAAACCGAAGAAGACCGTACCGACCGCATTTGAATTTACAGATATCGCCGGAATCGTGAAAGGTGCATCAAAAGGAGAAGGGCTCGGAAACAAGTTCCTCGCCAACATTCGTGAAGTCGACGCGATTTGCCAAGTCGTCCGTTGCTTTGAAGACGACAACATCACGCACGTGGCAGGCAAAGTCTCACCAATCGATGACATCACGACCATCAACCTTGAATTGATTTTGGCCGACCTCGAATTGGTCGAGAAACGCATCACGCGCGTCCAAAAAATGGTCAAGTCGAAAGATAAAGGGGCGGCTCAAGAGCTCGAGGCGCTTGAAATCGTTCAAGCAGTCCTCGAGTCAGAGCGTCCGGCCCGTGTCGCTGAGCTTACGGACGATCAGCTTGCTATCGTCAAACACTTCCAATTGCTCACGATGAAGCCGATGCTTTACGTCGCGAATGTCAGTGAAGACGAAGTGGCGGATGCCGACCAAAACCCATACGTTCAAGCAGTCCGTGATCACGCGGCGACAGAAGAAGCGAAAGTGATTGTCATCTGTGCCCGCATCGAAGAAGAAATCTCAGAGCTCGAACCAGAAGAGCGCCTTGAGTTCTTACAAGATCTCGGCATCGAAGAGTCAGGGCTCGATCAATTGATTCGTGCCGCATACTCGACGCTCGGTCTCGCGACATACTTCACAGCCGGTGAGAAAGAAGTGCGCGCCTGGACGTTCAAGCAAGGGATGAAAGCCCCACAATGTGCGGGCGTCATCCACTCGGACTTCGAGCGTGGATTTATCCGGGCCGAAGTCGTCTCGTTTGAAGATTTATCAGCTGCCGGCAACATGACAACCGTCAAAGAACAAGGGAAGCTTCGCTCAGAAGGGAAAGAGTACGTTTTCCAAGATGGCGACGTCGTCACGTTCCGTTTCAACGTTTAAGTGATTTTACGGAAACGTGTTGTAAAATAATCAGAAGTTTGATAGTATATTATGACGTGAGTAAAACAATTGTTTGCTCCTTGCTCCTACAACCGGTAGGAGCCGTTAGTCCAAGAGGAGGTGAAAGATAATGCGTAAATACGAACTTCTTTACATTATCCGTCCATCAGTTGATGAGGAAGCGAAGAAAGCTTTGATCGAACGCTTCAACAACGTCATCACTGAAAACGGTGGTACTGTTGATAAAACAACAGACATGGGTAAACGTCGTCTCGCTTACGAAATCAACAAGATGCGCGAAGGACACTACGTTCTTCTCAACATCACTGCTGAGCCTAAAGCGATTCAAGAAACAGAGCGTCTCATGAAGATCTCTGATGACGTTGTCCGCCAAATGACAACTAAAGACGAGCGTTGATTCTTAACGCTTCATATTGCGAAAGGGGAGCTTTGAGATGATTAACCGAGTTGTGTTAGTTGGTCGATTGACACGCGATCCAGAAATGCGTTACACGCAGAGCGGAATTGCCGTAACTCGCTTCACTCTCGCTTGCGATCGTCCATTTACTGGACAAGATGGGAAGCGCGAGGCGGACTTTATTGATTGTGTCGTTTGGCGCAAACAAGCAGAGAACGTGGCACAATATTTGAAAAAAGGCAGCATGGCCGGCGTAGACGGTCGCCTTCAAATCAGTAGTTACGAAGGTCAAGATGGCCAACGTCGTTACCGGGCAGAAGTCGTAGCCGATAGCGTACGCTTCCTTGAACCACGCGGTGCCTCAGGGCAACGTGATCCAGCACCGGCTGGAGATGTCTTCGGTGGTGGTGAGTCAAGTGGGTCAGGATGGGGCGCAGCCGCTTCTTCGACTTCATCTCAGTCCTCAAACTCAAACAAAGGTTTTGAAGCCGATCCGTTCTCGGGTGGCGGAAAAATCGACTTATCGGATGACGATCTACCATTCTGATCGCGTCGATTTGAAACTAAACTAAAAAGGAGGTCTTCACATGGCACGTCGTCCAGGAGGTCGTCGTCGTCGTAAAGTATGTTTCTTTACGTCGAACAACATCACTCATATCGATTATAAAGACGTAGAATTGCTCAAACGCTTCATTTCGGAGCGTGGTAAAATTCTTCCACGTCGTGTGACTGGTACTTCAGCGAAATACCAACGTCCACTTACTGTCGCTATCAAGCGCTCACGTCAAATGGCTTTGCTTCCATACGTTGCAGAGTAATTTTTGACACACGGCTTATCCTTCGGGATAGGTCGTTTTTTGTTTTCTGTGCTGATGTAGGAGTGTAAGTGAAACGGACGGATATGGTATGATAGAGCAGAAACCATTTAGATATCATGAGTGGAACATCACTCATTTTAGGAGGCACACATGCACAGTGGTGAAGCAATAACATCAGTGAAGAACCAGTACGCGCGTCATGCGGTTCCCTATGTGATTGGAATGCTCGTCGCGTTGGGATTGGCGTTCTACAGCATTGTGGCGGCCATCACCCTGTTCGTGGGCACGCTGATTTTTTTCATCTATCAGCAAGTGACGATTCGACGCGAGCGCAAGGCGTGGGAACAATACGTCCATTCCTTGTCGCATCGAATCGAAGATGTGGGGAAAGAAGCGCTTACCGGCATGCCGATCGGGATTCTCGTTTTTGATGAAGCACGTCGCGTCAGCTGGTTCAATGAACAGTCTCGCCTCATCTTTGAACTCGAGATGGAACTCGGGATTTCAATTGACTCTGTACACTCGGCGTTCACCGAGTTGATCGAGGAAGAAGAGGACGAGGCGACCATTGAAGTCGGGGACCGCGTGTATCGCGTCCTCTACAATAAAGATTATCAAACCCTTTACTTGTTCGATATGACGGATGAAGCCGAGATTGAACAAAAATATTCGGAAACGCAGACGGTGATTGGGGTCTTATACTTAGACAACTATGATGAGATGTCGACCGCTGTGGATGAACAGGTCCGGAGTGAAATCAATCGACGTGTGACCGTCCTCTTGAACCAGTGGGCTCAAAAATATCACATTTATATGCGTCGGACGGCAGCCGACCGTTTCTTTCTCGTCATGAACGAACGGACGCTATCTGAACTTGAGAACAACCGTTTCTCGATTCTCGACGAAGTTCGCGAGGCGACGAAAGAACATAAGATCCCGCTCACACTTTCGATTGGCATTGGCTGTGGAGAGACGACATTGACGGAACTCGGCAACTTGTCGCAGTCGAGTCTCGATTTAGGGCTCGGGCGCGGCGGGGACCAGGTCGTCGTCAAACGTCATAACGGGAAAGTCCGCTTTTTCGGCGGCAAGACGAACCCGACCGAGAAACGGACCCGGGTTCGGGCCCGCGTCATTTCGAACTCGATGCGCGACTTGATTCGTGAGTCGAGCCGGGTCCTGATCATGGGTCATAAAAACCCGGATATGGACTCGCTCGGTGCCTCGATCGGTATCATGAAACTGGCTGAATTCGTCGGACGCGAAGCGTACGTCGTCGTTCCGGCAGGCGAGACAAGCGTCGGGATTCAACGGCTCGTCCATGAAGTCGAGAACGATGAAGACCTGTATAGCCGTTTCTTGACGGAGTTTGAAGCCCAACCACTCATCGATGAACAGACGCTCCTCGTCGTCGTCGACACGCATCGGCCGTCGCTCGTCATTTCACGGGACATCTTGGACCGTGCGGAACGGGTCGTCGTCATCGACCACCATCGCCGCGGCGAAGAGTTCATCGAGGACCCGGTCCTCGTCTACATGGAGCCGTATGCATCTTCGACGTGTGAACTCGTGACCGAGCTGATCGAGTATCAGGCCGGCACGCGCAAGCTGTCGATTTTGGAGGCGACATCGCTCCTCGCGGGAATCATGGTCGACACGAAAGGGTTCACCTTGCGGACAGGGTCGCGAACGTTCGACGCTGCTTCTTTCCTCCGGATTCAAGGGGCCGATACCGTGCTTGTCCAGCACTTCATGCGACAAGATCTCGATTCGTATATCGAGCAGTCTCACATTCTTGAAAATACGGACATCTATTCCGATGGCATGGCGATCGCCGTCGCTTCTGACGATGAGGCGCATCATCAAGTGTTGATTGCTCAATCGGCCGATCAGCTCCTCAATATGGAGGGCGTCAAAGCATCGTTCGTCATCGCTATCTTGCCGGACGGTCGGACCGGCATCAGTGCCCGTTCGCTCGGTGACGTCAACGTTCAAGTCATCATGGAGATGCTCGATGGGGGCGGCCATTTGACGAATGCGGCGACGCAATTGAACGTGAGCCGCGAACAGGCGAAGACGTTGTTACAAGAAGCGATTGATCATTATGTGACAGATGAAACAGAAGGAGAGGATTCTGAATGAAAGTCATTTTAAAAGTAGATGTAAAAGGTCAAGGTAAAGCGGGTGACGTCAAGGACGTCGCGGATGCTTATGCAAAGAACGTACTCTTTAAAAAGAACTTGGCGGTTGAAGCGACGCCAGGGAACTTGAAAGCATTCGCCGCGAAAGAGCGACGCGCTGAAGAAGCAGCCGAAGCAGAATTGAAGCAAGCCCAGCAGTTGAAGGACAAGCTTGAAAAAGAGACGATCGTCGTCAAGACGAAGTCAGGCGAAGGCGGTCGCGTCTTCGGATCGGTCACGAGCAAACAAATCGGTGAAGCGTTGAAAGGGATGGGCTACAAGATCGATAAGCGTAAAATCGAGCTTGAGCATCCAATCAAAGCGCTCGGGTTCACGAAAGTGCCGGTGAAGTTGCATCATGACGTCACGGCTACGTTAAACGTTCATGTTCAAGAAGCGTGAAGGTGAGGTAGACCACGTATGAGTGATGCGATTCAAGTCAACACCCCGCCACACAGCGTCGAAGCGGAACAGGCTGTCCTTGGGGCCGTCATCCTCGATTCCGATCGGCTGATCACGGCCTCGGAACGGTCGACCCGGACGACTTTTATCGTGTCAGCCATCAACGGATTTTTGAGGCGATGCTGAAGATTAACGACCGGGGCGAACTCGTCGATTTAGTCACGCTCAGTTCGGAGCTTCAAGCTCAAGGCATTCTCGATGAGATCGGTGGCTTGAACTATTTGGCAGAAATCGCCGAAGCGGTTCCGGCCATTGGCAACATCGGATATTATTTGAACGTCGTCGATCAAAAGGCGGCGCTCCGTCGTTTGATTCGGACCGCGACGAACATCGTCTCGGACGGCTACGAACGCCAAGACGAGGTCGATGCCGTCCTGTCAGACGCCGAGCGGAATATTTTAAAAGTGTCGCAACGCAAAGGGCAGTCAAGTTTCCATCCGATTGGCTCCGTCTTATCGGACGCCTACTCGACGATTGAAAAACTGCACCAATCGAGTGGCGAAATCACCGGAATCGCGACCGGGTTCAGTGATCTCGACAAGATGACCGCCGGTTTCCAACGCAACGACCTCATCATCGTCGCGGCCCGTCCTTCCGTCGGGAAGACGGCCTTCGCCTTGAACATCTCGCAAAACGTGGCCGTCCGTACCGGCGAGAACGTCGCCATCTTCAGTTTGGAGATGGGTGCCGAGCAGCTCGTCATGCGGATGCTCTGTGCGGAAGGCAATATCGACGCCCAGCGTCTCCGGACGGGTCGGCTCGAGGCCGAAGACTGGGGGCGGCTCTCGCTCGCCATGTCGTCGCTGTCACAAGCCGGTATCTATATCGACGATACGCCGGGTCTTCGTGTTAACGAGATTCGGGCCAAGTGTCGCCGCTTGAAACAAGAGCACGGCCTCGGCATGATCATGATCGACTACTTGCAGCTCATCGTCGGAAACGGCAAGCCGGGCGAGAACCGGCAACAAGAAGTCTCGGAAATCTCGCGTACGCTCAAAGCGATCGCGCGTGAGCTTCAAGTACCGGTCATCGCCTTGTCCCAGCTCTCACGTGGTGTCGAGAGCCGTCAAGACAAACGGCCGATGATGTCGGATATCCGGGAATCCGGGGCAATCGAGCAAGATGCCGATATCGTCGCCTTCTTATACCGGGATGACTATTACGACAAAGAGAGTGAAGACGCCAACACGATCGAGATCATCATCGCCAAGCAGCGTAACGGTCCGACCGGGACGGTCAAACTCTCGTTCCGAAAAGAATACAATAAATTCGTCAACATGGAGACGCAAGCCTTTGCGCCGCCGATGTAGGACGGACTGCCGAAGGCGACGTCATGAGACGTCGCCTTTTTTGATCGGTCTTTAGACCTAAACGTATCTTGATTTTAAAGAATTCCATCATTGAACGAGAAATGACACGTCAATAACGAACGAAAGGTTACAACTTAAAAATATCGTTCGGTATTAGGTTGACTTTCAACAAGAGCAAGTGTACACTTACGGATGGTTTGAATAGAACGTTTATCTACAAGGAGGATTCATTATGTCATCAGTAGTCGTAGTGGGAACGCAGTGGGGCGATGAAGGTAAAGGAAAAATCACAGACTTCTTATCGAAGCAGGCCGAGGTCGTCGCGCGTTATCAAGGGGGAGACAACGCTGGTCATACGATCGTCTTCAACGATACGAAGTATAAACTTCACTTGATTCCATCGGGGATCTTCTACTCGGACAAAACATGTGTCATCGGGAACGGGATGGTCGTCAATCCGAAATCGCTCGTCACGGAGCTCGCGTATTTGCACGAGCGCGGTGTGAGCACGGATAACCTCCGCATCTCGAACCGGGCCCACGTCATCTTGCCGTATCACCAGTTGCAGGACAAGCTCGAAGAGGACGCGAAAGGCGACGCCAAAGTCGGGACGACACTCAAAGGGATCGGTCCTTGCTACATGGACAAAGCGGCGCGCATCGGGATTCGCATCGCCGACCTGCTCGACAAAGAAGTGTTCGCCGAGAAGCTCAAGACGGTCCTCGCGCTTAAAAACCGCATGTTCGTGAAGATGTACGAAGTCGATGCGATCGAGTTCGATGACATCTTCGAAGATACTATGCGTATGGCCAACAGTTCGCCAAATACGTGTGTGATACATCGGTCGTGTTGAACAACGCACTTGATGAAGAACAGAAAGTGCTCTTCGAAGGCGCGCAAGGTGTGTTACTAGACATCGACCACGGAACGTACCCGTTCGTCACATCATCGAATGCGGCCTCAGGCGGCGTATCGAGCGGTGCCGGGATCGGTCCATCGAAGATCCACCACGTCGTTGGCGTCTGTAAGGCGTACACGTCACGCGTCGGAGACGGCCCGTTCCCGACCGAGCTCGATGATGAGATCGGGCACACGATCCGTGAAGTTGGGAAAGAGTACGGCACGACGACGGGACGTCCGCGTCGCGTCGGCTGGTTCGACTCGGTCGTCGTCCGCCACTCACGTCGCGTCAGCGGCATCACAGACCTTTGCCTCAACTCGATTGACGTGTTGACAGGTCTTGAGACGCTCAAGATTTGTACAGCCTACGAGTTTGAAGGTAAGCTCCTCGACGAGTACCCGCCGAACTTCCGTGTACTCGAGCAGTGCAAGCCGGTGTTCGAAGAGCTCCCGGGCTGGACGGAAGACATTACAGGTGTCCGCAAGTTCGAAGACTTGCCGATGAACGCACAGAACTATGTCAAACGCATCGAAGCGTTGACAGGCATCGAATTGTTGACGTTCTCGGTCGGGCCGGCACGGGAACAGACGGTCATCTTGCGTGACATTTACGAAGTATGAGATAGAGAGCCCTCGTGGCTCTCTTTTCATTTCCACGGAAATGGACCACGCTTTCTAACCTATAGAAAAAGAGTTACAATGTAGACATGTACGTTTAACGATAAGAGGAGGACTCACTGAATGGATCGTACGATTTTAGTGGTAGATGACGAACAACCAATCGCCGATATATTGAAGTTTAAGCTTGAAAAAGAAGGATACCAAGTCCACGTCGCCTACGACGGGGAAGAGGCGCTCGTGAAAGTCGAAGAAGTCAAACCGGATTTGATTTTGCTCGACATCATGTTGCCGCTCAAAGACGGCATGGAAGTGTGCCGGGAAGTCCGGAAGAAGTACGACATGCCGATCATCATGTTGACGGCGAAAGACTCTGAAATCGATAAAGTGCTCGGACTCGAGCTCGGTGCCGACGATTACGTCACGAAGCCGTTCAGTTCACGCGAGCTGTTGGCCCGCGTCAAGGCGAACATGCGCCGTCACGCAACAGCCCCGGCCCCAGAGACGAAAGGTGCCAACGACAACGATATCGTGATCGGTGATTTGACGATTCATCCGGATTCGTACATGGTCACGAAACGGGAAGAGAAAATCGAACTGACGCACCGTGAGTTCGAACTCATTCACTACCTTGCCCAGAATATCGGGCAAGTCATGACGCGCGAGCATTTGCTCCAGACGGTGTGGGGCTATGACTACTTCGGCGACGTCCGCACGGTCGACGTGACGGTCCGCCGCTTGCGTGAGAAAGTCGAAGACAATCCATCGACGCCGACGTATATCATCACACGTCGCGGTGTTGGGTACTATTTAAAAGCAGGAGAAGAAGACTAAACGATGAAACGGACGAACTTCTTTAAATCTATCCAGTGGAAGCTCGTCGTCATCTATGCGCTGCTCATTCTTGTTGCGATGCAAGTCATCGGGGTGTACTTCGTACGCTCCCTCGAACGACAATACATCAACAACTTCTCGCAGTCGCTCGTCGATCGGGCCAACCTTCTGAGCTATAACGTCAGTGAAGGGATCGCATCGAACGGCGGTGACTCGACTTCGGACCAGCAGTTGAACCAGGTACTGGATCAACTGCTGTCTGAGTTTACGGAGAGCACGACGCTAGCTGACGACATTCGCGAAGTCCAGATTATCGACACGAACAGTGTCGTCCGGGCGACGTCGAACCCGAACAATCAGAGTCTCGTCGGACAACGGACGGCGAACTCGTTCATTCAAAAATCATTCGCGACGAGCGGGGCGCAAGAGACGCTCGTCTATGAAGATTCTAACGAGCGCATGCGCGTCGTCGCCGTTCCCGTCAAATCAGAGGTCGATGGGACGACGACCGGAATGATCTACATCGAGGCGTCGATGAAATCCATCTACAACCAGATGAACAAGTGACCCGGATTCTCGCGACTGGGACGCTCATCGCCCTCATCATCACAACCATTCTTGGGATTTTGCTGTCACGGACGATTACGCGACCGATTGCGGATATGCGTCGTCAAGCCGTCGAGATGCGAAAAGGGAATTTTTCGCGGAAAGTTAAAGTCTATTCTGACGATGAGGTCGGCCAACTGGCCTATGCGTTCAACGAATTGACCGATGAGTTGATGGAAGCGAATGCCACGACCGAGGCTGAGCGACGCCGTTTAACGAGCGTCCTCGAGAACATGTCGGACGGGGTCGTCGCCACGGATCGCTCGCTCCGAGTCATCTTGATGAACGACCAGGCCCGTGACATGATTGGGCTCGCCGAAGAAGAAGCAATGGGGGCGAACCTACAGAACCTGCTCGAGTTTGATGACGAGATCGTCATCCCGGAAGATGGGACGATGCCGCCGAAACTGATCGACCTCAGTACGGACGAAGAACTGTTCCTCGTCCGCGCCTACTTCTCGCCGATTCAGAAGCATAGCGGACCAATCACCGGTCTCATTGTCGTCTTGCACGATGTGACCGAGCAAGAACAAGTCGAGCAAGACCGCCGTGAGTTCGTCGCGAACGTGAGCCACGAGCTGCGGACGCCGCTCACGACGATGCGGAGTTACCTCGAAGTCCTCGCGGAAGGCGCATATAAGGACGACGAGCTCGCTCCGCGCTTCCTTGAGACGACTCAGAACGAAACGGAGCGGATGATTCGTCTCGTTAACGATTTATTGCAACTGTCGAAGATGGACAGCAAAGAGTATACGATGCAAAAAGTGAAGTTCGACTTCATTCAGTTCTTCAACGACATCATCGACCGGCATGAGATGACGAAAGGCGAGACGATCCAGTTCCGACGTAAACTCATGAAACGCCGAGTATATGTCCATGCCGATCAAGATAAGATGACACAGGTCATCGACAACATTATCACGAACGCCATCAAATTCTCACCAGAAGGCGGGACAATCACATTCCGGACGATGCTACGGGCCAAGCGTCTCGTCATCGGTATTAAAGACGAAGGGGTTGGCATCCCGAAATCGAACTTGAAAAAAATCTTTGAACGGTTCTATCGGGTCGACAAGGCCCGGGCTCGTAATATCGGTGGTACTGGACTCGGTCTGTCGATCGCCAAAGAAGTCGTTTCAGCCCATAGTGGCGATATTTGGGCTGAAAGTGAATTTGGACGCGGCACGACGATTTACTTCACCATCCCGTTCGATACGATCGTGGAGGTGAATGACTGATGGCACGACCCCGCTTCTTGGAGAAGCCAGAACTAGTGAAATCGCTCGTCTTGCTTACCTTGATCGTCACGTCCATCGTCCAAACGGTCATCCTCTGGGATTACCATCCGAAGTATCAGTCGGTTCAATCGGAGACGCAAGTCGCGAAAGTGGATGAATCGTTGCAACGTCGGACGAGTCAAGTGATCGTCCCGTCCCAAACCGTCGTCCATGAGAACAACGCTGTCTTCGCTACGAAAAATACACCGAAACAGATCATGCGCGTCATCCGGGAATCGTTCGAGGCGAGCGAGTTTAAACCACTCGCCGTCAAAAACGTCCCGAACTTTTATGCAGACGTCGATGAGGCCGTCGAACTGATTTTACCGGAAGCGTATTATGCGGATACACTTAGCTACATGCTTCCAGGCACGTATAGCCTGTCTGGGAAAGTGCCGCAACGGGCCCTCATCTTTAAAGCGGGCGACACGTGGCGTATCCGTACGATTATGAGCGACCAGTCACTTTGGGAAGGACGCTTATCAAAAGTCGGCCAAGGTGACCTCAACAGCTTGTTTTTAAAAGATTCGAACCGTTCGATGCGACGTGTCACGTACACGGATGAACGCGTCAACTATATCCCGGTCGCCGGACCGGAGATGAACGAGCTGTTCGCCTATGACGTGTCTCAAATTCAAATCTCGGCCCGCCTTGACTGGATGCGGGATACGTTCTTCCCAGGGGATCCAAATGTACAAGAAGTCGATCCGGCCAGCTCGGTCGGCGCACTCACAAATGGGATTAGCGTCGCCGAATACGATGCGACGCTGAACGCGAGCCGCTATCGTAACTTGTCGCGCAACAGTACGGAACAGGATTCGGTCATCGGACTCGACACGATCGTCGAGTTCGTCAACTTCCACGGGGGTTGGGTCGATGAGACGTCGGAAAGCCAAGGCCTGTCCCTCCGCTTCGATGCAATCACACCGGCCAATCAAGGTTTTGAGACGACCGTGTTCCGATTTCACGTGAACGGTTTTCCGGTGTTCAGTCAACGGGAGGCGTTCATCAACAACGACGCTGTCGACTTGTCGACGTTACGTGTCGAAAATGACGGGACGCAAGTCCGATCGATCACGCGGCACCATCTCGAAATTGATCGATTGATCTCGGTTGGGAAGACGAAGCTTGTGGACGGGCAAGACGTCATCGATACGCTCGTCAACGCAGGACGATTCGAAAACGTGACCGAGATTCGACTCGGCTATGAGATCGAATACAATGAAGACACGAGCCGTTACGTCACGTTCTCCCCGAACTGGTTCGTTCGAGAAGCTGGAAGATGGATTCCATTCGATCAACCAGATGACTGGACAGAAAGGATGATGTATCGTGGATTGGAGTAAAGCGAAAACGATTCTTATCTTCGCCTTTCTCGCGCTGAACATCTACTTGTTGTTCCAGCTCTTGACGGAAACGTGGGCGACAGAAGTTGTGACGAACGACAACACGTCGATTGCTCAAATCTTGGACCAACGGAACGTCGATGCGTCGAAGCTACCAAGGATGGGCAGAGATATCGGATATTTGACCGGATCGTCGGAACAAATGTCGGCTTCGATGATCACAAAGAACCGGGAAGCTCAGCTGGCAACGACGCTCGATAATATGCAACTTGAAGTCGAGCTCAAGCAACCCGTCGCGCTCGATCAAAACGATTTGCGGACGACCGCCACGACGTTCGTCTCGGAGTACGTCCCCTTTGGTTCCGAGTACGCGTATTGGCGATACGATGCCGAGACGCGTCAAGTCGCCTTCGTACAGACGTATGAGAACAATAAGATTTTCTCAAACCCCGAAGTCAATGGGGAGACCGAGCAATATATCGGTCCGTCGCTTCTACTGCTTCAATTGAACAAAGCGTTCGAAGTGACTGACTATAAACAGCGTCATTTGACAAACTTGAACTCGAAGTCCCAAGACGACCTTGTCTTGACGGCAAGCGAGGCCATCTCGCAGCTCGCGGCCCGGAAGTACTTTCAGCCGAACCAAGAGATGCGGGCCATCAACACAGGCTTCTATAGCCTGCCGCTTGACAGTTCCGGCAGTTTGATTATCATGCCGCCGCTCTGGTCAATCACCATTGACGAGTCCGTCTATTTCGTCAATGCGATCGATGGGACCGTCGAACGAGTTGAATTTGATTCAGAAGAATGAAAGGAGTGATCGAGTGACTTTACGCTATAGTGTGCTGGCGAGCGGTTCGACCGGGAACGGTCTCTACATTGAGACGGAACGGACGAGATTGCTCGTCGATGCCGGATTGACCGGAAAAGCGATGCAACAGCGCATCACCGAGATCGGTCGATCGTTTGACGGCATCGATGCACTACTCGTCACGCATGAGCACTCCGACCACATTAAAGGTGTCGGGATTCTCGCTCGAAAATATAATGTACCGATTTATGCGAACGCGAAGACGTGGGACGCGATGGAATCCTTGATTGGAAAAATAGATCCAGCCTTGAAGTTTCACTTTGAGGTAGGAGAAATCAAACAGTTCGGAGATATCGAAATCGAGTCCTTCAACGTCAGCCATGACGCGGCCAATCCGATGTTTTATCAGTTCGCCCATGACGGGCGACGTCTCGCCCATATTACCGACACGGGCTATGTGTCCGATCGAATGAAAGGTGTCATCCGTGGGGCCGATGATTTCATTTTCGAATCGAACCACGACGTCTCAATGCTCCAAATGGGACGTTATCCATGGAGCGTCAAGCGCCGAATTCTTGGAGACTACGGTCACGTCTCGAACGAAGACGCAGCCATCGCAATGAGTGAGGTCATCGGAAATCAGACAAAACGGATTTATTTGGCTCACCTGAGTAAAGATAACAACATGAAAGAACTCGCTCAAATGAGTGTCTCGCAAACACTCGAGATGCGTGATGTCGATCTCGGTCGCATCAAATTGTGCGATACTGACCCATCGACCCCCACTTCGCTCGTTTCTTTATAAGCGAACTTGGGAAAAGACAGATAATATACTGTCTTAAAGGGGGGACGCGTCGTGAATGAAGAGAGACACCATGAGTATGAACCTCAAGACGTCGAACCTTTAGAGCACGAAGCAGATACAATGAACGATACACCGACGTACCCATCTCGCAGCGAATGGCGCCCGAAGCAAGAAGAACATGTGCGCCATAAGCCGCGAGTGAACTTAAAACCGTTGTTACTCGGAGGGGTTGGCGGATTCTTAGGAGCGGCTTTGTTCTTTTTGGCGATGATGCTCTGGGATTCCCCAACCTCTCGTTTTATGACGAATGAACTTATTCGGACGGAACAAGCCGTCACGGTCACAGAATCTGACATCACGAGCGCTGTGACGGGCGCTAAGACGTCCGTCGTTAGCATCACGAACATCCAGCGCGCTTTCACCTCGGACTCACAGTGGGAGGCCGGAGCGGGCTCTGGTGTCATCTACAAGGTCGACGGTGACACGGCGTATATCGTCACGAATTTCCACGTCATTGAGGAAGCGGACGAAATCAATGTCGCGTTTGCCGACGGACAAGTCGCGTCGGCGACGATTCTCGGCGAAGACCCGCTTAACGATTTGGCCGTCGCTTCCGTCAAACTGCCTGAGGATATCGATGTCATTCCAATCGCGCTCGGTGACTCGACCGTGCTCCAGGCAGGGGAGACCGTCATGGCGATCGGGAATCCGCTCGGCGTCTTTTCAAACTCGGTCACCCGTGGTATCGTCAGTGGTGTCGAACGCACCGTACCGGTCGACACGAACAGTGACGGTCTCATGGATTATAACGCCGAGGTCATCCAGACCGATGCCGCCATCAACCCGGGGAACTCCGGCGGGGCACTCATCAACATCCGCGGCGAGCTCGTCGGCATCAACTCGATGAAAATCGCCGAGGCGAGCGTCGAAGGGGTCGGCTTCTCGATTCCCGTCAATGTCGCGCTGCCGGTTATCGATATGCTCGAGCGGGATGGGAAAGTGACGCGGGCCCAGCTCGGCGTCACGATTCAAGAAGTCATCGCCGTACCGGGTAACGTCCGGGAAGAATACGGCATCAGCTTTGATAACGAGGACGGGGTGTTCGTCGAGGCGATCACGCCCGGCAGTCCAGCCGAAGAGGCCGGCCTTCGCGTCGGTGACGTCATCGTCAAAATCGGCGACCGCGACATCAAACGTTACGTCGATTTGCGGGACGCGCTGTACCGGGACGCCACGGTTGGGGATAACGTCACGATTGAATATACGCGACACGGCAAGATAGGCAAGACCGAGGCCACATTAACGGAAGCAACCTAAAGGAGCGGCGACGCTTCTTTTTTAAGGAGGAAACATTGTGGAAAAAAAAGTATGCAAGGAACATGTTGAAATCGCTTTAGATATCATTGTGGACGAGACGGGGGAATACCCGTTGCTCGAAGAACTATCCACAAGTGGACAAGTGACGTGTGAGTTCTGCGATGTCGATGCAACATATGTTGTGTCAAGCAAAAAATGATTATCAACATGTGGATTTGTGGATAACTCTGTGGATAACCCTATGGATAACTCCAAAAAAACTGTGGAAAAAGGAAGAATTGGATGAATATTTCAATTATCACGGTCGGTAAACTGAAAGAGAAGTATTTGAAACTAGGGATTGCGGAGTACACGAAACGCTTGTCGGCCTATGCGAAAGTGCAGGAAATCGAGGTCGCAGACGAGAAAGCGCCCGAGCATTTGAGCGAAGCGGACATGATTCTAGTAAAACAAAAAGAAGGCGAGCGGATCTTGGCGAAAATCAGTCCGGACACGCATGTGATTGCGTTGGCCATCGACGCCAAACAACGGACGAGCGAAGAGTTCGCCCGTGAGCTCGATCAACTCGCAACGTACGGCAAAAGCAAAATTGCCTTCGTCATCGGCGGATCGCTCGGCTTATCGGACGACGTCATGAAACGCTCGGATGATACGATTTCATTCTCGAAGATGACGTTCCCGCATCAATTGATGAAGCTCGTCTTGTGTGAACAGATTTATCGGGCATATCGGATCAACCGAAATGAACCGTACCATAAATAACCACATATAAATTTGTTTAGCGTCAAAGGCAACTACTGTCTTTGACGCTTTTTGGGCAGGTAAATATTTTCGGCTACCGAATGCTAATCATATTAAAAAGGTTTAAGAGCATTGAAAATCAAGTATCTACTTTGATTAAAATGTGCATGAACTGAATGATTGGAAGGAGAATTAACTTTGAAAAAAACAGTTTTAATCAATGCATCTTTTTTGGTGGAAGTAGAGGAAACTGAAGTTCACAAAGATTTTGGGATGATTGATCAAGTCACAAACGAGTTATGTCAGGGACAGACAATCAAACTCGGTACGAATGAAGTAGACGTGGAATGGGAAAGTTGCTCTACGGTTGTCTTGGATTCAGCTTCAATGAATTGTGGACAATGCTCAACTTGTGGACGATGGACAACAGACATAGAAAAAAGTAATCCAGTTTTACAATTGTGTAATGGAGCAACTTTTGAGGGGAAGCTGTTGTGTGATGAATGTTTACCAGAAAATCATAGGTGGTCTTTTTAGTAGTGAAACGAAAGACTAGTAGCTGATTTATTTAGCGAGTCGAGCAACTAAATATGGTTTCAACATATTCCTTCCGACAACATAGAAAAACGATTGTTGATTCTTAGTTTCAGATTTACAATAAAGATAAAAATAATCATAAAATGGTAGTTTTTATAAAAAACATTCTTTAAGCGTAGAGGAGTTTTCCATAATGGAATCGAAACGAGAGCGAACGACACGACAAGCATCATTTTTTCAACAATATTTGATTCCAATCACCATTGCTTCGTCTGTAATCGTATCAGGTGCAGTCAGTTACTTTGTCAGCCACTTCAACACGAACGAATCGATTGCTCAAGCGGAGATGCAATCACGTGTCGACGATATGCAAGCAGAATCTGTCAAAACTATCGAAAAAGAAGTACCACAAATCATCAGCGATTTAGATGAATACGATCAAGATTTAGCCCAGCTCGTTCAACAAGTCGATTGGCTGAAGCAAAGTATGACTCCTGTCCGTGACGGACTAAACTATATTAATTCAGCCACGCTTGTTATTTCAGGAGTCAACAGCGTGGTAAGTAATCCGATTCTAGTTAAAATGAGTTCTTCATTAAGTTCTGCCAACAGCACACTGAATGAAATGGACGCTTTTTTGTTCCGATTGGAGCACTTATCGAGCGTCAAAGAAGAGATGGGGAAGACGCGCGAACAAATCAATGAATTGTATGAAAGCTATCAAACTGAGAATGATCCGGCATTACTTTTAGAATTGGAGCATGAATTGGATACCAAACTCGTGTATCAAATTGAAGACGTTCGCACCGCAACGATTGAAGCGAGGGACGTCCTAGAATCATCTAAAGACGTCATTGTGGCAGCAAACTATGCAAACTCTTCTTATCAAAAGATCAAAAACGAGAGTGGAAAAGCCATCGAGAAATTACAGTTTTGGAAAGACGGAAAGAACGAAAATAAAATTGATCAAGATGAATTTGATCGGATTGAAAAAGAACTTGCGGATTCAAGGGAGCGTCTGAAAGATCTTCCTGAAGAAATGGCCGAGCGATCAAAAGAGACGATTTCATCCATCAATGAAGTGAAAACGGAACTTCAAGTCGTAAGATTGGCTGAAGTGATTCAAGCAGATTAAACCATGAATAAAGAACAATTGATTCAACTCGCAAAATGTAAACTATACACCAAATCAATTCAACACGATTCCGCAAACGTGACGGTCGTCATGGACGCGGGATACGGGGATGACTCAACGGCTTGGAACCCGTTGGTGGAGGATGTTTCAAAGCTAGCCAACGTCTTCTTGTATGATCGAGCTGGTCTTGGGAAAAGTGAAACCAGCGCGAGCCCGAGAACGAGTCGAAACATGATTCAAGAACTGAGACAGTTACTGACGGTCCCAATACAAAACCTCCTTACTTCCTCGTCGGTCATTCTTTTGGCGGAGTGAACATGCAGTTGTTCGCGGATGCCTATGAAGAAGACGTCAGCGGGTTGATTTTAGTGGATGTCACACCGAAAGACTATCGTGAGCGATTCCTGCCGACGATGTCACAAGACTTTCAACGTGCCTACTATCAGCAATTCGTCCGCGAAGGGAACTACGAAGAGTTCATGGAAAGTTTGAAACAATTAAAAGAGACGGAACTGGCATTACAGACTCCGGTCATCGTCATCGCGGCCGGCAAGAAGGACCACTACTCCAGTGAATCGCAACGATTATGGAACGATATGCAGAAAGAACTCACGCAAATCTCGTCAAATTCCGAATTCGTCCTTGCCGAAGCGAGCGCCCATTACATCCAGCGAGATGAGCCGGAAGTCATCTTGGCCGCCATCAAACGATTGATTGAACGATTCAAATGATTTCCCGAGACCGGCCATCGAACAGCGATGGCCGTTTTTTTCAATGAGCAACCCGATTATCCGATGTCGTATTGCCGTCAAAAAAAACGATGTGATAAAATCACATGGCAAATGATTATCATTATCAATAAGAAATGGGAGAATTTAATCCAATGAACAAGATCGAATTATATAAAACGGCCTTTATCAACGGACTTGATGTCGAGCCAGACGATTGAGTATGACTGGAAGATGTTGAAGCAGTTTGATGAACATCTGCGTCCGGGTGGGGTCGTCATCGTCTCACTCTCGCAAATCACGTTCAGCAATGCGGAGATTGGCCGGAAAGAAAATTATTATCAGGTGTTGGACCGGGAAGACATCGAACCGGTCAGCACGTTCGATTACTATACGTACACGTCGATTCCCGCGTTGAACAGTGGGAGCGTCTATACGGCGCTGTCGCGAGACATTCGTGATTTAAGGTGGGAGTCGCACGAACCGTGGGTGAATAACGGCAAGAACTATTCGGAACGAAAATACGAGATGGTCGAAGCCCAGTATAAACAAGCTGTGGAGAATCGTGACATCGAGCAGAACATGGAACGCGTGACAGACATCGTCACGTATTGTCAGACGAAAGGCTATCGCGTCGTATTGGCGATGGAGCCGGTCCACGCGTCTTACAACGCCTGTTTTGATGAAGCGGTCATGGACCGACTCGTCCATCAACATTTGGCCTCGCTCGAGTTGGACGTCCCGTTCCTGAACTACATGACTGACGAACGGTTTATCCATCAGCGCGAGTACTTTCATAATCCGGACCATTTGAACGGGAAAGGGAGAACGCTCCTATCGTCTCTCGTCTATAAGGATTTGAAACGGCTCGGCTATCTATAAGAAAAGGAAATCTACAATCGCGTAGATTTCCTTTTTGTATGTTCGCGCATCACGTTCGAAGCTCGCTCATCAACGCATGCGTATTGCCCTCCGAGTCCTTGTAGAAAGCCATCCACGTCTCGAGGGTCTCCATTTTCGCGACGAGGTGCGGCTCGTCGATAAACTGACGCCTATCGCTAAAAGCTGTTCATACGCCTCAGTGAGATTGTTCACTTGGAGATAGAGCACGGAACTCGCTTTCGCAAAGCTTCATTCTCAGGACGCGACAACATGAGCCGCACGCCGTTGCATTCTAGAAAGGCGAGGCTGCCGGCTTGGAACAGGAGCGGAATTTCAAGTGTGTCCCGGTAGAAACGGACCGCACGATCCAAGTCGTGCACCGGTACGTAGATTTGTCTGATTTGCTGAATAAGATTCAATCGATATCCCTCCTAAAGTGGCATCTGTGACCGTGTAGCGCATGTATTCTTGATTAACGCGCTTGGCGAATCCGTTGAGCGGTGAACATCCCGAGCGCCAGAACGATGGCTAGGCCAATCCATGTGAAGACGTAAATCAATGGCGACCCAGTCGTCCCGATGGTCACCTCGTTTTGAAGCATGGTGACGTTATCCGCCTCGGCGATTATGTCGGGTGTATAATTGAGCGTGCGGATGAAGCCGATTCCGAACGTGGCAATGAGATACAAGAGATGAAGCGCGGTCGAGATGAGCATCGCGCGTTTTGTAATCTTCAAGTCAATCTTCCTTTCCGTCTTTCGCGTAATGGCTTTGCGAAAGCTTTTGTTCCATTTGCGTATGTAATTTCGTGACAATCCCGTCCGGATGCGAAGAAATCGCGAGTTGAACATGGACCGGGAACATGGTCCATAAATCGGTCGGATAATACGAGCCGTCCCGCGGTGTCCGATGACCTTGAATCGTAAAGGTTTCGTCATCGTCGTCAAGGTATAATACAAGGGGGACGGACATGCCCGAACCTTGCTCGAAGCGGTCACCTTCTTGCACGTACTCTTGGATGAGCGCCCAGACGTACACCTCATTCTTCGTCGTATTCGTGTCGAGAATTTGATATGACGTCCACACGTCACCGCCGAAGTTCGGTTTCATCACTGCGGTCGTCAAGTAGCGCTCCATCTCTTGATGATCAACCGAAACGGACTGACTCATCGAGACGAACGATTCTCCCGTCGTGACAGCATACAAGCTTGCGACGATGGTGATGGTCCAAAAGGTGGTCCACATGAGTTTTTTCAACATAAAATTCCCCCGTATCTGTTCACGGATAAAAGATTTGAGTTTATCGTAGCGCATTTCTACCGAATCGTGGGAATTATTGACTAAAATTTTAAGGGGATGATTGGATGCAAACGGTATATATAGCAGGGGGCTGCCTCTGGGGCGTCCAGGCGTTCATCAAGACGTTACCTGGTGTCGTCGAGAAACGGAGGCCGGACGGGCGAACGGGGTGACAGATACGCTCGAAGGAATATATGACGGTTACGCCGAATGCGTCAAAACGACGTTCGATCCGAGCGTCGTCACGATAGAGGGTTTGATGGATTACTTATTTGAAATCATCGACCCGTACAGTGTCAATCGCCAAGGCGAGGATGTCGGCGAAAAGTATCGGACTGACGTCTATAGTGCAGACCCAAGCCATTTGGAAGCCGCGCGCACGTTCATCGACGGTCGGAGCGAGGCGGACCGAATCGCGGTTGAGGTAGTGCCGCTCACGAACTACGTCCGAAGTGCGGACGAGTATCAAGACCGGCGCGCGCGATGTCCGGACGATTACTGCCATATTCCAAAGGCATTATTAGAGAAGTACAAACAATGAGCCAACACACGTTGTGTCGGCTCATTTGTTATGCGCGCTCGAGGACGTTCACGAGCAAGCGATGCACGACCTCGTGGTCGCGCACGTCATGCAGTTTGTAGTCTTTCCCGGGCAATGTGTACCACTCGGCCGCACCGACGTACGTGATGGCGAGCTCGAGCGTGCCGTCTTCCTGGCATGTCGTCCGTAATTCAAGATTTCCACTGATGACGCCGACTTCCTCGGTCATGACGCCGTGAGTGGCTTTAAATACTGAAGATTGCTGGTTCATCGTAGACTCCTTTCTGAATCAATAGACGCAAGCATTGATGGCCGTTTGAAGGGCCGTCTTTTCTGTCGATTGGAGGCTGAGACCCCAGCGGCTCTTCGTCTCGACCCACATCTTCGCGTAGGCACAGCGCGCACCGGTACGGGGAGGCTGCCATGTCGACGGGTCTTGGTCCCCTTTCGAACGGTTCGAGCTGGCCGAGACGGCGATGAGCTGTGGCCCATTCAAATCGTTGGCGAAGCTTTGGCGCTTCGTCGTCGTCCAGCTGCTTGCGCCTGAACGCCATGCTTCGGCCAAAGGTACGACATGATCGATGTTAATGTCAGACGCTGATGTGAATGTGATGCCGTCATAGTAACTGTACCACTTACCTGTGGTGACCGGACACTCGTCGACGACCGAGTCGGCGTCGCGTTTCAAGACGATGTGCCGCGTGTTACACCCGTTCCCTTGGCTGCTCCAATGGGGGAATAAGTCACGGCTATAACCGGTCATCGACCCTTCATTTTTCACCGTCAAGGCGTTTAATTTAGATAACGCCATTGACTTAGATGGGATACCTGGCGGGAGCGCCGAAGCGGTAGGGGTCGTGAAGTGAAGCGTTGTGGCGACTAAGATGATGGCGAATAACGAACTGATGCATTTTTTGAACATGTTTGTGCCTCCTATTATGTATGACGACTGAACGACGCGCATCGTAAACACACGATGCACATCGACTATACATGGCAAGGAAGTGAGAAATACGCAAATTTACAAAAAATGAATCCGAAGATTATAAAAGTTGAGGTCAGGGACACGATACATGACATCAGACGTCCCGGCTTTAGCACTACCGGCATACGCGTAGGCACCAACTATTGGTATAATGAAATCGGTTTGTAGTAAAGGACGAAGGAGTTGGGATGAATGAATCAAAAAGACATCGCGGCGATCCGCAAGCATTTCAAGTTGAATGCGGAAGCGGTCAAAATCGCTGACATTTATAATATTTATATTCGCCAAGACAGCAACGAGATTTTTTACGAGGAGTTACGCTCGTTCCCGTTTGTCGAGCAGGAGCACCAAGAGCTGTTTCTCGCCAACTTCAAGAAAGTGCTCGGCGGCAAAATCGACGAGAAGTTGTTCGAAGTGAAGTTTCAACATCCGGAGCCGGGCCAGACCGACCATACGCAGACGTTGTTGTATGAGGCACTTCGGACCGACGATATCGAAGAATGGGCCGGTATGATGCAGCGGATCGCGCTCAAGATGGTCCAGGAGGCACCGTTTGAGAAAGATATGGTCGTCACGTTCATTCGCTTCAAATACAATAAGCCGACGCGCCGTCACTCGGAGGAGACGGAAATTGATATGCGTGACGAAGTATGGACGTCGCGCTTCATTCTCGGCAGTATCAATCAGACCGAGCTCCCAAAACAGTCGCTCGTGTTCGACTATATCGAGCGAGAGTTCAAGTCAAATATCTTCATCAATCCGGTCATCAAACTCGACGCGCCCATCGGCGGCTTTATGTTCCCGTGCTTCACGGACAACGCGGCCGACGTCAACCATATCTTGTACGCCGCGCAAAAGGCTCATCAACCAGACTTCGGCTTTATCGAGAACGTCTTGAACGGGACCGAAATCGTGACGGCGGTCGAAGAGAAGGCGATGTTCGAGGAGGTCGTCAAAACTGTCATCGGCGAAGAAGTGAACGTCGGGACGCTCGCCACCGTCTATGATGAAATCAATCAGATGATCCTAGCCGAAGCGGAACGCGAGGACGAGGACGAGAGCGTGCCGATGATTGACGCCCGTACCGTCGAAATCGTGTTGAAGGCGAGCGGGGTCGAGGATGTGACGACGGAGAAGGTCGAGCAGGCGTTCCAACAAGTCGTCGACGACCGCCAATATGAGATGAAGGCGAGCAGCGTCGTCCCAAAATACACGTCGAAGTCGATTAAAATCAATACGAAAGTCGCCAATATCTCGATCAGCCCGCAAGACTTGAAGTACGTGAGACAAGTGAACGTGAAAGGGAAACGTTGCCTGTTGATTGAACTAGAAGAAGACACGGAAATCGAAGGATTCAAGTTGATCTCGGAAGAGCTGCTCGACTAATATATTCCGAATGGAGGCCATCGAGTGCATCCGACAGAGCTGATTGAATATTTGCTGGTAGCTGTTGTCGTCTTTCTGATTTTTGCGGCATCCTATGTATTTCGCGGGAAATGGCGGACGATGATTCGTCTGTTGGCTGTACTCTGCATCCTCACGTATGCGGTGTTTTATGCGATTCGTCCGTCTTTAATCGAGGGCCGGGTCGCGGCGGACGTTGTCATCCTTGAAGACGAACTCGAAGAACGATATCCGAATGAAACGTTCACTGTCACGACGATTCCATTTCGGACCGAGGGGTACGAGAGTACAAATCCATACACGATATACGTGACATTTTCGAGTGAGCCGGATGCGGAGTATTATTATCAGGTGACAGACGAAGGCGAAGTCGAGCAACAAGGATTCAGTTCGACAATTGAAGGGAAAATTGACTTTCAACATTTAGGAAAATAAGCTCAAGCTCAATGCCTGAGCTATTTTTATGACAATCAGGTGAGGCAGGTTGAATTTATCACGTGTAATCGTAAAGCGTTTTCGGAAATGCTGATTAAACATAAATAAGGTCCGGAGAGATCATTCTCTCCGAAACCTCGATTGTTTACTTATGGGCTTTACTAACTTTTAGCTTTTTGCCTTTAATCGGTGTGGATTCCATCGCTTGGAGGACGAGTGAGCCTTTACCGTTCAAAATGTCAACATACGTCATTTGATCGTTGATTGTGATGATCCCGATATCGTCTGCTGTCACGCCAGGAATTTTTGCAATCGTCCCGACGAAGTCGACGGCGCGGAGTTTTTTCTTCTTCCCGCCGCTAAAGTGAAGTTTCATGATGTCTTGGTTGATGCGGGCCGTCTTGTTGTTGCGAACGACGCGTCGTCCGCTCAACTTCTCTTCGAACGCAGCTTGGTTGCGCGCGACTTGCGCTGCGTTCGGCGCATCCATCTCTGGGATATCGAATTTGATGAATGCCTCAATGGCGCGAACGAACTTGCCTCGTGAGGGGTTGCGAGCGTGATTGCCTTCCCAGCGTTTCCGGCACGGCCGGTGCGGCCGGTCCGGTGCACGTAACTCTCTTTTTCCATCGGTACGTCATAGTTGATGACGAGGTTGACGTTATCGACGTCAATCCCACGTGCCGCGACATCGGTCGCGACGAGGTAGCGGAAGTTCCCCATCTTGAAGCCTTCCATGACGGCGAAGCGGTCTTCCTGCTCGAGACCACCGTGGAGTCGTTCGCACGAATAACCGGCTTGATCGAGTTCGCCGTACACCGTGTCGACGTGCTCTTTCGTCCGACAGAAGATGATACAGCTGTCTGGGTTTTCAACGACGGTCACGTCTTGGAGCACGGTGAGCTTGTCTTCGCGGCGCACTTCAATCAGACGGTGCTCGATTGTCGAGGCGGTGACCCCACTCGATTCGATGGCGATACGGACTGGTTCATTCATGTGCTTTTGGCACAAACGCTCGATGTCATTCGGGAATGTCGCCGAAAAGACCATCGTCACGCGATCGCGCGGCAATTCTTGAAGAATCGCTTCGACGTCAGCGAGGAAGCCGCGATTCAACATCTCGTCGGCCTCATCGATAATCAAGTAATCGATTTTATCGAGGACGAGCGTCTCCCGTTCAATATGATCCATGACGCGTCCCGGTGTTCCGACAACGATATGCGTTTTCTGTTTCAATTCATCACGTTGTTTCGAGAACGGCTCTTTCCCGTAAACGGCAGTCGCCTTGATTCGTTTGAAACGACCGATGTTCGTCATATCTTCGCGGACTTGAACGGCAAGTTCGCGTGTCGGTGTGAGAATCAGCACTTGCGGCTTGTTCTCTTCCCATTCGATGAGTTCCGTGACCGGAATGCCGAACGCTGCTGTCTTTCCGCTACCGGTTTGGGCTTTGACGACCAAGTCTTTGCGCTCAAGTGCGAGCGGGATGACTTTCTGTTGGACTTCGGTCGGTGATTCGTATTTCATGATGCCTAGTGCGCGTTGGATGTCTTCGCTTAGGCGATAGTCTAAAAAGCTTGGTTGATTCATAGGGTTACCTCATTTTCGTGTAAGAAACTTCTATTCGAGAAATTTTCATTAGCAATTTGGATTACGCTTCATTATACACGAAAGCAACCCATTCGTCGTTCATCCCAACAATCGTTTGAATGTAAAGCGGGACAAGTCGAAAGGACGTTCCATATTTAACAACTGTTCTACAAAGACGCTTTTGATTGTCATTCTTCATAAAGCAACCGCTGCATATACGGTTCAAGTTTAAATTGTGGATGGTCTTCCAAGCAGGCTGAGAATAAAGTGTGAATCGATTGTTTGGCACGTTGGATGGATATCGGGTCGATTGAATTAGGATATGTCTGTAAATAATCCTCGATGAACGAACGGTTCAATGT
The DNA here is from genome assembly GCF_003467445.1 of Exiguobacterium sp. AM39-5BH. Taxonomy (GTDB): domain Bacteria; phylum Bacillota; class Bacilli; order Exiguobacteriales; family Exiguobacteriaceae; genus Exiguobacterium. Next base: position 47,381 of record NZ_QSGS01000009.1, read on the forward strand.
GTGATAAGCCTTGAATTGATGCGCTTTTCGTCCCTCTTTCAATGTCTGGGCTGTCAACGTCAACTCACGCAACGTCTCAAGCATCTTCAAAGCATAAATGAGATTGTTTCGCTTCAACTCTTTCTCCAGTGCTAGCGAGGCATAGATAAACTCAAAGGGAACATCACTGGTCTCGTATCGAATCGGGCTCTCAACAAAACGCTCATGTTCAATCTCCATGTGTTGGAGGAGTTGCCCGTCCCGATCGACCACGACGTTCCAAAGTGGAGAACGGACCGGGAGTAGTTCGAGTGGGGCGATGGAGATGTTAAACTCCAAGCGATTCTCGAGTAGGACAATCAGCAAAAAGATGTCCGGTCCGAACTGCTTTTCTTTAACGAAAATAGGGGATAATCGGAGAAAGTAGTCGGTTAAATTCTGCTTGATTGATTGGGGGTCAACATCAGGGCGGGCAGCCACCATTAAATCGATATCGGAATAGCGGTCCTGATATCCTGCGGCACCGGAGCCGAGCTGAACAACCCCTTGAACGCCTGTGTCAGTTTGTAAGTGATTAAGAACGTGTTGGAACTGTGTGTCTCTTTCAACTGTACTGTACATAGAATGACCTCAATTTCGTAGATGATAAATCCTTATTCTACCAATCAAAGGCGAATCCTTTTAATTTATAAAAGGATGGAATAAAGGTATACATAACTAGTGAGCGTATAAGCCAACTTTAAACTATAAATTCAGAGACGAATCATCAGAACAGTATGTTAAGGGGCCAGTCATAAAAAGACTGGTGGCTAGTTGTCGATTGTCCAGATACAAAATCGTTTGGCGACAACGCCGGTGAAGTGCTCACAGACAGTTCTTGCACACGTGATGATTCGTTAAGTGTGAAAATAGGTGATGACTTTATGTCGACCTACTTTTGTATCAAAAGTAACGAGTTATTTTGTATAATGGAATAGACATCTTGTGATTTGAAAGGGGGGCGCATATACGTGGAAAATCGTTTGAGATTTTCTAAGTCTTCAATCACTCATGCAAAGCCAGTTGTCACAAAGGCGATCGTTTGCATGGGGCAGAATGTATAAGTTGATCGCTATATAATTTTTACAACAATGGCTTTGCTTCCTTATTGTCGAAATTCTTATAAGGAGCGAGCAGATATGAAGTACGTAAATGCGCAACACATTCTTCCAGAGAAATTGCTTCAAGAGGTTCAACGATACGTCCAAGGGGAAACACTTTATGTGCCCCGGACAGTTCAAGAAAAGAAGCGTTGGGGAACGGTCAGTGGCGGGAAAAAGCTACTTGAAAAGCGTAACGAAGCGATTCGGATATCCTTTGCGAAAGGGACCGGGGTCGATCAATTGGCGGATGAATACCATTTGTCTGTCAGTACAATTCGCAAAATCATCTACACTTCAAAATAATTAGCGGCACAACGTATGTTTGCGATTGTGCCGTTTTTTATATAAAACAGTTCTAACTTAAAGTAGGTACATGTTTGTAGTGCAAAATCCTTTACACTAAAAGAAGTCAGGATTGGAAAGGATGACTGAACATGCTAGAGCGTTTTATTGAAAACCACCAATTTAATTACATTCGAGAACAAGTAGAAATCATTCGAGATAGTCGAAAGAAAAGTTTACCGGTCTCCGTATTACAAGCTGTCATTGATTTGGCCAATGCCAAAATTTCATATCTATTTCCAGAAGCGACGCCATCTCAGCTCGCAATGATCGACGTGTCAACCTTACAAACAGATGAATCATATGACATGTTTATAGATGGATTAAGACCCCATGTCCGGTCGTTTCCACACGTTTCGGAACAACAAGTGAAAAAACTGTTTCCAAAACAGAAAAAGCTGAAACTTCCAGACGTAGCGGATCTCAATGTGAATCGGATGTCCTATATGAGTTGGAATGACTTGCGTTCTAATCGAAAATATATCCTTTGTGAGAAGGAAGATCATCAGCTGATTGGGATTGAGTGTAAGCCAAGCCCGAATTCGAAGAAAAACATTTGTGCCTTCTGTAATCAGTTGGCAGAAGTCTCATATTGTGTGACTATCACGAAAGCAAAACAAGCCAAAAATCCTGACTATTATAAAGCGATTGGGACATATATCTGTACAGATAGTGTCACGTGCAACGAAAAAATGACAAATCTTAACGGCTTAATGACGTTCGTCGAAACAGCTTTGACAGAGTGAGTAAAAGATCGACTGTGCGTCGATCTTTTTTGCATGGAGCTTAATAGATCGCTAGCTATGCTAATGTTTAGTTCTCTATTAGTATGCCTGAAGTGATTTGACGGCATGACGTAGCTGGTCGATCTCCTCGTTTTTCCATCCGTTTCGGTCTGCGGCGTTAATTAACTGCCGGCTCGTTTTGATGAGTGCCTTTGTTAATTCCACAAGTGTTACCGTTCCCATGATTGTTTGGGGACGATCCTCTTCTATCAATGTGAGCTCAACTTCTGTGCCGGTCACTTTTTTAGCAGCTATTTGAATTGGACCGTCCATGAATTGGAATGAGTAGGTTTCCTGCAACGGGGCAAATAAGAGGGCGCGGCCATTGTCAATCCACCATGTCAACACGATAGCAACGAAATCTGACCAGCCCTGTCCCGGGAAATAATCATGAAAATCGATGACGAAAGTGATGTTCCCAACGATTTGATTCGAGTACGTTAATGAATGTACATCAAGTTCGATTGAAATATGATGTGGCACACTCGTTCCTCCTTTATGACCACTCACAACAATAAAGGCGAGTTCGTCGTAGGTAACCGTCTTTCAGATATTGTGGCAGCGAAAACAAACGGTCTCACTGCAATCGGGTTTCGCTTTGATTTTTCCTAAGAAGAGGAGTTACACCAAGCGGACTACATCGTTAATGAGTTAGCAGATATTCTAGAAATCCTTGGTCCACCTCACGTTGCGCGTTGAAAGATTCTGAATCGATTTCGGGTATGGTTTCGTATATAAGGTACCACACACAATCGGAGGGATGACGATGAACACGCTCTACATGAAACAAAAGGTTTTCAGCCTACGTGGCCGGTTCAGTATCAAGGATGCAGATGAGAACGATCTTTATTTTGTAGAAGGTAGTTTTATGAAGTTACCGAAGTCGTTCACGATTTCTGACAAGAATGGATACGAGATTACGACGATCACGAAAAAGACATTCAGCTTTTTGCCGACATTTTACGTCGATGTCGAGGGGGAGGAGACGTTAACGATTTCAAAAGAGTTCACGTTCTTCAAGCCGCGCTACACAATTGATGCAGCCGGGATTGAAGTCGATGGCAACTGGTGGGATATGAACTTCGAAGTACGCCAAAACGGACATGTCATCGGTAGTGTCCAAAAGAAGTGGCTAACGTGGGGCGATACGTACGAAATTCGAGTAGTCGATGATACGATGGAACACTTACTCATCTCAATCGTCGTCGCCATCGACTGCGTCAAAGCAGATCAAGCGGCATCTTCGAGCGCCGCGACGTAAAGGGGATGGAACGATGGAGTTTTGGGATGTGTATGATGTGGACCGCAAGAAAACAGGGCGAACGTGGCAACGAGGGATACGCCTTCCTCAAGATGATTATCATCTCGTCATCCACGTTTGCATTTTCAACAAGGATGGACAGATGTTGATTCAGCAGCGCCAACCGTTCAAAGACGGTTGGGCGAACATGTGGGATATCACCGTCGGCGGTAGCGCCACGGTCGGCGATACGAGTCAACAGGCGGCGATGCGCGAGCTTGAAGAAGAGATCGGGCTGAAACTTGATTTATCTAACACACGGCCTCATTTGACGGTCAACTTTGACGAAGGATTCGATGATATCTATCTCGTCGAAGCAGAAGTTGACCTCGATGAGTTGACGCTCCAACCATCAGAAGTGCAAGCCGTGCAATGGGCGGATGAGGCGACGATTCTTGATATGATCAGGTCAGGGAAATTTATTCCGTATCACGAACCGATGATTCCGTTGCTGTTCGCGATGCGAGGACAATGGGGAGGTATCAATCATGTGGAAGTCATATAAGTGGATCAATGAACCAGACGAAGTGAGTCTCGGTGAAAGCTTGACGTTCCAGACAGCACCCGACACCGACTTTTGGCGGAACACCCATTACGGGTTCAACCGGATGACTGCGCACGCTTTGGTGACGGATGTGTCGTCTAAGCGGTTCACATGTCGCGCGACGATTGAGATGGATCCGAGCCATACATATGACCAGGCCGGCATCCTGTTATACGTTAACGACGAGCATTGGCTTAAGACGTCCGTCGAATATATTCCGGACGGACCGTCACACCTTGGGGCCGTCGTCACGTCCTTTGGCTACTCGGATTGGTCGACACGTGATTTCCCAAACGACGCCATCCGTGAACCATTGACGTTTGAACTCGCCTACACTGATGGCGATGTTGAGGTGTTCTTCGAATACGAGGGGGGCACGCGTGAACAGTTGCGAATCGCTCACCTCCATGACGTCTCGACGTTACGCATCGGACCGTACGCCTGTAGTCCGGATCCGGAGGCGCCAGGATTCAACGTCACAATTTCAGATTGGACAGTTACGGAAGCATCGACTTGATATAAAGTCGGTGCTACCATATTCGTTAAAAGAAGAGTTGAACACAGAAATGCATCTTATTAAAGAGAATGTATCAGTTTTAGATGCCCGACATTTCACTCATGACGTAACACGAAAGAGCGCCTCGCATGTGAGACGCTCTTTCGTGTTTAAGACTCTCGTTTCCGGCTAATTAACCGTGCCGTCCGAAGCAAAGAAGGTAGTAGCTTCCGACGCTTGCGAATGGCCAAGTACCTAGCTTCCCACGTCGGTTTGAACTTATGTTTGAACTGACGAAGCCCGCTGAACGGGTAGATATAACTGATGTTTTCGAAAATATCGGCTGCAATCCGCTCCGGCCAGTACGCGAACGTGTGCTCACCGACCGATGCGAGTGGCGCCATGCCAAGACCGACGTAGGCGTAGTCGTTGGCTCGTGCCCACTCGATTACATGGAGAACCAGCACTTCAATCGAGCCGGGCAGAGCATCATTCTTAGAGCGCATTAAATCGATGGAGACGGTATCACTGCCGCGGAGAAGCGTGATGAAGGCGACGACTTGTCCCGTCTCGTCACGAAGGAGGGCGACCGGATAATGGGTCAAAGCCTGTTCGTTGAAAAACCCGAGCGAGAATCCTTTCTCGCTTCGATTGCCGAGCCAGTCGTCCGAGATGCCGCGCAATGGTGTGATCAACTCAGGCGACGGATTCATGACGATGTCGGCCGTGTAGCCTCGCTTCGTGAATTGATTATGGAGCGAGCGCATGTTGGCGCGTTTTTTACCGGTGAGCGAGAACGTGGCGACATCGACCGTCGCTTCTTCGCCAAGCTTGAAAAACGTGAAACCGGCATCGTGCAGACGTGGCATCCAGTCTGGCGTGACTTGATAAAAGAGTGGGATATAGCCGAGGCGGTCCGTCTCTTCGATAAAGGCGAGCAACAGGTGTGATGCGGCGTCCCACGCTCCTTGCACATCCCCGAGGACGATGGCGTGATTGCCGGATTTAGCAAACAAGAGACATGCCTCGTCGTCTGGCCCATAGTAGACGAGCTTGTCGTTCATATAGGCCAAATCGAACGCGCTCGTCGTCGCATGCGTAGCTTGAAACGCCGCGAAGCGGGACGGTTCAAACGACATGCCGAGCTTTGGACGTTTCAACCGGTTGAACAGCGTGAAGATGCCAATCAACAGCAGTCCGGACAAAACGACGGCGGCGATGCTCAACGCGGCGGCAGCTTCCGGATCGAAGAAAATCGTGTCGGTCTGACTGAACGATTGCAGCAGGAACGCATGCGTACCGACATAGAGGCCGACATAGGCGACGTTGCGGACGAAGCGGCTGACGGTCACGATGGAGCGATAGCGTCTATGCTGGGTCCGGGTCAACCAGACGAACAAAGCGAACCCACCGACGACGAACGCCTCAAACAGATTGAAGCCGCGCGCGATGACACCGATACTGGCAATGAAAACTGCGACCCCGACGAGCCAGAGCACACGCTTCGTCCGAATGTACATCCCGAACGTGTTCAGTAGCGTCAACAGACCGGCCGTGAACAGCGCGAGCGTGCCAACCCACTGTAACCAGAGGGCGGTCGAATAGAGCGGTGACACGCTCGGTAACAGCGTCTGGAACCACAAGACGAGGCTCGTCATCAATGCGATCAGGCTTCCGGCGAGCCGTCCGGTCTTGGCGAGTGTGCGCGACACGATGCGCCAGACGACGGTTCCGATTTCATAAGACGACCCGATGATCGGCTTATACTCGATCTGTTTGACGACCTGGTCCCCGAAGACGAGAGCCGCCAAGAACAGGCCGATCATGAACGGGACGATGAAGTAGACAAAACGATAGACGATTAAAGAAGACAAAACAATCTCTTGGTCGATGCCGAGCTGGGTCATCCCGACGAGGTATAATAGATCAAACGAACCGACACCACCCGGGACGAGCGAGACGACCCCGACGATAGTCGCGACGATGAAGACACCCATCATGGCGGTGAGCGGTGCTTCGCCTCCGAGCAAATGCAGGGCATACAAGGCGACGAGTCCAGCCGTCACCCATTCGGCGAGCGACGTCGCGATATAGCCAAGCAATGTCGTCCAATCTAAGTTCGAGCGTTTCCGCGTCACGTATATGTAGAGCGGCAGGACGGCGAGTGTCGCGAGGAGAACGGGCCAAATCCATTGTTTCGTTGCGGTGAGCGCACCGGCCGGGAAAAGTCCGATGAGCACCCCTGCGGCAAGTAGCGACAAGCCGCTGATGAGTGTCGGGGTCATCCAGCCGATGGCCCGGAGCAATCGTTTCGTGTCCGTATACGGTCGATACAGCGACGTTCGGAGCGCGATGCCGATGACGCCGCCGAACCCGATCATGCCGTTCATCGCGTTAGTGATCCATGCCGCGCGAAGCAGCTTCGAGAGCGGGAGCTGGACGTCGAGCGAGCGCAGTAGAAAGTAGTCGTATCCGGTCATCGTCAAAACGGCGACGAGTCCGAGGGAGATCAAGGCGATCTGCTCGAAGCCTGTCAACGCCTCTAACGTCTGAAACGCCGCGGCGAGCGACAGGTTTTGGAGCTCTCGGCCACTCTGATATAGAATCAATCCAATCAATAGGAATGGAAGCAACCATTTCAGTTGTTTCCAGGAAAACCGCTTTTGCATCGTATGTACCCCTTCTGACTTGATTAGCTAAAGTGTACTCAATTGAGCCGTGTAATCCTAGTACGAGTCAGACGGGAAGACGGATTCAAAATAAATGAGATTCGTGAATCGCGGGAATGTAGACTGTAAGCGCAAGAAACAGGACGAGTGAACGAAAATCAATCTGATACAGTAAAACAAAGGGGGGACCGAGATGCTGACGTTTGAAGAGAAGTGGGAGAAAGTGCTCGCCTGTGACGCGGCGTATGACGGACAGTTCTATACCGCGGTCAAGACGACCGGGATTTACTGTCGGCCCTCGTGCCGCTCGCGGAAACCGAAGCGAGAGAATGTCGATTTTTATGAGACGAAAGCGGCAGCGGAGTCGTCCGGCTTTCGGCCGTGCAAACGATGTCAGCCCGAGGTCGATCGCAGCCCGGCGAGCGCGCTCGTCCATGACGTGACGGCGTTCGTACTCACGCATTACAAACGGGCGCTCAAACTCGAGGAGATTGCCGAGCATGTCAACTTGAGCCCGTTCTATGTGGAACGGACGTTCACCCAGGCGACGGGCGAGACGCCGCGCCGTCTGCTCGAAAAAGTTCGCATCGACAAGGCGGCCCATCTGTTGCGGTCGACGGACATGAGCAATCTCGCCATCTGTTATGAGGTCGGCTTTCAAACCCCATCCAACTTTTATCGCGTTTTCCGACGTCTCAAGGGATGTTCACCGAGCATGTATCGAAAGGGGGGAGCCGATGAGTCGCTCATCGTTCGAGATTCACGTCACCGCTCCGTTTGATTTTCAACAATGTCTGCAGTTTTTGCGACGCTCCGACGACGAGGTGATGCATGTCGCCCGCGAAACGTCCGTCTCTAAGCTGTTCGACGTCGACGGACGGTTGCTGCTCGGGGACATCACGGGGACGCCTCAGGGCCTCGTCATTGCTTTCCCGGAAGACGACATCACGAGCGCGGAACAAGAACACGTGGAACGCTACGTCCGCGACTGGTTCGACCTCGACCAAGACGTCGCGGCGTTTGTGCGAATGGCGGAGACGGATGAACTGTTGCGTCCGCTCGTCCGAGAGTACGCTGGGCTGCGGATGATCGGCTTCCCGGATTTGTTCGAGGCGCTCACGTGGGCCGTCATCGGTCAACAGATCACACTCTCGTTCGCCTATACGCTGAAACGACGGTTCGTCGAGCAGTATGGACCATCCCGGGAAGTGGACGGCGTGACGTACTGGGCGTTCCCAAATCCTGAGACGATTGCACTGCTCGACCCGAGTGAACTGAGACAGCTCCAATTCAGCACCCGGAAAGCAGAATATATCATCGGCATCGCCCAGGAGATGACGGACGGACGATTGTCGAAACAGCAGTTACGCAGCGAGCCACCCGACGTGATGCATGAACGGTTGTTAAGCTTACGCGGTGTCGGGGAGTGGACGGCCGCGTATGTCCGGATGAAGTGTTTCCAAGATCCGACGGCGTTCCCGGTTGCGGACGCTGGTCTGCATCAGGCGTTGAAGCATCATCTTGGGCGAAGCGACAAGTTGACGGCAGACGAAGTGAGGCAGTACGGGGAACGCTTTGCCGGGTGGGAGGCGTACGCCACATTCTATCTATGGAGGTCGTTGTATGGAGACGTATAGACTGGACTATGTGAGTCCGATTGGAATTCTAGAGATTGTCGGGACAGAGACGGCCATCCGTTCCATCCTGTTCGTTGAACGCGATGATGTCCGCTTTGAAGCGGAGGAGATGACGCCGGACGTGTTGAAGACGTGCTACCGAGAAATCGAGGAGTACTTCAACGGACGTCGCCAATCGTTCACGTTCCCGTTTGAAGTCGAGGGGACGGTGTTTCAACAGGACGTGTGGCAGGCGCTGGTCATGATTCCATACGCCGAGACGACCTCGTATCGCGAACTGGCCGTGACACTCGGCCGGGACCGCGCCGTGCGGGCCGTCGGCAGCGCCAACGGACGCAACCGATTGAGCATCGTCATCCCGTGTCATCGCGTCATCGGCTCGAACGGGACGTTGACAGGTTATGCGGGCGGGCTATGGCGGAAGGAATGGCTGCTCCGGCACGAACAAACACACACATATTCGAGCCTAGCAAAAAAACATCTACCCCTCCATATCTGATACAATGGAGAAGTCCTATCGTGACGTCTGAATCGACGTAGTGGTCTAGGACGATTCTCGTCACTTAGGAGCGATTTTTGGAGGGTACCATGATAAAGTTACTTGCAGATTCAACGTGTGATTTATCCGATGAGGTTTTAGCAAAATATGAGATTAGCGTCGCGCCGCTCATCATCACGATTGACAATAAATCGTATGAGGACCGTGTCGACATCCAGCCCGATGTGTTTTACGGAATGTTGGAAGCGCTACCGGAATTCCCGACGACGGGGATGCCGAGCCCGGCGACATTTATGAAGCTGATGGAAGAGGCCGTCGAGAGCGGACATGATGAGATTCTTTGCATTTGTATGTCGAGCGGGACGAGCGGTTCGTATCAATCGGCTGTGCTCGGAAAAGAATACTTCGAAGAGGCGCATCCCGATTCGACGGCGAAGATTCATATCGTCGACTCACGCTCGATGAGCCACGGGAGCGGTTGGTTGTTAATGAAGAGCGCCCAGTTGCGTGAAGCCGGGGCGACGTTCGAGGAGCTCGTCGAGTTCAACGAAAAGTATAAGCTGAAAGTGAAGCACTTCTTGTCTGTCGATGACTTGGACCACTTGATTAAAAGCGGTCGTATCTCAAACGCGAGCGCCATCATCGGCAAGTTGCTCATGGTCAAGCCGATTATGAGCATGAAGAACGGCAAAGGGGCCATCGTCGCGAAAGAGCGTGGAACGCGTAAAGTGCTCAAGCACTACACGGACGAGTTCATCAAACGCTGCGACAAAGACATTACCAACTTTGTCATCATCGGCTATACGTCCGATCAAAAGATTGCCGAGAACTTGAAGGCGAAGATTCAAGCCGAATCCGACTTTGACGGCGAGATTTACCTCATGCAGATGGGCGTCTCGGTCGGGACGCATGTCGGTCTTGGTGCCATCTCAATGTTTTTTGTGGAAAAATAAAACGAAAGCCGTCTCATTCATGAGACGGCTTTTTCTGTGGATAACGTTATCCACAGGCAGGGACAGACCAGACACGTTCCACGTACCAAGAGTTATCCACAATTTTGAGGTGATAGACGTCGGGATTACTCAGATTGCGCCAAGTGTCAAAGTCGAAGCGGTTATCCACATATTGGAGTAGCAGCGCGAGGAGATTGCCGTGCGTCACGAGGACGGTCGTGCCGGTTACATCGTCAAGTGGCTCGATGACGCTCAAAATCCGATCCGTCGCCTCTTGACCCGATTCGGCACCCGGGACACGGAACGAGGCGTCAGTGAACGAATGACGAAGCAACTCGAACCAATCGTCGCGCGGTTCGAGCGAGAGGATACGCTCGCGCAACTTCGGCTCCGTCTCGATGGTCAACTGCTTAGACGTGGCGACCGGAGTGATCGAGGCGACGGCTCGCGTATAGTCGCTTGAGATGATGCGGTCGACAGGGATGTCTTGAAAGAAGTCAGCGAGGGCGAGTGCTTGTCGTTCACCGGCATAGGTGAGTGGGGCGTCCGGCTCTTGTCCGGTGGCCGAGCAATGGCGGATGAGATAGAACGTAGACATAAAGTTCCTCCTTGATCATTTTTATGCAGAAGATAATAATGAAATATATGTAAAATAAAATACTGGTATTGAAATTATTTGAATTTAGTATAAATCATGTTGGAGGTATGTATGACTCATTTTACAGAACAACTCAAAAATTCGTTAGAAAAAGGGTTCATTGATAAGCATCATCATCACGTGAGTCCATTTAAACCTGAGTTATTAATGAATGAAAAACATAAACGACAAGATGTACTTACTTCACTTCTAGACGAACTAAAGGGATGCCAATCTTTCTTATTCTCTGTTGCGTTTATTACGGAAGCTGGCTTAGCTACGTTAAAATCTACGCTTTCCGACTTACATGATAAAGGTATCCGTGGAAAAATCATGACTTCAACGTACCAATACTTTAATCAACCTAAAGTCTTTAAAGAACTATTAAAACTGAAGAATGTAGATATTCGCATTTCAGAAGTTGAGGCATTCCACTCTAAGGGATACATTTTTCAACATGAAGAGTACTACTCATTAATTGTTGGAAGTTCTAATTTGACGTCTGGAGCGTTAAAGACAAATTACGAGTGGAATCTGAAGTTGACCTCTCACGAGAATGGAGAAATTGTCGGACACTTCCTCGATCAGTTTGAAGAAATGTGGAGTGTTTCAGTTCCATTGACACTTGAATGGATTTCAGCTTACGAACGTTCGTATCGTCCAGTCTTCGGAGAACGTGTAGCTGAATTTCCAGACTCGTATGGAGTCAATCGATTAAAAGAAGCGTTACAGGTAGAACCTAATTCGATGCAACTAGCAGCTTTAAGTGGGATTGAGGCCGTTCGTGCGCATGGAAATACAAGAGCGCTCGTCGTATCAGCGACGGGCACGGGAAAAACATATTTAGCCGCTTTTGATGTTCGTCGCTATCGACCGAAGCGAATGCTATTCGTAGTGCATCGCGAACAGATTTTGCAAAAAGCAAAGAATGATTTTCATCGAGTCATTGGTGGTGATGCAAGTGATTTTGGTATCCTGTCAGGTTCGAGCCGAGCAATGGGAGCTAGGTATGTCTTTGCAACGATCCAAACAATTTCTAAACAAGAAACATTAGATCAGTTTAACCGAGACGCATTTGACTACGTATTGATTGATGAGAGTCACCGAGCAGGAGCGGTTACATATCAACGAATTATAGAACATTTCACACCACAATTTTTATTAGGAATGACAGCAACTCCTGAACGTTCAGATGGATATGATTTATTTAAGTTGTTTGATTACAACATTGCATATGAGATTCGGTTACAAGAAGCGCTTGAAGAGGACATGTTGTGTCCTTTCCACTATTTTGGAGTGACAGATCTTGAAGTGAGTGGAAATCAAGTTGAGTTTGATGTATTCACTCAGCTCGTGTCAGAGGAACGTGTAGAACGGATTATCGAGAAGATTGATTACTATGGTTTTTCTGGAGAGCGTTTATGTGGTTTGATGTTCTGTAGTTCAAAACGAGAAGCGAAACGACTTTCTGAGGAATTGAATCATCGAGGTTTTAGAACATGTGCTTTAACCGGAGATGATTCGCAAGAAAAGAGACGAGTTGAAGTGACTAATTTGGAAGAGGGTCGTCTAGATTACATTTTAACAGTTGATATATTCAACGAAGGTATTGATATTCCAAGCATTAATCAAGTCGTCATGTTGCGACAGACAGAATCAAGTATTATTTTTGTTCAACAACTAGGACGGGGATTAAGAAAACACAGCTCAAAACAATACGTGACCGTTATCGATTTCATTGCTAACTACAAAAATAACTATTTGATTCCAATCGCTTTATCCGGAGACCGCTCTCAAAATAAAGATTCGATTCGGAGAAAAGTAATCGATCGTAGCTATATTTCTGGCACGTCGACCATTAATTTTGAAGCCATCGCAAAAGAGCGAATTTACGAATCGATTAATCAAGCAAAACTAACGGACTTAAAAGTGTTAAAAGAGGCTTATCACAATTTGAAAAACCGTTTAGGCCGACCTCCGATGCTAAGTGATTTTGTTGAACATTATTCAATGGATCCAATTGTTATTGGAACAAAGAAGGGTCATTACGGTGCCTTTTTGAATATAGTGGAGCCTGATCTCCCTAATCTTCCTTCCATTCATTCGAAAGTTCTGTTGATGGTGACCCAAGAGTTATTATCAGGAAAACGAGTACATGAGGCATTGTTAATGCAACTTCTGTTGGAGCAGGAAAGTTTGAACAAACAAGATTTTATTCATCGCTTGCGTGAGCAGGGCATACGAAGTGATCAAGCTACCATTCACTCTTTAGAAAATGTATTATCACTAAACTTCTTTAAAGATGCTGATCGATTGAAGTATGGAGGACACGCCTTAATTTCTTGGGAAGGTGAGGTGTATAGATTCTCATCTCATATGCACTCTTTATTAAAAGATGAATGGTTCACTCAGCTGTTTAAAGATGTATTAACAGCTTCCTTAGCTAGAGGTCAACGATACGATCAAACAAAACCATTAACCCGACTTGAAAAATACACGAGGAAAGATGCTTGCCGCCTATTAAATTGGGATAAAGAAGAACAATCGACGATATATGGCTACAAAATAAAACATCAAACTTGTCCGATTTTTGTCACATACCATAAGGGTGAAGACGTTGAAGCTAGCGTCAATTATGGAGACTCCTTTATTAATCCAGAAGTGTTTCATTGGTATACGAGAAGCAGAAGAACGACAAAATCGGAAGAAGTACGTAAAATCATTGAAGCACAGGAAAGAGAAATCGATATTCATCTCTTTGTGAAAAAGGATGATGATGAAGGCGGAGATTTCTACTATTTGGGTGAAGTCAAACCGGATCGCGAATCTGTTCAAGATACGACAATGCTGAATCAAAACAGACAGGAATTGTCTGTTGTTACGATGAACTTACTCCTCCAAGAACGTGTCGATCAGCAAATTTACGACTACTTACATGAACAAACGCATTAATAAAAGCCGAGACGTGATTGTTACACGTTCTCGGCTTTTGTCGTTTGATTGATGACGTCATTGACAGCAGGAATATCTGCCGGGGCCCACACGAGGGAATGTAAGTTATCACGTTTTAACCAAATTAACGCATCGTGTTCTGTCGCAATCGGCGTTCCTGATTTTAACTCAGCACGCAATGAAATTAATTGAATAATGAACGTTTCATATTCATGTACATGTTCATTAATCACTTCGTGCGCAGTGATTTCACAAGCTAACTCTTCAGAAATCTCACGTTCAAGTGCTTCTTGCAAATTCTCACCGTCTTCAACTTTTCCACCAGGAAACTCCCACATGTTTGGAATCAACATATTTGTTGAGCGAAGGGCGCAGAGAATTTCTTGATTTTCATTTTCAATCACTGCTGCAACTACTTTTACTTTCTTTTTCATTATAGCTACCTCATTCTCTTAAGTATTGATTGTATTCATCATAACATCTCTAGTTCCGCGAGATGACTTCGTTAGAATCTCTAAAAGTTTTCCGTACTTAACCCTTATCAAACATCACAAAAGCGTTATAATCAATATAACCATTATAAACGGGGCGAGTCGGCGAATGGGGATTTACCGAATCGTCTCATACACAAATCCAGGGGAGAAGGATGGGGTTTTCATGAGCAGTGTTCAAAAGAGAACAGACGTCATTTTGATTGGTGCCGGTATTATGAGTGCGACGCTCGGGTCGCTCTTTAAAGAGCTCGTACCAGAGTGGGAAGTCAAAGTGTTTGAGAAGCTCGAAAGTGCAGGGGAAGAGAGTTCGAACGAATGGAACAACGCCGGGACGGGACATGCCGCGCTCTGCGAGTTGAACTATACGACGGAGAAGCCGGATGGCACGCTCGACATCTCGAAAGCAATCAACGTGAACGAGCAGTTCCAAATCTCGCGTCAGTTTTGGGCGCATCTCGTCAACAAAGGCTTGATTCAAAATCCGGAAGCGTTCATCCGTTCGATTCCGCATATGAGCATGGTCCAAGGCGAGAAGGACATCGAATTCTTGAAGAAACGTTTGGAAGCGCTCACAAAGAATCCGTTGTTTGAAGGGATGGTCTTATCAGATGACCCGGAACAGCTCCATGACTGGATGCCGATTGTCATGGAAGGTCGTTCTGTCGATGAGCCGATTGCGGCGACGAAAATCGATTCGGGCACGGACGTCAACTTCGGCGCGCTCACACGGATGCTGTTCGATCATTTGACCGGCCAAGGTGTCGAGGTCAACTACAAACATAGCGTCGAGGACGTCAAACGGTTGGACAACGGGCTATGGGAAGTGAAAGTGAAAGACATCGAGGCGAACACGATTGAGACGCACACGGCGCCGTTCTTGTTTATCGGCGGCGGTGGTGGAAGCCTACCCCTTCTCCAAAAGACGGGCATCCCGGAGTCGAAGCACATCGGTGGATTCCCGGTTAGCGGTCTGTTCCTCGTCTGTAAGAACCGTGACGTCATCGAACAGCACAACGCGAAAGTATATGGCAAAGCGAAAGTCGGCGCACCGCCGATGTCGGTGCCTCATCTCGACACGCGCTTCATCGAAGGGCGCAAAGAGTTATTGTTCGGACCGTTCGCCGGCTTTACGCCGAAGTTCTTGAAGACGGGCTCGAACCTCGACCTCATCCAATCGGTCAAACCATACAACGTCGTGACGATGCTCGCGGCCGGGGCGAAAGAGATGCCGCTCACGAAATATTTGATTGAACAGGTGCTCTTGTCGCATGACAAACGGATGGACGAGCTCCGTGAATTCATCCCGACCGCGAAGAACGAAGACTGGGAAATCGTCGTCGCCGGACAACGCGTGCAAGTCATCAAAGACACGCCGGACGGCAAAGGGACGCTCCAGTTCGGAACGGAAGTCGTCAGCGCCGAAGACGGATCGGTCGCAGCATTGCTCGGTGCATCACCGGGCGCGTCGACGGCCGTGCACGTCATGTTGAAAGTGCTCGAGCAGTGCTTCCCGAACCGGATGCCGGAATGGGAACCGAAAATCAAAGAGATGGTGCCGTCTTATGGCGTCTCGCTCTCGGATCACCCGGAACTGTTCAAGACGATTCACGAATCGACAGCGATGGCGCTCGGCCTAAAAGAGAAAGGCGTCGTCTACAATTAAGCGAGTACAAGCGAGGATGTGTTCATATTCTCGCTTTTTCTTTTTGATTGTAAGACAATTAATCCATATATTGGTTAAAAATAAATAGAGCTCTACATAAAATTAGGAGGTGCTACATGGATAAAATTATTCTTTCTGAATGGGAGCGTAAAAAATACGGTGACTACGTCGACCAACTTCGAAAGTATCCGGATTGCTTCGAATATTGTGTACTTCCCAATTATGAAGATTATATGGAGACAGAGCAGACGGAATGTATTCAGTTAGGCGATTGTTTCGCAGTCTTGATGAGGCATGCGGGCCACTATATCCTGGTCGCTATCCTGTTTGATGTCGAATGGGAAACGAGACAAGTGTTAGAATGGCTCGACCGCTGGGAAGTGCGTTGCATGAGGCCGACAACAGAGACGCTTCTAATCTCACATGCGAATGATGTGGTTGAACAAATCAAATTCAAAGAACATCCACTTCTCTTGATTGAAAAAGGGTCGAAGACATTGCTTGTGAATCCTGAAGAGCTCGTTGATGTGGCGGATGTGTATGATCAGTACAAGAAAATCAATAATACAGGGCTCGCGGAAGATGTCATTGTTGAGAGTGATTAAAGGAGGACATGATTATGCAAACAAATGAACAGCTACATACATGGATTGAAGTCCCTTCCCATGACATCTATTTTCGTCCATTCGTCAGTAAATCACCTGATTCAAAAGGGAATGTTTTTATAGTGGGTATCAATCCGGCCACACCAATTTCAAAAGATGCGTTTTCAAGTGTCGAGGACTATATTCAAATACTTTGTAATCGTGAACGCTTCATTGAGCAAATAAAGACGATTCGGTTGTCTCAAGGAAAAAGTCCACTATCTCGTACGCGGGTTGGTTTGAATCAATTCGTGAATGATTTAGAGGAAAAGTCTATAGGAAAGATTGATGTCATTGAGACGAACATGAATGCATACCCGACGAGGCGAGCAAAAGAATTGCGTCAAGTGGACCCTGATTTGACCCGACATGGCAGGCAAATTTTCCGTGAGCTATTAGTCGCCTACCAACCAAAAGCAATAATCGTCCACAGCAAGCAAGCACTGGGCGAATTGCTGGCGTTATTGGAAACAGAAAAGCTGAACCCCTCTGTAACCTTCAATCCTAAAGTACGATTGGTGGATTGGATTGCAGCCGACCCAATTACTTTTACGTACGAAGATGGAACAATCGGGACGATTTTCTGCTCCAAGCATTTTATGTACCACGGACATGTCGGACATAGCTTCCAACCGCTGAAAGAACAGGTGCTGGCCGTCTTTGAACAATAAAAAAAGACCTCTTCGCACGGAAGGGGCCAATCAAGTAGTGGCGACAGGTTCTTCGCTCAAATAAGCAGCAATTTGTTGATCGATGATGTCTTCCGATAATTCAAGCGCGAGCGAAAGTTCTTTCACGAGGATCGTTTTCGCGTTCTCGAGAATCTTACGGTCCTGTTCATATAACTTTTTGTTCAACGCGAGCGCCTCACTTTGACGGCGGGCGAGCGTGTTGATGACTTGAGCGATGTCGTGACGGTTGCCCGAGTGCACGACGTTCAAGAATTCGCGATTGCGGTTGTTCGGATGGGGATTCCATTCGACACCCGGCGAGCGGAACGATTCGAGGATCTCTTTTGCTTCTTTCGCTTCAAGGAGCGTCAACATCATCACTTTATCACTATCGACGGGGATACTGATTTGCAACTTCTGTGCGTTATTGATGGGATGGAGCGTGTAGTACGACTTCGTCTCACCCGCGACCGTCATGTCGGAAATGTCGTCAATGCGGCAAACTCCGTGGGTCGAATAGATGATTAAATCACCAGTTTTGAACAAATCGATCACCTCTTCCTTTCATCAAGTATAGTAGTTCATGACACGAAATGTCAACTCGGTTGACATTTGAGGTGAGATATGACATAAAAAAATCCCTCCCAATCGTTAGGAGAGATTACAAATTCCAGTCGGCTTTCAACAACATTTTCAGTTGTCGGAACGCGTCGTCACCGAGTGAATCGGCTATTTTTTGTTCGAGTTCGGCTTTCAACGCCTCGTTCTGTTCGTAGCAACGGACCCCGAGCTCGGTCAGCTCGATACATTTATCTTTTCGACTCGTCGGATGATCGGTCACCGTGACGAGTTCTTTCGCTTTCAAGTTCTTGATGAGCTTATGGATCGCTTGACGGGAGATGTGGACGTTGCGCGTCACTTCGGCAATGGTCGGTTTCGTTCGATAAATCCGGGCGAGCACGTACCATTCGGAGTTGGAGATATAGATATCGTGTTGCTCGTTCCAAGCCCGCTCGCTGATGCGGCGGATTTGGTCATGTCGCTCACTGAGGAGATCGAGGAGTCGTGTCGTCGGTTCTGTTGGAGTCAAATTGGTCACTCCTATTCGTTTTTGTCGTTCCTAACTATACAAAAGCGGATGTGCCGCGTCAATGCGCGAAACGAGTTCACCATCCTCTGATAGGATTTGGCGGTTTGGGGAAAGAACAGAAACAGAGGAGGGACAATCATGCCGACACGTACCGATTTATTTCAACGCTATAAACAACATATTCTTGAACTGCCCGACCTGGAGGAGACGACACTGAAGAGTGAACCGTTCCTGCTCGAGGAGGACCCGAACAAGCAACTGACGATTTATTATGCGCCGTTCGAATACATCAACCCGAACGCCAAAGTCGTCATCGCCGGGATTACGCCGGGGCTGTATCAAATGCGGCAATCGTTCGAGGCCATCCGTGATTTGGCGGACGCGCCCGACGAGGAGGCGCTCCGGGCTGTCAAACAACGGGGCAGCTTTTCCGGACCGATTCGCAAGAACTTGGTGACGATGCTCGACGACTTGGATCTACATCACCACCTCGGGATCCGACGACGCTCGACTTGTTCGGCGAGGCGAACCATCTTGTGCAGAATACGGCGGTGTTGCCATACCCAGTCTTCTATAAAGGGAAGAACTATAACGGGTCGAGCCCGGATATGATAAAGACGGAACTATTCCGTTCATACGTCGAAGGTAGTTTTGCCGATGAGATGGCGGTTTTGAAGGACGCACTCATCCTGCCAATGGGCATCAACGTCCGTCGGGCCATCGAGACGCTCGTCGACAAGGGCATCATCGCGCCAGAGCGCGTCGTGAGCGGATTTCCCCATCCATCTGGAGGCAACGGCCACCGGCATCGCATCTTTGCCGAGAACCGTGAATCGATGCAACGTCATATCGCCGAGCATTTCAAACAGCACCCGCTGAAGTGAGCCGCCACCGTGCGGTTCTTTTTTTGAAGCACCTCAACTGACAATCTTCCTTTAGTTCGCTAAAATGGGGTACGAGGTTGACCCAGTTTTCCCATGAGAGAAAGGAACCATCTATGATCACGTTAACGAATGTCAGCAAACAGTTCGGCCGCGACTTAGCCGTCCGTGACGTCTCGCTTCACATCGAGCGGGGCGAAGTATATGGCATCATCGGCGCGAGTGGGTCCGGCAAATCGACGTTGCTCCGGCTGATGAACCTGCTCGAGACACCGGATACCGGACAAGTCACGGTCGATGGGGACGAGTTGACGAGCCTGTCGAGTCGACAGCTGCGCGAGAAGCGACACGTCATCGGCATGATTTTCCAACAGTTTAATCTCGTCGCGAACAAGACCGTCTATGACAACGTGGCCGCCTCGCTGAAGCTGGCCGGCCGACCGCGGGCGACGCATGAGGCCCGGGTGTTCGAGTGTCTTCGTTTCGTAGGGCTCGAGTCGTTCAAAGATAAATACCCGGCACAGCTCAGCGGCGGGCAGAAACAGCGCGTCGCCATCGCCCGCGCGCTCGCGAACGAACCGCACGTCTTGTTGTGTGATGAGCCGACGTCGTCGCTCGATCCGAACACGACGGCTGAAGTGCTAGGCGTGTTGAAGTCGATTAACGAGCGGCTCGGCGTTACCATCGTCATCGTGACGCATGAGATGGACGTCATCAAACAAGTTTGCGACCGCGTAACTGTCATGACGGACGGTTCGGTGTATGAGACGATTGACGTCATTCCAACTGGTGTGGCAGACATCGACGACAATCCGTCCTGGTTCGTCGACCAACTGAAGAAGGCGGGTGAACCGCATGCCTGAGGTACTCCTGCAATATCAGACAGAGATTTGGCGTTCGATCGGCGAGACGTTCATCATGGTCGGCGTCTCGATTCTCGCGGCCGTCTTCCTCGGTCTGCCGCTCGGGACGTGGCTCTATTTGTCACGGAAAGGGCAGCTGTTAGAAAATCGGGCCGTCTTCTCCGTGCTCAACTTGGTCGTCAATATCGTCCGCTCGTTCCCGTTCCTTTTACTCGTCGTGTTTTTGATTCCATTTACGCGACTCATCATCGGAACGGCCATTGGGACGGCGGCGGCAACCGTGCCGCTCGCCATCATTGCCATCGCCCATTACTCGCGACTCGTCGAGCAGTCACTCCTTGATGTACCGCGCGGCGTTGTCGAGGCGGCCGTGTCGATGGGGGCGTCCATCAAAGACGTCATCTTCAAGTTCCTGTACGTCGAGGCCCGTTCCGGTCTCGTCCTAGGACTGACGACGTCAATCATTAGCTTCATCTCGTACTCGACCATCATGGGGGTGGTCGGGGGCGGTGGCATCGGTGACTTTGCCATCCGCTATGGTTATCAACAGTTCAAGACGGAGCTGATGATGTACATGATTCTCATCATGCTCGTCTTCGTCCAGATGATTCAGTTCACCGGTACAACGGTGGCCCGGCTCATCGACAAACGCTAATTACCTACAGAAAGAAGGAGAACTTATGAAAAAATTAATGGCGCTTTTCGCCTCACTCACACTCGTCCTCGCGGCGTGCGGGAACGATACCGAAACGAACACGACGGAAGCCCCGTCAAACGAGCCGCAGACGCTCAAAGTCGCATCGCTCATCCCACCGATGACGGATATGCTTGAAATCGCGAAAGAACAACTCGCCGAAGACAACATCGAGCTCGAAATCGTCGTCCTCGGTGACAACGTCCAACCGAACACGGCGCTCGCGGCGAAAGAAGTCGATGCGAACTTCTTCCAACACGTCCCGTACATGGAAGAGTTCAACCGCAGCAATGATGCTAACCTCGTCCCAATCGAACCGATTTACTTCGCCAACTACGGTGTCTACTCGAAAGAGTATGACAACATGGACGACATCCCGGAAGGCGCGACGATCGCCATCGCGAACGACGTATCAAATATCGACCGCTCGCTCTCATTGCTCGCCCAACACGATGTGATCAAGCTCGGTGAGAAAAATGGTTCGTATTACACGCAAGCCGATATCACGGAAAACCCGAAGAACCTCAAGTTCGAGGAAGTCGATTTGCTCATGCTCGCGCGTGCGTATGACGACGTCGACGCGGTCCTCATGACGCCGGCCTATGCGGCGCCACTCGGCTTGACGCCGAAGAGCGATGCCCTCTTGACGGAAGGTGTCGAGAACGACTTCGCCATCACGCTCGTGGCCCGTGAAGACAACCAAGATGAAGAAGCGATCCAGAAACTCGGCGAAGCACTCACAAGTGACGAAGTCCGTGCGTTCTTGGAAGAAAATTACGACGAAACGGCGATTCCGGCGTTTTAACGAGAAAAGATTGAGCCCAGACGGCTCAATCTTTTTTTAGTATTCCTCGTATTCTCTCGGGTCTTGGTTGTCGATGCGACCATCTGGCTTTGTCAGCGCGTTAAGTGTCTCCATCTCGTCGTCCGTCAATTCGAAGTTGAAGACATCGAGATTCTCTTTTTGATGCAACTCGCTCGATGAACGCGGGAGCGGGATGACACCGAGCTGGACGTGCCAACGCAGAATGACTTGGGACACGGTCTTGCCTTTCTGTCTTGCTAGTTCCGCGATCGTCTCGTCATGCGTGACAGTCCGGGCTCGGCTCAACGGACTCCATGCCTCAGTGATGATGCCGCGCTCTTTGTCAGCCTGACGCTGTTCCACTTGGGAGAAGTATGGGTGGAGCTCGATTTGGTTGATGACCGGTGTCTCACCCGTCTCCTCAATCAAACGGTCGAGGTGCTCAGGCATAAAGTTCGAGACGCCGATGGAGCGGATCCACCCGTTCTCTTTCGCCTGGATGAGTGCGCGCCACGCCTCCACGTATTTGTCTTGTTTCGGGTTCGGCCAATGCAACAGGAACAAGTCCCAATAGTCGAGGTTCGCCCGGTAGAGCGACTCACGAATCATCTCGAGCGCATCGTCGTAGTCGAAGTATTGGGCGCGAAGCTTCGACGTCAAGAACAGTTGCTCGCGCGGGATGCCGGATTGCCGGACGGCCTCGCCGACCGTTCCTTCATTGTCATAGCGAATTGCCGAATCGATGAGACGATAGCCGTTGCGGATAGCGCTCGTGATGGCGTCGACGCCCGGTTCACCTCGTAAATAAACGGTGCCGAGCCCGATTGCCGGAATCTCGTAGCCGTCATGTAGTTTGATGGTTGGGATGTTCATGAAATGCCTCCTCATTCAAAATCCGTTCTCTTGTCCGATATTCCACTTTCCCGGGGAATCAAACGTTTGAATCGGTCGGAGTTAATTAAAATGGAGTTGCCTATTTTTTTGGGATAATCGGCATGAGGTGATGGGGATGAAGTGGTGGTGGATGTTCGGGATATTGGCCATTGGAGGAATGATGTTCGTCAATGAGGCTTGGTATGGAAACTCGGCGGCGTTTGGAACGGCGACCAGTATGATTATCGTAGCGTTGATTGGCCTAAAGAGTTTAGAAAACCGATATCGGATAAGAATGGGAGTCATCTTTTCATTATTGATTGCTGGAGCGATTTACTTTGGGTTGCCGAGTTATTCAGTCGCCGAGGCGGAACATACTTTGAAACATTCACACTGATACGGAACAAAGCCCGAAAACACGCGATCTTACGCGCTTTTGATTTAGAGTTGGTGTTTGTTTGGTGTTTAAAGATAATAAACGAAAATTAATGATGAAATACAAAACGGCCCTTTTTACACTTTCTGTTAGTGTTTGGATGAGCACCATTTTTTTATTATAGCTTGGAGGGTTTCGTTAAATAGTTGAGTTATTCACACATTCGCGACAAAATGTTAAACAAAACTACCTGTTTAGGTGATTAGGATGATAGCTGTTTGTTAAACAAACTATTTGAGCCTATGGCGGATATTCCAAAAAAAACCGGTAACTGGATCATGTTGTTCCATAATCTTCATTAGCTTTTGTTTAGTAATTGGAGCAAATTCTGAGTAACGCCAATGGATAATGTGAAAGAGTACACTTAAACTAACTACTTTTCTAAAGCCTGCTGAATAAAGAATGTACAATATAATGAATTTTTGTGATTGTATGTCGATGTTCGATAATATATAAGAGTTATTCCGTAAAACAGTTGGTTTTGTTTTGCTGTTCTTTTATAATTTTTCACTTTTACAATAGAACTTGATTCGAATCAATTTTTATTTCATAGAAACATCCTAGACTAGAGTCATCAACAAGGAATACAAATGAAAATGAAATTGGAGGGAATCAACATGCAAAGATATATATTAAGTAAAAAGAATTCCATTACACTGATCAGTGCAATTTTGATTGCACTTGCATTCTTCGGACGATTTTCCTTAGACAACATGGCCATTTTCAATTGGTCGCTCATCATTGCATCCATTCTTGGTGTGGCGCCGATTGCAATCCAAGCCTATCAGGCATTAAAAGTAAAAGTTGTCAGTATTGATGTTTTAGTTACCATTGCAGTTATTGGAGCAGTATTGATTCAAAATTATGAGGAATCAGCCATCGTTACTTTCTTATTCTTATTTGGTTCTTACTTGGAGCAGCGTACCTTGAACAAAACACGTTCTGCCATTAAAGAATTAACAGAGCTGGCACCAGAAAGTGCTTTAAAGCAAATGGAAAACGGAGAATTTGAAGAAGTAGATGTCGATGATGTAGACGAAGGTGATATTTTATTAGTTAAAACGGGTGCAAAAGTTCCGGTAGATGGAACAGTGTTAACTGGTGAAGGTCACATTAATGAAGCAAGTATTACTGGAGAATCTCTACCTGTAAGTAAAAAGGTTGATTCTGAAGTATTTGCAGGATCTATCTTAGAAAATGGAACGATCCAAATTCGAGCTGATCGTGTTGGAGAAGATACAACATTTGGTAGAATTATCGAATTAGTGGAAGAGGCACAGGATTCCAAATCAGAAGCAGAACGTTTCATTGACCGATTCTCAAAATACTATACACCAGCTGTGTTAGTCCTTGGTTTTATTGTTTGGTTTTTCTCAAAAGATATTGAACTAGCTATCACGATTCTTGTTTTAGGATGTCCAGGTGCATTAGTTATCGGGGTTCCTGTATCCAACGTTGCCGGTATCGGAAACGGTGCACGTAATGGTGTCCTCTTAAAAGGTAGTGAAGTTATCAATGACTTTAGCAGAGTAGATACTATCGTTTTTGATAAAACAGGAACATTGACAGTAGGAAACCCTGAAGTTGCCGAAAAAGAATTTTACGGAAAAAATACTGAAGAGGTTCTAGGATATTTAGCAAGTGTGGAGCGTGAATCGGACCACCCACTAGCGAAAGCTGTCCTACAGGATATTGGCGAGATAACTTTCTCTACTGTTGAAGAAACCGAAGTCGTTAAAGGTGGCGGAATTGTAGCAAAAATAGGTGTTCATCATATAGCCGTTGGTAACGTAGCTTTAATGGAAAAGAAAAATGTGAAATTAAGCGAAAAAGCTAAAAAAGACGTCGAACGCTTTGAGAAAAATGGGAATTCTCTTGTGTTAACTGCGGTCGACGGAGAATTAAACGTTCTGATGGGTATTCGGGATCAAATCCGCCCAGGTGTTAAAAAAGATCTTCAAAAACTGAAAAAACTAGGGGTCAAAAACCTTGTCGTTCTTTCTGGGGACAACCAAGGAACCGTAGATTTAGTTGCTCGAGAACTTGGGTTAACAGAAGCACATGGTCATATGCTACCGGAAGGAAAATCTGCTTATATCGAAAAAATGCAAGCAGAAGGCGGGATCATTGCCTTTGTCGGTGACGGAGTGAATGATAGTCCTTCACTAGCCTTAGCAGATATCGGAATTGCCATGGGAAGTGGAACAGATGTTGCAATCGAAACATCAGATGTTGTTTTAATGAATTCTGACTTTAGTCGTTTACCACACGCATTAGGCTTAACAAAATCAACTTCAAGAAACATGAAACAGAACATTACCATAGCAGTTGGTGTGGTATTAGTCTTACTTGCCAGCCTACTATTTGGTGAATGGATGAATATGTCAATCGGGATGTTGGTTCACGAAGCAAGTATCTTAGTAGTCATCTTGAATGGTATGAGATTGCTTCGATACCGTTTGAGAGAATAATTTTAATAGAAAGCAGTCTTGATGAATGATAAAGGGGAAGTATTCAGGTAGGAAGAACAAAATACTCCCCTACTTTTTCTTAAAACTTGATTTGCATCAAATTCATTTCGTTGAACCTGAACTATACTTAAATTGTAAAGAAGAAGAGGGAAAACAAAAAAATAAAAGATAAGATGAAAGGAGAAATAATTCATGCAAAAAGCAGTTATTCAATTAGAAACATTATCTTGTCCATCTTGTATGCAAAAGATTGAAAATGCGGTGAAAGGATTAAACGGGGTTAATCATGATAGCTTAAAAGTATTATTTAATGCCAGTAAAGTAAAAGTAGATTTTGATTCAGAAACGATCACCATTAACGACATCGAAAAAGCCATTGAAGATTTAGGATATCCAGTCGTCAAATCAAAAGTAAAATCGGCCTAAGACCAAAAAACCACAAGAAAGAGGGAACGAATAATGTCTGAACAGACATTTAACGAAGTAATAACAAACCATTTTGAAAAGCTGGATTTATACACCACTGCAATTACACGGGCCCATGGTAAGAATCACCCAGAAGCCTTTGAAGTACGTGAATTGTTTGAAACAATTAGTGGAAAAGTAAAAGACGCAGGTACGAACAAACCTGACTTAGATGCTGAATTTGCTCAATTACGAAAAATCACAGACAACTACACCATTCCTGGAGATGTATGTGAAACGTATGGAGGCACATTCGAGATGTTATCAGAAGTAGATAAAGCATATCAGGCTTAAAGTAACTCAAAAACAAAAGAATAGATTGGTTTACGGTCGTTAAAAAATGAAGGGGGAAATGATTTATGCAAAAAGCAACGATTCAATTAGAAACCTTATCTTGCCCATCTTGTCTCCAAAAGATTGAAAATGCGGTGAAAGGAATAAACGGTGTGAATCAAGATAGCTTGAAAGTAATGTTCAATGCAAGTAAAGTAAAAGTAGATTTTGATTCAGAAGCAGTCGCTATTAACGATATCGAAAAGGCAATTGAAGACTTAGGATATCCTGTTGTCAAATCAAAGGTAAAACCTGCTTAATCGAGTGAATAGAAAGGAAGCCTAGGATGCCCTCTTAGGCTTTTTATAAAAGGAAGAGGTTATTTTGGAACAAAACCAATGTTGTCATCACCAACATGGACATGCAGAATGTATTCGTATTGTCCCCATTTTCAACCATTTGGAAGACTCACAAATGGATTTGATTGCGGAATCTGCCAAGACACTTCATCTTAAAAAAGGGGAAATGTTATTCCGTGCAGATGAGGAAGATGATACCTTATATATTATCAATTCAGGTAAGGCTCGGATTTACCGCTTATCGGATTCTGGAAAAGAACAACTTGTTCGCATTTTAAATCCTGGTGATTTTACAGGTGAAGTCGCCATTTTCCAACCTGGAAGTATTCATGAGAATTATGCGGAAGCACTACAAAATACATCTATTTGTTTAATTAAACGAGGTGATTTACAGAAGTATTTGGTGGAATATCCGCAGATCTCATTAAAAATACTGTCAGAAGTAACGATGCGTTTAAAGGATTCTGAAAAACAAACCACACAAGTAGCGATTGAAAATGTAGAAACCCGCATTATATCCTTTTTAGCTGAGAATATTGAAAAGGGAAGTGGCAATAGTCCAACGATTATCTTACCAATGTCCAAAAAGGATTTAGCCTCGTATCTTGGTACCACACCAGAAACAATCAGCCGTAAATTTACTACTCTAGAAGAACTTGGATTGATTAAACAGTTACCGAAAAAGAAAATTAAAATAATGGATTTAGATCAATTGTTACTTCATACTAAATAAATATAAGCAGAGTAGCGTGCCATCATTAACGTGTTAAGTTTAATAGTACAAAACATAAAATAACAAACATTTTAGCAATCCAATTAGCATATAAAATGGATTGCTAATTTTTGTTGATTTAACAATGTTTATCTACGACGGTTTGTCAATTTAAGCGCAACACTTCCTCCGCGAAGGCCTCGTGTGCGGTCTTCCAGCCGAGACATTTCCTCGGCCGCCCGTTGATCTTGGCGAGCGCGTCCACGATCTCTCCTTGGCCGACCGTCGCGAAGTCCGATCCTTTCGGGAAGAACTCGCGCAGGAGGCCGTTGGCGTTCTCGTTGCTGCCGCGCTGCCACGACGAGTACGGGTCGGCGAAATACAGCGGCACGCCGAGCGACGCCCGGACGCGCTCGTGGCAGCTGAACTCCTTGCCCCGGTCCGTCGTCGCCGTCCTGAACGTGCCCTCCGGGAAGGCGGCGTGGACCGTGTGGATCGCCCCCTCCATCGAGGCCGCGCTACGGTCCGCGATCGGCAGGGCGAGGTAGAACCGGCTCTTGCGCTCGACGAACGTCGCGACGCAGGCCTTCGACTTCCCTCGTCCGGAGACGACGGTGTCGAGCT